>NZ_JBQVSQ010000004.1:0-674226 GCF_052952715.1 Burkholderia sp. YIM B11467
CGACTAATAGCTCGGTGTCGTCGCTGTCGACGTCGACGTCGACCGGCTTGTCGTCGGCCAACAGCTCGATTTCTTCGCTGTCCACGTCGACCTCGACAGGCATCAGCTCGCTGTCGACCGGCCTGAGCTCGACTGATAGCACGGTGTCGTCGCTGTCGACTTCGACGTCGACCGGTCTGTCGTCGGCGAATAGCTCGATCTCTTCGCTGTCCACGTCGACCTCGACGGGGCTTTCGTCCGCGAACAGCTCGATCTCCTCGCTGTCCACATCGACTTCGACGGGCATCAGCTCGCTGTCGACCGGCTTGAGCTCGACCGACAGCACGGTGTCGTCGCTGTCGACCTCGACGTCGACCGGCTTGTCGTCGGCTAACAGCTCGATCTCTTCGTTGTCTACGTCGACTTCGACGGGCATCAGCTCGCTGTCGACCGGCCTGAGTTCGACCGATAGCTCGGTGTCGTCGCTGTCGACTTCGACGTCGACCGGTTTGTCGTCGGCGAACAGCTCGATCTCTTCGTTGTCCACGTCGACTTCGACGGGCATCAGCTCGCTGTCGACCGGTCTGAGCTCGACTAATAGCTCGGTGTCGTCGCTGTCGACTTCGACGTCGACCGGTTTGTCGTCGGCCAACAGCTCGATCTCTTCGCTGTCCACGTCGACTTCGACGGGGATTAGTTCGCTTTCTACCGGCCTGAGCTCGACCGATAGCACGGTGTCGTCGCTGTCGACTTCGACATCGACGGGCCTGTCGTCGGCGAATAGCTCGATCTCTTCGTTGTCTACGTCGACTTCGACGGGCATCAGCTCGCTGTCGACCGGCCTGAGCTCGACTAATAGCTCGGTGTCGTCGCTGTCGACCTCGACGTCGACCGGCCTGTCGTCGGCGAACAGCTCGATTTCTTCGTTGTCCACGTCGACCTCGACGGGTCTCTCGTCCGCGAACAGCTCGGTGTCGTCGCTGTCGACTTCGACCTCGACCGGCTTGTCGTCGGCCACCAGCTCGATTTCTTCGCTGTCCACGTCGACTTCGACGGGCATCAGCTCGCTGTCGACCGGTCTGAGTTCGACTAATAGCTCGGTGTCGTCGCTGTCGACTTCGACGTCGACCGGTTTGTCGTCGGCCAACAGCTCGATCTCTTCGCTGTCCACGTCGACTTCGACGGGCATCAGCTCGCTGTCGACCGGTCTGAGTTCGACTAATAGCTCGGTGTCGTCGCTGTCGACTTCGACGTCGACCGGTTTGTCGTCGGCCAACAGCTCGATCTCTTCGCTGTCCACGTCGACCTCGACGGGCATCAGCTCGCTGTCGACCGGTCTGAGCTCGACTAATAGCACGGTGTCGTCGTTGTCGACCTCGACGTCGACCGGTTTGTCGTCGGCCAACAGCTCGATTTCCTCGCTGTCCACGTCGACTTCGACGGGCATCAGCTCGCTGTCGACCGGCCTGAGCTCGACTAATAGCGCGGTGTCGTCGCTGTCGACTTCGACGTCGACCGGCTTGTCGTCGGCCAACAGCTCGATCTCCTCGCTGTCCACGTCGACTTCAACGGGCATCAGCTCGCTATCGACCGGCCTGAGCTCGACCAACAGCTCGGTGTCGTCCCTGTCGACCTCGACATCGACCGGTTTGTCATCGGCCAACAGCTCGATCTCTTCGCTGTCCACGTCAACGTCGACGGGCATCAGCTCGCTGTCCACCGGCCTGAGCAGCACGAACAGCACGATCCTGTCGCTGTCCACCTCGACGTCGACCGGCATCGGCTCGCTGTCCACGGGCCTCAGTTCGACCAACAGTTCGATGACTTCGCTGTCGACGTCGACCTCAACCGCGATCGAAGCCGCGAAAACGCATTATTTCAGCGTCAACGACGGCGGTACGCCATCGGCGAACTACGCCAACAGCGCCGCGACCGGCCTCTACTCGCTGGCCGCCGGCGTCGGCGCCACCGCGGCGGGCGCAAGCAGCGTCGCGGTCGGCAACGGCTCGAACGCGCAATCGAACGGCTCGGTCGCGATCGGTCAAAGCGCTTCGGCAACAGGCGGCAAGGCCGTGTCGATCGGCTCCGGCAACACCGCGAGCGGCGATGGCGCGGTCGCGATCGGCGACCCGAGCGTCGCGACGGGCACCGGCGCAGTCGCGATGGGTGCAAACGACACGGCGACCGGCACCGGCGCAGTGGCGCTCGGCAACGCGAGCACGGCAGCCGGCAACAGCGCGCTGGCATTCGGCAGCTCGAGCCAGGCCACCGCGGACAACACGATCGCACTCGGCAACCAGGCCACGGCCAGCGCCATCGGCGCGCAGGCCTACGGCTCGGGCGCCACGGCCAGCGCCACCAACGCGCTCGCGTTCGGTTCGAACGCCACCGCGAACGTCGCCAACTCGATCGCGCTCGGCGCGAACTCGGTCACCGGCAACGCGGTTGCGGTGTCGAGCGTCACGGTCGGCGGCGTCACGTTCCCGGTCGTCGGCGCCAATCCGGTGGGCGTCCTGAGCGTCGGTGCACCGGGCGCGGAACGTCAGATCACGAACGTCGCTGCCGGCCAGGTCTCGGCCACCAGCACGGACGCGATCAACGGCAGCCAGTTGAACGCGACGAACCAGGCGGTCAACAACCTGTCGACGTCGACCGCAACGAACGTCGCATCGCTGTCGACCGGTATCAACTCGCTGTCGACGGGCCTGAGTTCGACCAACAGCAACGTGTCCTCGCTGTCCACATCGACGTCGACCGCGATCAACGCGCTGTCGACGTCGACGGCGGCCGGCATAGGCTCCCTGTCCACCGGCCTGAGCACGACGAACAACAACGTGGCGTCGCTGTCGACCGGCGTGACGAACATCAACAACCAGTTGAATCAGCTGTCCACGTTAATGACGACGAATACGACGAACGCCGCCGGCGTCGCCGCTGACATGAGCGGTACCGGCTCCGACAAGCCGACCGTCACTGCCGGCTCGAACTCGGTGGCGATCGGCGCGAATTCGACGGATGGCGGCCGCCAGAACGTGGTGTCGGTCGGCAGCGATACGCAGCAGCGTCAGATCATCAACGTCGCGCCGGGTACGCAGGGCACCGACGCGGTCAACGTGAACCAGCTCAATGCGGTGCAGTCGACGTTGTCGACGGCGCTGTCGGGCCAGCAGGCGCAGATCAACACGCTCGGTTCGCAACTGCAGCAGACCGACCAGATGGCAAGGCAGGGCATTGCCGCGGCGACGGCGCTGACCATGATGCCGCAGGTCGAACCCGGCAAGACGATCAACTTCGCCGTTGGTGTCGCGCGCTTTGCCGGCGAATCGGGCATGGCGTTCGGCGCGAGCGCGCATGTGTCGACCAACGGCATTCTGAAGCTGGGTATCGGCATGTCGGGCAACAACAAGACTTACGGTGCCGGGTATGGGTATAGCTGGTGATGGTGTTGTCAGGCGTCTTGACGCGGCGTGGCGGGCTCGGCGTCGAGCCCGCGAACGCGATTCCGGCGACCGCTCAGTTCAGGGTCGCGCCGCAATCTCGTCGAGATGCCACAGCAGATCCGCCGGATCGTCGTACACGCGCAGCGCGCCCGCACGCTCCAGTTCATCGCTGCCGTATCCGCCCGACAGCAGCCCGACGCCGAGCGCGCGGCAGCGGCTGGCGGCGAGCATGTCCCAGATACTGTCGCCGACCACGACCGTGTGTTCGATCGGCACGTTCAGTTGCGCGGCCGCGGTCAGGAACAGGTCGGGGTCAGGCTTCGCGTACTTGACCTGATCGCGCGTGACCACGACGTTCTTCGCCGGATCGACGCCGAGCGCCTCGAGATTGACGGAGGCCGTTTCCATCCGCCCGCTGGTGGCGATCGCCCAGCGGATGCCCGCGCTCGACAGCGCGGCCAGCAGTTCGCGCGCGCCCGGCAGCGGCCGAACCTGCGCGCGCAGCCGCTGGTACGCGGCCGCATGCAGCCGGGCGAGCCGTTCGACGCGCTCGGCGTCGATGTCGCCCGCCGTTTCGCGCAGCAGCTGGTTCAGGAAGAGGCCGCCGCTCATCCCGATCTTGCGGTGGATGCGCCACACCGACAATTCGATGCCCTCGGCATCGAGCGCTTCCTTCCACGCGAGCACGTGCTGATAGACGCTGTCGACGAGCGTGCCGTCGAGATCGAACAGAAAAGACGTTTCAATGCGCATGTGAATCTCCTGGCCTGATTGGGTTCGAACGAACCGTCCGTGAAAATCCCGTCGACACATTATCGGCGCATGGCCATGTCATGGCGATGTCCCGTGGCCGCGCCGCGCCGTGACGAGTCATGCGCCGCTGGTACAATCGCGGGCGATGCGCCGGGCCGGGCTTTCCGTGCCGTACGCACCCCCAACCCTCGTCGATCCCAGGTATGGCAACACCGGACGCCATCAGTTCCGAGCATTCGTGGTGGGGCGTAGTGGCCCTGGCACTGACTGCCTTCATCTTCAATACCACCGAGTTCGTACCCGTCGCGCTGCTCAGCGCGATCGGCGACAGTCTGCACATGCAGCCGACCGACGTCGGCCTGATGCTGACGATCTACGCGTGGGCCGTCGCCGTCGTGTCCCTGCCGCTGACGCTGGTGACGCGTCACGTCGAGCGCCGCAAGCTGCTGATCGGGGCGCTGCTGGTGTTCATCGGCAGCCACCTCGTCACCGGCGTCGCGTGGAATTTTGCGGTGCTGATGGTCGGCCGGTTGGGCATCGCATGCGCGCATGCGGTGTTCTGGTCGATTTCCGTCCCGCTGGCCGTGCGGCTCGCGCCGAGCGACCGGAAAAGCCGCGCGCTCAGCATGCTGGCGATGGGCACGTCGATCGCGATGGTCGCCGGCATTCCGCTCGGGCGCGTGATCGGCGAGGCGTTCGGCTGGCGTGTCACGTTCCTGATCATCGCGGGCGCGGCAGGCGTTGCGCTTCTGCTGTTGCGCGCGACGCTGCCGCAACTCCCGAGCCAGGGCGCCGGATCGCTCAGCAGCGTCGGCGTCTTCCTGCGCAAGCCGGCGCTGGTGTCGCTCTACGCGATTACGGTGCTCGTCGTGTCCGCGCATTTCACGTCGTACACGTACATCGAGCCGTTCGTCCAGAGCGTCAACCACGCGAGCAGCAGCCGGATCACGTATGTGCTGATCCTGTTCGGCATTGCCGGCATGCCGGCCGCGATCTGCTTCAATCGCATCTATCCGCACGAGCCGGACAAGTTTCTGCTGGCGTCGATCGTCGCTTTGTCGGGATGCCTGCTGATCCTGTTCCCGTGCGCGCTGAACATCGTCACGCTGTCCGTGCATACGCTGGTCTGGGGTGGCGCGATCGTCTGCTTCGGTCTCGCGATGCAGGCGTGGGTGCTGAAGCTGGCGCCTGAGGCAACGGACCTGGCCGTGTCGATCTTCTCGGGCCTCTACAACGTCGGCATCGGCGCCGGCGCGCTGCTCGGCAACCATATCGCGAGCGGCTTCGGGCTGCCGTGGGTCGGCACCTTCGGTGGCGTGGTCGGCGCGGTCGCGGTCGGGATCGCGTGGCTCGCGTTGCGTCTTCACGCGAAACGGGCGGTCGCGTAACCGACGCCCGGTTCCCGGGTGCGACGTCGGCGGCAGGGGCCCGACGTCGCGCCTGACACGTCATGCAATCGAATAACCGCCGTCGGCCACGAGCGCATGCCCCGACACATAGCTGGAATCGTCCGACGCGAGGAACGCGACGATCGTCGCCATTTCCTCGGCGGACCCCCACCGTCCGGCCGGCGTCGCCGCGGCAAAGGCCTGTTGTGCATCGTCCGACGGCCAGATGCCGCGGTGATGGAACGGCGTTTCGATCAGCCCGGGGCACAGTGCGTTGACGCGGATGCCTCGCTTGAACCACTCGATCGAAGCGGTCTTCGTCATCCCGATCACCGCGTGTTTGCTCGCGATATAGACCGACGCATTCTCGAAGCCGATGAGCCCGCCCATCGACGCGTTGTTGATGATGCTGCCCGAACCCTGGCGCAGCATGATTTCGGCCGCGTACTTCATCGAATTGAACACGCCGCGCACGTTCGGTTCGAACACCATGTCGAACCGTTCGGCATCCTGCTCGAGCAGCGGCGCGAACACTCCTTCCGTGCCGGCATTGTTGAACGCGATGTCGAGGCGTCCGTAAGTCGATGCCGTGAACGCGAAGGGCTTGCGGAGATCGTCTTCGTTCGCGACGTCCGCGGCGAATGCCTTGGCTTCGCCGCCGGCGGCCGAGATGGCTTCGACCAGCTGATCCAGTTCCGTCTTGCGCCGTGCCGAGACGACGACCTTCGCGCCGCGCCGTGCGAGTTCGATCGCGGATGCGCGGCCAATGCCGGAACTGGCGCCCGTTATCAGGGCGATGCGGCCGTCAAGTTGAGTCGGTTGGGTGCTTGCGTTCATGATGAGATGCTCCAGAGGGGTTGACCATTCACGTCGAAACGACGTCTGAAGCACAGTGTGGTTGTTCGCCGGCCATAAAAAAATGGAACAATGACGCATTCAGAATTCCTGCTTCAGGAATAAAATCGCTTCTTCACGAGCGTCAACGGGGAGACTCATGCTCAACCGACTCGACATCCTGAAGATCTTTGCCGCGGCCGCCGCGGCGCCGACATTCCGCGAGGCGGCGACGCGTCTCGGCGTGTCGCCGCAGGTCGTCACGCGTGCGGTGCGCGAGCTGGAAGAGATGCTGGGCGAAACCCTGTTCCATCGGACGACCCGCAGTATCCGGATTACCGCCTTCGGGCAGTCGTTCGCACTTGAAGCGCAGGCGGCGCTTTCCGCCGTCGACGGGTTGTTCGGGGCCGCGAACGGTCAGGTCGATGAACCGGTCGGCGTCGTCAGGGTGACGGCCCCGTCAGGCATGGGGCGCCATTACGTCCAGCCGATCCTGACCGATCTGATGCAGCGGTACCCGGGTCTCGTGCCGGACCTGAGGCTGTCGGATGTGCCTTCGCTGGTGGTCGACGAACAGATCGACATCGGCGTGCGGGTCGGGGCGATCGGCGATAACCGCTTTGTCGCGCGGATGGTCGGGCCGTTGCCGATGTGGGTCGTGGGCGCGCCGTCGCTGATCAAACGGCTGGGTGAGCCGAAAAGCCTGAAGGCACTAGAAGCGATGCCGGTAACGTGCCTGATCGACCGCGCGAGCGGCCGGGCATGGCCATGGATTTTTCGCGGGGAGCAACAATTCAAACCCGCGTCGCCGGCCTATCTGACGGACGACACCGAGGCGGAGGTCGACGCCGTGTGCGCGGGGTTGGGATTCGCCCAGTGCTCGGAATATCTCGTCCGGCCGTACATCAACAAGGGGCGTCTGGTGCGCTTGCTGTCCAACCTCGAACCCGAACCGTGGAAGCTGCACGTCTATCGACCGCGGCGTGGCCCGATGCCCCGTCGCATCCGGGTGGTGTACGACGAACTGGTAGCGAAGCTGGCGCAGGCAACGTGGCGGGGATAGTCGCTGCGAAGCAGGGTGAATCTCCGGTTTCGCCATAAACCCGCAATAGCCGCCCGGATTATTTCCATTTGGTCGGCCATATATTCAAAGATTGGGTTTTCCCTATCAATTATTTAAATTATTAACGATAAAATATTCCCGATCCGAAAAACCTTCATCTCCCAGTATTTGACCGCATGCTGCAAAGATTGAAACGGGGAAAGGAACGTCATTAATCTGCGTACGCGTGCGAAGCGGGCCGACGTGCGTCATTCACAACGATCGGGAGACGAAGATGAAGGGCAGAAATCATTTAGGAATATTGATGATGTGCTTCGTTGCAGCGGCGACAGGTTTGTCCGCATGCGGCGGAGACGATGTCGGTTCATCGCCGGGAACAAGTACCTCGGCAACCAGTACGACCTCCACTACCGGCACGACATCGACGGCTGGCGGCAGCGGAACCACGGCGCCGACGGCCATGCAGCAGATCGCGGTGAATCCGCCTCCGATGGGCTGGTCGTCGTGGAACAGCCTCGAGGAGAACGTCAGTTTCAATACGATCAAGGCCCAGGCCGACGGGCTGGCCGCGCTGAACGCGAACCTCGCGACGGGCAACAAGTACCAGTATGTGAATATCGACGAAGGCTGGTGGACGTCCAGGAAACGCGATGCCAACGGCAACTTCATCATCAACGTCGACATGAACGGCAACCCCACCAACCAGTGGCCGGGCGGGATGAAGGCGATGGCCGACTACATTCACGGCAAGGGGTTGAAGGCCGGCATCTATATCGACTCGGGTCCGCAGGGCTGCGGAAACACGAACGGCACGCATTTCGTCGGCAGCGATTACGCGCACTACGACCACGATTTCCTGCAGTTCGCGCAATGGGGCTATGACTTCGTCAAGGTCGACTGGTGCGGCGGCAGGGTGGCCGGATACGATCCCCAGCAAGCCTATACGGCGATATCGCAGGCGATCCAGAAAGCCTATGCCGCCACCGGAAAGCTTCTCGTGCTGAACATGTGCGACTGGGGCACGCTCGGCGGCAGCGGATATCCGGACTACAACCTGGGGCCCTGGGATTGGGGCGCGGGCATCGCGACGTCGTGGCGGACGACGGGCGATATCTACGGGCCGGGGAGCGGGGTTCCGAAGTTCGGCTCCGTGCTCGGCAATTTCAACGGCAACTATCATCCCGAAGGCCAGCACACCGGTTACTACAACGATCCGGACATGATGGTGGCCGGCATGGGCATGACGGCGGCGAACGACCTCGCGCATGTGAATCTGTGGGCCATTGCCGGCGCGCCGATGATACTCGGGAACGACCTGTCGCAGACACTCGCGAGCGATACGGTGAGCCTGCTCACCAATCCCGAGCTGATCGCGATCGACCAGGACATGCTCGGCCTGCAGGGATTGAAGGTCGCGGATGCCAACGGGCAGCAGGTCTGGGCGAAGCTGCTGGCCGGTGCAGGAAAACGCGCCGTCCTGCTGTTCAACAACGGGTCGGCGGCAAGCGACATGACCGTCACGTGGCAGCAACTGGGTTTCGCCGCAGGGACCTCGGCCACCGTCCGCGATATCTGGGCACACAAGGATCTCGGCGCGGCCACCGGTTCCTATACGGTCGCGGGCGTGCCCGCCGGCGGCACCGTGATGCTGGTGCTGGGCGGCACGGACCTTCCGTCGACGACGTTCCTGCCGAGTACGTTGTCGGGTGGCGCGACGTATACGGACTGCGCCGCTTGCGCGAGCGGCAAGAAGGTCACCGGGCTCGGCATGGTGACGTTCAACAACGTGACCTCGCAAACGGTGGGCGGCTACATCCAGATCGCGTACCAGAACACCGGAACGGAAACCGTCAAGGCTCGCCTCGGCGCGAACGGCGGAAACGGCACGACGCTCGCGTTTCCGCCCACGGGCAATGCCGTCGGCACGGTGACGGTGTTCGCGAACCTCGTGTCCGGGCAGAACACGCTGACCTTGTCGAGCCTCGACAGCACGACGCCGGCACCCGAGGTCACGTCGGTCGCGGTGGTGGCCGGGCCGGTGAAAGTGCCGCCGCCGCCGCCGATGGCGTATGAGGCCGAGGCGGCCGGCAATACGCTCGGCGGTGCGACGCGCGTGTCGTCTTGCGGCGCGTGCTCGGGCGGACAGGACGTCGGTTATATCGGGAACGGCGACGGCACCAGCAACGGGACGCTGACGATCAACGGCATTTCGGTTGCGTCGGACGGCACATACAGCGTCGTGATCGCTTACGTGAACGGCGATTCGACGCCGCGCAGCGCGCAGCTCAGTTTCGACGGTGCGGCGCCCGTCTCCGTGTCGTTCCCGTCGACGGGCGGGTGGGGGAGCGTGTCGACGCTGACGGTGACGGGCACGTTCAAGAAGGGAAGCGCCAACACGCTGAAGTTCTCCAACCCGACGGGCTGGGCGCCCGATATCGACGGCATCGGCGCGCCGGCGAAGCAGTAACGTGTGCGTGGCGCGGCTACCCGGCCACGGGTGGTCGCGCCATGCGCCGGGCGACATGCGAAAAGCCGCTATATTGCGGCATCATCATGGCACCGCCGCACCCGCGAGCGGTGCCCGATGTCCGACTGGAGACCCTGCATGCCGATACCCCGGATTGAAACCCGCGACGCGATGGGAGACCCCGATGCGGTCTTTCTCAACCCGGACCACGTGCTGTGGATGTCGCGGCCGACCGCCGCGCAGCGGCGACCGGGCAGTACGGCCATTCGCATCGACGACCGCGTGAAGGGCGGCGCATTGCTGATGGCCGACAACCCGCCGGCCGCGCAGCTGCTGCAGGATCTCGGCCCGTTCGTGACGGTGACGCTGGCGAACCCGTCGTCCGACTATCCGGATGGTCTCGTGCATATCCGTGCGCACGCGATCGTCAAGATCGCGACGGACGACCACGACAAGCCGCTGGCCGAGCGGACGCTGGGCTGGGTCCACGTCCAGGACGGCTCCGCGTTCAAGGTGAAGGATTTCGCGGGCGTGGCCGCGCAATGGCAGGCGTCGGTCGCGGCGGCCGGCCGCTGACAGTGCCTTCACACCTGCGCGACGATGCAGCGGCCCGGTGTCGTATCCGATACGCGATGCCTCGATCGGCCGCGTAACATCGCGCATTCAGACGAACCCGGGCGCGTTCAGGCCTTCGTCGCGGAAGCGCCCGTCGACGCTTTCGGTGCAGGCGTTCGCCACCGGCTTGCGGAGAATCCATCATGAACCTGTCCGTGTCCGATATCACGCCGGAGGAACTCCGGCTGTTCGGCGACATCGTTGCCCACCTGGAAGCGCTGGGGCCGCTCGTCGATGTGAGGACCGTCGTGCTGCCCGCGATCACGCAGTTGATCCGCGCGGATTTCGCCGCATCGTTCGATTGCGACGGGCAAACCGGGCTCTGGCGCAACGGCTTCTCGTACAACCTCGATCCGTCGCAGATCGCACGGTATGAAGCGTGGTTCCAGCATATCGACCCGGTCACGCCGCAACTGCGTGCGCGCTGCGTGGCGACCTGCGTCGACGAGGTGATGAGCCGCCGCGATCTGGAGCGCACCGCGTTCTACAACGATTTCCTGAGCCGCGACGGCATGCACCACGGGATCAACGTCTATGCATTCGACGGCGACACGCACGTCGGCGACCTGCGCATCTGGCGCGCGCAAGGGCGGCCCGACTTCACGGAGCGCGACAAGCTGCTGCTGAACGGCATCGAGCCGTTTTTCCGGCGCGCGCTGCTGAGGCGGCGCCATGCGTGCACCGGGCTGACCGAACGCGAGAGCGACGTCGCGCGGCTCGTCGCCGCCGGCTACACCGACAAGGACGTCGCGCGCACGCTCGGGATCGGGCTGTCGACGGTCCGCACGCATCTGCGGCGCGTGATGGCGAAGAAGGGTGTCGCCAACCGGGCGAGCCTGGCGGTCGCGATGGCGTGACCGGTCGCGCGGCGGGCGACCCGGGGTCATCCATTGTGATGATGGGCGTCAAAATCCGCGCGCCCTACCTTGTGACGATCCCCTGTTACGAGGCATGCCGACCATGACCCCCCTGGGTTCCCTGACGCTCACCGAAGCCCGGCACGCGATCCTGCGCCGGGAGTTTTCCTGTGTCGAATACGCGTATGCCTTCATCGAGCGGCACGCGCGCTGGCGTTACCTGAACGGTTTCACGTGCGTCGACGATGCGCGGCTGCTGGCCGAAGCCGCCCGCTGCGACCACGACCTCGCGACGTCGTCTAATCCGCGCGTGCTGCTCGGCCTGCCGATCGCGATCAAGGACAACATCGACACCGCATGCCTGCCGACCGGCAACGGCACGCTGGCGCTGCACAACCGCGTGCCGCCGCAGCATGCGCCGGTCGTCGCGCGGCTGCTGGCCCACGGCGCGCTGATCGCGGGCAAGGCGAACCTGCACGAACTCGCGTTCGGCGTGTCCGGCAACAACCGCGTGACGGGCGCGGTGCGCAACCCGTACGATTTCGACCGGATCCCGGGCGGCAGCAGCAGCGGCTCGGGCGCGCTGGTCGGCGCGGGCGTGGTACCCGCCGCGCTCGGCACGGACACCGGTGGTTCGGTCCGCATTCCGGCGGCGCTGTGCGGCGCGGTCGGCTTTCGGCCCACGGTGGGGCGTTACCCGCAGGGCGGCGTCGCGCCGATTTCCCGCACGCGCGACACCGTCGGCCCGATTGCCCGGTCGGTGGAGGACATCGCGCTGCTCGACGCGATCCTGGCCGGCGACGCCGCGTCGATGTCGACCCCGACCCGCAGCATGGCGCGTCCCATGCGTCTTGCGATTCCGCGCACGACGTTCTGGCGCGGCATCGCGCCGGATGTCGACGCGGTGGCGCATGCCGCGGTGGCGAAGCTGGAGCAGGCGGGATTCGAGTGCGTCGACATCGACCTGAATGCGTACCCGGGGTTCTTCGACGACGAGCCGGCCGTGATCGCGATGTACGAATTCCGTACGTCGATGCAGGCGTATCTGGTCGAGAACGGCTACGACCTGTCGGTCGACGACATCGTCGCGAACGTGGGGAGCCCGGACGTCGCGAGGATTGCCCGGCATATCACCGGCCCCGCCGGCATCGGCGAAAAGGCTTACCGCACCGCGCTCGACCGGCGTACGCGGTCGCGCGCCGCGTATCGGCAGTGCCTCGCCGACAGCGGTGCCGATGCGCTGGCCTTTCCGACCACGATCGCGACCGCCTGCCCGATCCCGTCGGGCGACACGATGATCCTCAACGGCGAGACCGTTCCGGTGTTCCGCACCTACACCAGGAATACCGAACCGGGCAGCAACGCAGGGGTACCGGGCATGACCGTGCCGGCGGGCCTGACGGCGGCCGGTCTGCCGGTCGGCCTTGCGCTGGATGGTGCGGCCGGCACCGATCGCGAACTCATCGCGGTCGCGCTGCACGTCGAACGGGTGCTCGGGCGATTGCCGGTACCGAACGACGGCTATGGGGTGGAAGGCCGGCTGGCCGGTTACCCGGGCGCCGGCGGCGCAGCGTGACGCGTGATCTGCCGGAACGCGTGGCCAGTCGATCGCGACGGGATGCGATCGTGGGGCCAGCCCGTGTCGCTTTCCGCCGTCGCTGACGATCGCGCGCGCCGCCAATCTGGTCGAGAACCGTGGCGATCCATCAGGAAAACCCTGATGCGGCTCGGCGCAGCGGCGTTTTCATGCCCCGGCCGGCACGGCGGCCGCCTCCGTTCCGGCCCTCCGGCGGGCCGCATCCCGGGTTGCCGCTCCCCCTGATCCAGCATGGCTTGCAGACCGTATTGCCTGTCACGGCGGGTATGGTGGTCAGCGATATTTGGCGATTCCCTCGTCATTTCAATACCTCTCAGGTATTGAAATGGCCGCCCAAAAGTATTGGACGCTCCGTTTGACCGGGACGTATAAATCGCCTCAAGAACTTCATCTCCACGGCGTGCCCCATGTCCTCCGTCACCATCGAACGCATTGAAACCCGCCTCGTCGATCTGCCGACGATCCGTCCGCACAAGCTGTCGGTCGCCACGATGCACGGCCAGACGCTGATGCTGGTGAAGGTGTTCTGCAGCGACGGCGTGACGGGTATCGGCGAAGGCACCACGATCGCCGGCATGGCGTACGGCCCGGAAAGCCCCGAGGCGATGAAGCTCGCGATCGACGCGTACCTCGCACCGGCGATCGTCGGCCACGACGCGACGCGCATCCAGACACTGATGGCGTTCCTCGGCAAGCTCGCGAAGGTCAACCACTTCGTGAAGAGCGCGCTCGAAACCGCGCTGCTCGACGCGCACGGCAAGCGGCTTGGCGTGCCGGTCAGCGAACTGCTCGGCGGCCGCCGACGCGACCGCCTGCCGGTCGCATGGACACTCGCTTCGGGCGACACGGCGACCGACATCGCCGAAGCCGAGCGGATGCTCGATCAGCGCCGCCACAACGTGTTCAAGCTGAAGATCGGTGCGAAGGCGCTGGCCGCGGATATCCGGCACGTGGCCGAGATCAAGAAAGCCGTCGGCGACCGCGCATCGGTGCGCGTCGACGTGAACATGGCGTGGAGCGAAACGCAGGCCGCACGGGCGATTCCCGCGCTGGCCGATGCCGGCTGCGAACTGGTCGAACAACCGGTCGCGTCCGCCGCGGCCCTGGCGCGCCTGATGCGCCGCTTCCCGGTCGCGCTGATGGCCGATGAAATCCTGCAGGGCCCCGACAGCGCGTTCGACATCGCGAAGCAGCACGGCGCGGACGTGTTCGCGATCAAGATCGAACAGAGCGGCGGGCTCTTCGCCGCGCAGCGCGTGGCCGCGATCGCGGATGCGGCTGGCATCGAGCTGTACGGCGGCACGATGCTCGAAGGCGCGTTCAGCACGGTCGCCTCCGCGCACCTGTTCGCGAGTTTCGCGAATCTGCAGTGGGGCACCGAGCTGTTCGGGCCGCTGCTGATCACCGAAGAGATCCTGACGCAGCCGCTGGACTACAGCGAATTCGAATTGACCGTGCCGGACGGCCCCGGTCTCGGTATCGAACTCGACGAGGACAAGGTCAGGCGCTTTACCCGCGACGGGCTGACGAAAGTCGTCCGGTAGCGCGAGCCAGGCAAGCCCCGCCATTCCCCCATAACTACGTGGAGACACCATCATGAGCGTCAAAGTTTTCGAGACCAACGAAGTGCAGGACCTGCTGAAGGCCGCGTCGAATGCAGGCGGGAACGGCGGCAACGCGCGCACCCGGCAGGTCGTGCAGCGGCTGCTCGGCGACCTGTTCAAGGCGATCGACGATCTCGACATCACGCCCGACGAGGTGTGGGCCGGCGTCAACTACCTGAACAAGCTCGGCCAGGACGGCGAAGCGGCGCTGCTCGCTGCCGGCCTCGGCCTCGAGAAGTATCTCGACATCCGGATGGACGCCGAGGACAAGGCCGTCGGCCTCGACGGCGGCACGCCGCGCACGATCGAAGGGCCGCTGTATGTGGCAGGCGCACCGGTACGCGACGGCGTGTCGAAGATCGACCTCGACGCGGACGAAGGCGCGGGCCCGCTCGTGATCCACGGCACGGTGACTGGCCTCGACGGCAAGCCGGTGGCCGGCGCGCTGGTCGAATGCTGGCACGCGAACTCGAAAGGCTTCTATTCGCACTTCGACCCGACCGGCGCGCAGACCGAATTCAACCTGCGCGGCGCGGTGAAGACGGGCGCGGACGGCAAGTACGAATTCCGCACGCTGATGCCGGTCGGCTACGGCTGCCCGCCGCAAGGCGCGACGCAGCAGTTGCTGAACGGCCTCGGCCGCCACGGCAACCGCCCGGCGCACGTGCACTTCTTCGTCGACAGCAACGATCACCGCAAGCTGACGACGCAGTTCAACATCGACGGCGATCCGCTGATCTGGGATGACTTCGCGTATGCGACGCGCGAGGAACTGATCCCGCCGGTGGTCGACAAGACCGGCGGCACGGCGCTCGGCATGAAGGCCGATGCGTACCAGGACATCGAGTTCAACTTCGTGCTGACGCCGCTGGTGCAGGGCAAGGACAACCAGATCGTCCACCGCCTGCGCGCTGCCGCGACGGCGTAACCGCCCACCGGCGCGGCGCGGATGCGCCGCCGCCGGCCGGGTTCCCGCGAGATTCAACCGATACCGATGCGAGCGTGCTTGCAGGACGCGGCACGCGCATGGGAGGAGCCAACATGTCCGCCACGATCGACCAAGCCAACGAACTGGATCACCTGCTCGCTACTGCCGTGCAGGACGACAAGGAAGCCGGCGTATTCCGCTGCCGCCGCGACATCTTCACGAACCCGGAACTGTACGAGCTCGAGATGAAGCACATCTTCGAGAGCAACTGGGTGTATCTGGCGCACGAAAGCCAGATTCCGGACAACAACGACTACTACACGACGTGGATCGGCCGTCAGCCGGTGGTCGTCACGCGCGACAAGACCGGCGAGCTGCATGCGGTCATCAATGCGTGTGCCCACAAGGGGGCGATGCTGTGCCGCCGCAAGCACGGCAACAAGGGCAGCTTCACGTGCCCGTTCCACGGCTGGACGTTCTCGAACACCGGCAAGCTGCTGAAGGTGAAGGACGAGAAGACGACCGAGTATCCGGTGCAGTTCAACACGAACGGGTCGCACGACCTGAAGAAGGTCGCGCGCTTCCAGAACTATCGCGGCTTCCTGTTCGGCAGCCTCAGCGCCGACGTGCTGCCGCTCGAGGACCACCTCGGCGAAGCGCGCGTGATCATCGACCAGATCGTCGACCAGGCGCCGAACGGGCTCGAAGTGCTGCGCGGCAACTCGTCCTACATCTACGAAGGCAACTGGAAGATGCAGATGGAGAACGGCTGCGACGGCTACCACGTCAGCACCGTGCACTGGAACTACGCGGCGACGATGGGCCGGCGCAAGGAAGACGGCACCAAGGCCGTCGACGCGAACAGCTGGAGCAAGTCGGTCGCGGGCGTGTACGGCTTCGACAACGGCCACATCCTGCTGTGGACGCAGACGATGAATCCGGAAGTGCGGCCGGTGTACCAGCATCGCGACGAGATCAAGGCGCGCGTCGGCGACGTGCAGGCCGATTTCATCGTCAACCAGACGCGCAACCTGTGCGTGTACCCGAACGTGTTCCTGATGGACCAGTTCAGCACGCAGATTCGTGTCGTGCGGCCGCTCGGTGTCGACAAGACCGAAGTCACGATCTTCTGCTTCGCGCCGAAGGGCGAGAGCGACGCCGACCGCACGGTGCGCATTCGCCAGTACGAGGATTTCTTCAACGTGACGGGCATGGGCACCGCCGACGACCTGGAAGAGTTTCGCGCATGCCAGGCTGGCTATGCGGGCATCACGGCGATGTGGAACGACATGTCGCGCGGTGCGCCGCTGTGGGTCGACGGCCCGGACGAGAACGCCCGGAAGATGGGGCTGAACCCGCGCATTTCGGGCGAGCGCAGCGAGGACGAAGGGCTGTTCGTGTGCCAGCACGAACACTGGATGCATGTGATGCGCGATGCGCTGAAGAAGGAACGCGGGGAGGTGGCGGCATGAACTTCGATTACCGGACTGTGTGCGCGACGCTGTATCGCGAAGCGCGTCTGCTCGACGATCGGCAGTGGGACGAGTGGCTGACGTGCTACACGGAAGACGTCACGTACTGGATGCCCGCGTGGGACGACGACGATCGGCCGACCGACGACCATCAGAGCCAGATCTCGCTGATGTATTACCCGGATCGCGGCGGCCTCGAGGATCGCGTGTTCCGCATCAAGACCGAGCGCAGCGGCGCGTCGACACCCGAGCCGCGCACCAGTCACAACGTGACGAACGTCGAGGTGCTGGCCGAGCGCGAGAACGAAGTGGACGTGCGCTACAACTTCCACACGCTGAACCATCGTTACCGCGTGACCGACCACTTCTTCGGCACGATGTTCGTCACGTTGCGCAAGGCGGGCGACGCGCTGCTGATTTCGCACAAGAAGATCGTGCTGAAGAACGACTACATCCGGCAGGTGCTCGACGTCTACCATGTCTGACGCCCGTTGTTTTGTCATGAAAGGAAGTGGAGGTGATGCCATGTCCAGCTACAAGATTGCACTGAATTTCGAGGACGGGGTGACCCGCTTCATCGACTGCAAGGCCGGCGAGAAAGTCCTCGACGCGGCCTTCCGCGCGAAGATCAACCTGCCGATGGACTGTTCCGACGGCGTGTGCGGCACCTGCAAGTGCCGCGCCGAAAGCGGCGCCTACGATCTCGGCGACGACTACATCGACGACGCGCTCACCGAAGACGAAAAAGACGGCGGCCTCGTGCTGACGTGCCAGATGGTGCCGCAAAGCGATTGCGTGATCGCGGTGCCGACGTCGTCGGTCGCCTGCAAGACCGGGCAAAGCGGCTTTGCCGCGACCGTGACGAAGGTCGAGCAGCACAACGATGCGGCCGTCGTGCTCGAACTCGACGTCGGCGCGGCCGCGCCCGTGTTCCTGCCGGGCCAGTACGTGAACATTGACGTGCCCGCGAGCGGCCAGCACCGTTCCTATTCGTTCTCGTCGGCGCCGGCGGACGCGAAGGTCAGCTTCCTGATCAAGAAGATTCCCGGCGGCGTGATGAGCACGTGGCTCGAATCGGCGCAGCCCGGCGACACGCTGGAACTGCACGGGCCGCTCGGCAGCTTCTACCTGCGCGACGTGCAGCGCCCGCTGCTGTTGCTCGCCGGCGGCACGGGCCTCGCGCCGTTCCTGTCGATGCTCGAGGTGCTGGCGCGTACCGGTTCGCAGCAGAAGGTGCACCTGATCTACGGCGTGACGCGCGATCTCGATCTCGTGCTGGTCGACGCGATCGAAGCCTACGCGGCGAAATTGCCGAACTTCAGCTTTGCGACGGTCATCGCGGACGCGGCATCGAGCCACCCGCGCAAGGGCTGGGTCACGCAGCATATTCCGGCCGATGCGCTGAACGACGGCGACGTCGACGTGTATCTGTGCGGGCCGCCGCCGATGGTCGATGCGGTGCGCAAGTACTTCGACGAAGAAGGCGTGAAGCCCAACAGCTTCCACTACGAGAAGTTCACCCTCAACGTCACGGCAAAGGCGGCATGACCATGCAACGATTCTCCGGCAAGGTCGTCGTCGTCACCGGCGCGGCACAGGGTATCGGCCGCGGCGTCGCGCTGCGCGCGGCGGCCGAAGGCGGCAAGGTGCTGTTCGTCGATCGCGCGGATTTCGTCGCCGAGGTGGCCGCCGAAGCGCCGCACGGCGAGACGGCCGGATTCGTCGCGGATCTCGAAACCTACGACGGTGCGCACGCGGCAATCGCGTGTGCCGTGCAGAGGTTCGGCGGCATCGACATCCTGATCAACGGCGTCGGCGGCGCGATTCGCATGCGCCCGTTCGCCGAGTTCGAGCCGGCGCAGATCGACGCGGAAATCCGCCGTTCGCTGATGCCGACGCTCTATACCTGTCACGCGGTGCTGCCGCACCTGCTCGCGCGCGGCGGCGGCACGATCGTCAACATCTCGTCGAACGCGACCCGCGGCATCCGCCGCGTGCCGTATTCGGCGGCGAAAGGCGGCGTCAATGCGCTGACGCAGGCGCTCGCGATGGAATACGCGGAGCACAACATTCGTGTCGTCGCGACCGCGCCGGGCGGCACCAGCGCGCCGCCGCGGCGCGTGCCGCGCAATGCGGCCGGCGACAGCGAGCAGGAACAGGCGTGGATGGGCGAAGCGGTGCGACAGGTGACCGATTCGACGTTCTTCAAGCGCTACGGCAGCCTCGACGAGCAGATCGCGCCGATCCTGTTCCTCGCGTCCGACGAGGCGAGCTACATCACCGGCACGGTGCTGCCGGTCGCGGGCGGCGATACGGGTTGAGCGACTTGCCGTGAAGCTGCCTGCTGTTCATCGACAACCCATCGGCCGGTGCGAAGACGCCGGCCACGGAGACATCCATGCGTGATCGCAAAGCCATCGTTCCGGCGGGAATGGAAGCGGTGTACGAGAAAATCGGCTACGCGCCCGGCCTGAAGGTCGGCGATACGCTGTACGTATCCGGACAGATCGGCCGCGACGCGGCGATGCAGCTCGTCGAAGGCCGCGAAGCGCAGATCGTGCAGGCGTTCGAGAATCTCGGGTGCGTGCTGGAGGCCGCCGGTGCCTCGTTCAACGACGTGGTCGACCTGACGACGTTCCATACCGACATGCGCGACCTGCCGTTGTTCATGCAGGTGCGCGACCGTTACCTCGCCGCGCACCCGAAGCCGGCGTGGACGGCGGTCGGCGCGCACATGCTGGGCGGATCGCCCGGTTATATCGTCGAGATCAAGGCGGTGGCGGTGTTGCAGGCATGATCGCGCGAATGCATGGCTGTCCGGCTTCCGCTCAGTTTCGCGAGGCCGGATCGGCGCGTTCCGCCGCTGGCAGGTACGCCATCCCGTGCTCGTCGTACAGGTCGTAGATGAGCTGCAGCATGCGTTCGATGTCGTCGGATTCGTCGAGCATGCGCATGCTCATGATGATCGGCGACACGAGCCTGGCGTCGTCCAGATCCAGGTATGACACGTCGTCGCGTTTGAGCCCGTACACGCTCTTCGGCACGATCGACACGCCTTCGCCCGCCGCGACGAGCCCGAGCGCGACCTGCAACTCCCGCGTCTCCAGCACGCGCGCCGGCTTGAGCGCGCGATCGTGGAACGCCGCGAGTACCTGATCCGCATAGCTCGGGCGCGGTGCCTTCGGAAACACGATCAACGTTTCGTTGAGCAGGTCGTGCAGCGACAGCGCTGCATTCGCTGCGCATAGCCGGTGGCCGAGTGGCAGCGCCGCAATCATCGGTTCCTCGCGCAGCACGACGCGGCGCACGCTCGGATCGTTGAGGCGAATGCGCCCGAAGCCCACGTCGATACGGCCTTCCTTGAGTGCCTTGATCTGGTCCATCGTCGACATCTCGTGCAGGCTCAGTTCGACCTCGGCATGCCGCTCGCGATAGCGGCGAATGACTTTCGGCAGCATCCCGTACAGCGTCGAACCGACGAAGCCGACCGACAGGCTGCGTTCGATCTTGCCGACGCGGCGCGTCATCGATTCGAGCTCGGCCGTTTGCGCCAGCAACTGAACCGCATGCTGGAGGAAGAAGCGGCCGGTCTCGGTGAGCTTCAGCGGACGCGATTCGCGCTCGAACAGCATTGCGCCGAGCAGCTGTTCGAGTTGCTGGATCTGTCGGCTCAACGGCGGCTGCGCGATGTGCAGCCTTTGTGCCGCGCGCGTGAAGCTGCGTTCTTCGGCGACAGCAACGAAATAGCGCAGATGGCGTAGCTCCATGTTCCTTGCCGTCGAATGGAAGAGGGGGATGTAGCCGAAGCCGCACACGTTGGATGGCCGCTGTGTGGCCGTGAGGTGGCCTTCTTGATTCTACGGTAGGTTCGACACGAGCGCGGCCGGTTTTTACAGGAAAATTAGTTCGGTTTGCAGATGGATTCATGTGGCATGCCACGCCATCCGTGCACCAAATATGGGCGACCAACCCGTTCATACCTCGCAGATATAAGCTGATACCCATTCGGTGTTGGACTGGTGAAATGGTGGTCGCTACTATCGTCGCAAACAGGTTGCAAACCCGAACGGAATCATGCAACAAGGAGACACCCCCCGATCACATTCCCCATCGGCCGGAAGCCCGCGGCGAGTCGAACGGCAGCGTCGACGCTCGACGCGCATGCCGTGTTGCTCCGGCCCGGTCGCGATTTTCAGAAAGAAACCCGCATTTCGCGCCCGCCGTACATCGTCGGGTGTAGCGTCGAATCAGCGGAAATAAATCCATCGATTCAGGATAGCTGATCAGTTATCCGAAGAAACGAGAATTACCCCTATCAACGTTTGGAGACGGAATGAGATTTCAGCATCTCGTAGGCGGAGCTTTGCTCGGATTCACGACGGCAGGCTTTGCGCAAAGCAGCGTGACGTTGTACGGCGTGATCGATACGGGCGTCGAATACGTGTCGCACGCCAATGCCGAGGGGAAGGGTATTGTGCGCATGCCTTCGATCACCGGCGAGCTGCCGTCGCGCTGGGGGCTGCGCGGATCGGAGGATCTCGGCGGCGGTTACAAGGCCGTCTTCGCGCTCGAGAGCGGTTTCAATGTCGGCAGCGGCACGATGGGACAGGGCGGCAGGTTGTTCGGCAGGCAAAGCTGGGTCGGAATCGACAGCCCGTACGGCACGCTGTCGTTCGGCCGTCAGTACACGATGACGTATTACGCGGTGCTCGATTCCGACCTGCTCGGCCCGAACATCTACGGGCTGCCGTCCCTCGACGCGTACATCCCGAACGGCCGCGCCGATAACGCCGTTGCGTGGCGCGGCAAGTTCGGCGGATGGACGGCCGGCGCGATGTACTCGTTCGGCCGCGATTCGGCCGGGACGGGAAACTCGCCGGGGCAGGGTACGTGCGCAGGCCCGACGCCCGGCGACATGACCGTGTGCCGGTTGTGGTCGGCGATGCTCAAATACGATTCGACGTCGTTTGGCGCGGCCGCGTCGTATGAGGAACAGCGCGGCGGCGGCGCGACCGCTGCCGCGAACTTCTTCGACGGTGTCAAGCCGATGCCGCTGACGTCGAGCGGCGACAAGGACGACCGCGCGCAGGTCAACGGCTACGTCAACGCGTTCGGCGTGAAGTTCGGCGGCGGCTGGATCGGCCGCTGGGTGGACACCGATTCGTCGGGCGGCCCGAATGTGCACTCGAACCTGTTCTATCTCACCGCGAACTACTACGTGACGCCCGCTTTCCTGGTCGATGGCGGCGTCTATCACGTCAACGTCTCGGGCCAGGATGCACGCGCGACGCTCGGCGCGTTGCGCGGCACCTACTTCCTGTCGAAGCAGACGGCCGTTTATCTGCAGGGCGCGTACCTCGCCAACAGCGCGCACGCCGCCTTCACGATCAGCGCCGGCGGTGGCGGCACGACGCCCGCACCGGGGCAAAACCAGGTCGGTGTGATGGCGGGTATCCGGCACATGTTCTGAGCGAGTCGCTTCGAACGACCACGGAGCGAATCGGTGCGCGCCGGTTCGCTTTCAAGCATGCAAATAACACGAAAGAAGACGGAGAGACGATATGAAATCGACGATCAGCGGCAACGACGGCCGCAGTGGATGGCGTTTGGGGGTGGTGGCTGTCGCATCCGCGCTCGGAAGCCTGGCGCTGTCAGGCTGTAACGATCACGACGTGGCGGCGTCCGGCGGCGCGACATCCGTTGCGCTGGCATGCAACGACACGATGAAAGCGCGCTTCGCGCCGGACGCGAACACCACCGTGATTGCCGTGAAGGCGTTCAAGGCTGGCGATCCGCTCGTGCTCGCTGCATCGGCGGCCACGTCCGCGACGCCGGTTGCCGGCAGCGATCTGTGTCTCGTCAAGCTGAACGTCGGCCCGGGCAATGCGGGGCCGGCGGGCGCGCCGTCGACGTCGGCGGGCATCGGCATGGAAATCTGGCTGCCCACGCCGTCGAACTGGAATCACCGGATCCACAATCTCGGCGGCGGCGGCTGGCAAGGCGGCGCCTATGACGACCCGACGCAGATCGCCAGCGCCGGCGGCGTGCCGGGCGCGGCGACGATCGCGGCCGCCGAGGGCGCGGTGGTCGGCACGACGGACACCGGCCATGCCGTCACGAACGGCTCGTTTGCGATGAATCCGGACGGGACCGTCAACACGACGCTGTGGGGCGACTTCGCGCAGCGTAGCCTGCACGAGCTGGCGCTGAAGACGAAGGCACTGGTCGCCGCGTACTATGCGACGCCGCAGAAGTATGCGTACTGGGACGGCTGCTCGACGGGCGGCCGGCAGGGCTACAACGAGGTGCAGAACAATCCGTCCGACTACGACGGCTATCTGAACGGCGCGCCTGCGTTCAATTGGTCGAAGTTCATTACGAACGAGCTCTATCCGCAGGTCGTCGCGCAAAACGATCTGGGCGGCGTGACGCTGACCGACGCGCAACAGACGCTGCTGTCGGGGGCGGCCGTGAGCGCGTGCGATTCGGTCGGCGGCCAGCATCTGGGTTATCTGATGGATCCGGCCCAGTGTCGCTACGATCCGACTCAGGACGCGAACGTACTGTGCGCCGGCGTGAAGATCGGCGCCGTCACGGGGACGAATGCAACGGCCGCGTGCGTGACGGCCGCGCAAGCGACGTCGATGAACAAGACCTGGTACGGGATGACGCGCGACGGTTCGGTGCCGAGCCCGGCTGCCGACATCGGCACGGCAACGTCGCTGGCGAGCAATCAGCTGTGGTTCGGCCTGATGCGCGGGACCCTTACCGGCGCGCTGGCCGGATCGTCGCCGTTCAGCATCTCGACCGACCTGGTTGCGCTGGAACTGCAGGATCCGACGATCGCAGGGTCCAGCTTCACGAATGCGACCGGAAACGGCGCGAACAAGTGGAAGGGCCTGACCTATGCGGGTCTTGCGAACGCATACGATCAGGGGATCGCGCTGCAGCCGTCGTTCGGCAACATCAATACCGACAATCCAGATCTGTCGGGGCTCGTGAAGACCGGCGCGAAGGTGCTGCATTACCACGGTCTCGCCGATCCGCTGATCACGCCGTCCGGCAGCATCAACTACTACGAACGCGTGGCGAGCCGGATGGGCGGAATCCCGGCCGTGCAGCAGTTCGACCGGCTGTTCCTGGTTCCCGGCATGGGGCATTGCAGCGGTTACGGCGGCGTCAACGGCACGGCCGGCCCCGCGCAAACGGCCAATACGGTGCCGCTGCCGAATGCCGACCGGCAGGACCTGTATGCGAAGCTGGTCGACTGGGTCGAGCACGGGAACGCACCGGCAAGCATCAAGCTGACGTCGGCGGACGGCAGCGCGAGCCAGCCGGTGTGCATGTATCCGACGAAGGCCACGTACAACGGTTCGGGGTCGATCAAGGATGCGGCGAACTATTCGTGCCGGTAGAGGCAGGGACGGGATGCGCGCGGCGGAGCACGCCGCGCGCATCTGGTGTCGTGAAGGGGCGGCTACGACGCGTTGCCGGTGTCGCCGAGATCTATTTCGTATCCTGCGCCGTCGGCGGTGCGGTGAGGTCGACATAGGACCCGGCGGGCCACTGCTTCCCGTGCCACGTGACCGGCGCGGCCAGAAAGCACGACCTCAACGCGGGGCCGGCGGGGGTGAGGTCGAACATCGTATCGCCGCAAGGCAAGTCGTCGATGATCGTACCGGCGCTGACTTCAGCCCTGGCGCGGTCGCAACAGTTCTCCGGGATGAAGATCAGCCCGTCGATCGGCACGTTGCCCAGCATGACGGGGCGGGGGCCATGAATCGACTGCAGCGTGCGTTTTGCGCCCCAGCCGAAAAAGCCGCCGGCGCCGTCGTAGTGGGCCTGACTCCCGGGCGGGAAGGTGACGCCGAGCACCACCAGCGGTTTGGTCGTGACCTCGGGCCTGTCGGTATAGCCGTCGAGCGCGTATTCCCAGAGGGCCATGCCGCCGATCAACAATGCGGGCAGGCAGAAAAACAGCACGGTGCACGCGAGCCGTTTCAGTAGCGGCAGCCGGCGCAGGAACCACACGAATACCACCACCGTCAGCACGACCCAGACCGTCGACGAGAAGGTAACCGCGGCCATCGCGATGCCGCCCAGTTCGCCCGCTTCGGCATGGCTGACCAACGGAAACAGCGCGGACAGCAGCGCCGGCAAGGCAAACTGGCCGAAGCGGGATCGGAGGCGTCGGAGTCGCATCGGTTGTCTCGTCAATGGGCGCGGAGGGTCGTGATCGGCTTCTCGACGGGCACCACGCTGCCCGCGAGCGGGCGGAAGTGATTCGACCGGGCGGGCAGGCCGCGGGTGTCGATCGCCCGGTCATCGAGGTATTTACGACGGGCGCGTCGATGAAGTCAAGCGGGATGAGGGCCCGCTGATCGGGTTGTGCCTCGACGAAGCCGGGTTGTAAATCCGACTCCGTGGACGGCTTGCATGCCGCTTACACGATCGTTGGCGTTCGACAAGCATGGCATGCAGTGCGGGATGCAGAATCTCGCGGTGTTGCTGACGGCGCTGTCGCGCACCCCGTCCGAACAGTTCGGCAAGGCCGTGTTCGGGCATTCTTCAGGCGAAAACGTTTGCGAAAACCCGCTGTCGCGAACGTCGCCTGCGCGGGCCGATGCGAGGCCAGGCAAGGTAACTCGACATATCAATACAAAATATTACCGACGTCGCCGCGTATCGTTCCCTACAATCCCCGCACCTGACACGTGCGCATGATGTTCCGTGACGCCTCCGTTTCCCGATCGTATCGAAGCATCGAGTTATCTCGCGCGTGCCCGGAATCGAACGCGTACGGGTCGGGTTCGCGTCGTACCGGCTCTCGACGGGCAGGCAATCGGACAACGAGCTATTGACAGGAGTGCGAAATGGTAACGCTGCAAGTCGTCCAGAGTCTCGATGCGCTCACGAACGCAATTGAAGTCGCGGTTGAGCGGGCCGACTGGAGCGAGGCCGTCCGGGCCGCCGAGACACGTTTGAGGTTCGTGGCTGCGCTTGCGCCCGATCAACCGGACGAGGTTCTTGCGGCGCTCAGGAGAATGCAGGAGATCGACGTCCGGATCTCCACCGCCGCACGCGAAACGTTGCTGGCGCTCGTCGCCGAGGGCCGGATGGCGTTGCACGAGACCGGGGTGGCGACGAACGAGCTGAAGGCGCACCAGAGGTCGCTCGACGCAGGCGCTGCGGCATCGCGCTGTGTTTCTTCCCGCGCGGGCACGCGATTCGCTGCCCGGCCGGCCACGCGAGGCTGATATTCGTTTCCCAAGGGGTGACATGAGATTCAGAAAACGCACCAGTCATGTCGAGGCAACCCGGTGGTTCGTCGACGGCGACCATGACCGGGTGGAGCGCCATCAGGGCATGTGGGCGGTCGCGACGCCGGAAGGCTGGCGTGCGGTGATGCCGGGCGACTGGATCCTGCTCGACGAAAGCGGAAACTGCTGGCCGATGGACCACGGCCACTTCGAGCATTTCTACGAACCGGTGGCGGGGTGACTCGATTCCGGGCGGCCGGGACGCCCGCGCCTACCGGCTCTTGCGTGAAAACAGCAACGAATCGGCGTCATTGAAGCGGATCCGCGTCGGTTCGCCATACCCGGCTTTCTCCGCAACCCGGATCGACGCGACATTCGTCGGCGCGATCAGGCACACGCTGCGCTCGAACCGCTGCTGCCCGTCGAGCCATGCAAGCGCGGCCGCGAGCGCCTCGGTCGCGTAGCCCTTGCCGTGCGCCCACGCCGCGAGCGCCCAGCCGGCTTCCGGCACGCCGCGAATCGACGGTTCGACGATCCGGTGGAAATCCGCGAAGCCGAGGTCGCCGACATAACGGCCTGACGCTTTCTCGCGAATCGCCCAGTAGCCGTAACCGAGCAGCGGCCACAGCCCGCGATACGCGAGCATGCGCATCCACGAGTCGCGCGGCGCGGACGGCTTGCCGTTGAAGATGTGCGCGACGACCTCCGGCTCGGCCGCACATTGCGGCGAGCGCGTCGAAATCGCCGAGCGGATGGCCTTCGAGGACGAGGCGTGGCGTGTCGAGAACGGGCGGGGAAGAGACGGGCGGCATCGTGGTTTCCGGGGAGGCGTTGAATGGAACGGCTAGACCGTCAGCACGTCGATGCCGCGTTGCCGAAGGTCGTCGACCACAGCCGGATCGGCGCCCGTATCGGTGATTAGCATGTCGAGCTGCTCGACGCTCGCGATTACCGACAGGTTGCGCTTCATCAGTTTCGACGAATCGGCTACCGCGATCACCTGGCGCGAGATCTTCAGCATCTGCGCGTTGAGCTGCGCTTCGAGCAGGTGCGGCGTCATCAGGCCGATCTCGGGGTCGAGGCTGTCGACACCGAGGAACAGCCGGTCCGCGTACAGCCCTTGCAGCGCGACGACGGCCTGCGGACCCGACAGCGAATAGGAATTCGGCCGCAGCTGACCGCCCGGCATGATCAGGTTGATGTGCGGCGCGGCCGCGAGCAGCACGGCCACGTTGAGTGCATTCGTGATCACGTTCAGCGACTGCAGCTTCATCGCGAGGATCTGCTTCGCGATTTCCTCGGTCGTGCTGCCCGAGTCGAGCAGGATCGTTTCGCCGTCGCCGATCAACGCGGCAGCGGCCGTCGCGATCCGCACCTTCTCCGCGTGACGGAGCTTCTGCTTGACCGCGATCGGCACTTCGTCGCTCTCGCGCAGCACGAGCGCGCCGCCGTGCGTGCGCAGCACCGCGCCGGCCGCCGCGAGCGCATTCAGGTCGCTGCGCACCGTGACGAGCGAAATGCCGAAACGCTCGGACAGCTCCTCGACGGTGACTTTCTCCCGTTCGCGCACCAGTTCGCAGATCAGGCGTCGACGTTCCTCGACAAGCAGCGGCGCGTGATCGACGGCGGGCGATGGAGGCACTCGGTGAGCGGGCATGTCCATTTCGGCAAGACAGGGAGCCGAAATGATATCAAAACCCCTGCCCGGGCTGGAGCGCACGCAATGCCGACGGGCCGAGCGGCCGGCCCGCCAGCCGGGCCGCATGCACGGCCGCGCCGACATGCGGGCCGAGCCGCGGCGCGGTGAGCACGGCGTGCGGCACGACGCGGGTGAGCGCGTCGCGCAGCGGATCGAGCACGAGCGCACCCGCGTTGAACACGCCGCCCGAATACGACACGGGCAGCGGCTGGCCGGGCGGCCAGTCGAGCGTGCGTGCGACGCCGGCCGCGAGCCGCGCGAGTTCGTCGGCCGCGCGTTCGATCAGCGCATGCGCGTGCGCGTCGCCCGCGCGTGCCGCATCGATCACGAGCCGCGACAACTGCGCGAAGCGGCTGCGCACGGCGCCCGAATTCACCGCCGCGCACAGGTCGAGGTCGTGTTCGAGCGAGAAGTGCGCACGCACGATGTCGAACAGCGGCCCGCGCGCGGCGCGGCCGTCGGCCATCCGCGAGAACGCGGCGAGCCCTTCGCGCGCGAGCCAGTACGCCGAGCCCTCGTCGCCGAAGATCTCGCCCCAGCCGCCGCAGCGCGCGGTGCGGCCTTCGAGCTGCCCGTATGCGATCGACCCGGTGCCGGCGACGATGCTGATGCCGTCGCCGCCGGCCAGCGTGCCGGCCCAGCTGCACACCATGTCGTTGCCGATCCGGTAGCGGCCGTGGTCGAACAACGGGGCGAGCAGGCCGTCGAGTTCGGGCAGCAGGCGGCTGTCCTCGCCATAGGCGGGCAAGCCGGCGAACGCATACGCGATCTCGTCGCGCGCGACGTCCGCGGCGGCCAGCACCGCGTGCACGCCGTCGGCGAGCAGCGCGCGCAGCGCGTCCATGCCGATTTCGAGGTAGTAGCTGGTGGTCGTTTCATGGCGCGCGAGGATACGGCCTTGCTGGTCGATCACCATGAAGGCGGTTTTCGTGCCGCCGCCATCGATGCCGAGAAAGAGTGGAGTCATGTGGGCTGCCCCGCATACGGATGAATGGTGACGCCCGCCACGACACGGTTGACGGTGCCGGATGCGCTCGGATTGTCGGGTGTGAGCCCGAGCCGCAGCGATGCGAGCAGCGCGAAGCACTGCGCGAGAATCAGCGCAACGGGCGCGAGCGCGAGATCGGGCAGGCCAGGCGGTAGCGGCACGGTCAGGTTGTCGTCGGACGGCGGCAGCGTTGCGGTGCCGTCGGCCGGCGCGACGCCGACCGACAGTATGCCGGCCGCACGGTTTTCGCGCCGCAGTTCGCGCAGCAGGTCGAGATCGTAGCGGCGCGTATGCGGATCGCCGGACAGCAGCACGACGACGAGCGTGCGCTCGTCCAGGAACGTCTTCGGGCCGTGCCGGAAGCCGAGCGGGGATTCGGCCATCGCGACGATCAGCCCGTCGGTCAGCTCCAGCAGCTTCAGCGCGGCTTCGCGCGCAAGCCCGAGCAGTGCACCGCTGCCGAGATAGACGACGCGCTCGGGCAACTGCCGCACGTGCGCGGCGATCCGCGATGCCTGCTCGCGCAGCAGCGTGCGCGCGGCGTCGGCCAGCGGTTCGACCGGCATGCCGGTCACGTCGAAAGCCCAGGCCGCGCCGAGCAGCATGCCGCTGAAACTGGACGTCATCGCGAACGCCTGGTCGTGCGTGGCCTCCGGCAGCAGCACGACGTGCGCGCGCGGATGCGTGCCGAGGTGCCGGTTCAGCATGCCGTCGGCCGCGCATGTGAACACGAGGTGGTGGCAGCCGTCGACGAAGCGGTCCGCCAACTCGACGGCCGCGACGCTTTCGGGGCTGTTGCCCGAGCGCGCGAACGAGACGAGCAGCGTCGGCACGCCGGGCTGCAGCGTTTCGCCGGGGCACGCGACGATGTCGGTGGTGGCCACCGCTTCGACGCGGCCGCCGAAGCGGTGCCGCAGCGCGGGGACGAGGCACTGTCCGATGAAGGCCGAGCTGCCGGCGCCCGTCAGGACGATGCGCAGGCCGGGATCGGCGAGAAGCGGCACGAGAAATGCGTCGAGCGCCGCGCGTTGTGCGTCGACGACCGCGTGAACGTCGGGCCATACGTCGGGCTGCTGGGCGATTTCGCGCGCGGTGTGGGCGGCGTGGCGGCGGGCAAGGTCGACGGGATCGAGATCGAGAAATTCCATGAGCAGTTCAGAGGAGAGTCGGTCACGCGGCACACGCGTGAAGATACGGACGGACGGCGGCGGCCGTGCCGTCTTGCAACAGGGCGCCGGCACGCAGGTCGAGCCGCCCTTCGCGGACGGCCTCGTACTGGCGCGGCAGATGCTGGCTGACCAGCGTGAGCGGCGGCGGCGACGCGTCGAGACGCGCGAGCAGGTCGGCACACGCGCGCTGCACGGCCGGATGCGTCCAGTAGTAGCGGATCCGGTCGCTCAGGCTGTAAGCGAGGTCGAGATCGAGCTGTGTGCCGGCCGCGTAGTAGTCGCGCCAGTGCACGGGTTCGTCGCGCATCACGCCGAGCACGGTCGCGATGAAGCCGTCGTCGCCGCCGAGCCATTCGCGCTCGATCGCGGCGAGTGCCCACAGCGTTTCGCGCATCGCGAAGGTCACGCCCGGTCCAACCTTCAGGATCGCGAAGTGATCGCGCGCGAGTTGCGCGAGATTGTCGGGCGTCTGGTAATCGGTCGAATGCGCTTCGAACACGAGCGCGGGTTCGTCCTCGATGAACGCGCTCAGCGCGCGGGCCTTGCCGGCGTCGTAGTCGATGACCTGGTGATGATCGAACTCGACGCCGGGCTGTACGACCATCGCGATCACGCGCGACCACGCATCGTCGAGGCCCGCGCGCGCGAATGCGTCGCGGTGCAGTGCCAGCGTCGCACTGGCCGCGTCCGGCGCGGTGACGGCCAGCGCGTCGAGCGTCTCGTGCGCGCCGCCGGGCACCGGCACCTCCGTGCCGATCACGTAGACCGGCGCCTCGCCGCGCGGCGAACCGGCTGCCCACGCATGTTCGGCGGCGCGGCACAGGCGCACGGCGCGCGCCGCGATTTCGGCTTCGGGCAGCGGCGACGGATCGTCCGCGCACGACATCGAGCAGTCGAGATGCAGCTTGCGGAAACCGGCCGCGACGTACTGCGCGACCATCGTCTCGGCATTGTCCATCGCGTGCGCGGCCGGCAACCGGCGCCACGCGTTCGGACCCAGGTGATCGCCGCCGAGCAGGATCGCGTCGGGGCTCACGCGTTCGCGCCAGGCGATGTCGAACACGTAGCGGCGGAAGTCGTGCGGCGTCATCCCCGTATAGCCGCCGTCCTGGTTGACCTGGTTGCAGGTCGCCTCGATCAGCGCGGGGCGATCGAGCGCCGCGCATTCGCGCAGCGCCGCGGCGATCGCGACCGGATGCGCGGAGCACACGGACGGGATGCCGATCGCGGGCGTGCCGCGCGATGCGTGCCGGGGCGACTGTTTGTGACGGCGAACGAGATCGAGCAGGTAGTTCATGCCGATTCCCCCGCTGCGTTGGCAGCCGTCGCGCTTTCCGGCTGCAGCGCGAGCAGCAGCGCGGCCAGCAGTGCCAGCGCAATGCCCGTCAGCTTGCTGCCGGTCGGCGCCGTGCCCGTGACGGCCATCGAGATCACCGACGTCAGCAACGGCGCGCCCGCATTGACGAGCGGCGACACGACGATCGCCTTGCCGAAGCGGAACGCGTAGACGAGCGTCAGCGCGCCGATCGCGTTCAGCACCTGGATGACGGCGGCGAGGCCCGGGCCGCTGATCCCGTAGTTGATCGTCCGGCCGAAGTCGGTCATCCACAGCGCGAACGGCACGCACAGCAGGCCGGTCAGCGCCATGTAGAAGAAGATCGATTCCGCATCCATCGACGCGTTCGCGATCTTGATGAAGTACGCCTGCAGTCCCCACGCGACGAGCACCAGCAGTGCAAGCGCGAACCACAGCCCGAATCTGGCAGGCCCCTGGCCGGACTGGAAATCGAACAGCGGCAGCGAGCAGAGCGCGAGCACGATCCCGGCCAGGCCGAGCTTGCCCGTGCGTTCGCGCAGCAGCAGGAACGACAGCGCGATCGTCAGCGCCGGCGACAGCGACACGATCGGGAACACGAGGTACGGCGGCCCCGATTCGACCGCGCGAAACAGCAGCATCTGTCCGCCCGCGCCGAGCAGCCCGATGGCCAGCCCGAGCACGAGCGAGCGGCTGTCGTGCCGCACGCGCCAGCCGGCGCGCCCCAGCGCGACCAGCGCCGGCGGAATCATCGTGAACGCCCACACCACGTAGATCAGCGTATCGGGGAAGCCCTGTTCGGCGGGCAAACCGGTGAATGCGCCCCACACGCCCCACAGCAGGGTCGTGACGAGCGCGTGGACAAGCCAGGTGTTTTGCATCGGTCGCGTCTTTCGAAGATGGTTCGGAACCGTCGAATGCTTTCGTTTTGTCGCTGCACGAGCATAGCCGGAAGCAATCGATGGGCCACTCCCGGCGGTGTTTCACAAAGAAATGTCAGAGTAACTTGCCGGGAGCCGCCAATCTATGTTCTTTCGATATCTTTCGTTATTAGTGTAAACCACAAACGAAAGAAAGCGAAAGATGAACTAGATTGCCGATCTGCACGATGCGGATGTGTCGGCGCACGGCCCTTCTTCACGAGGAACCTCGTATGAACGCTTGCTTTTCCTTTCGATTTCTTCGGTCCGCCCGGTTTGCCGCCCGGCCCGCCCGGTGCGTGCCGGCCGTCGGCGGCGCCGGTGTGTCGCTTTGCCGCGAGGTGCGCCAATGACCACGCGGCGCGCGTTCGTGCAGTGGCTGGCCGCCGGCGCGGCGAGCCCGATCCTGGTCGGTATCGGCGTACGCGATGCCCACGGCGGCGAACCGCGGCGCGTCGCGCTGCGCGATGACCGGCTCGTGATCGAGTTCGACCCGGCGATGCGCTGCCGGCTGGCCGTCCGCCGAGGTGGCGGCGCGCGCGCGCTGACCCGTTTCGATGCGAGCGAGACGCTCGAACAGCTGATCGGCCCGGCCCCGGCGCCCACGCCGGACGGCCCCGCGCCCGACACGCGGCCGGTGCGCACGATCGACCGCTTCGCGATCGTCGACGCCGCGCATGCGGAAGTCGTGACCGCGTTCGGCGCGGGGCGGCAACTGCGGCTGGTCGGGCGCTCGGCGCACGGCTTCGAGAAGACGCTGCGCGTCACGTTGCTCGACGCGCGGCCGGGTGTTGCGCTGATCGACACGCAGTTTCGCAATGTCGGCGCGCAGGCGGCCGACATCCGCGCATGGAACGTCGGCGCGCACCGGTTGCTGCCGGCCGCCGCCGGCGCGGGCGGTTACTGGACCTATTCGGGCGCGAGCCATGCGGACCGGCGCGACTGGGTGCAGCCGGTGAAGGCCGGCTTCGACCAGCGCAATTTCATGGGCATGAACGCGTCGGACTACGGCGGCGGCACGCCCGTCGTCGACGTGTGGCGGCGCGACCAGGGCATCGCGCTCGGCCATCTCGACACCGTGCCGCGCCTCGTGTCGCTGCCGGTGAAGGCGGTGCGCAACGAAGTCGCGCTCGGCCTGCGCGGCGAGAAGACGGTGACGCTCGCGCCGGGCGCGACGCTCGACACGCCGACCGCGTTCGTGATGCTGCACGCCGGCGATTATTTCGTCGCGCTCGATACCTACCGCCAGATGATGGACGCGCAGGGGTTCCATGCGCCGCAGCCGCCGGCAAGCGCGTACGAGCCGATCTGGTGCGCGTGGGGCTACGAGCGCCAGTTCAGCCTCGACTACGTGCGCGCCACGTTGCCGAAGGTGCAGGCGCTCGGCTTCAAATGGGCGGTGCTCGACGACGGCTGGCAACGGCGGACCGGCGACTGGGTGCCCGACCGCGCGAAATTCCCGGCCGGCGAAACGGACATGAAGGCGCTCGTCGACGACATCCATGCGCGCGGGCAGAAGGCGCGGCTGTGGATCGCGCCGCTCGCGGTCGCACCGGGCAGCGACGAACTGCACGACAACACCGACATGCTGCTGCTCGACGCGGACGGCGCGCCGCAGGCGATCACGTGGTGGAACAGCTTTTATCTGTGCCCGGCCTACGAGAAAACCCAGGCACACATCGCCGCGCTCGTGAAGAAGGTGATCGGCGAGTGGGGTTTCGACGGGATGAAGATCGACGGCCAGCACCTGAACGGCGTCGCGCCTTGCTACAACCCCGCGCACCAGCACGCGCGGCCGGAGGATTCGGTCGAGCATCTCGCGGATTTCTACCGCGTGTTCCATGACGCCGCGCATGCGCTCAAGCCGGACGCCGTCGTCGAAGTGTGTCCGTGCGGCACCGCGTACGCGTTCCACAACATGCGCTATATCGATCAGGCGCCCGCGTCCGATCCGCTGTCGAGCTGGCAGGTTCGCCACAAGGGCAAGACGCTGAAGGCGCTGATGGGCGCGTCGTCCGCGTATACGGGCGACCACGTCGAACTGAGCGACGGCGGGCGCGATTTCGCGTCGGCGGTCGGCGTCGGCGCCGTCATCTCGACGAAGTTCACGTGGCCCGTCGATCCGAAGCCGAAGAACTCGTTCCTGCTGACACCCGAGCACGAGCAGGCGTGGCGGCACTGGGTCGGCGTGTACAACGCGCACCGGCTCGCCGAGGGCCGCTATCGCGGCGAGCTCTACGACATCGCGTTCGACAAGCCGGAGGCACACGTCGTGGAAAAGGACGGCGTGCTGCATTACGCGTTCTACGCCGACCGCTGGAGCGGCTCCATCGCGCTGCGCGGCCTGCAGCCCGACCGCTCGTACCGGATCGTCGACTACGCGAACGGCAATCGCACGGTCGGCCACGTCGCACCCGGGCAGGCCGCGATCACATTGCGCTTCGAGCATGCGGCGCTGCTGCGCGCCGAACCGCTCGACGCTTGAGCGTCACCTCGCATCACCCGGCATCATCTCGCGTCACCGAGCAACCCGGCAGTTCCGCAACCCGCAGTTCCATTCGTCATCCCGACCCCTCCACTGGAGAAGCATCGATGAAAAAAACCGTACGCAACCTTTCGTGTGTCGCGGCGCTCGCGCTGTGCGCATCGATCCTGCAGGCCTGCGGCGACGGGTCGTCCGACCCGCTGTCGTCCAAGGCCTTTGCCGCGACCCGTCCGGCCGCGCCGACACCCGCGCGTGTCGGCTCGCACTGGGCGCCCGTCGTATCCGACACGTGGCAATGGCAGCTCAGGGGCAAGCTCAACACGTCCTACGACGTGGCCATCTACGACATCGACCTGTTCGATACCGACCCGGCGACCATCGCGGCGCTCAAGCAGGCAGGGCGCAAGGTCGTCTGCTATTTCTCGGCGGGGAGTTCCGAGAACTGGCGGCCCGATTTTTCGAAGTTCAAGGAATCCGACCAGGGCAAGAAGCTCGACGACTGGGAAGGCGAGCGCTGGCTCGACATTCGTTCGAGCAACGTCCGGGACATCATGACGGCCCGCCTCGATCGCGCGGTGTCGAAGGGGTGCGACGGCGTCGAGCCCGACAACGTCGACGGTTATGCGAACGACACGGGTTTCCCGCTGCAGGACAGCGATCAGTATGCGTTCAACGTGTTCATCGCAAACGAGGCGCACAAGCGCAATCTGGCGGTCGGGCTGAAGAACGACGTCGACCAGCTCGTGGCGCTCGAGCCGTCGTTCGATTTCGCGGTGAACGAGGAATGCAACGAGCACAAGGAGTGCGGCGGCTACACGGTGTTCACATCGAAGAACAAGCCGGTGCTGAACGCCGAGTACGCGAGCAAGTACCGCACGCCGAGCGGGCAGCGCACGCTGTGCGATGCGGCGCGCGCCCTGAACATGCGCACGCTCGTGCTGGCGAAGAAGCTCGACGACAGCTACCGGTTCAGCTGCGAAGCATCCTGATCCGGTAGCGCCCGCCGCGACGGGCGAACCCGTGTGACTGATGCGCGCTCGCGTAAGCCGTGTGCCCCGGCGTGCGCGAGCGCGAGCATCACGATGCCGTGAACCGGCGCGGCCTGAAACCGATGCGCAACGCACGGCCGACGTTCTGCCGACGTCCGTTCATATCGATTCGCAGTACTTATTCATAGACACGATGAAAAATTGCATGCTGATTGCAGGCGCCGCCGTTGCGGCTTCGCTTTCCGTCGCCGCACGGGCGGAAGGATCGGTCACGCTGTACGGCACGATCGATACCGGAATCGCCTATCTGAATCACGCGGAAGGCGGGCAGTCGCGTGTGTCGATGTCGTCGGGCGCGCTGTCGTCGAACGAATGGGGATTGACCGGCAGCGAGGATCTCGGCGGCGGGATGAACGCGATCTTCACGCTGGAAAACAACTTCGACGTCGCGAGCGGCCAGCTCGACGGCGGGCGGCTGTTCGGCTCGAAGGCGTTCGTCGGTATCGCGTCCGACGCGTGGGGCAAGCTGACGCTCGGCAGGCAGAACGATCCCGTCACGGACCTCGTGCAGCCGATCACGGCCGACGCGTTCAGCGGGCTCTTCGCGCCGCCCGGCGACGTCGACAACTACGACAGCAGCGTAACGTTCAGCAACGCGGTCAAATGGACGGGCGCGGCATGGCACGGCGTGACGGTCGCGGCGATGGTCGCGCCGGGCGGCGTGGCCGGCGCGTCGGGATCGGGCCTCGTGTATTCCGGCGCGGTTGGTTATGCCGACGGTCCGCTGAGCGCGGCGGCCGGCTACCTGCACGTCGACAACGGTAATGCGATTCGTTCGACGCGCGGCGTGTCGTCGGCCGATTCGTTCTTCAAAAGCGCGGTCAGTCGCGCGTATGCGTCGGCCCGGTCGATCGGGATTGCGCGTGCCGGTGCGCAATATGCGATCGGCAACGTGACGGTCGGCGCGGCGTTCAGCTTCAGCGAATACCGTCCCGACGCGTCGTCGACGTTCGTGCATGCGGAGCGCTACAGGAACGGTTCCGCGTTCGCGCAATGGCAGGCGCAGCCGGCGCTGCTGGCCATCGTCGGCTACAACTTCACGTGGTCGGACGGCGATTCGTCCGCGCGTTATCACCAGGTCAACGTCGGTGTCGACTATCTGCTGAGCAAGCGCACCGACCTCTATACGACTGTCGGTTATCAACACGCGAACGGCTTCAACGGGAGCGGGCCGGCCCAGGCCGTGATCGGGTCGTACAACGTCGACGCCGGCACGAATTCGCAACTGCTCGCGATCGTCGGCATTCGACACCGGTTCTGAGCCTTCTGCCGGCCTGTGCGACGGCGAACGTGCGGATTTCCCGGACGCTCGCCCGCGCAAGCAGCCGCCCCCGCATCACGCCACCGCGGCTTCCCGATGAAACGGATAGTCCGTATACCCGCGCGCATCGCCGCCATAGAACGTCGTGCGGTCGTAGCGCGTCAGTGGCGCGCCGGTCCGGAGCCGTTCCGGCAGATCGGGGTTCGAGATGAACATGCGGCCGAAGGCGACGAGATCGGCGTGGCCATCCGCGAGGATCTGTTCCGCGTTGTCGCGCGTGAAGCCGCCGGCCGCGACGATCGTGCCGTGGAACGCCTGGCGCAGGTCCTTCGACGACACGTCGTGTTCGCTTGCGTCCGCGTTTTCCTCGTTGCCGCGAATCCGCGGCTCGATCACATGCAGATACGCGAGGCCGTAGTCGTTCAGGCGCCGCGCGACATAACCGAACGTCGCGTGCGGATCGCTGTCGGATACCGTGCCGTACGAACCGCTCGGCGACAGCCGCACCGCGACGCGCCCGGCGCCCCAGACGGACACCGTCGCATCGACGACCTCGAACAGGAAGCGCGCGCGATTCTCGATCGGGCCGCCGTAGGCATCGGTGCGGTCGTTCGCGCCGTCGAGCAGGAACTGGTCGAGCAGGTAGCCGTTCGCCGCGTGCAGTTCGACCCCGTCGAAACCGGCCGCCTTCGCGCGCTGCGCGCCGGCGCGAAACTGCTCGACGATGCCCGGGATCTCGTGCAGCGCGAGCGGACGAGGCTCGACGAGCTCGGCTTCGGTAATCCCGCCGTGCACGTCGCGAATCGCCGCATGTTCGAGCGAGCGCCGCGCGGACGGCGCGATGGGCGTCACGCCGCCCGTGTTGGCCGGATGCGCCTGACGGCCCGCATGCCAGAGCTGCAGGAAGATGCGCGCGCCTTTCGCATGCACGGCGTCGACGACCCGCTTCCAGCCGGCGACCTGGGCCTCGGTATAGATCCCCGGCGCATCCACGTACGCGATCGCGAGCGGCGAGATCGCGGTGGCCTCCGTGATCAGCAGGCCGCCGTCGGTCGCGCGCTGCGTGTAGTACTCGACGATCAGGTCGCCCGGCACGTTGCCCGGTTCGCTACGCATGCGGGTCACCGGCGCATGCACGACGCGGTGGTTGAGTGTGATGGGGCCGAGCTTCAGCGGATTGAACAGCTTGTTCATGGTGTTCTCCTTGGAACAGGTGTTGGACGACTCGATGTTCGTCCCGAACGCCGCGCGCCAGAAGGCCGGCCGCGGCGATAAAACCCATTCCGCAGCGGAATGGCCGGCAATAACGCGGCCCGCAACGCCGCCGCGCGCGATGACATCGGCTTCCCGCGCGATAATCGGAACTTCACGCGGCGTTTGTCGTACGCGCGCCGCACTTCCGATCCTTCTCCATCACTCGACATGACGCTCGAATCCGATTGGCTCAGCCGCTTCATCGCGCTCGTCACGGTCACGGGGAAGCTCGAAATCCGCTGCGCGTTCGGCGCGCCGTGGGCGGTCACGTACGAGCGGTCACCCGCGTGCGAGATCCCGTATCACGTCGTGCTGCGCGGCCGCGCGATCCTCGAGAATCCCGACGACGGCACGGTGCGCGAACTCGGCGGCGGCGATCTCGTGCTGTTGCCGCACAGCTCGCCGCACGTGCTGCACGACGGCAGCGGGCTGCCGCCGGTGCCGGCGATCAAGCGGCCCGGCGGTCACGTTTTCATCGGCGAGAACGCGGGCACGGGCGAGCGGCTGGACATGCTGTGCGGACGCTTCGTGGTCGCGCCGCCGCATGACCGGCTGATCCGGCGTCACCTGCCGCCGGATCTCGTCGTGCGCGCGGCGACGGACAGCCGGGCCCCCGACGCGCTGGCCGCCGCCGCGCGGCTGACCGCCCTCGTGGAACTGATGCGTGCGGAATCGCTCGAGCAGCAGCTGGGCGGCCTCGCGATCCTGAATGCGCTGTCGGCGGCGTTGTTCGCGCTCGCACTGCGCGCGGTCAGCGAATCGGGGCAGGCGCCGACCGGCCTGCTGGCGCTGGCCGGCCATCCGCGCCTCGCGCCCGCGATCGTCGCGATGCTCGACGATCCGGCGAGGCCGTGGACGCTGCCCGAGCTGGCCGCGCTGTGCAGCATGTCGCGCGCGACGTTCATGCGTCACTTCCAGTCGAAGCTCGGGCACTCGGCCGCCGACCTGCTGACGGACATCCGGATGAGCCTCGCCGCGAATGCGCTGCGCCAGCCGTCGGCCAGCGCGGAGGCCGTGTCGGCCGACGTCGGCTACCAGTCGGTCGCCGCGTTTCGCCGCGTCTTCACGCGCTGGGCGGGGATGACGCCCGGCGACTGGCGGCGTCAGTCGCTCGGTGACCGGCGCGATGCGGCGGCTCCGGACGATGGTGAGGCCGGCGACGCGGAGTAGGTCCGAAGCGGGCGGTTGTCCGCTCCGGTTGCGGTTGTCACGCTTGGGCCCGCCCGCCATCGGCCACCTAACTGCTGTCGTCCGACGCAAGGAACAGCGCGGCAGCCGCCGGTTCGACCCAGGTTCGCGCGAGCGTCGTACTACAATTTGCGCGAACGGCATCTCGACTGCCGGCATGGTCGTGCCGCCCGGCACCCGCACACGGAGAAGCAACGCATGGATCGACTCGCGGCAATGGAGACCTACGTCAGCGTTGTGGAAGCCGGTTCGTTCTCGGCGGCCGCGAAGCGGATGAATCTCGGCCAGCCGGCCATCTCGAAGTCGATCGCGCAGCTCGAGGAGCGGCTCGGCGTACGTCTGCTGCTGCGCTCGACGCGCGGGCTCACGACGACCGACGCCGGGCAGCGTTTCTACGAACACGCAAAGCTCGCGATCCGCGAGGCCGATCAGGCCGAGCACGTGGTGCGCGATGCGTCCGCGAGCCTGTCCGGCAAGCTGCGCGTGAGCGCCGCCGTGAGCTTCACGTGCCTGCATGTGCTGCCGCTGCTCGACACGTTCCTGAGCCGGCATCCCGATCTGGAGATCGATCTCGCACTCGACGACCGCAACATCGATCTGCTGGAAGAGGGCACCGACGTCGCGCTGCGAATGGGCGAACTGGTCGATTCGTCGATGATCGCGCGGCGCATTGCGCGCAGCCCGCGGCTCGTCGTTGGCACGCCGGCGTATTTCGCGCGGGCGGGCATTCCGAAAGCGCCGGCCGATCTCGCCCGTCACCAGGCGATCGTGTATTCGCAGCGGGGCGGCGGCGAAACCTGGTCGTTCAACCGGAACGGTGCCGAAGTCGCGGTGGCGGTTTCCGGGCGCCTGCGTGTCAGCGCGGCCGAAGGAATGCGGACCGCCGTGATCGCCGGCATGGGGCTGGCAGTCGCGTCGCGCTGGATGTTCTCGCCCGAACTCGCGTCCGGCGCGGTGCAGGCCGTGCTGACCGACTGGGAACTGCCGCCGATCGACCTGTGGGCCGTGTTTCCGGCCGGCCGGCTCGTGACGGCCCGCGCCCGCGCGTTCGTCGAATTCGTCGAACAGACGCTGGCGGACGGCGAGCCCGCATCGGCGCAATGACGGCGGCCGGGCAGGGCCGCCGTTTTCTCCGACCCTTGGTCGCCGCTCAGAACGGTGCCTTGCCGATCGACGCGCCGCCGTCGACATAGAGCGTCTGCCCCGTCATGAAACCGGCATCGTCCGACAGCAGGAACGCGATCGCCGCCGCGATTTCGTCGGGCTTGCCGAAGCGCCCCATCGGGACCGCGGCGAGATAACGCTGCTCGCCTTCGCTGCCCGGTGCATTGTTGGCGCGGAACAGTTCCGTTTCCGTCGGCCCGGGCGCCACCGCATTGACGGTGATGCCCGTGTTCGCGAGTTCCAGCGCCCACGATCGCGAAAAGCTCACCAGCGCGGCTTTCGCCGCCGCATACGCGGTGCGCTGCACGATGCCGAGCACGGTCAGGCTGGAAAGGTTGACGATGCGCCCCCAGCCGCGCTCGCGCATGCCGGGCAGCAGTGCCTGCACGGTCTGGACGGCCGGATGCAGGTTCAGCGCGAGTACGTCGTCGAGGTCGCCGAGCGTCACGTCGCCGACGGACTGCGGGCGCACGAGGCCGACATTGTTCACGACGCCGTCGATCGCGTGCCGCTGCACGAGTGCTTGCAGCACGGCGCCGGTCGCGCGGCTGTCGGCGAGATCGACGCGAACGAGTTCGCCCGGGAACTCCGCGTCGTCGCGTGCGAGGCCGATGACGCGATGCCCGGTGCGCACCAGCCGTTCGGCAAGCGCGCGTCCGATCCCCTTGGTCGCGCCGGTGACGAGAAAAGTGCGTGCGGTCATGAAGGACTCCAGATGAAACGGGAAAACAGAAAGCGCCGCCGCGCCACATGCGGTGGCGCGGCGGCGCGCGATCATGCGTGCACGGCTTTTTCGATGACGGGGAACATGTCCGACGGATCGGGGCGATGCGTGTAGTCGGGATTGACTTCCGAGTACAGCACGATGCCGTCCTGGCCGATCACGTAGCGTGCCGGCATCGGCAGCGTCCAGCCGGAATCGTTGTTGAATGCCGGCAGGTCGTTCTTCAGCATCGTGTACAGGTCGACCAGATAGTCGGGCAGGTTGAAGCGCAGGCCGAACGCGGCGCCCGTCTCGCCGTGTGCATCGACCAGCACGGGGAAGCCGAGATGATTCGTGCGGACGGACTTGCGACTGTTGACGGCCGTTTGCGGCGAAATCGCGACCACGTTCGCGCCGAGCGCCTGGAGTTGCGGCAGCGCTTCGTTCAGCGCCTGCAGTTCGAGGTTGCAATACGGGCACCAGACGCCGCGGTAAAACGTGACGACGAGCGGCCCCTTCGCGAGCAGGTCGACGGACGACACGTCGTTGCCGTCCTGGTCCTTCAGGCGGAACGTCGGCGCGCGATCGCCGGCCTTGATCGCACGGGCGGCCTGGCCGCTCGCGATCAGTTCGGCCGTCGCGCGTTCCATGATCGGGTGGATTTCGGGCGGCGCGTGGTACGGCGGCTTGCCCGCCTTGAAGTCGGCCTTGAATGCGTCGAGCTTGTCCTGGAGCGACATGGCGAATCTCCTGTGAATGAATGGATGTCGGGTTGCGTGGCTGACGAGCGATCGGCTCGTCGTGGAACCCATCTTCGGCGAAGCGCTGTCGCGTCGGTAGCGGGCGCGCACGCATAACTTCCATTCCCGGCGGGAATGGCGGCTGCGAATCCTGCGTTGCGGCGATGATCGACGCAGGACGCCCGTCGCGGCAACGGGGCCGGGACGGGCGCGGTCGAAACAGGGATGGGAATCGGCATCGGGACGCATGCCGCCCCGATGCCGGCGATACCGCTTACTTCACGGGCGGGAAATCGACGACCGTGTCGTTGATGCGGTTGAACGTGTTGGTGAAGATCGTCAGCGCGATCGCGAGCGAGATTTCCGCGAGTTGCGCATCCGTGTAGCCGGCTTCGCGGATCGCCGCGAATTCGTCGTCGGTGATCGTGCCGCTGGTCCGTTGCAGGTTCAGCACGAAGCGGATCAGCGCGTCGCGCTTTGCGTCGCCGGTGCCCGGCTGGCCCGAGCGGATCGCGCGCAGCGCGTCGGCCGACAGGCCGGTCATCTTGCCGAGCAGGTTGTGCGCGGCGACGCAGTAGTCACACCCGGTGTCGGCGCTGACCAGCAGCTTGATCGTTTCGAGATCCTGCTTGCTCAGCGTGCCGCCGGCGAGCACGCCTTCGGCGTTGAGCACGGCTGCAAGCGCGTTCGGCGCGAGATGGCCGACGGCGGCGAACAGGTTGGGGACGGTGCCGCCGGCGACCTTGCGGACTTGTGCGTACACGTCGGCGGTTGCGCCGGTGGCGGATTCGATGGCGGGGATGGCGATGCGGCTCATGACTGGCTCCTTGACTGGAAAGTTGAGGCCCGTTCGTTCGGGGTGACTCCACTTTAGAAGCGCAGGCTGATCCTCGTAAGACGCAAAATCGCCAAATCGATGCTCAAAAGTATCAAGCTGATTGGCGCGCGGCGCGCGACCTACTTCCGGCTTTTCAGGAAGGTCCGACCTTCGGGCGTGATCGACGCGCCGGAACGGCCGTGTGCGGAATGGCTGACGAAGCCCGCGTTGACGAGTTCCCGCGCGATCGACCAGCCGAGCGCCGGCGCATCGCGTCCGTAGCGAACATCGGCGAGGCGTTCGAGCGCCCAGATGGCGGAGGCTGACAGGTTCGGGGCGTTTGACGTGAAGTTGTCGCTCATCGCTTCCTCGTGGAATGGAGATTCGGGGATGGACGGCGCCATGCCGTGCCATCGCGTCGCGCGGGTCAGCGCGCTTGCAGCAGGGGCAGCAGCGCCTGAAGCGCCGCTTCCTCGTCGGGGCCGGTGGCCAGCACCTGCGCGGATGCGCCGCCATGCACCTGCAGCGACGCGATTGCCGTGTCGTCCTTCGCGTTGCCGCTTTGCCCGTTCGCGATCATCAGGATGTCGCTTTCGAAGCCGCGTGCCGCTTCGACGGTCGCGTTTCGTGCGGTGCCGCCGCGGTTGCGGTTCCACGCGGGGCCGATTTCAACGTACACAACGGTTGCCACGATGTCGGATAGCCTCTGGACGGGTCGTCGGGATCAGTGCGCGGCGCCGATCGGGTAACCGGGGCGTGCCATCTTGCTTGAATTTGCTGGCAATCTCGGTGAAATCGCTGGCAAGTCCGATGAACGGCAGGAAGTGAGGGATTATAATACAGCGGGCAATATATGTGTATTGCATTATAATGCCGTGTGCGCCGATGCCGGCCTGCCGACCCGTCGGCACGCGCGTCGATGCCGCCGGGGCGACGTGCCTGCTCGCCCGGCATTGTTTCGATCGACTCAACTCCCCCGAATGGAAGCCGCAATGAACGCCCCCGCCTGCCCGCAATGCGCGATGGAAAACACTTACCCGGACGGCACGCTGACCGTGTGCGCCGACTGCGGCCATGAATGGTCGGCCGGCGCCGGTGCCGAAGCGGGCGACGAACCGGCGGGCGACGTCGTCAAGGACGCGAACGGCAACGTGCTGTCGGACGGCGATTCGGTCGTGCTGATCAAGGACTTGCGCGTGAAGGGTTCGTCGATCACGCTGAAGATGGGCACCAAGGTCAAGAGCATCCGGCTCGTCGGCGGCGATCACGAAGTCGACTGCAAGACCGACATGGGCGGTTTCATGCTGAAGGCCTGCTATCTGAAGAAGGTCTGAGCGCGCACGCTTCGCTCAATCGTTTGCATCTGGCTACCCGGGCATGGCAGAGGATCGCACTTCCTACGACGCGTTTGTCGAATTTCTGTCGACGCCACTGAACGACGGGCGGCCTTTCGTGCTGGAGACGCGGCACGCGCTGTCGCTGCACTTCGATCATTTCGGCACGCAGAGCTTCATGTCGCTCCGGGATCCGATCCGGCTCGAACTCGGCTACACGCGTGTGATGATGGGCTTTCTGCTGCTGCAGCCGGCGCCCGCGCATATCTGCATGCTCGGGCTCGGCGGTGGCTCGCTGGCGAAGTACTGCTACCGGCACCTGCCCGGCGCGGCGATCGACGCGGTCGAGATCAACCCGGACGTGATCGCGCTGCGCGACGTGTTCAGGATTCCTGTCGATGATGCGCGATTCGCCGTGGTGTGCGCCGACGGCGCGGATCATGTGACACGCTCGGACATCAGGACGGACGTGATCCTGCACGACGCATTTGTCGCGGACGGCACGCCGGGCCGGTGTACCGGCGCGGCATTTCTCGACGCGTGCCGCGAGCGCCTGAGCGAAGCCGGCGTGCTGGCGATCAACCTGATGGACGACGATCCGGCACTGCCGCGGCATCTCGAGCAGCTGCGATCGGTGTTTGGTTCGTCGTATGCGCTGGTGCCGTGCGGCGACGACAACAACTTCGTCGCGTTCGCGTGGAAGGGCAACCAACGGCTGCCGTCGCTGCGCATCCTGCTCGAACGCGCGCTCGCGTGTGTGCAGGCCGGCGAACTCAAGCTGGCGGCCACCGCGAGACGCATGAAGGACGGGGAAGGTGTCGATCCGCAGCGGCTGGTGTGGCGTGCGCAGTCGCACGGGCGATGGGAAATCGGCGCATAAGCGGCGCCGGTGGTGCGGCCCGTGCGGCCGCACTTACTTCACGCGCTTGCCGAGCGCGCTTTTGGTCTTGTACGTCACGCCGTGCCGGTCGAGATACTCGCGGATCAACTGCCGTACGACTTGCGACGGCGTGAGATCCTGCTCCGCGCAGAGCATCTCGAAGGCTTCTTTCTTCGCGGGGTCGATCAGGACGGTCAGGCGGGCGGTTTTCGTTTCCATTGCAGGGCGCGGGTGGTCGGTATGTTAATCAAATTATAATCGATCCGCCTGGCGGGTTACCGCCGAAAGTGCCGCCCTGCGCGCGCTCAGCGTCTGCCGCGGCGCAACGCGAGCAGGTCGTCGATCACCGGCACGATCGCGAGCGTGACGAGCAGGGCGGCGAGCGGCACGGTCGACACGTAGCCGACATGCTTGAAGCCGATCGCGCCGGCCAGGCCGCCGACGAAGAACGACGCGAGCATCGCGCCGTGAATCCTCAGTTTCGAGCGGTTGGCGATGACCGCGTGCGCGTCGACGTCGACGGCCGACCGGTTCCAGTAGAACAGCTTCCCGAGCTCGATGCCGAGGTCGGTCACGATGCCCGTCATGTGCGTCGTGCGGATCTCCGCGCCCGACAGCTTGGTGATCGTCGCGTTCTGCAGCCCCATGATGAAGCACAGCAGCGTCACGGTCACCGGCACGAAGAATGTCTCCCACAGCGCGAGGTGGCTGCCGAGCAGCCCGAACAGGAGCAGCAGCGCGGCTTCGACGAGCAGCGGCAGCATGAACTGGCTCTGCAGGCCGCGGCGGCGCCCCCAGTTGACGAGGATCGCCGAGCAGCTGGCACCGATCAGGAACGACCCCAGCGAGCTGACGCCGGCCAGTGCGAGCCGCACGTCGCCGAGCGCCGTCTGGTCGGCGATCGCCGATACGATGCCGCTCATATGCGACGTGTATTGCCTGACCGCGAGGAAACCGCCGGCATTGGCCGCGCCGGCGACGAACGCGAGCGAAAACCCGAGCTGGCGGTTCGCGGTCGCGCTGCGGTGTTTTCCCGTCAGGTTTCGAAAGTACTGCGCTGGCATAGGGGCTTCGCTCAATCGCCGCGGGTTGCGGGCACGGACGGGAAGACCGGCGCCGGACGGCCGCGCGGGCAGGCCGCTCGCACACGTCGCCAAGTCTCTCGAATCATGTGACGAACATGATAATGTCATTATCATACTCTGTTGGCCCGATGGGGCTTTCAGTACAATGTGTGCGGCGCGGCCTGCCCGCGGCTTCGCTGCCGCACGGCCCGCCTTCGCGATGACTTCGACCCACCGTTTCATGACCCCGACCAAGTTCATTCTTCGCTACACGGCGATCCCGTTCACGGCCATCGTGGCCGTGGTGATCTGGACTGTCATACCATCGTCGAAAGAGATCGATGCGAGACAATATGCGGCGCTGTCGCGTGCGTACGCGAGTTTCCCGCTGCCGTTCCGGCGCGAGATCTCGGAAGCGATTGACCATGGCCGGATCAACGACCGGCGCTACCAGACGCTCGTGCGCGATTCGCTGGGCAACGGCGTCGCGCTGGACTGGCCGGCGTCGGGCGTCGGCAACCTCGCCGACGAACGGCAAAAACTGGCCGAACTGATTCAGGCCGATTCCGATCTTCAAGGGCAACACCAATGAAAACTCTGCTGGTTTCCGTGGCATTCGCGCTGATCATCGCGAGCCTGATCTTCGCGCTGTATTTCATGAATCACGATCGCGGGAAATCCAAGCGGATGGCGTGGTCGCTCGCGGCACGCGTCGGGCTGTCGGTCACGCTGTTCCTGTCGCTGCTGATCGCGTACAAGCTCGGCTGGATCGAACCGACCGGGTTGCCGATCGGGCGTTGAGCGGGGTGCGCCCCGTTGCGTGCGGGGCGTTCTGGAAAATGGAAGTTTGATTCTGTAATCGTGATGTTGTGATAAGAATACTTATCCCGATAAGTGGATATTGTTGTCACGCGGTTCATCCGGCAAGCGTATCCATGCACCGCGGCGCGACCGCAGGCGCCCTGAGCAGTGAATGACTATTGCGGAACCCGTAACGGTTTGAGCTGCCGCTCTCCCGCCTGAAATGAAAAAGCCGATCCCGTGAGATCGGCTTGCGGTGACTGTTTTCCCGGGCTGCTGGTACGTGTTGCTACCGAGCGTCGGGCGGATCAGCGGACCCAGTGGCAGGTGCGATGCAGATGATGCAAGTGGCAGACCTTGTGGGGGCTCGCCTGCGCCGCCTCGGGTGCCAGTGCCGCAAAGGCGGCAGCCGAAACCAGACCGACGAGCAGCAGTGCTTTCGCTCTTTTCATCGCGCTTCTCCAATGATGTAGCAGTTGTTAGTGGTGACGATTCCGTCGCGGCAGACATCACGCTGAAGTCTGGCTCCTGCCTGACTCGCGCGACTTGGAATCCATGCTACTTGGCCCCGCGCAGCGAAAATTGAACGATTGTCACCCTTGGGGATTCGCGATGAACAGTGTGCGGCAAGCGTCATTTCCGCTCGGAGAGGGTGATGCAGCCCGGGATGTCGGCAGCCCACGAAAATCACGTCGGGAGGTCGAAAGCGGCCCAGTGGGAATCAAGAACCGCGAACACAAATCGTCGACAAACCGAGCACTGGTGATTGCGGCGAGCGAAATAGGCGCGGAGCGAAATGCTATCATTGCCAGCCCCCTGATTGCCTGACCGAGCTCGGTCTGGACATGATGGAATTTTGAAGAGGACTACACAAGATTGAATCGACGTCGCTTTTTACTTGCCTCTTTCGCCACGGCCGCGGTTTCAAGTGGCGCATTTGCTGCTGCGCCTGACGGCGAAACCTGGGGCAAATATTTTACCGAAGCCAACGCACAAGGAACGCTTGTCGTAGCCGACCTGAGAGGTGGAAAGGAAGTGGTCTTCGTGCACGACAGGGAGCGCGCTGCGCAACGCCTGTCACCCGCGTCGACCTTCAAGATTCCCCACAGCCTGATTGCGCTCGACGCCGGTGTGTTGCGCGACGAGTTTCAGATCATTCCCTGGGACGGTGTAAAGCGTCCTATCGACGCGTGGAATCACGACCAGGACTTGCGTTCTGCCGTACGCAACTCGGCTGTCTGGGTTTTCGAGCGCTTTGCAAAGGAAATCGGTCGAGAAAAAGAAGCCGCATATATGCGGAAGATTCCCTACGGGAATGCGCTTTCAAGTGGCGCGGAACCGTTCTGGGTCGACGGGGATCTTGCAATATCGGCTCAGGAACAGGTCGCTTTCTTGCGCCGTCTCTACAACAACACCTTGCCGTTCCGCGTCGAACACCAGTTGATAGTCAAGGATGTCCTGATCAATGAGGCGGGTCGAGACTGGATTCTTCGCGCAAAATCCGGGTGGAGCGGAAAGATCGGCTGGTGGGTGGGGTGGGTTGAATGGCCTGACGGCCCGGTATTCTTCGCGCTCAACATCGATACGCCGAACCGGATGGAAGACTTGCCAAAGCGCGAGAAAATCGTCCGCCAGGTATTACGGTCTCTTGACGCATTACCGAGCTGAGGCTTGCCGACACGAGTCAGCAAGCAATCGTAGCCGCCTATCCCTGCGTCCGGCGAAGCGCGCGGCTCATTTCCGCGATCGGCATCGCGGCAATCGAGTTCAGCAGGCGGATTTCCCCGGCATCGGGGCGCGCGATTTCCCTGACTTCATCGAGCGTCTGCGCGACATTGCGCTCGAGCGGTTCGAGAAAACGCTGAAGCTCGTTTTCGGCTGCCTTCTCCTTGAGCCCGAGCGCGTTGCCGAATGCGATCAGCGCGCCCGTGTCGATGTCGGAGAAGCGCGTCGCCGCGCCGAGCGGCATCGTCAGTTCACAGTGCGGCCAATGATCGCCGCGATGGTCGGGGCGGTGCGTGGGCGTGTGATAGACGACCGTGCTGACGATGTCGTAGAACGGCGCAAGGCGGTAACCGCGCGCGTCGACGAAGAACGACAGGTTTTTCAGGTGCGCGTCGGCATTGCCCACCACCACGTTGAAAATCGACCAGCGGAACACCGACAGGCGCGCCAGCGCACGCGTGCTGGTCTGCGCGATCGCGCGGCCGAGTTCCGCCGCGTTCGCGCGCTGGTACTTGAAGCCGCGATCGTAGTTGAGCAACTGCATCGCATCGATCGTGTGCAGGCGTCCGGCCGGCTCCGCCGCGGTATCGCGGTCGAAACGGTCGATCACGTAGCACGCGGACGGCGCGCGCAGAAAATGCACGTCCGGAACGTCGAGGCCCATCCGCTTCGCGAGCTTCATGCAGAAGAACTCGTTGATCGCCGAATGCGGGTAGCCGGCGGCGCGCATGTCCGGCTTCAGCAGATGCATCGACGGTTCGCTGCCGACCGGTTCGAACAGCGCGTAGTCCGGCGCGTCGCCGCGCAGGATCAGCAGCAGTTTCTGCTGCGCGCCGGCCGCCGACATGCGCTTGGGCGCGGTGGCCGTCAGCGCGCGCTCGGGCATCGCCTGGATGCGGCGTTCGAGCTCGTCGAGCGCAAGCGGCTGCATGCTGCCGAGCGCTTCCTGCTCGCCTTCGGCCAGCAAGGTGAGCGCGCCGGCCGATTCGCGCCCGAAGTATGCGAGCAGGCCCCACGCGTCGGCGGCATCGACCTTCGCCTCGCGCGCGAGCGACGTCCGCATGCCTTCCTCGGGCAGCAGGTTGTCGAAGAACCACTGGACCGGGCGATCGGTTGAGCTGTCGGTGAAGGCGCCGGCGCGCAGCGCGAAAGCCGGCGACAGCGGATACGCGCGCGGCGAGGCCAGCCACTGCGCGTCGTACGTGAACGACCAGACGCCTTTGTCGTCGGTCAGCGTGCCCATGCGCAGCCCGTTCGCGGACGCAATCAGCGTTCTAGTCGCCATGGCGGCTCCTGCGGCGTTGAGCGGCCTTGAGCGCGTTTTCCGCTGAAATCTCGATGGACGACTGCGCGAGCAGGTGCACGCCCAGTTCGCCGAGCAACTGCAGCACCTTGCCGATCTGCGCGGTCGGCTTCCCGGCTTCCACCTGGCTGATGAACTTCGGCGAGAGCCCCGTTGCGTTCGCGAGTTCGTCCCGCGTGAACCCCTGCTGGAGCCGCGCCGCGCGGATGAGGTTGGCGAGCGCGCCGATCGTGTTGACGGACAGGGTCTCCGGCATGACGTTCTCCGTGCTTCGTATCTGATCGGGAACAGTATTGCACAACTCGCGGGTGCAGGCATCGATTCGTATCCGAACGGAAACGAAAATGGAGATTGGGCTATGGATCGGCTGTTTCGTACCCGATCGGGAACCGGATGTGATGGAATCGGGGTCGACGGCGTTTTCGTATCCGGGCGGATACGCGCTTTGAGCGTCCCGAAAGGGACGGGGGCGGCGCGCGTCGACATGGTTAGAATGACCGCGGCGCATGCGCCATGCCGTGGCGCGACCCTTGCCTGACTGGAACCCATGACCGTACAAGAACTGGAAAAACGGATGCGAAGCCTGTTCGAGGACGACAGCCTCGAAGTCTTCGGCGACACCGGCTACAGCATTTCCTTCGTCGTGCCCGGCAAGGTCGGCGACGTCAAGGCCGCGCTGCTGGCCCGCACGGATCCGGCCGGATGGGACGGCGAGGCGGTGCACTGGTTCTACCGGTGCGACGACGAGGACTGGGCGCTGTATCTGCGCTCGATCCCGCATGCGGTGTTCTGTATCGCGACCGTGCAATCGTTGCATGCGCTCCACCTGCAGCAGCATCTGGATGCATCGGCGGTTACGCCGGAGCAGCAGGCGATCTACGATGCCGAGGAGGCGCAACGCCAGCAGGAGGCCGACGCGCGGCAACGGCGCGACACGCGGACCGAGCCGCTGGCGCCGCTCGGCGGACCGTTCCACAGCGATGGCGAACGCGTATGGGCCCGCGTCGGCAGCGGGCATCGGTATCGTGCGCTGAACAATTTCGATCTCGGCAGCTTTCGGCATCTGGTCGACAACTTTGCCGTCGATGCGTCGGGGCTGCGCTACTACGCGAGCGGCGCCGCGTTCAGCTACGACGACGAAGGCGACGGGCTCGTCGCCGATGGCGATGCCGCGACGCTGGAATCGCTGGGCGGCGACTGGTATCGCGATTCGCGGCAGGCCTACTATTTCGGCACCGATATCTACGGTCTCGGCGAACGCTACCTGACCGTGGTCAAGGCCGATGTCGCCAGTCTGACGACTATCGGCGGCGCGTATGCGCGGGATGCGAAGCACCTGTTCTGCGCCGGCGTGCGCAAGCGCGGCATCGACGATCCGGCCGGCGTGGTCGGCCTCGGCTACCGGTATGCGCGGCTCGGCGCGCAGATTCTTTACGACGGCAAGATCGTGACCAAGCCGGGGCACATCGACGTCGAGACCGCGCGCGGCGTTTTCCACGACGTGCTGATCGACGATGACGGCCACGTGCTGTGGGGGCAGAACTACCGCAAGCCGCTGCCCGGGATCGATGCCAAAAGCCTGCGGTTCCTGACGCGGTTCTTTGCGGTCGACGACCATCGCGTCTACTACCGGACCAACACGAATCTGGCCGTGTGCGAAGGCGTCGACCGCGCGAGCGTGGAGGTCGTATCGTCGATGGGTATCCGCGATCGGGACGGCCTGATCGATATCCGGTATCCGGAAGGCATCGTGCGCGTACCCGATCCGTCGACGGAATCGTGATGGCCTCGCCCGGCGCGGTTCCGTGCCCAGCGCAACCGCCGTTGCCACGCGTATGCCCGAGCAGCGATCTTTATGAGCGCAGCAGATAAACGTATCCGAATCGCTTCGTTGACGCAGTCCGGCACGCACTCGTAGATTCGCGTTTTGACCGAATCAGGGGCTGTGCCGTGACGACTACCGCCATCCGCGACGCTGCAACGCTTGCCGCCGGGCATCAGCCCGCCGCGCGGCCGGGCAGTGCGGCGCAGCGCTTCGACATCGTTCCGTTCGACGCGCCGCTCGGCGCGGAAGTGATCGGCCTCGACCTGTCGCGGCCACTCGACGCCGATGGTTTCGCGCGCATCCATCGCGCGCATCTCGACCATCACGTGCTGGTGTTTCGCGACCAGCGCATCACGCCGGACGAACACATCGCGTTCAGCCGCCGCTTCGGCCCGCTGCAGATCCACGTGCTGCACCAGTTCGCGCTCGCCGGGCATCCGGAGGTGCTGATCGTGTCGAACATCGTCGAGAACGGCAAGCCGATCGGGCTCGGTGACGCGGGTCATTTCTGGCACTCCGACCTGTCGTACAAGGAGAAACCGAGCCTCGGTTCGCTGTTGCACGCGCAGGAGTTGCCGGCGGAAGGCGGCGATACGCTGTTCGCGAACATGCATCTTGCATGGGACACGCTGCCGGTCCATCTGAGCCGCGCGATCGAAGGGCGGCGCGCCGAGCACACGTACCTCGCGCGTTATGCGGAACTGCAGGCACGCAGCCCGTGGCGGCCGAATCTGTCGCCCGAGCAGATCGCGCAGGTCGACGCGGTCGTTCATCCGATCGTGCGCACGCACCCAGAAACGGGCCGCCACGCACTGTTCGTCAGCGAACATTTCACGACGCGCATCGTCGGGCTGCCCGAAGACGAAAGCCGCGCGCTGCTCGACGCATTGTTCGCGCACAGCGTGCGTGCCGAGCATCTGTACCGGCACCAGTGGCGCGCGCACGATCTCGTGTTCTGGGACAACCGTTCGCTGATGCATCTCGCCGCCGGCACGCCCGACCACCTGCGCCGCAAGCTGTACCGCACGACGATCGAAGGCGACGCGCCTTTCTGAGCCGCGTGCCGCGTCATTCTTCCGCCTCGGGTCACAGACGGCAGTGGACGGATTTTGGGCCAAACCGGTGAACAGGCGCGGGGCCTCGAACCGTGCCGCGAGTTGTTTTCGATAAAGCGAGGCGTGCAGCAGATGGGGTTTGCCGCGCAGCATCACGACCATCTCGTCGAGGTGCCCGGTGCGGCCCGGCTTGCGCCGCCAGGCCGGCGCCGAAAGTTTCCGCCCATTTCTTGTCGGAGATGGCGTCGAGCATCGCGATCACGGCCGCGCGCGACGCGTCGATTGTCCGCGCCTCGTAGCCGGGCACTTGGCGCCCGAGCAATGCGTCCGAGACGGCGTAGTACGGCGCGTCGTTGGCGGACAAGCCGACAATGACGTGCACGGCCCACCTGCGGTCGCGATGTTCGACCGATATGCCGATCACCTCGACATCACCCAAGTGCATAGCGACCGAAAACACCACGGCGTCGACGGCGCGAGGGAGGGCGACCGGGCTGGCGGTTTCTTGGTGGAGGTACGGGCCACGGATTCAGCTCCTGTCAAATAGCGGCACGTCAACATAGTGCAGCGGCGGCTCGCTTCGTACCAGCGCGAAGAACTTTCCGACGGCGGATATTCGATGACGTATTACGGAGAGCCAAATAAAGAGATTTTGTCTTCTTCACGTCGTCATCTTGAGCCAACTCCACGAAAATTTTACAGAGCGCAAGACGCGACCAGGATCGATTTCGGACGGCTCGTCCATGCTCATCCGCCACTGGACAGCGCTAACTGTATAGATTTGTCGTTTTTTCTGACTAGTCATATTCTGAATTGCGTCGCCTGTGTATATTTGTCATTTGATTTGACTGGTCATTTTTGATGCCATTTCATTCACTGCCGAAATTACCAATCATTACTGTGTCGGCAGCGTAATCCTTTATATTGTTTATTTAGAATTACTAAACTAAAAATTAAGGATAATTATGAAAAGCAACGGAATGACGAAGAAAGGCGGGGGTATGCCGATCCACTATCGGCGCTGCTTCGTGCTACCGCTGGCGATTTCGCTTAGCGCTATGTTGATGACGGGTTGTGGCGGAGACGACGGATCGCCCGCGGTCGCGGCTGCGACGACGCAAACGCCGCCCGCTACGACCGCGCTGGTGGCCGACAAGCCATACAACGATCCGGTTGCGTATGGCAATCGCGCCGACGATTCGATCACTGACGCGAACGAAGACGGAGCGGTCACGCACCACGTCGTCACGGTCAACGGCCAATCGATTCAGTATACGGCGACGGCAGGCCATCTGGTGACCACCGACCCTGGTAGCTCGCAGCCGAACGCGAAAGTGTTTTACGTCGCCTATACCGCGGACGGCAAGAAGGCCAGTTCGCGGCCCGTCACGTTCTTCTACAACGGCGGCCCGGGTTCCGCCTCCGTGTGGCTACTGCTCGGCTCGTACGCACCGAAACGGATCAAGACGTCGATGCCGGACTACACGCCCCCGGCGCCGTATTCGATTGAGACGAATCCCGATAGCCTGCTTGACAAGACCGATCTCGTCTTCATCAATCCGGTCGGAACTGGCTATTCGACCGCGATTGCCCCGGCGAAGAACAAAGACTTTTGGGGCGTCGATAAGGATGCGACATCGCTCACGCAGTTCATCAAGCGCTACCTCACCGCGAACCAACGCTGGAATTCACCGAAATTCCTGTATGGCGAATCGTACGGCACTCCGCGCACGGCTGTGCTCGCTAATGCGCTGCATGGCGACGGGGTAGATCTGAACGGTGTCGTGCTGCAGTCGTCGATTCTTGATTTCCGTCAGAGCGACAACCCAATCGGCCTCCTGCCGACTTACGCCGCCGACGCGTGGTATCACAAAAAATTCAGCGCACCGACGAGCGCCACCACGCTCGCGGGCGTGATGGACGACGTGACCAAGTTCGCATCCGGAGACTATGCGGCGCTCGCAAAGGACGCAATGTCCGCGCAGGCTGCGAAAACAGCCGCACGCAACGACCCGGTCTTCTCGGCCGCGATCGATCAGGCGTTCGCGGCGGCGGGCAGCCCGTCGAGCATGAAGTGGTCTGACATTATCGGCTTCTTCCAGAAGCAGCCGAACGCGGACGTGCTGTCGCAGAAGACGCAGGCCTACTTTGATGCCTACGACAAGGTCGACCAGTTGCCGGCACCGAGCGACGCCGCCGCGCAACGCGTCGCGCAATACATCGGCATCGACAAGACGCTTGTCACACATGCGAAGCTGATGGTTGATTCGGACGTGTTCCAACGCAACCTGGTTCCGAACCGCAGCGTCGGCGCGTACGACGGTCGCGTAACAGCGACGAATCTCGGCGTGGCAGCAGACATCACCCTCATCAACAACGATGCGTTCGACCGTGCGACCAACGGCGTTTATATCGCCGCGTGGAACGTGTATCTGAATGAGGAACTGAAGTACACGTCGAATTCGACGTTCACGGGCATTACGGCAGTGACGTGGGACTGGACGCATAAGGATCCGACCGGCAAGACCTCGGTCGGCCGCGGCAATCTGAATACCGTGACCGATCTTGCTGCGATCATGAGCATCAACCCGGATCTGAAGGTGTTCCAAGCCAGCGGCTACTACGATGACGTCACGCCGTGGTATCAGACGCGCCTCGACCTGCAGAACATGAAGCTCGATCCGGCGCTGCGGAAGAACCTGCAGATCAAGGAATATCCGTCCGGGCACATGATTTATCTAGACTCTGAATCGCGGACGGCGCTGCGCAACGACCTCCTGCAGTTTTTCCAGAACGTCGGTTCCGATAAGGCTGCGATGGGCCGCATCATGAAGCTGCAGCGTTAGACCAGCTCGCGATGGCTTGAGAAGCCCCGGCGCGCAGCGCAGGCGGTTTGCATGAAAACGAGCGAGACGACCGCCAAGGGCTGGCATGTCACCGGCCCTTGGCATTGCATCGTGGGTCATATTCTCGTTCGCGTATTGCGACCGGCATTGTCACGTTAATCGGGCTGTCACGTTAGCGGACTATGTTCGCAAGAAGCGTGAGAGCAGCCTGTATGTTTCGTGCTGCAGACGGATTCCGGGTGACTTCGGTGAATTCACACCACGTCGAGAAGCGTGCGGCAAGGTGTTTGCGATAAAGGGAGGCGCGCAGCAGATGCCGCTTCAAGGCGAAACGCTGGCGGATCGGTCCGAAGCTCGCGAGGAAAGCCTGAGTGGGCTTCGGGTCGCGAAATCCTCGCATGCGTCGCTCGCGTTCGCGGGTCGGCTGATGACTGTTCTCGGCGCGGTTGTTCACGCGGGCTCCGGGATTTCTGCTTTTGCGGCGGGGTAGCTGTGCAGTTGGTCGGTGACGATCTTGCGCGGCGCTGGCTAGGAACGCAGCACGCGCTGGAAGAAGCGTTTGGCCGCCGCCGTGTCTCGCCGTTTCTGCAACAGGATGTCGAGCTCTGCGCCATGCTCGTCAACCGCGCGCCAGCGCAGCCAAGACTCGCCGCGCAGGCTGAGTTGGATGCGGTAATACCAGCGTACGGCGCAGCTGATGACTACCGCCGGGAACCGGTGTCCGAGGTAGAGTGATTTGCCATTCGTTATTCCGTCATCCTGCGCGATCACCTCCAGCAACGTTGCAATTCCGTAATTTGATATACGTTTGTGGATACCAGTCGAAATACCGTAACTAAAATTAATCGTGAGCCAGGCGAAGGGGCCATGCTTCGCCAACACGATACGTGGATCTCTATGAAGTTCTTTGCAGGCGCAAGATTGTCAGTATTCCTTATTTCAGTTGTTAGTACGCTCACGGGTTGCGGTGGTGGGGATGGCGGGGGAGGCCAGCCGTCGAATGTTTCAACCGTGCCGCCAGCAGTTGTCGGCGGCACGAGCAACAAGCCAACTCCGCCGGCGACGACAACCGATAACACGGACTGCAGCACTTCCAGTACAACGGTGGCGACGGCACCGAGTTCGTCCACTGGGGGCCAAGGTGCGGCAGGCGTGATCGTAAGGCTGTCGCCATTCGAAACCGTCGCCCTTGCTGGGCGAGCGATGGCCGCCGTTACTCCGGAGCGACGGATCGCGGCCGTGATTGATCGAGTCGCTGCGGCGACGGGCAAGCAGGGCGCTGGCGGACGGATCTTTGCGGCTGTGGATGGGGCCGACCGCCCACATATCGAGCGAATGCTTTCGGCCTCGACTGCGCTGGTTGCGTTCGACCGGATCATCCCTGCCGCTAAGCTGGAAGCGCTTGTCAAAGCCTACGCCGCGGACCCGGATGTGGCCGGCGCGGAAGCGGACGATATGATGAACGTCCGTGCGGTACCAACGGATCCGGACTATGCCCAGCAATGGAATCTCTCGAGTCCCACCGTCGGCATCAACCTCCCGGCAGCCTGGGACATCACGACGGGAGCGCCCACAGTGGTGACCGCGGTCCTGGACACCGGATATGTGCCGCACGCGGATCTCGTCACGAATCTACTACCGGGTTATGACTTCCTCACGAGCATTGCGATCGGTAACAACGGGCACGCGCGCGGGCCCGATGCGATCGATCCGGGCAATTGGGTCACGCGTGAAGAAGCGGCCGACCGGTCGAGCCGGTTCTACAACTGCGATCCTCGGGCAAGTACCTGGCACGGGACGAAAGTCGCGGGATTGATTGGCGCCACGGCCAACAACGGTATGGGTATCGCAGGGGTCAACTGGTACGGCAAAATCTTGCCTGTCCGGGTGCTGGGGAAGTGTGGCGGCCCGACGAGCGATGTCATCGACGGACTTCGCTGGGCTGCTGGAATCGACGTGCCGGGCGCGCCTGCGAACCCTACGCCGGCCAAGGTGATCAATCTCAGCCTCGGCGGGAAAGGGCGGTGTGGTGACGAGATGCAACGCGCGATAGACGACGTGATCGCACGAGGCACAACTGTTGTCGTGGCGGCCGGCAACGAGGGGAATCAATTCGGCCTGGACCGTCCTGCGAATTGCCGGGGTGTGATCGCGGTGGGTTCGACGGACAACACCGGTCGCCGTGCGTGGGACAGCAATTTCGGTGCAGACGTGCTGCTAAGCGCGCCCGGCGCCAACGTCCTGTCGACCTCGAATACAGGTTCAACCAGTCCGCAGAAAGATACCTTTAGCGCGGACAGCGGAACAAGCATGGCGGCGCCACAGGTAACGGGTGTGGTCTCGCTAATGCTTACTGTCAATCCGACGCTCACGCCGCGCCGGATCGCCGAGATCCTCAAGCAGACAGCCCGACCTGCTGTCGGCGGGGCGGTGCAGTCGTGCCGCGCGCGCCCCGCCGGTGCCGGCATGCTGGACGCTGCCGCCGCGGTGGCAGCCGCCGCTCGAGACTGACCGGGAGGCTGGCGCGCATGGCGTGTCGACGGTCGTCGTCAGGGTTGCGGGGAGACATGATATCGGCGGAGATTGATATCTCGACCCGATCTCGCTGCACCGTCGACCAATCATGACGACGACCAACACGCCACGCGTCACGCAACAGGCTACCCGCTAGCTTAAGTGAGAGGCTATGTCCGTGTTTCAAGGGGCTGCTCCAAGTTCGGACGCGTATCGCGCGCAGGGGCCGCACGCGGGGAAACGGACATTCTCGGCAACCGGGCGCGACGCGGCAAACAACGATTCCCGCTTTGCTTATCGCGCCTGTTGCGCCGCGCCCGCTGCGCGCGCCGTCAGAACTTCACGCGCAGCCCGCTGACGACCGCGACCTGGCGGTTCGTCGACGATGCGCTGCCGATGTTCGAGATCGCCGCGACCGCGCGATAGCCGCCGGCCGTTGCCGTGCTCGGGTCGCCGGCCGCGAGCTGGTAGATGCCGGACAGGTAGAGATCGGTGCGCTTCGACAACGCGTAGTCGAAACCGAGCGTGAACTGGTGCCAGCGCGGCTTCAGCGTCTGGCCGCCGGTGCCCGGCAGGCCGCTCGCGCGCCCGTCGGTGAACGTGTAGACGCCGATCAGCGTGGCTGCCGGCGTGATCTGGTAGCGCGCGTTCACGTCGTAGTTGTTGAACTTGCGCGACGAGCCGTCGACGTAGTCGAGCTGCGTGTGGCTCCACGCGAAGCCGAGCGTCGCGCGGCCGAGCGCGTAGTTCGCGCCCAGGGCACCGATCTGCTGCTTGAGCACGCCGCCGTTCAGCCCGTAGAAAAACGCGCCGCTGTAGTCGTTGCCGGTGGTCGAGGTCGCACCGCCCACCGCGCCGCTCGTATTCGACGTCGCATTCGGATGATTGAACCGTACGTAACCGCCGCCGAATGACAACGGGCCGTTCACGTAGTTCGCCGACACGCCCCATGCGTTGTTGTTCGAGAACCCCGTGCCCGCGCCGCCGTTCGCCTGGTTGCTGAACGCATAGAGCAGGTCGGCCGTGAAGCCGGCGATCGTGTCGCTGCGGAACTTCACCGCGTTGTTCAGCCGGAAGCTCTGGTTCATGTTGTCGTTGTCGCCCACATGGGTAGCCGGCGACCAGAAGCCGGACCCCGAGTACTGCGCGACCAGATCGGTGATCGGCTCGTACTGGCGGCCGAGCGTCAGCGTGCCGATGCCGCTCTTGCTCAAGCCCACGTACGCGGAGCGGCCGAACAGGCGGCCGCCCTGGCCGAGCCCGCCGTCGCTCGGACGGAACCCGCTTTCGAGTGTGAAGACCGCCTGCAACCCGCCGCCGAGATCTTCCGCGCCTTTCAGGCCCCAGCGGCTGCCGCTCAGCTTGCCGCTCGTCTGCTGGATGTTGCTGGCGCCGCCCTGGTTGTTCGTATAGGCGATACCGGCATCGACGACGCCGTACAACGTGACCGAACTCTGCGCATGCGCGCTGACCGAACCGATCGAAACCAAACCCAGGACTACCGATTTCTTGATCATGACCATCCTCTGTTTTTATGGGTACGTCTGCGAGGATCACGATGCTATTGACGACGGCCGCTCCGATGAACGGCCGATCCGTGGTTTGCAAATCGATGCGCGGCCGATTTGCAATGTGCAATGCCGCAAGCCCGGCATGTGCGTCGCCATCGCATCCGGCACGCATGCTGCGGCGAACGCATCGCACCGACGGCGAACGTCGACCGCCGGAAATGCGCGATCGACGTCATATCGATCGGTGAAATCGTTCGATGTGCGCAATACATGCCGTTCGGTGCGCGATGCATTTACGCAACGACTCGCTGTGCAGCGCACGGCCGATGCGCTATGCGCACCCGCATATCGATTCCGCAAAACGTTGGTAGGGCCGAGAGATGCGTGACGGTAGAGTCGGGCATCCGGTCGCGGGCAGGCATGCACCGGGAACAGGAGGGCGCGCAAGCGCGCATTCGTCCCGGCTGAACAACGAACACGGGAGCCGTTTGACATGAGTCGCGATGTGCTGTTTCTGCTGGAACCGGGCTTTGCCGATCCGAAGCATCCGGGGCAACGTTTCGTCTGTCCGCACGGACTGTCGATCGAAGGGCTGCTGGCAAGCGCGCCCGATCGCGCCGGCCGCCTCGACGTGAAGCGCGTCGGGTTCGAGCGGCCGCGGCATACGGTGATCGAAGCACTCGACGATGCGCACCAGGGCCTGCCGGTGCTCGTGCTCGGCCACGACCAGCCGGCACCGGACGATGCGCAGACGCTCGGCGACGTGCGCTTCGTCACCGACGCGCGCCGCATCCTCGAACTGCTGGCCGCGCGCCACGGATTTCCGGCGCTGCATTGACGCGACGGTTCAACTTCTCATCTGATCGACCGGAGCATCCGATGTCGTCAATTTTGGCGGCACGCCACCGCCTGCTGCTCGCCGGCGCCGCCGTCGTGTCGACTCCCGCGGCCATGCGGGCCGCGTTTGCCGCGCCGGCCATCAACGCCGATCTCGCCGGCACGACGTTGCGCGTCGCGACCTACAAGGGCGGCTGGCGCGCGCTGCTGCAGGCAGCAGGGCTCGGCGATACGCCATACCGGATCGACTGGCGCGAACTGAACAACGGCGTGCTGCACATCGAGGCGCTCAATGCGGATGCGCTCGATATCGGCTCGGGCAGCGAGATTCCGGCCGTGTTCGCCGCGCGCCAGAAAGCGAATGTCCGGTTCATCTCCCGTGCCCGCGAAGACCTGAACAACCAGGTCACGCTTGCGCGCAAGGACACGCCGATCCGCGGCATCGCGGACCTGAAGGGCAAGCGGGTCGGCTACGTGCGCGCGACGACGTCGCACTATTTCCTGTATCGCCAGCTTGCGGAGGCGGGCCTCAGCTTCGACGACATCCAGCCGATCAACCTGTCGCCCACCGACGGATTGTCCGCGTACGACCGCGGCGACATCGACGCATGGGCGATCTACGGCTACAACGGCCAGCTTGCGCGCAATCGCTACGGCGCGCGCGTGCTGAAGACGGGGAAGGGTTATCTGTCGGGCAATTTCCCGGTCTACGCGAATCCCCGCACGCTCGACGATGCGCGTCGTCGAGCGGCGACCGGCGATCTGTTGCTGCGGTTTCGGCGTGCGTATGCGTGGGCGAACGGGCATTTTCATGACTATGCGCTCGTGCAGAACCGCGAGACGCGCGTGCCGGTTGCCGATCTCGTCGCGATGTTCGAGCAGCGCAGCGAAGACTATGCGCTGCTGCCGGTGACGCCCGACGTGGTTGCGCAGCATCAGCAAGTCGCGGATGTGTTCGCCCGGATCGGCGTGCTGGACGGGCCGGCCAATGTCGCGCCGCTGTGGGATACGTCGTTCAACGCGCTGGTGGCGTCGGCGTGAGGTTATGTGAAGAACGGGATGCAGTGCCTGAGTGCGACGCTCACGCGAACCTGCCGGTACGACACCATCCGTCGAGTATCCACCGCGCATCGGCAACCATTGCATCCCACGCACCGATCGCCGGTTGCCGAACGATGCGGACACTGGGATACCACGGCGTCGCCGTCGGCAACCGTTCGTAGCGCCAGTCTACGTGGAGCGGCGACAGCAGAATGGTCGGCAGGTTGAGGCTGACGAGGTCGAAATACTCGATCGAGCATCGACCGGATATCCAATCCGCAGACGCAATGCCGGTCAGCCAAACAGGCTTGTCTCCGCGTGTCGAGTGACAAGCACACAATAATCCAATTCAAAATTTGTCTAGTCATCCTTGCGATTCGTCTAGGTCTGTTGCACCAAATTCGTGCCCGGATTCCCCGCAACGAGGCACGCCGGAGGCCTGTAATTAAGGGATTTCCCGCGTTTACGTCGATTTTTATTGTCGACGCTTGTCCTGCCGTTTTTCTTCTTGCATGCTTGTATAGACAAATTCCTGAGGCGGCTTGCATGACCGAAGGGATGACGAACTTCAACGCAAGGAGAAATCTCGTGAACGGCAAGCGCATCAAGTGGGCAGTCAAGACGATCGGCGTCATCGCGGCCGCGGCGGCAACGCTCGCCGCGCCGGTGCAGGCGAAGGAGTGGAAAACGGTGACGGTGGCGCTCGAAGGTGGCTACGCACCGTGGAATCTCACGCTGCCGGGCGGCAAGCTCGGCGGCTTCGAGCCGGAACTGCTCGCGAATGTCTGCGGCCGGATCAAGGTTCAGTGCAACATGGTCGCGCAGGACTGGGACGGGATGATTCCCGGCCTGCAGGCCGGCAAGTTCGATGTCCTGATGGATGCGATCTCGATCACGCCGGAGCGCGAGAAGATCCTGCTGTTCTCGCGCCCCTATGCGGCCACGCCGGCGACGTTCGCCGTCACCGACACGAAGATCATCCCGAAGGCTGCACCCGGCGCGCCGGCCGTCAAGTTGACCGGTGACGCGAATGCCGACAAGCCGACCGTCGACGTGCTGCGCAAGCAGCTGAAGGGCAAGACGATCGGCATCCAGTCGGGCACCGTCTATACGAAGTTCATCAACGACAGCTTCAAGGACATCGCGTCGATCCGCGTGTACAAGACTTCGCCCGAGCGCGATCTCGACCTCGTCGCCGGTCGCATCGATGCGTCGTTCGACGACGTCACGTACTACGCGGCGAACATCGAGAAAAAGGAAAACGCGTCGATCGTGCTCGCGGGCCCGAAGCTCGGCGGGCCGATCTGGGGGCCGGGCGAAGGTCTCGCGTTCCGCAAGCAGGATGCCGACCTGAAGACGAAGTTCGACGCTGCGATCGGCGCGGCGCTCGCGGACGGCACGGTGAAGAAACTCGCCGACAAGTGGTTCAAGACAGACGTCACGCCGTAAGCGCACGTCCGGCCGCCGCCGCGTAAGCGACACGCAACGACACCGCGACGCGCGGCGGCGCGCATCCTGCCGATTCACTCAACGCTTGCCGGGAGACACGCATGGCGATCCTTGAAATGCTGGGCTTCGGAACCGAAGGCTGGGGCGGTGTGCTGCTGCTCGCCGCGCTGATGACGGTCGCGCTGACGCTCGCCGCGCTTGCGGTCGGCGCCGTGATCGGCGCGGCGATCGCGGCCGCGAAACTGTCACGCCACCGCAGCGCCCGCCTGCTCGGCGATCTCTACACGACGGTGTTTCGCGGCGTCCCCGAACTGCTCGTCATCTACCTGTTCTATTTCGGCGGCTCGACGCTCGTGACGACCATCGGCCAGTGGTTCGGCGCGGAGGGCTTCATCGGCGTGCCGCCGTTCGTGATCGGTGCGCTGGCGGTCGGGATGATCTCCGGCGCGTATCAGGCGGAGGTCTACCGCGCGGCCGTGCTGGCCGTGTCTAAGGGAGAACTCGAAGCGGCCCGCTCGATCGGCATGCCGCGCAGCATGGTGCTGCGCCGCATCCTGATTCCGCAGGTGCTGCGCTTTGCGCTGCCCGGCATCGGTAACGTGTGGCAGCTGAGCCTCAAGGACTCGGCGCTGATCTCGGTCACCGGTCTCGCCGAGCTGCTGCGCACGAGCCAGATTGCCGCGAACTCGACGCACCAGTACTTCGTGTTCTTCGTCGCGGGCGGCGCGCTCTACCTCGTGATGACGGGGCTGTCGAACCGCGTGTTCAACCGGGCGGAGGCGATCGTCGGCCGCTCGTTCCGCCGCAATTTCGCGCGCAACTGACGGAGAGCACGCATGTCCATCGATTTCGACTTCCTCATCGACACGCTGCGCCAGTTGCTCGCGGCCGTGCCGACCACGCTCGGCCTGTTCTTCGCGTCGCTCGTGATCGGCGGCCTGCTGTCGCTCGTGATCGTCACGATGCGCGTGTCGCCGCACTGGCTGCCGAACCGCTTCGCACGCACATACATCCTCGTGTTTCGAGGGTCGCCGCTGCTGATCCAGATGTTCCTCGTGTACTACGGGCTCGGCCAGTTCGGTGTGATTCGCGAGAGCTTCATGTGGCCGCTGCTGCGCGAACCGTATGTGTGCGCGGTGCTGTCGCTGGCGTTGTGTACCGCCGGTTACACGGCCGAGATTCTGCGCGGCGGACTGATGGCCGTGCCGGTCGGGCAGATCGAGGCCGGTTATTCGATCGGCCTGTCGGGCTTCGCGCTGCTGCGGCGCGTGATCGGCCCGATCGCGTTGCGTCAGTGCCTGCCTGCGTATTCGACCGAAGCCGTGCTGCTCGTCAAGTCGACCGCGCTGGCCAGTCTCGTCACGGTGTGGGAAGTGACGGGCGTCGCGCAGCAGATCATCCAGCAGACCTACCGGACGACCGAGGTGTTCGTGTGTGCGGCCCTCATCTACCTCGGCCTGAACTTCATCGTCGTGCGCGTGCTCGGCGCGCTCGAATGGCGGCTGTCAGGCCACCTGCGCGCGCCGAAGCCGGCCGGCACGCCGGCCGCTGCCGAGCGCAACGCCCGGCGCGTCGCGTCCTGAGCGCATCCCTCTTTCCCGGAGAATCCGATGAACACCGCTGCTCCCGTTGCCCTGTCGGTCAGGAACATCCACAAGTCGTTCGGCGATCACCATGTGCTGAAGGGCATTTCGCTCGACGCGCACGAAGGCGACGTGATCTCGATCCTCGGCGCGAGCGGCTCGGGCAAGAGCACGTTCCTGCGCTGCCTGAACCTGCTCGAGACACCCGACGACGGCACCGTCGCGCTTGCCGGCGAGGAACTGAAAATGAAGCGCGCGCGCGACGGCAAGCTGCAGCCGGGCGACCGGCGTCAGGTCGACCGGATTCGTTCGCAGCTCGGGATGGTGTTCCAGAACTTCAACCTGTGGTCGCACATGACGGTGCTCGACAACCTCGTCGAAGGCCCGCTGCGCGTGCAGAAACGCAGCCGCGCGGAAGCGGTCGAGGAAGCCGAGGCGCTGCTCGCGCGCGTTGGCCTCGCGGACAAGCGCGACTACTATCCGGCGCACCTGTCGGGCGGCCAGCAGCAGCGCGTCGCGATCGCCCGTGCGCTCGCGATGCATCCGAAGGTGATGCTGTTCGACGAACCGACGTCGGCGCTCGATCCGGAGCTGGTCGGCGAGGTGCTGCGCGTGATGCGCTCGCTCGCGGAGGAAGGGCGCACGATGCTGGTCGTCACGCACGAGATGGGTTTTGCGCGTCACGTGTCGAATCGCGTGATGTTCCTGCATCAGGGCGAGGTCGATTCGGACGGCACGCCAGGCGATCTGTTCGGCGGCCAGTGCTCGGAGCGCTTCCGGCAGTTCGTATCGAGCCATCACGACCGTTCCGCGAACTGAGGCCGCCATGACCGTATTCCGTTCGGCAAGGCCGCTCGACTGGCGGCAGATCGCGGCGGTGGCCGCGGGCGAACCGCTTGCACTCGCCGACGAAGCGCGCATGCGCGTCGTCGCGGCCCGCGAGCTCGTCGATGAAATCGTCGCGCGCGGCATCCGCGCGTATGGCGTCAACACCGGCGTCGGCGCACTGTGCAACGTGATCGTGTCGCCGGCACAGCAGAGCACGCTGTCGCGCAACATCCTGATGAGCCACGCGGTCGGCGTGGGCGCACCGCTCGGCGCGGCGGAAACGCGCGCGATCGTCGCGGCGGCAATCAACAACTACGCGCACGGTCATTCGGGCGTGCGCGCCGACGTCGTCGACCAGCTCGTCGCGTTGCTGGAACACGATTGCCTGCCGGAGGTGCCCGCGCACGGCTCGGTCGGCTATCTGACGCATATGGCGCATGTCGCGCTCGTCTGCATCGGCCATGGCCACGCGCGCCACCGCGGCGAGCGGATTCGCGGCGACGAGGCATTGCGCCGCATCGGCCGCGCGCCGCTCGTGCTCGGCGCAAAGGAAGGGCTGAGCCTCGTCAACGGCACGCCGTGCGTGACGGGGCTGGCAGCGCTCGCGCTGGCCCGTGCCGAGCGGCTGCTCGACTGGGCCGACTGGGTCGCCGCGATGAGTTTCGAGAACCTCGGCGGGCAGCTCGCCGCATTCGATCCGGCGTCGCTTGCGTTGCGGATTTCGCCCGGCATCGGGCACGTCGGCGCGCGCTTGCGTGCGCTGCTCGCCGACAGCGGCATGCTCGCGGCGGCAAGCGGCCGGCATACGCAGGATCCGCTCAGCCTGCGCACGATTCCGCACGTGCACGGCGCGGCGCGCGACGTGTTCGACGTGACGGCGGAGGTGGTCGATCGCGAACTGGCGTCGGTGACCGACAATCCGATCGTGGCCGGCACGCGCGACGCGCCGGCCGTCCATTCGCAGGCACATGCGGTCGGCGCGGGCATCGCGCTGGCGATGGACAGTCTCGCGGCGGCGATGGCCCAGGTCGCGGCGATCGCCGAACGGCGTCTCGACCGGCTCGTCAATCCGCTCGTGAGCGGGCTGCCGGCATTCCTCGCGACGCCGGGCGGTACCTGTTCGGGCTTCATGATTGCGCAGTACACGGCGGTCGCGCTCGTCGCGCAGAACCAGCGGCTCGCGGGGCCGGCGAGCCTCGACGGCGGCATCACGTCGGGCCTGCAGGAAGACCATCTGTGCCATGCGACGCCGGCCGCGCTGAAGGCACTCGACATCATCGAGAACACGACGCGCGTGCTGGCGATCGAGCTGCTGGCCGCCGCGCAGGCCTACGATCTGCAGGCGGGCAGCGCGTCGCGGGCCGCCCCCACCGACACGCTGTGGCGGCATGTGCGCGAACGCGTGCCGGCGTACCGGGACGACCGGCCGCTCGCGGACGACATCGCGATCGCCGCCGGCATCGTCGCGGGTGTGCCGCCGCCCGTGATGTAACGGCGGGAGACCGGCCGCCGTGACATCGCGGCGGCCAGCGGGCGATCCATCATTCATTCGATCGAGGGCGCATGAACGAAGCGGAACGACAACTCGCCGGCCGGCAGGCGAGCGCACCGGGCGACGACGTGCCGGCGCGCGCGTTGCCGGCCTACCAGCAGATCAAGCGCTACGTCGTCGAGCGGATCGCGAACGGCGACTGGAAGCCCGGCGGCGCGATTCCGACCGAGGCCGAACTGGTCAAGGAGTTCGGCGTCGCGCGGATGACGGTATCGCGCGCGCTGCGCGAGCTGACCGCCGAGCGCGTGCTGACCCGGATCCAGGGCGCCGGCACGTTCGTCGAACGGCGGCATTACGAATCGACGGTGCTGGAAATCCGCAACATCGCGGACGAGATCGCGGAGCGCGGCCATCGGCACAGCGCGCGCGTCTTGCTGATCGAAAGCAGCGACGATCAGGAGGCGGTCGAAGCGCTCGGGCTGCGTTCGGGGCCCGTGTTCCATTCGCGCATCGTGCATTACGAGGAAGAGGAGCCGATCCAGTTCGAGGATCGCTACGTCAATCCGGCGTTGTTTCCCGCGTATCTGGAACAGGACTTCACGGTCGAGACGCCGAATCACTACATGGTGCGGCTTGCGCCGATCCAGCGCGCGGAGTTCCGGATCTACGCGCAGAAGCCCGACGCGCAGGTGCGCCGGCACCTCGTGATGGAAATCGGCGAGCCGTGTCTGTTATTGAGGCGCCGCACGTGGGTCGGCGAGCATGTCGCGACGTCGGTGCGCTTGTGGCATCCGGCATCGCGGTTTCATCTGGCGGGGAAGGTGTGAGCCTGCGGGTCGCCACCCGGCGGCTCAATCCTGCGTAGCGATATGCGTTTCATCGTGCCGGTCTAGAGCGACCGCTCTGAATTCTCGCCGCACTGCCGCATAAAACGGTCATCAACTGGGGGAGGCACGCGGGGCAAATCATTTCGTAGGTACTCGGCAAAATCCGCCGTGCTCCCGGGATAGGGCCGTCTGGTAAGGGGCGCGGCGAGTTTGTCGTCGTCATCCCCGACCTGCCGGAGCCACTTTCGCGCATCCGGCTCGCGATCCGCATTCAAGCGACGAATGTGTGCATCGCAACAATCCATTTCATTCGCGGCAGTCGTCCCGGTAAGGTGAACGCACGTTCGAATTTGCTCGAACGAAGCGAATTCACCACTCGACGATGCCATGAAAACGACTCCCGATCGACCTGCGGAAGCGTCACCCTCGCGCCCCGGCGTCACGCCGGCAGGCGGCGGCAATGGGCGCGCGGCGGGCCTGAGCCTGCCGTCCCGGCTGGTGGGCCCGATCGTGCTCGGGACGCTGCTCAACGCGCTGAACTCGTCGATGATCGCGGTCGCGCTCGTCAGCATCCAGCAGGCGTTCAATCCGCAGGGGCATGAACGCATCGACACGATGTGGCTCGTGTCGGGCCTCTATCTCGCGACGGCCGTCGGCCAGCCGACGATGGGGCGGCTCGCCGACCGGTTCGGCGCGAAACGGATCTTCTGCATCGGCCTCGCGATCGTCTTGATCGCATCTGCGCTCGCGCCGTTCGCGCCGTCGCTCGGGTGGCTGATCGCATCGCGCGTCGCGCTCGGCATCGGCACGTCCGCCGCGTATCCGGCCGGCATGGCGATGATCCGCACGTGGTCGCAGCGGCACGCGAACGGCGCGACGCCGACAGGCGGCCTCGGTGCGATCTCGGTCGCGGCGCAGGTGGCCGTCGCGTTCGGGCCGCCGCTCGGCGGCGCGCTCGTGCAGTTTGCCGGCTGGCGCGCGATCTTCTGGATCAACGTGCCGATCGTGCTGCTGGCCTTCGTGCTGGCGTGGCTGTGGATTCCGGCCGACGTCGTCCCGCGCGGCGCGCAGGAACGCCGCACGCTGCGGGGCACGCTGAAGGAGCTGGACCTGCCGGGCGTCGCGCTGTTCGTCCTGACGCTCGCGAGCCTGCTGCTGTTCCTGCAATCGGTATCGCACGAGCCCGACTGGCTGCTGCTGGTCGCGACGCTGGTCCTGTGCCCGATGCTGGTCGGGCGCGAGCGGCGGGCCGCGGCGCCGCTGATCGACATCCGCATGCTGAGCGACAACCGCGCACTCACGAGCACGTACCTGCGCTGCGTCGGCACCTACGCGGTGTTCTACGCGATCTTCTATGCACTGCCGATGTGGCTGCAGGAAGCCAAGCACCTGTCTGCCGCCGATGCCGGCCTCGTGATGCTGCCGGTCGCCGGGATCGGCACCGTGGCGACGATGTTCGCGACCCGCCTCGCGCACCGTCACGGCTCGCGGCCGGTGCTGATCATCGGCTCCGCGATGCTGTGCGTCGGCAGCGTCGTGATGAGTCTCCTCACCAGCGCGATGCCGGTCTGGTCGATCGTGCTGCTGTCGATCGTGTTCGGCGTGCCGAACGGCTTCAACAATCTCGGCAACCAGGCGGCGCTCTACCAGAGCGCGCCGCACGACCGGATCGGCACGGCCTCGGGGCTGTACCGCACCGCGCAGTATGTCGGCGGCAGCCTGTCGTTTGCGCTCGTCGGGCTGGCGCTCGGCCATCCGGCGAGCGATCGCGGCCTGCGCGAGCTGGCCATTGTCCTGGCGGTCATCAGCGTGCTGCTGCTGCTCAACGCAGCATCGAGCCGGCACCTGGACGCCGCCGCTTCTTCCATCTCCCAACAGAAGTGAGGTTTTACATGTCCATTCCGACGCTCAATCGCACGGTCGCCCTGGTCGCCATCGATCTGCAGAACGGCATCGTGTCGCTGCCGGTCGTGCCGTACACCGGCGCGCAGGTCGTGGCGAAGACGGTCGAGCTCGCGACCGCGTTCCGCGCGCTGCAGCTTCCCGTCATCTACGTGCACACGAGCTACCAGCCGGACGGCGGCGTCGCGCTGAAGGTCAAGACGGATGCGCCGTCGGCGCCGCCGAATCTCGATCCCGAATGGAGCGCGTTCGCGCCGGCGCTTGGCGTGGCGCCGTCCGACATCGTCGTGACGAAGCACCAGTGGGGCGCGTTCACCGGCACCGACCTGGACGTGCAGCTGCGCCGGCGCGGCATCACGGACATCGTGCTGACCGGGATCGCAACCAACATCGGCGTCGAATCGACGGCGCGCCAGGCATACGAGAACAACTACAACGTCGTCGTCGTCAGCGACGCGGTCAGCACGTCGTCCACCGACGCGCAGACCTTCGCGCTGACGCAGATCTTCCCGAAGCTCGGGCAGGTGGCCGCGACGGCCGACGTGGAGGCGGCACTGGAGCAGGCGTTTTCGCGCTGAACGAAGCGGCGTGTTCGGCGTGCACCATTCATACAGAGCCATTTAACGAGGCATGACGATGATCAAGACCGATGCATGGGTTCTTTACGCAGGACCGGAACCGAGCAAGAAGCAGGCGCCCGTGGCGGGCGAGCTGCGTCGCGAAACCTTCGAATTCTCCGATCTGGAAGCCGACGAGGTGCTGGTCGAGCCGCTGTACGGATCGTGGGAAGCGAACCTCGACCACGCGCTGTCGCGCAATCCGGTCGACATCTGCCGGCAGCGCCGCGAGGACAAGATCGTGCTCGGCAACGGTGCGCTGGTGCGCATCGTCGAGCGCGGTCGCGGCGTGAAGACGCTGAAGGAAGGCGAGATCTGCATGGTGATGCCGTTCGGCAAGCGCGACGAATACGGGTTCGCCGAACTCGTCTACGCGTACGACGCACCGGGCACGATCGGCGTGATGGCGCAGCGGACCAAGATGCGCGCCGACAACCTCGTGGCGGTGCCGACGGAAAGCCGGCATTCGCTGCTGCAATGGGCGACGTACGGCCGCTACTTCACCGCGTGGGACAACTGGAAGGTGGCGTCGGCGTGCTGGCGCTCGCAGTTGCCGGACGTCGATCCGGCCGACTACCTGGTGTTCGGCTGGGGCGGCGGCACGACGCTCGCCGAACTGCAGCTCGCGAAGCGCGAGGGCTTTCGCGTCGCGATGACGGCGAGCAACGACCGGCGCCTCGAGGAGCTCGCGAAGCTCGGCATCACGCCGGTCGATCGCCGCAAGTTCCCGAATCTCGCGTATGACGACGAGCGCTACAAGACCGATCCCGAGTATCAGGCGAGCTATCGCGAGTCGGAGCGCGTGTTCGCGGAGACGATCGCCGAACTGAGCGGCGGCCGCGGCGTCGCGATCTTCCTCGACAACCTCGGCGGCGCGCTGTATCGCTCGACGATGCGCGTGGTCGGCCGCACCGGCATCGTCACGACGGTCGGCTGGAAGACCGGGATGCGCCTGTGGAACCTGCGCGCGACGGAGTGCATCAACCGCCGCCTGCACATCCACACGCATGCGTGGCGCTACGACGACAGCATCACGATCCGCGACTTCCAGGAAACGAGCGGCTGGATCGGCGAGGAGCCGACCGAGATCTTCGATTTCGACGAGGTGCCGAAGCTCGCGTCCGACTACCTGAACGGGAAGATCCAGACGTATTTCCCGATCTACCGGATCAACGCCGTCTGAGCGACAGGTCGCGCGCCGCGCCCGCATCTTCGCATGTTGATTAGTCATGCAGACGATGCCGGCGCGCGGCGCGCCGTGCAATCCATTTGACTGGAGAACGGCATGGCCACTGTGGAAATCGGGGACGTCGACGCCGGCGCGGCGTCGGACGCCTCCAAACGGGCGCCGCTCGACGGCATTCGCGTGATCGACGCCGCGACGCTGTTCGCGGGCCCGCTCTCGGCGACGATGCTCGCGGACTACGGCGCCGACGTGATCAAGGTCGAGCATCCGGACGGCGATCCGGCGCGCAAGTACGGCGCGCGTCGCGACGACGTGCCGTTGTGGTGGAAGGTGCTCGCGCGCAACAAGCGGGCGGTCACGCTGAATCTCGGCACGGCCGACGGCCAGCGGATCTTCCGCGAACTGGCAGCGCAGGCGGACGTGGTCGTCGAGAATTTCCGGCCCGGCACGCTTGAGCGCTGGGGGCTCGGTTACGACGTGCTGTCCGCGATCAACCCGCGGCTCGTGCTTGTGCGGGTGACGGGCTTCGGCCAGTTTGGCCCGTATGCGAGCCGGCCGGGCTTCGGCACGCTGGCCGAGGCGATGAGCGGGCTCGCGTCGATCACCGGCGAGGCGGACGGGCCGCCGCTCCTGCCGTCGTTTCCGCTTGCCGACACGGTCGCGGGGCTGACCGCCGCGTTTGCGATCATGACCGCGCTGAAGGCGCGCGAGCACACCGGGCGCGGCCAGGTCGTCGATCTCGCGATCATCGAGACGATGCTCGCCGCGATGGGCGCGCAGGTCGCGAGTTACGACCAGACGGGCCGGGTGCCCGAGCGCACCGGCAATCGTTCGCCGAACAACTCGCCGCGCGGTGTCTACCGCACGTCGGACGGCAAGTGGGTCGCGCTGTCGACGTCGGCGCACAGCATCGCCGAACGCGTGATGCGCCTCGTCGGCCGCGCGGACCTGATCGACGAACCGTGGTTCGCGAACGGCGCCGAGCGCGCGCAGCATGCGGACGAGCTGGATGCGGCGGTCGGCAGCTGGATCGGGCAGCGCACGCGCGACGAGGTGATCGCCGAATTCGAGCGCGCGCAGGCGGCGGTCGCGCCGATCTACGACGTCGCCGACGTGCTGCGCGATCCGCAGTACGCGGCGCTCGGCTCGGTCGTGTCGGTGCCCGACGCGGAGCTTGGCGCGTTCCGCACGCACAACGTGCCGTTCCGGCTGTCCGACACGCCCGGCGCGATCCGCTGGGGAGGACCTGCGCGCGGCACGCACAACGACGAAGTATTCGGCGCATTGGGACTGGAGCGGCGCGAGATCGCCGATCTGACCGAACGAGGGGTTCTATGAAAACCAGCGCAACTTACCGCAGTTACCTTTACGTGCCCGCGCACAAGGCGCAGGTGGTGGAAAAGGCGTATGCAAGCGAAGCCGATGCCATCGTGCTCGACCTCGAGGATGCCGTGCCGGCCAGCCACAAGGCCGAGGCACGCCAGGCGGCCGCCGCGATTCTCGCGGAAGGCCCGCCGAAGCCGACCTACGTGCGGATCAACCCGATCGGCAGCCCGTGGTGCCGCGATGACGTCGAGGCGATTGCGCAGCCGGCACTGCAGGCGCTGCGCCTGCCGAAATGCGATCTGCCGCAGCATATCCAGGAGGTCGCGGGCTGGCTTGACGCGCTCGGCTGCGATGCGGGCATCCAGATCCTGATCGAGTCGGCGTACGGCGTCGAGACGGCTTACCAGCTCGCGACCGCGTCGCCGCGGCTCGAACGGATCGGGCTCGGCGAGAGCGACCTGCGCGCGGACCTGCAGATCGGCGTCGACAACTTCACGCTCGAGGTGTGCCGCGCGCGCTGCGTGGTCGTGTCGCGCGCGGCGGGGCTGAACGGGCCGATCCAGACGGTCTATCACACGCTGCCCGATCTCGACGGGCTGAAGGAATCGACGCTGCGCGCGAAATCGATGGGGTTCCTCGGCCGCTTCGCGATTCATCCGTCGCAGCTCGCGGTGATCAACGAGGTGTTCACGCCGTCGGAGGACGAGATCCGCGCGGCCGAGCGCGTGCTCGAGGCGGTCGATGCGGCGGCCGGCAAGGCCTCGGCGTCGTCGGTATTCGTGCTGCCGGACGGCCGCGTGGTCGCGCCGCCGCTGATCGCCAACGCACGCGTGACGCTCGCGCTCGCGAACAATCTTCGACTCAGTGGAGCACTGGCATGAGCACACCCGAAACGCTTTCCGCTCCGGCGGAGGCCGCGACGAACCGGCCCGCGCCGCCCGACGGCATCGTCGGCGCGCTCGGCCGCTTTGCGGCGGAGGTGCGCGCCGAAGGGCTGGATCGCTGGCTGCGCGTCGAGGCCGCCGCGCGCGTGCTCGACGTGGTCGGCAACAGCCTGATCGCGCACGACGAACCGGTCGCGCAGTCGGTGCTGCAGGTCGCGCGGCGCTGGGGCGGCAACGGCCCGGCGAGCGTGATCGGCGCGCCCGACCGGTTGCCGGCCGCGAGCGCCGCGCTCGTCAACGGCACGCTTGCGCATGCGATGGATTTCGACGATTCGCACATGCGCTCGGTGCTGCATCCGAGCGCATCCGTGATTCCGGCCGCGCTCGCCGCCGCGCAGGCGAGCGGCGCGTCGGGTGCGGCGCTGCTCGATGCGATCACGGTCGGCACCGAGGTGTGCATCCGGCTCGGCGTTGCCGCTTACAACGAGCGGCTCGGCAATTCGGTGTTCTTCGAGCGCGGCCAGCACGCGACGTCGATCTGCGGCACGGTCGGCGCGGCGGCGGCCGCGGCGATGCTGTTCGGGCTCGACGCCGCGCAGATCGCGGCGGCGCTCGGCATTGCCGCGAGCATGGGCGCGGGCCTGCTCGAAGCGAACCGCACCGGCGGCTCGGTGAAGCGGATCCACTGCGGCTGGGCGGCGCACGCGGGTGTGAGTGCGGCGGAACTGGCGGGCGCGGGCGTGACCGCGCCGCCGACCGCGCTCGAAGGCCGCTTCGGTTTCTTCCACGCGTGGTGTGGGGACCTCGCCGACGTCGACGCGGTGCTGCGCGGCCTCGGCGACGAATGGGAGACAAGCCGGATCATCTTCAAGCCCTATCCGTGCAACCACTTCACGCATCCGGGCATCGACGCGGCGCTGCAACTGAAGGCGCAAGGCGTGACGGCGGACGACGTGGTGTCGGCCGAGCTTCGGGTCGCGACGTCGACGCTGCGCACGATCGGCGAGCCGGCGGAGCTGAAGGCGAATCCGCCGACCGGTTATGCGGCGGCGTTCTCGGGGCCGTATACGGTCGCGGCGGCGCTGCTCGGCGGCGGCGGGCTTGGCGTCTGGTTCGACGATTTCGACGATGCGCTTGCGCAGGACCCCGCACGGCGCGCGCTGGCCGCGAAGGTGCGCTGCGTGGCCGATCCGTGGTGCGACACGCGCTTTCCGAACTTCCTGCCGGCCGTGCTGCGCGTCGAGCTGCGCGACGGGCAGGTGCGCGAGGCGCGGATCGAATCGAGCAAGGGCACGAATTCGCGGCCGCTGACCGAACAGGAGCTCACCGCGAAATTCGTGCTGGCGGCGAGTTCGGCGCTCGACATGGAGCGCGCGCTCGCGCTGCGCGACGCAGTGCAGGCGCTCGCCGACGATGCGCCGCTCGACGGGCTTGCGGCGCTGACGTCAGGTACTGAAGGAGGGCACCGATCTTGAATGCACCCCGCTGGAAAAAGCGGCCGCCCGGCTCGAACTGGGGCGATTTCGGTCCCGACGATCAGAAGGGGCGGCTGAACTGGCTGACGCCGGACAAGGTGCGGCAGGGCGTCGCCGAAGTCCGGGAAGGGCTGTCATTCTCGCTGAGCCTGCCGCTCGACGTGCCGCGCGGCGGCGGGCTGAACGCGCGGCGCCGGCCGCCGACGATCATGCCGGCACTGCTCGGCGACAAGCCGTACTTCGGCTATCGGGCCGACGAACAGGTTGCCAACGCAACCGACGTGGTCTGCGACGACTCGTTCTGCATGCACTCGCAGTTCTCGACGCAATGGGACGGCCTGTCGCACGTGGGTGGCGTGTTCGACGCGGACGACGACGGCGTGCCTGAAATCGTGTTCTACAACGGTTTCCGGATGGGCGAACATCTGCGGGTGCCGCAGGAGGGCGACGCGACGGGCGGCGCGCGCGCGCTCGGCATCGAGGTGATGGCGCAGACGGGTGTGCAGGGGCGCGGCGTGCTGATCGACCTGCGGCGTCATTTCGGCGATGCGCGCACGAAGGTCGGCTTCGCGCAGTTGATGCAGGTGATGGAGGCGGACCGCGTGCAGGTCGAGCGCGGCGACATCGTCTGCATTCACACCGGCTTCGCCGATCTGCTGCTGAACGACGACGGCGGATCGCCGGCGACGGTCGCGAGCGCATGCGTGCTGGACAGCAGCGATCCGCGGCTGCTGCAGTGGATCGACGAATCGGGGCTGGCCGCGCTCGTGGCCGACAACCATGCGATCGAGGAACGCCCGCAGCATGCGCAGCCGCTCCCGCAGCCGGGCGCACTGATGCCGCTGCACGAGCTGTGCCTGTTCAAGCTCGGCATTCACCTCGGCGAGCTGTGGCACCTGACGCCGCTCGCGAACTGGCTGCATGCGCATGGCCGGAACCGGTTTCTGCTGACCGCGCCGCCGTTGCATATCCGCGGCCTGGTCGGCGCGCCGGCGAATCCTGTCGCGACCGTTTGACCCTGCGGGCGGCGGCTGTGGCGGCGGCTGCCCGCATTTTTTGCAACGCGACCGGGTTGCGAAAATCGCGAATTAAATGTCCGATTGGCACGGTATTCAGAAGAATCGACACGAAACGGACCCATTAATTTAAAAACTTAACCAATATCGTCCGATACCTAAAAATATAGATACGTCAAGATTGGACTATTCTTGTGCATTGCACTAAATATCTGGGGATTGCTCCGATTGCAGAATTTCGCAATCGTAATCGGAGGCGGTGATTAACCTGTTTAGTGGATGGTCGCAAACATGAATCTACGTTCGATCGATCTGAACCTGCTGGTCATACTCGATGCGCTATTGACGGAGAAGCAGGTCACACGGGCCGGCCAGAAGGTCGGCCTCACGCAGCCGGCCGTCAGCAACGCGCTGGCGCGGCTGCGATTCCTGTTCAAGGACGAGATTCTCGCGCGCACGGCGGTCGGCATGGAGTTGACGCCGCGCGCGCAGGCGCTGGCCATGCCGATTCGACAAATCATGCAACAAATCGAGGAATTATTTGAATCGGATTATCAATTCAATCCTTTTACGTCCGAGCGCCATTTTACGGTGCGCATGTCGGATCTCACCGAATTGCTTTTGCTGCCGGCCCTGCTGCGCTGCATGCGATTGACCAGCCCGAATATCGGCATGGACGTCGTGCACATGAGCGCCACTAGGACCGCCGACGCGCTCGAATCGGGGCTGCTCGACCTGGCGATCAGCGCCGGCCTCGAACATTCGGGCACGCTGTCGTCGCGCATCGTGTTTCATGACCGGATGGTCTGCGTGATGAGTTGCAGCCATCCGGACGCGGGCGCGCCGCTGACGCTCGAGCGATTCCTCGCGCTCGACTTCCTCAACGTGACGATCAACCCGGTCGACCACAGCCTGATCGACAACCTGCTCGCGACGATGAACTGCACACGGCGCATCGCGCTCAACGTGCCGCACTGGCTCGTCGTGCCGAACATGCTGGATGCGCTGCCGTACGCGGTGATCATGTCGGAGCGGCATGCGCTGAGCCTCGACGATGCGCGGCTCGTGATCCGCGAACTGCCGCTCGCGATGGAGCCCGTCGCTTGGTCGCTGTACTGGCACCGCCGCTACGACGGCAGCAACGCGCACGCGTGGCTGCGCGGCCGCATCATCGAGGTCGCGGAAGCGCTCGAACGGCACGTCGTCGCGGCGGTGGCTTAGAGTCGCTGACACAAGTCATCCACGAAGCGTGAACAGATGACGGCGGCAGTCAGGAAAACAAGAACGAGATGAATATCGAGTCGGCGCTCGAAGCGAATCCGAAGTTTGCCGAAGCCAGCGAACCAAGCAGCGTTCGCTCGACAACCCAGCGATGTCGTCCGAGCCGCTCGCTGCTTTCCACGCCGCGACGGGCGATACGAGCCTTGATGTGCGGTGGACGGGCGCCTGGCCCGGGATGCCCGGTGCGGTGCCCGTCCTCCGCGTGCCGTCACAGCGGCGACAATCACGCTGGGCCCAAGTCTAGTACGACAGCCGGCTTTATCACGGTCACCGCTTTCCGGCCGCCGTCATCGGTTGCGCAGTACGTTGGTATTTTCGCTTTCAGTTGAGCCTGCGCGACATTGAAGAGTTGCGTTTTGAGCGCGGGGTGATCGTCAGCTACGAAACTATCCGGGGCTGGGCCGACAAGTTCAGCGCGAGGTTCGCGCATCGGGTCAAGGCTGCGCGTCGCAAACCGGGCTCGACCTGGCACCTCGACGAAATGTTCGTGACACTGTGCGGCGAGCCCTATCTGCTGTGGCGAGCGGTCGATCAGCACGGTGTCGAGCTCGATATCCTGCTGCAGAAACGTCGGGACAAGGTGGCAGCCAAACGGTTTTCAAAGCGTGTTTTTGCAGCTTGTCCGAAAGAATCTTCTTCATTGGGTCCAGCCAGTAGTCGCTGAACCAGTTGATATGGTTCTTCCCGTATGGCGAGAGCACTTTCAGTACCTCGGCGTCGATCGGATGCCCTTTCGCCTGCAGTTCCTTGAGCGTGCGCGACGTCCGCTGCACGTTGTGGAGGACATCATGTTTGCGACGAGCTGGTCGAGGGGATGGCCGGGGTTCAAAAAAATCCCTCCGCATCTCGGACCCCGAGTTCCATCTACAATCAACAATCCTGACCAACCTGCACAATGTCAACGATCAAGCACTCATGACCGATTCCACCGAGTCTTCCAAACCCGTACCGGCCAAGCGCCGCGGTCCGCTACGCGCGCTCTTTGCGCTTCGCTATTCGTGGAATGGCGTCGTCGAAACCTTTCGGGCCGAGAGTGCGTTCCGGCAGGAGGTAGCGTTTGGGGTGGTCCTGCTGCCCTGCGCGGTACTCGTGCCGGTTAGCTCGGTCGAGCGTGTGCTGCTGATCGTTTCGGTGCTGCTGGTGCTGCTCGTCGAATTGCTGAATTCGAGCATCGAAGCCGCCATCGATCGCATCTCGCTGACCCGGCACGAACTGTCGAGGCGCGCAAAAGATTGCGGCAGCGCCGCCGTGACGATGTCGCTACTGATCTGCGCGGTGACATGGGGCCTGCTGTGCGGGCCGCTTCTCCTGCATTGGCTGCGCACCTGAGTGGCGGGTGCGGTAACGGTACGCTGCTCGACGCGCTGAACGCCGGTCCATGTGGGGCCGGTCACAACCTGCTTCTGGTCCTGTGAACACTTCAGCTTTTTCCGCCTTGCTTCTCGTCTTCTGCTCACCAGCAGCATTGCCACAACGTCAGCGCCCGTGAGGCAGGGTGTCGCGTGAAAAATTTGGTCAGGTTCACTACGGAAATCAGAAACTCTCCGTTCTGAACTTGAACCCATAAGGCTTGGTGGCACTGCGCAGATGGCTCGACATGATGCGATTGCCACAGAAAAACACCGTCGCCGGGGAATTTTTTTCATTCAGTGCCGCCAGGGCTTTGAACTCATCGTTCCAGTCTATCTTTCTCTGATAGATAAACGGTTGGTTGAGCATGGCGTCGTTGCTATCCTTGCCAGCAATGAGATTCAACTCAAGAACGTCGAATAATTGTTCGTGTAATTTCAATAGAAGCGAATGAAATTCAGCGAAGTTCCGGGCGTCACGTTCCAGCCAGTACAGCACAATTTTCTGGTGGAAGCCTGTTGGCTTATCAAGCAGATCGTTAAAAAATGAGATAAATGGCGTGATACCGATCCCTGATGCGATGATGATGCTGTGCGAGCATTCGAGTAACTCTCGACTCGGGCTGGCAAAAGGGCCGTCGATACGAATCTGGCTGCCGACCTTTAATTTTGTCAAGCTTTGCGTCCACGTCCCGCAGCGCCTTACTGTGAAGGTCAAATCCCCTCGATTCGCGGGAGCATTGACTAATGAAAATGGATGCCACTCCAGTCTGGAGATGGAAGGTACGCATAAGAAGGCGTAATCGCCAGCCTGATAGGAAAAAAATTCCGGGCGGGTCAGGGTAATATGTGTATCGTCACGAACATGATCTATTTTTGCAACAGTCGCTGACTTTGTCATCCAGAAGAACCGGATAAATCGATCGGACAGGTAGAGAAAAAATGGAAGGCAGGTCCAATATGCGAATTTGGGTGCATGCCAGAAACAGAGTGACACAAAAGGAATAAACAGGTAGTGACTATAATAAAAATATTCGAATTTCTTTGATTTCCGGCTGTACGCTCCACATACCAGCAAAAACAGCAAAAAAGTCAGCGCGATACCGGTGCTGTTAGCCGGTCGTGATTTGATATTTGCGAGCCATGTCTGACCATTTCCCCCATAGAGAGCGAGATAGGCCAGCACGTGAACGAGTGAGAAAAAGGTCAGCGTGTAGGCAATGATAATATGTGCTTCTATTGCGTAGTGTAGCGGCAGGATGCCGGTAATTTTTCGAACCATATTATTGGAAAGAAAAAAACGTAACATCGGCAAAAAAATCAAAGCACTATTAAAATAGATCGCTGCGGCCGATGCGCGAGCAAGCCTGACCTCCATCGGCGCATTCAATGCAGCATAATGCTGATATGCGATGGCGCAAACAAATAGGGTCGCCATGGTGTATAGCGAGAGAACCATGGATTTTCGTTTGTTTCTCAGGATAGACAGCAGCAGGTTGCTATTGATCATGATCTTTTATTCCGCATTGTATGGATATATCCAGGTGCACTGACCTTGAGGGGCGGCCGGGATTCGCTAATTTTTCGCCAAAACTGCATCAAGCAGCTGTCTTGTAAGCGAAATTGATCGTTGGGTCGAGCGGAATAATATTCTTCATTAGGTCCAGCCAGTAGTTGCCGAACCGGTTGATATGGTCCTTCCTGTATGGCGAGAGCACTTTCAGTACCTCGGCATCGATCGAGTGCACTTTCGCCTGCAACTCCTTAAGCGTGCGTGACATCCACTGTACGTTGTAGAGGATCGCCATGTTTGCGACAAGCTGGTTGTACTTGATGTACCTTATGCTGCTCGTGCCGTATGTTTTCGGCGATGATGCCTTCGCCTCCGAACATCAACCATTGCGCGAAGCCGTTGAACTGTTCGCTCTTGTTGGTTGCCGCGTGAATCGTGCGGCGTATTTCGGGGCCGTTAATGTACCTGAGCAGGAACAGCGCACGGATCACGCGGCCGAGTTCACGGAGCGCAAAAAAATGCAGCTTGTTCTTCACGCTCTCGGAGCCCAGCCAACGCAGGATCGTCGACGGCGTCATCTTACCCGCCTTGATCGAGATCGCGACGCGCAGCATGCCGGGAGAATGGCGCTCGATCAGTTCCCAGTCGACGGATTCGCGAAACAGTGATTTGATGTTTTGATAGTGCTTGTCCCGGTCGGCCTTGTAGAACCTCAGGTCCTTGATGTTGCGGATACGTGGCATCAGGTTGATTCCGAGCAGGTGCGCGAGACCGAGTACCGGTGCACTTTGCGCCTGCGTGTCGCTGTGAACGGTGTCGGGCTGCACGTCGGAGGTATTTTTGATCAGCCCATCGAGAATGTAGACGGCCTCATGCACGGCGCACGGGATGGAGTGGCTGAACCGTGCGATGTACATGTCCGACACGTGATAGTAGCCGATCCCGCCGTAGCCGCCATATCGGATGTGGTATTCGGACAGCAGGTTCTGCTCGTAGAGGTTCCACTTCGTGCCGTCGGCCGATACCTGCCTGCCGGAACCCCGGAATTTCGGCAGCGCAAACTGGTTGTACGCATTGATGACCTTGACGATTGCCTTGTCGAGCCGCTCTTCGGTGACGTACCGCAGGTTTAGCCACGCGACCTGTTTGCGCGTCAAATTCTTGACGCAACGCGCGGTCTGGCTGGGGCGGAGATTGCAGCCATAGCAGAACAGCGTCGCGATGAAGCGCTTGTGCGGATCGTCAATCTTCTCTTCGAAGCCCGAGAGCGGACCGAAGAGCTTTTCAAGATCGAGCCACTGCTCGGTTTCGGTGAGCATCTCGAGAATGCTGACGGGTCGCATTGATGCCGTGATGGCCTGATCGATCAGCTTCTTGTTCGGTGGGTCGGGTTCCTTGTCGATCTTGTGAAGAATGAGGCCCTGCTCGCCGATCTCGACGTGGCTGTTCTCCGGAAAGCCGGCGTCAATCTCGTCGGCCCGCGTGCTGAGCTGGTCGCGCAGGTCTTTGACGACGGCGCGACTATCGACCGGCATCCCGACGATGCTCGCCGTAGCGCGGCAGTTCCTCATGGAATTCTTCCCACGACACCTGATGCTCGCGGGGGTCGTCGTACGGGTCGCTCTGCTCGACGTAGACGTCGCCGGGGTTGAATTCACGCATGAGCTGGCTGAACACGCACAGTTCAAAATACTTGCGGTGCAGCAGCCGGACGGACCGGCCATCCGTCGGCAATTCGTTTTCTTCGCGTTCGTAAGCCGCGGGCGTGTGGGAGCGATTGCATCTGGCGATGCTTCGTCGATTACGTGAACACGACCAGATTGATTGGGAGCGCGCAAGCCTCGATGGCGCCAGTGTCTCCAGCCCCCGGGGGGCCAGGAAACCGGCCCCACCCCGACGGATCGGGGAAAGCTTGGTTCGAAACGGCACATCGTCGTAGACGCACGCGGCATCCCTCTGGCTGTCACGGTCACGGGCGCCAACCGACACGATTCGATGGCATTCGAGCCCACGCTTGATGCCATCCCGGCGGTGCCGGGCTTGAGCGGCCAGCCCCGCAAACGTCCGGGCAAGTTGCATGCAGACAAGGGCCATGACTTCGCTCGCTGCCGGCGTTATCTGAAGCAGCGTGGCATCAAGGCCCGTATCGCCCGTCGCGGCGTGGAAAGCAGCGAGCGGCTCGGACGACATCGGTGGGTCGTCGAGCGCACGTATGCATGGTTTGCGGGTTTCGGCAAACTGCGTATTCGCTTTGAGCGCCGACTTGATATTCATGTTGCGCTTCTCTTCCTGACCGCCGCCGTCATCTGCTCGCGCTTCGTGGATGACTTGTGTTAGCGACTCTTAGGCGTAGGCCGGGCACGCCGGTCAGCCGACGACGAGCAGCGGCGGTAGCGTCGCGACATCGGGCTGCTCGTCGAGCCGCCACAGGTAATCGAGCGCCGCGCGAATCTGTGCCGGGTTCCAGTGCCGGCGGCAGTTCTTCGTGAACTTTGCGACGTAGTCGTCGCGCCGCATCGGCCGCGTCGGCGAGCCGGGCAGGTCGTCCACCTGCTTCGTGCAGGTCGTGCCGTCTTCGCACACGGCCGTCACGCGATTCGGTGCCTGCGCCGGATAACGCGCGGTCAGCGCCGGGTCCTCGCGCACCGTGATCCGCTCGATCAGCGCGCGCAGCGCCGGATCCTGCAGCGCGTCGTGCCGATAGCTCTCGGTCGTGATGTCGCCGTCGAGCATCGCGCGCGCGACGATGTACGGCAGGCTGTGATCGGCGGTCTCGTGGGTCGACGGCGCCCATTTTTCGCGGTCGCGGCCGGCCGTCACGTAGCCGACCTCGGTCGTGTCGATCTCGATGCGCTGGATGCGGCGCAGGTCGCCGACCTGCGCGGCGACGTCGACCGCGGCCGGAATCGCCGTTTGCGTGAGCCCCTGGGCGGGATAGAACTTCACGAAGCATTTGCCGATCCTGAATGCGCCGCCGCGCCCGCCGAATTCGCGCGTGTCGACCGCGAACGGCCCGGACACCTGTGGAAAGAACCCCGCCATGCCTTCGAAGATCGGCGCGGGGCCGGTCAGCCCGGCGCGCGCGAGCTGCGTCGAGAACACCGCGTTGCGCGCCGCGTCCGCATCGGCGAGCGCCTTCCAGTTCGACAACTGCTGGACGCGCGTCTGGTTCAGCGCGAGATGGCTGTTGATCGACAGGTTCACCGCCTGCACCAGCTGCGGCGCGGGCATGCGCATCAGCTTGCCCGCGGCGAGCGCGACCGCGGGCAGGCTGTAGCACGTGTGGTCCCAGCCGCGCGGGCTGATCGCGGCGGCATCCATCAGCCGGCACGCGATCTCGTACGCGATCGCGATCGACAGGATCAGGTCGCGGCCGTTCGCATGCTGCGCTTCGGCGACGGCGAGGCACGCGGACATGTTGTCGCTCGGATGGCCGGTCTCCTTGCCGGCGTAGGCGTCGTTGAAATCGTAGTAGCGCAGCGCGGTGCCGGTCGCGAACGCGGCGAGATCGGGGCTCGTGCGCTCGCGGGTGCCGACGATCGTCGACACGCCGCCCGGCGACGCAAGCGCCACATCGCGCGCGATCCGCACCGGGCGTTCGTCGTGTGCGGCGATCGCGCAGCCGAGCGCGTCGATCAGGTGCGCCTTGATCGTCTCGATCGTCGTGTCGTCGAGGTCGCGATACTGCAGCCCGGCCGCGTAGTCGGCGAGCTGCTGCGCGAGATCGGGGCGGCCGGTGGTGATGCCGGCGGCCGGGAGCGCGCCGGCGCGGGCGTGGGCGAACGGCAGCGCGAGCGCCGTGCCGGTCAGCGTGGAAAGGAAGTGGCGGCGGTTCATGGTGCGTGGCTCCGGAGGTTCCTGAAACGGGGGGAGAGGCGGGCTCAGAACAGCTTGCGCAGGCCGAGTGCCGCGCCCGCGCTGCTGGCGCGGTCGCCGGCCAGCGTGTAGTGGAGAAAGTTGTAGTTGTAGTTGTCGAAATCGAGCGCGGCGCGGCGCGCGTAGCCGCCCGCCAGGTACACCGTGACGGCTTTCGACAGGAAGTAGTTCAACTGCAGCGTGACCTGCTGCGGGTTCGCCGGGTGCGGTGCGGGTGTCTGCGCGTTCGGCGGATTCTGCGCGCGGATGTCCTCGTAATAGAACGCGCCGATCGCCTGCAGGAAAGGGGTGATCGCGTAGCGCACGCCGGCCCACCAGAACGTGTAGCGCGTCACGACCGATGGCGCGGCGACGCCGCTCTGTCCGTGCGTGACGCCGGCCAGCAGTTGCACGCGGTCGATCGACGCGATCGCGGCGGCGGCGTAGCGGCGGAAATGCGCGAAGCCGCCCGGCTGCGGCGTGTTGACGTTGTCGAACGCGGCGGCGACCGAGAATGCGTCGCCGACATAGTCGAAGCCGGCGCCGTAGGCGGCGTTCGACTGGAACGCGCCGGGCGTGCCGCCGAACGAATAGTGCGTTTCGAGCGTCAGCGCGCCGATCTTCGCGAGGTACTTGGCGACGTTGTTCTCGCGGAAGTTGACGCCGACGATCGCACCGGCCGGCTCGTACAGCGTCGAGTACGCGCCCGTCGGCGAATAGTGCTCCATGACGTCGAACAGCGTCGTGTACTGGTGGCCGAGCCGCAGCGCGCCCCAGCACTCGTGCTGCAGCCCGACCCATGCGGAGCGGTCGAAGCCGCCCGCGCCGGTGCCGGTGCCGTTGTTCAGGTTGATGCCGCTTTCGAGCCGAAACGCGGCCTGCCAGCCGCCGCCGAGTTCCTCGACGCCCTTCAGGCCCCAGCGCGAGCCGCTCTTGCCGCCCGACGCCATCCGCACGAGCGATGCCGACGCGTTATTGCCGGGCGCGGCCTGGTGGGTGAGGAATTCCGTATAGACGTCGGCCACGCCATACAGCGTGATCGTGTTCTGCGCGCAGGCGCTGGCCGATACGAGGCCCAGTCCGCACAGTGCGGACATCCGCTTGCCCATGGCTTGTCTCCTTCGTGGGTTTATTTATTGGATTGCGGCGCCGCGCCGGTCGAGCGGCGCGGCGGTGCTGCGGGGCGACGCTATCCGGGCCGGGCGGTGAACGGGTGGCGTCGTGGCGCAACGCACGCGCGTTTCGCGCGACCTGCGCATGCGCAGGGATGAGGCGCGGTAATGAAGGGTTGAGCGCGCATTACCGGGGCGTGGCGCCGGTACGCGCTTCGACGGCCGCGTGACGCGCGAGCACGCGCTTCGCGCGGGCGACGCCGGGTGCGTCGACCATCCTGCCGTCGACGCGCAGCGCGCCGCGTCCGTTCGCGCGTGCGTCGTCGTAGGCGGCCAGTACCGCGTTCGCGTCGCGCACCGCGCCGTCGTCGGGCCGGAACGCGCGGTTGAGCGCGCCGACCTGCAGCGGATGGATGCAGGTCGCGCCCGCATAGCCAAGCTCCGCGGACATGCGCGCGATGCGCTCGAACGCGTCGAGATCGCGCAGCTCGTCGAGGCCGCCGACGAGGCCGAGCGGCAGGATGCCGGCCGCGCGCGCGGCGATGATCAGCAACTGCTTCGGCACGCGCAGCACGTCGGCGCTCGCGCCGCTTTCGCAGTTCAGCGCGAAGTCGCCGCCGCCCAGCATCATCGCGACGACGCGCGGCGACGCCCGCGCGATCCGGTCCATCGCCTGGAACGCGCGCGGCGTTTCGACGATCGCGACGATCCGCGTGCCGCCGGGCGGTGCGCCGGTTTCCTCTTCGAGCGCGGCCAGCAGCTCGTCGATCGCCTCGACGTGCGAGCTGCCGCGCACCTTCGGCAGCACGACGCCGTCCACGCCGGCCCGGACGGCCGCGCGCAGGTCGGGCACCAGCAGGTCGAGCGGGCCGTTGGCGCGCACCAGCACGTCGCGGCCGGGCGTGCGCAACGCCGGCACGGCGTCGGCCAGCCCGTCGCGGGCGGCCGCCTTGCACGCGGCCGGGACGCTGTCCTCGAGATCGAGGATCAGCGCGTCGGCGTCGCTCGCGGCGGCCGATGCGACGAAACGGGGGACGTGGGCGGGGACGTACAGCAGCGAGCGCCAGACAGGTTGATGCGAAGAATCCATCGTTGATCTCTAAAAATGAAAGTCACTTTCATTTTTGTGATGGATGATGGCATTCGTCAAGATTATCGTTAACGCCTAGTTTCAAAGGAGATTGCGCGACGATGAGCGAACGAAGCCGTACGGATTCATGTTGATGTCATCGATGATCTGCGTATAATGAAAGTGACTTTCATTTTTCGAGTGCCGGCCAACACGGCGCTGGCACCGATGCCCGGCATCGCAAGAGGTGGACATGAGCAAGGTGGAGACAAGCAATCCGGCAGAAGGCGGCGTGGCCGCGGTCAACCGCGCGCTGACCGCGCTGCTGGTGTTCGGCAACGCGCCCGGCGGGCTGATGCTCGCGCAGGTCAGCGAGGAGACGGGGCTCAACATGAGCACGCTGTTGCGGATGTTCGAGTCGCTCGAGCAGTTCCGCTTCATCAAGCGCCTGCCGGACGGGCGCTACGTGTTGGGGCCCGCCGTGTTCCAGCTGGGGATGATGTATCGCGAGTCGTTCCAGCTGCGCGAGTACGTGATGCCGATCCTGTCGACGCTGTCGGCGGAAACCGGCGAGACGGCCGCGTTCTACGTGCGCGAAGGCGACCAGCGCGTGTGCCTGTTCCGCATCCAGGCGCAGCGCTCGGTGCGCACGCATCTGCGCGAGGGCGACCGCTTCCCGCTCGACGTCGGCGCGGCCGGGCGCGTGCTGCTCGCGTTCAGCGGCACGCGCGGCGGCGACTACGAGAAGACGGCCGAGCAGGGCTATGCGGTATCGATCGCCGAACGAGACCCGGAAAGCGCGGCGATCGCGTGCCCGGCGTTCGGTGTCGGCCGCGTGCTGAGCGGTGCGATCTCGCTCGGCGTGCCGCGTTATCGCTTCAACAAGAAGGTGCTGGCCGACTACCTGCCGCGCGTGCAGGCCGCCGCCGCCGAGCTGACGCATGCGCTGGGCGGCGATCTGCCCGCCGCGGGCGCGGCGTTCCGCTCGGCCGACCAGCTCGGCGCGCTGCTCGAGTAGCGCCGTGCGCGGTTGAGCGCGCACTTCGAAGTCCGTATCGAACGACGCACACACCAACCAGGAGACAAGCATGTTCGTTCCCGACCCGCAGGCCGCGCACGCGGCCGGCGCGCGCCGTCGCGCGTCCACCGGCCCGATCCATCCGAAACCGTTCGACGCCGGCGCGCAGGGGCCGCTCGCGGGCGTACGCGTCGTCGACCTGTCGCGTCTGATGGCGGGCAACATGCTGAGCGTGCAGCTCGCCGATTTCGGCGCGGACGTCGTGAAGGTCGAGAGCGAGCGCGGCGATACGCTGCGCGCGGTCGGCGCGGGCGGGATCAGCACGAACTGGAAGGTGTACGGGCGCAACAAGCGCAGCGTGTGCGTCGACCTGCGCACGCCCGAGGGGATCGACATCGTCCGCCGGCTGGTGCGTGACGCGGACGTGTTCGTCGAGAGTTTCAAGCCCGGCGTCGCCGAGAAGATGGGGCTCGGCCCGGACGACCTGCTCGCGATCCGGCCGGAACTGGTGATCGCGCGGATCTCCGGCTGGGGGCAGACGGGGCCGTACCGCCACAAGCCGGGCTTCGGCACGCTCGCGGAAGGGTATGCGGGGTTCGCGGCGATCAACGGCTTCGCCGATCGCGAGCCGGTGCTGCCGCCGATGTTCCTCGGCGACATGACGGCCGGGTTGTCCGGCGCGCTTGCCGTGCTGGTCGCGCTGCATGCGCGCGACGCGCACGGCGCGGCGGGGCAGGTGATCGACGTGTCGCTGTTCGAGCCGCTGCTGTCGATCCTCGGGCCGGCCGCCGCGAACTACGTGATGACCGGCGAGATCAAGGCGCGCACCGGCAGCCGTTCGTCGAACACCGCGCCACGCAACGCGTATCGCACCCGCGACGGCAAGTGGCTGTGCCTGTCGAGCTCGACGCAGGCGATGGCCGAGCGGCTGTTCCGCGCGATCGGCCGCGCGGAGCTGATCGACGATCCACGCTACGCGACCAACGTGCAGCGTGTGCAGCACGCGGAGGCGCTCGATGCGATCGTCGGCGAATTCATCGCCGCACGCGATCTCGACGCCAATCTCGCGTTCTTCGAAGAAGCGGGCGTGACGGTCGGGCCGATCCAGGACATCGCGCAGATCGTTCAGGATCACTACGTGATCGAACGCGAGGCGCTCGTCGAACTGCCGGACGACGACGTCGGCAGCCTGCCGATGCACAACATCACGCCGCGCCTGTCAGCCACGCCCGGTACGTTCCGCCGGCCGGCGCCCGCGCTCGGCGAGAACAATCGCGAGATCCTGCTGCCGCTGCTCGGCGAACAGGAATACGAGCGGCTCGCCGGGCTGGGCGTGATCCGCACGCGCTAGCCGCGAAACCTCGGGCGCGACACGGCCGCGAAGGACGGCCGTGCGCGCCTGCCGCCACACCCTGGATATGGCATGGAGGAGACACCATGAAACCACGCTGGACCCATCGGCCGCCCGGCTCGAACTGGGGCGATTTCGGCCCGGACGATCAGAAAGGGCGCCTGAACTGGCTGACGGCCGACGCGGTGCTGCGCGGCGTCGCGGAGGTGCGCGAAGGCCGCGTGTTTTCGCTGAGCCTGCCGCTCGACGTGCCGCGCGGCGGCGGGCTGAACGCGCGGCGCCGGCCGCCGGCGATCATGCCGGCGCTGCTCGGCGACAAGCCGTACTTCGGCTACCGGGCCGACGAACAGGTTGCGAACGCAACCGACGTGGTCTGCGACGACTCGTTCTGCATGCACTCGCAGTTCTCGACGCAATGGGATGCGCTGTCGCACGTCGGCTCGCTGTTCGATCCGGAAGGTGACGGCGAGCCGGCCCGCGTGTTCTACAACGGCTACCGGATGGACGAGCACATCCACGTGCCCGAAGCGGGCGCGCCGCGCGGTGGTGCGGGTGCGCTCGGCATCGAGGTGATGGCGCAAACCGGCGTGCAGGGGCGCGGCGTGCTGGTCGACCTGCGCCGTCACTTCGGCGACGAGCGGCGCAAGATCGGCTACGCGGAATGGATGGCGGTGCTGCGCGCGGACGACGTGGTCGTCGAGCGTGGCGACATCGTGTGCGTGCACACGGGCTTCGCCGATCGTCTGCTCGACGCCGACGCGCGCGGCGAGCCCGGTGCACCGGACCTGTGCTGCGTGCTCGACGGCAACGACCCGCGCCTGCTCGAATGGATCGCCGCATCGGGGCTCGCGGCACTCGCGGCGGACAACCACGCGGTCGAGGAGCGCCCGCGCAATGCGTCGGCGCGCGAGCGGCCCGGTGCGCTGATGCCGCTGCACGAGCTGTGCCTGTTCAAGCTCGGCATTCATCTCGGCGAGCTGTGGCACCTGACGCCGCTTGCCGAATGGTTGCGCGCGCACCGACGCAGCCGCTTCCTGCTGACCGCGCCGCCGCTGCACCTGCGCGGGCTCGTCGGGTCGCCGGTCAATCCGGTCGCCACCGTCTGAACGCCGGCGCCGCGCGCACGCTGCGCCGGCGCCTTGTCCGCCGCTTCGCGCCGGCCGCGCGGGCGGATCATCGAGGAGTCGCCATGTCCCATTCCCATGCGGCGTCGATCGCCGCGCGCATCGACCGCCTGCCCGCGACGGCCAGCATCTGGACGCTCGTGCTGTTCCTGAGCGTCGGCGGGTTTTTCGAGGTCTACGACCTGTTCCAGATGACCTACCTGCCGCCGGGGCTGATCCGCGACGGCATCTTTCATGCGGGCTCGCACGGCGTGCTCGGCATGTCGGACCAGGGCGCGCTCGGCGCGGCGACGTTCGCGGGGCTGTTCGTCGGCGAGATGTTCGTGTCGCGCCTCGCGGACCGCTTCGGGCGGCGCGCGCTGTTCACCGGCGCGCTGCTGCTCTACACGGCGGCGAGCCTGGCGATGTGCGTGCAGACGCATGCGCTCGGCATCCTCGTGTGCCGCTTCATCGCGGGCTGCGGCATCGGCGCGGAGCTGATCACGATCGGCGCGTTCCTGACCGAGCTGGTGCCGAAGGCGGTGCGCGGCCGCGCATTCGCGCTGTGCTTCGCGGTCGGTTATCTCGCGATGCCCGTGCTCGCGCTGGTGTCGTGGTTATGGGTGCCGCACGATCCGCTTGGGATCTCCGGATGGCGCTGGGTCGTGCTACTCGGCGGCAGCGGCGCGGTCGTCGTCTGGTGGCTGCAGTCGCGGTTGCCGGAGTCGCCGCGCTGGCTCGCCCGCAACGGCCGCGAGGCCGAGGCCGAAGCCGTGCTGCAGCGCCTCGAGCAGGCGGTCGAGCGGGAATCCGGCCGGCCGCTGCCCGCGGTCCCGGCGCCGGCCGCAACTGCGCCGGCCCCGCAGCGCGCGCCGTCGATGTGGGACGCGCAACATCGCGGCCGCACGGCGATGCTGATCGCGTTCAATGCATTCCTGAGCATCGGCTTCTTCGGCTTCAGCCAGTGGCTGCCGACGCTGCTCGCCGCGCAGGGCGCGAGCGTCACGAAGAGCCTCTGGTATGCGTTCGTGATCGCGTTCGCGTATCCGGTGTCGCCGTTCGTCGCGGGTCTGCTCGCCGACCGGATCGAGCGCAAATGGCTGATCGTCGCGTCGGCGTTCGGCGTCGCGCTGTTCGGCACCGCGTTCGCGATGTCGGCGCAGGCGCCGTTCGTGATCGCGTTCGGGCTGCTCGTCACGCTGTCCAATACGGTGCTCGCGAGCAACGGCACCGCGTACCAGTCGGAAGTGTTTCCGACCGAGATCCGCGGGCGCGCGCTCGGCTTCGTGCATTCGATCGGCCGCCTGACGGGAATCGCGAGCAGTTTCATCATCGCGCTGCTGCTCGAACGCGCCGGGGTGTCGGCCGTGTTCGTGCTGATCGGCGGCAGCATGGTGATCGTGATGGTGTCGATCGGTGTGTTCGGGCCGTATACCAACAACCGGGCGCTGGACGAGATCACGGGCGCCGGCGATGGGGGCGAGAGCGCGGCGGCGGTGCGCGGGCTCGCTGTCTTGCCGACTCGGCGTGTCGATGGGCCGCGTAAGGGCGCCGGGGATCGGGCGGTGTAATGACGTCGGCGGCAACGTTCATCACGCCGTCTCGGCCGCCGACTCACGCATCGCCGCTCACTCGCGGCGGCGCGGTCGAGCGGTCGCGTCGGTGACGCGGTCGACCCAGCCCCGGTAGAACGCGCGGTACTTGAGCACGAGCTTGTCGTACTTGCTGTACGCGCCGCCGCCGTCCGGCTTCATCCCGTTCCAGATCTTGACGTCGTACCCGGCGGCCTGTCGGGTCTGCAACCCGAACAGCACGAAGTCGGTCGCGCGGCGCAGGGGGCCGCCCACCTTCTTGATCGAGATGAGCATGTGCATGACGTTCTTGCCGTCGCTCACCGGCGTCACACACTGGAGCAGCTTGTATTTGAAGTCTCCGTCCAGCGCGACGGTCATGACGCACCCGCCGGGGTAACCATCGAAGTGCAGGTTCATCTGCGACATGCTCAGGCCGAGCGCGCGCGACAGCATGCCGAGGGGCCCGAAGTACCGGTCCACGGTGAAGTCGATCCCGGCACCGAACCACGCGCCCGCCCGGGCCAGCGGCTCGACCTCCGGCCACGGGCGCCAATCGTCGAAGAGCTTGAGCTCGAAGGCCGAGATCGGGAGCGCGTGCACGGGGTTCGCGTGCTGCGCGTCGTAGAAGTTCTCGACGATCCGCAAGACCGCCGTCGTCGTCTCGAACGCGATGTGCAGGTGCATGAAGTCGCCGTTGTCGACGTCGGCCGCGGCGATTTCGGGCAGCGGGTGCAGCGGCTGCGGGGAGCCGTACCAGACCCACACGTAGCCGTATCGCTCGGCGGTGACCCAGGTCGGCTGGCGCGCCCCGCGCGGGACGGGCTCCAGCCGGCTCACCGCCGAGCAGTGGCCGGGGATGTGAACGCACTGGCCCTGCTCGTCGTACCGCCAGTGGTGAAACGGGCACTGGATGCACCCTTCCTCGACCCGCCCGTCGGCCAGGTTCGCGCCGAGGTGCGAGCAGTGGCGGTCCATCACCACGGCCCGCCCCGTCGCGCCGCGCCACGCCACGCACGGACGGCCGAAGAGCGTCAACGCCGTCGGCTTGTCCTCGAGGTCGTCCGAGCGCATCGCGACGTACCAGCTCGCGGCCACGCGCGTGGTCGCGTCGTATGCCCCCAGGGGATGCGCCTCGGGGCGCGCTTGATCCAATTGAACGTCGTTCATCGTTTTCGTTCCGGAGCCGGCCGACTACTTCAGCGCCAGGCCGATGCGGGTCGTGACGTACGCCCTGAGCAGCGCGAACATCGGGTTGTAGTCGAAGTACCTTTTCACCTCTGCCGGCGCGCTGGTTTGCGTCCAGTGCAACAGCTTCATCGCCGGCAGCAGGCTGTACTTCGAGTTGTTGAGCTGCGGCCTGGCCCCGGTGATGCAATACCCGAAGCCGAACATCGGCCTGGCGAAATCTCGTTCGTCGATGAGGGCGTGAATCCGCGCCGCGGCCTCGTCGGCCGGCTTGCGCCCGGCGCTCACGGCCTCGACCTCGGCCTTGGCGTCGTTGAACAACTGGTAGTACCCCTCCATGTCCGCGCACAGGTACCCGAGGTACGGCGGGTTGTCGTCGAGGTGATCGAGGTCGCCCTCGTCACGCGACGCGCGGAACCGCGCGTGGGCTTGCACCAGCCGGAACTGCCCGAGGATCGTGCCGACCGCCCACAGCCGGTGGAACGCATCCCACAGGCGGAAATCCGAGAACGCCGTGTAGCAGCAGCTGACGAAGTCGTCGTTGTGGTCCAGCAGCTTCTGCTGCAGGCGCTCGATGTACTCGAAGCGCTCGGGGGAGAAGTCGTCGTCGCGCAGCGCCTTGATGAGGCGCGCCGCGAGCGCGTGGATGGTCACCGCGGTGTTTTCGAGCCCCCGGGAGAAAAGCGGGTCGATGAAGCCGTTCGCGTGCAGCATCAGGCAGTAGCGGTCGCCGACGCAGGCGCTCGACGAGAATTGCAGGCGGTCGGTCTTGACCCAGTCGCGCACCGGCACGGCGTCCCGGAACTGCGCCCCGATGCTCGGGAACCGCGCGAGGAACGCGTCGAATTCCTGCTGCGCGGAGATGTCCGTTTTCGGGTAGACGCGCGGGTCGAGCTGCAGGCCGACGCTCACCAGGTTGTTGGTCGACCGCGGGTGGTTGTTGAACGGAATCACCCAGAGCCAGCCTCCCGCGAACATGTGGTGCAAGGTCCCCTCGTGCCAGCGCCAGCGCTGCCCCTTGACCTTGAAAATGTCGTCGAACGGCTTGACCCCGAGCATGTGCGTGTAGAGGCTGCGCGAGTGCGTCTTGAAGCGACACGGCTCTTCGCGGAGCTTGAACTGGGTCGCGAGCGGCGCGCGGGGGCCTCCGCAGTCGATCATGTACCGGCCGGTAAACCGCTCGCCCTGGGCGGTGGTCACCGCGACGCCGTCCTTGTCGGCGTGGTATTCGGTCACGTTCGTCTTCTGGCGGACCGTGCAGCCGTATTTGATGGCGGCCTGCAACAGGTAGGCGTCGACGTCCTGCCGGTAATAATGGCTCTCCGGACCCCACGGCAGCTCAGGAATGACGCACTGCGTGAACTCCTTCGGGTCGTGCTCCTGGCCGGGCTTGTGGAACACGAAGCCGAAGTTGCGCTTGATGCCCGTGCTCGACGCGACGTAACGCTGCGTCGCGTAGAACGACGTGATGTGGTCGAGCTCCGGAATGCCGTAGCGATCGGCGATGATGCGGTTCATCAGCGACGTCTCGGGGATCGACGATTCGCCGATCGTGAACCGCGGGTGCGACGACTCCTCGACGATCAGCACGCGAAACTGTTGCCTGGCCAGGATGGCCCCCATCTGGGTGCCGGACATGCCCGAGCCGAGGATGATCACGTCGAAGTGATTGCTGTCGTGCCCGTTCGCGGGGCTGTTCTGAGTCATGGGGGCAAGTTCTCCTGGTGAGATGGAACACAGGGCCGCAAGCGTCAGGCGTCAGCGCTCGTCGAGCGCGGCGCGGAGGCGGAACCGCGCGGCACGCGTGAGCGTGAGCAGATCGACGAGCGCGCTGGGTGCGTACCCGCCGCTGCCGATGGCGGGGCCGCTTTGCCCGGCTTCGTACGCCCGCTCCGCCAATTTGAGGTGAGGCGCCCGGAAGCGCAGCAGGACCTCGAAGACCCGGTCGAGGGCGGCCAGCCCGGCCCCGACGGGCTCACCCCGCGCGCCGGCCACTTGCGCGTCGCCGAGCACGCGGTCGACGAGCGCCGGCTCCCCGGCGAACCGAGCGTAGACGGCCCGGTACGCGGGAAGCACGTAGGGCAGGTACGTCTCCTTGAATTCTCGATAAGCCGGGTGGTCCGATTGCGAGCCCCACAGCACGTGCTCCAGCACGAAGAGGGGCATTTCCACGGCACCGGGGCCGAGGTAGCTCTGGCCCCCGACTCGAATCGGTTCGTAGAAGGGGCGGAGCTCGTGGTAGAAGACCTGCAGCGAGATGAAGCGGTAAGCGTAAACGACCGATTCGACCATTTTCTGAAGATAGGCCGCCAGCTCGTCGCACCCTTGCGCGAACGCGGGGGACCGCAGAGGCACGTCGTACAGCTCGACGGTCACCGCGATGGCTGCCTCGAGGGCCGCCATCGAGATGCGCACGCTCTCGAGCAGGTGCGCTTCGTCGCGGAGCCCGGTGTAGCTCCGCTGCGCGTCGGCCGCCGCGGGGTTCCAGACCGTCACATGCAGGAGCGTCTCGCGCGGCGGCAGGTCGGTCGCGCGCGCCAGGCCGAGCAGGATCGGCTCGAGCCCGGGTACCACGTCCACGGGCTCGTGTCCGTGCCGCTTGAGCGACCCCAGGAAGAACCCGATGTCCCGCATCACGGCGGCGGCTTCGACGAAGCTCCAGCCGGAGGGCACGCCGCGCGCCGGGAGGAACTCGCGCAACAGGGCAACGATGCCGGGCACGTCCTTGTTACGGTTCAGGCCCGGCAGCTGCAGAACGAGCGCCCGCGCGTGCAGCGGATCGCAGGCCGCCACCGCGGCGTGCGTGGCCGCGAATGCGCATACCCGGCCCAGGGCGCGCTCCACTACAGGATTTCCGGCGTCGCGAACGTCGGCCCGGGCTGGCTGCGAGACCGCCCCGCGTCGCCCTCACGCAGCGACCGCAGGTAGTCGTAGTTGGTCGGCAGGCTCGTCCGCAGACGCTCGGCCTCGCGCCGGATGCGGGCGAACATCGCCTCGGCCTTGTCGATCGACTCCGGTCGGTGCCGCAAGAGCGGCAGCGACCGGTCGGGCAGCATGCCCAAGCCGGCAAAGATGCAGTAGTAGTTTCCGTTCAACCAGAAGTTCTTGAATTCGTAGTCGAACGTTTCGTAGTACGTGGAATCGTCGAACGACGTGGTGGTCAGCGGCAGCCCCGCCTTGTAGCGCTGAACCTTCTCCTTGATGGCGTCCGAGAGCCGCAGGTCGTGCCGGTTCGCGAGCCAGAATGGCGTGTCTTCGCGCGACGTCGCGAAATAGTGCGCCTGGACGAAATCCCGGCAGTCGTCGAACATGTAGACGATCTCGGCGTTGAACGCGTCGGTCAAGCGCGGATCGAACGAGGTATCGGGGAAGTGCTTCACGAGCTGGTACAGCGCTGCGTAGATGAAGTAGATTCCCGTCGATTCCAGGGGCTCCAGAAAGCACGACGACAACCCGATGGCGACGCAGTTGTTGACCCATGCCCGCCCGTTGCGCCCGACCCGGAACTTGATCTGGTTGAGCGGCTGGTTGTCCGGGAGGCCCCAGAGGTTGAGGAAGTCGGCGGTGGCCTGGTCGCGCGAGGTGAACTTGCTCGAGAAGACGTAGCCGCTGCCGAACCGGCCCAGCATCGGAATCTTCCAGGTCCACCCCGAGTTCATGGCGATCGCGGAGGTGTACGGCTCGACCCCCACGCGCGCGTCGGCGTTGGGCACGGCGCTGGCGACCGCGCTGTCGCACAGCAGGTAGTCGGACATGTCGATGAAGGGTTCCTTCAGGGCCTGGTTGATCAGGAGCCCCCGCATGCCGGAGCAATCGATGAACAGGTCCGCCTCCAGCGTCCGCCCTTCCTTGGTGGACAGGCTGGAGATGTAGCCGCGGTCGTTCAGGCGAACCTCCACGACCTCGTCGACCACACGGTTCACTCCGCGTTCGACGGCCCAGCGCTTCAGGAAGTCGGCCACCAGGTGCGCGTCGAAGTGCCATGCGTGGGACATCTGGCGGGTGCCGTCGGGCAGGCACGGTGCCAGCTTGCCGTCGAGCGCGCCGGGCTGCGGGTAGCAGGCGTACTCCATCGGCTGCTGGAAGCCCTGTTCGCGCTTGCGCAGCCAGTAGTGGGTAAGCGGCACGCCGTCGCAGTTCGGCACGCTGCCGAACAAATGGTAGAAGTGATCGTCGCGCGAGCGGTCGGGCGACTTCCTCCAGTTCACGAACTTGATGGCGGCCTTGAATGCGCCGTTCACCTGGGGCATCCACTCCCGCTCCGGTATTCCGAGGAAGTCGAAGAACACCTTCTGCAAGCTCGGGATGGTCGCCTCGCCCACGCCGATCCGGGGGATCGCATCAGACTCGATGAGCGTAATGTTCGTGTGTTGCTGGAGTGCCCGGACGAGGTACGAGGCGGCCATCCAGCCCGCGGTGCCGCCGCCCACGATGACGATATTCTTGATCGGGTTGCTCATGACACGTTTCTCATAGGATTTGAAACCTGAATGGATAGTGCCGCCTTATCGAGCTGAGATCGCCACTCGTCCGGTAACGCGTCATGACGTGTCGGACTCCTCACGACACATGACACCAGGAAGGCAGAGTGAATCGCAGCGAAGTTCGGCTAAATGGGGGACGTCCCTTTACGCAATATCCGGACATCCTTGCCCGCATCCCCGGGGTTTTGTCCGAGGCTGTTCCGCTCTCGGTTCAAATAGACGCATGATCGAACAATGCGAGGCACCCATCGCATCGGCGGCACACCGCGTAAGGGATGCCGCATCAACAGGTTGACTGGCCGATGCAGCAATCGCCATTAGCGCATCGAGATGCTCAGACAACGTCAGCTTCCCGAGGCTTGCCATACCGTGCACGTCACCTCTGCGATACACCATAGCAGTGTTAACGATGACATACCTTGCAAAATTTCATATCAATATCAGCTGATCCAGAGGAATCGTTAATCCAGTAAAGTATCGGCGGAATATTTCCAAACAAGCTATTTGATTATTTTAAAAACGGAAATTTGATTATTCATCTTTGGCGTTCGAGCAGGCGAATTTGTTGTATAGGAGTGAGAAATTAATGACTGAATTCACATGAAATAAATAAGGTCGCCACCATTTTCGAAACAAAGATGTCAACCTTTGCGTATTTCGGCGGTCTTGATCTGCTCCCCGCGTTTATTTCGAGGCGATCGTGCATGAATACAGGTTCATGACAGGCGCTAGCGGTTGAGTACGGAAAACACCAGCGTGCCCGCGAACATCCACAGCACGACCGACGCACCGCGAAGCAGCGTTCCGGTATGTGTGGCCAGAGACCGGCGCGCCGTCAAGGCGCCGCCGATGGTCAGCCACATCGAACCGATCGTGACGGCGAGCACGGTGAAGACCGCGATCGAGCAGAGATAGAACGGAACCGATACGAACGCCTGCGGGGGAAAGATCGCAGTGGCGAACAACAACGCCTTCGGGTTCAGGGTCGTCGCGACGAACATGTCGCGAAAGCCGATGGGGTCCGACTGGATGTCTTCAAAGTGTGGTCTTTTCCATAGCTGCAGGGCGAGATAGAAGATATAGGCCGAACTCCCCAGCTTCAGCGCATCGTAAAGCCACGGCCGTGTGGCGGCGAATGTCGCCAGGAAGAAACCCCACAGTGATATCGCGAAGCCGTAGCCCGATGCCTCTGCAACCAGGAGCGGCGACGATTGCCGGAAGCCGACCTTGATTCCCGAGGACAGCAGCAGGGTATTGGTCGGCCCTGGCGTGGCCAGGATCAGCGAAACGTAGAGTGCCATCTTCAACATCACGTGCAATGTCGGCATCTTGTTTCCTTGGGGTCGATGACGATCGCCACGCGTCGGGGCGACCCGTCGTATTGGTTGCAGTCATGCTGTATTCGGGCAGCTGTTGGCGCTCACAATAAGCGCGAGCGGTGCTCAGGAACCATGTTTGCGGCGATCAAGGGTGGAACCGCCCCCTGAAACGCCGGACACAGTCACCTACTTACAATAGCGGGTAAACGGGGTGTCGGTCGCGCCCGGGCGTTATCAACATTGGGTGCAAACTTTGGGAATGCCATCTTGAAAGACTTGGCGTTGGAACTTGCAAAGCCGCGTGTTCGGTTGTTTCGGGAAAGTACCCCGTGCACGCTTGTCATGTCTGTCGGAACTATGCTTGCGATGACCATGCTTTGATCAGATCGCGATCAAGCAATGATGCAAGTTGCCGAGCCCCGCTCGTCAGTTCTGTCGGGCCCGAATAACTCCCTACAACAACGACATCTGGCCCGGCATGCTCGACGGAGCCGCAGGGTTGCTTTCCGGCGTAGTTCCGCTCGACTGGTGTTCGGGTTCCGGATCCTCACTCGAACTCGCATGTGCGTTGGTCTGCCGATACTTGCGCGCCCACTCGACACCCAGTACATCGGCTGAGAACACGACGCCCGGCGCAATCTGAACAAGCTGGCTCATCGGCAGATCCTCCTGAGCGGACTGAACGTCGAAGTGCGCAGCGGCATTGCGCGCGCTGCAGTTCCACACTTCGACGCCGTCACGGGTGAACGTAGGCCATCCATCCTTTGCGATCCTCTCTGCACGCGGCAATACGTCGCCATGCCGGTTTGCCGCGACAGCCATGAGCCGAGACGGGACGCCGAGCGTCACATCTGCTTGAAGAGGCCCGCGCATGCGCGGCTGACGGGCAGGACGTCGTTGTTCCCGCGCAAATGGATACGCAGCCGGCCGAGCAGATCGCGTTCGATGTGATCGATGGCCGCATAGGCGACGATTACGCCGCGATGCACCTGCGCGAAGCGTTCGGAATCGAGCCGCTGCAGCATGTCCTTGAGCGGCGTGCGGATCACGTGCCGCTCGCCCGCGGTCACGACCTCCGTATATTTGTCCGTGGCCTGGAAGTACAGCACCTCGTCCACCGACACGAGCCGCGTCGTGTCCCGGAGGCCCACGGTCAGCCAGCGGATCGGCGCGGCATCCCGCTGCTCGCGCGCGTGCGCCAGCAGGGCGGTGTCGGCGGGCGCCGGGCCGCCGCGCTGCAGCTTGACGATGCAGCGCAGCAGGCGCTCGTCGGTCACCGGTTTCAGCAAATAATCGATCGCCGACTGGTCGAACGCCTGGACCGCATACTCGTCATAGGACGTCACGAACACGATGTGCACGTGCGGTACGAGACTTGCGATTTTCAGGCCGTCGATACCCGGCATCCGGATGTCGAGGAACGCGAAATCCGGGCGCTTCGCATTCAGCTCGGCGAGTGCGTCCACGCCGTTGCGGGGCATCCCGACGATCTCGAGTTCCGGCCACAGCGGCGCGAGGCGCGCGGCAAGCTCCGCGGACAGGTTGGGTTCGTCGTCGGCAATCAGGGCGGTCGGCATATCAGGCGATCGGGATCTGCAAGGTTGCGGTCACGCCCCGCATGGCGTCGGCATTCGCGCCGACCGACACGCGGCCGCGCTCGCCATAAAGACTGATCATCCGCGCGCGAACGTTCGCGAGCCCCACGCCGCCGTGCAGCTTCGTGCCGCTGTTGCCGAGTCCCACGCCCGTGTCGCTCACGCTCAGGACGAGCAGGTCGCCGCTGCGCGTGCCGCGAATGAGCACTTCGCCGCCGTCGACCGACGGCTCGATGCCGTGCAGCAACGCGTTCTCGACGAGGGGCTGCAGCAGGAGCGGCGACAGCGGCAACGCCCGCAGCGCGGCCGGCACGTCGATCGCATAGCGCAGGCGTTCCTCGCCGAGCCGGATCGTCGCGATCTTCAGCAGCGCCTCGACCAGTTCCAGCTCTTCCTCCAGGGTGGAGGTGGCCTCGCGCGTCCGGCTCAGGCTCGCACGCAGATAGCGGTTCAGGCTGTCGAGCATCGTCGTGGCGCGGGTCGGATCGCGTTCGATCAGGCTTTGCACGTTCGCTAGCGTATTGAACAGGAAATGCGGCTCGATCTGGGCCTGCAGCAGCGCGAGCCGCGCGGCCGTTTCGGCCTGGCGCGCCTCGGCGGCCTCGCGCCGCTGCGTTTCGAGCGACGCGCGCATGCGCGCGGCCTGCACGAACACCGAGACGAATGCGCAGGCCGCACCGGCGATAACGAACGACGAACCGTAGGCCAGCCATACCTTGATACCCGCATGTCCGATCAGGTGCGGAACGTGCCCGATCGTCGATGCCGCGATCTCGAAACCGATGAACACGCTGGCAGGCGCGACGATCAGGATCTTCGGCACCAGTGCCAGCTTGCCGCGCACGAGCCTGTCGGCGGCGAAGCTGAGCAGCATCGCGCTGAAACCGATGCCGTTCGCGACGACCAGGTACGGCAGCAGCGCCTCGTTGCGGCGGGTGGCCCAGAAGATCAGTCCGACACCGGTGTTGAAGACAAGGAGGCCCAGCAGCGATCGGCCGCGATGGGCGGGGCCAACATGCGGCGCGGACGACAGGAATGGGAGGAGCCTGCTTTGCATGGCAGCGAGCGAGTGCGGATAGCGGAGATGGTAACGTAATTCGCGACAGCGTCACCACCGGCAATCGGCCGCGACGCCTGCGCGACGGCTTCGATTCGCGCAGGCGCCCGGCGCGGATGTGCCGTGCCGTCGGGCTGTTGCAATGCAGCAGCGCGCGTGGGCTGGCGCGACGACGAAGCGGCCCCGCACGGACATTCGCCGGACGCAGGCGCCGTTCATCGGCCGATTCCCGCCGTTCATCGCAAAGCGCGGCAGGCGGACCTTCCGGCCGCTATAGTCGTCGACATATCCGCCGCGCGCGGCGCTTCCGAACAGGTACCCCATGCAACATCTCCCGTCCTACGTCTACGTGTTGTTCTGCGTGCTCGTCTATATCGGCGTGAAGCGCTGCTTCGCGCGCGAAGTCCGGCCCGTGCGTCCGATCCTGTTTCCGATCGTGTTCGTCGGGCTCGGCCTGTCGAGCCTCGGCCACCTGTTTCCGCGGGCGGGGGGCGATGCCTACGCGGCCGCGCTGGCTGCGCTCGTGCTGGGCGCGACGGGCGGCTGGTTCCACGCGCGCCGCTGGCGGCTGCAGTTCCGGACCGGGCCCGAAGGCATGCTCGTGCGCCTGCCCGGCGACGCGAGCCTGCTGGTCACGCTGCTCATGACCTTCGTCGCCGAGACGTTCATTCATTACGCGATCGCCACGTCGCGGCCGTGGGCCGCCACCGGAACCTTCGCGATCCTGTCGTTCGCGGTCTGGGGCCTGCTCGTCGGCATGCCGCTCGGACGCGCGATCAACGTGGTCACGCGCTGTATCCGTCATGCGAACGGATCGTCCGACGAAGGCGCCGCGCCGGCGTTCGAGTCGCGCTGAACCGGCGCTGAACCGGCACGGTCGCCCGTGAGGGCGGCCCTCGCGCCGCGATCTTCTTCCGCGCCCGACGCATTGCGCCGGGCGATTCGTTTTCCGCGCCATGAAGCAACCTGTCCGTCGGCCTCGATCCCCGGCGCCGTCAGGCCGCGCATCGCCGCGGCCGCCGCCCGCTCAAAAGAAGAACGTCACGATCCCCTGCACGATCTCGCTTTGCGCCTGCCCGCCGTAGACGCTGCGCGCGGAGCCGTGGTTGCTCTGCCATTGCACGGCGAAGTCCGTGCGCGGCCAGTGATAGCGCGCCTCGAGCCACGTGAAATAGCTGTGATCGTCGAGGTCGTAGCGCGCCATCGCGGCCAGCGCCAGATGCTGGACGAAGACGTCGGGCATCGACGCGTAGACGAACAGCGAGTGCCGCGTCATCAGCTCCTGCGCGACGCTCGCCGTGTCGCGATAGCGCCAGTATCGCGACGGGTCGCCCTGTAGCGCACGCCAGGCGGCGGCGCTCGCGCTGGCGCCGTCGTAGTCGTACTCGAACGTCAACGACAGCTTGTTCGCGAAGGTATGGGTGACGCCCGTCGCGAGCTTCGAGGTCCATGACGACGAAGCCTGCGCGAAGTCCGCGGTCGCGCTGCCGCGGCCGATCGCGTATTCGAGGAACCCGACCGTCGAGTTGTCGATCAGCGTGGTGGCGTTCAGGCCCAGCTGCGGCGCGATGCCTTCGCCGCCGTACAGCAGCCACTGCGGCGCGAAGTCGCCGAACAGGCGCTGCGATCCGCTCAGCATGTAGCGCGTGCGCGCGTTCGTCGCGCCGAGGTCGGGATTGAAGGTCGCGTCGTTCCGGTGCGTGTCGAGCCGCGGCGACACCAGCGCGGTGACCGAGCCGCCGTTCCACAGCAGCTGCCCGCGCGCCATCACGCTGCCGAGGCGGTTTTCGCGCAGGCTCTCGGTGTCGATCGACACCACCGAGCGCAGCGCGCCGGCCTTGAAGAAGTCCGTCGGATTGAAGCCCGACGCGACACCTTCGCGCAGGTTGACGCGGCCGACGTCGACGATCGCGTTCGGGCTTGCCTGCCAGCTCACATAGGCCTGCTTCAGCGTGTCGACCGCGTTGTACTGCGACGTGCCCGCGCGCCATCCCGCATCGAAGCGATTCGACAGGATCACCCGCCAGTTGCCGAACGTGCCGTCGTACGACAGCGTATTCGACACGCGCGCGTTGTCGTCGAGCGTCACGGGTCCGGTCTGGCTCGCCGCCGTGTAGTTCGCCACAGCCGCCTCGAACGTGCCGCGCCAGTTGCTCGGGGCCACGGGCGCGGCAGTCGCCGTGTCGGCGAGCCGCAGCGCGTCGCCGTCCGCGTCGCCCGCCGCGAGCGCGGGCTGCGTGGCCGCGAGGCCGGCCGCGCAGACCAGCGCCGCGACCCGGGATCGCGCCATCGCTCAGTCGGCCTTGAAGCGCGACAGGTACGCGCGCTGCAGCCACGCGTCCGGAATGTCGCGCCACGCGTAGTCCGAGTAGCGCATCACCGTGACCCAGCCGGGATCGAGGCCGTCGATGATCACGGTTTCCGTCGGCCGTGCCGCGCCCAGCTGCTCCTGGTAGTGCCGGTAGTAGGCGATTTTCAGCACGCTGCCGCTCGCCGCGAAAAAGCGCGCCTTGACCGGCCGCTTGGTGTCGCTCGCGATCCACAGGTCGATCGCGTGATACGTGACATCCGGTGCGCGCGCCGTCAGGTGCAGCCGGTAGCAGTGCCGGGTCTGGTGCTCGCCGTCCGCCACGTCCTCCTCGCCGGCGAGCGACGCGTCGTAGTCGTTCGCCCAGTTGACCGTCACGACATCGCCGTTCGCGGCCTGGCCGAGCAAACGCTGCTGCGGCGAGATCCGCACGCTGGCCTGGCTGGACGGATCGTAGAACCACAGATCGTTGCCGCTCTTCAGCATCAGCTTGTTCGCGTCGCGGGCAGGGGCGACGAACTGCACCAGCGTGCGGAACTGGCGGGTCGCCGGGTCCGCCTTCGAGTAGACCTTCAGGATCTCGGCGTCGGTCTGCTGTCCATTGCGAAATTCGAGCAGGGTCGTCGTCAGGCCGAACGGCTTGTCGGGGTTGCGCACGGCGTCGCTTTGCGCGAGCAGCTGTTGCGCCGCGGGGTCCGCGGCGGCGGCGGTGGCGGCGAGCGCCAGCAGCAGCGCGGCGGCGCGCGCGATCCGGATGGGCAATGTCATGGTGTCGGTCTCCCGGTCAGGCGAAGCGCAGTGCGTCGACGATCGGCAGGCGCGCCGCGCGGCGCGCGGGCAGCCAGGCCGAGAACGTCGCGACGATCGTCACGCCGAGCGCGTAGCGCGCGATCATCCCGAACTCGCCCCACACGCGCACCGACAGCGCGACCGGGTCGGTCTGCCCGGGCGGCGTCCAGTGCAGGCCGGCGCGATTGATCGCGAAGCCCGCCGCGAGTGCGAGGAGGGTGCCTGCGACCGCGCCGCACAGGCCGAGCAGGCAGCCTTCGCAGACGAACAGGCGGCGAATGCCGGCGCCGCGCAGGCCGAGCGCGCGCAGCGTGCCGATCTCGTGCGTGCGCTCCATCACGGCCATGTTCATGGTGTTGCCCACCGTAAACAGCACGATCGTGGCGATCAGCACCGCGATGAAACCGAAGATTGCGCCGAACATACCGGTGACCTGGCCGTACTGCGGATTGAGCGTCGCGAAGCCGAGCACCTCGAGCGGCTCGCCGGCGAGCCGGGTGCGCAGCAGCGTCTGGATGCGCGCGCGCGCGGCCGGCAGGTCGGCCGTGTGCCTGAGCTGCACGACGACGGACGTCACCTTCGCATTCGGGCCGCTGCCGTAGACGAGTTGCTGCGCCTGCGGCAGATGGACCTGCACGAACATGTCGTCGATTTGCTTGACGCCTTGCTTCTGCGCCGCGATCACCGACAGTGCGGCGACGTTCGGCGCACCGTACGCATTCGACGTCAGCAGTTCGAGACGGGCGAGGCCGGCGGGGTGCGCGGGCTTCGCGGCGGTCTCGGCCCGCGAGAGCGACGCGATGTCGTCGGGCAGGTCCGACGCGTCGGCCGGGGCGGCGGCCGCCGGATCGCGGCAACCGGGCACACGCAGCGCGTCGCAAAGGTGCAGCACGCGTGCGACACCGGTGCCGATCACGGCGGCGTTCGGCGCGCTGCCGGTCAGCGCGACGGGCGTCGGCCGGTCGGCGAAACCGTAGTCGTTCCACTGCCGCATCCGGTTCTGGTCGGCAACGACGATCCCGCTGCCCGAGACGGTGCGCGATACGCCCGCCGCGAAGTTGCCGGCGATACCGTTGATCGTCAGCACCGGCGTCACGACCGTGACCTTGCTTGCCAGCTCCGGGTCGCCGAGCACGGTATCGATGACCTTGCCGTAATCGCCGATCCCGTACGAGACGGGGTCGCCGCTGCCGTACAGGAAATAGTCGCGGTGCTGGATCTGCAGATGGCCGCCCTGGCGCACGTAGCTGGTCTGGAGTCCGTAATTGATGTCGCGCGCGTAGCCGCCGAACAGCAGGATCGCGGTCAGGCCGACGATCATCGCGAGCAGCGTCGTCGACGAGCGGCGGCGATTGCGCAACAGGTTGCGGAAGGCGAGAACCCAGAGGCTCATTGGCAGGCCTCCTCGCGCGACGCAACGGAACGGACTTCGACCACGCGCCCGTCGCGGATCATCGCGACGTCGTCCGCGGCGGCGATCACCTGCGGATCGTGCGACGAAAAGACGAACGACGTCGCCCGCTCGCGCTGCATCGTGCGCATCAGCCCGATGATGGCCGCGCCCGTCGCGCTGTCGAGGTTGGCCGTCGGCTCGTCGGCCAGCACGAGCGCCGGCTCGGTGACAAGCGCGCGCGCGATCGCGACGCGCTGCTGCTGGCCGCCCGACAGCTGGCCGGGCCGGCGATGCGCCATGTTACCCATGCCGACGGCGTCGAGCAGCGCGAGCGCCTGCTCGCGTCGTCGCGCGCGGGCGACGCCGAGGAGGGTCAGCGGATATTCGACGTTCTCGAACGCGCTGAACACGGGCAGCAGGTTGAACGACTGGAAGACGAACCCGACGTGGCGCGCGCGGAAATCCGCCAGCCCGTTTTCGTTCATCGCGTCGATCCGCTGGCCCGCGACCGTGATGGCGCCACGCGTCGGGCGATCGATGCCGCCGAGCAGATTGAGCAGCGTCGTCTTGCCGCTGCCGGAAGGGCCGGACAGCACCGTGAAGCGGTTCGCGACGATATCGAGCGACGCATCGTCGGCCGCCGCGACGGCGAGCGTACCTGTTCCATAGGTTTTCGTGACATAACTCAAGCTGGCCGCTAACACGGGCGCCTCCCGGGGTATCTGATCGATGTCGCCACCTTAGCGGGAACCGCTCCCCCGTATTGCGCGGTGCGACGAATGGCGGAACGCGCGGACGAACGGCATTCCTCCCCGACGAGCGGCGGCCGGCCGCGCCCGCTTGCGCGCACCGGCACGGCGCGCGGTCGGGCGCACCCGCGTTGCATTCCATCGGCGCCAAGCGCGGTTCGTCGCCCGTTTCTGCAATTGGTCGCATGATCGTTTCTTTCGACGACGAATCGATACACTCGCAGCCAATCAGCAGTCGATTCGCACGACACCGGCCGATGTGAGAGCGGTCGCCGGGGTTCGGGAAGCCAAAACACAGATATAACAAGGCATAACAATGAGCCATACCAGGTTTGAGAGGGGGAGCGAGACGGCGCGGCCAGGCTTTCTTGCCCTTTGTCGAGTGATCCGCGATCCGTCCGATCCCGCGCGCTTCGCGGGCGACGCCGATCCGCGACGGTATCGCGACTGGCCAAGCGCGCGACCGGCGCTCCTTGTCATCGAAGCGCTGCATCAGTTCGCGGTCAAGGCGGCGCGCGCGATGCACGGCGAGCCGGCGCTGATGGTGCCGGCGCAGCTGCGCGAACTGACGCTGAGCCACGTCGACGGCTATCCGCGGCTCGCGCTGGCCGGCACCGTCGCGAAACACGGCGATGGATACCGTGTCGAGGTATCGGCGCGCGACGCCGACGCCGGCATGTATCCGGCCGTCGCGTCGGGCACCGTGTTCGTCGCGCTGATGCCGGCTCGCCGGCCCGCGTCCGCCGCGCCGGGAGAACGGCCGTGATGGCCGCCACCGCGACGCCGGCGGCCACGATCGCCGGCGAACACTTCGGCGTGATCGACGTGGCGAGTGCCGCACCGCTCTTCGACGAGCACTTCGAACAATTTCCCGTGCTGCCCGGCTCGTTCAGCCTGAGCCTCGCGATCGCGATGCTGTTCGACGCGCTCGGTCTCGCGGCGGACCGCCCGCACCCGCCGCTCACGCTGCGCAAGGTCAGCTTCATCTGCCCGGTGCGGCCGGGCCAGCGCCTGAGCGCGCGCCTGCGGCGCCTGCAGCAGGACGGCGCGCGTACCACCGCGCACGTCGAGCTGCGCAATGCGGACGGCCAAAGCGTGATGGACGGCATCCTCAGCTGGGAGCACCACGCATGACGAAACTTGCGATTGTCACGGGCGGCACCCGCGGGATCGGGCGCGCGATCGTCGATGCGCTGATCGCCGACGGCCATGCCGTCTACTTCACCTATCGATCGAATCCCGAGCTGGCCGAAACGCTGGAGCGCACATACGACGGCGCGGCGCGGGGCTTTCGCGTCGACGGTGGCGACTGGGCAGCCGTGCAGGCGTTCGCCGACCGCGTGAACGCGGAGGCGGCCGTCGACGTGCTCGTGAACAACGCGGGCATCAACGACGACGCGATGCTGATCGGCGACTCGTTCTCCCGCTACTGGGAAGCGTTGCGGATCAACCTCGGCGCGACGATGGCGTTTTGCCATGCGTTCGGAGAAGGGATGCAGGCGCGCCGGCGCGGGGCGATCGTCAACGTGTCGTCGATTGCCGCGCGCAAGCCGAAGGTCGGTAACGGCGCGTACGGCGCGTCGAAGGCGGCGATCGAGCGTTTCACGAAAACCCTCGCGCTCGAGATGGCGCGCTTCGGCGTGCGCGTCAACGCGGTCGCGCCGGGATTCGTGCGCTCCGACCTGTTCGAGCGCTTTCTCGCGTCGCAGGACGCGGCGGCGTTCTATCGCCAGATTCCGATGCGGAAGATCCTCGAGCCCGACCAGGTTGCGCGCGCGGTCCTTCTGCTCGCGAACGGCTCGCTCGCAACGACCGGAAGCGTGATCGATCTCGGCAATGGCGAAAACATCAGTGGCTGACCCCGTGACTCAAGGAGAGTGGAGCATGAAGGAAGACATCAAGGACATCGTCGCGCAAATCCTCTATCTGAGCGGTCCCGAGCAGGTGGCCGACTCCGCGTCGCTGTTCCGCGAACTGAACATGAGCTCGATCGATTACGTCGACCTGTGCTACGAGCTCAAGGACAAGGTCGACAACCGCATCAGCCTCGAAAACCTGTGGCCGTTCAACCGGATGCTGCTCGATCCGCAATACCACACCGGCACCGAATGGACCGATGCCGGCTGGCAGCAGGTGTGCGACGTGATGAGCTGGAACGGCCACGAGAAATGCAGCCTGCAGGACCTCTACGAGCACTTCTCGGTGAACTACATCGAGCGCCGCATCGCGCAGTTCAGCTGACCGGGGCCTTCCCGCCGCATTGCAGGGACGCCGCGCCGCGCGGCGCGGCGTCTCGCACCCGATCGATTCCCGACTCACGTGAATGGGGATTTGCCATGTCGTACATCACCGGCCTCGGCATCGCGACGGCCGCCTTTCCCGACATCGCGTCGCTGCTGGACGTCGACTTTGCCGAGCGCGAACCGCTCGCGCCGGCAGCGAAGCCCGGCGACTACGCGCGCGTCAACTTGCCGTTCCCGCTCGTACAGCGCATGGCGCGCGAGGACCGTTCGCTGCTGAATCCGAGTTCGCGTCTCGCGCTGCAAGTCGCCGCCGAGGCGTTCGACGCGGCGTCGGCCGGCCGGCCCTACACGGCCGAAGAGCGCGAGCGGTTCGCGGTGTTTACCGGCGTCGAGGGCGAGGATGCGACGATGGCCGTGCTCGCGCCGTTGCACGAGCGTCGCGGTGTCGATAGCTGCGGGTACTTCGGCGAGGTCAAGGCGCACCTGAATCCGCTCGACATGCTGCGCCTGCTGACCACCAACGCGCTGTACCAGATCTCGAAGCTATTCGAACTGCGCGGCGAAGGTTATCCGCTGCAGCGGATGTCGCTGACCAGCCTGTGTGCGCTCGAGGAGGCGCACCGGCAGATCGAGGGCGGCGCGATCGACCGGGCGATCATCGCGGCGGTCGGCGACATGACGGCGCCCGACAACGTCGGCGCGTTCGAGAAGATGGGCCTGCTGCGCACCGCGTCGCACCCGGTCGGCATCATCCCGGCGTTCGGGGCGGTCGGCGTGGTCGTCGAAGGTGCGCCGCGCGAGGGGCGCGCGCCCTGCGCGCAGGTGCTCGACGTCCATTCGCTGTACAAGCCCGATACGTCCGTGTCGAGCGGCGACTGGTCGAGGCTGTTCGCCCGCTTTCCGGGCGAGGCCGCGCTCGGCGTGCCGCACGTCGTGCTGTACCAGAACGGCGAACCCTCGCTGGGCAAGGCCGAGCGCAACGCCGTGCAGAACGCCTGGCCGAATGCCGTCATGCACGCGTACAAGCCGCACGTCGGCTACACCGGGCGGGCGAACAACCTGATCGACCTGGTCCTGGCGATCGCGGACCCGGCCATACCCGTCGGCGCGCCCGTGCTGGTCAACGGTATCGGCGTGTCGTCGGGCCTCGGCGCGATCCTCGTGCGCAAACTGAGCGGGGTGGGGCGATGAAGCCGCGATCGGACGCAATCGTGATCAGCGCATTCGGCGCCGTCACGCCGCTCGGCGGCAGCTACGACGCGCTCCACGCCGCGCTGCGCGAAGGCCGCTCGGGCATTCGCAGGATCGAGAAGTTCGATTGCTCGACCTATACGACCCAGCATGCGGGCGTACCCGAGGAAGGTAACGAACGGGTGCGCTGGCCATCGGCGCGGCGGATCTCGGCCGAACAGCTGTACGGCGATCTCGCCGCCGCACGCCTGCTCGCGCAGGCGCCGTTCGTCGCGCGCGACTACGCGCCCGAACGCATCGGCTGCCTGGTCGGCGTCGACGTGCCGGCTACCGACGTGCAGAGCGCGCTCGAGCTCGTCGACAAGGTCAACGGCGACAAATCGCGCGACGCGCTGATCCAGGTGCTCGTGTCGCACATGCGCATGAGCGAATTCGTGAGCGGCGACGCGACCTCCGTGTTCGGCGCGATCCATCGCCACATCCCGTTCAGCGGATGCGCGCTTGCGCATGTGGGCCTGTGCTCGGCGTCGCTGCAGGCGATCGGGATGGGCATGCTCGCGCTGCGCCAGGGGCGTGTCGACGCGGCCATCGTCGGCGGCGTATCCGGCAAGGTCAATCCGCTCAACCTCGCGAGGCTCGAATCGCTCGACGTGATCTCGACCGACCTGAACCTCGACCCCCGGCATCGTTCGCGGCCGTTCGACGTGCGTCGCTCGGGCTTCGTGCTCGCGGAAGGCGCGGTGCTGTTCCTGATCGAGCGCGAATCGGCCGTGCGCGCCCGCGGCGACACGCCGCTCGCGCGCGTTGCCGGCTATGGTGCGAGTCTGGCCGCCGAACACATCGTGATTCCGCACCTGCAGTCGCTCGAGATGCGGCTCGCGATGCAGCGCGCGCTGGACGACGCGGGATGCGCGCCAGCCGATATCGACTACGTCAACGCGCACGGCACGTCGACGGTGCTCAACGACAAGCACGAGTCCGAGGCGATCTGCGCGATCTTCCCGATGCGGCCCGAGATGCCCGTCACCGCCAACAAGTCGCAGCACGGCCACCTGATCGCGACGGCGGGTGCGATGGAGGTGCTCAACACCGTGATCGGGCTGCGTGAGCGCTTCATTCCCGCGACCGTCAATCTCGACGAGCAGGCGCCGGAGTGTCCCGTCAACGTGGTGCGCACGGCGACGCCGAGCGACGCGCGGCGCGTGCTCAAGAACTCGTTCGGCATGGGCGGGCTCGCCGCCTCGCTCGTGCTGGAAGGAGCGGCCGCATGAAGTTCGCGTCGCTGCTTGCCCGCGATGCGAGCTGGCGGATCATGTTGCATGGCGCGAGCCTGACCGCCGGGGACCTGCGCGCGCGGGTGCGCGCCGCCCGGCGGGCGCTCGGCGCCCTGGAACCGCAGCTGCGCGGGCGCAGCCGTCTGATCGCGGTCGGATTCTCGGGGTTCGACTATTTCCTGTTCACGCTGCTCGCGTCGACGCTCGGCTGCCGGATCGTCCTGTGCGACCCGAGGATGCTGTCCGCCGCGCTGCGCCAATATCGGCTCGACGCACTCGCGGTGGTCGCGACCCGGTCGATCGCCTGCGACGGGCTGCCGGTTGTCGTGCTCGACCCGGCGGCGGCCGATGCGGAAGAGACGGGGCACGACGCCGACGCGTGGGCCGACACCGACGCGCCGCGCGCGCAGATCGTCTTCATGACCTCGGGCACGACGAGCGCGCCCAAGCTGGTCGTCTACGACGAGGCGCAACTCGTCGAGAACGCGCTGGCGGTCGGCCGCTATCTGGGCGTGCAGCCCGGCGACGGCGTGCTGTGCATGTTCCCGACGCACTACATGTACGGCTTCTCGACGCTGATGAACGGCTTGCTGGCCGGCGCGACCGTCTGGCTCGAACGGGCGTCGCTGACCGCGCACGAGGTGCTCGGTTACCTCTGCAGTGGCCGGATCCGCTTCGCACCGCTGATCCGCAGCATTGCCGAGCGCGTGTGCGAACTGGCCGAGGCGACGCCCGGCGTGCGTTTCGACGGGATCGTCGTGCTCAATGCTTCCGACCGCATCTACGCGGCGCAGGTGCGCCGCCTGCTCGCGCTCGGTGCGTGCGTCTGGAACAACTTCGGCCAGACGGAGTCCGGGCCGCGGATCTTCGCGCTGCTGCTCACGCCGGACGACCTGCCGCGGCTGGATTCGTACTGCTTCGAGGGCGTCGTCGCGCCGGGCCGTCCGATCGATCCACGCATCGAGCTGTCGATCGTCGACGCGCAGGGCCGGCCGTGCGCGCCCGGCGAAACCGGCCATCTGCATTACCGCACGCCGTACGCGATGCATGGTTATCTGCTGCCCGACGGCAGTCTTCAGCGATTCACGACGCTCGAATCCGGCGACCTCGTGTTTCGCCGCGACGACGGCATCGTGTTCTGGGTCGGCCGCAAGGACGAGACGGTCAAGTGCAATGGCCGGCTCATCAACGTCAGCCTGCTGCACCAGCACTTCGATGCGTTCGACGACATCGCGAAAAGCTATTTTCTCGCCGATCCGCAGACTGGCGCGCTGACCGTGTTCGTCGTGCCCCGTCCGTCGCCGGCCAGCGCGGACGTGGATTTCGAGGCGAGGATCCTGAGCCGCTACCGGGCCGCCTTTCCGTTGTATCCGCGTATCGCCGACGTGCGGTTCGTCGACGACCTTCCCGTCACCAGCACGGGGAAGATCTCATTGCGTCTCCTGCGCGAAAGCGCATGACGGCCGCCTGAACCTGGAGCCCACGATGTCCGACCGCACGACCCGCTTCGATTCCTCCGCCGTGAGCGAAGCGCTTTCGTACGATGCCCACTATGCGCGCTTGCTGCCGGCGGGCGTGGCCAGCTACGCGGCGTTCCGCGCGCAGGTCGCGATCGAGACCGCGGACGACCTGAAACGGCGCGTGCTGGAGCGCCTCGATCACGACGGTCTCGCCGGCGCGACGTTCTACACCACGTCGGGCACGAGCGGCGAAGCCAAGCTGCTGCTCAGCGCGACATCGCGCAAGCGGCCCGATGCGACCTATGGCCGGGCGCTCGCGAACGCGCTGGCGGGCAGGGTGTTCGCGCCGACCGACCGGGTGGCGAACCTGTTCACCGCCGGCGGCTTTTCCACGCTGTACGACGGCGTGAACCGGCTGCTGGAGGCGATCGGTGCGAACGTGCTGCCGATCGGGCGGCTGGACGCCTACGGCGCCGATCTGCCCGCGATGCTGAACCTGATCGGCCGCACCCGTCCCAACGTCCTGGTCGGCACGCCGACGAGCGTGCTGCAATGCCTGCGGCTGCTCGACGCGCACGGCGTCGACCTCGACGTGACGAAGATCCTCTACACGGGCGAGGCGTTCCCCGCGCGCAAGCGCGAGATCGTGCGGCGCTGCTGGCGCAATGCCGAATTCTTCGGACTGTACGGCACCACCGAAACGGGCTTTCTCGGCTATCACACGCCGCACTGCGATGACGGGCATTACCACGTGCTCGACGACTGGTTCTTCCTCGAGGAGGAGGACGGCCAGTTGCTCGTCACGAGCCGCGCGAACCCGGGCCTCGCGATGCTCCGCTACCGGATCGGCGATCGCGTGCGCATCGGACCGTCGGTGCGCTGCGCGTGCGGCGAGGCAGGGTCCGTCGTCGTGCTGCAGGGCCGTGCGGACCAGCGCTTCAAGTTCGCGGGCAATCTCGTCAGTGTCGCGCTGCTCGCCGATCGGCTCGCGGCGTGCGCCGGCCGACCGCTCGATTGCCAGTTCCGCCTGGGCGCCGACGCGCAGGGGCGCGATTGCCTGAAGGTCGCGGTCGACCTGGCCGACGACGAACTCGCACCGCTCGCGCCACGGCTCGCCGGCGCGCTGCTCGAGATCGAGGACGTGCGCGAGTGCATCGACAAGGGCGAGGGCCGCCTCGACGTGCTCGGCCGCGATGCGTTGCGCTTCTCGGCGCGCCAGAAGCTGCCGCGCCTGATCGACGAGAGGCACGCTCATGTCCGATGATCGCGCCACCGCCACGCCCGTCGCGTCGGGCGCGTCGCGCGCCGAACGCATACGGCAGTTCGCGGCCGAGGTGCGTGCGACCTGGCTGATGCTCTATCCGATGGTGCTGTCGTCGATCGCGGGCTATTGCATGACGCTGTTCGACTATCGCTGGATCCGCGACCTGCCGGCCGAGGACATGGCGCTGCTCGCGCTCGTCAACGGCAGCGTCGTCACCTTCATGTTCCTCCTCAGCAAGAGCTTCGAGGAATCGTTCGTCGCGGTGTTCGCCAAGGCACCCCGTGCGGACCAGGGCCGGTTGTTCGTGCAAAGCCTGGTGTTCGCGGGCGGGATCGGCGTGCTGGTCGTGCTGGCGTTGATCGGCACGCGGGCGCCGCTGATGATGTTCATTTCCGGCGGTCAGTTCCACGGCGACCGCATGTTCGGCTACTACGCGCTCGTCATCGGCAGCTTCCCGCTCACGCTGCTCAGCACCACGCTTTCGGCGGCGATGCGCACGTATGGCGACACCAAGTCGCCCGCGCGCATCAGCATCGTGTGCGGCGTGATCAACAACCTGCTCGACCCGCTGCTCGTGTTCGGGCTGTTCGGCCAGCATCCGACGCTGCAGCTGTTCGGCCTCGCGCTGACCGCGTGGATCACCAAAAGCCTGTACCTCGGCTGGAGCATCGGATGCATCCGCCCCCGGCTGCGCCGCGAGCAGGTCGCGTTGCCGCGCCCCGGCGTGGAGTGGCCGACGCAGCGCCGGCTGCTGCGCATCTTCGTACCGTCGGCCGCGCTCGAGACGCTGACCTTCCTCGCGAACACAGCCGTCTATTCGATGATCGCCCGCTACGGCGTGCGCGCGATCGGCGGCTACGGCATCGGCTTCGAGCTGATGACGATCGGCTTCATCCTGATCAAGGGCTTGAGCATGGTCTTCATGATCCGGATCGGCCATCTCGTGCGCAGCCGGGCGCCGTCCCGCGCGGCGCTGCAGTCGGTGATGCTGCTGGGTGTGCTGTTCACGGCCGCGATCAGCATCGCGTTCTTCCTGCTGCGCGCGCTCGCGCTGCGCTTTCTCGCATCCGACGCCGGCGTGATCGCCGTCGCGAGTGCGCTGCTCGACTATGTGCCGCTGTTCGTCTTCAGCTATCTGCTGACGAACCTCGTGACGGGCTGCTTCCAGATCCTCGAACGCCCGGCGTACGCGATGGCGCTCGGCCTGTTCTTTTCCTGGATCGTCACCCCGGGCGCGATCTATCTCGGTGTCACGCATCATCTCGCGCTCACGCAGCTGTTCGCGCTGCTCGCGGGCGTGAGCGTCGTGCGCCAGACGGTGTACCTGACGATCTTCCTGCGGCTCATGCGCAGGCTCGGCGCGGCACCCGCCGCCGCACCGGCCGGCGCGCGCCACGCCGTCGGATGAATCCGCGGCTGCCTTACCCCTCGACCTCACGACTGGAGACCTGCATGCGTACCAACACCCCCGCCGAAGTCAACGCCGACACCTACGATCATTACGTCGACGCGTTCACGCTCGAATGGAACCGCAATCTCGTGCAACGCGTCGAGCACGAACTCGCGCAGCGGCGCATCGCGTCGGGCCGGTTGCTCGACGTCGGCACCGGCACCGCGCGTACCCTGATCGAACTGGCTCGCGTCCCGTCGCTCGCGCCGCTGGGCTTCGTCGGGGTCGACTATTTCGACGACATGGTGCAGCGCGCCGAGCAGAACGTGCGCGCGGAAGGGCTGGGCGAGCGCATCGAGATCCGCGCGGGCGACGTGCATGCGCTGCCGTTCGACGACGCGACGTTCGTCGCGGTGATCGGCCGCTCGGTCGTGCATCACTGGGCCGATCCTGTCGGCGCGTACCGCGAGATCTTCCGCACGCTCGCACCCGGCGGCTTCGCGCTGATTCACGAGCCCTGCAGCGATCCCGATCCGGAGGCGCTCGCGTTCTTCAACGAGCGGCGCGCGGCCGCGAACGTCCATCCGGTCCATCTCGACGGCAAGTTCACGGTGGCGGAGTCGATCGAGCAGCTGCGCGAAGCCGGTATCGGCGAGTACGCGCAAGTGTCGAAGGGATCGGGGATGCTCGCGATCGGCTTCGAGGTGCTGATCGCGAAGCCGGCGCGGCAGTAAACGAGGCCCGCCGATGCGACTCGACCCTGACCTGCCGGCGCGGGAGGCTGTCCGGCCGCGCGCCGCGCGCGACGAATGCGAGATCGACGCGGTGTCGATCGCGCCCGACCGGCTCACCGTGCGGGGTGTCGATCTGCTGCAACTGATCGAGTCCGTCGATTTCACCGCCGCGATCCTGCACGTGCTCACGGGCCGGATGCCGGACGCCGCCGACGTGCGCGCGCTCGATCGCGCGCTGGCGGCGCGGCTGGCTGACGACGGTGCGCCCGAGGATGGCCTGCTTGCCGCGCAGCTGGCGCGCCGCCAGCGCCGGCCCGAGGTGTTTCTCGCGGCGGCCGTCGCGGCCGGGCTCGCCGACGGGCCGCCCGCGCGGCCGGTCGCGTTGCCCGAAGCGTTGCGCGACATCGGGCAGGGCGCCGAGATCGCAACGGGCCTGGGCATCGTCGCCGCGTTGCCGCGCCTGCTGTCGGTGTGGCGCGAGGTGTCCTGCGAGACGGCGGCCCGGACGCCCTCGGCAGGCGCCACGCGCGGCTTCAGCGCGGCGGTGCTGGACTGCCTGGGCGGCGGTGCGTCCCGCGACGCGCAGGCCAGCCTGTTCGATGTTCTGCTGGTTGCGCTGCACGGCGGCTTCGGCCTCGTCGCGCCCACCATCGCGCTGCCGCGCTTCTCGGCCAGCACCTACGCGAGCGTCGACTTGAACCTGATCGCGGGCTTGACGGGCAGTGGCCCCGCGCACGTGGGCGCCTGCAGCGACGCGACGCGCTTTCTCGCGCGCCTCGTCGGCAAGACGTCCGCCGAGATTCGCGATTGCGTCGCCGAACGTGTGCGTGCGGGCGACCGGATTCCGGGTTTCGGCCACCCGCTGCTCGAGCGCGACCCGCGGCCCGCCGCGCTCGAGCACCACGCGGCGCGGCTGGGTGTCGGCGGGGCGGCGTTCGACGCGTATCGGGCGGTGTGCGACACGATGCAGGACGTGCGCGGCCTGCCGCCGAACATCGATGCGGCCGCCGCAGCGATCCTGCTCGAACTCGGCGTGCCCGCCGTGCTTGCCACGCCGGTGTTCCTGTTTGCCCGGATGCCGACGATGCTCGCGCACGCATTGCAGAAGAAAGCGCACCCGCCATTCGGCCAGACTCGCCCGATGGCGCGCGAACGCCTCGCCGCGCTGCCGAAGGCATGGATCTGACGCCGGCTCGCCGGCGCCCCACAACCCGAGATTGGATCGACACCGACATGCTGACCAACCTGCCGCTCGCGCCGCATTGTGCGGCCAACGATACCCAGCACCGTATCGACTTTGTGAAGACCCAGATTCATCGCTGGATAGACGAGATGTTCGTGTCGCCGGACCGGCACGATCTGCGCGCCTGTTTCGCGAAGACGCTGCTGATCCGCAACTACCTGCTGTCTCCCGTGCTCGATGCGCATGAGACGGAACGCTTCCTGCGCGACGCGACGGTGCGCGAATACATGAAGCGCTTTCAGGCGCTGTCGCTCGACAACGAGGTCCGCTTCGAGCGGCAGATGAGCGACGTGTTGCGCGCGGGGCCGTCGAGCGAGGGGCTGCTCCTAATCATCAAGGAGTACTACGCGGAGATTTACCGGCTGCTCGCGCGGACCGAGATATTCCTGTCGGACATGTGCTCGGATTCGACAGTGGCGATGGTCGGATCCGGCGGCATGCCGCTTTCGCTCCTGTTCATGCAGTCGTTCAGCGGCGCGCGCATCGTCGGGCTGGATCTCAGCGAGGAATCGCTACGAACCGGCGAGCGTTTCGTCGATCATCTGTGCGCACTGCATCCGGCGCGCTATCGCCGCGACGCGATCGAGATGGTCCACGCGGATGGCGCGGCCTACGACTACGGCGCGTGCGACATCGTCATCCTGTCGATCCACATCGAGAACAAGACGGAGATCGTCGAGCGGATCATCGAGACGGCGCCGCGCGATCGCCGCGTGATCGTGATCGAGCGGCAAGTGCAGGGGCTCGGCCAGTATTTCTATCCGAACTATGGGTTCGATCCAGCCGGGCTACCGCTCGCGAAGCTGGCCACGTTGTGCTCGTCGCTGCTGGTGAGCACTGCCTACCAGCTCGACCGGTAGGCGGGCGCGATGACGGGATGCGAGATGCGCACGGGCGGGATCGGTCTGTTCCACGCATGGGAACGGCAGGTGCTCGCGCTTTACATGGAGGCGTTCACGACCGGGGCCTACGCCGGGCACTATCTCGACGAGGCCGCGGAACGGGGCTGGATCTACCGGCTGTTCCGCGAGCATGCCGCGCGCTGCCATCTGTGGGTGACCGGCGACACGCTGGCTGGCTTCCTGCTGTCGGCCGATTCGTGCTACGACCGCAAACTGCCGGCGTCGCTGCGCGCGACGCTCGGCGACGGGCCCGTGCTGTCGATCGCGGAACTGGCGGTCGCGCCGAGCTGGCGCGCACGCGGGCTCGGCGAAGCGCTGGTGCGGCGCTGTGTCGAGGAGGCGGCGCCCGGCTACCGTGACGTCATCGTGCGCAGCAACGGCAATGCGGCCGCCGCGCACCGGCTCTACCTGCGGCTCGGGTTCGAACCGTTCGGATCGGTGCGGGTGCGAAACGACATGCTGAGCGACGGGCGGCACGGCGTCGAGTGGGTCGACAAGCAGTATTTCCGTTATCGGATGGCTGGCCACTGACCGCGAGCCGGGTGGGGCGCGAAAGACGGGGCACACTCGAAGCGGCTAACGGGCGCCGTCTCCCCACCCAACCCGCCGCCACGCCACCGGCCACTACATCAGCGAAGGCATCGCGCCCACAGCGGTGTCGCACCGCCCCGCATCGGCCAACGCTTGGCCGATCGCGTGCTGAACGACGGCCGGGTTTTCCAATAAATAGAAGTGCCCGCCGTCGAACTCGCGGAAGCTGACCGGGTGCCGCGACGCGCGCATCCAGTCACGCTGCCCGGCGGGGCTCGGCACCGTGTCGTCGCGGCCCGAGAAGACCGTGACGGGGCACGGCAGCGCCGTCGCGGACGGTAGCGGAAAGCACTCGTCGACCACACGAAAATCCGCCTTGGCCAGCTTCAGCAGCATCGCCCGGAGCGCGTCGTGTTCGACCACTTCGCGCGGCGTGCCGCCGAGCGACACGACATAGTCGACGATCTCCGCGTCATTGCGCAGGTGAACCGGCGCGCCATCGAGCCGCGTGTGGCGATGCGGGTAGAACGGCGCATCGGTGCCGGAGGCGCCGAGCCAGACGGGCGGATGCCCCAGTTGCGTCATGTCGCGCGCGAAACAGTACGCAATCAGCGCCCCCATGCTGTGGCCGAACACCGAATAGTCGCGCGGCAGCAGCGGCCGAAGGGCCCGCAGGAAGTCGATCAGTTCGGGCAGCGTGTCGATCGCGCGCGTGCCCAGGCTCCTGCCGCGGCCGGGCAGTTCGATCAGCCATACCTCGATGTCGTCCGGGAACGACGCTCCCCACCGGTAGTAATTGGCCGCCGCGCCGCACGCATGATGGAACACCAGCAGCCGGTGCCGCGCCGTCGGGCGCGCGAGCGGAATGGTGAGGGTACTGGGTAGCAAGGCCATGCGTCGGGACTCCGCTTTAAAAAACCGACTATAAAAAATTTTCAAACAATTGCACCGATTATCTATTTAATCGAAGAGGCTGATCGTCTTCTATCGGTTAGCATATTTATGAAACAATGATCGGGATTATTGGATGTCGGTGATTATGATTTATTTTGTTTTCATGCAATAGAAATGTAATTAATTTTAGATGGCCTATGGTAAAGTCTGCTCGCTTCGATTTCAAAATACTTGCATCGTTGCCAGGCGCGAACGGGGCGGGCTGTTTTTATCGAAAAATCGAATTGTTTGATGCGTGCGACACGTGTGATCGATTATTGAAATGAGAGAGACATGGAAGCCGAAACGCCGCAAAACGACGCCGTTTTCAAGGTAGTCGTCAATCACGAGGAACAATACGCGATCTGGCCGGACGACAAGCATGTGCCGGAAGGCTGGCGGGCGGCAGGCCCGTCGGGAACCCGGGACACCTGTCTCGAATGGATCAACGCCAACTGGACCGACATGCGGCCATTGAGCGTGCGGGCCGCGCTGTCGGCCTGACTGTCGACGCGTCGCGCTACTCAGCGCGCAAGAAAAGATAAAGGAACGATGCGGCATTTCGCGGCCCGGTGACGGCGCGCGCGGGAGCACGCTGCGTTTCGCCGAGAGAATCCGAGGGAAATAACACTATGTCTGTCGATGATCGCCTGGGGGTCTTCCTCAATACAGGCATTCTGGCTTCGCGCGCGCATGATTTGGGCTTGCTGATCGAGCGGCAGGACGCGCTCATGCAGCAATTCATGGAAGCGAAATTCGAACCGGCCGCCTGCGCCGCGCTGTTGCGCGACGCGATTGCGCGTTATCCGTTCCTGGCCGGGCTGTTCGATCCGGATTCGGTGGCGGCCGGCGGCTGCATCGCGAGCCGCGCGCTGCTCTACGATCTGCATCAGCACCGTGATCGCTGGACGCTCGCGCTCGCGCCGCGGCACGGCGAGCCGATCGTGCTCGACACCGCCGCCGCCGATGTGCCGCAGATCGCGAACGCGCTGCGCGACGCGCTGCAGCGCAACCACTGGCAGCCGCTGTCCGAGCTGTACGCGGACCCCCGCCTGCTCGGCTGCGAACGGCCGGACGGCGACGCGGCGCTGGCGTGGCCGGCGTTCGACGGCCCCGGCATCCAGCGGCTCGAACACGCGTCGCTGCTGATCGCATCCGAAACCACCCGCCTGCTGACCGACCCGATCAGCCTCGCGATCGGCGGCAACGTCGGCCTGCCCGATCTCGATCGCGCGCCGTCCAACCTGGGCCAGCGGATCGACGGCATGCTCGTCACGCACGGGCATCTCGACCACTGGCACATCCCGACCATCCTGCGGCACGGCGGCGACGGATCGGTGCCGGTCGTCGTGCCGCACATCCCGGTCGCGTCGCTGCTGGCGCAGGACGACATGCAGCAGTCGCTGCGCGACGTCGGGCAGACGGTACTCGCGCCCGGCTGGGGCGAAACGGTGCGGATCGGCGACATCGAGATCGACATCCTGCCGTTCTACGGCGAGCAGCCGACCATCGGCGCGGCCGTGCCGCCGCAGGACGTGCGCAACTGGGGCAATTGCTACCGGGTCACGACGCCGCAGTTCTCGGTGATCCTGCTCGTCGACAGCGGCGAGGACGCGAAGGGCTCGGTGATGGACGTGATCGACCGGTCCGTCGCCCGGCGCGGCCAGCCCGACCTGGTCCTGAGCTGCTGCCGCGAATTGCGCAAGCCGCCGTTCTGGCAGGGCCTGTTCACGTTCTGGATGGTGCTGCCGATGACCGACCTGCAGCGCCTGACGCACGTCGCGGAAGCGGGCGACGGCCCGTCCATCACGCTCGGTCCGTCTGGTATCGGCGAACTCTGCGCGCGCGCCGGCGCCCGCGCGTTCGCGCCGTATGCGAACGGGTTCTGCGGCATCGCCACCGAGATCGGCGACATCGGCTGGATCAACGGCGAGCCCGCGGAAGCCGACACGCTCGACCAGATCGACGCGCGCGTCGGCGCGCTCGGCGGCGCCACCCGGGTGATCCGCTGGCTGCCCGGCGACGTGCTGCGCCACGACGGCGATTGGCAGGTGTCCTGATTTTCTTCCTGTCGACAGGAGCCCCACGATGACTGGCAGCAAGATTGTGCCGATGCCGCGGATTCGCTACGACGGCAGCCGGAGCATGCGCGACGTTCTGGCCGGACTGAAGCATCCGGCCGTGCTGGAAGGATTCATCGAAGCATGGCCCGCGCGTACGCGCTGGACGCCGGATTTCTTCGTCGAGCGTTACGGCGAGCACGAGATCACGGTGGAGACGTCGCAGCTATCGCCCACGCCGACGCAGCCGGACCTCTACCTGGGCGCGCGCCGCTACGAAACCGCGCGCCTCGGCGCGACGATCCGCGCGATGCAGGCGCAGGGCAGCGCCCGCACCGCGTACATCACCTACGCGGCGATCTATTCGACGGCGCCGGAGCTGAAGGACGACATCACGCCGCTGCACGAACAGCACGGCTTTCCCGGCTGGATGCCGCACTGGCTGCGGCGCCGGCTGGTGTTGCGGCCGGGCTTCTGGCTCGGCCCCGAAGGGATCTCGTCGCCGATGCATTTCGACCGGCACGAGAACCTGAACGTGCAGGTGTACGGCCGCAAGCGCTGGGTGCTGTTCGCGCCCGAGCAGTCCGCCAACGTGTATTACCGGCAGCGCCGCGACCTGCCGGTGATCTTCAGCCCGGTAGACATGAGCGATCCGGACCCGGCGCTGTTTCCGCGCGTGCAGTCGGCGCCGCGCCACGACTTCGTGCTGGAGGCGGGCGACGTGCTGTACCTGCCGCCCGGCTGGTGGCACTACGTGGAATCGCTGAGCGATTCGATCAACGTGAACTACTGGTGGTGGTCGCCCCGCGCCGTGCGGACCTTCTGCCGGGTCGAGCTCGCGAGCCTGTGGCAGGCGCTCGCGCGCCGGTGGCGCCGCGCGGCCGACAGGGCCGGCAAGCCGATGTCGATGCCGCGCTGACGCGCCGGTGCCACGCCGTTCGTTCTATCGGGCCGCCGTGCCGGCGGCCGTGTCTCTTCAGGAAGCCATGATGCAGAACGAGTTTGATTTCACCGTCATCGATGCGCTGTACGCGACCGGCTATCACGGGCCGCGCGCGCTCGACAAACCGGAGTTCTACTGGCGCTCGATGCTGGGCTCGATGGTCGCCTATCGCGACAGTTTCTTTCGCCCGCTCGGCGAGGAGATCGCGCCGGCCGACGCGCGCGACGGCATCGAGATCGAGGCCACGCGCTGCGAGTACGAGGGCAGCCGGTTTCATCACACGCTGCCGATGAACATCTCGTCGCTGCGGCAGTTCGCGAACCACTGGCACCTGGTGCTGCCCACCATCTCGACGCTGCGCGACGGGGTTTGCCGCCTGCGTGGCCACGACGGCGCGGTGTCGATGCTCGACCTGTGGTTCATCAGCAAGCTGTGCCAGCTGCTGCCCGCGTACCTGATCCGCCGGCGCGAGCAGCCGGCCGACCCGGACGGCATTCCCGTCGTGCCGTCGATCATCTACCGGATCTCGCTCGGCATGCACCGGATCGTGCATATCTCGCTGATCAAGCGGATGGCGTCCGGCGGCGATCCGGCCGCGCCGTGCCTCGCCAGCGACGCGTATTACCTGATCGCCGAGGCGGCGGGCCTGCTCGTCGGTCGCAACTCGGTGTGTGCGGGGCCGCAGACGATGGTCGAGCAGGCCTACCGCGCGATGATCGAGTCGGCGCCGCTGGCAGGCGCCGAAGCGAGCGCGGCCGAGCCCGGTTTTTACCGCTATGCGGCGGCGTTCCTGAAGCTCGAAGCCGAAAAATACCTGTTCGCGGTGCGGGCGGCGCAGCAGTTGCGCGCGCTGATCGTCGCGCTCGACGCGGTGCCCGGGCAGGCGCGAACGCACGCGTTCCGCGACGCGCTGGCGCGCTTCGAGGATTGGTCCACCGAACACACGAGCCCGCTCGCGCACGAGATCGCCCGCGAGGATCTGGCGATGCTGCTGCAGGGCGACGAGGCCGAGATCGCGCGCGCGCGGCAATGGCCGGCGGGGACGGTGCTGCGCCAGATGACGGCCGGGCTGAACCAGCTTGTCGCCGCGGCGGACCGGATGTGCGTGGCCACGCTTGGCGCACACGGGCCGGCGCTGCTGGCCGAGATCGACGCAATGCGCGCCGCGCCGCGCGGCGCGGACGAATGGTCGGCCGATGCGTTCGCGGCGCACGGGCTCGACGCGGCGGCGGCGCAGGCGACGGCGGCCGCGCTCAATACGTACCTGCACGACGAGCACGCCGCGCAGCGGATCTTCACACGGCTCCAGCAGGAGGTGGACCGCGCGCTCGGTATCGACGACGCCATCGCGCCGTACTCGGCCGATGACATCGCCGCGGTGTTCGGGCCGCGGCTGCGCCACTGCATCGCCGAACACTTCACGGAACCGGACGTCGCGGACCACGCCGTCCGTTGACGCGCGGCGCGCCGGGATCGACTTGCCGCGCCGTCCTTCACGTCCTTCATGCATCCAGACAGGGGCTAGCATGCGTACCACCTCGCTTTCAGCCTATCAGTACCGCTTCTGGCTCGAGTGGCAGCTCAATCCGCACTCGTCGGCCTACACGACCGCGCTCGTCTACCGCCTGTCGGGTCCGCTGGATCGCGACGCGCTGCGGCGCGCACTGGACGCGTTCGTCCACGAGCATGACGAAGGATGCCGCAGCACGTTCCGGATGGACGACGCCCGCGCGGTGCGCGACGTGCACGCTCGGGTGACGATCGCGCTCGACTACCGCGACGCGCGGGCGGCGCCGGCGCTGGACGCCGACGAGGCAGACGCGTGGATCGCCGCGCGCGCATCGCACGTGTTCGCGCTCGACGACGCGCCGCTGTTCCGCTTCGCGCTGCTAAGTGAGGATGCCGATGCGCACCGGCTCGTGCTGAGCTTCCCGCACATCATCTCCGACGCGTTTTCGGCGGTGTACATCAACCAGCGGCTGACGGCGCTGTACAACCACGCGCTCGGCGCGGGCCCGGCGCCCGCCTGCACGTTGCGCGATCTCGGCGAGCAGCTCGCGTTCGAAGCCGCGTACCGCGCGTCGCCGCGCTACGACGAAGATCTGGCCTATTGGCTCGGCGCGCTCGCGCATGCGCCGCTCGGGGTCGAGTTCGACGCGGCGGCATCGGCGGAGCCGCGCGAGGGGCGCATCCATCGGCTGCGCTTCGACGCGGACACCATGCGCCGGCTGCGCGCACGGGCTCGCGCGAGCCGCTCGACGCCGTTTCTCGTGCTGTCGAGCCTGTTCGCGATCGCGCTGGCCCGCTGGCAGGACGTGCGCGAGCTGGTCGTGACCTATCCCGTCAACATGCGCTCGCCGGGCTTTCGCGATGCGAGCGGATGCTTCGTGAACAACCTGCCGATGGGCTTTTCGCTGCGGCAGGGCGACACGTTCCGCGACATCGTCGCGCGCACCACCGCACAGCGTGCCGACAGCAAGCGCCATCAGCAGCTGTCGCTGACCGACCTCGTGACGGCGCTGCGGCGCACGCGTTCGCTGGCCGATACGCCCGTCTTCAACGTCGGCGTGACGGAAGCGTTCTTCGTGCAGGATGCGCCGCTCGCATTTCACGGCGTGCACGCGGAATTGCTGCCGGTGGTCGCCGCCGAGCGGCCGTTCGACCTGAACTTCGCCTATCAGCTGACGCCCGATGGCCTGTATGTGAATCTCGAATACGACACCGGCTGCCTGCCGCCGGCGCGAATCGGGGAGTTCGCCGCGCGCTTCGGCCGGCTGCTGCGCGCGTACCTGAACGACGATGCGCAGCCTGCGCTCGCGGTCGACCTGCTGGCGCCCGAGCAGCGCGCGCGGCTCGCGCAATACTGGCACGGGCCCGCGCGCCCGCTCGACGCGACGGACTGGCCGGCCCGCTTCGCCGCGCAGTGCGCCGCGACGCCGGATGCGCCGGCGGTCCAGTTCGGCGCGGAGCAACTGACCTATCGCGAACTGGATGCGCTGTCGGCCCGGCTGGCGGGCTTTCTCGCGGCGCGCGGCGTGACGCCGGGGGCGCTCGTCGGGCTGTGCTGCGAGCGCTCGACGGAGATGGTGCTGGCGATCCTCGCGGTGATGCGCGCGGGCGCGGCCTACGTGCCGCTCGATCCCGCCGCGCCGCCGGACCGGCTGCGGCGCATCGTCGACGACGCGGGGCTCGCGCTGCTGCTCACGCAGCGGCACCTGCTGGCGCGCCTGCCCGCCGGTCCGGCCGAGCGGCATCTGCTGGACGAGCGTGCGATCTGGCTCGCCGCCGAGCCGCTGCCGCAGCAACGCATTCACCCGGACGGGATCGCGTACGTGATCTACACGTCCGGCTCCACCGGCACGCCGAAGGGCGTCGCCAACACGCATCGCGCGCTGGTCAACCGGCTCGACTGGCACGGTTCGCTGCTCGCCGATGCGGCGCCGGTGCGCGTGCTGCAGAAGACGCCGTACTTCTTCGACGTGTCGGTCTGGGAATTCCTGTGGACGTTGCAGAGCGGGCATGCGCTGGTGATCGCGCCGCCCGAGGTACACAAGGATCCGGCCGGGCTGGCGGCGCTGCTGCGCGACGCGCGGATCGCGGTCGCGCACTTCGTGCCGTCGATGCTGAACGCGTTTCTGGACGCGGTGCCCGGGCAGCGCTTCCCGGATCTCGCGCTGGTCGTCTGCAGCGGCGAGGCGCTGCTCGCCGAGCAGGCCGAGCGCTTCCACCGGCTGCTGCCGGGCGTGCGGCTCGCCAACCTGTACGGGCCGACCGAGGCCGCGATCGACGTGACCGTGTGGCACTGCGCGCCGGGCGAGGCCCATGCGTGCGCCGGCGTGCCGATCGGCCGGCCGATCGACAACGTGTCGCTGTACGTGCTGGACGCGGGCCTCGAGCCGTGCCCGCCCGGCAGCGCGGGCGAGCTGTACATCGGCGGCGCGGGGCTCGCGCAAGGGTACGTCGGCCGCCCGGACCTCACCGCGGCGAGCTTCGTGCCCGATCCGTACGCGGGTCGTCCGGGCGCGCGCATGTACCGCACCGGCGACATCGCGAAGTTCGGCGAGCACGGCGAGCTGCATTACCTCGGCCGGCGCGACGAGCAGGTCAAGCTCAACGGCAACCGGATCGAGCTGCGCGAGATCGAGGCCTGCCTGCTGGCGCTGCCGGGCATCGCGCAGTGCGCGGTGGTGCCGGTGCGGGTGCAGGGGCGCGTGCGGCTGCTGCACGCGTTCGTCGAGCCGGCCGCGGGGTGGGACAGCTGGACGGCGGACGCGCTGCACGCGGCGCTGGCCGAGCGGCTGCCCGACGCGATGCGTCCGTCACGCATCGACGTGGTGGAGCGCATCGCGCTGCTGCCGGCCGGCAAGATCGACCGCAAGCGCTTGGCCCAGCTCGCCGACGCGGCGCTCGAGACGCGCGGGCGCGGTGCCGATGCGCGCGCGAAGACGCCGTTCCAGGCCGAGATCGCCGCCGAGTGGTCGGCCGTGCTCGACGTCGCCGACATCGGGCCTGACGACCATTTCTTCATGCTCGGCGGCAGCTCCGTGCAGGCGATCCAGCTGATCGGACGTCTCAATGGCCGCTACGGGCTGCTGCTGTCGCCGCCGCTGCTGTTCGGCGCGCCGCAGCTCGACCGGTTCAGCGCGCAGGTGCTGGTGGCGCTCGGCCAGAAGGCCCAGCGGGAAGACCGCCTGGAAGCGCTGCTCGATCGCCTCGCGCCGGACGACATGGACGAACTACTCACAGTGTTTTCATCGTCGGGAGAGCTGGTTTGATGTCGCATAAGGATTCCACCGAAAACAAGCGTCGCCAATTGCTCGAAGCGTTCGGCAGGCAGCGTGGCGCGGGTAGCCGCGACGCGATCACCCGCCAGGCGCGGCCGGCGGACCTGCCCGCGTCGGCGGAGCAGTTGCGGATGTGGGTGCAGATGGCGATCAGCGGCGGCGCCGGCCATTTCCACGTGCCGCACGTGCTGGAGATCGCGGGCACGCTCGACGAAGCGGCGTTGCGGGCGGCGCTGCGCGACGTGGTCGCGCGGCACGAGGCGCTGCGCACGACGTTCGACGAGCGCGACGGCAACCTGTACCAGCGGGTGCACCCGGAACTCGATCCGTCGCTGCCGGTGCACCGCCACGCGGCGGACGCGACCGACGCGGAGATCGCCCGCGCGATCACGGCCGAAATCGCGCAGCCGTTCGACCTCGCGCACGGGCCGCTGCTGCGCGTGTCGCTGCATCGCCTTGGCGACGCCCGGCAGATTCTCGTGCTGACCGCCCATCACCTGATCGTCGACGGGTGGTCGCTGGAACTGATGCTGGCCGACTGGTGGTCGGCCTATGCGGCACGGCTTGCGGGCCGCGAGTTCGAGCCGCCGGCAGACGACGCGCCGCACTACGCGGACTATGCGTTGTGGCAGCAGGCGCGCAGCGCCGCGGACAGCGCGCCGAGCCTCGCGTACTGGCAGGGCCGGCTGACGGGCGCGACGACGCTCGAATTGCCGTTCGCGCTGCCGCGCCCGTCGCGGCGCGCGCATGACGGCGAACTGGTGTTCTTCGCGATTCCCGCCGCCGTGCGCGCGCGGGCCGAGGCGCTGGCGCGGCGGCAGGGCGCCACGCTGTTCACGGTGATGCTGGCCGCGTGGCGGTGCCTGCTCGGCGACTACGCCGGCCAGGACGACTTCTGCATCGGCACGACCGCGTCGAACCGCGTACATCCGGGCAGCGAGCGCATCGTCGGCTTCTTCGCGAACCTGCTCGCGTTGCGCACCGCGCGGCAAGGCTGCGCCACGTTCGCCGCGCTGGTCGAGCGCGAGCGCGACACCGTCGCCGACGCGCTGCGGCATCAGGCGGTGTCGTTCGACCACGTGGTCGAGCAGGTCGGCGTCGCGCGCGATTCCGCGCGCAGCCCGCTGTTCCAGGTCAACTTCGTGCTGCAGGACACGAAAGGCGCGGTGCCTGGCGCCGCCGAGCCGGCGGCGCCGGCCGGGATGCCGGCGATGACGGTGCGCGACGACCTGTACCGCTACGCGCAGTTCGACCTGACGCTGTTCGCCGAGCTGACGCCCGACGGCGTGCGCTGCTGCACGGTGTTCCGCACCGATCTGTTCGAGGCCGCCGATATCGAGCGGCTGTCGCGCACCTATGTGCAATACCTCGACGCGCTGACCGCTCAGCCGGACGCGCCGTTCGGCACACTCGCGCGCGGCGACGCGCCCACGCTCGACGCGCTGCGCGGCTGGCAGAGCCGGGCGCTCGGGCAGCCACTACCCGACTCGATCGGCGCGGTGATCGACGCGCTCGCGCGGCAGCATCCGGGCCGCACGGCGATCCGCCACGGCGACGCGACGCTCGACTACCACGCGCTGAACACCCGCGCGAACCGGCTGGCGGATCACTTGCGCGATCTCGGCGTGTCGCCGGGCTCGACCGTCGGCCTGTGTCTCGAGCCGGGCGCGGAGCTGATCGTCGCGATGCTGGCGGTGCTCAACGCGGGCTGCGCGTATGTGCCGCTCGACAGCCGCTATCCGGCGGACCGGCTGCGATTCCTGATCGACGACAGCCAGGCGAGCGTGATCGTCACGCGCGAGGACGTGGTGGCGCGCACCGACGCGCTGCGCGACGGTTATCTGAACCTGATCGTCCTCGAGGACCACGACGACGAGATCGCCGCGCGCGACGGCGTGTTCGTCGCGAGCGGGCTGCCGGCGCAGATGCCGGCGTACCTGATGTACACGTCGGGCACCACCGATCGTCCGAAGGGCGTCATCGTGCCGCAACAGGCGATCCTGCGGCTCGCGTACCGGCCGGCCTATCTCGACGTGACGCCGGACGACGTGTTCCTGCAGTTCGCGCCGACCGCGTTCGACGCGTCGACCTTCGAGATCTGGACCGCGCTGCTGAACGGCGCGTCGCTCGTCGTGCCGGTCGGGCGCGACGCGTCGCTGGACCAGCTCGGGCCGCTGCTGGTCGACGCGCGCGTGACGATTCTGTGGCTGACGAGCGGCCTGTTCGCGGCGATGGTCGATCACGCGCCGGACGCGCTGCGGCGGCTGCGCTACCTCGTCTGCGGCGGCGACGTGCTGTCGCTGCCGCATGTGGCGCGCGCCCGCGCGCTGCTGGAACACGGGCAGGTCGTCAACGGCTACGGGCCGACCGAGACCACGACGTTCGCGACCGCGTACCCGGTGCGCGGCGCGCTGGCGGCGGGGCGCACGGTGCCGATCGGCATGCCGATCCAGGGCACGTCGGTGTACGTGCTCGACGACGACCTGAATCCACTGCCGGCCGGAGCGGCGGGCGACATCTACATCGCGGGGCTCGGCGTCGCGCACGGCTACGCGAACCGGCCGGACCTGACCGCGGCCGCGTTCGTGCCCGATCCTTACGGCGGCGAGCCGGGCGCCCGCATGTACCGCAGCGGCGACGTCGGCTACTGGTCGCATGACGGCGCGTTGCATTACCTCGGCCGGCGCGACCGGCAGGTGAAGCTGCGCGGCTACCGGATCGAGCCTGCGGAAATCGAGGCGGCGCTGGCCGCGTGCCGGGGCGTGCAGGCCGCCGTCGTGACGGTCGACGCGACGCCGCAGGGCGACAAGCAGCTCGTCGCGTACTGGACCGCCAGCCCGGGCACGGGCGCGGACGCGCCGGACGAAGCCGGCCTGCGCGCGCAACTGCGGGTGTCGCTGCCCGATCATCTCGTGCCGGCGCGCTTCCACGCGGTGCCGCACATTCCGCTGACGGCGAACGGCAAGGTGGACCGGGCCGCGCTCGCGCGGCTCGCACCCACGCAGGTGGCCGCCGAAACGGCACCCGAGTTGCTGACCGACACGCAGCGCGCGCTGCGCGCGCTGTGGGAAGACGTGCTCGGCCGCAGCGGGTTCGGCCTCGACGACGGTTTCTTCGATCTCGGCGGCGATTCGCTGCTGGCGATCCGGCTGAAGGCGCAGGCGCAGCGCCACGGGCTCGAATTCGAGATCCAGGACCTGTTCGTCCACCAGAGCGTGCGTACGCTGGGCGAGCACATCGAGCGGCAGCGCGGCGCAGGCACGGGTACCGGCGTGCAGGCGGAGGCCGCCGTACCCCGGGCACCGCTGACGAGCGACGCGGATCGCGCGCGACTGCCGGCCGGCGTCGTGGACGCGTATCCGCTCAGCCGCCTGCAACTGGGGATGCTCTATCACAGCCTGCGGCACCAGCACTCGAGCCTGTACCACGACGTGATCGGCTACGAGGTTGCGTATGCGTACGACGAAGCCTGCCTCGCGCACGCGCTCGAGCGGCTGTCGGCGCGTCATCCGGCGTTGCGCACCGCGCTGCGGATGGAGGGGTTCAGCGTGCCGCTGCAACTCGTGTTCGACACGGCCCGCATTCCGCTGGCGGTCACGGACCTGACCGCGCTCGACGCGGCGGCGCAGGCCGCCCGGATCGCCGCGTTCATGGACGGCGAGCGGTTCGCCGCGTTCGACATCGCCGCCGCGCCGCTGTTTCGCTGCTTCGTGTTCAAGCTGGCGGCGCAGCGCTTCAAGCTGGTGTGGAGCTTCCATCACGCGATGCTCGACGGCTGGAGCGAGGCCGCGCTGACCGCCGAATTCGTCCGGCTCTACACGGCGGGCCTGACGGGCCTGCAGAACCTGCAGAACGACGAGCCGGTGCAGGCCGGTTACCGGGATTTCATCGAACTCGAACAGGCCGCGCTCGCCGATCCGGCCCAGCGCGATTTCTGGCGCGGCCAGCTCGACGGCGCGCAGGCGCTGTCGCTGCGCCGCGCGCCGCTGACGGGCGACGCGGCGGACGAACGGGTGGACTATCTGGAGGTCGAGGTCTCGGCAGAACTGGAGGCGGCGCTGCGTGCGCTCGCGCGCGATGCGAACGTGCCGCTCAAGAGCGTGCTGCTCGCCGCCCACCTGCGCGCGCTGCAGGCGCTGAGCGGGCGCCGCGACGTGCTGACGTCGATGGTGACGCACGTGCGGCCCGAGACCGAGCACGCGGAGCGCGCGGTCGGGCTGTTCCTGAATTCGGTGCCGGTGCGCGCGGCGCTCGATGGTGAAGCATCGCCGGTCGCGCAGGTGCGGCAGGTGTTCGAGATCGAGTCGGGCATTTTCCGGCACCGCTTTTATCCGTCGCAGCAGATCCGGCAGGACAACGGCGGGATCGAGCTGGGTGAGGTGCTGTTCAATTTCACGAGCTTCCACGTGCTGCGCGAGCTGGACGACGCGGACGTGCGGATGCTGGCGGGCCGCGACGGCCATGCGGTCAACAGCTTTCCGGTGCAGGTCGATTTCTCCGTCTCCGCGAGCGACCAGCGGCTGCGCTGCATCGTCGGCTACCGGGCCGACAGCCTGCGGCGTGCCGACGCGGAAGACATCGCGCACGCCCAGCACGAAGCGCTGCGGCGGCTTGCCGGCGCGCCCGCGGCGGCGTGGCTGCTGCCTGCCACGCTCGCGCGGCTCGACGACTGGGCGGCGCCGAAGCCGGGGCTGCCGGCCGGCGCGAGCGTCGGCGAGCGCCTCGCCGCGTGCGCGGCCGCCGCGCCGGACGCGGTCGCGCTGATCGACGACGCGGGCGAGACGACCTATGCGGCGCTGCTCGACCAGTGCGACCGGCGCGCGGCGGCGCTCACCGCGCTGGGCGTGCGGCAGGGCGACGTCGTGGCGGTGTGCGCGGGCCGCGCGGCGGCGACGCTGCAGACCGTGCTCGCGCTGTTCCGGATCGGCGCCGTGTATCTGCCGCTCGATCCCGCATTGCCGGAAGCGCGTCATCGCTTCATGGTGGACGACGCGCGTCCGGTGGCGATCGTCGGCGATGCCACCGCGCCCGCGTGCCTGCGTGCGTGCGGCGTGCGTTTCGTCGAACAGGCGGCACTGGCGGAAGCGGGCGCGGCCGCGTGGGCCGCCGCGCCGCGCGTCAGCCCCGGCGACCCCGCCTACATTCTCTATACGTCCGGCTCGACCGGTACGCCGAAGGGCGTGCTGTGCCGCCAGGAAGGCATCCTCGCGCTGTTCGATGAGCTGGCACACACTTATTCGCTGGCTGCGGGCGACCGCGTGCTGTGGAAGACCGCGCAATCGTTCGACGTGTCGCTCACCGAAATGCTGTGGCCGTTGATGAAGGGCGCCGCGATCGTGATCGCGCGGCCGGACGGCCAGTACGATCCGCGCTACCTGCAGCGCGCGATCGAGCAGCATCGCGTGACGGTGGTCAATTTCGTGCCGTCGATGCTGCACCTGTTCCTGCAGTCGCTCGACGCCGGCGCGGCGAGCCCGCTGCGCGCGGTGTTCGCCGCCGGCGAGCCGCTGCTGCCCGCGACCGTCGAGCTGGCGGCGCGCGTGCTGCCGCACGCGCCGCTGTTCAACGCATACGGCCCGACCGAGGCCAGCATCTACGCAACCGTGTGGCGCTGCGCGAGCGGCCCGGTGCTGATCGGCCGCGCGGTGGGCGACGTCGGCACGCATATCCTCGCGCCCGATCTTGCGCGGCTGCCGATCGGCGTGACCGGCGAGCTTTACCTGTCCGGGCGCGCGCTGGCGTCGGGCTACCTGAACCGGCCCGAGCTGAGCGCCGAGCGTTTCGTGCCGAACCCGTATGCCACGGGCGACGCGGATCGCGTGCTGTATCGCACCGGCGACCTGGCCCGCTTCGATCGGCACGGCGACATCGAATTCGTGGGCCGCGACGACCAGCAGGTCAAGGTGCGCGGCTTCCGCATCGAGACGGGCGAGGTCGAATCGGTACTGGGCCGCCATCCGGGTGTCGCCAAAGTCGCGGTGCTGGCGCGTTCGGGCAGCGCGGGCGCTGTGCTCTGTGCGTTCGTGCAGGCGGCGGGCGCGCTGCCGGACGGCGCGCTGAAGGCGCATGCGCAACAGGCGCTGCCGCCGTACATGGTGCCCGACCGGATCGTCGTGCTCGACGCGATGCCGATGACCGGCAGCGGCAAGATCGATCGCCTCAGGCTGGCCGACTGGCCGCTCGACGGGGCGAGCACCACCACCGACCACGCCGGCTCCGCCAGCCCTGCGCGCCGCGCGCCCGGCGATGCGCAGGCCGCGGTCGCGGCGATCTGGCGCGACGTGCTCGGCGTCGCCGAGATCGATCCGGACACCAACTTCTTCGACGCCGGCGGCCATTCGCTCGCGTTGATCCAGTGCCAGGCGCGGCTTCGCAGCGCGTTCGGCCGCGACGTCGACATCGATCACCTGTTCCGCTACACGACGATTCGCACGCTGGCCGGCTGGCTGTCCGCGTCCGGCGATCCGTCGGCCGACGTCGGCGGCGCGGCCGCGGCCGCAAGCGCGTCGCACGTCGACAGCCGCGACGTCGCGATCATCGGGATGAGCGCGGCCGTCTCGGGCGCGGACGACGTCGAGCAGTTCTGGCAGATGCAGCTGGCGGGCGAGGACGGCATCACGCGGCTCGACGACGCGCGGCTGCGCGCGCTCGGCGTGCCGGACGACCTGCTCGGCAATCCGCGCTTCGTCGCCGCACGCGGGTTGATTCGCGATCCTGACTGTTTCGACGCCGCGTTCTTCGGTTATACGCCGCGCGAAGCCGAGATCATGGATCCGCAGCAGCGCAAGCTGATGGAGGAAAGCTACCGCGCGCTCGAGGACGCCGGTTACGCCGGGCCCGGGCATGCGCGCGACGTGGGCGTCTACGTCGGCGTGGGCGCGAGCCAGTACCTCGCGAACCACGTGCTCGGCAACCGCGACGCGGTTGACGCGCTCGGGCTGTATCAGATCAACGTGCTGAACCAGCCCGCGACGCAGATTGCCTATCGGCTGAACCTCACCGGCCCCGCGGTCACGCTGAACACCGCATGCTCGACGTCGCTGGTCGCGCTGCACATGGCCGCGCGCGCGGTCGCGCAGGGCGACTGCGAACTCGCGCTCGCGGGCGCGGCGTCGATCGGCGTCGACGGCGTGCCGGGCTACCTGCACCGCACCGGCGGGATCTTTTCCGCGGACGGCTATTGCCGCGCGTTCGACGCGGCCGCGAGCGGCACCGTCGAGGGCAGCGGCGCGGGTGCGGTGGTGCTGAAGCGGCTCGATCTCGCGCGCCGCGACGGCGATCACGTGTATGCGGTCGTCAAGGGCTCCGCGATCAACAACGACGGCCACGACAAGGCCGGCTACACCGCGCCGAGCCCCGCGGGCCAGGCACGGGTCATCCGCGCTGCGCTGGCGGACGCGGGCGTGGACGCCGCGTCGGTCGGTTATGTCGAGACGCACGGCACCGGCACGCTGCTCGGCGATCCGATCGAAATGGCTGCGCTGAAGGCGACCTACGGACAGCATCCGGCACGCGCGCCGCGCATGCTCGGCGCGGTCAAGACGAGCGTCGGGCACCTGGACAGCGCGGCGGGGCTCGCGGGCGTGATCAAGGCGGCGCTCGCGCTCGAACGCGGCAAGGTGCCGGGCACGCTGCACTTCGACACACTCAACCCGCTGCTCGAACTCGACGGCGCGGCCTTCCGCATCACGGCGGAAACGGTCGACTGGCCGGACGGCGGCGCGCCGCGCCGCGCGGCCGTCAGTTCATTCGGCATCGGCGGGACCAATGCGCACGTGATCCTGGAGGCCGCGCCGCCCGAGGCGGACGTACCGACGGCCGCCGCCGCGCATTGCCTGCGGCTGTCGGCCGCCACGCCGGACGGGCTGCGGCGCGCGGCGGACGGCCTCGCCGCCGCGCTGCGCCGCCACCCGGAATGGGCGCTGGCCGACGTCGCGCATACGCTGCAGGCTGCCCGGCAGGACCATGCGTGCCGCGCGTTCGTGGTCGCCGAGTCGCGCGACACGGCGCTCGACGCGCTGGCGGCGGGCGTGTTGCCCACCACCGACGACGCGCCGCACGCGCGCCCGGTGATTTTCCTGTTCACCGGGCAGGGTGCGCAGGCCGCCGGGATGGCGCGCGACCTGCATCGCGAGCACCCGGTGTTCCGCGCCGCGCTCGACCAGGTGTGCGGGCGGTTCGCGAGCGCGGCCGGGCTGGCGCTCGAACCTTATCTGCTGGGCGAGGCGAGCACCACCGACACGGCGCTGGTGCAGCCGCTGCTGTTTGCGTACGAGTACGCGCTGTATCAGGCGTGGGCTGCGCTGGGCGTGACGCCGGACTACCTGATCGGCCACAGCCTCGGCGAATTGGTCGCCGCGTGCTGCGCGGGCGTGTTCTCGCTCGACGAGGCCGTCGGCCTCGTGGCGGCGCGCGCAGCGGCGATGCAGGCGCAGCCGGCCGGCGCGATGCTGTCGGTATCGATCGCGGAGGACGAGCTGGCCGCGCAACTGCCGCCGACGCTCGCTGTCGCGGCGGTCAACGGGCCGCTGCAATGCGTGGTGTCCGGCCCGGTGGACGCGGTCGAGCTGTTCGCGGCGCACCTGCGCAACACGGGTGTCGCGCATGCGCGGCTTGCGTCGTCGCATGCGTTCCATTCGCCGATGATGACGGACGCGGCCGCGCGCGTGCAGGCGCATGTCGCGACGATGACGCTGCGCGCGCCGCGCATCCCGTTGATCTCCAACCTCGACGGCACGCTGCTGGACGCGCAGCGCGCCACCGATCCGGCGTACTGGGCCGCGCACGTGCTCGGCGCCGTGCGCTTCTCGGCGGGCGTGCGGACGCTGGCGGCGCTGGGCGACGCGCTGTGGGTCGAGATCGGCCCGCGCGACGTGCTGGCGGCGCTGGTGCGCGCGCATCGCTGCGCGCCGGCCGACGCGGTGCTGGCGAGCTTCACGGAACGCACGCCGCGCACGATGGCGACCCTGCTCGCCGGCTACGGGCGGCTGTGGGCGAAGGGCGCGCGTCTGACCCGCCGCGACGCGTACGCGGGCGAGCGCCGCAAGCGCCTGCCGTTGCCGGGTTATCCGTTCGAGAGAACGCGTCACTGGCTGCCGGCACAGCAGGGCGGCTCCGTCGGGCGCGCGCGGCCGGAGGCGCTGGCTGCGGCATCGGTGGCTGCACCGGCCGCGGTCGACATCCCGCCGGCCGCACCGGTCGAAACCGACGACGTGCAGCACGCATTGGCGCGCATCTGGACCGAGTGCCTCGGCCATGAGCGGATCGCGCCGACCGACGATTTCTTCGAGCTGGGCGGCGATTCGCTGCTGGCCGGGCGCGTGCTCACGCGGATTCACGAGCGTCTGAATGCGGAGCTGACGCTCGAGGCGTTCTTCAGTGCGCCGACGATCGACGGGCTGGCCCGCGCGATTCGCGCGCAGGCCGAACCGGCGCAGCCCGCGGTGCGGGCGGCAACGACGCCGGCCGCCCTGCCGGCCACCGGGCCGCGCCGCGCGCCGATGTCGTTCCAGCAGCGCCGGCTGTGGACGCTCGAACGGCTCGGCATGGGCGGTTCGGTCTTCCACTTGCCGCAATGCCTGCATCTGCACGGCGACGTCGACCGCGCCGCGCTGCACGCGGCGCTCGCCGGGCTGGTCGCGCGCCATCCGGTGTTGCGCACGTCGTTTCACGAGGGGCCGGACGGCGGCGGCGAGCAGCACGTGCATGCCGACGCGGCGGTCGCGCTGTCGATCCATGCGTACGCAGGCGGCACGGACGACGCACAGCGCGCGTTCATCGCGCAGCATCGCGACGCGCTGCGGGCGGAACCGTTCGATCTCGCGCGGCCGCCGCTGTTTCGCGCGCGGCTGCTCGAACTCGGGCCGCGCCGCGCGTGCCTGCTGATGTCGTTCCATCACATCGTCGTCGATGGCTGGTCGTTCCGGCTGATCGCGCAGGATCTCGCGTCGCTGTACGGCGCGGCGAGCCAGGGGCGCGCGCCGGATGCCGCGCCGCCCGCGTGGGATTACGCGGACTACAGCGAGGAACAGGCGGCGCGGTTCGCCGCCGGGCACTACGCGGCGCACGAGGCGTTCTGGGCGCATCTGGACGGCGCGCCGGTGCTCGATCTCGGCGGCGACCGGCGCCGCGCACGCACGCCGGGGCGCCTCGCGCACAGCGGCCGCGTCGCGGTGGACGCCGGGCGCGCACAGCAGGTCGACGCGCTGGCGCGGCGCTTGCGGACGACGCCGTATGTCGTGTTCCTGTCCGCGTTCCTGCTGATGCTGTCGCGGCGCACCGGGCAGCGCGACCTGGTGGTCGGCTCGCCGGTCGCCAACCGCGCGTCGAGCCGCACCGAAGGGCTCGTCGGCTTTTTCGTCAACCTGCTCGCGCTGCGCGTGGCGTTCCCGGCAGCCAGCCGCGCGCGGGCATGGATCGAGCGGGTGCGCGACTGCGTGATGGCCGCGCACGCGCACCAGGACTATCCGTTCGAAAAGCTGGTCGAGCGCTACGCGGGCCCGCGCGACACGTCGCTGACGCCGCTGTTCCAGGTGGTGTTCTCGATGCAGGAGGCGCCGGTTCGCAACGTGCAGATCGGCGCGCTGGACGTCGCGTTCGAGGACACGCCGGAAACGGAAACCGAATACGACCTGACGATGAACCTGCATCGCGACGGCGCGGGCTACGGCGGCGTGCTGCTGACGCGCGACGGCGCGCTGGAGCAGGGCGAGGCGGACGAGGTGGTCGAACAGTTCCACGCGGCGCTGGACCTGTTGCTGACGCTGCCGGACGATGCGCCGCTGGGTGACGCGGGTGTGCTGTCGGCCGCGCAGCGGCACGCATGGCAGGCAGCGTCCGGGGCGGCCGACGCATCCGCGTGGGCGGCGTCCGACCTCGTGTCGCTGCTGTCGGGCACGCTGACGGCCGGCAACGCTGCGCCGGCGGTTGCCACCGCGCACGAGACGCTCAGTTATGGGGCGCTGCGGGACCGGGTGGAGCGGGTCGCGGGCGCACTGCACACGCGCGGCGTCCGCACCGGCGAGCGCGTCGCGTTGTGCTTGCCGACGGGGCTCGACGCACTGGTGGCGCTGCTCGGCGTGCTGCGCGCCGGAGCGACGTACCTGCCGCTCGATCCCGCCGCGCCGGCCGCGCGGCAGCACGCGATCCTGTCGCAAGCGGCGCCGGTGCTGCTCGTGCACGACGCCACGGCGGCGCCGCCGGCGTGGCCCGGATGCGCGGCGATCGCGTTCGCCGCGCTTGGCGACGCGCCCGCCGGTGCGCTACCCGCGCGTATCGATCCGCAACAGGCCGCCTATACGTTGTTCACATCCGGCTCGACCGGCGTGCCGAAGGGCGTCGACGTCAGTCATCGGGCGGTCGCGCACAAGATCCAGGCGCTGTGCGCCGCGTATCGCATGACGGCCGACGACCGGGTCGTGCAGTTCTCGTCGCTCGTCTTCGACGTGTCGATCGAGGAGATCTTCACGACGCTGTCCGCCGGCGCCTGCCTGCTGCTGCTCGACCGCGCGGCATGGCCGACGCTCGGCGCGTTCAGCGGCCTGCTCGGCGCGCAGCGCGCGACCGTGCTCAACCTGCCCGCGTCGCTCTGGCGCGAATGGGTGCGTGCGCTCCGGCTCGGCGAGGCCGCGCTGCCGGCGCGGCTGCGTCTGGTCGTGACGGGCAGCGAGACGGTGCCGCTCGCGGCGGTGCAGGCGTGGCGCGCCGTGACGGGCGGCCGCGTGGCGCTGATGAACGCGTACGGGCTGACGGAAAGCGTGATCACGTCCGTCGTACACGACGTGCCGGCCGACGCGCGCCCGGACGAACGCGACGTGCCGATCGGCGCGCCGCTGCCGGGCACCACGGCCTATGTGCTCGACGCGCACCTTCAACCGGTGCCGCCGCTGTGCCGCGGCGAGCTCTACCTGGGCGGCAGCGCGCTCGCGAGCGGCTACTCGGGCCGGCCCGGGCAGACGGCCGCGGCCTTCCTGCCCGATCCGTTCGCCGGACAGCCGGGCGCGCGCATGTATCGCACCGGCGACCTCGTGCGTCGCGACGCGCAGGGCGCGCTGGTCTACCTCGGCCGGGGCGATCGCCAGATCAAGATGCGCGGGGTGCGCGTCGATCTGGCCGAAGTGGAGGCGCTGCTGCTCGAACAGGACGGCGTGCGCGAGGCGGCGGTGCGGCTGTCGGGCGGGCATGACGCGCTGGCGCCGCGCCTGGAGGCATTCATCGTCGTCGGCTCCGACGCGTCGGGCGCGTCAGGCACGCCGGACACGCCACGCGAGGCTGCGCGCGAGCGGTTGCGCGCGCTGCGCCGCGTCGCGCCGGCGCATCTGGTGCCGCATGCGCTGGTTATCGTGTCGTCGCTGCCCAAGACGTCCGGCGACAAGATCGACCGCCAGTGGGTGTCGACGGCGGTGCTGCCGGACGAGGCCGCGGGCGACGACGAAACGCCGCCGCTGCGCGCGCTGCTGACGGTGCTGCGTGACGTGCTGCGGCAGGAGCAGATCGGCCGCGACGACAACTATTTCGGACTGGGCGGCGATTCCATCCTGGTGCTGCGGGCCGTCGCGCAACTGAACCGGGCGGGCTGGACGGTCGATCCGCAGGATTTCTTCGCGAGTTCGACCATCGCGGACCTGGCCGATTGCCTGCGGCCGCTGGCGGCGCGGCCGGAGTCGGACGAAACGTCCGGGTTTCCGTTGACGCCGTATCAGCGGCGCGTGTTGCAGCGCCCGCACGCGCACCACTGGAACCGCTCGCTGCTCGTTCAGGCGGCGCAGCCGCTCGACGCCGACGCGCTGCGGGCCGCATTCCGTTCGCTGCTCGACGCGCACCCGGCGCTGCGCTGCGTATTCGACCACGATGCGCTGCTGGGCCGAGTCGCGCCGCCGGACGCGGATGCCGCGCAGCGCTGCTTCAGCAGCCACGACCTCGGCACGGCAGGCGATGCGGCGCGCTTTATCGTCGCGCACAGTACGACGCTGCAGCAGGGCTTCGATCTGGCGCACGGGCCGCTGATCCGGATTGCGCACTACCGGTGCGGCGCGGCCGGCGACCGGCTGTTGCTCGTCGTGCACGGGCTGGTGGCGGACAGCCACGGCTGGGCGGTGCTGCTGGACGACCTGGCCAACGCGTATGCGGCGCATGTGAACGCCGGGGCGCCGACACTGGCCGCGCCGACGCTGGCGTACCCGGCCTATCTTCGCGCGCTGGACGCACGCATTGTCGCCGCGCGGCAGGCGGGCGAAACCGCTGCGTACTTCGCGCCGATGGCGGCCAACGTCGCGCTGCCACGGGATCGGCACGCAGCACACGGCGAGAACGCCGAGGCCAGCCAGCAGGTCGTGCGCGACCGGCTGACGGGCGAGGCCGCGCGACAGATGCTGGCCGTCGTGCCGCAGCGCCTGCGCGTGAAAGCCGCCACCGTCGCGATCGCGGCGGCCGCGCGCGCGCTGACCGATTGGGCGGGTGGCGCGGTGGTCGCCGATCTCGGCCGGCATGGCCGCGACTGGCTCGACGACGGGCCGGCGGTCGAGCGCGCGGTCGGCTGTTTCGTCTGCGACGTGCCGCTGCTGTTGCCGCATCACGCCGGCGTGCCGAGCGTCGCGGCGCTGCGCGAGTGGGAGGTGACGCTCGCCGCGCTGCCGCCGGCCGCGCTGGGCGGCGCGGACGTGTCGCCGCCCGCCGGCGTCGATCCCGACGCGTGGCGGCGCTGCGTGCAGCCGCAGGTCAGCGTCGATTTCGTGTCGGCGGCGGCCGCGCGCCCGTCCGCGTGGTTCTCCGCCGCCACCGAGGTGGTGGGCGCGGACCGCGCGGCGAGCGACGAACGTTCGCACCTGCTGAACCTCGTCTGCGTCGCGGGCGACGGCGAACTCGCGTTCGAGTGCCGTTACAGCGACGCCGTGCACACGCGCGCCACCGCCGAACAGTTGCTGCGTCAGTGGCGCGAGCACATGGAGGCCGCGCTCGCGCATGTCGCCGCCGCCGCCGTTCCCGTAGTCGAACACGACCATTCCTGACATGACCCAGATCTACCTGAAACCGAACGCCGTCTTCGAACCGCTGATCAATCAATGGTATGCGTGGACCTTCCTGCTGCAGCCGGCGACCTGCGCGCTGGTGATGAAGCAGGTGCACCTGCGCATCATGGAATCCTTCATCCGCGCGCCGGAGCTGCACCGGCGTTCCGCCGCGAAGATGGCCGGCGGGCCGTTCCTCAACGGCGGCCGGGAGCTCGTGCCGGCGGTCGATGCGCTGATCGGCGACACCCGCACGCGCGCCGCGCCGCTGCTGGCGCTCGCGGACGCGCTGCGCGAGCTCGACGAACTACTCGCGCGGGAAGGGCGCGGCGACACGCTGTCGCCGCTGTATGCGCGGGTGCCCGAGCCGTTGAAGGGTCTCGTCGAGCTGGGCTACGACCTGCGCGGCCACGCGTCGTACCGGCTGTTCGAGCGGCTGCTGTACGACAGCGCCGGTTATCTCGACGCGCTGCAGAGCGTGAACGGCTTCGTCGCGACCAGCGACGACCGGAGCTTCATGCTCAGCACGCCGCGCTTTCCCGACGAGCACATGGTGCAGATCCGCCTGCCGTTCCGCGACGCGCTGTACGACGAGCTGTTCGCGGCCCGCCACGCGGGCGCTGCGCCGGACCTGATCGACCGTCTGCTCGCACACGCGGAAGGGGGTACCACGCGGCGCGCGGCGCTCGAAACCTGGTTCACCGACGCGCCGCCGCCGCGCCCGCCGTCGGTGCCGGCGCGTGCGGGGCAGCCGGTGAGGGTGCGCTACTTCAACCATGCGACGGTGCTGGTCGAAACCGCGGAATTTTCGCTGCTGACCGATCCGATCGTCGGTTATCCGCTCGGACAGGGCGACGATCCGTTCACGTTCGCGGATCTGCCCGAGCGCATCGACTACGTGCTGCTGACCCACAACCATCAGGATCACATCGTGCTCGAGAGCCTGCTGCAGCTACGGCACCGGATCGGCACGCTGGTGGTGCCGCGTAGCCACGGCGGGTTCCTGCAGGACCCGTCGATCCGGCTCGCGCTCGAGGCGTGCGGGTTCGAGCGGGTGGTCGAGGTCGGCGAGCTGGACAGCGTGCCCGTGCCGGGCGGAGAGATCGTTGCGCTGCCGTTCCTCGGCGAGCACGGCGATCTGCATATCGCCGCCAAGATGGCATTCGCGCTGAAGGTGGGCGGCAAGAGCATGCTGTTCGCGGCCGACTCGAACAACCTGCAGCCGGAGCTGTACCAGCGCATCGCGCAGCGCATCGGCCGGATCGGCACGCTGTTCATCGGCATGGAATGCGAAGGCGCGCCGATGTCCTGGCTGTACGGCGCGCTCCTGAACGAGCCGCTCGGGCGGCAGTTCGACCAGAACCGCCGCCTGAACGGCTCCGACTGCGAGCGCGCGTGGCCGCTGGTCGAGTGCTTCGCGCCGCGCCAGGTCTTCGTCTATGCGATGGGCGCGGAGCCGTGGCTCAAGTTCATCTCCAGCATCGAATACGCGCCGACCTCGCTGCCGATCGTCGAATCGGACAAGCTGATCGCCCGCTGCCACGCGCACGACATCCAGTCCGAACGGCTGTACCTGAAGAAGGAAATCCTCCTCTGAGCGCGGGCGGCCGCGTGGCCGCCCGCATCGTTTCGTCGAATCGTCGAACCAGGAAAACACCCCCCATGCCGGATCGTCATCCGTCCCGTGTCGCTACCGCCTTCAAGATTCTCGCCGTCACAGTCGTGCTGTTGCTGGTGACTGCCGCGGGCCTGCTGTATTGGGCGCTGCCCGCCGCGACCGGCTATGCGTCGCATTACCTGTGCGTGCGCGTGCTCGCCGGCGGCGCCGGCAATCCGGGCGCGCTGTTCGCGCGCGAAGTGAAGCCGATCAATCCGTTGTTCAACCTCGTCACGTACCGGATCGACCGTGCGCGACAGACTGTCGAGGCCGCCGGGCTCGGCGTGCTGCGCGCGACGGTCGCGCTGTACCGGCCGGGCCTCGGCTGCACGATCGCGCCGGCCGACGCGATCGACGCGTTGCGCGCACAGGGCCGCGGTCTCTCGCTGCCGCCCGCCGCGGCCGATGCCGACAACGTCGACAACTTCAACAACGTCGATGATGCCGTGCCGTCCGATCCTCCGCCGGCGCTGCGCAACGTGCTGGAGCGCGCGATGGCGGAGCCGTCGCCCGGGTCGCTGCGCAACACGCTGGCCGTGGTCGTGCGGCAGGACGGCAAGCTCGTCGGCGAGCGGTACGCGCCGGGCGTCACGGCCGCCACCCCGTTGCTCGGCTGGTCGATGACAAAGACCGTCACCGCGTTGCTGGCGGGCGTACTGGCCCACGACGGCAAGCTGACGCTTGCGCAGGATCACCTGCTGGACGACTGGTCGTCGCCCGGCGATCCGCGCCAGGCGATCCAGCTGCGGAACCTGCTGCAATGGACGAGCGGGCTGGATTACCAGGAAGGCTATCTGCCCGGCTCGGACACGACGAAGATGCTGTATCAGTCGACCGACATGGCGCACTTCGTCGCGAGCCGGCCGCTGAAGGTCGCGCCCGGCCGCGAGGTGGACTACCAGAGCGGCGGCAGCGTGCTGGTCGCGAAGATCGTCGCGCGCGCGGTCTCGCCGCGGCCGCTCGACATCGTGCCGTTCGCGCGGGCGCGGCTGTTCGAGCCGCTCGGCATCCGCACCGCGATGATGGAGCCCGACGCGTCGGGCACGCTGGTCGGCGGCAGCTACATGCTGGCGTCGGCGCGGGACTGGTCGAAGCTCGGCCAGTTGATCCTGCAGCAAGGCGTGTGGCGCGGCACGCGCATCGTCGATCCGGACTGGGTGCGGTTCATGGCGACGCCGCAGGCAGAGCGGCACGACGGCCGGCGCGGCGCGCACCTGTGGCTGAACGCCGGCGTCGACGGCGCGCGCCGGTTTCCGTCGCTGCCGGAGGATCTGATGATGATGGACGGCTTCAATCACCAGCTGGTGGTGATCGTGCCGTCGTGCCGCGCGGTTATTACACGGCTGGGCGCGACGGTGGACCGCAGCTGGGACACCGAACGTTTCGTCGCCGACGTGATGGCGAGCCTGCCGGGCTGCACTGGCCCGACAACCACGACCGCTGCGAGGTAAGCGAATCATGAGGATTACTGTACGAGACGCTGTGGCCGCCGATATGCCGGCCCTGCGCGAGCTGTTCCTGCGCTCGCGCCAGGAGACCTTCGTCTGGCAGCCGGCCGGCGCGTTCCAGCTGACCGACTTCGAGGACCAGACGGAAGGCGAGCGGCTGCGGGTCGCCGAGGACGACGGCGGGCAACTCGCCGGCTTCGTGTCGGTCTGGGAGCCCGACCATTTCATCCATCACCTGTACGTGCACCGGCCGCATCACCGGCGCGGCATCGGCCGGGTGCTGCTGCGCGCACTGCCGGGCTGGCCGGCAACGCACTACCGGCTCAAGTGCCTGCGCGCCAACACGCCGGCGCTGGCGTTCTATGCCGCGTGCGGCTTCATCGAGATCGGCGCTGGCAGCGCGGAAGACGGCGAGTACCTGCTGCTCGAGTCCGGCGGCAAGGACGGCCGATGACCGTCCACCTGCGGTACTGCCTGCAGCAGGCGGCGTTGTGGGGCACCTTCGGCCTCGTGCTGCCGGTCGTCACGCTGTTCCTGCTGCACAACCATTTCACGCTGTTCGAGATCGGGCTTTACGCGGCGCTGTTCAGCCTGTCGACCATCGCGCTGGAGCTGCCGTTCGGCGCGATGGCCGACCGTGTGGGCCGCATCCGGACCTATCGCGTATCGCTGCTGATGAACAGCGTCGGCTGCGCGCTGATGCTGTGCTTCAGCCAGAAGCCGATGCTGTACCTCGCCGCGGCGAGCTTCGGCGTCGCGCGTGCGATGAGTTCCGGCACCGTCGACGCGTGGTATGTCGGCCTGTTGCGCGAGCACGGCGAGACGAAGCGGATTCCGTATTTTCTCGGCCGCGCGGAGCTGGCCTCCGCGCTCGGGCTGGCGAGCATGTCGCTGGTCGGCGGCGTGCTCCCGGACCTGATCGGCAGCCGGCTGTTCGACAACCCGTACAAGATCGGCCTGGCGTTCGCGTGCGGCTTGTTCATCGTGCTGCTGGGCCTGACGTCGTGGTTTTTCGCCGAGGCGGAGCGGGCGCCGCACGAGGCGGCGCCGGCCGGCAGGATGCTCGACGATCTTCGCGAACTGGTCCGGTTCGCGTGGCATGGCGGCGCGGTGCGGCCGCTGATCGTGCTGTGCATGCTGCTCGGCGGCGTCGTGTCGGTGCTGGAGAGCTACTGGCCGGTGGTGCTGAAGACGCTCGTGCCGATGCATGGCGCGACCTGGGCGTTCGGCCTGTTCCTCACGCTGATGCTGGTCCTCAAGGGCGCGGGCGGCTGGGCGTCGTATCGCGTGATGAAGCATTGCGCCGCACGGCCGGCGCTCGCCGTGACGCTGCCGTTCGCCGGGCTCGCCGTGAGCCTCGTGCTGACGCGCTGGGCGTTTGACGTGGTCGCGTTCGGCGTCGTGCTGAGCGGGGTCGCGCTGTTCCTCGGCATCGCCGGTGCCGTGGTCAACGCGGTGCTGCATCACCGGACGCCCGATGCGCTGCGATCGCGCGCCGTCTCGTTCTTTTCGCTGGTGTTCCAGCTCGGCAGCATGATTGCGTCGATCCTGCTCGGCTACCTGGTCAGCCAGTGGGGCGTGCAGGCGGTGTGGTGCGGCGTCGGCGTGCTGGTCGCGGTGGCGGCCGGGTACGGTGCGTCGATCGGCGGCTGGGCCGCCGGCCCGGTGGACGAGGCGAAGGCGACGGCGCGCGTGTAGGGCAGCGCGCGCCGGTTCGATTCATGTGTGATGCGCGATGCGGTAGCGGCAATCTTTTTAGTTTGTCACCCCACGATAGCCAAGGAGAGCGACTTATGAAGCAGGAGATGCGCAATGCGATTCACGAAACGCTGGAGGCGCTCGTGTCGCAGTACGGGATAGCGGAACTCAAACGCGTGATCGAGTTCGTCGACATCAACACGGGGCGCGTTCCGCTGCCCGCGTTGCCGAAACATCAGCGGCCGTTGCTGTTCTATTTCCCGGGGCTGGACGGCAAGCCGTGGTACGAGGCGTCCGATTATCCGGAGCTCGAGGCGTTCACGTCGACGATCGAGGCGTCGGTCGACATACTGCGCGAGGAGTTTCTCGCGCAGGTCACCACGCCGATGCTGCTGCCGTATGAAGAGCAGGTGGCGGGACGTTTCGAGTCGATCCGGCGGAACGACTGGGGGTCGTTCTATTTCAGGCGCAAGGGCGAGCCCGAGGTCGAGGAGAATTGCCGCCGCTGCCCGCGCACCGCAGCGCTGATGCGGCAGGTGCAGGATTTCCTCAGCCCGAGCGGCGCCTTCATCTTTTCGGTGATCCAGGGCGGTACGCGGATCCCGCCGCATTCGGACACGACGAATCTCAAGCTGACCTGCCAGCTTCCGCTGATCGTGCCGCGCGGCTCGCGACTGCGCGTCGGCGACGAGACCCGCGAGTGGCCGGACCGTCGCGCGATCATTTTCGACGATACGTTCGAGCATGAGAGCTGGAACGACAGCGACGAGCCGCGGGTTTGCCTGCTGGTCGATATCTGGCATCCGGGAATGACGCGTATCGAGCGGGACGCGGTCGAGCGGCTCGACGCTGCGATCAGCCAGCATCTCGGGCTGGAGTTTCGGCCACCGTGGGCGCAAGCAGCCGCGGCGTGAGGTGGGGACGGGCGACGGGTTTGGGGGCGGTCGCCTTTTGATCATCGACCGATAGAGACGGTGGCCGAGCAGTTCGACTTGCGCGGGACGATTTGGATTCTTCAGTCATGATGTCCGCTGGATTTTTGCAATTCACTCCATCGAATCGCAATATTCCCGCACGAAATTGTGCCACCGGATGACAAGATAGTTCCGCGTGCGTCGAAAACAAGCGACGCTGGCGTTGCCCCGCGGTACGGGTCGGCAGGCGTGTTGCGTCGTGGGTTGGCTGGCTGCCGCCCCGATGATTTCAAGTAATCCAAGTGCTTTGGAGGCAGGGGAATACCCTGCTTTTTTGTGCGGCCATTTGTTAGGTATTATGACCTACGTTAGTCAACTATTTCTAGTTACGGGGATTCTGGTCCGCTTGATGCGACGGCAATCGATGGACGGGGCGGGAATCGGGGAACGGTGGTATGCGGTGTCGCTGCCGGTGCGAGCGGGAGACATGCGCACACAGATGGGCGTGCGCAATCGCGTCGGGCGAGCATTGATCCGGGAAACAAATGAAGCATCGAACCGAATCGGTACTGGAAGTTTCATGATGGATTTCAGATCTCCTGACATCTGGTTGTCCGTCGCCTTGCTGGCATGGGCGACAGGCACGTATGGCCTGAAATTTGTCCGCAAGCGCAACCCGCTGCTCGGAGTCGCATGGTGGGTCGTTACGGCATCCTCAATCAATGCGCTGATTTTCATGGCGACGGGCTGGTCGTGCTCGTCCGGCCTAGCGCATTTCCTGGACATGTTCACGAGAGGGTTCGGCATCCCGGTGATCGCGGCTGCCGGCATGATGGCCGTCACGCACGAATACAGGCCGATGGCCCAGCAGGTCGTGATGTTGTTCGGGATGGCCGTGGTGGGGACGATGGCGCTGATGACGCTCGAGTTCGTCGATGTCGTCCTGCCGTATTTCTATGTAGCGATGTGGACGGTGCTGGCGCTCTATCTGGTTTATTTCGTGGTGCGCCTGTTGCGCGCCGGGGAAGCGTTGCATGCGATGACGACGACGCTGGCGCTCGTGCTGTCGCTGATCGTCGCGTATGTCGACGACCTGTACAAGATGCCAGGCACTGCGCACGGCGCTGTATTCAGCTTTCCCGTGCTGGCCCTGCTGACGTGGTCATATTTCGCGGTCGCGATCTATTACGCGTATTGCGCGCTGGAGCGGAAGCGTCATGTGGAAACGCCAGGGGCTGCAGGCATGCTCCGGTGGCGTGAATTTACCTCATTCGAATAGGAATCCTGATATGAATGAGGATCTGAAAGAGTATGCGGAACCCGGCGCGGATCAGGCGGGACATGCGATGAAGACGACGCCTCGGCGCGGAAGGAAACGCGACGGCGAGTCGCGGGAGCGTTTGCTGCAAGCAGCACGCACGATTTTCGCCGAAAAGGGGTACGAGGCGGCGAGCATCGAAAGCATTGCCCTCGCGGCGGGTTATACGCGCGGTGCGTTCTATTCGAATTTCCGCGACAAGACGGTCGTGCTGCTCGAGTTACTGAGGCGCGATCACGAAGACGTCGAACGCGAACTGATGCGCATCGTCGAGGCTGGCAACGACCGCGAGGCGATGGAGCGTGCGATACACGCGTACTTCAGGCAACGCTATCGCCAGCCGGACGCCTGCGTCATGTGGATGGAAGCGGCACTCCTGTCCGTGCACGACCAGCCGTTTCGCGTTCAATTCGCTGCATTTCTGAACGCGCGGCGAGATCGTGGCTTGGCGTGCGCCGGTGCGCGGCTGCCTTTGCCGATCGAATTGCTGACGCTCGGCCTGACGGGGCTGGGCGACGACGTGTTGCCCGACGGCGCGAGCGGACGGTGGCACCTGACCGATGCATGGGTCGACGCGGCGGTGACGCGGGTGTTCGCGAGCAGCCCGTGCGACCAGACGATGGAATGACCGCGCGATTGCGGCGTACCGGTGGAAGGACAAACTGACGAGGACGGAAGAAACATAAAAATGAATCGCAAACCCAGGCCGGATGCCCAGACCCGGCGCAACATACTCCGCCTCGCAGCGGTGGGCGCGGCGTCGCTCGCGGCCGGTGAAGTGTCGCTCGCGCAAGCAGCCGGCGCAGTCACCGGGAACGACGGCGTGCTCGACGTCGCGATCATCGGCGCCGGGCTCGCGGGGTTGACCGCCGCGCGCGACCTGAAGCGCGCCGGATGTGAATCGTTCGTCGTGTTCGAGGCGCGCGATCGTGTCGGCGGGCGAACCTACAACCACGACCTCGGCGGCGGGAGAATTTCCGAGGCGGGAGGGCAGTGGTTCGGCCCCGGCCAGACGGCGATCGTCGATCTCGCGCGCGAGCTGAACGTCGATTCCTTCGATACGTACTACGCCGGCAAGACGGTGTATCTGGCGGACGGTGCGCGGGTGGCCCAGGACACGAAGGGGACGGTGGGCGGCAACGGCACGATCGCGGCCCGGCTCAACGCGATGGCGAAGAACGTACCTTCGGCGGCACCGTGGAAAGCGCCGAATGCGGCGGCGCTCGACAAACTGTCGCTGGGCGCGTGGCTCGCGCAGCAAGGCCTGACCAACGAGGAGAAATTCTCGTTCAGCCTGGCGGCCCGTTTGTCGCTCGGCACGGCGCCGGCGCAGCTCGGCTTGCTGCACTACCTGGCGACGATCAACAGCGCGAACAGCGACTACGACCAGCTCGAGTCGATCAAGGGGGGCGCACAGGAATCGCGTTTCGTCGGCGGTTCGCAGGTGCTGAGCATCAGGATGGCGAACGAACTGGGCGAACGGGTGAAGCTGTCTTGCCCGGTGCGCAAGATCTCCGGCTGGAATCGCGAGGTCGTCGAGCTCCATACCGACCAGGGTGTCGTACGTGCGCGCCGCGTGATCGTCGCGTTGAATCCGGCGCTGTGCAACCAGTTCGTGTTCGACCCGCCGCTGCCGGACGGCCGCGCGCAGTTGCAGCGCCTGTGGCCCGCCTACGCGCCGATGCGCAAGACGGTTCACGTCTACGACCGGCCGTTCTGGCGGGATGACGGGTGCAACGGGCAGGTCATCCCGGTCAACGGTCCGCTGTTGTGGGCCTATGACAACTCGCCGCCGGACGCCTCGATCGGCGTCATCAACGGCTTCATCGCACCGGGCGCGCTGGCGAGCGACGCGAAGGTGGCGGAACAAACGCTTTCCGCGATCTACGCGCAAGCGCTCGGCGACAAGGCGCTGCGCCCGACGCAATTCCACGATTACGACTGGGGCAAGGTGGACCCGTGGTCGCTGACCTGCATTCATCCGATTCCGCCCGGCTTCTGGACGAAGTGGGGCGAGCACCTGCACCCGCCGGCCGGGCGGCTGATCTGGTCCGGAACGGAGACGGCCGATATCTGGGCCGGCTCGATGGATGGCGCGGTGCGTTCGGGGCATCGCGCCGCACTGCAGGTTTTGGGTGCGCTCGCGCATCGGACGACGGAGGCTTGAGTGAAGCGAGCATGGATCATCGGTGTTGTCGTGGTCGCCGCCGTGTCGGCGGCAGGCGTACTGTTCGGGCGCGATCTGTACGGCTATTACCGCTTCGGGAAGGCGCTGGACGGCGAGGCCGACACGCTCAGGGCCGATGCCGGCCCGTGGCCTCAGCCGCAGGAGACGTGTTTTATCTGTCACGGCCCGCGCGGGCAATCCGGTAACGGCGGATATCCGGCGCTGTCCGGCCAGCCGGCGGCCTACATCGAAGCCCAGTTGCGCGCGTTCGCCAGCGACCGCCGGCCGGACCCGTACATGGGGCCGCTTGCGCGCGGCATGGACGAGAAACAGATGAAGCTGCTGGCCGAGTATTTCGCGCGACAGGCGCCGGTCCGGAACGAGAAGATCCGCGTCGACGCGGCGCTCGCCGCGCGCGGCATGTCGGTGGTGCAGACGAGGAGCTGCGTCGCGTGTCATGGCGCGGGCCTGACGGGCAACGAGCGCGCGCCTCGCCTCGCGGGGCAGGGCGAGGCCTATCTCGCGGACCAGCTCGTCGCGTTCCGGGCGGGCAAGCGGCATGACGAGACAGGCGCGATGAACGGGGTGGCCGCTGCATTGTCGGACGATGACATCCGGGTCGTCGCGCATTACCTGGCGGGTATCGCACCGACGCACGCCGCGGCCGCCACCGCATCGGTGGATCATGCGCCGCGCCTCGCGAATCACGGCGAAGCGGATCTGGTGAAGCAGATCACGGCCATCAAGGCCGGGAGTCGAGCCGATCCGGCCGGTGCGATGCATGCCGCTGTCGCCAGGTTGTCCGGCGACGACATCCGTGCCGTGGCGTACTACCTGGCCAACGTGTCTTCCGGGCGCGACGGCGGCGCCAGGTAACGCCGGGAGAGGCGATCCCGGCTGCTTGTGGCGACGGCGCTGTCGGACCCCAGCGCCGATGTGGAGCGGGCAGGCAAGGGGCGGCCCCGGCAGCCGCGACATGGCGCGCGATACACGCGCCGCGACGGACGGAGGCAGCGGCCGCGAGCCGCCGGCCGGCGGCGCCCCGGATGGAAATTGGTGTCGGCATCGGGTATAGTCGTTCGCGACCGGCGAAACGCCGGTCCTATCACATCAGGAGGGCGGGAACGCCCGGATCATGACGGAAGCGATGACAGTGCCTATTGAGCAACCGACCAGGAAACGGCGCACATCGAGTGCTGCACCCACCGGCGCGCAGCCTGAAGGCCTTCGGGCCCAGGGCGTTCGTACGCGCAAACTCATCGTGCGCGTGGCGAGGAAACTCCTGCTCGAGGGCGGTGCGCTGGAGTTTTCCCAGCGTGCGGTCGCGCAGCGCGCCGGCATCAGCGTCAGCAACCTCCAGTACTACTTTCCAACGCGGCTTGCCGTGCTTCGGGCGGTCATGGAGCCCGAGATCGAGGCCTACCTGAGCGCGCTGAAGCGTGCGCTCGAAAGCGGCGCGCCGCCGCGTGAAACGCTCGATGCATTGCTCGGCATGGCGCTCGAGAATGCGAAGGACGTTAAGGGCACGGCCCTGTGGGCCCACTTCGTTTCGTTCGCGTCGATCGATCCCGAATGCGCTCGGCTGATCGAGGAATGGTATGCGTCCTTGACGCAAGCCATTGCCGCGCTCGTCCGTGCGGTGAATCCGGGCGTCAAGGCGGCCGATGGCGAGCACGTCGCGATGCTGCTCGTCGCGATGGCCGACGGGCTGGCGCTCCAGTACACGATGGGACGGCAGACGGAGGGGCTCGATGCGAGGTTCCTGGCGTCGGCGTACAGCCTGGTGGAGGGCAAGGTGTCCGGCGGCAAGAGCCGATAGCGGTCGCAGCCTGACCAGGTGACACAGGAAGACAGGGCATGTCCCTGTCTTTTTTCTTTTGACGCCGCGCGTGATCCCGCGTGGCGGGCGCTGCGTTTGACGATGGTGACGCGCAGGGTGGGCATTCAGCTTGCCCGAGGCGTGTTGCCAAGCGTTCCGCGGAATTTCGCCAGCTGACGCGATTCCGCCACGAGCTGCCCGCCCGTATCCCGCAATTCACCATCGATGACCAACAGGCCATTGCGGACGTCCTTCGTCAGGAAGCGTGCGTGGATCGGCCCGGGGCCGGGCGTGGCCTTGAGGTGTACCGCATATTCGATCGTCGGCACCGATCCCCACTCGGCGCGATCGATGACGTTGAAGATCGGCGGCGGGAACGCATCGGCGAAGAGGGTCAGCGACGCGAGCGTCGGTATTGATTCGGTATCCAGAGAAATCCATCCCTCGATGGTCGCGGTGTGTTCCGGCCCGCCGTTCTGCAATGCACCAGGTGCGAGACGCAGGTCGAACTGTGAGATGAACGAGCGCATCGGATCGGGGGTCGCCAGCGTGTCGATGCTCACGCACGAGCGATAAGGCGTGGCCGGCAGCTGCGATCCCGCGCAGTGCGACGCCGTAGCGCCGGTTGTCCGGGAGAAGTCGGTGAACGTCGCCACGTAGAACGCCTTGAGTTCGCCTTCCTGTATCAGCGACAACGTCGCGCGCGACAGGCTTTTCGTCGATCCCAGTTCGACGATGCGGGCCGTTGCGGGGCCGGAAACGGGATGGCCGAGAAAACTCGCGTTGATCGACAGCAGGTCGGGGTGCGCGCTTCGCCCGGCGAGCGTCTCGGCGGCCAGCCTCGTGAGGTAGCCCCCGTTCGGATAGCCGAGGACGTTGAATCGCGACGAGATATCGACGGGTATTTCCACGCAGGCGCCTGACATTCCTGTTCCCATTAAGCCATGCCCCGTTGACGAGGCGGGGCATCGGATTGAGTGGTACGAGTGCCACGACGCGCAGGCGGGGCGCGACCGCATATGGGTTGCCGTGATCGAGCGCGGGAATGCCGTGCGGCGATGCCATTGCCGGCGGGTCGATGCGATTTCTCGCGTGGATTCGTGACCGCGAGCATAGCGGGCACGTGCACCGCACTGAAGTTTATTTTGTGAATCGGCCTGCATTCGTGCGATGAATGACCTGCTTCGCGCATCGTCGTCTGCCAGCGTTAGAAAGTTCTCCAGGGCAGGGTAATCCCCTGTCTTTTCTTTATTTTGGTTATATGTATCATGACCTACGTTTGTCACATATTCCTATAAATGGATTGCGTGGTTCGTCGACTTGCCTTGCGCCACGAGCGGGGCGGGGATGGCGGCCGCATTCCGATCGGTCTGGAACGACGTGCCGAACGGGCCGCCTATCGTTCGTCATCCTGATTGACGGCTCCCGAGCGACTTTCATTGCAGTAGCCAAGACAAAATGCCAAAGAAGTCTTTCCCCAATGGAGCAGCCGATTTGCATCGGAGGCAGTGGCTCAAGTATGCGGGCGCGTCAGCCGCCGCCGTGGGCACGCTTGCGATCGGCGCGCGGCAGGCGAGCGCCGGCGAAGGCGGCACGTCCGGCACGCCGGGCGACGTGCTCGACGTGGTCATCATCGGCGCGGGGCTGGCCGGACTGACGGCCGCGCGCGACTTGCGACAGGCCGGTTGCGAATCGTTCGCGGTGCTCGAGGCGCGCGACCGCGTCGGCGGCCGGACACTCAACTACAACGTGGAAGGCGGATTTGTCACCGAGGTCGGCGGCCAATGGATCGGGCCTGGCCAGACCGCCGTCGCCGATCTCGCCCGCGAACTGGAGGTCGGCACGTTCCCGAGTTACTACGAAGGCAAGACGGTCATCCTGGGCGGCGAAGGCCGCGCGACGGCCGACCTGAAAGGCACGTTCGGCACCGACGAAGCCATATCGTCGAAGCTCAGCAAGATGTCGCGGGACGTGCCGTCGGGCGCGCCGTGGACGTCGCCCCGGGCGGGCGAGCTGGACAAGCTGTCGGTGGCCGACTGGCTGGTGACGCAGGACATCAAGCCCGAGGACCGGATGGGTTGGGAGGGTTCGTGCACGCTGAGCGGCGGCGTTCCGCCGGTCAGGATGGGGCTGCTGCACTTCCTGTCGATGATCAATTCGGCATCCTGCGACTTCACGCAACTCGACTCCATCAAGCACAGCGCGCAGGAAACGCGCTTCATCGGCGGCTCACAAATCCTTTGCACGAAGATGGCCGGGCAACTGGGTGACACGGTGCGCCTGTCCACCCCGGTGCGCCGGATTTCCGGTTGGGATCGCGACATCGTCACGTTGCATACCGATCGTGGAGAGGTGCGTGCGCGCAAGGTCATCATGGCCATCCACCCGGCCCTCTGCAACCAGGTGAAGTTCGAGCCGGCGTTGCCCGAGAAGCGGGCGTCGCTGCAGCGTGCGTGGCCCGCTCACTCGCCGGCGCGCAAGACGGCGATGGTCTATCGCCGTCCGTTCTGGCGGGAGAAGGGGCTGAACGGCCATATCTTCCAGGTCGGCGGGCCGATCATCTGGGCGTTCGACAACTCCCCGCCCGGCGGCGAGATCGGGATCATCAATGCATTCGTCCGGAACGCGCTGTTGCCGACGGACCGGAAGGCCGCGCAACACATCCTCACGGACATCTATGCGCAGGCGTGGGGTGACGACGCGTTGTCACCCGTGTCGTATCACGACCACGACTGGAGCCGCGCCGACCCGTGGACGATCACGTGCGTGTCCGCGATTCCACCCGGTTTCTGGACTGCGCACGGCGAGGGACTGCATTTGCCGTGCGGCAACCTGATCTGGTCGGGGACCGAAACCGCGAACATCTGGGCGGGCTACATGGATGGCGCCGTGCGTTCGGGCCATCAGGGCGCTTTGCAGGCACTGAACGGCCTGCGCCGCGCATAGGAGAGCAATCATGAAAAAACGCATCTTGCTCGCCATTGCGGGGCTCGTCGCCGTATCGCTCGTCGTCTTCGGGCCGACGCTGCTGAATCTGTACCGCCTTCAACAGTTCGTGTCCGTGTCCGACGATGCGTACCGCGCCGACGGCGGGCCGTGGCCGCACCTGACCGACGCGTGCCTCGGCTGTCACGGCGTCAAGGGTACGTCGGTCGACCAGGGTTATCCGAGCCTGGCGGGGCAACCGGCGTCCTACGTGGCGGCCCAGCTTCACGACTTCGCGAGCGGCAAGCGCGCCAACCCGAACATGGCGCCGCTGGCGATGAGCCTGAGCGAGACCGAAATCAAGTCGCTGTCCGAGTACTACGCGCGGCAGCCGGCCCGCAGCAACCGCTACTTCGAAGCCGATCCGCAACTGGCGGCCCAAGGCAGGCAACTAGTCGAGAAGGGGGCGTGTGCCGCGTGTCACGGCGCCCGCCTGACAGGCCAGGCGCAGTTCCCGCGCTTGGCGGGCCAGGGGCACGACTATCTGCTGAAGCAACTGGAGGCGTTTGCCGCCGGCACGCGAACCGATGCGACCGGCACGATGCAGCGCGTCGCCGCCACGCTGTCGCCGAAAGACCGCGAGGCCGTCGCCCAGTACCTGGCGAGTGTGAATCCGGAGAAGGAATGATGAACCGTACGCAATCGGAATGGAGCATTTGATCATGGACAGCAGAACGCTCGTACTTTGCTTCGCCAGTGGCTTGCTGGCAACCACGACGGCCACTTACGGCTGGAAGTTTCTCAAGCGACGCAATTTCCTGCTCGGGATCGAGTGGCTCATCGTCACGGTCTCTTCGACCAATGCGCTGATCTACTTCGCGACTCACTTCGAGATTTCGGGGCTCGTGTCGCATATCCTGGACGCGTTTTCCCGGGGCTTCGGGATGCCGCTCGTCGCCGTCGCGGGCCTGATGGCCGTGACGCGCGGCTACCGGCCGTCGGGCCGTCAGGATGTCGTGCTGTTCGGGATCTCCATCGTCGGCACCATCGTGCTGGTGTCCGGCCTGATCGCGAAAGTGCAGCCGTATTTCTATGTCGCGACATGGGCATGGCTGACGATCTACCTCGCCGGTTTTGTGCGGAAATTGCTGGCGGCCGGCGAGCGGCTTCACGCGATGACGACGACCGTCGCGGCGGTGGCGTCGATGGCGATTGCGTGCATCTACGACTTCTATCCGATACCGGGAGACGAGCACAACGTCGTGCTCAACTTCTTTGTACTCGCGCTGGTGACGTGGTCGTACATGACGGTCGTGCTGTATTACGCCTATTGCGCGCTGGAGCGCGCGGGTCAGACGCATGACGCCAGCCGGTTCCGCTCGCCACGGAACGGGGATCGTCGCCTCGCGTAAGCGCGTGGCGACGCGCATCGGAGCATTCGCGTCGATCGAAGACACGCGCCGGAGACGGCTGTCGTGTCGTCGTGCCGCGCAGGGTCGAATCGCCTCCGTGACTCACCGCGGCCGATCGCGCGCGCGTGAGTAACGGTGTTCCGGAGCGCGGCTTGCGTGCATCGGCCGTCGCATATTCACCGGCCTTCGTCGGGTGGTGTCGACATCGATCCGTCGACGACCCGAGTGTCTCGTTGTCCGGCTAGTTCTGGATGGCGGGGTGTCGGCGCGGTGCTGACCGCGACGCGTGAAGGCCGTCGAACAATCGTCGCAGGAAAGAGGGGGCACTAGCCCTTCGCGTGCCCTTTCGCCGCGCCGCCGTGATCGGCTTCGCATGCCCGGCCGGGGATCGGCTGCCATGCGGGCATCCCGCTTTGTCCACGCGTTGAATCCGTACCGGGAATACCCTCTCTTTTTATTTTGTTCTAAATTTATCATCATTACCTAACATTGTTATCCCGTTCTATAGTCAAGACGGTACAGCGGACCCGCAAGCAAGGCGGGGGCGAACCAACAGGAGGTGACAAATGGACGATGTCAAGCGCAAGGCTTTCGCAGAAGACGGCGCGGTTCTGATCGAGGGTGTGTTGAACGAGGAACAACTGGCCCGATGCCGGCTCGCGTTCGACTGGGGTATTGAAAACCCGGGGCCGATGGCGTCGAGCCTGCTCGACGGTACCGAATTCCGGTCGCACGTCGACAACGCGAATCCGTATGCGAAGGAACGGCTCGACGAGCTGGTCGCCACGCTGCCGCTCGGTCGCCTGTTTGCCGACTTGTGGGGATCGGAGCACGCGTGGTTCTTCGCCGAGGAGCTGTTCCTGAAGCGAGGCGGAAAGGGCGCACGCTCGTTGTGGCATCAGGACACCTCGTACCTGCCGTGGGCAGGGATGCACTTCGGCAACGCGTGGATCAGTTTCGAGGCCGTTCCCAAGCGCAACGCGCTCGAGATCGTCCGGGGTTCGCATCGCGGCGTGCGTCACGACGGCACCACGTTCCAGAACGTCGACGATCCCACCGAGCCGCTGCATGGCGGTGGCGTCTGGCCGCGGATGCCGGACATCGAAGCCGAACGCTGCGCCGATCCGGGCAAGTACGACATCATCTCGTGGGCCACGAAGCCGGGCGACGTCCTGCTGCTTCATCCCGGCGTGCTGCACGGCGGCGGCGTGGTCGATCCGGCGTTTCCCGATCGCCACACGCTCGTGCTGCGCTTCTTCGGCGACGACGCCACGTTCAGCCCGCTGCCGGACAACAGCGCATCCGGCTTCACGCCGGCCGGCGTGCTGTTCGTGGACGAACTCGCGCCCTTGAAGGCGGGCGACCCGTTTCGCGCGCCGTGCTTCCGTCAACTCGTCTGAATCCGGAGGATTCCAGTCATGGCAACAACCAGCAAGCGGCAACCGATCATTCCACCCGGGTTCAAGGCGTGGTACGACACCTACCATTTCGCCCCGGCCACGCGTGTGGGCGACACGATCTGGGTTTCCGGCCAGGTCGGGATCGGCGCGGACATGCGGCCGGGCGACGGCGTGCAGGCGCAGGCGCGCATCGCGTTCGAATCGCTGAAGGCGATTCTGGTGGAGGCGGGCGCGAGTCTTGCCGACGTGGTGGAACTGACGACTTTTCATACGGATCTGCGCGCCGAGGTTGAAGCCTTCACAACCGTGAAGGACGAATACTTCCCGGATCGCTATCCGTCGTGGACGGCGGTCGGGGTGACGCAGCTCGCGTTGCCCGAGCTGTGTGTCGAAGTGCGGGCGGTGGCGGTGGCCGGTTCCGGCGCTGCCTGACGCGGACGCCCGGCCGTTGGCGCGGCCGGCGCGGCGTCGACGCAAGAGGGTGTTCGACGCCGCCGCATCCGGCAGAAGAATACCGAAAATACTTCGTATTACTTACAACATAGATCGCATCGGCCGGTGATGTCGAGCGTTTCGCGGTCGCGGAGATCGCGCGATGGCTTTCCATGAAGCGGCGCGCTAACCGCACGAGACGGATTGAACGCCTGTCGCCCGTCAACCGCACAACCGGTGAATGAAAGCCGAGTCTCGGAAGGAGAACATGATGAAGAAGCACACGATCGGAACCGTGTCCGCAATCGCGGCTGCGTTGTTGGTGATGGCCGGCAGTGCCGTGGCTGACGACCTTACCCCCGCAGGAGCCGAACGCGGCGCGAGCAAGGACGGCTCTATTCCGGCCTTCGCCGGTAAGCAGGAGCAGCAGTCGGGCTGGGAATACGGCAAGACGCGAGGCGATTTCTGGAAACACCGGAACGAGAAGCCGCTTTATTCGATCGATGCCGCGAACGTCGACAAGTACGCGAGCAATCTGTCGCCCGGCCAGATCGCATTGATCAAGCAGCGCAAGGGTTACCGGATGGATGTCTATCCGTCGCACCGCGAGTGCCAGCTGCCGGAAATTGCCGAGCAGAACGCGAAGGCCAACCTCACGGCCGCGAAGCTCGCGTCGGATGGAGAAACGCTCGAAGCGGGCATCTTGCCCGGCGTACTGTTTCCCCAGCCGAAAAACGGCGCCGAAGCGATCCTGAACTACGAGAACCGGTATCGGGGTGTCGGTATCGAATGGCCGCTGGTCGTCACGTCCATCTCGCCGCGTCCGGGCGGCGGCGAATGGATCGACGGGATCGGCCCGCAGGTCTTCTATTTCCCGGCGGGTAAATCGGGCAAGAGCGGGCCGAAGGATGTCGACCAGCTCAGCCTGGCCGCCTATTTCTCGGCCACTTCGCCGGCCGCGCTGGCCGGGCAGGCATTCGTGCAGCGCCAGTATTTCAACAAAGACTCGGAAACCTACTACTACTTTCCGGGCCAGCGCCGCGTGAGACGCATGCCGGCCTATACGCATGACGCGCCGCTGATCGGCTTCGAGAACCAGTACCTGATCGACGAAGCCAACATGTTCAACGGCTCGATCGACCGGTTCAACTGGAAGCTCGTCGGCAAGCGCGACTTGCTCGTTCCGTACAACGCATTCGGCATGTACAAGTTCAAGAGCAAGCTGCACGACGTCGTGACCCCGGACGGCATCGCATCGGCGAACCGCCGCTACGAGATGCATCGCGTATGGGTCGTCGAGGCGACGGTCAAGCCGAGCGCGCGCCACGTCGCGTCGAAGAAGGTGTTCTACCTCGACGAGGACAGCTGGCTCGCACTCGTCGGCGAGGACTACGACGCGCAGGGCAAGCTGTGGAAGGTGCGCGAGAGCTACCCGATTCCGGTATGGGAGCTGGGCGGTGCCTGTGACAACGAGCCGATGGCGCAGTACGACGTGCTGAGCGGGCGTTACGTATTCGATTCGTCGACGATCGGCCAGGGCAAGGATATCCGCTGGTATCAGGAGATCAACGATCCGCGCTTCAAGTCCGATTTCTACTCGGCGGAATCGCTGAGATCGGTCAGCGAACGCTGATTGCGGTAATAAAAAAACAAAACAGGCCCGACGTGCGCACTCGCGCCGTCGGCATCCGGTCTGGAGATGGGTGGGTGGTGCGATGAAAGCAAGCAATATCGTCAAGAGTACTACGGTGTCGATTGCAATGCTGGGCGCGGCAACGTCGACTGCGTACGGGTACGAGTTCACGCTCGGGGACGGAGCCGTCCAGGGGTCGTGGGTGAGCAATCTCACGGCGGGCGGCGGGATCCGGACCAAGAGTCCGAGCTGCTCGCTGACCGGCGATCCGAACGCATACGGATGTGGCGCGGCCGCCAATACGAACCAGTGGGGTTACGGCGACAACGGTGACCTGAACTACCGCAAGGGGCAGCCGTTCAGCACGTACGTGAGCGCGACCAGCGAGCTGCTGCTGAAGATGCCGAGCGAAGGGCTCAAGTTCATGGTGCGCGGCACGGGCATGTACGACTTCCTCGCCGGGAGAACGGCCAGAACGCCGCTGTCGAGCACGGCTGCCGCGCAGGTGGTGTACAACACGCAACTCCTCGATCTGTGGGCGCAGAAGGATTTCACGATCGGCGGGCGCAACGCACACGTCCGGCTCGGCAACCAGGTGATCAACTGGGGCGAGAGCATCTACGCGCAGAGCGGCATCAACGCGACCAACTCGATCGATGTGCAGAAGCTGCTGATCCCGGGTTCGCAACTCAAGCAGGCGCTGCTGCCGGCGCCGATGCTGAGCCTCGCAGCCGATCTTTCCCACGGCTTCAGCACCGAAGCGTATTACCAGTTCCAGTGGAACGGCAACCGCATCCCGCCGGTCGGTTCGTACTGGTCGCTGGCGAACGTCATCGGCCGCGGCGCCGAACCGTTCACGATCAACGCCAACAACCCCAACGTCGCGGGCCCGGGCGTCGGCACGATCGCCAATGCGATCGGCGGCGGGGCTGCGGCGGGCAACCAGGATACGCTGAACGCGATCAAGAACGGGCTCGTCAACGGGGCTTTCGCGGGGCCGCCGTTCAATGACCTCGGCATCCCGGTCTCCACGCAGTTGCCGGCGAAGTACCGGCCGCAGTTCGGCGTGAAGTTCAATTACTCGCCGCGCTCGTTCGATGCGAACTTCGCGTTCTACTACATGAACTACACGGACAAGTCGCCGGTGCTGTCGACGCTGGCCAACGGCACCGCGCAATGGTCGTATCTCCAGAACCGGCAACTGTTCGGCGCGAGCGCGAACTTCGGGGTCGGCCCGTGGGCCATCGGTACGGAGCTGTCGTATCGGCCGCGCGATGCGGTCGCGCTGTCGAGCTGCTACGGCGCGGGCGGCCCGACCGACCTGATCACGAACGGTGTACAGGGTGTCAACTGCCAGCAGTGGGCCGACAAGAAGAAGTTCCAGCTGGATGTCAACGGGCTCCTCGCGCTGACGCGCAGCGAGTACCCGTTCCTGAAGCTGATTGCCGCGGATTCCGCCGCTTTGACCTGGGAACTCACGTGGATCTACTACCCGGGCCTCGGTTCGGACGTGACGCGCACGGTGGACGGGCAGCCGGTCACGCAGGTGCCGGCCACCGGCTATTTCCCGTGGCTGAACAACAACTCGGGGCTCGGCTATCCGATCGCGCAAGGGCAGGGCACGTCAAGTTCGGTGGGCGCGACGGTCGACTTCAACTGGACTTACGACGGCTCGCTGATTCCCGGCTGGCAGGTGACGCCGGGCGTGACGTTCAGCACCGGCCTCTACGGGTACACGCCGACCTTCACCGCGAACTACATGCAGGGTGCGAAGTCGGTGAACGTCTACGTGCTGTTCAACCAGAATCCGCCGACGTGGCAGGCGGGCATCAACTTCGCGGCGTTCTTCGGTGGCCATCAGTCGGTGGGGAACCCGTATTCGGACCGCAATTTCGTCGGTGTGTTTGCTACCCGGAACTTCTGACGGGTGCAAGCGGAAGCGAGCGCGCGTGTCGGGCCGCGCCGGAAAACATGAAGGGGTCATGCAGTGCTTAATCGTCTGGTCAGCCGCCTTGAAAGGCTTTTCTTCGGTCATCGCGCGATCGTGCTCGCGGCGATCGGCCTGTTCACCGTCGTGATGGCCGTGTTCGCGATGCAACTGCGCATGGACGCCGGCTTCGAGAAGCAGATGCCGATCGGGCACGAGTACATCCGCACGTTCCAGCAGTACCGGAACGACCTGCTCGGCGCGAACCGGATCACCGTCGTCGTGCGCGCGAAGCACGGCTCGATCTGGACGCCGGACGGCCTGACACGGCTGTACAAGGTCACGCAGGCGGTGACCTACCTGCCGAACGTCGACCGGATCGGCGTGCGCTCGCTGTGGACGTCGAACGCGTTCGTCAATGAAATTACCGATGAAGGGTTTCGGGCGGAGCCGATCATTTCCGGCACGATCACGCCGGATCAACTGACGCCAGAAATCGTCGAGAAGATCCGTCGAGCGACGACGCTGGGTGGCTATGTCGGCACGCTCGTGTCGCACGGCGAAGATAGCGCGATGATCACGGCCGAACTGAACGAACGCGACAGTGCGGGCAAGGTGCTCGACTACGTCGCCTTCAACCATTTGCTGGAACAGAAGATCCGCCAGCCCTTCGAGGATGCCGGCTACGAGGTGCAGATCATCGGCTTCGCGAAGCAGATCGGCGACATCGCCGACGGCGCGAAGGCCGTGCTTGGCTTCTGCGCGATTGCGCTGCTGCTGACCGCGCTCGCGGTGTACTGGTATTGCCATTCGTTGCGCTTCACGGTGCTACTGATCGCGTGCTCGCTGACCTCGCTGGTCTGGCAGTTCGGCACGCTGAAGCTGCTGGGTTTCGGCCTCGACCCGCTCGCGGTGCTGGTGCCGTTCCTGGTGTTCGCGATCGGTGTTTCGCACGGTGTGCAGCAGGTGAACTTCATCGTCCGCGAGATTTCGCACGGGCACAGTTCGTACGAGGCGGCGCGCCGCAGCTTCAGCGGGCTGCTGATTCCGGGCGTGCTGGCGCTGATTACCGCGTTCGTGTCGTTCATCACGCTGCTGCTGATCCCGATCCCGATGGTGCGTGAACTGGCGATCACCGCGTCGCTCGGCGTGGCATACAAGATCGTGACGAACCTGATCCTGCTGCCGGTGGCCGCGTCCTGCTTCAACTTCACGAAGCGCTACGCGGACAGCGCGCTCAAGCGCGGCGAGCGGCGCTCGGCATGGTTGCGGCCGCTTGCGCGCGTCGCGCAGCCGAAGTATGCGGGGGCGACGGTCGCACTGACGCTGGTCGTGTTCGCGCTGGCCGCGTGGCAAAGCCGCGATCGCGTGATCGGCACGCTGCAGCCGGGCGCGCCGGAACTGCGCGCGGATGCACGCTTCAATCGCGACGCGACGGCCATCGCCGGCAACTACGACATGGGCCTCGACTGGCTGACGGTTGCGATCGAGTCGGCCGGCAAGGGCTGCGACAACCCGGCGGTCGGACTGTACGAGGACGATTTCGCGGCGGCCATGCGCACCGAGCCGGGCGTGGTGTCCGTGCAATCGTACTCGGGCATGCTGCGCGCCTACAACCAGGGCTACAACGAAGACTATCCGAAGATGAACGTGGTGCCGATCGACCCGGAGAACTATGGGGCGGTATCGGTCGACGTCGGGCGCGTGAAAGGCTTCATGAAGGCCGACTGCACGATGTCGGCCGTGCACCTGTTCCTGACCGACCACAAGGCGACCACGATCAACCGCATCCTCGACGACGTGAAGCAGTACCGCGCGTCGCATCCGTTCCCGGGCGTCGCCGTGCGGCTCGCGGCCGGCAACGCGGGCGTGCTGGCGGCGACCAACGAGGAAGTCGCGGGCAGCGAGCTGCCGATGATGCTGTACGTGTACGGCGCGATCCTGATCCTCGTGTTCCTCGCGTACCGCGACTGGCGCGCGATGATCGCCTGCTGCGCGCCGCTGTCGGTCGCGACCTTCATCGGCTACTGGTTCATGAAGGAGCTGCAGATCGGTCTGACGGTGGCGACGCTGCCGGTGATGGTGCTCGCGGTGGGGATCGGCGTCGATTACGCGTTCTATATCTACAACCGGCTGCAGGTGCATCTCGCCGGCGGCCAGCACATCGTGAAGGCCGTGCAGCACGCGATGCTCGAGGTGGGCGTCGCGACGATCTTCACGGCGATCACGCTGGCGATCGGCGTCGCCACGTGGAGCTTCTCCGCGCTCAAGTTCCAGGCCGACATGGGCAAGCTGCTCGCATTCATGTTCATCGTGAACCTGGTGATGGCGATGACCGCGTTGCCCGCGCTCGCGTCGCTGCTGGAACGCTGGTTCCCGCGCCGCAAGCCGGCCCGCGCGCCGGGTTTGTTCAGTCACTGAAGCTCGTGAACCTGCTGATGGAGATTCGATCTTGGTCAAGACGCTAACTGCTTGCGCCGCAATGTGCATCGCGGCGGGTGTCCTCCCGCGATTTCATGAAACAGGCGCGGGGCGGACCGCGCCGGCTCATGCGTTCGCGACGGACACGGCGCGCACCGGTGTACGCCACGCCGCAACCGGCGAAACAGGTGTCGCCGCGTCGTCGAACGACGGCTGGGTCGAGAGACGGGCGGCGGCCGCGCAGGGCGGCGGCAAGCCGCCGGCCGTTATGCTCGGCGAAGCGAATGCCGGCTGGTCGGCGCTATTCAACCACTGATGCTCGCACACTACTGAGATTCACCATGATCAAGACGCTCATTGCCTGTATCGCGCTCTGCGCGGCCGCGACGGCCTCCGCACAACCGCAGGACGGAACCGTTGCGGCCTGGGCCGCGAAGCCCGCGCACGCGTGGGCCGCGCCGACGCACATGATGCTGATGGACGCGGCGCGCGCCGGGTCGCGGATCGTCGCGGTCGGCGAGCACGGCATCGTGCTGCTGTCCGACGACGACGGCAAGACCTGGCGTCAGGCACGACGCGTGCCGGTGTCGGCGACGCTGTCGGCAGCGTCGTTCGCGGATGCGAAGCACGGCTGGGCCGTCGGCCAGTGGGGCGCGATTCTCGCGACCGACGACGGCGGCGAGACCTGGACGACGCAGCGCATCGACACGTCGGTCGACCAGCCGCTGTTCTCCGTGCTGTTCACGACGCCGCAGGACGGGCTCGCGGTCGGCCTGTGGTCGCTGATGCTGCAAACCCATGATGGCGGCAAGACCTGGACCCGGGTGACGCTGCCGAAGCCGCCGGGCGGCGGCAAGGCCGACCGCAACCTGTATCACGCGTTCGGCGATCGTCACGGCGCGCTTTACATCTCGGCCGAACAGGGCACGGTGCTGAAGTCGACTGACCGTGGTGCGAACTGGAGCTACCTGCAGACGGGCGGCAAGGGTTCGCTCTGGACGGGCGTGGCGCTGCCGGACGGTCGCGTGGTGGTGGGTGGCCTGCTCGGCAGCCTGTACCAGAGCGGCGACGGTGGCGCGAGCTGGACGGCCGTCGACAGTCGCACGCGGAGTTCGATCACCGGTCTGGTGGCGGCAGGCGACGGCCTGATCGGCGTCGGGCTCGATGGCCTGGTATTGAAGCAGCGTGCGGGGGCGGCAACGGTCGAGGTCGCGCAGCGCCCGGATCGTGCGACGCTGACTGCCGCGCTGCCCGATAAGGGCGGCACGCCGATCCTTTTCTCGCAGGACGGCGTGTTGACGTCGCCCTGATTGCATCCCGAATGACACGGGATTCCCGTTGGTGGCACGGAGTGACGGAGGCACACATGAGCGATTCGCAGTACCAATTTATGAAAGAATCGACTGGCAATGCCATGCGGTTCGATACGGCGCAGGAAGACCGTGCGTTGCGAGCATACCGACCCATCGGCGGATGGATCGAGCGGCCGGCTGACATGCAGCCACAGCTCGAAGGCGACGTTCGCGCGGATGTGGTCGTCGTCGGCGGCGGCTTCGCGGGTCTGTCCACCGCGCTCGAACTGACCGCGCGCGGCGCCAGCGTCGTCGTGATCGAACGAGAGTTCGCGGGCTTCGGCGCGAGCGGCCGCAATGCCGGCTATCTCGCGGGCGGGCAGGGGCTTGAGTACGAACTGTTCGTGAAGCGCGTGGGGCGCGATCAGGCGAAGCAGATCGTCGGCTTCTACGACGAAGGCGTTGCCTACGTCGAGCGCAAGCTCGTCGAGTACGGGATCGACTGCGACTTTCGCGCGACAGGGATCATTCGCGCGGGCGTGCATCCGTCGCAGGAGAAGCGCCTGCGCGAGAACATGGAGATGGGCATTGCGCTCGGTTCTCCTGCCCGGTTTCTCGATGGCGCGGCGCTGCGGGCGCGCGGCATTCCGCCGGCGTTCCTGTTCGGTTGCCACCTGCCCGGCGGCGGCACGCTCGATCCCGGCAAGTATGTGACGGGCTTGCGGCGCGCCGCGCTCGCGGCAGGCGTGAGGCTCTACGAGAACACCGCGCTGTTCGACTTCGACGCGGGCAAGACCGTACGGGCCCGGACGGCGCGCGGCAGCGCAAGCGCGCCGGTCATGGTGCTCGCCACCAATGCGTATACGCCGCAACTCGGCTTGCTGGGCAACAAGGTGATGCCGTTGCGCGTGTCGGCGCTCGAAACCGAACCGCTGTCCGATGCGCAATTGGCGATACTCGGCTGGCCGAATCGCGAGGGAATCGTGACGCCGCACATGACGATGGAGAGCCACCGGCTCACCGCGCGGAATGCGCTGTTGGTGACGACCAAGCGGCTGGATTACGTCTATGGCTCGCGGACGCCGAACGTACCGGACGACGCGGCCTATCGTGCGCTGCTGGCGACGCTTCACGCGCGTTTCCCGCAACTGGGCAACCTGCCGGTGCGTGCATGCTGGAGCGGCTATATCTCGGTTGCCAGCGATGCGCTGCCGGTGGTCGGCGCGACCGGCATGCATCACAACGTTTTCTACACGGCCGGATGCTCGGGGCACGGCGTCGGCACGCAGTCACTGATCGGGCAGGTGCTGGCCGACCGGATCCATGGCACGGAGTCGCCGCTGCTCAACGCGCTCACGCACCGCACGCCCTCGATGCCGCCGGAGCCGCTGCGCTGGTGCGCGATCAAGGCAGTGCTGGGCATCGCGAACCTGCTCGACGAACGCGTGAACCGCCATGCGGATCGCGGATAGCGCCATGCGAGACCCTCACGACGACCCGGACACAATGACCGAACCCAAAGCGCACCACGGTGACAGAAGGCTGCGCGCGACGAGTGCCGCTTCGTCAGGCGGCAATCTCGACGGCATGCGGGCCCAGGGCCTGCGCACGCGCAACACGATCGTTCGCGTCGCGCGGGAATTACTGCTGAAAGGTGGCCCGCTGACATTCTCGCAGCGCGCGGTCGCCGCCGATGCCGGTATCAGCGTGAGCAATCTGCAGTACTACTTCCCGACCCGGCTGGCCGTGCTGCGGGCCGTGATCGAGCCGACCATCGATGCGTACCTGCGCGAGCTGACGCGCGTGCTCGACAGCGATGCCACTCCGGACGACGTGCTCGAACGCGTGCTGGCACGCTCGCTGAGCGATGCGAAGGATGCGCAATACGGCGCGCTGTTCAGGCATTTCCTGTCGTTCGCCGCCATCGATCCGGAATGCCTCAAGCTGTTCGACGGATGGTACGACACACTGACGCGCGAGATCGCGAAGCTGTTGCGCACCATCAATCCGGCATTCGACGCGGCCCACAGCCTGCACGTTGCCGCGCTGTTGATTGCGACTGCCGATGGCCTGACGATGCAATCCGGGTCAGCGCGATTTACGCAGGAGCTCGATGCAATGTTCATGGAGACGGCCCGTTGCCTCATCTACGAAAGGCGGCCTTGAGGCAACACCCTGCGGTGATAGTGCGTGGCGGGTAGGCGTCGCCGGTCACGGCGCGGCTGCGCGATATCGTGCCGGGTGCGCCGGGCCGTGACCGTGCGATAGCGGCAGAGACGTGTTGAGCTGACCGCAGCTGCCCGTTGCTCGTCACCGGCCGTTTGCACACATCATCCGCATGTGAAGAGCAGTCTCGACGCATTCACCGCAATCAATCCGGATCGCTGGCGATCCAATACAGCACCTCCAGCGCAGCCGCGACGTGCAGACGCTGCTGTGCGAGCGGGCGGGGCAGCAGCGACTCGGCGCGCTCGAGCCGGCGCAGCAGCGTGTTGCGGTGAACATGGGTTTTCTCGGCCGCGTCGGTCACGCTGCAGCCTTCCGCGAGAAACGCGCGCAGCGCAGCGCGCAGCGACTTGTCGGCGGTGGCCAGGTCGCCCAGCGTATTGGTGACGAACTGTTGTACGGATTCCATATGGTTCGTCATCAACGCGATCAGGCTCATGCTGTCCGCATGCACCACACCGACGCCGGCGTGCAGCCGGCCGAGAAGCCGCTGCGTCGCCAGCGCGTCCAGATGACCATGCCGGAATCCTTCCATGCCGCTCCCGGCAGTCGCGACGGCCATGTGCACGCCGGGCAGCGCGTTGATCGCGCGCTGCAACCAAGTCATGTCGAGCGGTTTGCCGTCGTGATACGTCCAGACCCACAACGTCGCCGTGTTCGCGACGACGACCAGTGCATTGTGCGTGCCCGAGCATTGGGCCAGCGCGTCGGCCGCCCGCTCCAGCAACCCCAGTTCGATATCCGCTTCCTCGCTCCAGACGATCGCGGCGTGATGGCGTTGCTCCAGCGTATAGCCCAGACGCCGGCTGGCCTCTTGCGCGCTGATGGTCGCGCCTTCGACAATCTGCGTGACCAGTTCGCGACGGTCGGCGTGAGTGCCGCGCAGTCGGGCTTCGCGTTCGGCGCGCATGAACTCCGCCATGCCCACCATGTTGGTGTCGATGTAAGTCGCGATCGAACGTGACGACACGGCCAGAAATTCGCGCAGTTCGTCCGGGTCCTGGGTCAGCGCAAACGCGAGCTCCATCCAGCGTTGCCACAGGACACTCTGCGACGAACGGGCCGCGACGAACACGAGGTCGGTCAGGCCGCGCCGCACCAGTTCCTGCGCACTACTCAGCATGTCGGCGGAAAGAAAGCGGGAAACGGGCGCGCAAGGGTTTTCAAGGTTGGCTGTTGCCCAGTGAATCAGCCCGTTGCGGTTGATTCGTCGCACGGCCGCCGCGAGCACGGGATCGCTCATCGTCGGGCTGGTCGCCACGTTCTCCTTGTCCAGTTCCTGCAGCCATTCCGTCTGCACATTCAGTGCGATCTCGGCACCCTGGCGCATCAATTCCCGGATGCGGGGCGACGGCAGCGGCCAGGGCGGCGGGGTGACAGGGGCAAGGGGCTGGGACATGGCGGGCAAGAATCACGCGAAGAGGTGCAAGTTGCACCAATTGTAGTCTCGGACGGTGCTTTCAACACCTTGTTTGAGCTAATTCGGTTGATAACAATAACGTCACATAGCGCATTTCGACGCAATCAGGAGACACGCCGTGACCGTACACCCTCTTCCGTCCACCGAGCACGTGGATTTGCTCATCGTAGGCGCCGGCCTTTCCGGGATCGGCGTTGCTCGTCAACTCGAGACGGACCGTCCCGGCACGACGTACCTCATTCTGGAAGCGCGTGCCGCGACCGGCGGCACGTGGGACCTGTTCCGTTATCCGGGCATCCGCTCCGACTCGGACATGCACACCTATGGTTACGGTTTCAAGCCGTGGGCCGACAAGAAGGCGATCGCCGGAGCGGATGCGATCCTTTCGTACCTGAGAGAGACGGCGGCCGAATACGGGATCGATCATCACATCCGCATGAATCACAAGGTGATCCAGGCAAGCTGGTCGAGTGCACAGGCTCTGTGGAGCGTCGAAGTCGAGCGCCTCGATACAGGCGAACGCAAGACGATCCTGGCCAAGTGGTTCTTCAGCGCCGCAGGGTTCTATCGCCACGACGAAGGCTACACGCCGAAACTCGACGGAATCGAGAACTTCGGCGGCCCGGTGGTTCACCCGCAGCACTGGCCGGAAGATCTCGACTACAGCGGCAAGCGCGTGGTGGTGATCGGCAGTGGCGCGACAGCCGTCACGCTGTTGCCGGCGATGGCCGGCAAGGCCGGGCACGTGACGATGCTGCAGCGCACGCCGACCTACGTGGTGAGCCTGCCGTCGGAAGACATCATTGCCAATACGCTGCGCAAGATCATGCCTCACAAGTGGGCCTACGCGATCGTGCGGCGGAAAAATGTCGCGATTTCCCGCTTCATCTGGCGCTTCTGCCGGTCGCGTCCGCAGGCAGCGCGGCGCCTGATCCGCTACCTGACCAAACGCCAGTTGCCGAAGGATTATCCGGTCGACGTCCACTTCAATCCGCCCTACAACCCGTGGGACCAGCGCCTGTGCGCGGTGCCGGACGGTGATCTCTTCAAGTCGATCCGCGATGGCCGCGCGTCGGTCGTGACGGACCGCATCAAGACCTTCACGGAAACGGGCATCGTGCTGGAATCCGGGCAGACATTGCCCGCCGATATCATCGTCACGGCAACCGGGCTCAGCGTCAGGTTCTTCGGCGGGATCAAGCTGACGGTCGACGGCGAGCCGGTCGATCTCCACAGCAAGGTGGCTTTCAAAGGCATGATGCTCAGCGGCGTGCCGAATTTCGGGTTCTCGATCGGCTATACGAATTCGTCGTGGACGATGAAGGTCGGGCTGCTGGCCGAACACTTCTGCCGTTTGCTGACGCATATGGAGCGCGGCGGCTACGCGGTCTGCATGCCTGAATTGCCGGACAGCGACATGCCGACGCGCCCGCTGCTCGATTTCGGTGCCGGGTACGTGCAGCGCGCGATCGGCGGCCTGCCGCGCCAGGGCCCCGGCACGCCGTGGATCATGTCGATGGACTATCACGTCGATGTCAAGATCCTGCGGCATGGCCCGATCGAAGATCCGTGCCTGCGCTTCCGGTATGCGCGGGCAGCGAGCGGAACGGATCGCGTCGAGGCCCGTCGGGCCGTCGGAGCCTGACCATGACGATCCACGCCATGGAAGAGATTCAGGACGCGTTCCGCGATCTGTCGAGCGGAGTGCGCCTCTGCTATCGCACCTACGGGCCCGACGACGGCGAGCCGTTGCTGCTGATCGCGGGCATGACGCTGCAGTTGACCTTCTGGCCGCCTGCGCTGATCGGCGCGCTGATTCAATGCGGCTATCGCGTGATCGTGTTCGACAATCGCGATGTCGGGCGCTCGTCCCGCATCCCGCTGCCGGGGCCGAGTGTGCTCCAGCAATTCCTGCGCCGGCCCGTCAAGGACGGCTACGACCTGAATGACATGGCGCAGGACACGATCGGCTTGCTCGACAGCCTGCAGGTGGCGAGCGCGCATGTTGTCGGCATGTCGATGGGCGGCATGATCGGCCAGGTGCTCGCCGCGCGCTATCCGCAACGCGTGCTGTCGCTCACCTCCATCATTTCCACGACCGGCGCCCGCGAGGTCGGACAGCCGGCCATGTCCAGCATGCTGATGCTGACCGCGCCGCCGCCGCGCACGCGTGAAGCGGCGGTTGAGCAGTACAGCCGCATCATGGCCCACATCGGCACGCAGGCGTATCCCGCGGATGACGTCGCACGACGCGCGTACGCGGCCCAGGCGTGGGATCGCGGCCAGCAGGCGCGCGACCACGAGAGCACGACCCGCCAGATCGGCGCGATCATCAATTCAGGAGACCGGACCGACGAACTCCGGCGAATCCAGGCGCCGACGCTGGTTGTGCACGGCGATCGCGACCTGCTGGTCGCGCCAAGCGGCGGCGTCGCGACCGCCGCAGCCATCGCGGGTGCCGACATGGTCACGGTGCGCGGCATGGGGCATGACATTCCCGATGGCGTCGTGCCGCTGCTGACGAGCCTGATCGATGGTCATATCCGGCGCCGTGCGACACGCGCTACCGCGGAACCCGTGTGCGCCGGCAGGCACATTGCGTGAGCCGGTTCGCTTGCGGAAAGCGATCCGCGCGTGACGTCGGGACGCAGCGCTCACGCAATCGCCGGCCACCGAACCGGCCCGTCGCCGCGTGAGAACCTGGAACATTTTGCAAGCCGCTTGTCGTCGTGACGCGACGCGATCGCACGATCGACAAGCCGGAGGAGACACCATGCATCAAGGCTACCCAACCGACCTTGCGGCGCGCTTCGAGCGCCAGCGCCGCGCATTCGCACTGGAGCCGAACCCGGCGCTGGCCACCCGGCTGGCGCGCCTCGAACGGCTGGCTGCGTGGCTCGATGCGCACGAGCACGACATCGTACGCGCCATCGACACTGATTTTCAGGGCCGCTCGGCTCACGAGACGCGGCTGGCGGAGGTGTTCATCGTGCGCGCTGGCATCAGGCACGCGCGCAGGCACCTGAAGCACTGGATGCGGGCGCGCCGCGTGCCGACCGCGCTGCATTTCCGTCCCGGCTACAACCGGCTCGTGCCGCAACCGCTGGGCGTGACGGGCATCATCTCGCCGTGGAACTACCCGCTGCAGCTTTCGCTCGGGCCGGCACTCGCGGCGCTCGCCGCCGGCAATCGCGTATTGATCAAGCCGTCCGAGCTTACGCCCGCACTCTCCGACCTGCTCGTGTCGATGGCGCGCGAGACCTTTGCGCCGGACGAGCTGGATGTTGTGGTGGGCGACGTCGAGCTCGGAAAGGCGTTCACCGGCCTGCCGTTCGATCACCTGTTTTTCACCGGTTCGACCCAGGTCGGGCGTGTCGTTGCACAGACGGCCGCGGCCAACCTGACGCCCGTGACGCTCGAACTCGGCGGCAAATCGCCGGCCATTCTCGATGCGTCGTGCAATGTCGCGATTGCCGCGCAGCGCATCGCGTTTGGCAAGCTGCTGAACGCTGGCCAGACCTGTGTCGCGCCCGATTACCTGCTCGTGCCCACCGGAATGGCCGATAGCGTCGCGTCGCACCTGGTGCGCGCCGTCGGGCGCCTGTATCCGACGCTGTCCGCCAATCCCGACTACACGGCCATCATCACCGAACGCCACCGCGCGCGCCTCGCCGACATGGTCGATGAAGCGCGTCGTGCGGGCGCCCGCATCCTCGAAGTCAACCCGTCCGGCGAATCGTTCGGCACGTCGTCGCGCAAGTTCGTGCCCACGATCGTGCTCGGCGCACCGACCGACACGCGGCTAATGAACGAAGAGATCTTCGGGCCCGTCCTGCCGATCGTCGAATACACGAATCTGGACGATGCGCTTGCCTACATTCAGGGCCGTGCGCGTCCGCTGGCGTTGTACTGGTTCGGCGAAGACGTGTCGCATCGCGATCGCGTGCTGCGCGAGACGGTATCCGGAGGCGTCACGATCAACGATTGCCTGTGGCACCTGGTACAGGAAAACCAGCCGTTCGGCGGCGTCGGGCAGAGCGGCATGGGCGCCTATCACGGACAGTGGGGCTTCGACACCTTCAGCAAACTGAAGCCGGTGTTTCACCAGACCCGCTTGAACGGTGCCGTGCTGTTCCATCCGCCGTACGGCCGCGTCTTCGATTTGTTGCTGCGCACACTGTCGCGACTCACGTGACTTCCGAATCCTGTATCGAGAGAAATGCCATGAATCATCATTTCGACTACATCGTCGTGGGCGGAGGCTCAGGCGGCAGCGTGGTAGCAGGGCGCCTGACCGAAGACCCGAACACCAGCGTCTGCCTGCTGGAAGCGGGCGGCGGCGGCAACGACATGGCGATCAACATCCCGGCCGGCACGGTCGCTATGCTGCCGACCCACCTCAACAACTGGGCGTTCGATACGGTGCCGCAGCGTGGGCTCGGCGGGCGCATCGGCTATCAGCCGCGCGGCAAGGCGCTAGGCGGCTCGTCCGCGATCAACGCAATGGTCTACATTCGTGGCCACCGCAGCGACTACGACACGTGGGCTGCGCTCGGCAATCCCGGCTGGTCGTACGACGAAGTGCTGCCTTACTTTCGTCTGAGCGAGCACAACGAGCGCATCAACGACGAGTGGCACGGCCAGGACGGCCCGCTGTGGGTCAGCGACCTGCGTTCCGACAACCCGTTCCAGGCGCGCTTCCTGGCGGCGGCCCGCCAGGCCGGCCTGCCGTTGACAGACGATTTCAACGGCGGGCAGCAAGAAGGTGTCGGCATCTACCAGGTCACGCAGAAGCAAGGCGAGCGGTGGAGCGCGGCGCGCGGCTATCTGTTCCCGCACCTCGGAAAACGCACCAATCTGGCCGTCGAAACTCACGCGCAGGTCCGGCGCATCCTGTTCGAGGGCAAGCGCGCAGTGGGCGTGGAAGTGCTGCAGAAAGGCACGTTGAAGACATTCCGCGCCCGGCGTGAGGTGGTGCTGGCAGCGGGCGCGCTGCAGACGCCGCAGTTGCTGATGCTGTCCGGTATCGGCCCGGCGGGCGAGCTTGCGCGCGTCGGCATCGAGACGCTGCACAATCTGCCCGGCGTGGGCCGCAACCTTCAGGATCACCCCGACTTCATCTTCAGCTACCGCACGCGCAGCCTCGATACGATGGGCATCTCGTTGCGCGGCAGCGCGCGAATGCTGCGCGAGATCATGCGCTTTCGCCGTGAACGGCGCGGCATGCTGACGTCGAATTTCGCCGAAGGCGGCGCGTTCCTGAAGACGCAACCGGGCCTCGACGCGCCCGACATCCAGTTGCATTTCCTGGTGGCGCTGGTTGACGACCACGCGCGACGCATGCACCTGGGTCACGGGCTGTCCTGCCACGTGTGCCTGCTGCGCCCGCGTAGCCGTGGCTCGGTCACGCTGCTCAACCGCGACCCGGCCGCCGCGCCGCTGATCGATCCCGCGTTCCTTGACGATCCGCGCGACCTGGAGGACATGGTGGCGGGATTCAAGATCACGCGCGGCCTCATGAACGCGCCCGCGCTCGCGGAGTGGATCACGCGGGACATGTTCACGCGCGACGTACACAGCGACGACGAGATCCGGGCCGTGCTGCGCAAGCGCACGGATACCGTCTATCACCCGGTCGGCACCTGTCGCATGGGCCAGGACGCGATGGCCGTGGTCGATCCGCAGTTGCGCGTGCATGGCATCGACGGGCTGCGCATCGTCGATGCATCGGTGATGCCGACACTGATCGGCGGCAACACCAATGCGCCCACCATCATGATCGCGGAGAAGGCGGTCGACATGATGCGCGGCGTGAGCCGCGTGGCGTCCGCGGCGCGCACGGCAGCGGTGGAAACGCGCCGGGTCACGACGTCGGGCATCGAGGCCGGCCGATAGGGTGAAAGTCCGATCACAGTGAAAGTCGGATTGTCGTCAGCGTCGGACTTTCACGCGACCAAGCGAATGCGTGCATGCAGCGTCGGGACGACGAGTCCCGTCGATGCCATTTATCACCCGCAGTTTTGACGAAGAGTTGCCGAATCATGTCTGCCATCCGATCGCCATTCTGGCCCGCGCACCTGGCCACGCATCAGGTGCCGCCCGCGACCAACCTGTTTCGTCACGTGGAGGCCGCGGCGGCGCGTCATCCCGACAAGCCGTTCATTCTTTTCTACGATACGCCGGTCTCGTTCGCGCGCTTCCAGGGCGAAGCCGAGCACGTGGCAGGCTTCCTGCAGCAACGGTGCGGGGTGAAGGCGGGTGACCGCGTGCTGCTGTACATGCAGAACAGCCCGCAATGGATGATCGCGTACTACGGCATCCTGCGTGCGAACGCGGTGGTCGTTCCTGTCAATCCGATGAACATGACCGACGAGCTGGAGCATTACATCGAGGATAGCGGTGCGAGCGCGGCATTCGTCGCGCAGGACCTGTATCCGCGCATCGCGCAGCTCGTCGGCGGCGCGAGTGGCCTCGCGAACGTCGTCGTGGCGACGTATGGCGACTACGTGGCGCAACCTTCGGCCGTCGCGTTGCCCGATTTCGTGGCCGCGCCGCGCCACGTCGACGGGCCCGGCGTGGCCCACTGGTGCGATGCGCTCGCCGCGAAGCTGGCGCCGGGCGAACTGACGGCGGGCCCCGACGACATCTGCCTGATGCCCTACACGTCCGGCACGACGGGCAAGCCGAAAGGCTGCGTGCATACGCATCGAAGCGTCATGTGTACGGCGGCGGGCTTCGTCGACTGGTTCGACGATCCTGAAGACGCGATCCACCTGGCAGTGCTGCCGCTGTTCCATGTCACCGGCATGCAGGGCGGGCTGAACGGACCGTTGTACCGCGGGTCGACCGTCGTCGTGCTGCCGCGATGGGACCGCGATGCCGCGGGCCGTGCGATCGGCCGCAACCGCGTCTCGGTGTGGCAGTCGATCTCGACGATGATGGTGGATTTCCTGTCGAACCCGAACTTGCAAGAATACGACCTGTCGAGCCTGCGCTCGTTGCGCGGCGGCGGCGCAGCGATGCCGGACGCGATCGCCCGGAAGCTCAAGGACGCGGTCGGGCTCGATTACGTCGAAGGCTACGGGATGTCGGAAACGATTGCCGCGACGCACATCAATCCGCCGGCACGCCCCAAGCCGCAGTGCCTCGGCATTCCGGTGTTCGACGTCGATGCGCGGATCGTCGATCCGATTACGTTCCATCCGGTGCCGCAAGGGGAGGTGGGCGAGATTGTCGTGCATGCGCCGCAACTGATGCAAGGGTACTGGCGCAATCCGGATGCCACGAGAGACGCATTCGTCGAGATCGACGGCAAGCGCTTCCTGCGTACCGGCGACCTCGGTCGCGTCGACGCGGACGGCTATTTTTTCATGGCCGACAGGCTGAAGCGGATGATCAACGCATCGGGCTACAAGGTGTGGCCGGCCGAAGTCGAGACGATGATGTACCGCCATCCGGCGATCAAGGAAGTGTGCGTGATCGGCACGCGCAGTGTGCATCGAGGCGAGACCGTCAAGGCATTCGTCGTGCTGGATCCGACCTACCCCGACGGTGTGACGCCAGACGACGTGGTTGCATGGGCGCGCGATCATATGGCGTCCTACAAGGTTCCGCGCATCGTCGAGTTCGTCGAGTCGCTGCCGAAATCAGGATCCGGGAAGATCATGTGGCGGGAACTGCAGGAAAGGGAAGAGGCCGCGACGGCCGCAGCCGCTCAAGGAAACGCTGTGGTGTGACTGACCCGCGACGCGTTACGCGTTGACCTGGATGAAGCGGCCATGAGGGAATTCCCTCATGTTTTGCGTCGATTTTATATTTGTTATTGTGACCTATTATTGTTAGTGTGAACTACAAATGGGACGACCCGGTTTGCGAAGTCGTTCGGTCGGGTCGGTCACTGTTATCGAAGGGTTCCCTGTGCGGGAGCCGGACATGGTGTACGGAGAAAGAGAATGAGGAACGATTCATACAAGGTCATGCGCTTCACGGCATGGAGCGCGATCATCGGCGGCCTGCTGGCCTACGCGAACGTCGGGCTGGTATCGATGGTGGCCGGCACGGATATGGGCATGTTGCTGCACGGCGCGACCATGCTGAGCTTGCCGTCCGACACGCGCAACCTGTTTCGCTTGTCGATGCTGGTCGACGTGTTCGGCTTCTATCTCGCGGTGCTCGTGATCGGCGGGTACTTCCTACACGCCTTCAAGGATGAACTCGGCGCGCTGGGTTACATGATCGCGTTCGGGATCGGGGCGTACGCGGTGCTCGGCATCACGGGCGCCGCACTCCAGTTGTCGGTGCTGAACCCGCTGGCGCAAATGTATGCGGGCGGAGACGACGCAACGAGGGCCGCCGCGGCGGCGGCATGGACGACGGTCGCCAACGGCACGCAAAATGGGTTGTGGTGGACCGAAGGCCCACTGGTGTTCTTCTGGGCGCCGATCGTCGCCAATTATCTGAAAAAATCCGGTTGGCACGGGTCGTTCTTGCTGAAGATCGTCGCATGGTTTTTCGCGGTCATTTTTGTGTCCGGATTCTTTCCGGAGTACGAGGCCGTGACGGGTGCGAGCGAGATCGTCGTCGTCCTCCTGCTGCCGTTGTGGATGTTGTGGTTCGGCTTGCAGTTGCTTCGCCGCACACGAAAAGTTCCGGCACACGTGCAAGGTGCTGGCGCGACCGCCTAATGAAACGCTCGAACACATCTCAATAGGGGATCGGATATGTCTACCTTGATCGTGAGCTACCCACGCACGGAAGGAGCGACCTTTGACCGAGAGTATTACCTCTCGAAGCATGGTCAACTTGTCGGCACTGCATGGAACAAATTCGGTCTGCACTCTACCGAATTCTTGTTTCCATCACCGACCCAGCAACCCTTCGCATGCGTTGCGATACTGCGTTTCAGCGATCAGGTAGGAATCGATATGGCTCTCTCTTCCGCCGAAACTCGTGAGGTGATGAGCGACGTGAAAAACTTCACCAATATCACGCCGACGATTTTCCGCGCGGATGACTGACAGCTCGCGCGGCTAGCCTGATTTCGTCATTTCCATCGGGCCTGCAATCCATGCGATGAAATAACCATCTGATAGACCGAACTGCCTGATGACATTACAGATTGGGATTCCTCTGGAGACCGCCGCCGGTGAACGGCGCGTAGCGACCGTCCCCGAAGTGGTCGAGAAGCTGATCAAGCTGGGGTTTTCGGTCGCCGTCCAAAGCGGCGCCGGTGCCGGCGCGAACTTTGACGACGACGCCTATCGTGCGGCCGGCGCAACCGTTGCCACAACGGCGGCCGACCTCTGGTCCGGCAGCGACATCGTGTTCAAGGTGCGCCCGCCGACCGGCGACGAAGTCGCGCTGATGCGCGAGGGCGGCACGCTGATCGGCTTCGTCTGGCCGGCGCAGAACCCCGAACTGATGGAGCAACTGGCCGCCAAGCGGGCCACCGTGCTGGCGATCGATTCGCTGCCGCGCACGCTGTCGCGCGCGCAGAAGATGGACGCGCTCACGTCGATGGCCAGCATCAGCGGCTACCGCGCGGTAATCGAGGCCGCGCACGCATTCGGGCGTTTCCTGAATGGCCAGGTCACGGCGGCCGGCAAGATTCCGCCGGCCAAGGTCTTCATCGCCGGTGCCGGCGTGGCCGGCCTCGCCGCGATCGGCACGGCCGCCAGCCTCGGCGCGATCGTGCGTGCGAACGACACGCGTGCGGAAGTGGCCGATCAGGTCAAGTCGCTGGGCGGCGAGTTCGTCAAGGTCGACTACGAGGAGGAAGGTTCGGGCGGCGGCGGTTATGCGAAGGTGATGAGCGAAGGCTTCCAGCAGGCGCAGCGCGCGATGTACGCGCAGCAGGCGAAGGACGCCGACATCATCATCACGACCGCGCTGATCCCTGGCAAGCCCGCGCCGAAGCTGATCACGGTCGAGATGGTGCAGTCGATGAAACCCGGCAGCGTGATCGTCGACATGGCCGCCGAACAGGGCGGCAACTGCGAACTCACGGTGCCCGGCGAGGCCGTCGTGCGCCACGGCGTGACGATCGTCGGTTACACGGATCTCGCGTCACGCCTGTCGCGGCAGTCGTCCACGCTCTATGCGACCAACCTGCTGCGCGTGGTCGAGGAGCTGTGCAAGGGCAAGGACGGCACGATCAACGTCGACTTCGACGACGACGCGATCCGCGGCCTCACCGTCATCAAGGAAGGCAACGTCACGTGGCCGCCGCCGCCGATCAAGCAGGCGGTCGTCGCGCCCAAACCGCAGGCGGCGCCCGCAGCGGCCGCGCCCGCGAAGTCCAAGGGCCACGGCCACAGCGGCGAGCCGACGTCGGCCAAGGCGCTCGCGATCGTGTTCGCGAGCGGCGCGCTGGCTTTCCTGCTCGTCGGCCAGTACGCGCCGGCGAGCTTCCTGTCGCACTTCACGGTGTTCGTGCTCGCATGCTTCGTCGGCTACATGGTGATCTGGAACGTCACGCCGTCGCTGCACACGCCGCTGATGAGCGTGACCAACGCGATCTCGTCGATCATCGGGATCGGCGCGCTCGTGCAGGTTGCGCCGCCCCTCGGCGAATTGGCCAACGCGGGCGATCGCCCGTCCGGGCTGATCCTCGGCCTGGCGGTGGGCGCGCTGACGCTCACGGCCGTCAACATGTTCGGCGGCTTCGCGGTCACGCGACGCATGCTGGCGATGTTCCGCAAATAAGGGGACGACAACCATGACTTCAAACCTGACTACCGTCTCCTATATTGGCGCCGCGATCCTGTTCATCCTCAGCCTCGGCGGGCTGGCCAACCCTGAAACGGCACGCCGCGGCAACCTGCTCGGCATGATTGGCATGCTGATCGCGGTGCTGGCCACCGTGGCCGGTCCGCGCGTGTCGGCCGCGGGCATTCCGTACGTGGTCGCCGCGCTGGTCGTCGGCGGCGCCGTCGGCCTGTACGCCGCGAAGAAGGTGCAGATGACACAGATGCCGGAGCTGGTCGCGCTGATGCACAGCCTGGTCGGTCTCGCAGCCTGCCTGGTCGGCTTCGCGAGCTACATCGACACGTCGCTGCAGTTCACCGGCGCCGAGAAGGCCATTCACGAAGTGGAGATCTACGTCGGCATCCTGATCGGCGCCATCACCTTCGCAGGCTCGGTCATCGCGTTCGGCAAGCTGTCGGGCAAGATCGGCGGCAAGCCGCTGCTGCTGCCGGCGCGGCACTGGATGAACCTGGCCGCGCTGCTGATCGTGATCTACTTCTGCCGTGCATTCCTGCATGCGGAAAGCCTCCAGGACGGCATGCTGCCGCTCGTCGTGATGACGGTGATCTCGCTGCTGTTCGGCGTGCACATGGTGATGGCGATCGGCGGCGCGGATATGCCGGTCGTGGTGTCGATGCTCAACAGCTACTCGGGCTGGGCAGCGGCGGCCACCGGCTTCATGCTCGGCAACGACCTGCTGATCGTGATCGGCGCGCTGGTCGGCTCGTCCGGTGCGATCCTGTCGTACATCATGTGCCGCGCGATGAACCGCAACTTCATCAGCGTGATCGCGGGCGGTTTCGGCAGCGGCGCAGGCGCTCCGGCGGCAGCCGGCGGCGGAGCGCAGCCGGCTGGCGAGGTGGTTGCGGTGAGCGCGGCGGAAACGGCCGAGCTGCTGCGCGAGGCGAAGCGCGTGATCATCGTACCCGGCTATGGGATGGCGGTGGCGCAGGCCCAGCACACGGTGTTCGAACTGACGAAGCTGCTGCGCGAGAAGGGCGTCGACGTACGTTTCGCGATTCACCCGGTCGCGGGCCGCATGCCGGGGCACATGAACGTGCTGCTGGCCGAAGCGAAGGTGCCGTACGACATCGTGCTGGAGATGGACGAGATCAACGACGACTTCCCCGAAGCCGACGTGTCGATGGTGATTGGCGCGAACGACATCGTGAACCCGGCGGCGCAGGACGACCCGACGAGCCCGATCGCCGGCATGCCGGTGCTGGAGGTGTGGAAGGCGAAGACGTCGATCGTGATGAAGCGCAGCATGGCTTCGGGCTATGCAGGCGTCGACAATCCGCTGTTCTACAAGGACAACAACCGCATGTTGTTCGGCGACGCGAAGTCGATGCTCGGCGAGGTTTTCGGCATGCTGGCGATCTGATCAGCTCATCAAGTTATTTATTGGGTATCCCGGAATCAGGATGACCCGCTATTTCACAATAAAGGAGTATTTGCATGATCAAGTCCCGTCGCAATTTTATGATCACGTCCGCAGGCATTGCCTCGGGACTCGCGCTGTCACGCGTTGCGTTTGCAGATGCAGCCAAGGTCTCGGAAGCCGATTCGACGGCGGTCGCGCTCGGCTACTTGGCCGATGCGACCCGGGTGAACAAGGCGAAGTACTCGAAGTACGCAGCGGGAGAGGACTGTCGGAACTGCGCGTTGTACCAGGGAAAACCGAATGATCCGTTTGCCCCGTGCCCAATTTTTGGTGGCAAGCAAGTTGCGGCCAAGGGATGGTGTAGTGCGTATAGCAAAAAAGCTTGATTTCTCAAAGGCAGCATGACCACGGAAATCATGTAAATGCTGCACATCGTTGCGCCCCCCCCCACACATAGCTGACCGACCCTGGATGCCGAGGCAGACGCCGACGATGGGAATGCCGTCGACGGTCACAACGGATAGTTGGTATATCAATCAATAAGGTGGCTGATTTCCATCTCCGAAGCATCACTTCGAGCAAACAGTGTAAACACGATTTAGGCGAATTATGAAGACGCAAATCACCGAGCTCCTTGGCATCGAACACCCCATCGTCCAGGGCGGCATGCATTTTGTTGGATTGGCCGAACTGGCCGCTGCGGTTTCTAACGCGGGAGGGCTTGGCATCCTTACAGCGCTGACGCAGCCCACGGCGCAGGCGCTCGCTGACGAAATCCGTCGCTGCCGCGAAATGACCGACAAGCCATTCGGCGTGAACCTTACCTTTCTTCCCGTGCGCACGCCGCCGGATTACGCCGGATACGTGAAAGCGATCATAGATGGTGGCGTCAAGGTCGTGGAAACGGCGGGGAATAATCCTCAGAAATGGTTGCCGGGGTTGCATGAGGCCGGTATCAAGGTCATTCACAAATGCACCTCGTTGCGCCACGCGCTCAAGGCCGAGGCGCTTGGCTGCGATGCGGTCAGCGTGGATGGTTTCGAATGCGGTGGCCATCCCGGCGAAGACGATGTGCCCAATTTCATCTTGCTGCCGCGTGCAGCCGACGAACTGCGCATCCCGTTTTTGGCATCTGGAGGCATGGCTGATGGCCGTTCGATGGTCGCCGCCCTGTCTCTCGGCGCCGCCGGCATCAATATGGGCACGCGCTTCGTGGCGACCCGGGAAGCACCCGTGCATCCGCGCGTGAAGGAAGCGATCGTCCAGGCCAGTGAATTGGACACGCGTCTGGTCATGCGGCCGCTGCGAAATACCGAGCGTGTGCTCCGCAATGCGGGCGTCGATCGCCTGCTGGAAAAAGAGCAGCAACTGGGCGCCGAGATCCGCTTCGAGGATATTGTGGACGAAGTGGCAGGTGTCTACCCGCGTGTCATGCGAGACGGCGACATCGATGCTGGTGCGTGGTCCTGCGGCATGGTCGCGGGTCTCATCCAAGACGTTCCTAGCGTCGCCGAACTGATCCGTCGGGTGATGAGCGAGGCCGAGCAAATTGTCAGGCAGCGCCTGTCAAAGATGATCGACTGAGATCTAGCAGCTAGGTAGCTAACGGAGGAGATGCGCACCGATCAAATTCGCCGATACCACGTGCGAACAAGCGTACTCGGCGTCGCCTATGCGCTGCATCTGATCGGTAACTGCGGCACGCGGCAATCGACTAGGCTTAGCGTGCGCGCCAAAGTTGCGTCCATATTGGCCCGGCGACGGAGCGGTTATCCTTCGGCCGCGCCGGGATCGCCGCGTTCGGTAACTCGGAGAAACCGCCGGGATGCCTGCATCAACGCAAGCCACTCGCCATCCACGGTTCCCGGCACTTTTCCTGTCCATCTCTGGGTTGTGCCGGCGCTGTCGGCCATCATCGGCAGAACAAACCGGTCGGGCGCATCATGAAAGAAGAAGTGGCCACCCGAATGGCGCTGCAACAGCGACGCGATCAGCGATGGGGCGTCGGTCGCGAACGGCTCGTGCCGGCGCGATCCGCGTCCAGGCAGTTGCACGCCCACGATATCGACATCGTGCGGCAGCCATTTCCACCATCGGACGTAGTAGCTGGCGTTTCCGCCGGCATGGTGAAAAAAGGAGAGGCGCCGGCCGCAGGCCGGTACTTCGCGCCGTACGAACCAGGGCGAGGAGGCGATCGGGCTCATTGGGTCCTGCTTCGAATGATTGACGGAGTGCATGGCACGAACGCCGTGCTGAATGGAGCAATTCCCGGCGACTCGGCAGGTCAGCGCCGGGAAGACACCTTGTCGAAACCCGCTGTCGCACGCTACGTGACCGCGCTCATGATGAAGGCCGGACAGATTGCAGCGTCTCGCAGCCAGCGCATGACCTTGGCAGCGGTCAATTCCGCGGCGTCGTCAGACTGAACGAATGCGGGCCCGCATAAGTAGCAAAAGAATTTACATAATGCTGACTAGCGAAGTTTTTATGGGGTCTGGTTGATATTGGAGGACTGCAGTCAACGTCACGAACGCTGACGTCCGCGTCGCCGTCGCCGATCGCTAATTTCGCGCGCGGCCTTCGGCAGGCCGTCGCGCACACGGGCCTCGAGCTCCGCCAGCGTATGCGGTACCGGCCGAAGCTCCATCACGTCGGCCACCGCTTCAGGGGTCACAAGCAACATGTCGGATCCCTCCATAAAGTATCAATTGATACCAGCGTGCGGTTCACATGGTGCCAGATACAGGGGTGCCACGGCGCGACCGAATCGAATGGAGGTCGGTCACTTCGGCTTGTGGCCGGCGAGCCCGCGCAGCGCAGCGCGTTGCGGATTCGTTACTTCTGACGTGGCATTGGTGCCGCTGGCGACCTGCTGCCGCACGCCGTCGGCCATCTCGCTCGGGAGGCTGATACTCATTGCTGGGTGATGCCCGTGGTGCCTCCTACTCCATCCTCGTAACGCCGTCACGGACCGTGGTTTGCCAGGTGCGCGCCGGGCGGGCCGAAGTACAGCGCCGCGCGATACCAGCGCTGACGCCGCTTGCGAATCAGTGTGAGCAGATCGGCACACGTAGCGACGTCGGCGGCCGTGAGCCGCCCAATGAGCTGGGGTCGAACCAGCCCTCGAGCGCGTGCTCGGGCTGTGACGTCTCAACGAGACTCGCAGCCCTCCGCGCCCTGCTTCGGGTATGGAGAGCGATGCGAGCGCGGATCTCGCGCAGGGCCCCGCCGTGGACATTGTTACGTATTTAAATGCATATCCGTGCCGATGTTCAAGAATACGATGCGCTTCAACAGCGTATTAAGGTTGACTTAACAGTTATCACATTGTCGTCGCCGGATTTTTCGGGATATCGACTACCCCGACATCTGCAGCCGATCGAGATGGATTTTTTAAATAATCGTTTTCCAAGCACCTTTGCCAGACTGCTTCCGCTTTTAGGACCGCCAGGCGCGAATCTCATCGTGGTGCGGGAAGTCATTCCCCTAAACGGTGCCGAATAGATTTACGCAAGCCAACAACGACATCGAAATCAGTCTTGCAAAAAAGGGGGGCATAGATTTTCTGAAGCGCCCCGAAATTCTCCTTGCATTTCCCAAATCCTGACCAATACTGATACCACTTTAATACCAAATACATACCAAAGTAAACCAGGCTTTATCACCGGCATCCGCCATAAAGCAAAGGAGAATGCAATGCAACGTTCGATTTACCGCCTGTGCCTGCCCCTGATCGGCGCGAGCAGCCTCATCGTGGCCAGCTCTGCGGCCCATGCCCTGCCCAGCTGCAGCGCCTGGCAATCCAGCCAGATCTATAACGCGGGCGATTACGCCTTATACAACGGCCAAACCTGGCAAGCGCAATGGTGGACGCGAGGGGAAACGCCTACAGCCAGCCAAGGGGCCGTTTGGCAGCAGCGCGCCGCCAACTCATGCGCGCCTGTCAGCGGCGGCAGCTCAGGCAGCGGCGTGCCGCCGGAACCCACGCCCACCGTGGGCTACAACGTGGGCTCTTATTTCACCCAATGGGGCATTTATCAGCGCCAGTACTTTGTGAAAAACCTGATGGCCAGCGGTGGCGATAAAAAACTCACCGTGCTCAACTACGCTTTTGGCAATGTCTACGCCAACGGCCAGTGCGGCATGGTCACGGTCGCGGAAAGCGGCAATGGCGATGGCGGCGACGCCTGGGCGGATTACCAGCGCGCCGTCTCCGCGGCGGAGTCCGTGGACGGCCAGGCAGACAGCTGGGACACCCCACTACGCGGCAACTTCAACCAACTGCGTAAGCTGAAACTGACAAATCCGCAGCTCAAGGTGCTGATCTCCCTGGGCGGCTGGACCTGGTCCAAGAACTTCTCCACCGTAGCCGCCAGCGACGCCAGCCGCCAGGCGCTGGTTTCCTCCTGCATCAACCTCTACATCAAGGGCAACCTGCCGCAACAAGAAAACGCTGGGGGACAGGGTGTGGCGCTGGGCGTGTTTGACGGCTTTGACATCGACTGGGAATACCCGGTGGCCGGTGGCCTGCCCACCAATCATTACAGCGCGGCGGACAAGCAAAACTTCACCCTGCTGCTGGCGGAGTTCCGCCGTCAGCTGGATGCGCTGGGACAGCAGAACAAGCGTCGCTATTACCTTTCCGCCGCGCTGAGCGCCGGAGTGGACAAAATCCGCAATACCGAACCGAGCAACTACGGCGCTTACCTGGACTGGGCCAATGTGATGTCTTATGACTTCCATGGCGGCTGGGAAGCGCAAGGCCCCACCAACTTCCAGTCCAACCTCTACCCGGATCCGGCCAATCCGGCCCAGAACGACGCCAAGTTCTATGATATCGACGACGCGGTGAATGCCCTGGTCAGTGCTGGACTGGCCCGCAACCGCATCAATGTAGGCATCCCCTTCTATGGCCGCGGCTGGACCGGCGTGGCCGCCGGCCCTTATGGCAATGGCCTGTATCAAAGCGCCACCGGCCCCGCGCCCGGCACTTACGAGGCCGGTTACGAGGACTATCGTGTGCTGGGGGGCCGCGCAGGCGCGCGTTATGTGCATCCCGTCACCAAGCAGATGTGGAGCTATGACGGCACGCAGTTCTGGAGTTATGACACACCGGATGTGATCCGCACCAAGCTGGGCTATGTCAAAGCCCAGCAACTGGGCGGCGTGTTCAGTTGGTCATTGGATGGCGACGATATGCAAGGCTCACTGCTGTCCACCATGGGCGAGTTGCGCAGCGCCACCGCCGCCACCAAGCCCACCGGGGTGGCGCCGAACCGTTAATGCTAGCAAGGCATTTTTAGCTGGAGTCCAGCATGCCGGTCCGCGTGCCCGATCCCTCGCTCAAGGTACGCGGACTTTTAACGACGCACCGGCATTGTCACGTTTGCGTAGGATAACGACATGAAAACGACCTCGCTCTATCGTGGACGCCGGTTTCCTGCGGCCACCATTGCTCAGGCCGTGCGGTGGTATTTCCGCTTCCAGCTCAGCCTGCGCGATGTCGAAGAATTGCTGTTCGAGCGCGGTGTCGTGGTGAGCTGCGAAACGATCCGGCGCTGATGCGACAAATTTGGCGGGCCCAACGGGTTCATTGCGTTTCTGCGCCATCGAGGATAGAGGTGGCCTCGCAAATTCGGACAGCCAGATAAGTGGATCGGCCGGGGCCTGAGCCAGCGATAATGCTGGCAAAGGAACCGAGGAAATGACGAAGAGAACCCGACGTACGCACTCAGCGGCGTTCAAAGCGAAGGTGGCGCTGGCAGCGGTCAAGGGCGAGCGCACGCTGGCCGAGCTGGCGCAGCAGTTCGATGTGCACCCGAACCAGATTACCGAATGGAAGCGGCAATCGCAGTGCGGCGGACGTGTTTGGCGCGGCATCAAGTACGAAGAGATTTACCTGCGGGCCTACGAGTCGGTCAGCCATGCCCGGCGCTCCATCGGCGACTACATCGAGTTGTACAACCGGAAAAGGCCCCATTCGAGCCTGGCGGATCAGACGCCGGATGAGGCATACTTCGCGACACTGCCTGCGATCAAATCGGCAGCATGATTGCCTCGGCCGCTCCACTTAAAAATCTCAGAAAACTGTCCGAACGAGTGAGGCCATCTCTCGACCGTCGAGCTGACCAACGCACTGGAGCAGGAGAAGTCCACCGGCAAACAAGGCCAGATCGCCCATAAGCTGATGTACGTCGACCTGGTGATCCTCGACGAACTGGGCTACCTGCCGTTCAGCCAGACCGGTGGCGCATTGCTGTTCCACTTGCTCTCGAAGCTGTATGAACACACGAGTGTCGCGATCACCACCAACCTCAGCTTCGGCGAGTGGGCGACCGTGTTCGGGGACGCAAGGATGACGACGGCGCTGCTGGACCGCGTCACCCATCACTGCCACATCGTCGAAACGGGCAATGAATCCTGGCGCTTCAAGTCCAGTTCTGCCAAGGCGAAGGCAACGAGAAAGAGAGCAGCAAAAGCAACAGGCAGTGAGGAGCTATCCACATCGGAATAGATGTACTACGCTGTCTCGGGGTGGGTCACGATTCGGTGGAAATCAACAGAGACGGAACAGCTTCTAAAATATTTCGGAGATAAAGCAGGCAGCGGCATTCGTGACCGCCGCCTGCAGTACTACCCTCCGCTGTCGAATTATCGGCATAGCCACGAGTTCTGCTGCCTACAAATTGACGAACAAGCCAGAATGCCCGAGCTGCCTATTGACGCCCCAAAGTTAGTCGATCCTTAGGAGCTTTTCCCGGAAGTGCGGGCGTCGTTGCTCAGCGTAGAAGTATATATTCGTCTGCAGCTTGATCACTTCTTCGTCCGACAACATTCGCACCACCTTAGCGGGCGAACCGAGAATCAGCGCACGATCCGGAAATTCCTTGCCAGATGTCACGATTGCGCCCGCACCAACCAGAGACTGACGTCCAATCCTGGCTCCGTCCAGGACTACGGCCTGGATGCCAATCAGAGAGCCTCCACCGATTGAGCAACCATGCAGTACGGCTTGATGACCGACCGTGATGTGCGAATCAAGCTCCAACGGGAATCCCTTCTCGGTGTGTAGCACGGCGCCGTCCTGGATGTTGCACCCTTCTCCGATGCTGAGCGGCTCGGTATCGCCGCGCAGTACAGCACCGAACCACACGCTCGAATGGGCTGCCAAGTGGACATTGCCGATGACCGCTGCCGTGTCCGCGACAAATACACTGTCGTGAATCGTGGGTGTGCGATCGCTGAGTCGATAGATGGCCATTTCGTCCTCAACACGTCATTGGTGAGCCAGCTTCTGCGACCCCACCGCACCGATCGGCATGCTCAGCATATCCCGTACCTGCGCGGAGGTTTGTACAGCAATGCCCTTTGCATGGAGCGCCTCGCGCAACATTCGGACCTGTTCCCACGTGCCTCGAGCTTTCCGTACGCCACCTGGGGCGCGGCTGTCATATACGTTCAAGCCGTCCTCGAGCCCAACTCGAACCCCATCGAGCCCCAAGCTGAGTGCCACATCGGCCAGCATCACCTGCATCGGCCCGGGCAAGAGGATTGAAATCTTGCCCGTCGGGAAAATATTTCTAAGTCTCTCGACTACCGGTTGCAACTGTTCGGCCGCGATCGAAACGGCCCGCTCCCTGTGGGCGAGGTCGCCGATCGACAAGAGTTTGCCGATTTCCTGGCGGCAGGCAGGCTCGATCAGCGAGTCGTCCTCCACTTCTCCGGTAATGGGGTCGCGACGGTACTGATCCACGCCTGCCACCAGCATGAATAGGACCGGCTTGCCCGCGGCATCGAGGTGCTCTCGGTACAATGTCGTCGCGTTGTCAACGATCGTGTGGTTGAATACCTCAACTTCCGGGCGGGTACCGGTACGCCAAAAATGCGTGAACTGTGCGGCCAGGAAATCTGGCGCATTATCGTAACCACCACCACCCTGAAAGATAACCGCCGCTGGGCTGAGCGACGCCATTTCCGGAACATCCGCGTCGCCGTACGATTTCAAATGTGCGCGGCGCAAATCACTGCGAGCACTTTGGCGATCACCGCGTACACTCGTTGACAAATTCAAAATTGCCGATGCGTCACGCGCCTTGACTGCAGGCACGATTTGGTCGTAATGCTCCAGCACGATCTGATTGCGTTGCGAACCCACCGTGATCTGGCCGAGTCCGGGAATCTCGATTTGTCGACGGTCAGCGAGTTCGCGTGTATGCAGGTGAACGACTGCCGCACCTTCTTCCAACGATCGTATGGATTCCTCAACAATATCCATCGGAGAAATTGGCAGAAATGGCGAACGCGCCTTACCCGGTTGCCAGTATCCGGCCCCGCAGACCTGCCAGCCACATCCCTCCATTTTTCTCAACAAGGGCTGACAATTTTCGCGGATTGAATCGATTAAAGCAGGAGGGAAATAGCTATGAAGCTTTGCATGCTCCCAAATGAGATCGCCTCGTTCTGAGACCACCCAGCCATACGTGGTCAATTGCAAAACGATTTGTCGCACCAATGGCATCGACTTAACATCCATCAGCCATTCGCGTGGCAACGTCGTTGCTTCGGCAGCGGAAGTCTGCGGAGCATGCCACGCTTGATCCCGACGCAGCCATCCTTCCGATTCCAACGTCTGTCTGGCAGTGCCCGCATCGGCATGTTGCTCGATCCAACTATCTGCGATGAAACTGTCGTGTCCGCGTGTAAGCAGCATCCCTCCGTGCGGAACAGCCTCCCAGCCATCAGCCTGCAATTGCGCAAGAATGCGGGCCGACTCCGAACCATCGATCAATTGAAGCAAATAGGACGGAATAAAGGTTGGCTCCAATGGATTGATCCATTTTGGAACGGCCCCGATCGGCGCAGCGGTAATGTACATTGAAGTCATGAATATCCTCCAGGGAATTGGACATTAATGCTTGTAGCGGGTACCACAGGCCAAATTCTACGCGACATAATTTTCAATGCAAGTAAACTGAAAGAATGTCATCATGCTGATGAAAGAATTTGGGTTTAAGCGGAATTTTCGTAAATAATCTCGACATCTGTTTCGAGAATATGAAATTTTCACCCTATCCTTTGCAGTAATTTCTCGAATTTTTTGGCGGATTATCAGATGAGTACGTGGCGCACGCGATTTTTGATAATATAAATTTGTTGAAATTGCATCAAATCCGCGACTCGACGCGCTCATTTCCATATTCGCGCGTGTGGCCGCATGATGTGAGAGCTTGTGGAACTCCGTGAGGACCATTCGATCAACCTCACGATCGAGCATTGCGACTACGAACTGGAGAGAGTCCGCGTATTGAGAAAAGGTGTCGACAATGTCAGGCGAGTCTACTTTTTATTTAACATCAGAATACAAACCAAATGCAGGCGAAAAATCACCCACAAGAGAAAGGCAATAACTGATTCGCAGAGCGTCCGTCTTCTGAATTAGGCCAGATATTGACCTGCTCGGAGATGCCTGCGGAAATTTTCTGTCGATACTCGGGATATAGGTTTTTTCGTAGCGTTCGCTGTCGCCGGAGGTGACCTGCCCTGGAGTTTTCGGACCAACTGAAACTTGAGAGAATGGCTTCCAACGGATACGGCTACCGTCGAATCCAGATTTTTCTCGAGCGGCAGGGTCACCCGATGAGCGCGGACCGGGCGTGGCGGCTATGGCGTCTTGCCGGCTTGCAGGTCCCGCGCAAGCGACCTCGCAGGCGTGTGGCGGTTCGCCGTCCCCGGCCACAGCCGGCGACGCATTCGAGTCTGGCATACCTGACGCCCGACGAGTTCAAGCAGCAGTATTGTTCAACTGAAGCAACCGAGGCCGTTCCCCAAGCTTGAAATGGCCTGAGGAAATCAGGCAGGTCACCCCGCCTTTCTCTGCAGCGCGCATGACGATGCGTGAACTGCACACGTCCCGTTTTTCTACGACATACATCCACGCGGCCTCATGTTTAACTCATGCCCAGCCGGGTCGGGTGCATTCCGAATCCTGGCGGCACCATGAATTTCCATGAGGCGAATCAATGCTTCCGCGACTTCTCGCGTGCGGCCTCGCAGCCTGCGTACAGCGCTAACGAACCGGCTATGGAAACGGCCTGTCGCCTGGCGCATCGCGAAGCCGCGCCGGGTGTTCAAGCCCGATTCCCGCCAGGTGAAGATGGCCGACGCATCACCATGAAAACAATGACCGGACCTTTAGTCGTGAACAACGCCGAACCCGTGAATGCCTGCAGCGCGATCTCCGGCAGCCCGGCAGCAAGTGCGCCGATCGAGTACCCGCACACATGCGTCTGATCTGTTTCCCTTACGCGGGCGGCTCGGCCGCCGTCTATCGTGGCCTGCAACCGCTATTGCCCGGGATCGAGGTGCACCGTCATGAGCTTGCCGGTCGAGGCAGCCGCCTGTCCGAGCCAGCCGTGCGGGATATGGCAACGCTGATCGACGCGTTGCTGGACGACCTGGGCAGTTGCTTCGATCGTCCCTTCGCACTGCTCGGCCACAGCATGGGCGCGGCGATTGCCGTCGAGCTGGCGCTGCGGCTTCCCGCCCATGCGCGACCGAACCTCCGGCATCTGTTCGTGAGCGCGCGCGCTGCACCGGGCAAGGAGCGCCCCGTTCGACGGATGCAGGCGCTGGACGACCGTGCGTTCATCGACGCGCTGCACGAGATGGGCGGTACACCGAAGGCGGTGCTGGACAACCGCGAAATGATGGCGTTGATGATGCCGGCGCTGCGTGCGGATTTCACGATGATCGAAAACTACCGGGCCGTGCCCGGACGCAGGCTGGCAGTCGACATCACCGCGTTCGCGGGCGTGGCGGATGAACAGGTCCCTGCCGATTCCGTTTCAGGCTGGGATGCCGCGACGACCGGGCGCTGCGAATTTCATGTCATCAACGGCGATCACTTCTTTATCCGGAGCGAAATGCGGGCGATGGCCGACATCATTGCGACGCGCCTGCGGCGCGCGGATCACGTTGCACCGAACGCCCTGAAAGCATGACGGGCATCGCACACGTCGGGATCCGCATCGCGCGATCGGCGTGCCGTGCCGTGATCGTCGAAGCGAAGCGCCTCGCGGTCCCGGCGAACGTGCCCGGGGGCAGATCGCCACTTACCTACGCGTCAAACCTGGAGTGCAATTGTGCAACGTAATCGAAAGCGGATCCTTGTAACCGGTGGCGCGGGTTTCCTCGGTTCGCATCTGTGCGAGCGCCTGGTCGAACTCGGTCATGACGTCTTGTGCGTCGACAACTATTTCACCGGCACCAAGCAGAACGTGGCCGCGCTGCTCGGCAACCCGAGCTTCGAGGCGCTGCGCCACGACGTGACCTTTCCGCTGTACGTGGAGGTGGACGAGATCTACAACCTCGCCTGTCCGGCATCGCCGATCCACTATCAGTTCGATCCCGTGCAGACCACCAAGACCAGCGTGATGGGCGCGATCAACATGCTGGGGCTCGCGAAGCGCACGCACGCACGCGTGCTGCAAACTTCCACGAGCGAAGTGTACGGCGACCCCGACGTGCATCCGCAACCGGAGACGTACCGGGGCAACGTCAACCCGCTCGGGCCGCGTGCGTGCTATGACGAAGGAAAGCGGTGCGCGGAGACCCTGTTCTTCGACTATCACCGCCAGCAAAACGTGCAAATCAAGGTGGTACGGATCTTCAACACGTACGGGCCGCGCATGCATCCCAACGACGGTCGCGTCGTATCCAACTTCATCGTGCAGGCGCTGCGCGGCGAGGACATCACGCTGTATGGCGACGGCAGCCAGACCCGCGCGTTCTGCTATGTCGACGACATGGTCGGCGGCCTGATCCGGATGATGGGCACGCCCGCGGACGTCACCGGCCCGATCAATCTCGGCAATCCGCATGAGATCGCGGTCAGTGAACTCGCGCAGATCATCTTGCGCCTGACGGGCTCGAAGTCGCGAATCGTATTCCGGCCGCTGCCGAAGGACGATCCGACGCAACGTTGTCCGGATATCAACCTCGCACGCACCCACCTCGACTGGAAGCCGACGATCGGGCTCGAAGTGGGGCTGCGTCGAACCATCGACTATTTCCGCTCGACCGTGCCTGCCTGACGCCACGCCGGTGTCCCGCTTTCCCGTGGCAGACGCAATACGGAGACCATGCTTCAATCAGCCGTACCGCTGCACCCTTGCCGTTGCACCATTGGCCGACACGAAGCGATGCTGATTCGCCAGTGTCCATCATCCGCGCTGCAAGCCGGATCCCCAAGCATGGAAAAACTCGATTATCTCAAGCATGTCGAATCGAATGCGCGAACCTACGCGACGTCGTTTCCACGGCTGTTTACCCATGCCGAAGGCATACGCATGCGCGACTCCGACGGGCAGGAATACATCGACTGCCTGTCCAATGCCGGAACGCTCGCACTCGGGCACAATCACCCGGAAGTCAACGAAGCCGTCATGCGGTTCCTGTCCTCCGGTCAACTGCAACAGGCGCTCGACCTGGCGACGCCGGCCAAGCACGCGTTCGTCGAACAGCTGTTCTCGATGCTGCCGAACGCGATCGCCGATACCGGCAAGATCCAGTTCTGTAGTCCGAGCGGAGCGGATGGCGTCGAAGCGGCGATCAAGCTGGCCCGGCATCATACGGGCCGCCCGACGATCATGGCGTTTCACGGCGCCTACCATGGCATGACGGCCGGCGCACTCGCCGCATCGGGCAATCTCACGCCGAAATCGGCCGGCAGCAACGGGCGCGACGTTCATTTTCTGCCCTACCCCTATGCCTTTCGCTGCCCGTTCGGCACCGACGGCTCGGCAACCGATCAACTCAGCATCAACTATATCCGGACGGTCCTGTCCGATCCCGAGAGCGGGATCACGAAACCCGCGGCCGTCATCGTCGAAGTCGTGCAAGGCGAAGGCGGCTGCATCCCCGCTTCCGACGCCTGGCTGATCGAGTTGCGCGAGCTGACGCTGCGGCATGAAATCCCGCTGATCGTCGATGAAGTGCAGACCGGCCTCGGCCGAACCGGCGCGCTGTTCGCCATCGAGCATTCCGGCATCCGGCCGGACGTCCTGGTGTTGTCGAAGGCGTTCGGCGGCGGCTATCCGCTGTCGGTGGTGGTCTATGACAAGCGCCTGGACACCTGGCTGCCAGGCTCGCACGCGGGCACCTTCCGCGGCAACCAGATCGCGATGGTGGCCGGTTTGTCGACCATGCGCATCGTCGATCGAGACGGGCTGTCGGCGCACGCGGACGCGGTCGGCAAGCTGCTGGTCGCCGGCCTCGAACGTATTGCCGAACGCTTCCCCAGTCTGGGCCAGATCCGCGGCCGCGGCCTGATGATCGGCGTCGAAGTCGTGCTGCCCGGCCGCGATGGCCAACCCGGCCCGACCCATGCGGCGCTCGCGAAAGCCATCAAGCTGAATTGCCTGCGCAACGGACTCGTGATCGAAACCGGCGGCCGTCATGGCGCGGTACTCAGGTTCCTGCCGCCGTTGATCGTCTCGGAAGCGGACATCCACGAGATTCTCAACCGCTTCGAACAAGCGGTGGAAACGGCCTGCCGCTCATAGGCACACTGCAGCGTAACCGTGAAGTCCGGTCGGTCCGCGGTGCGTCGCGATCCACATTTAGATAAGGAATAGTTGACCATGCTGGGCATGACGGAACGCAAGCTGCTTGCCGACGGGGCCTCGCCGTTGCTGCTGGAGCCGGTATCGAGCGGGCGAGTGAACGGGCACGATCTCGTGCTGGCGGTGAACGACAATCGAGTTGAACTCGAGTCGCGGCTTCTGGAACATGGCGCGCTCCTGTTTCGCGGTTTCGACGTGTCATCGGTCGCCGAATTCGAGGCGTTTTCGAACGCGGTGTCGGCTCATCAGTCCGACTACGTCTATCGTTCCACGCCGCGCACCTCGATCGGCAACGGCATCTTCACCGCCACCGAATATCCGCCGAGCGAGACGATCGCGCTTCATTGCGAAAACGCGTATCAACGCAGCTGGCCGCTGCGCGTCGCATTCTGCTGCCTTTGCGCGCCCACGGCCGGCGGCGAAACGCCGATCGCCGACATGCGGGAGGTGAGCCGCCGGATCGGAGCACGCATCCTGGGGAACTTCGAGGCGAAGCAGGTCCGCTATGTCAGGCACTACCGGCGGCACGTCGACATTCCGTGGGAAACCGTCTTTCAGACCACCGACCGCAGCCAGGTCGCGGCCTTCTGCGCAGACAACGGCATCGAGCACGAATGGCTCGACGACGACACGTTATGCACCGCACAGATCAACCAGGGCGTGGCCTACCATCCGGTCACCCGTGACAGGGTTTTCTTCAACCAGGCGCACCTGTTCCACCTCTCGAACCTGGAAGCATCGCTCGCCAGTTCGATCGTCAGCCTGTTCGGCGAGGATCGCGTTCCGCGCAATGCGTTCTATGGCGACGGGAGTCCATTCGATCTCGACGACATCGAGCAGATCCGCAACGCGTACCGCGAATGCGCGATCCAGTTTCCCTGGCAGCGCGGCGACGTCCTGCTCGTCGACAACATGCGATTCGCGCATGGGCGCAACCCGTTCGAAGGCGAACGCAAGGTGATCGTGTCGCTGCTGGACCCCTACTCCCCCGACACGGGAATGTCGTCGGCCAGGTAGTCGGCAAACCATGACCGCGCGAATGAATGACCGGCCCGATTGAATACGCACACGAACCGCCGTGTCCTTGAATTACAGGGCAGACGCCGGTTTGGCGCGATGCTCTAATCTCAATATAACCCGATTCAAGAAGCAAGGCTGGCGGGCGCGCCGCGACTGGTCCTGAGGTCACGCGACGCGACAGTGAGCCCGGTATGCGCCCGGCACATGGCGTGCATGACGGACTGTCTTTGCCCGTCAGAATGAACGCACGGATTCACAAGTGACGTGCATTCAGATCAACGTTTGGCAGACAACGAAGGTTGAGTATGCTTCTCGATACAAAATTCAGGACTGTTACAGAAATACTGCAGTTTCGCGGCAAGATCGAACCGGAGAAGACAGCGTTCATTTTTCTCGATAACGGCGAATCGGAACTGGCCCGACTCACGTACGGCGACCTGGACAAACGCGCGCGCGGCATCGCCGCCAGCCTGCAAGAGATTGCGCAACCGGGGGATCGTGTCCTGCTGGTCTATCCGCCCGGACTGGAATTCATCTGCGCGTGGGTGGGATGCCTGTACGCCGGCCTGATCGGCGTGCCTGCCTATCCGCCGCGCAGGAATCGCCCCGCCGATCGCCTCAAGTCGATCGTGGCCGACGCCGGGCCGGTTGTCGCGCTGACCGACGCAGCCACGCTCGGCGGCATCGCGCATCGCGCGGACGGTTATTCCGACACGCTGGAACTGCGGATCCTGGCGACTGATCAGGGCTTCGACGCACCGGCCGGGCAATGGCGCGCGCCGCACATCACACCGCAGACGCTGGCGCTGCTGCAGTACACGTCGGGCTCCACCGGTACGCCAAAAGGCGTGATGATCAGTCATGCGAACATTCTGAGCAACATGGCGGTCATCGCCGAAGCCAGCGATGCCGATGCGTCGGCCGTGTTCGTCAGCTGGCTCCCGGTGTTTCACGACATGGGGTTCTTCGGGAAGGTGCTGTTGCCGATCTATCTCGGCGTGCTGTCGGTTTTGATGGCGCCGGCGGCGTTCGTGCAGAAGCCGCACCGCTGGCTGAAAGCCATCACGAAGTATCGCGGCACGCATTGCGCGGCACCGGATTTCGCGTATGACCTGTGCGCACGCAAGATTTCGGACGAAGCCGGCGAACAGCTGGATCTGAGCAGTTGGAGGGTGGCATTCAACGGCGCGGAACCGGTGCGCGCGGAATCGGTGGCGCGTTTTTCGCGTGCATTCGCATCGCGCGGCTTCCACGCGGAAACCATGCGCCCGGTTTACGGCATGGCCGAGGCGACCTTGTTCATCTCCGGCCAGCCGGCGCGCTCGCAGCCACTCGTGGCCGACTTCGACGCCGACGGTCTTGCGCAAGGCGTGGCGACGAGAAGCGCGCACGGCAAGCGCCACGCGCTGGTCTCATGCGGCCGCGCCTGGGCGGGGCATCGCCTGCAGATCGTGAACCCGGAGACCGGTCTACGCTGCCCGCCCGGCCGCATCGGAGAAATCTGGTTGACGGGCCCGAGCGTCGGCGTCGGCTACTGGAACCGCGCCGAGGAAACGGAGCGCACCTTTCGCGCGAGGCTGGACGGCGATGACGCGCGCTACCTGCGCACGGGCGATCTCGGCTTCGTCGATGGCGAGCACCTCTTCGTCACCGGCCGCCTGAAAGACCTGATCATCGTCGCGGGCCGCAATCACTACCCGCAGGATCTCGAGCAATCGGCCGAGTCAAGCCACCCCGCGCTGGCGCCCGCCGCGTCAGCGGCGTTCTCGATCAACGTCGATAACGTGGAGCGGGTCGTCGTCGCCGCTGAAGTGCGCCGCGAAGCGCTCAACACGCTGAACGCCGAAGCCGTCGCCACGGCGATCCGGCGCCAGCTCGCCGAAGTGCACGATGTCGATCTGTACGCAGCGATTCTGTTGAAACCCGCGACGATCCTGCGCACGTCCAGCGGAAAAATCCAGCGCAGCCGAATCCGGCAAGCCTTCCTCGATGAACAGGGGCTCGCGATCGCGGGCGAATGGCGGCGTTCGCTCTCCCGGGAGGCCGCACGCCCGGCCACCGCGGTGCGCGGCACGCAGGAACTGGTGCAATGGTGCATCGAGCGGGTCGCGCATCTGTCGGGCATCGCGCCCGGCAAGCTCGACCCCGACGCGCCGTTCAGCACCTTTGGGCTCGATTCGAAAGACGCGATCCTGCTCTCGGGCGAGTTGCAGGACTGGCTCGGGCAGCCGGTTTCTCCTACGGTCGTCTACGATTTCCCGAGCATTGCCCTGCTGGCGCGCCATTTCTGCGGCGCCGGGCATGCGGCGTCGGACGACACGCCCGTTGCCGCCACACGCGCGGATATCGCCATCGTCGGCATGGGATGCCGCTTCCCCGGCGCCAGTCATCCCGACGCATTCTGGCAGCGCCTGCTGGAGGGCCACGACGCGGTCGGCGCGTCGAACGCACGCGCCGGCGGCCTGCCGACCACGGGATTGCTGGACCAGGTCGATCAGTTCGATGCGGAATTCTTCGGCATCAGCGCTCGCGAGGCGGAAACGATGGACCCGCAGCAGCGCCTGCTTCTCGAGGTGGCGTGGGAGACGTTCGAGCACGCGGGGATCGTGCCCCGGCATCTCGCCGGCAGCCGCACCGCGGTCATCGTCGGCATCAGCAATTCCGACTACGTCCGGCTGGCGCAGGAAGAAGACGCGGATGTCGGCCCGTATGTCGCGACCGGCAATGCGCTCAGCGTCGCCGCCAACCGCATTGCCTACACGCTCGATCTGCGCGGCCCGAGCTGGGCGGTCGACACGGCGTGTTCGTCGTCGCTCGTCGCGGTGCACCACGCGTGTCGCGCGCTGCAGCGCGGCGAGAGCGATGCCGCGCTTGCCGGCGGGGTCAACCTGATCCTGGCGCCGCAATTGAGCGCGTCCTTCACGCAAGCGGGCATGCTGTCGCCGGATGGCCGCTGCAAGGCATTCGACGCGGATGCCAACGGCTATGTGCGCGGCGAAGGCGTGGGCATGGTGCTGCTCAAGCGTCTCGACGATGCGCTCGCGAACGGCGACACCGTGTTCGCCGTGATCCGCGGTTCGGCGGTGAACCAGGATGGGCGCAGCAACGGTCTGACCGCGCCGAACGGCCCGGCTCAGCAGGCAGTGATTCACAGCGCGCTGCGCGATGCCGGCGTGCGGCCGCAGGACATCGGCTTCGTCGAGGCGCACGGAACGGGCACGCCGCTGGGTGACCCCATCGAGCTGAACGCGCTGACGGCTGTGCTGGGCGAATCGCGCCAACCTGAAGCGCGCTGCTGGATTGGTTCGGTGAAGACCAACATCGGCCACCTGGAATCGGCAGCGGGCATCGCGAGCCTGATCAAGACCACGCTGGCGCTGCACCATCGCACCATTCCGCCGAACCTCCATTTCCGGTCGCTCAATCCGCATATCGCGCTCGACGACACGCCGTTCCGCATTCCGCAGCAGGTCATGCCCTGGCATCCGGAACACGGGCCGCGAGTGGCCGGCGTGAGTTCGTTCGGCTTCGGCGGCACCAATGCGCACATGATCCTGTCCGAAGCGCCGCACGCCGGAGCGGTCGAAGACGACCCGGCGGCGCCCGCGACGCACGTCGTGACACTCTCCGCGCGCACGCCCGAAGCGTTGCAAGCGCTGGCGGCGTCCTATGCGGCGTATTTCGACGCTCATCCCGAGGTCCACTTGCGGGAGGTCGCGTCGACGGCGAACACCGGGCGCACCCACTTCACGCGGCGGGCGGCCATCGTCGCATCGAGTCTCGATGCATTGCGTTCACGGCTGCATGCCGTTTCGGCCGGCAAGGCCGCCGACACACCGCCCGCGGTGACGTTTCACTTTTCCGCCGACGACGGCGCCAGCGCCGATGCGGTTCGGCAATTGCGCTCGGCGAGCCCCGCTTTCAGCGCGCTGATGCAGCAGCAACCGGACGCGGCCGAGGCCAGCTTCACGGCATTCCAGCGCGCGCTCGCGCAACTGTGGATGTCCTTCGGCATCACGCCGGACGCCGTCAGCAGCACGGGCGACGGGCATCGCGCCGCGGCCTCGCTGGCGGACGTGCCGCAGGCCCCGGACGGCGCTGCGGCGGGCACCCCTGGCATCGTCATCGAGATCGGCGCGCAGGCGGCCGCCTGGGACGCGATCCTGCACACGCTCGCCGAGCTCTACGTCCGTGGCTCATCCGTCAACTGGCATGCCGTCGAGCAGCCCGCCCCGCGCCGCCGGCTCGCGCTGCCGACCTATCCGTTCGAGCGTCGCGGCTTCTGGCTCAACCCGCGCGCGCCTCGGCATCCGTTGCTCGGGCGCCTCATGGCGCAGCACGCGCATTTGCCCGGCACGTGGATCTGGGAGTCGAGCCTCGACGCACCGGACACCGCTTTTCTCGCCGGTCATCGCGTGAAGGGACCGCCCGTCCTGCCCTATTCCGCCTATGTGGAAATGGCGCTGGCGGCCACCGCGGAGATCGGCGCCGACGGCCATACCACGCTGAAGGACCTCGCACTGCATGCACCGTTGCCGCTGCATCGGCATGCATCGCACGCCGTGCAGACCGTGCTGAGCCGCCAGTCGTGGGGACCGTTTTCGTTTGCCGTCTATCACCGGATCGAGGACACGAGCGCTGCCGCGACATGGCAGATCTGCGCCAGTGCCGAAATTCACGAATCGGATCGGAGCCACGCATGAAATTCGGCCTGATGTTCTTCGCCAGCAGTGAAGAGGCGTTGTCCGGCAACAAGTACCAGCTCGTGATGGAGAGCGCGCGCTTCGCCGATGCGAACGGGTTCTCCAGCGTCTGGGTGCCGGAGCGCCATTTCACCGAATTCGGCTCGCTGTACCCGAATCCCGCCGTCCTGCACGCCGCCCTCGCCGCGGTCACCGGACGCGTGCAACTGGTCGCGGGCAGCGTGGTCGCCGCGCTGCACAACCCGATCCGGATCGCGGAAGAATGGTCCATGGTGGACAACCTGTCGAACGGTCGCGTGGGCGTGTCGTTCGCCTCCGGATGGAATCCGGACGACTTCGTGCTCGCGCCTGACAAATACGCGACCCGGCAGGACGACATGCTGACGACGCTGCGCACCGTCCAGAATCTGTGGCGCGGCGGATCGCTGAATGCGAACAATGGCGTCGGCAAGCCGGTGCAATTGCGCATCTACCCGACGCCGGTGCAGCCGGAATTGCCCGTCTGGGTGACCGCCGCCGGCAATCCGCAGACGTTCGTCCGCGCCGGCGAAGTCGGCGCCAACCTGTTGACCCACGTGCTCGACCAGGACCGGGACCAGCTCGCGCACAAGATCGCGCTCTACCGCGAGGCGCGCGTGAAGCATGGCTTCGACCCGGCGACCGGCACCGTGTCGGTGATGCTGCACACGTTCGTCGGCGACGATGCGACGCGGGTGCGCGAGCAGGCGCGCGCGCCGTTCTGCAACTACATCCGCAGCAATATCGGACTGCTGAACGGGCTGGCGCAAAGCCGTGGCCAGTCGGTGGACGTGCGCGCGATGGGCGCGCGCGAACTGGACGAGTTCGTCGAGTTTCTCTATGAACGCTTCGCGCAATCGCGCGGCCTCATCGGGACGCCGGAAAGCTGCGTCGACCTGGTGCGGGACCTCGAGTCGATCGGCGTGGACGAAGTGGCGTGCCTGCTCGACTTCGGTCCGCCGGTCGAGCTGATCCTGGGCAATCTTCCTCACCTGCGCCGGCTGCGGGAGATGTGCGCGCCCAAACGGCGCGCCGAGCCGGCGAGATTCGATGCCGCCGAGGTGCAGGCGCGCTGCACCGAAACGACGTCGGGCGCGGACTTCAATGGCGAAATCCGGCAGTACGGCGTGCAGATCGACGGCGTGTTCGATGCGATCCGGCAGATCTGGCGCACGACCGGTGAGGCGCTGGGGAAAATCAGCCTGCCGGCCGACGCGCTGGCGTCGTCGCAATTTCAGGTGCACCCGGCGTTTCTCGATGCGTGCAGCCGCGTGCTCGCGGCCGCCATCGATCCGGACGCGCTGGAGGCCGGGGGCCTGTACCTGCCCAGTTCGATTGGTGCGGTACGGATTCATCAGCCGCCGTCGTCGGCGGAGGCGTGGAGTCACGCGACGCTGCGCAAGCCGACCGGGCAACATGCGCTGGAGGGCGATATCCGCGTCCACGACCTCGCCGGCCGGCTGCTGATCGAGATCGATGCGCTGCGGTTGCAGCAGGTGCGTGCCGGGCGCGCCGTCGAGCGGCACGACTTCGCTGCCCTGCTTTATCAGCGTGTCTGGAGACCGTCGAGCGTCGAAGCGGCAGCCGGCGCTTCAGCACATGGCGAGTGGCTGATTCTCGCGGACCATGGTGGCGTCGGCGCGCAACTGTCGACCCTGCTGGAAAGCACGGGCGATACGTGCGCGCTGCACTTCGCCGACGCGAGCGCGGCGCTGCCCGCGCTCGACCGGCCGCTGAAGGGCGTCATCCATCTGTGGAGTCTCGATCTCGCGCCCGCCGATGTCGCCGCGAGACGGCGCGCCAGCGCGAGCGTGCTGCAACTGGTCAGGGCGCTTGCGTCGCGCGCGCCGTCGGCCCGGCAGGCGCGTCTGTGGCTGGTGACGTCGGGTGCGATGAACGTTCTGGATGGCGAATCGACCGCCGTGGCGCAGGCGCCGCTGTGGGGGTTGGGCCGGGCGATCGCGGTGGAGCATGCGCCGCTGTGGGGCGGCCTGATCGACCTCGATCCCGCGCAGCCGTCGGCGACGGACATCGTGCAGGCGGTGCTGGCCGGCAGCCGTGAAGACATGATCGCGTTTCGCGGCGGACAGCGCCACGTCGCACGCATCGCCCGCGACAATCGCGAATTCGTCAGCCACCGGCCGGTCAGGTTCCACCCTGACGCGACCTATCTGGTGACCGGCGGGCTCGGCGGGCTCGGCCTGCGGCTCGCGGCCTGGCTCGCCGGCAACGGCGCCGGCAAGGTCGTGCTGCTCGGGCGCAACAAGCCTTCCGCCGCCGCCGAAAAGATCCTGCAGACGCTCGACGCCCGCTTCATTCACGCCGATCTGTCGCGTCGCGAGGATGTTGCGGACGCGATCGACGAAATCGCGCGTTCGATGCCGCCGCTCAAGGGGGTGTTTCACCTCGCCGGCGCACTCGACGATGCGCTGCTGGCCCGTCAGGACGATGACTTCTTCCATCGCGCCGGCAGCGGCAAGGCCGACGGCGCGTGGTATCTGCACGAGCTGACGGCCAACCTGCCGCTCGACCATTTCGTGCTGTTCTCGTCGATGGCCGCGCTGATCACCATGCCGGGCCAGAGCAACTACGCGGCGGCGAACAGCTTCCTCGACGCGCTGGCGCAGCATCGGCGCGCGCAGGGAAAACCGGCGCTCAGCGTCAACTGGGGGCCGTGGGCCGAGATCGGCCACGCCGCCACCGACTACGGACGGCGCGCGCACGAACAGCTGGGCGCGCTCGGCGTGGGCACGCTGTCGCCCGAACTGGCTATCGCGACCCTCGAACGGCTGATGGCGTCCGGCGTTGCCCAGTCCGGGGTTGCGCGCATCGACTGGCCGACGCTGTTCCGGGTCGATGCGCCGGCTGCCGGGTCGGCGTTGTTTTCCGAGCTGGCGCAACCGGCCGCGCAGCCTGCGCAGCAGGAGACGGCATTGCTGCGCCAACTGCATGCGTGCGCGCCGCGCGAGCGGCTCGAGCTCATCGCCGGCACGCTCGCGAAGATGCTGGCCGAGACGTTGCGTCTGCCCGGCCCCGACGCCATTGCGCCCGAGCAATCGCTGCTCGATCTCGGCCTGGATTCGCTGATCGCGCTCGAACTGACCGACCGCCTCACCAAGGTGTTCGGCAGGCCGTTCCGCGCGACGCTGTTCTTTTCCTATCCGAACCTGCAAGCGCTCGCCCGGTACGTGCTCGGCGAACTGTCACCGTCGCTCCCCGCGCCTGTCGTCGACGAAGCATCCGACGACCTCGACGAGGACGACCTTTCCGAACTGATCGCGCAGGAGATCGGCGCCCAATGAACGCCAAAGCCACGCATGCACTGAAAGCCGCGCTCGACGAACTGCGCCAGCGGCGCGCGGAAATCGCGGCGCTGCGCTCGGACCGCAACGAACCGATCGCCATCATCGGCATGGCTTGCCGCTTCCCCGGCCGCAGCGATACGCCGGACGCGTTCTGGCAATTGCTCGACAACGCGCGCGATGCCGTCACCGAAGTACCCGGCGAACGCTGGGACATCGATCGCTATTACGACCCCGATCCGTCCGCGCCCGGCAAGATGGCGACCCGCCACGGCGCATTTCTCGAACGCGTCGATCAGTTCGATGCGGCGTTCTTCGGGATCGCGCCGCGCGAAGCGACCTATCTCGATCCGCAGCAACGGCTCCTGCTCGAAGTGGCCTGGGAGGCGCTCGAGAATGCCCATCTCGCGCCCGAGCGCTTCCGGCAGTCCGCCACGGGCGTGTACGTCGGCATTACCTGCTTCGACCATGCGATCCAGGTGTCCAATGCGGCGATGCCGTCGAGCAGCTACGCCGGCACGGGCAGCGCACTGAACATGGCCGCGGGGCGGCTGTCGTTCGTGCTGGGCCTCACCGGCCCGAGCATGGCGATCGATACGGCCTGCTCGTCGTCGCTGGTCTGCCTGCACCTCGCCTGCGAAAGCCTGCGCTCGCGCGAAACCGGCATGGCGCTCGCGGGCGGCGTCAACCTGATGCTGTCGCCCGAGGTCATGGTCAGTTTCTCGCAAGCGCGCATGCTGTCGCCGGACGGACGCTGCAAGACCTTCGACGCGTCGGCGGACGGCTACGTGCGCGGCGAAGGGTGCGGCATGGTGGTGCTCAAGCGCCTCGCCGACGCGCTCGCGGACGGCGACCGGGTGCTCGGCATCGTGCGTGGCACGGCGGTCGACCAGGGCGGCGGCGGCGGTGGGCTGACCGTGCCGAGCCGTGATTCGCAGGAACGGGTGATACGCCGTGCGCTGAACCAGGCGGGCCTCGCGCCCGGCGACGTCTCCTATGTCGAGGCCCACGGTACCGGGACCTCCCTCGGCGACCCGATCGAGGTCGAAGCGCTGGCGGGCGTTTACGGTCCCGGCCGCACGGCCAGCGAGCCGCTCGTGATCGGTTCGGTCAAGACCAATATCGGGCATCTCGAATCCGCGTCCGGCATCGCCGGCCTGATCAAGGTCCTGCTGTCGTTCGAGCACGACCGGATTCCGGCGCACCTGCACTTCACGCAACCCAATCCGCATACGCCGTGGCAGGACATCCCGATCCGCGTCGCGGCCGATCCGGTCGCATGGCGTCGCGGGGAGCGCCGGCGAATCGCCGGGGTCAGCGCGTTCGGATTCAGCGGCACCAATGCGCACGCGATCGTCGAGGAACCGCCGGTCGCACCGGCGCACGCGGCGCAGCGCCAGTTGTTGTTGCTGTCGGCCCGATCCGAAGCGGCGCTGGCGGCGCTCGCATCACGCTACGAGCGCGCGATCGCCGGCGCGACGCCGCAGGAGCAGGCCGCCATCTGCCGTGCCGCCGCCACCGGGCGGAGTCACTATCCGTTTCGCACGGCCTATGTGTCGGGCGGGCGGAGCGCGTCGGCGGCCGTGGCGCGCACGGGCAAGGCGTTGCGCCTGGGCGCCCGGTTCGGCGTGCCGGACACCGGTGTCGCGCGCGCGCTCCACGCATCGGAACCGCTGTTTCGCGATGCCTTCGACCGTTGCGCGGTGCCGCTGGAGGCGCTCGATACCGACGCGGGCCGCTTCGCGGTCCAGTTCGCGTGGGCGGAACTGTGGAAGGGATGGGGCATCGGGCCGGCCGTCGTGTCGGGACACGGCATCGGCGAATATGTCTCGGCCTGCGTGGCGGGTGTCGTGAGCGTGGCCGACGCGCTGCGCCTCGTGGCCGCCCGCCGGGACGCCGACGCGTTGCGCGCCGCGCTTCGGGACATGCCGCTCGCACGGCCATCGGTCCGCCTGATTTCCGGTTGTCTCGGCGCGGAGGTGACCGACGAGGTGACACACCCGCAGTACTGGCTGCAGCTTGCCGGGGCGCCGGATCAGCCCGACGCGCCGCACGTGCCGGAGGGGCTCGCCGACGGCTGGCTGCCGCCACCCTGCGCCGGCGAGGCACTGGAGCACGCACTCGCGGCGCTGTACGTGCAGGGCGGGCAGTTCGACTGGCACGCGCTGTTCCCGGCGCCGGCCCAGCCTGCCACCACCTTGCCGAACTATCCGTTCGAGCGGCAGCGGTTCAGCCTGGAGAAGATCCCGTCGCCCGTCGTCGGCATGGATGCCGGCAGCATCGACGCCGCGTTGCGGCACCTCAAGTCGTCCGGCAAATACCCGGAAGACGTGCTGAACGTGTTTCCGGACCTGCTCAGGGCCGCGTTCACCCCGGCCGAAACCGGCACCCCGGCCACGCCTCCGCTCTATCACGTGGTGTGGGAGCAGCAAGCGGCATTGCCGACGGCACGGCTCGCCGCCGACGCGTCCCCGTGGCTGATCTTCGCGGACGAGAGCGGTGTCGGCGAGCGGCTCGCCGCGCTGCTGCGCGCACACGGCGCGTCGTGCGCGCTGGTACGCCCCGGCCGCGACTATGGCGGCGGCGCGGAAGCGGGCTGGCAGGTCGCGCCCGAGCAGCCGGACCATTTCGTGCGCTTGCTGAACGAGACCGCCGCGCCCGGGCAGCGCATCGTCTTTTTATGGGCGCTGGACGAAGCCGTGGGCGCGTCGCGCATGTCCACCGCGCTGCTGCATCTCGTGCACGCGCGGGCCGGCAGCGAGCGCGAGCGGACGTCTTCGATCGGGCCCAGGATCTCGGTGGTCACGCGCGACGCGGTGGAAGCCGGCGAAGCGCCCCGCGTCACGGGGCTCGCACAGGCTGCACTGTCGGGCCTGGCACGCGGGGCAATGATCGAGCATCCGGAATGGTTCGACACGGCGATCGATCTCGATCCGGCCGCGCCGGCGGACGAGACGCAGGCGCTGCTTCAGGAACTGCTCGGCGAGCACCGCGAAGAACAGGTGGCGTTGCGGCGCGACGTGCGCCATGTCGCGCGCCTGAGCCCGCTCGCGCAAGCCGACACGACCGCGCTGCGGGTCGATCCGGACGCGGCCTACCTGATCACCGGCGGGTTCGGCGCGCTCGGGCTGCACACCGCGCGATGGCTGGCGGCGCGCGGCGCGGGCACGCTGATCCTGGTCGGCCGTCAAGGGGCGGCAAGCGACGAGAGCCGGCGGGCGATCGACGAGCTGCGCGAGCGCAATGTGTCGCTGCGCTGCGAGCGCCTCGATATCGCGAATCCGGTGGCGGTCGCCGATTTCTTCGCCGCGCTGCGGCGCGACGGCGTGCCGCTGCGGGGCATCGTGCATGCGGCCGGCATCGTCGGCTACAAGCCGATCGTGCAGGTCGAGCGCGCGGAACTCGACGCGGTCCTGGAACCGAAGGTCGCCGGCGCGTGGCTGCTTCATCAGCACAGCGCGCCCTTCCCGCTCGATTTCTTCATCCTGTTTTCGTCGATCGCATCCGCATGGGGCTCGCGTGACCAGGCGCACTACAGTGCCGCGAACCGCTTCCTCGACGCGCTCGCGCATCATCGCCGCGCGCTGGGCCTGCCGGCCCTGAGCGTGAACTGGGGGCCCTGGGCACAAGGCGGCATGACGTTCCCCGAGGCGGAAGCGCTGCTGCGGCGCGTCGGCATCCGGTCGCTGGCGGCGGATCGCGCGCTCGACCTGCTGGATCACCTCCCCGCCGTGCCGCAGGCGGCGGTCGTCGATATCGACCTGGCGCTGTTCCAGGCCTCGTACGAGGCGCGCGGGCCCCGCCCCTTCCTCGACCGCGTGCGGGTGACCGACACCGCCACGGGCGCGCAGGCGATGCCGGCATGGCGCGACGTATCGCCGCGCGAGCGCAAGCGTCTGCTGGCGGACAGCATCGACCGCGCGGTGGCCCAGGTGCTCGGCTACGAAGCGGGGACGCTGGATCGCAACCTCGGCTTCTTCGAGATGGGCATGGATTCGCTGATGGCGCTGGACGTGCGCACGCTCGTCGAAAAGGCGCTGGACATCCCGTTGCCGGTCGCGCTGCTGTTCGATCATCCGACGGTCAACGCCCTCGCCGATTTCCTGGCGGACCAGTCGTCCGGCACGACGCCGGACGCGCACGCGATGCCGACGGAGGTCGTGCCGCCGCGGCCGGTCGCGGCGACCGTTGCGGCCCGCGAGACCGGCACGCCGGAGCCGATCGCGATCGTCGGCATGAGTTGCCGTTTTCCGGGCGCCGCACACGACCTCGACGCCTACTGGCAGCTGTTGAACGACGGCGTGGATGCGATTTCCGACGTGCCGCGCGAGCGCTGGGACGTCGACGCGTACTACGACCCCGATCCGGAAGCGCCGGGGCGCATGTATTGCCGCTTCGGCGGTTTCCTCGGCGACGTCGACCAGTTCGATCCGGCCTTCTTCCGTATCACGCCGCGCGAAGCGGCCGCGATGGACCCGCAGCAGCGCCTGTTGCTCGAAGTCAGTCACGAAGCGCTGGAGCATGCCGGGATTCCCGTCGACGGTCTCAAGGGCAGCCGAACCGGCGTCTTCGTCGGCATCACCACCAACGATTACGCGAACCTGCAGCTTCGCAACGGCGACGGCAGCGGCATCGACGGCTATTTCTTCACCGGCAATCCGCTCAACACGGCGGCCGGCCGCATCTCCTATGGACTGGGCGTGCAGGGACCGAGCATGGCGATCGACACCGCCTGCTCGTCGTCGCTCACCGCGATCCATCTCGCCAGCCAGAATCTGCGAAGCGGCGAATGCGATCTCGCGATCGCGGGCGGCGTCAACCTGATCCTGTCGCCGGACAATTCCATCGCCGTGTCGCGCACGCGGGCGCTGGCGCCGGACGGCCGCTGCAAGACCTTCGACGCGGCGGCGGACGGCTTCGTGCGCAGTGAAGGCTGCGGCGCACTGGTGCTCAGGCGCCTGTCCGATGCGCTCGCCGCAGGCGATCGCGTGCTGGCCGTGCTGCGTGGTTCGGCCGTCAACCACGATGGCGCATCGAGCGGCTTTACCGCGCCGAACGGTCGCGCGCAGGAAGCCGTCATCCGTCAGGCGCTGGGCGGGCTGTCCGCCGCGTCCATCGATTACGTGGAAGCGCACGGCACCGGCACCCCGCTCGGCGATCCCGTCGAGGTGCAGGCGCTCGCGACGGTATTCGGCGAAGGTCGTGACGGGGGCCGGCGGCTGCGGGTCGGCTCGGTGAAGACCAACATCGGCCACACGGAATCCGCCGCCGGCATCGCGGGGGTCATCAAGGTCGTGCTGTCGCTGAACCACGACCGCCTGCCCGCCCACCTGCATCTGCGCCGCCCGAACCCGCTGGTGCAGTGGGACGCGCTGCCCGTCGAGATCTGTACCGAGGCGAGCGCGTGGCCGCGCGGCGAGCGGCCACGGCGAGCCGGCGTGAGCGCGTTCGGCGCGAGCGGCACCAATGCGCACGTGGTACTCGAAGAAGCCCCCGTGCCGGCGCAACGGGCGACACCGTCGAGACACAACGTGCATGCGCTGGTGCTGTCGGGCAAGACGCCGGCGGCATTGCGCGAGCTTGCCGGGCGCTATCAGCGGCGGCTCGAAGCCGAACCGGGTCTCGATATCGCGGCCGTGGCGTTTTCGGCGGCGGCCGGCCGCTCGCATTTCGCACACCGGCTGGCGCTGCCGGTGACCTCCGTCGAGGACGCCATCGACAAGCTGCGCGCCTTCCAGGCCAAGGAACCTGCGGACGCGGCGCGGCCCGCCCCGCGCGTGAAGATGGCGTTCCTGTTCACCGGTCAGGGCTCGCAATACGCCGGCATGGGCCGCCGCCTGTATGACGCGTATCCGGTGTTCCGCGACGCCATCGACCGCTGCCGCGCGGTGGCCGATCCGCTGCTCGACAAGCCGTTGCTCGAGGTGCTGTCCGCGCCGTCCGAGGACATCCACCAGACCGGCTACAGCCAGCCGGCCCTGTTCTCGCTGCAGTACGCGCTCACCACGTTGCTGGCGTCGTTCGGCGTGGTGCCCGACGCCGTGATGGGGCACAGCGTCGGCGAGTACGCGGCGGCTTGCGCGGCCGGCGTCTTCTCGCCGGAAGACGGCCTGCGGCTGATCGCCGAACGCGGCCGGTTGATGCAGGCATTGCCCCGCGACGGCGAGATGGCGGCGATTTTCACCGACCTCGCCACGGTCGAGCGCGCGATCGAAGCCTGTCCGCACGAGGTCGCGGTGGCTGCCGTCAACGGCCCGGCCAGCATCGTGATTTCCGGCAAGCGCGAGCGCATCGCATTGCTGGTCGACGCGTTTGCCGCGCAGGGCATCCGGTCCGTGCCGCTCAACACGTCGCACGCGTTTCACTCGCCGCTGCTCGAGCCGATGCTGGACGGCTTCCAGGCCGCGGCGCAAGCCGTGCCCGTCGCGCGCCCGGCCATCCCGTTCTATTCGAATCTCACGGGCGCCGCGATGGACGAGGCGCCCACCGACGTGTACTGGCGCCGTCACTGCCGCGAGCCGGTGCAGTTCGCGAGCAGCGTCGAGCGCCTCGCCGAAGCCGGTTTCAACGTGCTGGTCGAAATCGGTCCCAAGCCGGTGCTCGTCAACCTGGCCCGCGCGTGCTGTGCGCCGGATGCCGGGATCCAGTTCCTGGCCCTGCAGCGGCCGCAAGTCGAGCAGCAAGCGCTGATCGAAACGCTGACGAGCCTTTATGCCCGGGGCGTCGATGTCGCCTGGGCCGCAACCGAAACACCCGCGCCCGTGCGCGTCGCCTTGCCGTCCTATCCCTTCCAACGCAGCCGTACCTGGTTTCAGAAAGCGGACACGTCCATGACTCAGACAAGCGCATCACCCCTCGCTGCAACGCCGACCCACGACCGTAGCGGCGAGGTTCTCGAATGGCTTCGCGGCAAGATCGGCGAATTGATCCAGGCCGATCCCGCCACCATCAACATCGACCTGCCGTTCCTGGAGATGGGCGCCGACTCGATCATCCTGATCGAGGCCATCCGGCACATCGAGAAACAGTACGGCGTGAAGACGGCCATGCGCCGCTTCTTCGAAGACCTGGCAACGGTGCAGGCGCTCGCCGAATACATCGCGGACAACCTGCCGGCGGAAGCCGCGCCGTCCGAGGCCGAGGCCGAGGCCGTAGCCGTGACCGTGGTCGAGCCGTCCACGGTGGCGCTCGCACCGTCCGCGGAGGGGCGTGTGCCGCCCGCCGCCGCGCCGGTGGAATGGGTGGCGGCCGAAGGCGGCTCCACGGTCGAGCGCGTGTTGCGGGAGCAGAATCAGTTGCTGTCGCGCGTCATGAGCCAGCAGATGGAGTTGCTGCGCACATCGCTGACCGGCCACGCCGACGTCCGGCCGGCGACGGTCGCCGCGCAAGCCGTCACGAACGTTGCGAACGTCGCAGCCAAGGCCGCGATCGCGGTGCCGGCCGCCACGCCCGCGGCGAAGCCCGCGCCGGCAACTGCGGCCGTGGCCGGCAACCGGCCGCCCAAGCCGATGATGCCGTGGGGCAGCCCGGTCGAACAGCGGGCGCGCGGCTTGTCCGCCGTACAGCAGGAGCATCTCGAAGCGCTGATCGTGCGCTACACGACGCGCACCCGGAAATCGAAGGAATCGGTGCAGGCGTCCCGCCCGGTGCTGGCCGACAGCCGTGCCACGGTCGGCTTCCGCTTTTCGACCAAGGAAATGCTGTATCCGATCGTCGGCGAGCGCGCGGCCGGTTCGCGGCTGTGGGACATCGACGGCAACGAGTACATCGATTTCACGATGGGCTTCGGCGTGCATCTGTTCGGCCACACGCCGGACTTTATCCAGCATCAGGTCAGCCGCGAATGGCAACGCCCGCTCGAACTGGGCGCACGCTCCAGCCTGGTCGGCGAAGTGGCCGCGCGCTTTGCCCGCGTCACCGGCCTCGATCGCGTGGCGTTCTCGAACACCGGTACCGAGGCGGTCATGACCGCGATGCGGCTCGCGCGCGCCGTGACGGGGCGCGACAAGATCGTGATGTTCACGCATTCGTATCACGGCCATGCCGACGGCACGCTCGCCGCGGCGAATGCGGAAGGCGTCACGGAAACCATCGCTCCCGGCGTGCCGTTCGGCTCGGTCGAGAACATGATCCTGCTCGACTACGGCAGCGACGCCGCGCTCGAGGCCATTCGCGGCATGGCGTCGACCCTCGCGGCCGTGATGGTCGAGCCCGTGCAGAGTCGCAACCCGTCCCTGCAGCCCGTCGCGTTCCTCAAGGAACTGCGCCGCATCACCGAAGAGGCCGGCGTCGCGCTGATCTTCGACGAAATGATCACCGGCTTCCGCGTCCATCCGGGCGGCTCGCAGGCCATGTTCGGCATCCGGGCCGATCTCGCGACGTACGGCAAGATCATCGGCGGCGGCCTGCCGCTGGGCGTCATCGCCGGCACCACCCGCTTCATGGACGCCATCGACGGCGGCATGTGGACCTACGGCGACCACTCGTTCCCGGTCGCGGACCGCACCGCGTTCGGCGGCACGTTCTGCCAGTACCCGCTGGCGATGGCGGCCGCACTGGCCGTGCTGGAGAAGATCGAACAGGAAGGCCCGGCGCTGCAGGCCGCGCTCAACGAACGGACCGCGCAAATCGCCGGCACGTTGAACGCGTTCTTCGTGGAGGCCGAGGCGCCGATCAAGGTCACGTGGTTCGGCTCGATGTTCCGCTTCGAATTCACCGAGAACCTGGACCTGTTCTTCTATCACATGCTCGAAAAGGGCATCTACATCTGGGAATGGCGCACCTGCTTCCTTTCCACCGCGCATACGGATGCCGATGTCGACCGGTTCATCCGCGCGGTGAAGGACAGCGTCGCCGACCTGCGCCGCGGCGGCTTCATCCGGCCACACTCGAAGCACGGCACGGTCGCCGCGCTGAGCGAAGCGCAACGCCAGCTGTGGGTGTTGTCGGAAATCGATCCCGAAGGCTCGCTGGCCTACAACGTCAACACCACCCTCGAACTGAAGGGCCGGCTCGACGAAGCCGCGATGCGCGCCGCCGTCCAGGGCCTGGTCGATCGACACGAGGCGCTGCGCACGACGGTGACGCCGGACGGGTCGGGCCAGATCGTGCATCCGTCGCTGACGCTGCGGATTCCGCTGATCGACGCGGACCAGGACGCGTGGCGGGACCAGGAAAGCCGCGAGCCGTTCGACCTGGTGAACGGTCCGCTCTTTCGCGCCGCACTCGTGCGCGTCGACAGCGAACGTCACCTGCTGGTGATGACGGCCCATCACATCATCTGTGACGGCTCGACGTTCGGCATCCTGCTCGAGGATCTGGCCCGGGCGTATGCCGGCGCCGCGCCGGCCGCGGCGCCGCTCCAGTTTCGCGAATACCTGAAGCAGCTCGACACCCAGCGCCACAGCCCGGAAACGAAGGCGAATCGCGCGTACTGGCTCGCGCAGTGCGAGCGCCAGGCCGAACCGTTGAACCTTCCGGCGGACTACCCGCGGCCCGCGGTGAAGACGTTTCACGGCAAGCGCGTGTCGCTGCATCTGGACGCGGCGGCGGCCGCGCCGCTGCGCACCGCCGCCCGTCAGAACGGCTGCACGCTCTACATGGTGCTGCTTGCCGGCTTCAACCTGTTCCTGCACCGCATCGCCGGCCAGCAAGAGATCGTCACCGGCATCCCGGTGACCGGCCGTTCCGTGGCCGGCAGCGATCGCCTCGCCGGCTACTGCACGCATCTGCTGCCGCTGCGCTCCACGCTGCCCGAGCAGGCCACCGTGGCCAGCTTCCTGGCCGGCACCCGGCAGAACCTGCTCGACGCGCTCGAGCACCAGGACTATCCGTTCGCCGAGCTGGTCCGCGAAATCGGCGCGCAGCGCGATCTCAACGCCGCCCCGCTGGTATCGGCGGTCTTCAATCTGGAGCCCGTGTCGGCGCTGCCCGGCCTGCCGGGCCTGACGGTCGACCTGGTCGCCCCGCTGATCCGCCACACCGCGTTCGATTTGAACGTCAACGTCCTCGACTCGGGGGAGGCACTCCTGATCGATTGCGACTACAACACCGATCTGTTCGACGAGAACACCGTGGAGCGTTTCCTCGCGATCTACCGGACCCTGCTCGCGCGTCTCGCGGACGATGCGTCGGCCGCCGTGGCCCGGCTGCCGTTGACGAGCGAAGCGGAGCGGAACCTGCTGACCGTCGAGTGGAACCGGACCGAAACGGAGTTCGGCGAGGCCGCCGCACAGCCGCTGCACCGCCTGTTCGAACAGCAGGTCACGCGCACGCCCGATGCCGTCGCTGCCGTCCATGACGACAACACGCTCACCTACGCCGAACTCAACCTGCGCGCCAACCGCCTCGCGCACCGGCTCATCGCGCTCGGCGTCGGGCCCGACGCTCTCGTCGGCGTCGCCATGGAACGCTCGCTCGACATGATCGTCGCGCTGCTCGCGGTCCTCAAGGCCGGCGGCGCCTACGTCCCCGTCGACCCCGACTATCCCGCCGAGCGCGTGCGCTTCATGATCGATCACGCGCAGTTGCGCTGGCTCCTCACCCAGCAACATCTGCGCGACGCGCTGCCCGACACCGATGCCGCCCTGATCGTCGTCGATTCCAGCGAACTCGACCTCGATCTCGACGCCGTGGCCAACCCCGAGCCTGATCTGAACGGCGACAACCTCGCCTACATGATCTACACGTCCGGTTCCACCGGCCGGCCCAAGGGCGCGCTCAACACCCATCGCGCGATCACCAACCGCATCCTCTGGATGCAGCACGCCTACTCGCTCGACGCCGACGACGCCGTCCTGCAGAAGACCCCGTTCAGCTTCGACGTCTCGGTCTGGGAATTCTTCTGGCCGCTCGTCACCGGTGCGCGCCTCGTATTCGCCCGACCCGGCGGACAGCGCGAGACCGACTATCTGGCCGAACTCATCGAGCGCGAACGGATCACCACGATTCACTTCGTGCCGTCGATGCTGCGTGCCTTCCTCGACCATCCGGACCTGGACGCGCACTGCACGTCGCTGCGCCGCGTCGTGTGCAGCGGCGAGGCACTGCCCCACGACCTGCAGCAGCGCTGCCTCGAGCGCCTGGACGTCAGGCTGTACAACCTCTACGGCCCCACGGAAGCCGCCGTCGACGTGAGCGCATGGGAGTGCAAGCGCGACGACCCGCACCGCATCGTTCCGATCGGCCGGCCCATCGCCAACACCCGCCTTCATATCGTGGACGCGCACATGCAGCCCACGCCGCTCGGTGTGGCGGGCGAACTGCTGATCGGCGGCACGCCAGTGGGGCTCGGCTACCACGGCGAACCGGAACTGAGCGCCGAGAAGTTCATCGCCGATCCGTTCTCGACCGACCCGCGGGCGCGCCTCTACCGTACCGGCGATCTCGCGCGTTACCGCCCCGACGGCAACATCGAGTTCCTCGGCCGCATCGATCACCAGATCAAGCTGCGCGGCCTGCGCATCGAGCCCGGTGAGATCGAGGCGGTACTGACCTCGCACCCGCTGGTCGACGCCGCCGTCGTGGCGGTGCGCGGCGTGGACGACGGCGCGAAACTCGTCGCATGGCTGTGCGCGTCGCACCCCGAAGCCGAATTGATCGAAGCGGTCCGCGGCCATCTGCGGCAGCGGCTGCCGGATTACATGGTGCCGTCGGCGTTCGTCGTCGTGACCGCGTTCGAGACCCTGCCCAACGGCAAGCTCGATCGCGCGAGGCTGCCCGAACCCGGCGACGGCCCGGACCACGTTGCGCCCGCCAACGCGCTCGAAGCGCAGTTGACGGCCATCTGGCAGGAAGTGCTCGGCCAGGCCCGCATCAGTACGACCGCCCATTTCTTCGAGCTGGGCGGCAATTCGCTGTCCGCGACGAAGGTCGTCGCGCGCATCCGTCGCGATCTGCAGGCGAAGCTGGAAATCCGCAGCCTGTTCGCGCACCCCACCATTGCGGGTCTCGCGAAGCGCATCGCCGATACGCAGCCGATCGATTACGTGCCGGTGACGCCGCTGCCGGCGCAGACGCACTACGAACTCTCCCCCGCCCAGACCCGGCTGTGGGTCCAGGATCGCCTCAATGCGGGGCAAGCCGGCGGACCGCTGCCCACGTCCCTGCTGTTCGAGGGCGTGCTCGACGTGGATGCGCTCGTGCGTGCGTTCCGCGCGCTGAGCGAACGTCACGAGATCCTGCGCACGCGTTTCGTGCTGGCAGGCAATCAGCCGGTCCAGCAGGTGTTGCCGCCCGGCGAAGCGGCCTTCCCGGTCGAGGTCGTCAATCTGCAGGATGCCGAGGACCGGGACGCCCAGGCCATCTCGATCTACGAGAGCGAACGGCTCGCGCCGATGGATCTCGCCGCCGGCCCGCTCTTCCGCGTCAAGCTGCTCAGGTTGTCCGAAGTCCGGCACGTCTGCCTCTGCACGATGCATCACATCGTGAGCGACGGCTGGTCCACGGAGGTGCTGCTCGACGACCTGTCGAAGCTCTATGACGCGTTCGTCCAGCGTCGGCACAATCCGCTGCCCGCCCTCTCGATCCAGTACAAGGATTACGCCGGCTGGCTGAACCGCCTGCTCGCCGGGCCGGACGGCGCCCGCATGAAGGACTACTGGCTGGCCAAGCTGGGCGGCGGCCTGCGCGCGCTGGCACTGCCGGGCGACGTCGAGCAGCCGGCCGCACCGAGCTGGAAGACCTGGCGGTTCGAACTGCCCGCCGCCGAGACGGCGGCGCTTGATGCGCTCGGCAAGCGTCACGGCGCGACCTTGTTCGTCGCGCTGCTGTCCGCCATCAAGGCACTGTTCTACCGCCGCTCCGGCCAGGAGGACATCGTCGTCGGCACGCCGGTCGCGGGCCGCGAGCTGCCCGAACTCGAGTCGCAGGTCGGCCCTTACCTGAACGTACTGGCGCTGCGCGATCGCGTCGCCGGCGACGACCGTTTCGACACGCTGCTGACCCGGGTGCGGGACACCACCCTCGAAGCGTTCTCCCATCCGCTGTATCCGCTGGATCGCCTGCTCGACGAACTGCACATCAAACGCGTTGCGGGACGCAACCCGCTCTTCGACATCGGCCTGACGCTGCAGAACCAGCGCGAGGGCGCCGTCGATCGCTACGCGGGACAAGTGCACATTGCCGAGCAGCCGGACCACGATCCGCAACGCGCGGACACGGAAGCCGCGACGGACTTCTGGTTCCTGGCCGAGCCGCGCGCCGAGGGCCTCGCGATCAGCGTCGTCTATCACGCGGGGCGGTTCAGCGAGGCCCTGGTGCAGGGCCTTGCCGACGAGCTGACGTCCGTCATCGGCGAAGTGCTTGCCGATCCGGGCGTTCGCATCCGGAACCTGTCCTTGGGACACCGTGCGCTGCACGCCGAAACCCGTCAGCCGACCGTCGAACTCAGCGCATTCTAAGGAGCCTTCGTTGACTATTTCGTCCAGCACACACGTCTACCTGCGGCAAAACATTCAGTTCGAGCCGCTGATCAACGGTTGGTACGCGTGGTTTCACACGCTGCCGCCGTTGACCGCCGCGCTCAACGTGGCCGAGCGGTTCCTGCCGCTGATGCAGTCCTATGCCGCGTCGCCGATGATGCATGCGGCGGCCTGCAAGGATCCCGCGATGCGCGGTGGCCCGTTTCTCGACCTGGGCGGCAAGCGCGTCGACGAAATCCGCGCGCTGATCGAGCAGACCACCGCTCGCGCGACCCGCCAACTGGAACTGGCGAAGGCTTACAAGACGTTCTCCACGTTGCTGCTGGAGCAGGCGAAGGGGATGGCGTCGGATCCGATCTATCCCGAGATCCCGGAAGTGCTGAAAGGCTATGTCGAGATCTACTACGACCTGAATCACAACCCGTCCTTCCGGCTCTTCGAGAGCTTGCTGTATGCGAGCCCGCTCTACGCGCGCGATGCCCAGAGCATCGCGCTGTCGGCGATCGACGAGAACACGCCCCGGCCATTCATTCTCAGCACGCCCCGGCTCAGCGACGAGCGCACGCTGTTTTGCAAGATGGCCTTCGACGATCGCGCGCTCGATGCGCTGTTCCGGATGCGCGACACGCCCGGCAGCTACGCGAAAATCGTCGACCTGATGCGCGTGGAGGAGAAGGACGAGCCGCTGTTCCGCACGTTCTTCGTCGAGGAGGCGCCCGCGCCGAAACCGGATCGTTCGTTCGACGGCGACGACATCCGCATTCGCTATTACGGTCACGCGTGCCTGCTGGTGCAGAGCCGCGGCGTGAGCATCCTGATCGATCCGATCATCAGCTACGGCTACGACACCGCGCTGCCGCGCTATACGTTCGCGGACTTGCCCGACCAGATCGACTACGTGCTGATCACGCACAGCCATCACGATCACATCGTCCTCGAAACGCTGCTGCAGCTTCGCCACAAGATCAAGACCGTGGTGGTCGGCAGGAATCTCGACGGGTTTCCGCAGGATCCGTCGATGGCGCTGGCGTTGCGCAAGCTCGGTTTCGACGATGTGCTGGAAGTCAGGGATGCAGACGAAATCGAGGTGCCCAACGGCGTCATCACCGCGATTCCGTTCCTGGGCGAACACAACGACCTGGCGATCCAGAGCAAGCAGAGCTTCATGATCCGCTTCGGCACGCGTTCGGTGCTGTGCATCGCCGATTCGTGCAACCTGGACCCGCGCCTTTACGAGCATGTGTTCCGCCTCGCCGGCAAGCCGGACACGTTGTTCGTCGGGATGGAAACCGAGGGCGCACCGCCGTCATGGGTCTACGGCCCGCTGTTTCCCAAGGCGCTGCCGCGCGACCTCGACCGGTCGCGCCGGGCGCGGGGCTGCCAGTTCGGCGAGGCGGCCGCGCTGGTGGACGACTTCCCGTTCAACGCGGCGTATGTCTATGCGATGGGGCAGGAGCCGTGGCTCAACCACCTCCTCGACAACACCTTCGACGAAAACTCGCCCAGCCATATCCAGTCCACCCAGTTTGTCGCGCACTGCAAGGCCAAGGGCATCGCCTCCGAAATCCTGTACGCGACGAGGGAGATCGTGCTTTGTCAGAACTGAATCTCAACGCGCTGTCGACCAGCGGGCAATACCAGGAACACCTCGCGTTCTGGAACGACGCGCTCGGTCGCATCGACGAAGACTTCCGTCTTCAGCAAGCATGGCAGGCATATGCGTTGCCCCTCGGCCCCGCGCCGGCGCTGACACTCGCGCTCGACGGCGACGCGGCGCAGACCCTGGCGAAGCTCGCTGCCGGCAACGAGCTGGGCGCGTTCGTCGTGCTGCTGGCGGCGCTGTTCCGGGTGCTCGGGCGCTACGACGGCGCAGCCAGCCTGTTCGTGGATACGCCGCGCCTGATCGCCGGAGCCGCGAACGGTTCCGCCGATTCCGTCCCGCTGCTCGACGCCGCCCGGCCCGGCCCCACGGTTCGCGCGTACCTGAACCAGGTGCGCGACAGCGTGCAGCGCAGCTATTCGTATCAGGATTTTCCGATCGAGGCCCTCGCGCACAAACTGCGCGGCGAACGGCCCGCGACCAACGTCGGCGTGCGCTTCGACGGCCTGCACGAAGCGTGGACGAAAGAGGACTACGACCTGTCGATCGAGATCCGGCATCGTGCGTGCTACGAGATCGTCCTGACGGGCCGGCCGACGGTCTTCACGCTGCATTATCTGCAGCATGTCGCGCGGCACCTGCGCAACGTCGTGGCCGGCTTCGGCGCGCTGGACGCCCCGCTCGACACGGTCTCGCTGCTCGATGACGAGGAACGTGCGCGCCTGCTGGCGCATGCGGCCCCCGTTGCCGTGGAGGGCACCTTCCTCGCGCAGTTCGCGCAACGGGTCGCGGCCACGCCGGACAGCATCGCGGTGGTGACCGCCGACGCTGCGCTGACCTATGCGCAGCTGGACGACCAGGCGTCCCGGCTGGCGGGCTTCCTGCTCGCGGAATACGCGATCGAGCGCGGCGACGTGGTGGGGGTGGTCGCCGACCGGTCCGAGCGCTGGATCGTCGGCATGCTCGGCGCGCTCAAGGCGGGCGCGGTCTATCTGCCGCTCGACCCGGAGTTTCCGCGGGAGCGGCTGCGCTTCATGATCGAGGACGCGAAGGTCAAGGCGCTGCTGACGAACTCGGAATACCTGCCGTTGCTCGCCGATTTCTGGGCGATTCCGATGTTCGCGCTCGACTTTCAGCTCGACACGCTGGAACCCGCACCGGCGTCGGCGCAGGTCGAGGTCGCGCCGGGCGACGCGGCGTACATCATCTACACGTCCGGCTCCACGGGCGTCCCCAAGGGGGTCGTGCTCGAACATGCAGGGCTCCTGAACATGGCGCAGTCCCATGTGAACGCCTTCGGATTCGATGCCGACGACCGGTTCGTCCAGTTCTACTCCCCGGGCTTCGACGGCTCGATCATGGAGATTTTCGTCACGCTGCTCGCGGGGGCGCGCCTGGTGCTGGCGAAGACCGCCGTGATCCGGGACGTGCCGCGTTTCGTCGACTACCTCGCGCAGCAGGGTGTCACCACCGTCAACGCGACGCCGGCCTATCTCGCGTCGCTCGACTGGAACGCGCTCGGCGCCGTGAAGCGGGTCATCAGCGCGGGCGACAACGCGCGCGTGGCGGATCTGCGCGAACTGGCCCGGACCCGCGTGTGCCACAACTCGTACGGCCCGACCGAGGCCACCGTGTGCATCGCGGACTACGTGGTCGACCCGGCGATCGCCTACGGCGCCCGTCTGCCGGTCGGCCGCCCGATCCACAACACGCACCTGTACCTGCTCGACGAGCACGGGGCGCTGGCCCCCGACGGGTGTACCGGCGAGATCTGCGTGTCCGGCATCGCGCTGGCGCGCGGCTATGTCGGCCGCGACGACCTGAGCGCCGCCGCGTTCGTCGACCACCCGTTCGAAGCGGGCGAGCGCCTCTATCGCACCGGCGACCTCGGCGTCTGGCTGCCGGACGGCAACCTGGAAGTCACCGGGCGCCGCGACACGCAAGTGAAGATTCGCGGCTATCGCATCGAGATGGGCGAAATCGAAGCGGCGCTCCGGCAGCACGCCGGCGTGACCGACGCGATCGTGTTGGTGCGCGAGGATACGCCGCAGCACAAGCAGCTGGTGGCCTGCGTCGCCACGGCGACGGCCAGCGTCGCCGGCCTGCGGGAACATCTGAAGGAACGCCTGCCCGAGTTCATGGTGCCGGCCTCGATCGTGACGCTCGAACGCCTGCCGCTGACACCGAACGGCAAGCCCGACCGCAAGGCGCTCGCCGCGCTGGAGCTGGCGCCCGTGCCGAGCGCAACCGCGTACGTCGCACCGGCCAATGACGTCGAAGCGCGCCTGGGCAAGATCTGGTCCGAGGTGCTGGGCCTCGAGCCGATCGGCGTGCACGACAATTTCTTCGAACTCGGCGGCGACTCGATCCTGCTCATTCAGGTGATGTCGCTGGCGCAGCAGGTCGGCCTCAAATTCACCGCCGACCAGTTTTTCGCGCATCCGACCATCGCCGCGCTTGCCCAGGTTGCGGTGGAGGCGCCGTCGATCCGGATTCCGCAGGAACCCGTGGTCGGCCCCGCCCCGCTGACGCCGATCCAGTCCTGGTTCTTCGCGCAGGACGTGGCGGATCCGCACCACTACAACCAGTCGACCATGATCGAGGTGCCCGCGTCGCTGCGGCCGGACGTGCTCGAGCACGCGCTGGCGGCGGTCGCGACCCATCATGACGCGCTGCGGCTGGGTTTCGAGCGCGTCGCCGGCGCATGGCAGCAAGCGCATGCGGCGCCGCCGCTGGCGATTCCGCTCGGCGTCACGTCGCTGGCGGACGCGGCGCCCGCCGCACGGCAGGCGGCCATGCTCGCGACCGCCAGCGACCTGCAGGAAAGCTTCACGTTGTCGGCACCGCCGCTACTGCGCGCGCACCTGTTCCAGTTCGGTCCCGACGCGCCGCAGCGCCTGCTCGTGGTCGCGCACCATCTGGTGATCGACGGCGTGTCGTGGCGCATCCTGTTCGAAGACCTGTACACCGCGTGTCGCCAGCGCGAAGCGGGCGAAGCGGTGCGGTTGCCGGCCAGGACGACGGCGTGGCGCGACTGGTCGACGCGCCTGTCCGAACTCGGTGCGAGCGCGCCCGACGGGCTGGACTACTGGCTCCGGGCCAGCGCCGACGAGCCTGCGTGCTTCGACGACATGCCGGTCGGCACCGTCGGCGAAGCCGGCACGACGGTCATCGATTTCGACGCCGGGCAGACGCTCGCGCTGTTGCAGGACGTGCCGCGCACGTTCAACACCCAGATCAACGAAGTCCTGCTGACAGCCCTGCTGCTCGCGTTCGGTGACTGGACCGGCAACGCCACGCTGGTCGTCGAGCTCGAAGGCCACGGTCGCGAGGACCTCTTCGACGGCGTCGATACGTCGCGCACGGTCGGCTGGTTCACCACGCACTACCCGGTGTACCTGAATGCCGGCAACGCCACCGTGGCGGTCGACGCGTTGCGCCACGTCAAGGAGCAGCTGCGCGCGGTGCCGATGCGCGGGCTCGGCTACGGCGTCGCCCGCTACCTCGGCAACGACGCCGGCATCGCGGCGGCACTGGAACGGCAGCCGCCGGCGCCGGTGCGCTTCAACTACCTCGGCCAGATCGATCGCGTGCTGGCCGACGACACGGGCTGGAAACCGGTGCTCGACTTCGAGAGTCCCGAGCACAGCCCGCGCGCACGTCGCGGCCATCTGTTCGAGATCGACGGGATGGTGTTCGACGGGCGTCTGCGCCTGACCTGGCGTTACAACCGCGAGGCCTGCCCACCCGGCGTCATCGAGCAGCTGACGCAGTGCTACCGCAGCCGTCTGCTGTCGATCGTCGAGGCCAGCGGTGACGGCACACGCGGGCTGAGCCCGTCGGACTTTCCAGCCGCCCGCATCAGTCAGGAAGCGTTGGACGCCCTCGTATCAAGGATCAAATCGTGACCTCCCCCACCATCGCCGATATCTACGAGCTCTCCCCGATGCAGGAGGCGATGCTCTTTCATGCCGTGCACTCGCCCGGCGCGAGCAGCAGCTTCAACCAGCTCGGTTGCCGGATCACCGGCAGCCTCGATCCCGCGCTGTTTCAAGCCGCCTGGCAGCAGCTGATCGATCGGCACCCGGTGATGCGCACGTCGTTCCATTGGGAGGAATTCGACAAGCCGATGCAGGTCGTGCATGCGCACGCCACGCTGCCGTGGGTGCAGGACGACTGGCGCGATCTGCCGGACCACGAACAGCGCGCGCGGTGGCGCGCGCATCTCGACCGCGACCTGGCCGAAGGCTTCGCGCTCGATCGTGCGCCGCTCGTGCGCTGCCGCCTGGTGCGCGTCGCCGAGCACGCGTACCTGTTCAGCTGGAGCCACCATCACATCCTGGCCGACGGCTGGTGCCTGTCGCTCGTCATCGAGGAGATCTTCGAGGCCTATCGCGCGCTCACGCACGGCGTGCCGCCGGCGCTCCCCGCGGTGCGCCCCTATCGCGACTATATCCAGTGGCTGCAGCAGCGCGAGCCGCAAGCCGCGCAGCAATACTGGGCGCGCTATCTCGAAGGTTTTCACTCGCCGACCCCGCTGCCCACGGCCGCGCGCGCGGCCGCGGGCGAGCGCTTCGGCGAGGGCCTCGCGCAAGTGCAGGCCGACCTGTCGGCCGACCTGAGCGCGCGCCTGCGGCAATTTGCGGCCCGCCATCACGTCACCCTCAATACCCTCGCGCAAGCGGCCTGGGCGCTCGTGCTGTCGCGTTACAGCGGGGAGACCGACGTGGTGTTCGGCGCCGTCGTGTCCGGACGGGGCGCCAACCTGCCGGGAATCGAATCCATGCTCGGCCTGTTCATCAATACGGTGCCGGTGCGGGTGCGGGTCGACCCCAGGCAACCGCTGGTGCCGTGGCTAAAGATGATCCAGGCGCGCGTGGCCGCCCGCGCGCCATTCGAGCACACCCCGTTGCCCGACATTCAGCGCTGCAGCGAAGTGCCGCTGACGACGCCGCTGTTCGAGAGCAACATCACGTTCATGAATTACCCGCTGGACGCGTCGCTGACGCATGGCGCGCACGGGCTGGCGGTCGACGAGGTTCAACTCTACAACCGCGCCGACATCCCGCTCGAATTCGTGGTGACGGCACGCGACGACTGGAAGATGGAACTGTCGTTCGATCCGCGGCGCTTCGATGAAGACACGATGCAGCGCATGCTGGGCCACGTGGCCGCGACGCTCGATGCCTTCGCGGCCGATCCGAACCGGCTGCTCGGACGCCTGCCGATCCTGCCCGAGGCCGAACGCCGCCTACTGCTGGACACCTTCAACGACACCGCCGTGCCGTTCGACGCCGCGCTCACCGTGGTGCATCGTCTGGAACAGGCCGCCGCGGCGTACCCCGGGCGGGCGGCGGTCGAGTACCGCGACAGCGTCCTGAGCATCGGTGAACTGAACGCCCGCGCCAACCGTATCGCGCACCGCCTGCTGGCCGCCGCCGAGCTGGGGGCGGACGCGCTGGTCGCGATCTGCATGCACCGGTCGGCCCGCCTGATGGAGGCGATCCTCGCCGTCTGGAAGTGCGGCGCCGCCTATATTCCGATCGACCCCAACTATCCGGCGGCGCGCATCCGCACCATTCTCGAGGATTCCGGCGCCGCCCTCGTGATGACCTGCGACGGCCTGTTGCCGGCCGAGCTGGCCTCGCTCGCGCCGGTCGTGTCGCTCGACGACGCCACCGGGATCGACGACGACACCAACCCCGGCCGCCCCGTCTCGCCCGACAGCCTCGCCTACGTGATCTACACGTCCGGTTCCACCGGAAAGCCGAAAGGGGCGATGGTCGAGCACGCCGGCATGCTGAATCACATGCTCGCCGAGATCGACGAGTTTTCGATTTCGGCTTCGTCGGTGATCGCGCAAACCGCGCCGCATTGCTTCGATATTTCGGTCTGGCAATTTTTCACGGCGCCGCTCGCCGGCGGCAAGACCGTGATCGTCGACGACGAATGCATTCGCGATCCGGCGTCCTTCATCGCGACCCTGGACGCCACCCGGGTCAGCATCCTCGAACTGGTGCCGTCCTATCTGTCCGCCGTGCTCGACCGCGCGTCGGAACGGCCTGCGCTGATGCGGCACCTGCGACACCTGCTCGTCACCGGCGAGATGGTCAGCCCGGCCCTGGTGAAACAGTGGTTCGACGTGTTCCCGGACATCGCGCTGGTGAACGCCTACGGCCCGGCGGAAGCATCCGACGACGTCGCGCAGCACCGCATGACGTGCGCGCCAACCACGCCTTACGTCCCGGTCGGCAAGCCGATCCGCAACGTACGCCTCTACGTCGTCGACCCGCAGATGAACCTGTGCCCGATCGGGATTCCCGGCGAACTGTGTGTGTCCGGCATCGCCGTCGGCCGCGGCTACCTGAACAACGAAGCCGCGACGCGGGAGGCTTTCGTCGAGGATCCGTTCATTCCGGAGCGCGGTGTCCGCATGTACCGCACCAGCGACATCGGCTGCTATCTCCCCGACGGAACGATCGCGCTCTACGGCCGCAAGGACCACCAGCTGAAGATCCGCGGCTACCGCATCGAGCTCGGGGAGATCGACAACGCGCTGGCTGCCATTCCGGAAATCCGCCAGGCGGCCGCACTCGACTATCGCGACGACGCCGGCCGCGCCGCGCTATGCGCGTATGTCGCGTTCCGCGACGGCGCGTCGCTGAGCGATGCCGCGATAGCCGCCGCGTTGTCCGCCACGTTGCCGGATTACATGGTGCCCGCCATCTACGTGGTACTCGACGCGCTGCCCCTGAGCGGCAACGGCAAGATCGACCGCAAGGCGCTGCCGCCGCTCGACCGGTCACGGCTGTCGGCGGCGGCACACGCACCGACACCGCCCCGCACGCCCACCGAGACGCTGCTGTGCCGCATCTGGGGAGAAGCGTTGGGCATTCCGGCGCCCGGCATCCACGACAACCTGTTCGCGCTGGGCGGCGACTCGATTCTCAGCATGCGCATCGTGTCGCTGGCCGCCAAGGCGGGCCTGAAGCTCACCACCCGGCTGATCTTCCAGCATCCGACGGTTGCCGAGCTCGCCGCCGTGGCGACGCGCGGCACGGTCGGCGCGGCGGAGTTCGTCGCATCGTCCGGCCCGCTGCCGCTGACGCCGATCCAGACGCGTTTCTTCGCGCAGCATCAGAACGATACGGACCAGTACAACCAGGCGGTCCTGCTGGACGTGCCGGCGGATTTCGATCCGGCCTTGCTGCGCCAGGCGTTGCGGCACGCGGTCAAATGGCACGATGCGCTGCGACTGCGCTTTCGCGCGGGCGAGTCCGGCTGGATCCAGGCAGTCGTCGACGATCCGGAGGTGCCCGTCGGCGTGTTCGATATTCCGGGCGAGCGGCTCGCGCAGCACGTCGCGCAGTCGCATGCGAGCCTGAATCTGTCGGACGGCCCCGTCGTGCGTGCGGACCTGTTCCGCCTCGACGAAGGCCGTTCGCTTCGTCTGCTGCTGGTTGCGCATCATTTGGTCGTCGACGGCGTGTCGTGGGGCGCGCTGCTCGAAACCCTGTACGACGCCTATACCCGCCTGCGCAACGGCAAGGCGCCCGAATTTGCGGGCGGCAGCGCGACGTGGACCGCCTGGACCCGGGCGATCTCGCGCTGGGCCGGCTCAGGCGCCGCCGACGCCGATCTCGCCCATTGGCAGGCCCTGGCGCGCGCCGACCTGCCCGGCCTGCCGCTCGATCGCACCGCGCCGGCCGACGCCAATACCGTGTCGTCCGCCGACACGATCGTGGTCGAGCTGGGCGAAGCCGCGACGACGGCCTTGCTGGGCGCCGCGCCCCGGGCCTACGACGCGCAGATCAACGACGTGCTGCTTGCCGCGCTCGCGCGTGCCGTCAGCGACTGGAGCGGATGCGCCGACGTCCTGCTGGATCTCGAAGCGCACGGGCGCGAAGAACTGTTCGACGACCTCGACATCTCGCGCACGGTGGGCTGGTTTACGTCCGTGTTCCCGGTCGCGCTGACGGTCGATCCCGGCCCGCACGATCCGGCTCGTCTGGTTGCGTCGGTCAAGACGCAACTGCGCGCCGTGCCGAACGCGGGCATCAGCCATGGCCTGCTGCAAGACCGGCTCGACGGTCCGGCGCCGCAGCCGCAACTGCTGTTCAACTACCTGGGCCAGACCGACCAGCTGTTCGCCGCCGCGCGCGACTGGAAACCGGCGACGGAGCCGAGCGGGGACGGCCGCCATGCAAACCAGCGGCGCGAACACCTGCTCGACATCAACGCCTACGTGAGCGGCGACCGCCTGCACGTTGCGTGGGAATTCAGCCGGGCCTGCCACGACACCGCCACCATCCGGCGCGTCGCGCAAGCGTACCTCGCGGCGCTCGAATCCCTGGTCGCCGCCCCTGCCGACCCGTCCGCATCGACCCGGCCCGCGACCGGCCTGGCGCAAGCGCCGGCCTCGGTCATGCCGGACGAGATCACCGACGTCTACGCGCTGACGCCGACCCAGCAGGGCATGTTGTTCCACGGGCTGTACGAACCCGCGTCGGATGCGTACTTCAGCAGCCTGAATTTCCGTATCGACGGCGCGCTCGACGTCGAACGGTTCCGCCGCGCGTGGGATACCGTGGCGCAGCGGCACGATATCTTGCGAACGTCGTTTCACTGGGAAGACCTCGACAGCCCCGTGCAGGTCGTGCATCGTCATATCGACTTGCCGTGGCACGAGGAGGATCTGCGCGCGGCGTCCGCCGCGGAGGCCGAACGGCGTCGGCAAACCTACGACGCGCAGGACCGGGCACGCGGCTTCGACTTCACCCGGGCGCCGCTGATGCGCCTCGCGCTGTTCCGCATGGGCGATCACGCCTGGTGCTTCCACTGGAGCCATCACCACATCCTGCTCGACGGGTGGAGCTCCGCCCGTCTGCTGGGCGAAGTGGCCGCCGCCTATCAGGCGCTGCCAGCCGACGGTGCGCCGGAGCAGGACGCGCCGCCTGCGTTCGCCGAGTACGTGCGCTGGCTGGCGCGCCAGGACGCAGCCGCGGCGGAACGCTTCTGGAAGACGAAGCTGGCGGATTTCCCGGCGACGACGTCGCTCGTGCTGGGACGCCCGGAACTCGACGGCACGGCCGCGCCGGGCGCCTATGTCGAAGTGCCGCTGTGGCTCTCCGAAAGCGACACGCAACGGCTCGTCGCTTTCGCGCAAACCCGCCGCCTCACCCTCAACACGCTCGTGCAGGGCGCGTGGGCCCAGCTGCTGGGCCGCTACAGCGGCGAAGCGGACGTCGTGTTCGGCACGATCGTTTCCGGCCGCCCGGCCTCGCTGCCGGCATCGGACGAGATGGTCGGGCTGTTCATCAACACGCTGCCGGTGCGGGTTCGCATCGACGCGCGCCCGACGTCCGCGTGGCTCGCGCAGTTGCAGATGGAGCTCGCGCAGCAGGAGGAATATGCGCACTATCCGCTGGCCGACATCCAGAAATTCGCCGGCCTGCCGCCCGGCGTGCCGCTCTTCGAAAGCCTGCTGATCTTCCAGAACTATCCGGTCGAGGAAGCGCTGGCCGATGGGCTGCCCGGCCTGCGGATCGGCGAATTCCAGGTCGCCGATCCGAACAACTACCCGCTGACGCTGGTCGTGACGCCGGGCAAGCGCCTGTCGCTGCAGGTGCTGTACGACGACGGCCGGTTCGATCGCGAAACGATCGTGCGCCTGTTGGGTCACGTCGAAACACTGCTCACCGGCCTCGCCGGCGAGGAAGATCGCCCGAACCGTAGCGTTGCGCTCCTCACCGCCGCGGAGCGGGACGCCATCGTGCTCGGATGGAACGATACGTACGCGCCGGTTCCGTCCGACCGGACCCTGCCCGAACTGATCGAAGCCGTCGCCGCCGCGCATCCCGAGCGCATTGCGGTCCGCTGCGGCACGGAGGTCCGCACCTATCGCGACCTCGTCGAAGGCGCCAACCGGATCGCCGGTCATCTGCTGCACGTCGCGCCGATCCAGCCGGACGACCGGATCGCCGTCTGGATGCCGCGCTCGCCGCTGATGCTGGAAACGATCCTGGCCATCTGGAAGTGCGGCGCGGCGTACGTTCCGGTCGATCCGGCCTATCCGGCCCAGCGGGTCGAGACCCTCCTGACGCTGGCCCGGCCGGCCATCATCGTCGCGACGGACGGCATGCCGCCGCCGGCGCTGGCGTCGATCCCGCGGGTCGATCCCGCGCGCCTGCCCGAGCATCGGGGCGCCGGCGCGCCGGCGCCGCGTTGCCGGCCCGCGGACCTCGCCTACGTGATCTTCACGTCGGGTTCGACCGGCCAGCCGAAGGGCGCGATGGTCGAGCATCGCGGCATGCTCAATCACGTGCTCGCGATGGCGCGCAGGGTCGGGCTCGGCGCGCAGAGCGCGGTCGCACAGACCGCTTCGCACTGCTCCGACATTTCGGTCTGGCAGTGCTTCGCGGCACTGGTGTCGGGCGGCACGACGGTAATCTATCCCGATGCCGACATTCTCGAGCCCGCGCGCCTGATCGACGCGCTTCACCGCGACCGCATCACGGCGATGCAATTCGTGCCGTCCTATCTGGCGACCTTTCTCGGTGAACTGGAACGGCACCCGGCGCCGGCTTTCCCGCACCTCGACACGCTACTGACGATCGGCGAAACCCTGCAGCCGGCCTCCGCGCACGCGTGGTTCCGCCTGAATCCGGCGGTCCGGCTCATCAACGCGTACGGGCCGACCGAAGCGTCGGATTCCGTCGCGCATTTCAGCATGGAACGCGCGCCGGATCTGCCGGCGATTCCGATCGGCCGCCCCATCGAGAACCTGCGCCTCTACGTCGTCGACGCCGACATGAATCCGTGCCCGGCCGGCGTCAAAGGCGAGATCTGCATCGGGGGAGCGGGCGTCGGGCGCGGCTACCTGTTCGACGAAGCACGCACCCGGGCGGTGTTCCGCGACGATCCGTTCTGTCCGGAACCGGGCGCGCGCCTGTATCGCACCGGCGACATCGGCTGCTTCGGGGCCGACGGCACGCTCCACTTCTTCGGACGCCGCGACTTCCAGGTCAAGATCCGCGGCTATCGCATCGAGCTCGGGGAAATCGAAGCCGCACTGACGGGGCTCGCAGGCATCTCCAACGCCGTCGTGGTCGCCCGGCAGGCGTCGGACTCGGACATGACCCTGTGCGGCTACGCGTCGGGCACCGGCTGGACGCCCCAACGCCTGCGCGACGCACTGCGCGACACGCTGCCGGCGCATATGGTGCCCGACACCGTGATGCTGTTGCCGGCGTTGCCCGTCATGCCGAACGGCAAGATCAACCGCGCCGCGCTGCCGCTCCCGGATGCCGCGTCCGTGCCCGACGGCGCGCCGGCCGAACCGCAGACGCCCGTCGAGGCAGCGCTGCTGCACATTTTCGCCGAGGTGCTCGGCCGTCGGCCGAAGGGCGTCGACGACGACTTCTTCGAGCATGGCGGCCAAAGCCTCAAAGCGATCCAGATGGTCAGCCGGATCCGGCGTGAACTGAAACTGAACGTCGCGGTCGCCGATATCTTCCAGGCGCCGTCGCCGCGCGCACTCGCGCGGAAGCTGGCGTCCCGCCCCACCGAGCGCCTCGATGTCGATGCGCCCATCCCGGCGCTTGCGGTGCAACCGTCCTACGCGGTGTCCCGTGCACAGAAGCGGATCTGGCTCGCCAGCCGCAGCGCGGATCCGTCCACGTACAACATGGCAGGCGCGCTGCAGCTGGACGGCGCCATCGACACGGCGCGCCTCGTCCGTGCGTTCGACGCGCTGGTCGATCGCCATGAGAGCCTGCGCACCGTGTTTGCGATGATCGAAGGCGAGCTGCGGCAACGCATCCTCACCCGCGAGGCATCCGGATTCCGGGTCGAGCACATGGATCTCGCGGACGATGCCGCGCTGCAGGCCATCGATGCGCTGATTCGCGAGGAAAGCGGGCAGCCATTCGATCTCGCGTCGGGGCCGCTCTTGCGCGTCAAGCTGGTCCGGCTCTCGCCGACGGAACACCTGCTGCTGTTGAACATGCACCACGTGATATCGGATGCGTGGTCGATCCGCGTGCTGACCGACGACCTGCAAGCCCTGTATGCGGGACACGACCTGCCGCCGCTGTCGATCCAGTATCGCGACTACGCCGCGTGGCACAACGCGAGCCTCGAAGGTCCGCACGCCGCCGCGGATCGCGCGTACTGGCTCGCGCAACTCGCGGCGCCGCTGCCCCGCCTGCAACTGGCGTCCGACTTCCCGCGTCCCGAGCGGCCCGGTCATGCCGGGCAGACGCTCGAAGTCGAACTGTCGGAGCCGCAGGTGACGGGCCTCGCGGCACTGGCCCGCGCGCACCATACGTCGCTCTACACGGTGCTCCTCGCGTCGTTCTGCGTGCTGATGCACCGCTACACGGGGCGCGAGGACATCGTCATCGGCAGCGTGTCGGCCGGGCGCGACAGCGAGCAGCTCGAATCGCAGATCGGGGTGTTCCTCAACACCCTCGTGCTCCGCGTCCCGGTGCAGAAGTCCGCAACCGTCGAAGCGGTGATCGACGCGGTGGCAAAAGCCTCCACGGACGCGCTGGCGCATGCGTCCTATCCGTTCGATGCACTGCTGGACGACCTGAAGATTCGCACCCCGGCCGGCCACTTCCCGATCTTCGACATTCAGGCGAACGCCGTTTCGATGCCCGCGCCGCAGTCGGATCTGCGCATCACGGACCGCTCGCAGGCGGACACCACGGCCAAGTTCGATCTGTCGTTCCAGGTCGTGGAAAGCGATGGCCGCCACCGCATTCAGTTGATCTACAACGCCAACCTGTTCCGCCCCGCGACCATCGCCGCGATGCGCGATCGACTGCTCGCGATCCAGGACGTCTTCTGCCGCGATCCGGCCATGCCGGTCGATCGCATCCCGCTGTCCGGCGATGCGCCCGCCGCCAGCCCGCGCGTGCGGGTCGGCCTGCGCCTCAAGCGAGCGCGCGAAGTCACCGTCGACGACGTGCTCGAGGAGAAGTCGTGATGCCGGCCGGAGTTCGAACGGCGGACGCCATGCGCCCGGCTTCGGGTTGTTTCAGGTGAACAAAACGTATCGAGGAGTTTCCTGTGCAAGACAATAACGTGCTGGTCACCGACCATCGCTATGCGCACACCGCGCGATTCTGGCGCGAAAGCCTGTCCCGGGTCACCGGCACCTACCGGATCGCCGCGCACGCGCCGAGCCCGCAACCGGGGCGCCTGCTGTCCCGCACGGTGCCACTCACGCCCGCGTCGCTCGACGTGCTGCGGCGCATCGGCGACGGCGAGCTTGCCGAATTCGCCGTCACGGCGGCGGGCATTGCGTTCCTGCTCTGGCAATACTTCCGTACGCCGGTCACGGTGCTCGGCACGCCGGGGCTTGCCGAGCACCCGTCGACCCTGGCCGGCGCCATTCCGCTGATCATCGAGGTCCGTCCCGAGGAGCGCATCGAGGACTACCTGTCGCGCGTGGCCGGGATCGTCGAGGACAGCTATGCCGAGCATCAATTCCCGCTCGAAACGCTGGTGCGCAACGAAAAGGAGCTGGCGCTCGCGCAGCTCACGAAGGTCTCGCTGGCGGACGATCGGGTGCACCATGCACTGACGGGGCAGGACGACGACCTGCAGTTGCACCTGCGACTGGCGCGCGGCGAAATCGAGATTCGTCATGCCGGCGCCATCGAGCCGTTCGTCATGGACGGTTTCGCAAGCAGCCTCGCCACGGTGCTGCAGGCATTCGAACACCTCGACCAGCCGGTCGGCGACATCGACTCGAGCGCGCCGGACGCGCGCCGGCAGCTGGCCACCTTCAACGAAACCGCGGCGGCCGGCCCTCGCCATCCGACGGTCGTCGAGATGTTCGAAGCGCAGGTCGCCCGCACGCCGGCAGCGCCGGCCCTCGTCACCGACAGTGCGTTGATGACCTACGCCGACCTGAACGCCCGGGCCAACAGCCTCGCGCATCAGCTGCGCGAACATTACGGCGTCGGGCAGGAATCGCTGGTCGGCGTCATGCTCGAACGTTCCGAATGGATGATCGTCGCGATTCTCGGCATCCTGAAGGCAGGGGCCGCGTTTGTTCCGTTGGACCCGGCCTATCCGGCCGAACGGATCAATCACATTCTCGGCGACACCGGCCTGTCGCTGCTGGTGACCCAGTCGAGTCAACTGGCGCAATGGTACGAGTTCTCCGGCGTGACACTGCTGCTGGACCAAGCGCTCCCCCACTGGACGCCGCTGCCGGACAATCCGCCGTGTCGCGCCGAACCGGCGAACCTGGCCTACGTGATCTACACGTCCGGCTCGACCGGGCGCCCGAAAGGCTGCCTGCTCGAACACCGGAACCTGGCCCACTACATTGCGTGGGCCGCCGAGTACTACTTTCCGGAAAGCACGACCGGCAGTTTCGGCCTGTACAGCTCGCTGTGCTTCGATTTCACGCTGACCAACCTCTTCTGCCCGCTGGTGCGCGGCAAGACGCTGCGCATCTATCCGCAGTCGGAAAGCATCGACACCATTCTGGCCCGGATGTTCCAGCCCGGCAGCGGCGTCGACACCCTCAAGCTCACGCCGACCCACATTCACCTGCTGGAGTACATGAACCTGGAACGCTCCGGCGTGCGCAAGGTGATCGTCGGCGGCGAGGAACTGACGCCCCAGCACATCGCGACGCTGCGGAAGATCGATCCGTCGATCGAAATCTACAACGAGTACGGTCCCACCGAGGCGACGGTCGGCTGCATCGTCGAGCGCGTCGAGGACGTGCCGGCTTCGGTGCTGATCGGCCGGCCCATCGCCAACACCCGGGTGTACATGCTCGACGAGGCCCTGCGGCCGGTCCCGCTTGGCGTGCCGGGGGAAATCTGCCTCGCCGGCGCCGGCCTCGCACGCGGCTACCACCTGCGCCCCGACGTCACCGCCGCGAAATTCGTCGAGCATCCGTTCCCCGGCGAAGCGCGCATCTATCGCACCGGCGACATCGGCCGATGGCTGCCCGACGGACGGATCCAGTGCTATGGGCGCGTCGACGACCAGGTCAAGATTCGCGGGCACCGTGTCGAACTCGGCGAGATCGAGGCCGCGATCACCGCGCACGAGGCGGTCGTCGGCGCGGCGGTCATGCTGCGCGAATCGGCTCACGGCGTGCGCAAGCTGGCGGCCTACGTCAAGGGCTCCGCGAGCCTGAACGTGCCGGACCTCAGGGCGTTCCTGGGCGGGAAACTGCCGGACTACATGGTCCCGTCCGATATCGTCCTGATCGCCGAATTTCCGCTCAACGCCAACGGCAAGCTGGATCGCCCGGCGCTGCTGGCCATGGAGCCGGCCGCCGCGCCCGACGCGCCCAGCTCCGACGCCACGCCGGTCCAGCTCGAACTGTTGCGCATCTGGCGCGACGTGCTCGACAACCCGGCCGTCGATCTCGCCGGCCGCTTCTTCGACTACGGCGGCGATTCGCTGCAGGCCATGCAACTGGTCTCGCGGATCTGGGGCAGCTTCTCCGTCGAGATCGGCATCGACGCGATCTTCGAACTCCAGACCATTGGCGCGGTGTCCGACCTGATCGAGGCGTCGTCGCCCCGCGCCGGTGCGACGGCCGGCAACATCCTGCCCCGCTCGCGCGCGAACGACCTGCCGCTGTCCTTTCCGCAGCAGCGCCTGTGGTTCCTCGCTCAACTGGAAGGCCCGTCGGCCGCCTACAACATCTCGAGCGCGCTGCGTTTCGACGGCGAACTGGGCCTCTCGCGCCTGCGGGCCGCCGTGTCCGGGATCAGCCGGCGTCACGAGATCCTGCGCACGACGTTTCCCGCCATCGACGGCCTCGGGGTCCAGCGCATCGTGCCGCCCGCGCCGGTCGCGCTCGACGTCGTCGACGTCGCCAGCGAGTCCGAGGCGCTCGCGCTGCTCGCCGAGGAAGCCGATCGCCCGTTCGATCTCGCCGCCGGGCCGCTCTATCGCGTCGTGCTGTATCGCGTGCATGCGGATTTGCACGTCTTCGGCGTCGTGATGCATCACATCGTGTCGGATGCGTGGTCGTCAGGCATCCTCATCGGCGAACTGGCCGCGCTCTATGCAGGCCAGCCGCTGCCGGAACTGGCCATCCAGTACGCGGACTACGCGGTGTGGCAGCACGAGCGCCTGGCGTCCGCCGATACGCATCGGGAACTGGCGCTTCTGAGCGCATCGCTGACGGACGCGCCGGACCTGATCGAACTGCCCACCGACCGTCCCCGCCCCGCCATCCAGCAGTTCCGCGGCGCGGTGCTGCCGTTCCGGCTGGACGGCGAACGCGCCGACGGCCTGCGCGCGATCGCACGTGCGTCCGGCACCAGCACCTTCATGGTCGTGCTCGCTGCGTATGCGCTGCTGCTGTCGCGGTACAGCCATCAGCAGGACCTCGTCATCGGCTCCCCGATCGCCAATCGGCGCTCCAGCATGACCGAGCCGCTGATCGGCTTCTTCGCGAACATGCTCGCGCTGCGCGTGGACCTGTCGGGCAATCCGACCTTTGGCGAACTGCTGGCGCGCGTGAAGCGCGTCGCGCTGGACGGCTATAGCCGCCAGGAGATTCCGTTCGAACAGGTCGTGGATTCGCTCAAGCTCGAGCGCAACCTGAGCCGCACGCCGGTTTTCCAGGCCGTGTTCGCGTACGAGAAAGCGCAATCCCAGGCGCTGAGCTTCCCCGGTCTCGTGGCGACGCCGGTGTCGGTGGAGACCCACACCGCCAAGTTCGACCTCACGCTCCATATCCAGGATGCCGACGACGGCCTGGCGGGCTCGCTGGAATACAACCTGGACCTGTTCGACGCCGCCACGATCGATCGCATGGCGGAACACTTCCGCACGCTCGTCGATGCCGTGATTGCCGATCCGGACCGGCCGCTCGGCGGGCTGCCGCTGACGAGCGAAGCGGAGCGGAACCTGCTGACCGTCGAGTGGAACCGGACCGAAACGGAGTTCGGCGAGGCCGCCGCGCAACCGCTTCACCGCCTGTTCGAACAGCAGGTCGCGCGCACGCCCGATGCAACCGCTGCCGTCCATGGCGGCGACACGCTCACCTACGCCGAACTCAACCTGCGCGCCAACCGCCTCGCGCACCGGCTCATCGCGCTCGGCGTCGGGCCCGACGCCCTCGTCGGCGTCGCCATGGAGCGCTCGCTCGACATGATCGTCGCGCTGCTCGCCGTCCTCAAGGCCGGCGGCGCCTACGTCCCCGTCGACCCCGACTATCCCGCCGAGCGCGTGCGCTTCATGATCGATCACGCGCAGTTGCGCTGGCTCCTCACCCAGCAACATCTGCGCGACGCGCTGCCCGACACCGAAGCCTCCCTGATCGTCGTCGATTCCAGCGAACTCGATCTCGATCTCGACGCCGTGGCCAACCCCGCGCCTGATCTGAACGGCGACAACCTCGCCTACATGATCTACACGTCCGGGTCCACCGGCCGGCCCAAGGGCGCGCTCAACACCCATCGCGCGATCACCAACCGCATCCTCTGGATGCAGCACGCCTACTCGCTCGACGCCGACGACGCCGTCCTGCAGAAGACCCCGTTCAGCTTCGACGTCTCGGTCTGGGAATTCTTCTGGCCGCTCGTCACCGGTGCGCGCCTCGTGTTCGCCCGTCCCGGCGGACAGCGCGAGACCGACTATCTGGCCGAACTCATCGAGCGCGAACGGATCACCACGATTCACTTCGTGCCATCGATGCTGCGCGCCTTCCTCGACCATCCGGACCTGGACGTGCACTGCGCGTCGCTGCGCCGCGTCGTGTGCAGCGGCGAGGCACTGCCCTACGACCTGCAGCAGCGCTGCCTCGAGCGCCTGGACGTCAGGCTGTACAACCTCTACGGCCCCACGGAAGCCGCCGTCGACGTGAGCGCATGGGAGTGCAAGCGCGACGACCCGCACCGCATCGTTCCGATCGGCCGGCCCATCGCCAATACCCGCCTTCATATCGTGGACGCGCACATGCAGCCCACGCCGCTCGGTGTGGCAGGCGAACTGCTGATCGGCGGCACGCCGGTGGGGCTCGGCTACCACGGCGAACCGGAACTGAGCGCGGAGAAGTTCATCGCCGATCCGTTCTCGACCGACCCGCGGGCGCGCCTCTACCGTACCGGCGATCTCGCGCGCTACCGCCCCGACGGCAATATCGAGTTCCTCGGCCGCATCGATCACCAGATCAAGCTGCGCGGCCTGCGCATCGAGCCCGGTGAGATCGAGGCGGCGCTGCGCACGCATCCGGCGGTCGACGACTGTGTCGTGATCGCGAAAACGGAAGGCATCCGAACGTTCCTGATCGCCTATATCGCGACCGCAACGCCGGACCTCGCCGATCTTCGCGACTATCTGGGCGGCAAGCTCGCGGACTACATGGTGCCGTCGCAGTTCGTCGCGCTGGCGTCCTTGCCGATGCTGCCCAACGGCAAGATCAACCGCAAGGCGTTGCCCGCACCCGCGGACACGATCGACACGGCCCTGCCGCACGCGCCGGCCGTCACACCCCGGGAAATCCTGCTGGCGTCAATCTGGCAAGACGTGCTGCAACTGCCTTCGGTCGGCATCCACGACAACTTCTTCGAACTGGGCGGCGATTCCATCCTGAGCATTCAGGTCATCGCGCGTGCCAATCGGGCGGGACTTCGTGTGACGGCGAAACAGCTGTTCCAGTACCAGACGATCGCGCAGTTGGCCGCCGCACCCGAAGAGCGGGCAACGTATGCGTCGAGCGTCAGCCCGCTGGGCGATGCGCCGCTCACCCCGGTGCAGCACTGGTTCTTCGAGCAGGAGACCGATGCGCCGTCGCACTACAATCAGACGGTCCTGATCCAGGTGCCGGCGGATATCGACGCGTCGCGGCTCGCCGATGCGTTCCGGCAAGTCCACGAACATCACGATGCATTGCGCCTGCGTTTTTCGCGCAGCGCGGGCCGCTGGACCCAGGAAGTCGTCGCCGGCGACGAGGCGCCCGCATGCTTCGCGAAGCGGGAGATCGCCGGCGACGCCGGCGAGCGCCTGGCGGCGATGCGCGCCGCCGCCGCCGAAGCCGAACGCGACATCGACATCACGCACGGCCCATTGCTGGCGGCCCGGCTCTTCCGCGTGGCCGACGAGCCGCTCGCCCGCCTGTTCGTGTCGGTCCATCACCTGGCGGTGGACGGCGTGTCGTGGCGCGTGCTCCTCGAGGATCTGCATGCGGCCTACCACGGCCAGCCGCTGCCGGAGAAGACGACTTCGTTCCGCGAATGGGCGTTGCATCTGCAGCAACTGAGCCGGTCGCCGGCCATCGGCGACGAAGCCGGGCTGTGGCACACCCTCGTTGCGCAGCCCGTCGAACCGATGCCGGTCGATTATCCGGCCGCGGGTGCGGCCGGCAACGCGGTCGGCGACGCGGCGTGCGTGTCGTTCGAGCTGGACGAAGCCGCCACGACGGCGTTGCTGCGCCGGCTGCCGCGGGCCCACGACACCCGCATCAACGACGTCCTGCTCGCCGCGCTTGCGCAAGCCTGCAGCATGGTCACGGGCAACGCGCGCACCCGGATCGATCTCGAAAGTCACGGCCGCCACGTGTCGGATGCGCCGATCGACCTCACCCGGACGGTGGGCTGGTTCACCTCCATCTACCCCGTCGTGCTCGAGGCCGACGCCCGGCACACGCCGGAGGAAGCGCTGCGTGCCGCACGGCAGCAGTTGCGCACGATTCCAGCCGAAGGCTTCAGCTATTCGCTGCTGCGCTACCTGAGCCCCGACGACGCGGTGCGCGACAGTCTCGCCGCGCTGCCGAACGCCGATATCCTCTTCAACTATCACGGGCAGCTCGATACCGTGTTGCAGCAATCCGAAGGCTGGCGCCCGGCGGCCGAGGACCTCGGTTCGCTGCGTGCCGAGCGGTCGCAGCGCACGCATGCGTTCGAGATCGTCGCCGCCGTTGTCGACGGCAGGCTTCAGGTGGACTGGCGCTACGGCGAGCGGCTGCACCGGCGGCAGACGGTCGAGAACCTGGCCGCGCACTTCAAGGACCGCCTGCTCGACTTCGCGGCGTCGGTCCAGGACACCGCATGGGACGACATCGAGGACAGCTACCCGCTCTCTTCGCTGCAGCAGGGCATTCTGTTCCATTCGCTGTACGACCTGGATCCCGCCGCCTATTTCCAGCAGTTCAGCTTCGTCGTCCGCGGCCCGCTCCAGGTGCCGGCGCTCCGGCAAGCGTGGGCCCATGCGCTCGCGCGCCATCCCGTGTTGCGCACCGCGTTCGCGTGGGCTGATCGCGATCAGCCCGTCCAGACCGTGCTGCACACGGTCGACCTGCCGTGGACGTGCCTCGACTGGCGATCCCGCGATGCGTCCCGCCGTGCGCAGGACTTCGACGCTTTCCTCGCCGAGGACCGGCGGCGCGGCTTCGATCTTCAGCGCGCGCCGTTGTTCCGCTGCACGCTGATCCAGGAAACGGACACGCGCCATCGCTTCTGCTGGAGCGCGCACCACATCATTCTCGACGGCTGGAGCACCGCCATCCTGATGAAGGAAGTGTTCGACGACTACCTGTCGCTCGTCCGCACTGGCGCGCCCGCGGCCACCGCATCGGCGCCGGGATACCGCACGTACATCGACTGGCTCGCGCGCCATCCTCGCTCCGCCGACGAAACCTGGTGGCGCGCCGAACTGGCGGGGTTCCATGCCGCCACGCCGATCGCGGCCGGTCCTGCCCGGCAGGCCGCCGGCGACGCCGCTCGGCAGGCTACGCGCCGGACCCAGCAATTCCTGCTGGACGAGGCCCTGGCCGCGCGGCTGCAAGCGCTCATGCGCACCCATCGCGTCACCCTCAACGTCCTGATACGCGCTGTCTGGGCATTGGTGCTGCAGCGTCACACCGGAACGGACGACGTCGTCTTCGGCGTCACCGTGTCCGGTCGCCCGCCGATGCTCGACGGCGTCGAGTCGGTCGCGGGGCTGTTCATCAACACGCTGCCGCTGCGCTTGCGCATCGCGCCAGAGCGCCCCTTCACCGAATGGCTGGCGGAGGTCCACGCAGCCCAGACGGCCATGGAACCGCATTCGTACAGCTCGCTGGTCGATATCCAGTCATGGAGCGAACTGCCCGCCCGCGACAGCCTGTTCGACAGCCTGCTGGTGTTCGAGAACTTCCCGGTTGCCGCTGCGCCCGATCTCGGGCCGGACGACATCGAGATCCTCGACACCCGCGCCTTCGCGGAATCGAATTACCCGCTGACCCTGACCGTGCACCCGAACGAGCGTGTCGGCTTCGAAATTTCGCACGACGCACACCGCGTCGCGCCCGACGTGGTGCGGCAGATGCTGGACACCCTCCGCGCGTTGCTGGAGCGATTCGCCGCCGAGCCAGACCAGTTGACCGGCCAGCTCGCGGAGGGGCCGGCTGCCGGTGGCCAGCCGGGCGCGCCGCGCGGCGTGGCCGACCCTGCCGTCCAACCCGCCGCCGGTCCGGTTACGGCGGCACGCGCCGTCGCGCCGACGGCACACGAAAGCACGTTGCTGGCGATCTGGCAGCGGATCTTCAAGCGAGACGACATCACGGTCAGCGACAACTATTTCGATCTCGGCGGTCACTCGATCATCGCGATCCAGCTGATGGCCAATGTCGAGAAGGCGTTCGATCGCCGGCTGCCGATTTCCTGTCTCTTCGAGAATCCGACGATCGAGAAACTGGCGGCGGCGCTGGCCACGCAGGAACCGTCCGCGCCTGCCGGCGGGCTCGTGCCGATCCGCGACGGCGGCCCCGCTGCGCCGCTGTTCCTCCTGCCGGGCGCCGGCGGGAACGTGGTCTACTTCCACCCGCTCGCGAACCACCTGAGCGGAACCCACGCGATTCACGGGCTGGAAGCGCTCGGCCTCGACGGCGCCTGCCTGCCGCTCACCCGCGTGGAAGACATCGCGGCCCGTCACATCGAACGCATCTGGCCGCTGGTGGGCGCGGGCCCTTACTACCTGGCGGGCCACTCGTTCGGCGCACAGGTGGCACTCGAAATGAGCCGGCAGCTCGTCGCCAAGGGCGCCGTCGTGAAGCTGCTGGCGATCTTCGATGCGTCCGCACCCATCGACAGCCCGGCCGCCACCTACTGGCAGGACTGGGACGACACCGAATGGCTGGTCGCGATCGCCCACGAAATCGGCACCTTCCTCGGGACCGACCTTCAGGTGACGCGAGACGACCTCGTCCCGCTCGATCCCGACGGCCAGGCCGGCCTGATCCTCGACCGGATCGGCGCTCGCGGCAGCTGGTTCGCGGACGCCGGACCCGACCGCCTGCGCGCCTATCTTCGCGTCTATCAGGCCAACTTCAAGTCGCACTACGCGCCGCAGGCCTCTCCGCTGCCCGTGCCGATCGCGTTGTTCCGCAGTACCGAGCGCGATCCCGGCGACTACGACCCGTCGCCCGAGATCGCGCAGCTTCGCCTGGACCCGGCCTGGGGGTGGTCACGCTTCTCGGCGCTTCCCGTCGAGGTGACGGACGTCCCTGGCGACCACCTGACCATGCTGCTCGATCCGCATGCCGGTGTCCTCGCTGCCCATGTCAATCAGTTCCTGGAAAAAACGCCTTCATGAAATCAACGCCGACGATCGACAACACTTTTGCCCGCAAGGTCTGCATCAACCTGGACCGGCGTCCCGATCGCTGGGAGGCGATGCAGCGAAAATTCGCCGAGCAGAACATCCTCACGGTCGAACGGCTGCCCGCCGTCGATGCAAGACTCGTGAGCGTGCCGGAATCCTTGGGCCACATGCGTCCGCAGGACTACGGCTGCACGATGAGCCATCTCGCCGCCGTGCAACAGGCCAAGGCCGCCGGCGCGAGCGAAGTCCTGATCTTCGAGGACGACGCGTTCTTCGCCGCCGATTTCGCCGCGCGCTTCCCCGACTTCATCGCGCAGGTGCCGGATGACTGGCACATGCTGTTTCTCGGTGCGTATCACTTCGCGCCGCCCATTCCCGTCGCGCCGAACGTCGTCAAGACCGTGGAGACGCTGACCGCGCATGCGTACGTCGTCAGGGACTCGCTTTACGACGCGTTCATCGCGATCAACGAACACCCGCCGGCCATCAACGACCGCAACAACCTCGTCCTGCAGAAGACGTTCAACTGCTACTGCTTCGAGCCCAATCTGGTCGGCCAGGAGTCCGGCTACTCCGACATCATGGACGAAGTCATGCCGGAAAAGCCGCTGACCTATTCCATGCCCATTCCGGATGGCTGGTAACGCCTGCGGTCCACGCGCGCCGCAATCCATCACTCGACAGGCCATTGAACATCATGCAAATCACTACCGTTGACCATGAAGCGGCGTTCGTACAGGCCGCGCTGGATGCGCTTCACCGGGACTGCAAGCTCGGCGAGGCGATTTCGCTGGCTTACGGGAAATGCGAATCGACCGCCGGCGTGATCGACCTGATTTTTCCGTTGATCACGAAGAAACTGCGGATCGATTACATCCTCATGTACAGCATCGAAAGCAATCCCCGCACCCTCCTGAAATTTCTTCGGCTGATCGAGTCGCAGCTGATCCGGAACGACGGCTGGACGGCTGCGTCGGTCGAGGCCGCGTTGCAGGGCGTGGCCGATTCCATGAACGTCGGCTGGGACCGTGCGCAGCGCCTGCTGAAGTGCTGCATCCTGTTTTCCGATTCGCCGTTGGAAATCGTCGAAAGCATCACGTTTCTCGGAAGGCACGAGGCCTCGTCAAGATTGAGATCAGCGGCACACGCCATCGAACTCAGTCACCTGGTCAACTGAGCCCTTCCCGTTTTCACGCCTTTCCGAATAGCGACTCATGGACTCCGAGCAAAGCAAATCGCCGCCGTGGCACTCAGCCGTCACCCTGATGTGGCGCAGTCATCCCTGGTTGACCCTGGGCACGGTCCTGACGGGCCTCATCAGCGGCGTGGCGTCGATCGCGGGCGTCGGCCTGATCAGCCGGGTGCTTCACGACCAGGACGATCGACCGATGCTGTTGATGATCTTCATCGCGGTGAACGTCGTCGCGGTGATCTGCCGGAGCGGCGCTGCCGCGATGCCGTCCTACGCGTGCATGAAAATCATGACGCGATTGCGCGTCAACCTGTGCAAGCGCATCCTGGCGACGCCGCTGGAAGACATCGACAGGCGCGGCGCGCCGCATGTGCTGACGATGCTGACGCAAGACATTCCGCAACTGAGCCAGACCCTGCTCACCATACCGACGATCCTGGTTCAATCAGTCGTCCTGATGTGCAGCGTCGCCTATCTCGCCTATCTGTCGTGGATCGTCTTCGCGTCGACGCTCACGCTGACGATCGTCGGCCTGGTGCTCTACCTGTTGTTCTATCGAAAGGCGGCCAATTTCACGGAACGCGTGCGCGACGAGTTTGTCCAGTTCAACGAATACACGCACAGCCTCGTGTTCGGCATCAAGGAACTCAAGCTCAACCGGGCCAGACGACGCTGGTTCACCAAGGCGGCGATCGAAGTCTCGTCACGGCGCGTGGCGGGCTACAACTTCATCGAACGCTTCTGGTTCATGACCGGCGACAGCATCGGCCAGGTCACCGTGGCGGTCCTGCTCGGATTCCTGCTGTTCGGCGTGCCGTCTCTCGGCGTCGTGGATCCCGCCGTACTCACGGCGAGCATCCTGGCCGTGCTCTACATGATGGGGCCGCTGACCATGCTGATCAACATTCTGCCGATCGTGGCCGAGGGCAAGACCGCCCTCGCCCGACTCGCGGAATTCGGTTTCCTGATCGACGACACGCCCGATTCATTCGGCAAGCCGCCCTCGCCCGGCATGGGGGAATCCGCGCCGATCAGGTCATGGCAGCGTATCGAGTTGCGCGACGTCAAGATGACCTACCGTGACAACGCGTCGTCGGTCGACTTCGTCCTGGGCCCCGTCAACCTGACGATTCACGCCGGAGAGCTGGTCTATGTGATCGGTGGAAACGGCAGTGGCAAAAGCACACTGGCGAAGGTGCTCAGCGGCCTCTATGCGCCAACCGAAGGCCATATTGCCCTGGACGGAAGGGTCATCGACGACGATGCGCGGGAGCGGTACCGGAATCTGTTTTCCGCGGTATTCACCGATTTCCATCTGTTCAATCGTATCATCGGGCCGGACCATGAAAGCGCGAGCAGCAAGCGTGCGCAGGAATACCTCGAAACCCTCAAGCTGGCCGGCAAGATCGACATTCACGACAAAACGTACTCGACGACCACGGCCTTGTCGACGGGGCAGCGCAAGAGACTGGCGTTGCTTTGCGCCTACATCGAGGATCGCCCGATCTATATCCTGGACGAATGGGCTGCCGACCAGGATCCGGTTTTCAAGAAATTCTTCTACGAAGTGCTGGTGCCCGATCTGCAATCGCGGGGGAAATGCGTGATCATCGTGACCCATGACGATCAGTATTTCAGGCTGGCCGGTCGGGTCATTCGCCTGGATAGCGGTCGCATCTTCTCGGACTCGGCCAGGTGTCCCGTCAGCGCCGACATGGCAGGGTGACCGGTGACCCGGGCCACCGGGGTGTCATCGGCGGCGGCGACGATGCGATGCGGGTGTTCGCGCGAATGTATGTCGACCCCTCCGTGCAATGAGCGGGCGTCCGGACGATGCCGCTTCGTCACGTGACGATCCCGTTTTCAACGAACGGCGGATCGCCCGGGCCGGCGACCGCTTCACGGGCCGGATGCGTCGATCTGACCCGCGGCGCCGCGCGCCGCACCGGATTCGATGGCCGGTGCTTCGTCGGTTTGTCCCGGATATCCGCGACAAATGGATGAGCGGCACGATGTTCGAATCATGTCGGCGCGCGCCGCGCGCGAGCGCAGCTTCAACGCCTCGTCAGGCGTCTTCCGACAGCGTTGAACAGAGGGTCGATGAAGCAGCCGAAGCCGGAACCGCGATCCGATGCGCGAAAGGAAGCGGCGTCATGCCGCCGATGCGCACGGCGCGCAATTGTCGATCATCCATTTCGTGAGCCCGTGCCGGCCGCTGATGCCGAGCTTCACCGCGGCACGCTTGATGTACGTCTCGACCGTGCTCTCCTTGACGCCGAGCTCGCCGGCCATTTCGCGCAGCATCTTGCCCGCGAGCAGGCCGAGACACACTTCGCTTTCGCGCGCCGACAGCACGACCGAGGCGCGCGCCAGCCGCGATTCGAACTCGTGGCGCAGCGCCTCGACACCAGACCCGACCGCCATCGCACCGCGCGGCGTCCCGCCTTCGCGCACGCCCTGCCGCCGCGTCGATGCATGCCACTCGACGAGCGGCAGCAGCGTATCGGCGAAATTCCTCAGGAACGACATCTCCTGCAACGAAAAGTCGTCATGCGACGCCGCGCGATGCAACGAGATCACGTAGCGGCGATTCGCCTTGCGCGACACGAGGTGGCACTGGAATCCCACGCCCGCCCCACGCGGCGGCACGACCTCTCCGCCGTTGCCGCGCCGCATCAGCGGATCGACGTGAATGAGCTGCCGGTCGCAAGCGGCCACGATCCGGTTCCGCAGTGGATGCGTCTCAGGTTCCCGCTCGCCGTGCACGACCGGTGCGCCTCCGCGTCCGTCGTCGCGCGTCGCGCCGAACGCACCGAGCGATTCCACGTGGACCACTTCGCCCGCCGGCTCGTCGAGCGTCCATTCCGTCATCCTGGTGGTTGCGACCGGAATCGATCCAACCAGCAATGCATGCATGTCGGATGCGAACCGCTCACTGCCGGCGCTCGAAATCACCTTTCCGAGCTTCGCGAAGATCGCGACCATCTGACTCTCCTTGTCGTGCGTGCTTGAGGACGGCGGCGCAGGGATTGACGATTGCTGGCGAACCCTGCCATAAGCTGAAACATTTATTTCGGTCATTGAGTGTCGCGGGATAAAAGCGCTCTTGGCGTGTTTACCGAATAAAACGAAACAAAAAAATCGAAACGATCCCTTTCATTGATTTGATGCACGAGTACCCTAGCTGCGTATGATATCTACGATTTAAGATATTTTGCAGTCAATTGGATATTTTCATCAGGCGCCTCGTCCAGCAAAACGGAAATCGATTGATGCACCAGTTTTGAATGAATAGATTCGCTATTATTTGGCACGATATTTTGCAACAATCCAGTCATGCATTGCGCGCGGGAGTTTTCGTTTCTATTTCCGTTTTTGTTTCCGTTTGCGAAACGTCGTTCGAGAGAAGGCGAGGCGGATTTCATCCAGGATTATTCGTTCTCCACCGTGCTTTTTTTGCATTGATCACCGCTTGTCACACATCGAACAGATTGATACCATTTCGGCGATGCAACGGGTAAATCATCAACCGATCATGAATTGCGAGTGATTTTATTTAGAATCTTGAAACATGCGAATAAATATTCACGCGCAATCGTCCTTTATTGATCGTCGCGGCTAGCGCTTCGTCACGCGATATTCAGTCGAATTCCCCTACTCGCCTGCCGGCAGGACAGGCCGGCGCCAGTTGAATAAGAAACCGGGCGGCTTCTGGATTTCCTTCCAGAGGTCCGCGATGATGCGCGTCCGCGAATCGCCGAACCGGTCGTTTTTTCAATCCTGACCGGCCAACGCTTTAGCCCGCATCGCTGCTGTTCGAATTGCCGCATCCCGGTATCAACGCGTCATCTGTCGTCTTTCCGATCGTCAAAACCATTCCGAAAAAACTGGAGCACACCATGAGTCAAGACTTCCGAGACGAACCTGCGTCGCGCCGCGCTTTCCTCGCCGATATGGCGAAGCTCGCGGCCGCAGGCGTCGTCACCGGCTGGACGCCGCTCTACCAGATTGCGGCCAACGCGCGGACCGCTGACGCGACGCCGCCCGGCTTCCCGGCCGATATCCCGCTTTACAAGCAGGCGTTCCAGAACTGGAGCGGCGAAATCGCAGTGCAGGACGTGTGGACCGCCGCGCCGCGCTCTGCCGACGACGTCGTCGCGGCGGTCAACTGGGCGCGCGCGAACGGTTACCGGATCCGCCCGCGCGGGTACATGCACAACTGGTCGCCGCTGACGCTGGATCCGGGCGCCGGTGCCGCGAATCTGGTGCTGCTCGATACGACGAAGTCGCTGACGGCCGTCTCCGTCGACACGTCGGCACGCCCGGCGCGCGTCACCGCCCAAACGGGCATCTCGCTGGAGTCGTTGCTCGCGACGCTCGAGCAGTATGGCCTCGGCGTGATTGCCGCGCCTGCGCCAGGCGACATCACGCTCGGCGGTGCGCTCGCGATCGATGCACACGGCACTGCCGTGCCGGCGGCCGGTGAAACCTTGCAACCGGGCCACACCTACGGCTCACTGAGCAACCTCGTGGTCGCGCTCACCGCGGTCGTGTACGATCCGGCCCGGCAGCAATACGTGCTGCGCCGGTTCGAGCGCAGCGATCCCGAGATCGGCGCGTTCCTCACGCACATCGGGCGGGCGTTCGTCGTCGAAGTCACGCTGACGGCGGGCCCGAACCAGCGGCTACGCTGCCAGAGCTACGTTGACATTCCGGCATCCGAACTGTTTGCGCCGGCCGGCACATCGGGCCGCACGATCGCGTCGTTTCTCGATCGTGCGGGCCGGGTGGAAGCCATCTGGTTCCCGTTCACGTCCAGCCCGTGGCTTAAGGTCTGGACGCCGACGCCCAGCAAACCGTTCCTGTCGCGCGCCGTCACGCAGCCGTACAACTATCCGTTCTCCGATTCGATCCCGCAGTCCATCTCGGATCTCGTCAAACGGATCGTGATCGGCGGCGAAGGCGCATTGACGCCGCTGTTCGGCCAGACGCAATTGGCCATCACGGCCGCCGGTCTCGCGCTCACGCTCAGCGGGGATATCTGGGGCTGGTCGCGCACCGTGCTGCAGTACATTCGACCGACGACGCTGCGCGTCACCGCGAACGGCTACGCGGTACTGGCGCGGCGCGCCGACGTGCAGCGCGTGATCAGCGAATTCGTGCAGTTCTATCAGAACCGCGTCGACACGTACAAGGCGCGCGGCGAGTATCCGATGAACGGTCCCGTCGAAATCCGTATCACCGGTCTCGACAAGCCGGCCGATGTCGGCGCCGGCGCGGTCGTGCCCACCCTGTCCGCACTCAAGCCGCGCCCCGACCGGCCGGATTGGGACGTCGCCGTGTGGTTCGATATTCTGACGTTACCGGGCACGCCGTCTGCCGATCGCTTCTATCGCGAGATCGAGCAATGGATGCTCTCGAACTACACCGGTTCGTATGCGACGCTTCGCCCCGAATGGTCGAAGGGTTGGGGCTACACCGATACAGCTGCCTGGCAAGACGACACGATGCTCACCCGCACGATTCCGAACCTGCATCGTGAAGGACAGCCGGCGTCGAGCACGTGGGATGCGGCGCGCGCGACCCTCGAACGCTACGACCCGAACCGGATCTTCCGGTCGCCGCTGCTGGATCGGTTGATGCCGTAGCAATCCCGGCGGACGCCGGAGTCGAAATTCGTGGATTTTGCCGATGGCGTTCGCTTGAACGCCAATCTTGGCACGCCGGATGACGGTGGCGAAGACCTGCTCGCGCACTTCTCCGAGGTTCAGGGAAGTGGCTTCAGATCGCTTCGGGAGGGCCGGAAGGTCAGCTTCGAGATCAAGCAGGCCCCAGGGGGAAGCAGGCTGCCAGCATCGAGCCGCTGCAAGTATTCCCCGCAGCGAATACGCCCGTTCAGGACAACGATCAGGCCGACGCCTGATCGCTGCAAGCCTGGAGCCGGGCGCACGCCCGGCTTGCCTTAGCGCTCGAGAAAGGGCCTGAGCTTGTCCGCCCGGCTGGGATGCATCAGCTTGCGCATCGCCTTGCTCTCGATCTGACGGATCCGCTCGCGGGTCACGTCGAACTGCTTGCCGACCTCTTCAAGCGTGTGATCGGAGTTGGTGTCGAGCCCGAATCGCATCCGCAGAACCTTGGCCTCGCGCGGCGACAACGCGCTGAGCGCCTCGTCGATCGCCGCGCGCATGTTCGCCTGAATCGCGGCCTCAGCCGGCGAACTCGCCGAGACATCCTCGATCATGTCGCCGAGCGTTGCATCGGCGTCGTCACCCACCGGGGTTTCGAGCGAGACAGGTTGCTTGGCGATCTTGAGGATACCGAGCACTTTTTCCTCGGACATCTCCATGCGCTTTGCCAACACGGCGGGATGCGCTTCCTGCCCTGTCTGTTGCAGGATTTCGCGCGATATCCGGTTCAGCTTGTTGATCGTCTCGATCATGTGGACCGGCACGCGAATGGTCCGCGCCTGATCGGCGAGCGCACGCGTGACAGCCTGCCGGACCCACCAGGTCGCGTAAGTCGAGAACTTCCAGCCGCGCCGGTATTCGAACTTGTCCACGGCCTTCATCAAGCCGATATTGCCCTCCTGGATCAAATCCAGGAACTGCATGCCGCGGTTCACGTACTTCTTTGCGATTGAAATGACAAGACGAAGGTTCGCCTCGATCATCTCGCGCTTGGCCTGCCGCATTTTCAGTTCCGCGGCACTCATCTGGCGGTTGATCTGCTTGAGCTGCTGGAGTGGCAACGAGACCCGGGACTCGATGTCGACGAGTTTCTGCTGCGCCGCCTGAATCGCCGGCTGATGTCGCTCGAGCGCCGCGCCAAACTGCTGCGAGGTCGCCGCCGCGCGGTTCGTCCATTCGAGGTCGGTCTCGTGACCCGGGAACGACTCGACAAACGCGTCGCGCGGCATGCCGCAACGGTCGACAGCAATCGCCAGGATGCTGCGCTCGATCGCGCGGACCTCAGTCACCTGCCCATGCACAATGGCGCACAGGCGGTCGATGGTCTTGGCCGTAAAGCGGATCGGCGCGAGTTCCCGCTGGATCGCCGTGCGCACTTGCGCAACTGCTGCGGAACGTGCATCTCCTGTGACAGGCAGATCCGGCAACTGTTCGAACAGTGCACGCACACGCGCAAAAATCACGAGACTGTCGTTCGTGAGTTCTTCGAGGCGTGCCGCGTTCACCTTCTCCGAATCCCCGGCGTCCGTTTCAATGCCGTCTTCGTCCGACTCATCGTCGGCAGCGAGTGCTTCCGCATCCTCTTCCTGGGACTCCGGCGTCATTTCGCTTTCATCGGCGTCGACACGGATGCCATCGACCAGTTCGTCGATGCGCAGTTCGCCGGCAACGATGCGGTCGACATCGGCAAGAATCGTGGACACGATCGACGGACACGCGGCAATCGCTTGAATCATGTCCTGCAGACCATCTTCGATCCGTTTCGCGACCTCGATTTCACCGGCGCGGGTCAGCAGTTCGCTGGCCCCCATCTCACGCATGTACATCCGAACCGGATCCGTGGTGCGGCCAAATTCGGAATCGACGGTCGACAACGCAGCTTCCGCTTCCTCGTCCGCCTGATCGTCTGATGCCACGGCCGGCGCGGCGTCGGTTAACAGGAGCGCTTCGGCGTCCGGCGCTTGTTCGTATACGGCCACGCCCATGTCGCTGAACGTGCTGACGATGGTGTCCATCGCCGCCGTTTGGGCAAAGTTGTCGGGCAGGTGATCGTTGATGTCCGCGTGGGTGAGATAGCCGCGCTCGCGACCGAGCGCGATCAACGCGCGCATCTGGTGCTGGCGCTCCTCATTCTGGCGTGCCAGCGACGCGATGTCCGTCGGTGTCAGGGCCTGAGCCTTTCCCTTTGACACACGGCGGCCGACTTTTGCCGTGGCGGTGATTTCAGGGGATATAGAATCGTTCCGATCAGGAATTGCCAATACATGCTCCTCGACAGATGAGCCGACGATCGTCGTGCACATGACACCAGAAGAATGGGTTGCCTGCCGGGATGCGAACGGAATCGTGTACGCACGGATAGTCGAGGGCGGGACGCCTCGCGCGAAATCCGTGTGTGCAGCTTGTGGGGGGCGTGAATGATACCGGAATGTATTGTGCGGCACAACCTTGACGGCGGACATTCGCAGCCGTGGCGCATCGGATGTCTGGAAAACTGCCTGTAGCGGCCTCAACAAGTGGCTTCCCCGAACGTCCGCCAAGGCCGGCGGATTCAACCGGTCGATGCAACGGCTTGATGGAATCGTTCAGCCGGTGTATCGAAGGCATGCGCTGGCTTATTGACGGATACGGCTCAGGATCTGCTGATAGATCGCGGGCGCATTCCGATGAGTTGCACGTGCAGCCATAGCGAGTTGCTCCCCCAGGAACCGCCACCCTTGACCGGGAATCCGTGCATCCCATGGCGCGCCCCAGCCATCGAGATTGGCGATTCCCGTCGACGCCTCCACATACGTGGCGCGAAAATCGCCGGCCTGCAGCCGCAAGGCGGCCAGCAGGAACCTCGGCTCCGCACATTGGGGCGCGAGCTGGATGCAGGCCCTGAGCGCTTGCGCGGCATGGCTGGAGGGCGCGGCGAGTGCATGCTCATACAACGTGGACAACCGACGTTCCTGTACGTCGCTGATGCTGGGCGCGCGGATGAACGACCGCGGCACGAAGCCAATGCTTCGGAATCCTTTGCACATACCGGACAACCACGGCCCGTCGATCCTGAACAGGGTTCTGCGTTGCTCGGCTTCGTTGGCGAGATCGAGCAGTCGCAATGCCCTGCACTGTGCGGCCGTCACATGCAGTTCACCGTCGCCCGCGTGCGTCGGTATGCGCAAAGGCCTGCGCACCGGCGCGAGGTCAAGGCGCTCGGACGCGCGACGAAGGCTGTCCCGATCGAGGACGCAAAATGCATGGGCGAGCGCTTCGATCCGTTGGCCGACCACCATCGCCACCCGTTCGCGTTCGCCTGGTGCCACGACGCGATGGCGGAAGTACTGGGTCGAGTAGATGCTGTGAATCAGGCCTGCGAGACGGGTGTCGGGATCGGCGCCCCATCCCGACAGCACCTCGTAGGTCCCCAGCAGGTGATCCCAGAGCGTCGAACCGGAATGCGCGATGCGCATCGCATCCGCGACGAGGGCCAGCGTGGCGTTCAGACGATCCGCGTCGATGGGGGCGTCACGCATCGCAGGCCACGCGCTCAGGTACGTCCGGCCTTGCCCGCGACGCTTGCGAGGCGCGGCGCGAGGCGCTTGCCGTCGAACGATGCGAGCGTGTCTCGCAGCGCGGCGATACAGGTTGCGATATGGGGTTCCAGCTCGGCAACGCCGGTAGGGCCCGCGCCGGTCACGAACGGCCGCATGGCGTCCGGCATGCCGGCCAGCGACGCTTTCAGCGCGTCGAGCAGGACGTCGCCGACCGTCGCGCCGCTGTGATTGAATGCCATGTTCAGTGCGAGCGATCCGCCGTCACCCGCCCTCGCCTTGTGCCACAAGCCGGGCGGCAGGCAGAGCAGGTCGCCCGGATAAAGCGTGACCTTGCGGATCGTCTGCCGCGCGACGGCTCGATGCACGGCGGCCATGTCGGAGCGCGTCGAATTCTCGGTCGGAAACAACGTATGAGGCGACGTGGCGTACCACCAGGTCTTCTCGCCATCGAGTTGTAACGTGGTGGCGGTCCTCGCGTCATAATGAAAATCGAAGCCCGAGGATGGCGGCGAAAGATACGCGCGGAAATCGACCCGCCCGGCAAAGCCGATTTCCCGCCGGACGTTGCGGGCCGCCGTCCACAGCGAACGGTGCGCAAGCTGCATGTCCGTCACGCAGATCGTGGCCCCGGCTTCGTACATCTCCCGGATATCGGCGGGACCGATGGTCGCCTGCTTCAAGCCGCCGAACACGCAGCGAATCTCGGTGACCTTGTCCAATCCGAAGATCATGCGCGACGGTTTCATCAGGAAATCGAATTTCCCCGGTTGCCCGCGAATCAGGAGCGGGCGCTTGCCGAAAGACTCGCGCAGGAACGCATCGATCGATATCGGATCGAGAATTTTCGCGAGGGTCGCGCGTGGGTTCGCTTGGGCTTTCACGTCATGTTTTCCTTGATGCGGCGCACGAGGGCATCGGTGTCGAGGCCATGCGCGCGTCTGAGGTCGGCGATGGCACCCGATTCGCCATGCCAACCCGACGGCCACGACAGAGCGCGCACGGTGACGCCAGGCGGGGCGATCCTGCGAACGGTGTCGGCCAGGCCGCCGGCCGGTCCATGGTCTTCGAGGACCACGATGCCGCGCAGGCGTGGCTGGCTCGTGATCCACTGAGCGAGCACGGTTTCGCCGAGATGCGCGATGTGCCGCCACGGAATCGGCACGCCGTCGGCAGCCAGCGCCTGCACGGCCTCCTGTGCCCAGTGCGATGCGTATCCGCACGACAGCAGCACGGTCTCGCCGGCCACGCCGTTGCCGCGCACGACGCCCGGCGGCAGCCGCAGGTCGCCGACCGGTTCCCGGCTCGTTCTCACGTAGGCCGGCCGCGGCGAAGCGGCCAACGACCCGACGGCCAGTTCGACGTCGGCGGCGTCCGCGGGCGCCCAGAGATCCACGCCGCCGATGGATGCGAGGACACCGAGGTCCGACAGGCTGGCATGGCTCGCGCCATTGGTGCCGCTCGCCGCGCCCGCATGCGAGCCGATCATCACGACGGGCAGCCCCTGCGACGCGACGCAGGTGCGGATCTGATCCGCACCCCGATGGCACAGGAATGCGCTGAACGAGAACACCCAGGGCCATTGCCCGCTCACGGCCAGCCCGGCCGCGACGCCGATGAGCGCCTGTTCCGCGATGCCGGCCTGAACGAAGCGCGAGAACACGGGCCGCCCCTGCGCGTCGTACAAGCCGTAGGAATCGCCCAGGTCGCCGTCGAGCACCCAGATACGGTCGCTCTGTTCGGCCCTCCTTCGCAGCTCGTCGACAATCGATAGCGCCAGTCTTTTCATGCGGCAAACCTCTCATCGATCCGGCGCGTGGCCGGAGCCCGCGATGCGTGCCCACTCGTCGCCGGACAATTGGGTGCAGTGGCGACGAAACCGATCGAGCTGGAGCCCGAGGCCGTGACCCTTGACGGTTCGCGCCAGCAGGACGGTCGGCCCATGCCGGGGCCCTTCTGCATGCGCATGCGCGAAGCCGGTCAATGCGTCGATGTCGTGTCCGTCCACTTCATCCGCGTGCCAGCCGAATGCACGCCACTTGGCGAGGGCGTCGGGCAAGGGCGTGGAATCCAGCCGCGCGTCGTGCGCCCAGCCGCATTCCTGTTCCCCATTGAGATCCACGATCACGTGCAGATTCGGCACGCCGTGGCGGGCCGCCAGCATCGCGGCTTCCCACACCATGCCTTCCTGGCATTCCCCGTCACCCAGCACCACCCACACGTGGCGCGCCTCGCGCGCGAGCGCCATGCCCAGCCCGATGGCGACGCCCTGCCCGAGCGCACCCGACGAGAAATCCATGCAGGCCAGCCGGGTGCGATCGGGGTGCCCCTGCAGCGGGGAGCCGGCGGTACCGAACGTGCCGAGCGGCCCCAGGTCGACGCCGGCCTGCTGCAACACCGCATAGAGCGCCATGCTTGCATGGCCTTTCGACAGCAACAGGGCGTCGCCTGTCGCGTCGAGCGCGGACATCGCACGCGCGGCGAACAGCGCGAGCAGGATGTCCACGCAGCTCAAGGTGCCGCCCAGATGGCCGCCGCCGTTGGCGCGCAATCCTGCCAATATCGCATGCCGCACCCGCAGTGCTACACTGGGATCGGCCAGTTCTGGCCGCACCAGCTGTCTGTCGGACGTCGCGCGCTTGCCGGTAGTGTTATTCATCTCGGATGCGATTCCCTTTGCAGGACGGGGATCGATACTGCCCTGACACTAGGATTCTCAAGGAAAGCCAACATGTCAACTCTCGAGCCGCTCAGCCTGGATATCGTCGTCACCTGGAGAGGGCGGCACGAGCTGAAACAGGCGCTTCCCTCCTTGTGCCAACTCGCCGCCCGGCATGACGGCGGCGTTACCGTGGTCAATTACGGCGGCGACGCCGATCAACTGCGCGACCTGATGGCCGGCCACGCGGCGAACGTCAAGGTGGTGCACGTGGACGAATCCGGCTGGTTCAACAAGGCCCGCGCCCAGAATATCGGCGCCGCGCACACGCGTCGTCCGCTCCTGTTCTTCTGCGATTGCGACATCATCATTCCGGACGGGCAACTCGACGCGCTGGTCCGGCAGTTGCAAGCCGAACCCGACGCCTTCGGAACCGTCGCCGGCGTGACGGAGACCGTGCGCAACGCGCGCAAGGCCGGCCAGGTCGCGATGTTCGGCTATCACCTGAAGCTGCGGCTTGCCAACGGACGCGCGCTCGAGATCATCGACAACGAGGAAGACGCGGCGGACGGCACACGCCAGGCGCCCGGCTTGCTGATGGTGCGTCGCGTCGGCTTCGAATGCATCGGCGGCTACAACGGATGCCTGTTGGGCTGGGGCTGGGAGGACCAGGACATGATCGCGCGGCTGACGCTGAGCGCCGGGCTCATGCGGCGCCAGAGCGGCACCGTGCTGCATGTGTCCCACGACGACGACGCGCGCATTCGTCATTATCCACCCGTGCAAGATCGTTGGGAAAGCCGCGACCGCATGTTCCGGCAAGCCCTGGCCAACTACGATCGCGGGGATTGGCTCGGGACCTATGAGGAAGACGCCTTGCGCGCAACGACGCGCAGCCCGGTTTCAGCGAGCTGAGGCGTCCGTCGCATCGATGGTCGCGCGCAAGCGCACCAGCAACGCGATTTGTTCGTCGAGCGCGTCGGCCCGCCACGCGGCAAGCGCCGCCGGCAAGCGGATATCCAGCGCGCGTTCCGCATCGTCAAGCGAGCGGGTCAATACATAGCGCCCGTCCTCGACGGTCACGCCGTCGTGCAACGCATACGATCTGTTCAGTTGCTCGGCCTGCTCCGGCGTCATGCCGCGCGGCAACGCGAGATGGAGGCCGGCGGCATCCGCGCGCACCGGATAGCCGCCGGGCCGGCCGTGCAGGCCCGGCGCATGACCCTGCCATGCGTCCGCACGGCCTGACAGGGCGCGCAGCATCGGCGCGGCGAGCGCGCCCGTGAGGCTGTTGAGCGTGGCGTCGGCGGGCAGGCGCACGGGCGCGGTCAACGCGGCGGCTTCATGTTCCGGCAGGCGGCGGCTGTCCAGCCACACGGCCGGCGCGGGCAGTCCGTCCCAAGCGCCGCGTATCATCGCGCCGACGTGCGCGTGATGCGCGAGCAGCGACAGGGGCACGCATTCGGTGCGACCGTGCAACATTGACGCGACGATGGCGATATTGCCGATCCCTCCCGCGACCGGAATGCCGCGCCCGGTCAGCACGTGGTTGGCCAGGTCTGGATAGCAGCCGTTGACGAGATGGGCGTCGGGATGGACAACTGTCGCCGCCCGCATGACCCGGTCGGCGAGCGCGGCCTGCAAGGGTAGCGTGCAGCCGTAGCCCAGCACCGCGATGAGTTTTTGCCACCCGCGCGTCATCGCCCACGGCGACTGCATCGACGCCAGGGTCAACACGACGCGCGGCCGATATGCGTCGAACAAGCGTGCCAACGATGCAGGCGAGTAGTCGCACGCCACGGGGGTCACGGCAATGCGGCCCGCGCTTCCGCCGCCGAGCGCATTGGCGAGCGTCGCCATGTGATGCACGGCCGTGTCGTTGCGCGCCGCGGCAATCACGTCCATCGGCGCGTCGCCGCATCCGGCGAGACTCATCAGCACCGCGTGAGCCAGCGAGCCAGAGCCCACCACGATCAGATCGACGTCGCGCATGACGGATTCACTCCCCTACCTCGACGCAGAATGGCGATTGATCCAGCTACACAGAACCAGGATCACCCATAGCTGTTCGTGCCACCGGCCGTCGTCTCCGACATGGTCATAAGCGCGCAGCCTCGACAACAGAGCGGTCCGGAATCGCGTGGTCAGCGGCGCGATTCTCCACAGGTCGGAATCGGCGACCTCATCGATGACGCGCTTGCGAAACCGTGAGTCCAGCAGCCAATGCGCGATCGGTGCGAGCAGGATTTGCCGCTTGCGCATCACGATCTCCGGCGGCAGGTAACGACCGGCGACCTGACGCAGCAGGCGCTTGGCCCACCATGCATCCGCCTCGTACCAATAGCTCAGGCCGGGATCGATCGCCGACGCCCAGCCGTAGACATCCTGGCGCAGGAACGGGAAATCGAGGCGGGCGCCGTGCATGAGCGCATTGTCGGCGAGCGCCGGCAGCAGCAGCTCGCCGATCCGGAACACATACTCGTGCGCGGACATCGCCTCCGTCGGCAGCGCTTTGGGCTTGACCGCGAGCAACTGCCGATAGAACGCGACGTCATCCGCGAGCAACGCGTCGACGGCCTGCGGATCCCGGCTCAGACGCCGCATCTCGTCGACGGAAAAGAATTCCGCGATGCCGAGGAACAGCACGTCGTCGAGACCCAGCAGGCGCGCGGCCGGCAGGTCGTACAAGCCGGGAAGGTCGACGCCGAGCCGGCGTTGATGATGCATCTGGGCTGCGAGACACGTCAGGGGCTTGTGGTAGCCACCGAAGCATTCGTCCGCGCCCAGGCCGGAGACCGCGATGGCGTGTCCGTCCGCGACGGTCGCCTCGATCAGGGCGGCATGGGTCACGGCGGCGGGCGCCGTGAGCGGAAACGGAGCGTCCAGGATGCGGTCCAGCAGTTGCAGCGCGTGGTCGACGTCGAGATGGACGATCCGGTGGCGGATGCCGGTGATGCGCGCCACGGTGGCCGCGTAGTCGGTTTCGTTGAGACCGTAGTCGTCGTCGAAGGCGATCGTATAGCCGGTGACCGCGTGGCGCTCGCGCAGGAGCGCGGCCAGCAATCCCGAGTCGACGCCGCCGGAGAGGAACAGGGCGATGTCGCGCGCCGCGTCGGCGACGTGATCGACGGACGCCCGAAGGCGCGACAGCGCCTCTTCCTGAAGGCAGGACGCATCGTGCGATACCGAAGCGGCTTGAAGGGGCCATGCGAAACGCCGGACGACGGGCGGCGCACCCGGCTCGCATATCAGCGCCTCGCCGACCTGCAGCGACTGGATGCCTTGCAGAAGCGCATGCGCCGCCCGCGGCCTGCCTCGCCACAGCAGATGCAGCAGCGAGCCGACATCGAGTTCGCACTTGATGCCGAGCGTCCGGACCAGCCGCTGCGGATCCCGATCCCATTCGATGCTGTCGCGCTCGATGCGGAAATAAAGCGGACGACGCGCATGCAACCCGCGCCGGATGATCAGTGCATCTTGCTCGTCACGCGAGACGTCGAGGTCGTCGTCATCGTCGTCCGGCGATGTCGCGCCCCAGACGATACGTTCGTCGCGCGGGTCGAGACGCCAGTCGGTCTGTCCGCGGCCGATCGGCGTGGCGTCCCGCGCACGCTCACGCAGTGCGGCACAGCCCGCGTCGGTTAACGCCGCCGCGCCTCGCATCGACAAGGTCTGCTTGCGCGCGCGGTGGGTCAGGCCTTGGCTTTCGTCGCGCGTTTCTTCGCGGCGGGCTTTTTCGCGGCTGTCCTGGTGCGTCGCTCGGCGGGCCGGATGATGATGCCGCCTTTCGTGTCGCCTTCGGCGCGCCGGATCGATCCGCCTTTCGTGTCGCCGCCATCCAGCGTGATTTCATAGCGCCGCTTGTAGAGCTGTTCGAGCGCGTCGAGATCGATGGAAATGGTCAGTGCCTTTTTGCCGCGCTTGGCGGCGGGCTTGGTGGATTTAACGGCGGAAACTTTATTGGATTTCTTTGTGGTTGCCACGTCTGCTCCTTTCCATGACGATGTGAAGGGAACCCCCGTCAACACACGACGCGCCGCAATATCACGGTAATCGTTGCGTGATGACTGCGTGGAACGATTATAGGAGATATAAATTGAAGTTCCGTTATTTCGCATAACTCAAGCAATGCTGACCGCCTGCCTGATCGTCCACAACGAAGCGAGCGTATTGGCGAGATGCCTGACGTCCTTGATGCCGTGGGCCGATGCATGCTGCGTCGTCGATAGCGGCTCCACCGACGGGACCGTCGATCTCGCACGGCAATTCGGCGCCCGGGTGCAGGTGATGCCGACGCTCGCGGACGCGCGCGGCAGATTGATCGACTTTGCCGCAGCGCGCAATGCGGCGCTGGCGATGGTGCGCGATGGCTGGGTCCTGTCGATCGATGCGGACGAGGTGCTGGCGATACGCGATCGCGCCGAGTGGCGGCGCCTGATCCGGCGGCGCGATTTGCAGGCGATCGAACTGGTGATCCTGTCGGGCGGCACGCGCTGGTATGTGCCGAGAGTGTTCCGGAAGCAGCCGTGGTCGACGTGGCACGGGCGCGTGCACGAATGGATCGCGCTGCGGGAGCCGACGTGCCGGACGGACTGCGCCACGCTCACCAACCAGCCGGACAAGACGGGCAAGGAATCGGCGGTCGAGCGCGATCTGCGTCTTTGCGCGGTGGCATTGCGCGACGATCCCGACGATTTGCGGGCAGTGTTCTATCATGCGCGCGCCCTGAGGCTTGCAAAGCGCCATGCCGAGGCCATTCCCCTCTATCTGCGCTATTGGCGGCAAGCGGAGTTCCAGGCGGGCCGCTACACAGCCATGCTGGGTGCCGCCACCTGCGCGCTGTTGATGCACGACCTCGAGGCGTCCCGCCGCTATGCGATGGTCGCGTATCGCCTCGATCCCGCGCTTGCCGAGGCATGCTGCGTGCTGGGCGACGTCGCGCTCGGCATGGGGCGTGCCGACCTCGCCATCGGCTGGTTCGAAAAAGCGCTGCACAAGCGCCTGCCCGGGATCGCGCAGGCGCTGTTCGTCGACGAGAGCTGTTACGGGCCCTATCCGCGCGAGCGTCTGCGCTGGATTCGCGAACGGATCCAGGCACGGTAGCGTGCGTTCACGCCAGCGCGATATCGAGTCGCCCGGCACATTCGATAATGCGGCGGAAAGAAAAATCATGACAAACAGGTAAATCTTTCATGTCGCGGTTTCACCCACCCGGATTGCAAGTGCCGGCTCCTTGCTAGAAGCGGTATTCCTCGCCTATAAATGGACAACATTCCTCGAGCACTTTCCGTTGCATATCTGCTTTTGAAAGGTCATAAGCAGGGCGCACGTATCGTTGAAGTCGATGGCCTTGGCGCCATCAAAACGGAGACGACTGAAAGGGTGGGATCTTGGCCAATCTTCAGCGAAGACGTGAAGACGACGAGCATGCGGCCGCCGCCCCACCCGGTGTCAGCGCGCCTGCGCTAACGCTTCCCAAAGGCGGCGGTGCCATTCGCGGTATCGGCGAGAAATTCGCCGCCAATCCGGTGACCGGGACGGGATCGATGACGGTGCCGATCGCTACCAGCCCGGGTCGTTCCGGTTTCGGTCCTCAACTATCACTCTCGTACGACTCCGGCGCCGGGAATGGCCCGTTCGGCTTCGGCTGGAGCCTTTCCCTGCCGTCGGTCACGCGCAAGACCGACAAGGGGTTGCCGCAGTATTGCGACACGGTCGATTCGGACGTTTTCATCGTTTCTGGCGCGGAAGACCTGGTGCCTGTCCTGGTGCAGGATGCCGCCGGCAATTGGGTGCGGGAAGCGCTTCCACCCAGAACGGTAAATGGCCGAATCTTCCGTATCCGTCGCTACCGACCGCGCATCGAGGGCCTGTTTGCGCACATCGAGCGATGGACAAACACGACCGACGCGACCGATGTGTTCTGGCGGTCCATCACGCATGACAACGTCACCGCCTGGTACGGGAAGACGGCCGATAGCCGTATTGCGGATCCGGCAGACCCAAGCCGCATCTTCAGTTGGCTGATCTGCCAAAGCAATGATGACAAGGGCAACGTCGCCGTTTACGGCTACAAGGCGGAGGACTCGGCAAAAGTTTTCGAGGATTCGGCCGGGACCAACCTGCGCAGGGCCCGCGAACGTAACCGCACCCATCGGTCCCGTTCAGCGCAGCGTTATCTGAAGCGCATTCGTTACGGCAATCGCTCGCCCTACTTTCCGGAATTGAAGGCCGACGCGGCCTGGCCGGAACCTCCCGATGCCCACGCGCCTGACGGCAGCGATGCGTGGCACTTCGAGGTTGTCTTCGACTACGGCGAACACGACGCCAAAGCGCCGGCCCCCCACGACGCAGAGCCCTGGCCCTCACGACCGGATCCGTTCTCGTCCTACCGCGCAGGGTTTGAGGTGCGTACCTATCGGCTCTGCCAGCGCGTCCTGATGTTCCACCATTTTCCAGGCGAAGTCGGCGTCGAGCGGAATTGCCTCGTGCGCTCGACCGACTTCACTTACCCGGACGAAGTCGACCCCACCGATGCCCTCAATCCCGTCTACACTTTTCTGGAAGCCGTCGCGCAAACCGGCTACCGCCGCGACAATGGCGGCTACGATAGTCGCAGCCTGCCTCCGGTACAGTTCGAATACAGCAAGCCCACCGTGCAGGAGACCGTCGAGGAAGTCGATCCGTCGAGTCTCGACAATCTCCCCGTTGGCGTAAACGGCAGCGCCTACCGATGGACTGATCTGCACGGCGAAGGGATCCCCGGCATCCTCACCGAGCAGGCCGATGCCTGGTTTTACAAGCGCAACCTGAGCCCGCTGACCAGCACGGCGGCGTTCGCGCCGCTCGAAAACGTCGCGCTCAAGCCCAATGTGGCCCTGAGCAGCGGAGCGGACTTCATGGATCTCGCGGGCGACGGCCAGCTCGACGTCGTTGTCATGGACGATCCCGTCCCCGGCTCGTACGAGCATGACGACGCAGAGGGCTGGCAGCCCTTCCGCCCGTTCACCTCGCGCGTGAACCTCGACCCGCGCGACCCGAACCTCAAATTCGTCGATCTGGACGGCGACGGCCGCGCCGACGTGCTCATCACCGAAGACGACGCCTTCGTCTGGCATGCGTCACTCGCCGACGAGGGCTTCGGTCCCGCCCGCCGCGTTGCACAGGAACTGGACGAGGAAAGAGGCCCGCGCGTCGTCTTCTCCGATGGTACCGAGTCCATCTACCTGGCCGACCTCTCCGGCGACGGCCTCACCGACATCTGCCGCATTCGCAACGGCGAAACCTGCTACTGGCCCAACCTGGGTTATGGCCGTTTCGGCGCCAAGGTCACGATGGACAACGCGCCCTGTTTCGACAACCCGGACCAGTTCGACCACGCGCGTATCCACCTGGCCGACATCGACGGCAGCGGCACCACCGACCTCATCTATCTCCACCGCGACGGCGTGCGCCTGTACTTCAACCAGTCCGGCAACGGCTGGAGCCAGCCGCACACGCTGAAGGTGTTTCCACGCATCGATGACCTCGCAAGCATCGTCCCGACCGACCTGCTCGGCAAGGGCACCGCCTGCCTGGTCTGGTCCTCCCCGTTGCCGGGTGATGCGCGCCGGCCGATGCGCTATGTCAACCTGATGGGTGGCCTCAAAGCCCATCTGCTGGTCAGGACCGTCAACAACCTTGGCGCGGAAACGCGCGTCGCTTACGCCCCCTCGACCAAGTTCTACCTGCAGGACAAGCGCGACGGCAAACCGTGGATCACCCGGCTGCCCTTCCCGGTGCACGTGGTCGAGCGCGTGGAAACCTACGACCACATCAGCCGTAACCGCTTCACCAGCCGCTACGCCTACCACCATGGCTATTTCGACGGCGAGGAGCGCGAGTTCCGCGGCTTCGGCATGGTGGAGCAATGGGACACGGAACAGTTCGCAGCGGTCGCCGACGGCAGCGTCCCGGCAGATAACGTCGCCGCTGCATCGCATGTGCCGCCCGTGCACACCAGGACCTGGTTCCACACGGGCGTCTACCTCGGTTGGGAACGCCTCTCGCGCCACTTCGAAAGCGAGTATTTCCGTGAGCCCGGACTGACCGTCGAAACCGCGCGGCCGCTCTTGCTCGATGACTCCACTGTCCCGGCGGACCTGACGCCGGACGAAGCGCGCGAGGCTTGCCGTGCCCTCAAAGGCGCCATGCTGCGCCAGGAGGTCTATGCCGACGACGCGGATCACCCGGGCGCGACGCCGCAGCAGATCCAGCGCGCCCGCACGCCCTATACCGTCACCGAGCAGAATTTCACCATCCGCGCCCTGCAGAAACGCGGCGCGAACCTCCACGCGGTCTTTTTCAGCCACGTGAACGAGGCACTGAGTTATCACTACGAGCGCAATCCGGCAGATCCGCGCATCCAGCACACGCTGACCCTGGAAGTCGATGACTTCGGCAACGTACTCAAGCAGGCCGCAATCGGCTACGGGCGCCGGCTCTCGCCGCTGTGGACGCAATGGGATCGCGACCGCCAGACAACGGCGCTGCTCACCTATACGGAGAACCGCGTCACCAACGCGATCGGATCGTCCGACGCCCATCGCAATCCGCTGTCCTGCGAGGCGACGACTTTCGAGCTGACGGGCTACACGGCCACGGGCCCGGCCGGTCGCTATCGGGCCTCCGATTTCGTCGAGCCCGATCCTGCCGCTCCCGGCCGCCTGCGTCACAAGTTCTCGGCCCCGGAAGTCGGTTACGAGGCCACTGCCGCCGGGAGCCTGCGCCGTCGCCCCGTCGAAGCGCTACGCACGCTTTATCGGCGCGACGACCTTTGCGACCTCCTCCCGCTTGGTGAGCTGCAACCGCGCGCCTTGCCCGGCGAAAGCTACAAGCTTGCCTTCACTGACGGCTTGCTCGACCAGGTCTTCCAGCGTCCACGCCAGGGGCAGGCCGACGAGCCTCTGCTGCCAGATCCCGACGCGGTGCTGGGTGGCCAGGCCGGCAACCGGGGCGGTTACCTGCGAAGCCGGATTCTCAAGGCGGATGGTCGCTTTCCGGCGAGCGATGCGGATGATCGCTGGTGGGTGCCCTCGGGGCAATCCTTCTACAGCGCGAATCCCGCCGACAGCGCCTCCGCCGAACTGGCGCAGGCCCGGCACCACTTCTTCGTGTCGCGCCGCTACCGCGACCCGTTCGGCCAGCACGCCTTCGTCGACTTCGACGCCCACGACCTGCTGATGACGGAGACCCGCGATGCCCTTGGCAACCGCGTGACCGTCCACGCCAACGACTATCGCGTGCTGCAGCCGCGTCTGGTCGGCGACCCGAACCGGAATCGGACCGAAGTCGCGTTCGATACGCTGGGCATGGTGGTGGGCACCGCGGTCATGGGCAAACCGCTGCCCGCGCCGGTGGAAGGCGACACGCTCGCCGGCTTCGTTGCAGACCTCACGCAAGCTCGGCTCGACGGCTTCTTCGAGGCGGACGATCCGCATGCCGCCGCTGTGGGGCTACTGAAAGAGGCGACCACGCGCATCGTCTACGACCTGAACCGCTTCCGCCGTACTCGCCAGGCCAACCCCGACCATCCGGACAAGTGGCAGCCGGCCTGTGCCGCCACGCTCGCCCGCGAAACGCATGTCAGCGCGCCGCTGCCACCGCAGGGCCTGAAGATCCAGCTCAGCTTTTCGTACTCCGACGGTTTCGGCCGCGAGATCCAGAAGAAGATCCAGGCCGAACCCGGTCCGGTGCCCCGGCGCGACACGACCGGCAGGATCGTCATCGGCGCGGATGGTCAGCCCGTGACGACACCGGATGACGCGAGCCCGCGCTGGGTCGGCAGTGGCTGGACGATTTTCAACAACAAGGGCAAGCCGGTTCGCGAGTTCGAGCCCTTCTTTACCGACACCCACCGCTTCGAGTTCGCGGTCAGCATCGGCGTCAGCCCGGTGTTGTTCTACGACCCGGCCGAGCGCGTCGTCGCCACGCTGCACCCGAACCACACCTATGAGAAGGTGGTGTTCGACCCGTGGCAGCAGACCACCTACGACGTCAACGACACGTGCGCGCCGCGCAACGCGCAGACCGGCGACCCGCGCACCGACGCCGACATTGACGGCTACGTCGCCGAATACTTCAGGACCCAACCGGCCTCTTGGCAGACCTGGCGCGCACAGCGAATGGGCGGTGCCATGGGCGTGGACGAACGCAACGCCGCCCTGCGCGCCGAAGCGCATGCCGACACCCCTGCCACCGCCCATTTCGATGTGCTGGGCCGCCCCTTCCTGACCGTGGCGCGCAACCGCGTCGTTTGCCCCGGCCACGACCTCGACGGCAGCGAAGAAAGTTTCGCCACCCGCATCGAGCTCGACATCGAAGGCAACCAGCGCGCCGTGCGCGATGCCATCCAGCAGGCCGGCGACGCGCTCGGCCGCATCGTCGTGCGCTACGCCTTCGACATGCTGAGCCACCGCATCCACCAGCTCGGCATGGAGGCCGGTGCACGCTGGATGCTCAACGACGTGACCGGCAAACCCATCCGCGCCTGGGACAGCCGCGGCCATGGCTTCACCACCCGCTACGACGCGCTGCGCCGCCCGACCGAGCAAACCGTGCACGGCACGTCCAGCGAGTCCGACCCACGTACGCTCGACCTCGACATCCTGGTCGACAAGATCGAGTACGGCGAGACACTGCCGAACGCCGAAGTGCTCAACCTGCGCACCCGCATCTATCGGCACTCCGATTCCGCGGGCGTGGCAATCAACGCGCGGCTCGATGTCACCGGCAACCCGACCGAGGCTTTCGACTTCAAGGGCAACCTGCTGCGCAGCACGCGGCAACTGGTCAGCGACTACATCGCCATCCCGAACTGGCTGCTGAATCCCAGGCTGGACGATGAATGCTTCGAGAGCAGCACCCGCTACGACGCACTCGAACGCCCGGTCCAGTCCATCCCGCCGCACAGCAGTCTGGGACGCGGCCAGTTCAACGTCATCCAGCCGGTGTTCAACGAGGCCAACCTGCTGGAACGGGTGGACGTGTGGCTGGAGCGCGCGGCAGAACCCGTCGAACTGCTGGACACCGCCAACGAAGCCCCATCGCCGGTCGGCGTCGCCGACATCGACTACGACGCCAAAGGCCAGCGCCTGCGCATCGACTACAAGAACGGCGCCAGCACCTTCTATCGCTACGACCCGCTCACCTTCCGACTTGATCGACTGCTGACCAGGCGCAAGGCGGCGGACTTCCCCGCCGACGATCCGCGGCCGCCCGTTGCCGGCTGGCCGGGCAAGCAATTGCAGAAGCTGCACTACACCTACGACCCGGTCGGCAACATCACCCACATCCAGGACGACGCGCAGCAGACGATCTACTTCAGGAACAAGCGCGTCGAACCGAGCAACGACTACGTCTATGACGCCCTGTACCGGCTGATCCAGGCCACTGGCCGCGAACACCTGGGCCGGGGCGGCACGCCCATCGCCCATTCGCCCAATGACGCCGGCCGCGTGGGCCTGGTCAGCGCCGACGCGGCGGGGCGCTTCGCCCCCAACGACGGCAACGCCATGGGGACGTACATCGAGCGCTACGTATACGACGCCGTCGGCAACTTCCTGCAGATGCAGCATCGCGGCAGCGGTCCGGCACATGCGGGCTGGACGCGCGCGTACGACTACCTCGATCCGAGCCTGATCGAAGACGGTAACGGCGGTGCGCTGCTCAAGGCCGGCAACCGCCTGACCCGCACGACGCTGAACCCGGCAGGCAACACGCCGCAGCCGGAAAGTTACATGCACGATGCCCACGGCAACATGCTGCGCATGCCGCACCTGGGCGGTGGCCTGCCCGGGCCGAATATGCACTGGGACTACAAGGACCAGTTGCGGCAGGCCGATCTGGGAGGGGGCGGCACGGCCTACTACGTGCATGACGCCTCAGGCCAGCGCATGCGCAAGGTGTGGGTGAAGGCGCCGGGTCTCACCGAAGAGCGCATCTACCTCGGCGGCTTCGAGATCTTCCGCAGGCACGGCGGCTCCATCGGTACCCACACCGCCAAGCTGGAGCGCACGACGCTGCACGTGATGGATGACAAGCAGCGCATTGCGTTGGTGGAGACGCGCACGCTCGACACGGCGAGCGACGACCCGGCGCCACGACAACTCATCCGCTACCAGTTCGGCAATCACCTTGGGTCGAGTTGCGTGGAACTGGACGAGCAGGCGCAAATCATCTCTTACGAGGAATACGCGCCCTACGGCAGCTCGACTTATCAGGCGGTGCGCAGCCAGATGGAGACGGCGAAGCGGTATCGGTACACGGGGAAGGAGCGGGATGAGGAGAGCGGGTTGTATTACCACGGGACGAGGTACTACGCGCCGTGGCTCGGGCGATGGACGGCCTGCGATCCGGCCGGCGAGGAGGAAGGTCCCAACCTCTACCAATACTGCTTCGATAATCCGGCGGGCTTCGTCGATCCTGACGGCCAGAGCGGCAAAAAACTCGCCATCGTCATGCACAACGAAACCAGGCCGACTAGAACGGAACTCCCCAAACCCGAGGCGCCCGTCAAGCCTCATAAGACGAAGGTCAAAGCTCCCGGAAAGAATGCTTCAGATAAAGATAAGGCGAAATACGAGAAGGACAAGAGTAAAGCCGATAAAGAATTCTCGGAAGGCATGAAAACGTATGAGGCAGCAAAAAAGAAATACGCTAAAGATTTGAAAGAATACAAGGCAAGCCAGAAGGAATGGAGTGCTTATCATAAGTCGCAAAATGAGTTTGAAGCGTCTGAGAAGGCGCTGAAAGCCGCAGGTTATGACGTCGTGAAAGTCGATTCCGGCAAAGCGTTACTCGAGGCGCTCCAGAACGCTGGAACGATCAAGGAACTCGTGATCGTGCACCATGGCACGCCCTTTGGCGTGGGCGGTGAAGGGCCTGGCGCCGGTCTGTACACCGACAAGCCGGCCCCCGGCACCCCGCTCGACGCCACGCGCGGGGCCAAACTGTCGGACCTGAAAAAATTGATCGACGAGAAGAAGATCGTGTTCGATGAGGCCGCGACGATTGTCCTGGCAGGGTGCAGAACTGCTGGCGGTAAAGAAGGTTCGCATCCCGGGTCCACATGGACCGGACCGATCGAGGACACCTTCGCTTATCGGCTCGCAAAAATGACTGGCCTCGAAGTCTTCGGCAGCAAGGGTGTCACATCATACGGCAAGGACCAGCGAAGCTCGACGCCGTTGCGCTATAGCGCCATTAGATGGCATCGATTTACGCAACAGGGAAACTCGATCAAAACAGAAGAGTTGAAAGGGAAATATTTGAATGTCGTGACGCGACAAACAAGCAAGTCCCCCCCTTGATGCGGCGCCGGGAAGGTTAAGGCATGTGAGCCGCTACTGCTGAGCAGCGTCGACTTCAACGAAACAAAACGCCGGGCGACAGCTCGATTTGTGCCGAGGAGATAGACCATGCCGCAAATACTCGTGATCCGGCTCCACCCGGACACACCCATCGGTGGCACGCGTTTCAGCGATTTTCTGACCGGCCTGAAAATCTCGGCCTTCGATCTGAGCGTCGGCGATCCCAACGTGGGCCAGCATATCGGTGATGCCGCATTCGTGGCACCGGCCGCGCCACCGATCCCCGACCCGGGCACGACCATCGTCCAGCATTACACGCCGCCGATTCCACCGCTGCCGCTCACGATTTACGCCGAATCCGAAGCAACGGCGGTGATCCCGATCACGCTGCCCGCCGGATACAAGGAATACGTGACGCCCGACGTCCGGCTCGAAATCAGCCGCGGTGGCGCGAAGATCGCGAGCAGGCTCGTCTACTATGACGTCAACGTCGTGACCGTCGGCGCGTTGCCCGCGCCGGCAACGTATCCTGCCATTCCGGCCAGCGAGGTCGGGATCTATCTGCCGCTCCCTCGCCCGCTGTCGCCCGGTCTCGCCCAAATCGACTTGAGCCAGGGGCAGGCACCCGATTTCGAATCGCTCAAAACCGCCGTGCAAACGGTGTTGGCCGCGGATCAGGGGCCGGTGCCCGCCATCACCGACATCACGCCCGTCCAGGCGACGCATATCGCCAATGAAATCATCTGGGGCCCGCAAGATCCGCTACCGGCGGCGCCTGCGAGCGGTACGACCGGGTTCGACGATCTGGGCGCGTTATATACCAATCCCCCGAACGACGGCACGATCGGCAACCAGCTCGAACAGAACCGGCAGCAGTTCGAAGGCAACCTGAACAGCTATTACGCGACGCATAACGCCAACGTCGATCGGCTGGCCCGCTACACGTTTGCACTCGGTTGCGCGATGGCCTGTGAAAAGATGAGCATCGACGCCGAGATGGCGTTGTTGGTCTTTCCGGTCAACCCCGGTGTACCGAGTCCAACCACAACGATCAGCAGCGCCGACGTCGTGCTGGTCCAAAGCGGCGGCGGTACCCTGGCGCCCGCATTCAAGGTGCCGGCCGAGTATTTCTATGCGCTCGGCGTCATGCTGCCCATGCAGATGCCGGCGAAGCAGCGATATCAACTCGCATGCCGCGACAACGAGGAACGTACGCTGCCTGCGCTGACGTCGGCAGTCGATGCCGGCACGATCAGCGATTCGCTTGCCGTCAATCCGGCACAGGCGGCTCGGCGGATTGCGGCACTCGTGCCCGGCGTGCAATACGACGCGACCGCGCCGCACTGCGAAGTCGATGCCACGCTCACGCCGCTCGTCAATGATTGGCTTGCGTATCCGTCTGCCGCCAACTGGCGCGACTATCACCCTGGCGACGATACCGTCGGGTTCTGGACACCGGAAATCGCCGCGCAGCCGAACGCCTATCTCTCGCTCGACCTCGCGGCGGTGACGAACGACCACCAGCCGTTGATCGCCGCGATTCGTGCCATTCCCGTGACGAGCGTGAGCCAACTGTCGCTGATGTCGGTCACGGATTGGAACAATCTGTTTGGCACGCCGCCCAACGTTGTGCTGCTGCCGCCCTTCACTGCGCCGGGAACGGCTCAAGCGCGCGTGGCGGCATTCATTCGCCGCGTCCAGAAATTCTTCGCGGTCGGTTTCGGGATCGCGACACTGCCGTCCGCCGCCGCGCCCGCCGCACCGGTGCTCGATTTGCCCACGGCCGACGTCATTGCCGACTGGGTCAGCGCTTATCAGGCGCTGGTGGGCGGCACCTTTTCCTTCGGCGCGGGCGCACTCGTGGATGCGAACGTGACCGCTGCCGCGCAGACGGTGTTGCCCGGCGACCCATCGGCGCAGGCGTGGCTCGTTCAGCGCGTCACGGTGTTGAATGCCTTGTGTCAACTGGCCGGCGTTGCATCGAATGTGATGCCGCCCGTGCCGAGCCTGGCGTTTTCCATCGCCGAAGCGTTGTATGCGCGCGGCTTCACCAGCGCGATGGACATCAACCGGCTGAACCAGGCGGATTTTGCCGATGCGATGCGCGGGACCGTCGCGTTCGATCAGGCCAATGCAATCTGGAGCGCGGCAGGCGGCGTCAATCCTCCCGCGCCGCCGCCACCCGGCCCGTTCCAGTCGGTGAACCCCGGCGGATTGGAGAACTGCGTGCCGCCGTGCTACCTGTCGCCCACGGGCACGGTCGAGTATTTGCATGAACTGCTGCGGCTTTCGGAGAATTCGACTTGCGCGACGCCCGCTGCGCCGCCTGATCAAGGCAGGCCGACGCTCGAAGAGGCAATGGCCGCCCGCCGCAGTGACCCAGGCTTGTTGGACGCGAGCGCGGCAAACGCAATGACGCCGCTGCCGCTCGTCGACATCGTCATCGAGCAACTCGAAAACCTGGTCGCGCCACCGGCTTCCGGCAGCGTCTACAACACGGCCGAACGTCACCTGAACGATCACAAGCTGTGCTCCGCGGACGAGTGCGCCGACGTGGTCGAGAATACGGACAAATGCCAACCGCCAGCCAGTGTGTTTCGCGCGCTGTCCGAATTCAATTCGCCGGCCACGCCGGTTGCAAACCGCGCGGCGTATGACGCGCTGAAAACCGATTTTTCGTCACCCGCGCTACCGTATGCGCAGCCGCTCGACGTCAACCGTGCGTACCTCGATGCGCTTTCATCGTGCCGTTTTGCGGCGATGCGCGGCTTCAGAAAGGAGATCACCGAATTCGCACTCGACCCGACAGTCGTTGCGCCGACGTTTCAAAGCCATTTGTGGCGATACCCGGTAAAGATCGATATCGGCATCGAGTATCTCGGCATCAATCCCGAAGAGTATGCGCTGCTGTTCACCCACGACATTGCGCTCGTACCGACGCCAGGCCAACTGGTGCTGTATGAGTTGTATGGCTTCCCCGTAGCGAACCCGGGGGGCTTCAATTGGGTCGACGTCGTACTGCGGTTGCCTGAATTCCTGAAGCGCACGGGCCTGACTTATTGCGAACTCGTCGAGCTGCAAAAGTCGAACTGCTTCCGGTTCGCCGTCGTGCAGCAGCAAAGGCAGCGCGATACCAACGCGCCCGCCGGCACGGATGCGACGAGTGGAGGCGATAACTCGGGATTGCTGCCCGTTTGCGAGCCTTGCTGCCCCGAGCATTACCGGATCGTTTTCCAGGACCCCAAGAATCCTCTCGATGCGTTGAGGTTTCTCGCGGTATATCTGCGACTGTGGCGCAAGCTTGGGGCCGTATGCGGAGCGCGCTACACGTTCACCGAGCTTTGCGATATCTGCGAGGTGCTTCAGCTTTTCATCGGCGGCAGCATCAACCCTGATTTCATCCGTCAACTGGCATCGTTCCAGATTCTGCGCGACCAGTTCAGCTTGCGTCTGACCGATGGCACGGCACCGAAAGGTGCACATGGCGCGGACCGGACGCATCTGCTCGCGCTATGGGCGGCGGCCCCACCGGCGGCGAAGTGGAATTGGGCTGTGCGCCAGCTGGTCGATCGAGTCATGCGCTATTCCCAGACACGCATCGATCATTGCCCGAAACGGCCGCCCCATTTCATCAAGCTGCTGGTCGAAAACCTCGATTCACTGTCGGCACTGGCCGGATTCTCGACGACCGTCGCGACGGACAGTTGGCATGCCGTCCCGACCCATACGCTGCGGTTTGCCGAAGTCCTCGCGAAAATCACTGCCTCGCGTTTCGGCATCGGCGAACTGCTGTACTTGTTTTCGGTAGAGCCGCATCTCGACGGCGACGATCCGTTCCCGCTGCAGGATGCCAACGAATCGCTCGACCATCCCTTCGATCTGCCCGAGGAAGAATCGCGACAGAACCACGCGCGTAACGAAGAAGGTGCGCAGGGCCACAGCCTGGATGCGTTGCGCAAGAAGCTGCTGGCAGTCGCCGTTGACGAAAGCGAGATTCATGACTGGACATGGCACCGGATCGAAAGCGCATTGAAGATGGAGTTCGGTTATGCCGTGCCGCCCGGCGGCACCGATTACCTGACGTCGCTCGGCAAGCACTTCTTCCCCCGCACGCTGGAGCGCGCCGGTGTTGCCGTTGGGGCGACGGATCGGCAATACCGCACGCCGTTGACGACGGCATCGCCCGACATGTGGAATACGCCGGCGGAAGGTCCGTTCAGATTCGATGCGGCGACCAACGAGCTCTACACGCAGCTTCCGCTGAGCGATCGCGCCGTGATCGAAAAGCTCGTGCACGTCCGCGACCTCACGCTGGACGAGCAACACGCCGTGCAGAACCTGCTTGCGATGCCGCGCGTCGATCTCGCGCCGTTTGCGATGTTGTTCCCCGACTTCGCGGCGGCGGAACAAAATCTGATTGCCGAGCACGACGAAGAAAGGCGCTGGCACTGGTTTCGCGAGCGGTTTGCGCTGATGGTCAAGCGCTGCCATGTGATTGCCGCGCATCTGGTCGGCCATGTCGGTGCCGTCGCGAGCGCTTCGCCATGCGGTTGCACCGACGCGCCGTTGCCGCACGAAACGCAAACGGCATGGCTGATTCTGCGGCACCTCTTCGGCGACGAGAACCGCGGTTTGACTTCGTGGGAAAACGATTCGGGTGCGATACCCGACGTCATGTGGAAGCCGTTGCCGTCTGGCGGGGCGTTTGCGGCGCTGCTAGGACTCGTCGGAACGGGATTGATGGGCGAGTTCCACACCAGCGGCGGTGAGCTCGTCTGGCGCGAGCTCCGCGCGAACATGCGGGCGTTCGATACGGAGAAGAACGAGAAGAACGCGCCAATGCCTACGATCCTGCCGGCGCTCGAGTTGAGCCTTTCTCCCGAGCAACTGAAGCTCTTCGGCGTGCGCAACGGTTTCGCGATTCAGAACCGCCGCGGCACCGAGCTCGGTGGTGCCGCCGGCTTTCATATCAAGTGGCGTGGCGTTCTGATGGTCGACGAGGAAGGCCGCTACCACTTCGAAGCCGGCGTACCGCGCGGGAACGCAGGCAAGGAGAAGGACGAAGGCGGCGAAGACGAGCGCGAGTGCAATCCGGAGCGCCGCTGGCGAGTCACCTTGAGCCGCGGGCAGAAGACGTGGGCGGTGCTGTCACATCATTGGAAAGACGAACCCGGCGAAAGCGGTTCGACACTGAATTTGAAGTCGGGCGCATACAACCTCGAAGTCGAATTTTTCCAGAACGAACCGCAGTTTGCGGGCGAAGACGATGTGCGTCCGTTGCATACCGGCTTCGAAGTCAAGTATTCGGGCGCCGATACGCACGGGCAGCTCGTGGTGCTGCCGCTCGACAAGCTCTTTTGCACGAGCAAGGACGAACAGCTCATCGGCAAAATGAGCTTTCCGAAGGGCAGCAGCGTTGCCGAGTACCTGTACCTGAGATACACCAGTACGCTGCGCGACATACGTCGTACTTACCAACGCGCGTTCAAGGCGCTGCTTTTCGCGCATCGTTTCGCGCTCACGGGCCATCCGGCGAAGCCGTTCGGGCAGTCCGAGCTGGGTTATATGTTCGCGCATGCGGACTTGTTCGCGGGCGTCAGCTATTACCGCAATCCGGGTTTCGTCAGGCACGCCGCCAATTTCGACATGAACCTGCTGCCACTCCTCGACTACTATCAACCACCGGCGACGAGTCAGGATCAACGCACCCTTCCGAGCAGCCAGCGCAGGCAGGCGCTGTTCGATTGGTGGGAGCGGATGTTCGATTACTCGCGAATGCGCGGGTCCACGGACGAAAGGGAAGACGAGAGCGGAAAGAAGACGTGGGCGCGCGCAAGACCCGTCTGGCTGTTGTTCGAAGAAGCGGCTGAGAAGCAGCCCGACAACCCGGCTCAACTGCTGCGCCATCTCGACGTCGACCTGGATCACGCGCCCTGCGTGCTGTCGTATTTCTCGACGCAGACGACACCCGTCTACAAGATCGACAGCGACGACCTGAAGGACGATCGATGGGCCGTCAGGGTCTGGCATGCCGATCACTGGATCGATGAACTTGTCGAACGTTGCCCGCCGAACGACATTCGTCTCGCGCGGCCGGACTTATGGGCATCGGACGACCCGGGCGCGCTGGTGCCAGGTGAAGCGCAAACCGGCAATGTCAATCTGGTGCGGCTTTTCGAAAACGCGATGATCGAGCCCGATGAACCCGATCTGCGCCGCTACGACGATCTGCAAAAGATCAACGATTGCCTGCGCGTGCATGCACGTGCGCATTTGCTCGCGTATCTGTGCGGAATGAATCGGGTGCCGCTGCCGTGGGGTGGCTACGCGAAGTCGCCTGAAGCGTTGAGCGCCCTCCTCCTCATTGACGTCGAAGCCGGCTTCTGCGAAAGGGCCAGCCGGATCGAAGAAGGCATCACGGCGGTGCAGACGTTCGTGCAGCGCGCGCGGCTGGGGTTGGAGGACTGGGCGATCGGACCGTCGTTCCTGAGTCTGTGGAAGAACGTGTTTGCCAGCTACAGGGTCTGGGAGAGCTGCCGCTGCAGGACGCTCTACCGAGAGAACTGGATCGCGTGGGACGAGCTGAGAAAGGCGCGCAGAATCGAAGCATTCCAGTTCCTCGAAGATCAATTGCGCCGCTCGACGCTGACGTTGGCCGCACCCGGCGGCCTGGAATACTGGGCGGCGTCGCTGCCGCCAGCGCATCCGGCGGTCGAACTGCTGCAGCAGTGCACGCCTTCCTCGCTGCGCTTGCTGACGCCGCCGAGGGAAGGGCTCGGCGTGCTGGGGACACCCGAGCGTGATGCCCGACCCTCGTGGCTCGCGCCTGACTCCGGTACGCCTCAAGGGACACCCCAAGGCTCGAACAATCCCTCGTCGCCCACCATCGCTCGCGTCGCGGACACGCGTGCCGCGGGCGCGGTCGTCGCGACGTCGGCCTCGAGCGCGTCACCTGCAGCCGCGTCCGACAAGCCGCCGTTCTGGATCGAGGCGGCCATCCGTCTTGGCGTGCGCTTCATCCGCGTTGCCGCCGGTGGCGTGCCGCCTGCCGCGGCGGCGTTCGTTCCGAGCGACTTTCACGCCGAACCGGGTTGCTGCACCGAATGTGGCTGCGCGCATCCGCCACTCGTCGACGAATACTATTTCTGGCTCGTGCCGGCGCAGACATTCGACGAGCCGTTCCAGGACGAGTATTACGACCCGTCGGAACAGATCTCCCTTTACTGGCACGACCCGCAGCAGATCCCGACGCTTCTCGACTGGAAGCCGGAATCGGCCGTGCGGCTTGCGTGGTGCCGAGTGCATAACGGCGAATTCAAGCAGCCGCGCCATTCCGCTGGACTGGTCAAGCTGTCTACCGGCGCGACGCCTGACCTGACCTACGTCGGGAGGCTGGACGACTCGCTGACTTTCGCAGTGACCGGCGGCATTGCGCCCACGCCCGTCGGTTACAACGGCACGGACGCCCCGGGCTTCCGCTACGACATGGCCGTGGATAGGTGCGTGACGCTGCCGCTCGTGGCGGATCCGACGCCCGTCGCGAGTTCCTGCCCCGCCGGGTTGCCGGCCTATCCGTATTTTGTTTTCGTCGAGCCCGGCGAGCGGCTTTTCGTCGAATCGATGTTCAGCCCGTCGATCGAAATTGCCGATGCGCTGCGCTGTCATTGTCATTTCGAACCGGCACTGAAGTGGTACGAGCTCGTGCGCAATCCTCTGCAATCCGACAATATGTGGGTGCATTGCAGCACGGGCAACCAGCCGGGCGGCGGCACCCTGGGAACGGTCGATGTGGCCGGGCAACCGGCCGACGTTGCGGTGGCGGAGCAGCCGTCGGCGACGCATGAGTCCTCGACCGACGGCGGGGATGTGCGTGGCCAAGGACGTGCGCCGCTCGACATGTGCTGCGATAGCACGAACATCTCCGCACAGACTGCTCGCGATCGTGCGATCGTGCTCGCTTATGCCGAAACGCTCGTCGAATGGGCGCGCGCGCTGATGCGGAAGAACTCGCGCGAGTCGGCGCAAGAGGCCCGGCTGATTCTCGACACCGCTTCGGCCATTCTCGGTCCCTGTCCACCGACCGTGCACAATCCGTCAAGGCCGCACAGGCAGACCGTCGCGACGTTCGTGCCATTGAACCCGCCGCTCAATCCGCGGCTGATGCAGTTGTATTGCCATGTTCGGGACGGCCTTTCGCTCGTGCATCGTTGCCTGAGCGACAAGCGGCTGCGCAACCCGGATGTGGCGGGTGCGTGCGGCTCGCCGTACTGGGGGCAGGATCCATGCTGCTGCGATCCGGCATCCCACCGGCCGTGCGACGAACCCGTTTGCTGCGAGGATGACGCGTGGTGTCACCCGCTCACGCAGTATCGCTTCGTCGTGTTGATGCAGAAAGCACGAGAAAGCGTGGGGCACCTGCGCGAAATGGGCACGGCGCTCCTGGGTGCATTCGAACGCGGCGACGGCGAGTATCTGGCGCAGATGCACGCGCGGCACGAGACAGAGCTGGCCGACATGACGGTCGATATCCGGCAGCAGCAATGGCGCGAGGCGGACTGGCAGGTGCAGGCGCTGCGCAAGGGCAAGGAGGTGCAGCAGACGAACCGCCGGTACACCAAGCGACTGATCGATGTCGGCCTGATCAATGGTGAGCTCGACTATCAGGACAATATGAACAACGAGATCGGGCTGCGCACCACGGCAACCGAGATCGAGGCCGTGGCGGAGGCAATGGAGCTGATTCCAGACCTCTTCGTCGGCTTCCCGTGCGAAGAAACCTGGCTTCCGCTCGGCACCAAGCTCGCCGGCATGTTCAAGACGATCGCTCGCATTACGAACGAGATCGGCGAGATCGCCGGCCTCAATGCGCAGCTCGATTTGACGCAAGCAGGCTGGCAGCGCAGGCTTGACGAGTGGGTGCATCAGGTCGAGGTCCTTGATCTGGAAATCGAACAGATGGAGATCCAGATCCTCGCCGCAGAGAGAAAGGCCCACGAGACCTTGCTCGAATTGAATCTGCACCAGCAGTCGCTCGAGCAATCGCGCGAAAGGCTGAACCTCTTGCGCGACAAGTTTACGAGTCACGAGCTATGGCTATACCTGCAGAAGGAAGGCATGGCCATGTACTGGCAAATGTACGAGCTGGCGCAGCATGTCGTGCGGCAGGCACAACGGGCGTTCAATTTCGAGCTCGGTTTTACCGGTCGCAATTTCCTGCCGTGCGAAAGCTGGAACGGCCTGCAAGAAGGCTTGCTCGCGGGAGACAAGCTGCAACTCGCGCTCGACCGGATGGAAAAGGAATATCTGCAATGCCATCAGCGCGAGTACGAACTCACGAAGCACGTGTCGCTCGCGTTGCATTTTCCATTGCAGTTCCTGCAACTCAGATTGACCGGCTACTGCGAAATCGAAATACCCGAGTGGATGTTCGACATGGACTATCCGGGGCAGTATATGCGGCGCCTCAAAAGTGTCAGCGTGACGATACCGTGTGTAACCGGACCCTATACGGGCGTGCATTGCAAGCTGACGCTCCTGCATAGCTGGACGCGTATCGACCCGTGTCTGCCCTGCCCCGTGACGCATTGCTGCAATGACAAGCCGAAGGGTGCCTGCGGCTGCCGTCATCCCTTGCACGAGCATTACGAGGCGGGATGCTGCGATCCACGCGGCGTGAAGCTGTATGGTGCGCGCGAAGCGATTGCGACGTCGAGCGGCCGCAACGATGCGGGGTTGTTCGAACTGAATTTCCACGACGATCGGCATTTGCCATTCGAATATGCCGGCGCCGTCAGCTGCTGGCGCATCGAACTGCCGCAGGAGAGCAACTACTTCGATCTCGATACGTTGGCCGACACGGTACTGCACCTGAACTATACGTCGCGCGAAGGCGGCACGGCATTGCGCGATGCGGCTCGCGCGGCGATTCGGGAAAGGCTGCCCGGCAATGGCTGGATCTATCTCGACGTGCATCGCGACTTTCCCGATGTGTGGGAGCAGCTGCGTCGCTCGCGCAGCGCGATGCAGGACGGCGTGCGGAGGCGCAGCGTCGATGACGCGCATCCGGGAGGCGTCATGACGCTGCCTGTCTCAAGGAGGCTGTTTCCGTACTTGCCAGGTGACCCGTCGATCAAAGTCACCAAGGTGGCCGTGCTCTTCGACAGCAGTCATTGCTGCGAGCAGGAATGTCCGCACATCGACGCGTGCCCTTGCGCGCATGAAGTGAAGCGCGGCAGCCACCTCGTCGAAATAACCGTCGACCACCCGGACAGCGAATGTTCGCCGGACGAGTTCGAAATCGAATGCAGGAGCAGCGTCGATTGGCCGGGGCTGTATCACGGCAGCGGAGAGCTTCGTATCGCTCCGCTCGACAACTGCCATCCGGGCCATACGATGACGTTGAACTTTGCCGATCGCATTTGCGGGCTGGAGCGGGTTTTCGTGCTGTGCCGTTACGAAGTCATCGAACGTTGTTGCGAGACCGTGCGGCCGGGTTCGTCTTTCGACGTTCATGAGGGAGGCTGCCATGACTGCGCGTAAGCCGACAGTGCAAATCCGGGAGGGGAAGGTGGAGCACCCCGCCCGCGACTCCGCCGAAACGGACCGTCAGAAGAAAGTGAAGTACCAATTTGCCACGGGCGTGACGTTGGTGGCGCTTGAGGACCGGGTCAATCAGCTGATTGACGAACATCCGGATTTGACGCTGAAGCAAGTATTGTTTGCGCAGGGAACCGGGTTTGTGGCCGTGCTCGAGCGGTCGGCGTGAGATCCGCGTCGTACCGCTCCTGTACGCCGTAATCGGTCGAAAAACCAAGCGTCCGATCGGCCGGCGAGCTGTCGCCTTACCCATTCGCGCAGGCTCCGAGGCGCAAGCCAGCGCACGCCGAAGGCGGCCGGGGCTCGGCGCAGCGCATTTCATTAATAATCCGTGCAATTCTCGAGTGGCGCGAAGTATTCACGAAGCTCCGTGATAAAGCGTAGTACGCGGTGCTTGACGAAAACATGCATCTGCTATCCGTCCGGCGTCGCTTTTTATGACAGGAAACGCAGGTTCCCGGATAGGTGTATCGTGTCGGTCGATTATTCGAGATTTCGTGCTCTATCGACGTGATTGATTCAAAAATTAATTTTCAAATCGATAACGATTCCCCCCGCCGTCGAGCAATTCGCCGTGGCAGACTGATGTCCCGTTCGAGTTCCCGCTTCACACGATCGACCGAAGCCTGTGTTGCGGCGCGGCTCTTGGCAATCGTGAAGGCAAAACTTGTAGCGGCCAAGTTGCCATCCATGGCCAGTTCCTGATTATGATGGCGTTCGACTATCCTGTTCGGCACCCGTCACCCGCGTAATCGACCATTGTGATGCGCGGACGCATCGTGGACAAACTCGCCGCGCTCGCTCGCCTACCGCTGCGTGCTACTCTCGTCAATGGCACCAGCCAAGACAGTTCCGTGGTGCGCGCCCAGTGAACATTGTGGATTCACGCATCATGTACTCGATCTTGCCCGCGTTCGTATCTGCGTTGTTTCTCGGGTTTGGCCTCTACGTGCTGGCCACCAAGGGTCTCACGCGCGTGTCCGTCCCGTTCGCCTTGATGTGCGCGGCGACCTTCGTCTGGCAGGGAACGTGGGCCTTCCTGTTCCAGACGACCGATGCGAACGTCGCCAACCTGTTGGTCAAGGCAGGCTATCTGTTCATCCTTTTTCTGCCGACGACCTTCTATCATTTCGTGACGGAGATCGTGTCGCGTCGGGACGAGCGGCCGATCATGTTCGCCTCCTACGGACTCTGCGTCCTGCTGGCTGGGCTGCTGGTCACGAGCAATGCGGTCGTCGATGGATTCCGCCTGCATTTCTTTGGTCCGTATCCCAAGGCGGGCCTACTGCATCCGTTACACGTCGCGCAAACGGTATTGCTGGTCGGCCGCAGCGCTTGGCTCCTGATCGACGCAAGACGACAGGAGCGAGCGCGAGACGTCCGGCAACTGCTCGCGCAATGTCTCGTCAGCCTGGGCCTCTACTCGCTCGCGGCGACCGACTATGCGGTGAACTACGGCGTCGAGTTCTATCCGGTCGGGGTGCTGTTTATCGCGGTCAGTCTCGGGATTCTCGCGACGTCGATCGTCCGTTATGGCCTCATGGGCCCCTACCTTCTGGCCGCGACGGTCGCGCACGAAGTGGCCACGCCGCTGGCGGCGATCGGCCTGCACGCGGACGAGCTGCGCAACGTCCTGCCGGTGCTGCTGCGCGGGTATCGGCTGGCGGTGGAGCACCGGTTGTGCGCCGACGGTTTGTATCCCGGACAGCTGGAGCGGCTGCCGACGCTCGCGTCGTCGATCCGGCGCCAGGTCGACACCACGAGTACGGTGGTCGAAATGTCCCTGGCGTCCTTTACGCTGGACCGGCTCGATCGCCACGGCTTCGCGGCCCATCCGATACGGGCCTGTGTCGACGCCGCGGTGGATCGCTTTCCGTTCCGTCCCGGTGAGCGCGACCGCGTATCGGTCGACGCGATCGATCCGGACCTTCGGTTCTCCGGATCCGACTCGCTCGTGATCTTCGTCATCTTCAATCTGCTGAAAAACGCCCTGTACGCGATCCACTCGAACGGCCGTGGGCAGATCGAGATCGACGCCCATCGCAGCAACGGTTACTGCGTGGTGCGTTTCAGCGATACGGGCCCGGGCATCGCCCCCGATGTGCTCCCTCGAATCTTCGACGCCTTCTTCTCGACCAAATCGCACGGTCGCGGCGCCGGCATGGGCTTGAGTTTTTGCCGCCGCGTATGCGAAGCGCTCGGCGGCACTATCGTGTGTGAATCCATCCCTGGCGTCCGGACCACGTTCACGATTCGGCTGCCGGAGCCCGGTTCGCCGGCGGATCAGGTATTGCGCGATCCGCCGGCGCCCACCCGGCGCTATCGCATCGGGTAAGGCGGTCTCACATTCAGTTCGCGGTGGACGGCAGGATCAGTTCATACGCCTTGACCCGCTCGATGATGCCCGACGGAAACCGGCGGATCCGCTTGTCGGAACCGGCAAACACGATCTGCTGATACCCCAGCGACACCTGTCGTCCGTCAACGTAGAAGCGAAACAGCAGATAGGCCGAACACTGCCGGACCTCGAACGTATTGAGATAGCAGTCGACCCGCTGGAACGGAAACGTCTCGTGGACGTATTCCTGATGCGCGCGCTTCGTCACGAACGACCCGCCGGCCGCCAGCAGGTTGTTGTGGATGCATTCGTGAAACCAGCGTTCACGGCACACGCCTTGCCATTCGAAGTAGCGTGCGAAATAGGTATTCATGAAGGCATTGGAATCCTTGAGGTAAATGTCGATCACGTGGTGGAAGGTTTTCTCGGACAGATGTGCCGTTTCGTTGGAAAGGACGTGAAGAATTGCGTCTCGCGTCAACATGGATAACTCCTTGAATCGCTACTGGCGGTAGCGGCGCATTCCTTCAACGAGAAGGAATGGCCCGATTCTCCCCGTGCAATTCCGTTGAGCCGCGTGGTAAAAAACGCCGAATTCGCAAATAACGAGCAGTTGATATGCGTCCCACTTTCGCCGGATAATTGGCGCGGTCGTGCAACGCGACCGTCATTCGCGGTAACGTGTCTCCGGTACCGCATCTTCTTTTGCTGATTTATCGAGACTCGTATGCAACCCTTCGTTAGCCAGCCGGTGCTCTATCCCGTGTCCGTGGTGTTTGTCGACGACAATCCGGATTTCCTGCAGGCGCTGCGGGGCGCATTTCCGGACGAACACCTGAACCGCTTTTTTACGCAACCGCAGGCGGCGCTCGACTTCGTGTCGTCGCGTGACGCGGAGCTGCCACCAACGGCCGCGGACTATTTCGGTGCCGAGAAAAAAGGCGGAAATGCGGTCGGCCAGGATGCGCTCACCGATCCCGCCCGCTTCGAGGCGGTGGGCGCGGTGGTCGTCGACTATTCCATGCCGGAGGTCGACGGCGTCCAGTTTCTGTCCTCCATCCGCAACGCGAACTGCATGAAAATCCTGCTCACCGGCATCGCCGACGAGCGCGTGGCGGTGGACGCGTTCAACGCGGGACTGATCGATTGCTATCTGAAGAAAACCGACGTCGAGATGGCGCGCAAGCTGGCAACCGTGCTGGACAACGCGAAACGCAAGTACTGCGCGGCCCGCGGGCACATCAGCCTGCATGAAGCGGGGTCGACCTACCGGGATCCGCGGATCGTCAAACTGATCGATGAGGTGGCCGCGCGGGAAGGCATCGTCGAATACTACTGGCGCCCCAATCAGGACGCGGTGCTGATGTTCGACGCGGCCGGCGCGCCAAGCGTATTTCTCGCCTGGAACGAAGAGGATTGGTCGTTCCACTGCGACATCGTGGCCGACGCGGACGGGCCGGCCGAATTGTGCCGCGGCATGGAAGCGCGCCGCATCATGCCGCTGTTCTGGCCATCTCAGGCCTATCGGCCGGGCCTCGCGGACGTTCACTGCGTGGCCCCGCTACCCGTTCCGGGATGGAGCGGCACGTTTTATAGCTGGACCCGTCTGGATGATTCGGCCACCGAGCGCGAGCTGCCGACGTTGGCAAAATGGCGTCACGCGTAAGCAATCATCCGCCTGTTTCCAAACGGAAAGTTTAGGCGAGGCGGTGTTGTCGCCGACTCGGTAGCAACGCAAACTGGAGCAGTCCCTGTCAATATTGACAGTTATCAACGGCGTGGATTTTTGTTCCAATAGCACCCTATTCCGAGGGCCACCCACTATTCCAATTAGGTGGCACATCCGTTCAGGGCAGGCCGTTGACCAACGGCTTGCATCGCCTCCCGATATCGATCGATTCTCGATCTGATGTTGTCTCACGCTTCTGAAAGCTGCAGCGACAAGCGATCCGTAAATTTCCGACTGGCGCATCGAGGCTCGTTTTCACGACGCGTCGACGTCACCGCACGGGCCCGGGTCGTGTCTATGGATGACGCGAAAACGGGCTCTCACGGTCGTGTGCAAGGTAACGCTTCCGGCGTCGCAGCGCCGGCCCGCCTCGTCAGAAATCACCCCTGTCAGACCGCCTCGCACCGACCGCGGCCATCACACAACATGGCCGATTTTCGGTGGATCCTCGCGCGGCGTTAGAATAGCGCCCCTTCTGATGGGAGACGAAAATGTCCTGGTTCGTTTACGAAGTACCTGAATACCATGAAGACGCTGCGCGCATCGAGCCTTTCAGCGACCTGCGTAGCCGTGTGCTGCAAGTCGGTGGCCCGGCCATGGCCGACGAACTGGAAAGCGTTCGCGAGAACGCCGCGGCGACAGCGGACACGTCCGAGCGCCCCCTGCGGACTCCGGAGAATCCGCATGTCTTTCCGATTCCTTACGCCGACTCCATGATCCTGGTCGGATTCATCTTCGATCTGAAACGCGAATTCCGGCAACTGGTCGTGTCGCCCGTGGAAATGCCCTGGCTGAAAGACGCGTAAAAGGTGGTCGGATCGGAAGCCGACGGGAGCGTTGCTCCTGTTCCGGAGCCGCGGCCGAATGTCCAGCGCACGCTTTCGGATACACGCGCCTCGAGTTGAACCCGCGCGTCGGACTGAATCGGGCTTCCCCGTTCGCTTCAGCGCATGACGCGGTTCGAGATCGCGTGAGAAATCGCAAGCAAGTGTACGCACACAGCATCCGCGCTTGGGCGATCTACCGGCGTCCCGGCTTCCAGAAACGGGCATGTAATGACCGCGATGGCGTTCCCTGCCCTATCCAGCAACGGGAACGACATGTTTTCCAACCCGCTGAAGCTCAAGCTCGATATGCGTGCGTATCCCATTCGACAAATGGCGTCGAGCTGTCCATGCGGAATTTCCGCGAGCCCGCGTTCGTCAAGCGTCGCACGCTGCGTGGCGCGCAGCATGGCAATCCGGGCCTGGACACCCTGAAAAGCCAGCAGGGCCAAGCCCGGCGCGGTGTCGATCACGCCAAGTTCTGCGCCGATCCTGGGTGTAATCGTGAGTCGGTCCGGCGGCTCATACGTTGCGACGACGCGCACCTGGCCGTCGTGAAAGACGCCCAGGAAAGCGGATTGAGATACTGCGCGGACGAAATTCGTCATCTCCGGATACAGGGTGTCGAGAATGTCACGCAATGCCGGATGTTGCATTGCCAGTCGATAGATTTTGGAGGAGAGGTGATAACGATCCCCGCCGGATGCGCGATGGACGTAACCGCGTGAGACCAGCCTCTCGACCATCCGATAAATCTCGCTCGGATTGCGACCGAGCGCCGTCGACATCTCGGTGCGCGACAAGCCGTCAGCCTGCCCCGCAAGCAATTCCAGTATGTCGAGCCCCTTGTCCAGCGCGGGTGCGTGATAGCGATCGTGCCTGACTGCGCGATGCGCGTTTTCCAGAGAGTGGGATTCAGAACCAGTCATCAGTTGTACAGATCGATCCGGTGAAATGCACCAGGAGTGCGCGGTGCGGAGGCATCGGCTCGCATGACGCGACGGTTGTAGTCATGCCCGGAGCCGACGCAATCATGGCCGGAAGCGAGCACTGCTCTTCGAACAAGGGGAAGAAATGGGTTTCTAGTTGTTTTTATCGACACGGCGCTTGTCGGTCGTCATCGCTCGACAGGTGATCAACGCAAAATCCGTCGCTCGAACGGTCGGACAGCGCCGCGCTTCCGGCCCCGCCCGGCCCGATTGGACCAGGCGAGGCTGGAGAGGGACGAGCGGCTGCCCGCCATCTTCGCGCGCAACACCCCATCAGCCAGCAAAACCCTGCCGACCGTCCGTTGACGGCGATGGCATTGTGGTCAACGAGCGCCCTCGTGCCGATTTCTTGTGATGGCTCGTCGGAATGCCGCCGCCCGCCCGGCCCTGTTGTTTTCTGCGTCGATCAAAGCGGCCACATGACCGATCGACGCGCCGTCATCGCGCGGGGCGCTGCCAATGGTGGCATCGCTGGTCAAGGTTTCCGGGAGCGCATTGCCGGCGAACACGCCCCGTCTCCCTTGATTGGCGCGAATCTTAAATGAACGCGTGCGGCGAAAGCTGACAACTTCTGACATCCGGCTCGCGTGCGCAGCGGACGCCGTGCGGCCGGACGACGTCGGGCGTTCGGTTATAGTGACGCCCGATCGCAGAAACCGACACGAATCGCGTGATGCTCCCGCTCATATTCTTCATATTATTTTCCTGGGCCTCGGGAGCGTTCGCGTCAACGCCCATTCCGCTGCCGGATGGCGGGCGCGTCAACATCCAGGCAGGCTGGGATCTGCTGCGCGATCCGGGCAACGCGCTCACCGTCGAGCAGATATCGGGCGCCGAGATCGCACGCCGGTTCGTCGGCCAGACGTCGGAGCCGGCGCTCGGTTATGTCAACGGTGCGGTGTGGCTGCGTCTGACCGTGATGCGGCCGGCGAGCGCACCGCCGATGTGGCTGCTGGAATTGCGCTCGTCGCTGCTGAACGACGTCACGCTGTACGTGCCACAGCCCGACGGCGGCTATCGGCGCCACGTCGCGGGCGACCGCAAGCCGGTGGAGCAACGCGACGTCGCGTACCGCAACCCCGTGTTCCGCCTCGATCTGCCCGCCGGCCAGCCGGTCACGCTCTATCTGCGGATTCGCAGCACCAGCACCATGAGCTTCTCGATGGTGCTGTGGTCGCCCGACGCGTTCATCTCCGCGACGAGCAAGGAATCGCTGTTGTTCGGCCTGCTGGACGCTGCGCATCTCGTGCTGCTCGCATCGAGCCTGTGGCTCTTCCGGGTGACGCGCGACGCGTCTTTCGGGCTCTACGGGCTGAGCGTCATCGTGAACCTGCTCACCGCGCTCGGTGCCGAAGGCTACCTCTACCAGTACCTGCTGCCGGACTTTCCGCTCGCAAGCAACGCGGTTTACCTGCTCAGCTGGCTATTCGGCACGCCCGTCGGCACGCTGTTCACCGCTCACTATCTCGGCCTGTTCGACGCACGCTGGCGGCGTCCGGCCATCGCTTTTTGCGTGCTGACGATCGTCGCAGCGCTGGCTGCCGCGCCGCTGATGCTGGTCGTCAACGTCTGGTGGGTGCGTCCCCTCTACCTGTTCTGGCAGATGGCGGTCATCATCGTGATGATCGCCGTTTCGATCTGGCTCACGGCGAACGGACACCGGCATGCCCGCGTGATCGTGCTCGTGCTGCTGCTGTTGCTCGGCGGCAGCGCGTTGCGGGTCGCACGCAACGTCGGCTGGGCCGCACCGGGGCTGCTCGTCGACAATGCCGGCTATCTGGGTATGCTCGCGTTCATGCTGATCATGAATTCGGCGATCAGCGCGCGCTACAACGCGATGCGCAATGCGATGGAATCCGCGCAGGCAGACGCTTTGCGCGTTGCCCGCCAGGCCGAGCGCGATCTGGAAGCCAAGGTCGCGCTGCGCACCCAGGCGCTTCGCGAGGCGATGGAGCAAGTGGAAGCGTCTCTGGCGATTGAAAAGCGTGCGCAGGACGAGCAGCGCCAGTTGCTTGCAACCGTCTCGCACGAGCTGAGGACGCCACTGGCCGTGATCGACGCCACCGCTCAGAACCTCGAGCTCGACGATGCTCATGCCGATGCGCTGACCTCGTCGCGCTACCAGAAGATCCTGCGCGCGACGCAGCGTTTGACGGTGCTGATCAATGACGCGTTGCACGAGGACGGTTTCGAACTGCTGCGGCGCGGACCCCGCATCGACCACGCCGGCCTGGCAGCCTTGCTCGACGATGCGGCCACCGCCGCCGGGGTGCTGTCCGACGGCCACCGCATCGAAATCGACGCGAAAGATCTCCCGGACGCCTTTGCATGCGACGTCGGCCTGACGCGCCTCGTGCTGCGCACGCTCGCCGATAATGCCGTCAAATACACGCCCGGCGGCACCCGGATCGTGTTGCGCGGCCGGCGTGTGCCGGGCGGCGTGGAACTGGAAGTGGAGGATGGCGGCCCCGGTATTGCACCGGCGGACCTGCCGCACGTGTTCGACCGTTTCTATCGCGGCCGCAACGTGGGCCGCAAACCCGGCACGGGCCTCGGTCTGCCGCTGGCACGCCGCATGGTCGAGATGCAGGGCGGTACATTGAGTCTGGTCAGCAACGAGGGGCACGGCTGCCGGGCGACCGTCTTCTTGCCGGCGAACGCGGACGCGGTGGCCGTTGCTGCTCAGCCGACCATCAGCGGCGCGGCGAACGCGTAACCGGTGCGATGCACGGTCTTCAGCGGCAGCTCCGAGCCCGACTCGCCACGCCAGCGCTGCCGAAGTCGGCTTACCATCGTCTCCAGCCTGCGCTCGTCGTAGTCGACCCAGTCGAAACCGAACGCCTCCGCGATCTGCCGCCGGCTGACAGCCTCGGACGGATGGCGCGCCAGCAGGGCGAGCAGGCCGATCTCGCCGGCCGACAGGTCGAGCCGCCCGCCGTCCGGCGCGAACAGCACGCGTGCCTGACGGTCGAGCCGCCAGTCGCTGGCGACCCGGCGGCCGAGGGCCTGAAGAATGGCGTCGAGTTCGATCAGCTTCACCGGCTTGACGAGATAATGATCGGCCCCGCCAACCAGGCCATTGATCTTGTCCTGCGTCTCCCCTCGCGCGGTCAGCATGACGATGCCGCAGTCGCGATGCCGGGCCCTGAGCCACGCAGCCGCGTCGAAGCCGCTCCCGTCCGGCAGCATCACGTCGATGATCGCGAATGCGAGATCCGCCGCCCGTTCCCGGAATTCCGCAACCGTGCCGGCCTGACTGACCAGCCAGCCACGCCGTTCCAGAAACGCGGCGATTTCCTCGCGTAACTCGACCTCGTCATCGAGCAACAGCACTTTAGCCATACCACCACCCCGGCCCCGCGTTGTGCACTTGCGGAGTTTTCCTTGTTTCCGTCGCCGATCGGCGGTTGTGCCGCGCTGGATTGCGCGATGCATTCGTCATCGGCCCCACATGTGCTTGCGCGTCGCGAGCACGGGGAATTCTAGCCGACGATTACCGTGGCGATGATGACCGGTTGCAAGGAATCGAAGGCCGGGCCGGATGCTTAGCTCACGCGGGTGTCGACCGGCCAGCGGATCGTGTTGTCGCTGGCCGGCACCGTGGCGGACAAAGAAAAATTACAGGGCGTCGGCTTCCCGGGCCCTCTCCCCACTTCGCTCTACCCAGCCCCCGCCCAACGCACGGTAAAGCGTAACCAGGTTGGTCCAGCGCGCCAGCCGCGCATTGATCAGCGACTGCTGCGCCGAGTACAGGTCGGTCTGCGCGGTCAGCACCGACAGGTAGCTGTCGACGCCTTTCCTGTAACGCAGGTCCGACAGGTCGAAGCGGCGCTGCTGCGCGTGCTCGTTGCGTTCCAGCGCAGCGATCTGCTGGTCGTACGTGCCGCGTGCGGCCAGCCCGTCCGACACTTCGCGGAACGCCGATTGAATCGCCTTCTCGTAGTTCGCGATCTCGATGCGCTTCTGCACGTTCGCGAGATCGAGGTTCGCGATGTTCTGCCCGCCTTCGAAGATCGGCAGCGCAATGTTCGGCGCGAACGACCACGCCGCCGTACCGGCCTTGAACAGGCCACCGAGCGTCGGGCTCGCGGTGCCGAACGCGGCCGTCAGCGAGATCTTCGGGAAGAACGCCGCACGTGCCGCGCCGATGTTCGCGTTCGCGGCCAGCAGCGTCTGTTCGGCCTGCATCACGTCAGGACGACGCGTCAGCAGATCCGACGGCAACCCGGCCGGCACGTCCGTCAGCAGGTTCTGCGAGTCGAGCGGCATGCCCGGCGGCAGATCGTCCGGCAACGGCTCGCCGATCAGCAATACCAGCGCGTTCACGGCCTGCGCGCGGGCACGTGCCTGAGCCTGCTGGTTCGCGAGCGCCGTCTCGACGACCGTCTGCGCCTGACGCAGGTCGAGCTCGGAGCCCGTACCGTTGTCGAACTGCAGCTTCGTCAGGTCATACGATGCTTGCGCAGTCTTCAGCGTGTCTTCCGTGACCTTCAGCAGATCGTCGGTCGACAGCACCGCCAGGTATTGATCGGCCACCTGCGACACCAGCGAGATTTCCGACGCCTGCCGCGCGTACGCGGTCGACAGGTACTGCGCGAGCGCCTGGTCCTTCAGGCTCTGCACGCGGCCGAACAGATCAAGCTCCCACGACGCGGACAAACCGACGTTGTAGGCGCGCGTGATCAGCGGCGCGCCCGTCGTCGACACGCCAGCCGGATAGCGCTGGATGTTGCCCGAACCCGCTGCATCGAGCGTCGGGAACAGGCCGGCGCGCGTGATCTGGTACTGCGCACGCGCCGCCTCGATGTTCAGCACCGACACGCGCAGGTCGCGGTTGTTCTTCAGCGCGATCTCGATCAGCCGCTGCAGGCGCGGATCGACGAAGAACTCGCGCCAGCCGATGGCGGCGGCCGCCTGACCGTTCGCGCTGCGCGCGCGGGCCGCGGCACCCGGTTGCGTCGCATAGACGCCGCCGGTCGGGAACGCCTGTGCGACAGGCGCGTCGGGCCGCGTGTAATGCGGCGCCATCGTGCAGCCCGTGGCGAAGAGCGCGGCTACCGCGGCAGCCGCAACGCGGATCCGATTCATGTTGCTCCCGTTGCGCACCACTGCGGCGCGCGTTTCAAATTGCTCGCTCATACCGTCTCCAGCACACGTGCCCGCTCGCTGGTCGCCGCCTCGCGATGCCGCTTGGCGATCAACGTGTAGACGGTCGGCAGCACGAACAGCGTGAACAGCGTGCCGACCAGCATGCCGGTCGAGACCGTGATGCCGATCGCGAAGCGGCTGGCTGCGCCCGCACCGCGCGCGAAAATCAGCGGCACGAGCCCGGCGACCATCGCGGCAGTCGTCATCAGGATCGGCCGCAGGCGCACCGCGGCCGCGTGCTCGATCGCCGCGCGCCGGTCGAGGTGCTGCGTGCGCTGCAGCTCATTCGCGAAGCTCACCATCAGGATCCCGTGCTTGGAAATCAGGCCGATCAGCGTGACGAGCCCGATCTGCGTATAGATGTTCAGCGTCGCGAAGCCGAGATACAGCGGCACCAGCGCGCCGCACACCGACAGCGGCACCGACACGAGGATCACGAGCGGATCGCGCAAGCTTTCGAACTGCGCGGCGAGCACGAGGAAGATCACGACGAGCGCGAACACGAACGTGACGGTCAGCCGGTTGCCTTCCTGCACGTATTGCCGCGATTCGCCGAGCCAGTCGATGTCATAGCCGGCCGGCAATGTTTGCTTCTGCAGGAATTCGACCGCCTGCCCCATCGTCACGCCGGGTGCGGTCACCGCCGACAGCGTGGCCGAATTCAGCTGGTTGAATTGCGTGAGCGCGTTTGCCTGGCTGCCGTTCGACACGCGCACGACGGTCGACAGCGCGACCATCTTGCCGCTGCGCGTCTTCACGTAGTAGCGGTTCAGCATCTCGGACGACAGTCGCTCCGCGCGTGCGACCTGCGGAATCACGTCGTACGAGCGGCCGTCGTGATCGAAACGATTCACGTAGTTCTCGCCGACGAGCACCGCGAGCGTATCGGCAATGTCCTTCATCGTGACGCCGAGCGCATTCGCCTGGTTGCGGTCGATCGTCACGCCCACCGCGCGGCTGTCGAACGTCAGGTCGCTGTCGACGACCGCGAACAGCCCGCTCTTCGACGCGGCGGCCTTCAGCTTGTCCATGGTCGCGAAGATGTCCTTGAAGTCCGCGGGCGCGCGCAGCACCATCTGGATCGGCAGGCCGCCGCTCGACGCGGGCAGCGACGGCAGCAGGAACGTAAACACCTGGTCGCCGGCGATGGCATTCGCGCGCGTCTGCACGAGCGCCTGCAGCTCGGCGGCGCCGCGCGTGCGCTTCGACCAGTCGACGAGGTTGACGCCGGCGAAGCCGAGATTGGCGCCACCGACGCCATTCAGCACGAAACTCGTATCGGCCTCCGGCAGCGATCGAAACACCTTCTCGACCTGCGGCGCGTAGCGTTCGAGGTAGTCGAGGTTCGCATACTGCGGCGCCTTGACCTGCAACATGATCGAGCCCTGGTCCTCCTGCGGCGCCAGTTCGCGCTTCACGCCGCTGAACAGCAGGCCGATGCCGAGCAGCACGCCCGCGCCGAACACGAGCACCGCCGGCCGTGCGGCAAGGCTCGCATGCAGCAGGTGCCGGTAGCCGCGTGTTATGCGCGACAGCGTGTGTTCGATCGCACGCGCGATGCGCCCTTCCGACATCTTGCTGTCGAGCAGCAGCGAGCTCAGCATCGGCGACAAGGTCAGCGCGATCAGCGCCGACACGCACACCGCGCCGGCGAGCGTGAACGCGAATTCGCGGAACAGCGAACCGGTCAGCCCGCCCATCAGCCCGATCGGGGCGTACACCGCGATCAGCGTGATCGTCATCACGATCACCGGCGACGCGATCTCGCGCGCGCCGAGCAGCGCCGCGCGCGCGGGTGGCTCACCGGATTCGATGTGCCGGTGGATGTTCTCGACGACGACGATCGCGTCGTCGACGACGAGCCCGATCGCCAGCACCATCGCGAGCAGCGTCAGCAGGTTTAACGAGAATCCCGCGGCGAGCATCAGCGCCGCGGAGCCGACGAGCGCGAGCGGAATCGTCACGACCGGGATGATGACCGCGCGGAACGAACCGAGGAACAGGAAGATCACGACGACCACGATCGCGATCGCCTCGATGATCGTCTCGCGCACCTCGTCGATCGACGCATTGACGAAGCGCGCGACGTCGAACACGTCGCCGATCTGGATGCTGGCCGGCTTGCTGCGCTCCATCGTCGGTAGCAGTGCCTGCACGCCGCGCACGATGTCGAGCGGGTTGCCCGACGGCGTCGCGTTGATGGCGATGTTCACTGCGCGGTGGCCGTTCATCAACGCGCTCGCGCTGTACTGCTGGCCGCCCAGCTCGATCGTCGCGACGTCGCGCAGCCGCACGAAACCCCCGTTCGCATCGGACTTCACGACGAGGTTGCCGAACGCGGCAACGTCGGTCAGATCGGTGTTCGCGGAAATGTCGGCGACGGTGAGCGCGCCCTTCAACTGGCCCGGTGCGGCCTGGACGTTGTTCGCCTTCAGCGCGGCCGACACATCCGCGGCCGACAACCCGTGCGCGGCCAGCCGCGCGGCGTCGAGCCAGACCCGCATCGCGAGGTTCTGCCCGCCGACGATCTCGGCCGATGCCACGCCCGGCACCGTGGTGACCAGCGGCTGCGCGACTCGCACCACGTAGTCGGTGATCTCGGGGATCGACAGCGTATCGCTCGAGAAGCCGAGATACATGACGGCCGTGGGCGCATCGGTGAGCTTGGTGATCACCGAGTCGTACGCGCCTTCGGGCATCTTGTACTTGACCTCCTGCACCTTCGCCATGATTTCCGTCATCGCGCGGTCGGCGTTGGCATTCAGGCGCAGCCGCGCCTTCACGACGCTCTTGCCCTGGGTCGACGTGGACGTCAGGTACTCGATGCCGTCCGCGGTCGCGATCGACTGCGCGATCGGCGTCGTCACGAAACCCTGCATCAACGCCTGCGACGCGCCGGGATAGGCGGTCTCGACGCTGATCGTCGCGCTCTCCAGCATCGGATACTGGCGCACCGGCAGCGCGCCGAGCGAGCGCAGTCCGATCAGCAGGATCAGCACGCTGCACACGAGCGACAGCACCGGCCGCCGCACGAAGATATCGGTGAAACGCGCGCCTTGCGTGGTCTGGCTCATCGCACGGTCTCCCGTTGCGTCGATGCATCGGCGAGCGCCTGCACCTTCGCGCCCGGCGCGACGCGCAGCTGCCCGGTCGTCACGACCGCGTCGCCGGCGCGCAGCCCGTCCTCGATGACGATGCGGCCCTGGTCGCGCGTGCCGGTGCGCACCTTGCGCACGCGCGCGACGCCGATGCCGCGCCCGTCCCGCTGCTCGACCACGACCACGGTGTCGCCCGCCTGCGACGTCTGCACCGCCGTATCCGGCACGCTGATCACCGCGTCGCGGCCCGGCAGCATCAGATGGGCGTCGATGTACATGCCCGGGCGCAGCAGTTGGCCGGCATTGGTCACGGTGGCCTGCACGGTGATGTTGCGGGTCTCGTCGCCGACCTGCGGCTCGATGGCGGTCACGCGCCCGTCGAACGACCGTCCCGGATACGCATCGGTCGTCACGCGCACGGTCTGGCCGAGCGCGACGCGGCTCAATGCCTTCTGCGGCACCGTGAAATTCGCATGCAGCGTGTCGAGATCGGTGAGCGTCGCGATCGCGTCGCCCGGGTTCAGGTACTGCCCGAGATTCACGCGTCGCAGCCCGATCACGCCGGAGAACGGCGCGCGAATCAGTTTCTGCGTGATCACCGCCTGGGTCTCGCGGATATCGGCGCGCGCGGCATCGAGTTCGTAGCGGCGCACGTCGAAGGTCGCCTTCGGCTCGGCGCCGTTCGGCGCCAGCTGCTCGGAGCGCGCGAACTGGCGGCGCGTGTAGTCCGCCTTCGCCTGCAGCCCGGCAAGCTTCGCCTGTTCGGGCGCGTCGTAGAGCTGCACCAGCGCTTGACCGGCGCTCACACGCGAGCCGGCGACGAACTGGATGCCGACGATGCGGCCCGCGACTTCCGGCGCGATCGTCACTTGCCGCACGGCTTCGAGCGAGCCAACCGCGTCGAGCGTCGGCGCCGTCGACTGCGGATTCACGACGACGGTTTCGACCGGCAACGGTGCGGGCGGCGGCACCGGCCGATCGGCAGCCGACACGCGCTCCGTGCGCCAGAGGAATAATGCACCGAACAGGATGGCCAGCGCGCCGGCGGTAAAGAACATTGAGCGTCTCATGGAGAATTTCCGATCGAGTCTGTCATGGCATCAGTTTGGACAGGGCGGCATGAGCCGGATGTCAATTTTTTGAATTCCTGATTAAATATTTCGCGCACCGGACGAAAAAAAACCGCATGCCCGGGACGTCGGGTCATGCGGCCAAAAAAGCACCTGCTACGACGGTCAGAGGGTCGCAGCAGGCGAGCGCCACGCGTGAAGGGTCCACGCGCGAGCATACGGATGCGACATCGCCAGCACGACCGCGCCGAACAGCAGCAACGGGTTGGTGCTGACGGCACCGCACATCAGGAACAGCGCGGACAGCGCGGCCGCCGTGCCGATACCCCAAGCGGTCGCGACGCCGAGCAGGATCGACACGCCCGCTGCCAGCTCGAGCCAGGGCACGGCGAAATTGACCAGCGCGACATGCGGCAGCGCGACGTGCCCGATCGCGCCGATCAGTGCGCTTCGCACGGCTTCGGGCGCCGCCGCCGAGCGCGAGACGGCGGCCGTGAGGAACGGCCCGGCATCGAAGTGTCCGACCAGCTTCGTGAGTCCGGCCCAGCACCAGAAGGCGCCGAGCACGAGCCGCAACGCGAGCGCGAGGGCCGTCTTCATCGCGCCACCTGCGGATGCAGGCGATGCAGTTGCCGGAAACCGACCATGGTCACGCCCAGCAGGCACGCGAACATGACGGCGATCGCCGCATTCGTTTCGATCGGCAGCGCGCTGACGACCCCTGACACGATGGAACCGAGCGCCAGCATCAGGCACCCTTGCAGGCTCGCCGCGGCGCCGGCCCGACCCGGGAACAGCGCCATCGAGCGGGCCATCGCATTGGAGAAGATGAAGCCCTGCGCGAAGGCAATCAGCATGATGCCGCCGAGCGCGGTCAGCAGGATCAGCTCGCCGCCGCTCGAGGCCACGCAGGCCACCCCGAGGGCAAACGTCGCGATGCCGCCGCGCATCAGCTGCTCGCCGCTGTAGCGGCGGATCAGGCTCCGGTTCAGCGTCGTGCCGCCGAGGTAGCACAGCCCGACGCCAAGCGCCGTCGAGCCGAAATACGACGCGGAATGACCGAGACGGAACTGCACGATGTACGGGCCGATCACGTTCCACATCAGGAACGCGGAAAAACTCATGCCGAGCATCGCGACCGCCGACAGGAAATGCGGATCGGACAGGATCTCGCGGTAGCCCGCGATGGTTTGCCGCGGCGTGCGCCGCAGTTCCGGCCGCAACGTCTCGCGCAGGCCGGCGAACGCGAACGACAGCACGACGAGGCCGTACCCGCAGTAGACGACGAAGTTCCAGCGCCAGCCGGCCCACTCCTGCACGTGTCCGCCGATATACGGCGCGATCACGGGGCCGAGGCCGAATGCCAGGCTGAGATAGACGATCGCGACGCGGAAGCGGTCGCCCTTCAGCCGGTCGACCAGCACGGCGCGCGCGACGACCTGGCAGGAGCCGATCGCGAAGCCCTGGATCGCGCGCCCGATCATCAGCACTTCGAACGATGGGGCGACGACCGCGAGCACGCTGCCGGCGATGAACAGCGCGAGGCCGAACAGCACCGACGGGCGGCGGCCCCACCAGTCGGCGAGCATGCCGAATGCGAGTTGGCCGATCGCATAGAACACGAGCGTGATCGTGATCGTGTTCTGCATCATGCTCGGCGCGACGTTGAGTTCTCGACCGATGGCCGGGATGCTCGGCGCATAGAGGTCGATCGCGATCCCGCCGACGCTGTTGATCAGCGGCGCCAGGAACACGAGAAAGTTTTCGTATCGTTTGGAATCGGACATGGGGACGTTCCTGAAATGACGGGACAGGCCGACGCGCATGCGTGCGGCCCGTCGGGATCAGTGACCGTTTGCGGCCAGTTCGACCTGCCTCAGCGGCATGCGCGCCGACGGTGCATCGTCGAGCGGGCTCCACATCGGCAGATCGTTGCGGGCGGCCAGGTCGTCGATCTTCACCATGATGACGCGCGGCGCGTTGTCGTAGTACGTGCCCCAGTCGACATGCGTGTCACGTACCCGGCTCACGCACGCGGGGCCGAGATCGTCGTAGGCGATCTGCAGCGACTGCACGATGTGGCGCACCCGCTCCGTCGCCGTCATCAGCACGTACCGGTAATGATGCTGGGCCAGCGTGCGGAACACATTCGAGATCAGGTAGCGCCCGGCGCCCTTCGAGCCGAACGACGAGAACTGCCCGAGTTCGACGAGTTCGGCGCGCGACAGCCCGTACAGGCGCGTGAGCGACTCGTCGAGGTAGTGTTCGGAGAACAGCGGCGCGCTGTCCCCCCAGCTGAGCCCCACGCACGCATAGCCGGGCAACGACATCGCGCGGTCGGTCAGGCACCAGAACTGGTCCGGCCGCGGCTCGGGCCGCGCGCCGTGCGCCTGGTAGTAATGCTGCGTGACCGCGAGCTGGATCTGGCGATAGGCGCCCTGACCCGGATGGAAGGTTCGTACGATGTGCACGTTGGGCTCCCGGTCAGTACAGCGACGCCGCGTGGTCGCGCTCGATCAGCTGGCGGCGCGGCCGCCCGGTGACCGTGTAGTAGTCCTTGCGGAAACGCTCGATGTCGGTCACCACCCTGACCCGCCGCACCCGCGCGAAATCCGCGAGCCGAGGTTCGAGTCGCACCATCTCGTCGCGCACCGCCGCTTCATCGTGCGCGGACAGCACGATCGCCGCCGGCTCCTCGCGCCCTTCGCCGAACACCACGATGTCGTCGATCAGCGCGCTTTCCTTGTAGACCGTCTCGACCCACTCCGGCGAGATGTTGCGCGCCGTCGACAGGATGATCACGTGCTTCTTGCGGCCGGTGATGTACAGGAAGCCGTCGACGATCTCGGCGATGTCGCCGGTATGCAGGTAACCGTCGGTCAGCTCGCACGACGTGTCGTCCGAGTTGTAGTAGCCCGCGCAGAGCGTCGGCGTGCGTACACGCAGCTCGCCGTCGACGATCACCGGCAGGATCCCGTCGAGCAGCGTGCCGGCCGAGCCGATGCGGCGCTGGCCCGGGTAGTTCAGCGAGATGATCGAGCTGTTCTCGCTGAGCCCGTAGGCCTCGTAGACCTGCACGCCGCGCTTGTCCAGCGATTCGAGCACGGTGGCCGGAATCTTCGCGCCGCCCGTGATGATGTGCGGGTTGCGGCGGCCGAACAGCTGCGTCACGCTGGTCGATTCGAGCAGTGCATCGGCTTCCTCGAGCAGCTTCGGCGGCAGGTACAGGAAGTTCGGATCGACGCGGGCGATCAGGTCCAGGTAGTCGCGTGCATTGCCGCTGCGCGAACCATACTCGGCGTAGTTCGCCGGCATCAGCGTCAGCGAGCCGCCGGACAGCACCGGCAGGAACACGCCGAGCACCTGCTCGATCAGCAGGCTCATCGGCACGATCGACAGGTAGTCGAGCGGGCCGGCCGGCACACGTTTCAGCACGTTGGTCACGAGCAGGCCGACGGCCTCGTCGCGAATCTTCACGCCCTTCGGCTTCGAGGTCGTGCCGGACGTATGGATGATCCCGCAGATGCCCGGCTCGATCCGCTCTCCGGCGCGTGCGCCGGCTGCCGGCCACGCGTCGCGCCCGCTCGCGGCGTCGAGGCAGGCGATGCCCGGCAGGATCGCGCCGATCCGCGCGGCGGTATGCGCATCCTGCGTGAAGATCGCGGTCGCCTTGTGCAGCAGGCTGCCGATCTGCTCGTCGGAGAATTCGATCGGTACCGGCAGCAGCACGGCCTTCACGCGGAAGATTGCGAGCATCGTCGCGACCCACGTGTAGCTGGAGCGCGCGGCGATCCCGAACACGAGGCCGCTGCAGTCGCCGTACACGTCCTGCAGTGTGGCGGCGATGCGTGCGACGTCCGCGCGCAGTTCGTCCAGCGAGTATTCGCGACCGTCCATTTCCTTCACGACGACGCGGTTCGGTGCTTCGGCGAAATGACGTTCGATGAGTGCGCTGATCATGCGATGGCTCCCTTGCGATAGCTTTGGGCACCGAAGATGCGGCGTCCCGTGTCCGCGAGGCGGCGGCGGCCATGCATCACGCGGCTGTTGTCGATTGCGACGATGTCGCCCTTGTTCCAGAACAGGTCGTACGTATAGCGGGCGGTCACGTCCTTGATTTCGTCCCACACCTCGAAATCGATGTCGGTGCCGTCGGCCCAGGTGATCAGCGGCGGCTCGTAGTTCACGCTCGGTCCGAGCAGCGAGTTGCAGAACGCGCGGCGGCCGGAGAAGCAGCTGGTGGTGATCGCGTCGGTCACGCGCTCGGACGATACGAGGAACGGGTCGAGACGGCGATACTGCTGGCCGCGCACGCGCTGGTTGACGACCTCGAGATGCGAGTCGTTCACTTCGTCAGCCGGCACCTGCAGCTCGATGCTCAGGAAGCGCTGCACGTTCGGCCAGGGAATGCGGCGCGCATACTTGATCTGGCGCTGCTCGAACAGGCGACGCACGGCCGGCGTCAGTTCGTGCAGTACGCGCTGCCCGTCGCAGATCGTCGTCTCGGAGCCGACGCGCGCCGGCTCGAGGCAGTAGAACCATTGCAGGTCGGGCGTGAACGGCAGGTTGCCGTTTTCGCGGTGCAGGCCCATTTCGAGCGCGCCGGCATCGATCTCCGCGGTGTTTTCCGTCGAGGTCTTGCGCGCCGGGTCGAACGTGACGCGCGCCGAGTGCTGGCTGACGAAACGGTTGAAATCCTCGAGCGAGTCCGCGAAATTGCGGTAGATCACGACGCCCGAGTGGGCGAGCTGCTCGTACAACTGGTCGGTATCGACAAGATCGATCGCCTTCTGGCCCGGTTCGAGGCTTTCGATCAACTCGAAGCCGAAACGCGGCAATGGTTTGTGCTGAACCTGCGCAGTGACTACGTCAACTACATCCATCATGGTTGCCTCTCAGTGTGGTTGGTCTTGAGTTCGAAGCGCGGCTTCGTCGAACACTGACCAATCTACCGACACGGCTGGGCAGACCGTTTTAAAAATTAAATGGAGAATGTAAATTTTGTTTAGGGTCCTGCAAGGAAGCCGGCCGTTGCTTCCTCACCGTCAACAAACCGGACGTCGGCCGGGGCCGGTTGCTACGCGCGGGGCAGTTCCCCCGGCTCGAGTGCGTTCGCGCTCGCGAGATCCTTGAACAGTGTGCGCATCGTGCGGATGTCGGGGTTCTTTTCCATCTGGGTGGACCAGATGACGTCGAGGGTGAAGGTCGGGAAGCCGAGCGGCACCTCGCAAATCTGCACGGAGGTCGGAATCGACAGGTACGGAATCAGGCGCCGCGGCAGGATCAGCACGACCGGTAGCCGCGCGACGATATTCAGGCAGGCCTGGTAAGTGTTCGCCCGCGCGACGATGTTGCGCGACCGTCCGAGCTTTTCGAGCCAGCCGTCGATCATGTTCCGCTCGGAAATCCACGGCGTCGGAAAGACGTGGTGCATGTCGCAGAACTCGTCGAGCGATACACGTGTCGATGGGGCAAGTGTGCGCGACGCGGTCAGGCACACGAACGTGTCGGACAGGACGGATTCCCATTGCAGGTCGGGATGGAGCCGGTGATAACCGGGACCAAAGCCGATCGCGAAATCAATTTCGCCGGCCAGTAGCCGTTCGACCGGCAGTTCGCGGCCAAGCCGGTCGACGACCAGCGAGGTTTCCCGGCCACGCTTCATGAACGACTCGAGCACGCCCGGCAACAGCAGCAGCTCGAAATACTCGGGTGCGCATACGCGAATGACACGGCGCGCCGACGCGGCGACCTGATCGTCATCCATGTCCGCGCAGTGGTTCACCGCGTCGATCACGTTACGCAGATAAGGCTCGATGGCTTCGGCCTTGGACGTCGCGACGAGACTGCCGTGATCGACGTCGAACAGCGCGTCGTGGAAGCAGTTGCGCAGCCGTTTCAGGCAATAACTGACGGTCGGCTGGCTGATGCTCATGACTTCAGCGGTGCGTCTCGCACTTTTGTGTTCGTACAGGCACAGGAACACCATCACGTCCTGCAGATCAAGTTGGCGCAATACGTTGTTGTTGAGCACGTTATTTCCTGATCGTTGTTGTTGTCACTGTTTCAGGCCCCTCGCAAGACCCGGCCAGATATCGCATGAGCGTACGCTCTCCCCTGTCGCCGCTAATCCTCGCCGTCCGGCGGCAGTGCCTCGCCCGGCAGCGCGAGCAGCGCGCGCTTCAGTAACGCGGCGAGCGTCGTACGCGCGTCGCCGTCCAGGCCGCCGAGCAACAGGTTCTGGGTGTCGACGTGAACGTCGACGGCACGGTCAATCAGTTCGAGGCCTGCTTTCGTCAACCGCACGGCAAGTCCCCGGCCGTCCTGCGGATTCGGCACGCGCTCGACGAAGCCGGCCTGTTCGAGCCGCATCAACCGGTTGGTGATCGCCCCCGACGTGATCATCAGCGAGCGATAGAGCTGCGTCGGCGACAGCTCGTACGGCTTGCCCGCCCGCCGTAACGTTGCCAATACATCGAATTCGCCTTCCTTGAAGCCGAACGGCGACAGCGCTTCGGCGCGCGCCTTTTCGCAATGCTTCGCGAGCCGCGCCAGCCGTCCAAAGATCTCCATCGACGCAACGTCGAGCTCCGGACGCTGGCCATGCCATTGCGCAACGACGTGGTCGACGTGATCTTCCTGGCCCCGCACGGTCATGAATGTCCTCTCATTCGAAGATGCGCTCGATGAGCGCTTGTCATCAATATATCTCAATATTAAGATAACCACGAGGGCGCCCGTGCGCACGTCACTGGAGCAGACAATTGACAAAACTATCACTCAGAGACCACGACATCTATTATGCGGACGTCGGCAGCGGCATTCCGGTCATGCTGATTCACGATCTGGGTAGCTGCGGCCGCGCATGGGCGCGGCAGATTCCGTTCCTTCGTCAGGCAGGTTATCGCGTCATCGTGCCTGATCTTCCCGGTCACGGCGCATCGTCTCATCCGGATCGCACGCTCGATACCCCGGCGCTGGCCAGCGCTCTGGAGCATCTCCTCGATCATCTCGGTCTTGACAGCGCGACGCTGGTGGGCCTCTCGTTCGGTGGCGCGATCGCGCTGACGATGGCGATCGATGCACCGTCGCGCGTCGGGAAGCTGGTCGTCTGCAACGGATTCTCGAATTCGACCGCCGACGATGCCGTGCGCCGTTTCGAGCTGTGGAAAGCCGGATTCCAGCGCGACGACGGTGCGATCCGCTGGTTCGAGGACAGGTGGCCGTCACTGGTCAGCGCGGAGTACGCGCAATCGGAGGACGGTGAAATCGCATATCAGATCGGGCACGCACAGGCCGCTGCGGCCAATCCCGCCTATCTGGCCCGCTTGTGCGACGGAATCGCAAGCTACGACGTCCGAAGGCGACTGAATCTCGTACGCAGCGAGACACTCGTGCTGCAAAGCGAGGATGACGGAATCCATCCGGCCATCGAGGGCCAGCGACTTGCCGCGATGATTCCAGGCGCCCGGTTCGGCATGCTGCCCGGAAGCGGCCATCATCCGAACGTCGATCGTGCCGGCACGTTCAACTGGACGCTCCTGCGATTCCTGGCGGGACATGAGGTGCTGGATGCGGCGTGCGATACGTGCCCGCAATAAGCGTCGAGCCATGCCGGAATGCAGGGCGTGGCTGTGCGTTTTGGGCCGACCGGCGTTTCGTGGACACGCCCGCTCACCCGGTCAAAATACAAGGGGCGCTTCGCGGCCCCTTGTTGGTCGAGTCAATCGCAGCCTGCTTCGCTCGGATGGTTTTTCACGACGATCGAGCGGTTGTGACAGGAAAGATTCCCCATACCGACCGGTTCCGCCCAGCAGAAATGCGGCGGCGTCGGCGTTTTCGCCATCCCCTCTGAAGTCGGCCCTCAACACCGACGTCGTCAATCGTTCACGTTCTCGCAGCTCTTCGGGCCGTCGCCCCAGCTCTTTCCTCCTCCGTTCGTGCACTGCCGCTTGGTGTATTGCTCGGGCAGCTGACCTTTCGGCAGCTTTCCGTCGGCGGGGCAATTGTGATGGAAATAGCAGAAGGATTTTTGGGCGGCGCCGGCTTCTCCGTTGAAAACAAGGCAAGCCAACAAGGTCGGAAAGAGAATCTTGGCAATAGTGCGCATGTCGATGATCCGGATCGAAAAATGGCGGGTAAAGAGACAGGCGCCGTTACGGCGCCTATCTCTCATATGACAACCGTGTCCTGGCCGTTTAGTTATCGTATTCGAGCAAAAGCCCGGATCTCGCCGGTTGCGCAGCAATGAGCCTTTCCACCACATTGTTTTCGACCGCCACTTGCTGGCCATAAGTGATGTTGAGCTTGATCGTGCTGCCGTCCATGGTCGCATTGACGGTCGCGAGATTCAGCCCGCTAGGATAGGTCAGCTGCAGCGGCCCGACGACGACGTTGCTCGAGATCACTTCGCCGAGGACGAGTGAATTGAACAAGCCGACCCAATAAGTCGGCGTCACCTGGAACTGAGCCGATGCGCCGCTGACCACCCCCTTCTTGTACACGGATCCTTGACCGCTCATGCCGATGCCAAGGTTCGCGAGACTGGCCGACTTGTTATTGATGAGGATGGAATCGGCCGGTACGGATCCGCTCGCCGGCACCAGTTGCTGGACGTTATCTTGGAAAACGCAGTCCCATGCCGTCCCCAATTCCGCCTTCAACGTCTGACTGGCTTTATAGACCCCGATGCCGCCAATCTGTTGGTAATTGGCAATGGCGACGTTGTAAAGAATATCCCACGTCACACCGCTGGAACCGCTTTGAGGGACGGTCGTTTGCTTCCACGACACGCTCTCCAATCCAATGGAACTCGGCAGGGTCTGATAGACAGCCATCGTCCAGGTTTGTTGGGTGCCATTGTTGAAATCGACGTAATAAGAAGGCATTTTCCGGTCTCCACGATGAAAGATAGATTTTGTGTCTCGACGCACATATTTCATCTGTAGCTTGATTTTCTTACATAAGCGCCTCCGTAATACGCGATTGACGATTCGATATTTTTTTGACAAACAAAATCCACGTCACCCGAGATTCTGGCTGTATGCTTTTCGGAAGCATTCGGCGCTCATGCTCGGAATGATTTTCGTCAGAAATAGGTCTCTCCGCCCCGTTTTCGACTACCCGAGGCTCGGGTGAAATTTTTCAATAAATTTTTTTAAAAAGGGCCGATGTCGTAATGATTTTGAAGCGACGGACGACAATTCAATCTGCGCATCCCCGCCAGATCATCTTAGGAAATTTTTTTTAAATCAAATGCGACAAACGCCCTATCGTTTACCCCATATATGGATTTGCTTATTTTTATCTCTAATTCAATGTGGAATTTCGCGCCAGACAACGAATGGCATTCTTGTCAACACTGGGTCTTGTAGTTTCGACTGCAGATCCGATCGCCTGCGCGGTATCTGCATCGGACGCACTTGCGTGGATGCCGGAGGTCCGTTGCACATTTAAAGACAGTTGCTGCCATAAATGATAAACGCGGCATCTTGTGTCAATTTTATTTCGATGAAAACAAAAGCAACAATCAAAGTCAATATTCAGTAAAACAGATTCCGGCTATCGTTGTCGTTCCGCTTCAAATCGCCCGTTCCGCTCCAGCAGCGTCACGCCCCGCCCCGCTCCGCGCCCGAATCTCCCGACGCTCGCCACGCGCACGCCTTCGGCGCGATGTTGCCGATACCGTCAACGCGACCAACAAGATCATTTCATGTTTCTCACCAAATCCTGACTTGATTAACATCTTCATTGTTAAAAATTAATCTGCCAGAAAATATCTTGTAATTATAGAAGCGACCTTCTAGCATGCGTCTGCGGTTCGCGACATGTCTTATATCAAGGTTGGTGCTTGATGCATTCCTCGAAATTCACGCTTTTATTCACAATCTGGGGGATTACATGAAGAAACTGTCTCGTCTGCTGTCCATCACCGCGATTACCCTTGCGAGTCTCAGCGCTTTTGCCCAAGCCGGCGACCAGTCGGCCGCGGTCGACAAGGCGCTGCAACTGATCCAGCAGAACCCGTCCGCCTTCAGTCTGGCTACCGGCAGCGCCGCACGCACGTTGAAATTCGCGGCGCCGCTGGCGGGCGCGCCGACGGACGGCGACCAGTTCCAGGTCCGCGACGTGATCGTCGATCCCGACGGCACCGAGCACGTGCGCTTCGACCGCTTCTATGCGGGGCTGCCCGTGATCGGCGGCGACGTCGTCGTCCATTCGAGCAAGGGGCAACTGAAGCAAGCGAGCGTGACCCAGCCCGCGCCGGTCAATCTCGCCGGCAAGGTCGGCAAGGTTGGCGACCGCTTCGTGGTGCGCAACGCGCCCGACGTAGGCGCGGCCCGGGTCAAGCGCATCGCGGTCGCGCGTTTCAATTCGGACGTGCGCCGTGTTGACGAAGCGGAACTCGTCGTGTTCGCACGCGACGTCACGCCGACGCTGGCGTATGCGGTGCGCGTATACGGCAAGTCGACCGACGCGCACGGCGATGCGGTGCTGTACTACGTCGACGCGCGCACGGGCACCGTGCTCGATGCGCAGGACCTGATCAAGACCGCCGCCGCGACCGGCACCGGCCGCTCGCTGTACTACGGCACGCTGACGCTGACCACCGACCAGACCGGCACGAACGCATACCGGATGCTCGATCCGAATCGCGGCAGCGGCTCCGTGTACGACGGCCGCGGGCTGATCGCGGAGGACGTCGAGCAAGCGACCGATCTGCCGATCTTCACGAGCAGCACGAACGTGTGGGGCAACAACACGACCACCGACCGGCAGACCGTCGCCGCCGACATAGATTATGGTCTCGCATTAACTTGGGACTACTACAAGACGACGCACAACCGCAACGGCATCTTCAACGATGGGCGCGGCGTGAAGAGCTTCGCGCACGTGGTGTTCGACACCGGCAGCGGTACGACCGGCGCGAACGCGGCATGGATGCCGTCGCACATCATGGTGTACGGCGACGGCCAGCCGGGCACGAGCCTGCCGAAGCCCGTCGTGTCGGTCGACGTGGCCGGTCACGAGATGAGCCACGGCGTGACCGAGGCCACCGCCAACCTGAACTATTCGGGCGACGCGGGCGGCCTGAACGAGTCGACGTCGGACATCTTCGGCACGCTCGTGAAGTTCTACGCGAACAACCCGAACGATCCCGGCAACTACGTGATCGGTGCGCGCGTCGTGAGCGGCGGCCTGCGCAAGATGTACAAGCAGGATCTCGATGGCCGATCGTTCAGCTGCTATCCGTCCGGCGGCTTCTCGTGGTCGAATCCGCGCCACGATCCGCACTTCACGTCGGGCGTCGGTAACCGCCTGTTCTACCTCCTGTCGGAAGGCCCGGTGGTGCCATCGACCGATACCGGTCTGTCGAGGACGCAACTGGTCTGCAACGGCGACACGACCTTCAGCGGCCTGGGCCGCGAGAAGGCCGGCAAGATCTGGTACCGGACGCTGACCGTGTACCTGAACGCCAACTCGAGCTACCCGAACGCGCGGCGTGCGTCGATCCAGGCGGCGAACGACCTGTATGGCGCGAACTCGGCCGAGAGCGCAACGGTGGCACGCGCGTGGAGTGCGGTCGGGGTGAATTGATGGTGCTTGCGTGGGGGTAAGAAGGCCAGGTGTCGATCGGCCGCCTGCGGTTGCAGGCGGCTGATCGGCGGGCAAATCATCCGGCTTCGCCAGCCGGTGGTACCGCGCGCAACGCCTGACCCTCCTGCTTCAAACCCTGACAGTCCGCCCCGGCAGCGGGGCGGCAACCGTCACTCGACGTTGTCCGTCACGTCCGTCATCCGGATCATGTGCGGGCGCACCGCGTCTTCGTCCGGCGCGTTGTCCGTCGGCTCCGGATGAATCAGCGCTTCGAGCCGCGCCTTCGTCGCGATGAATTCCGGTGTGTTGAACTGCGCATAACCGCGCGGACGCGGCACCGGCACCTCGATCAGCTCCTGCACCGCGCCCGGATTGGCCTTCAGCACGAGAATCCGGTCCGCGAGCAGGATCGCCTCGTCGAGATCGTGCGTGATGAACAGAACCGTGACGTCGATGTTGCGCCAGATGTCGAGCAGGTGCGCCTGCATCTTCGCGCGGGTCTGTGCATCGAGCGCGCCGAACGGTTCGTCCATCAGCAGGATGCGCGGCCGGTTCGCAAGCGCGCGCGCGATCGCGACGCGCTGCTTCATCCCGCCCGACAGCTGGTGCGGATACACGTCCGCGAAGCGCGTGAGCCCGACGAGGTCGAGCCACTGCAGCGCTTCACGCTCCGCCTCGCCGCTGCTGCTGCCGTTGCGCTTCAGGCCGAACATCACGTTCTTCTTCACGGTCAGCCACGGAAACAGCGTGTAGCCCTGGAACACCATCCCGCGATCGGCACCGGGGCCCTGCACGGGTTTGCCGTCGAGCAGCACGTCGCCGCTCGTCTGCGACTCGAGCCCGGCCAGGATGCGGATCAGCGTCGACTTGCCGCAACCGGACGGCCCGATCACGCAGACGAACTCGCGCCGGTGGACGCGGAAACTGATGTCGTCGAGCGCGGCCACGTCGCCCTGCGGCGACCGGAAGCGCTTGCCGAGATGGCGCACATCGAGGATCACGTCGCGCGCCTTCAGGCGCGCGAACCGCTCGCGCACGGCGTCGGACTGAAGGAGGTAGTCGGGCAGGCTGTGCGGATTCTGCATGATCGTCTCTTCCGAAAGGATGCGGTAGGTCATCGTCTTCAGCCGTCACGCCTTGAGCGTGCGGTCCCATGGAAACAGCCGGCGGCCGAGCAGCGCGAGCACGATGTCGGTCCCGAGGCCGATGATCCCGATCATCAGGATCGCGGCGTACACGTTGTCGAAATGCTGGTAGCGCGCCTGCTGGCTGATGTACCACGTGATGCCCGAACTGGTGCCGACCAGCTCGGCGACGATCAGGTAGGTCCACGCCCAACCGAGCAGGATCCGCTGGTCGCGGTACAGGTCGGGCAGGATGCCCGGCACGACGACGTGCGCGATCAGCCCCGGCTTCTTCGTGCCGAGCGTCAACGCCGCCTCGAACAGCCCGTACTCGAGCTTGCGCGTGGTGTTCGCGACGATCAGCACCTGCTGGAAGAACGTCCCGATCACGATGATCGCGATCTTCGGCGCGTCGTAGATGCCGACGATCGCCACCATCAACGCGCCGAACGCCGGCGCGGGCAGATAGCGGAAGAACTCGAAGAACGGCTCCTGCAGCCGCGCGAGCGCGCTGAAGGTGCCGCATACGATGCCGATCGGCACGCCGATCGCCGACGAAATCACGAAGCCCCAGAAGATGATGCGAATGCTGTGCCACAGGCTTTCGTGCAGCCATACGCCCTCGCGCGACGCCGGCGGCGTCGTGAACGCCGTGTAGAACGCGCGCAGCACCTGATGCGGCGCGGGCAGATACACGGGGTTCGCGCGCTCGCCTTCGGGCACGGCCGCATGCGTCGCGCGCGCATGCGCGAGCTCGTCGTCGAACACGTCGCGGTCGACCTGCATGCCGGGCTGGAAGTAATCGACGCTGCCGGGGGTCGTGATGCGCACCTGCGGATGCCAGACGAACGGCACATAGCTGAGCACGCACCAGACGGCGAGCGGCAGCAGAAAGGACGCAATGCCGAGCGTCCACTTGCCGCGGGTCGACAACTCGCGGCGCACCGCGAGCCAGTCGGTCGTATTGCGGGTCACTGACATGGTGAATCTCCGTATCGTGTTGCTTGCCGGTCGCGGGCGACCGGACGTTCAGTGCGGCGCACCGTTCGCGCGGTAGGCGCGCCAGCCGCCGAAGCGCGTGATGTCCGCGGCCCCGTCGAGCGCGGCGGGTTCGCATAAGAAGCCCTGCACCTGCGCGCCGCCCGCGAGCGTCAGCGTGCCGATGCCGAGCGGCGCGGCGATGCCGGCGACGAAGCTGCCGTAGGCAGCGACCGGCATCTCCCAGATCTCGACCGCAATTGCCGCACCGTCTTCCGGCACGCGCACGAGGCCCGGCTTCGCGACGCCGCCCGATACGGCCGCGCTCAACGCGTAGAGGCGGTAGGCCGGCGCGGTGGTCGTCGCGGCGACGAAGCGCGCGCCGCGCTGTGTGAGTTGCCCGTTCAGCGGCTCGCCGCGGAGATGCGCACCGACGACGGCCATGCGCACGACGCCCGTCGAAACGGCAAGCGGCTGCGCGGCCGTGACGCCGCCCTCGCCCGCCGGCGCAGCGACCCACGCGTCGGCCAGATCGAGCAGCATCGCGTCGTCGTGCGCGCGGCCGACGAACGTGATGCCGAACGGCAAACCCGCGTGGTGCCCGGTTTCGCAGACGCCCGCCGGTACCGCGATCGCGGACAGGTCGAGCAGGTTGACGAAGTTCGTGTAGTAGCCGAAGCGCGCGTTGACGCCGATCGGATCGGCTTCGAGTTCGTCGACGGTCGCGGTCGTTGCCGACGTCGGCATCGCGATCGCGTCGATGCCGTCCCAGGCGCGGGCGGCGTCGACGCGCAGCGCGGCGAGCCGGTCGAACGCCGCGAACGCATCGGCGGCACTGAAGCGCGCCGCGCCGCCGACGATCTCGCGAATCACCGGATGCAGCGCGTCGGGCTGTTCCGCGAAGAACGCGCCGATCGCGGCGCGTCGCTCGGCGACCCAGGGCCCTTCGTACAACAGCCGCGCGGTTGCGAGGAACGCGCTGAAATCGATCTCGACGACCTGCGCGCCGGTCGTACGCAGGCGTTCGACGGCCGACTGCCACGCGGCCCGATACGACGCATCGCCGAAGAACTCGAGCTGATCGGCGCGCGGCACGCCGAAGCGCATGCTGGCAAGCGGTCGAGCGTGCCGTGCATGACAACCGCCCGCGTCGAGCAGCGGTTGCCACGCGCGTCCGTACGGATCGCCGTCCGTCACGCCGTGCGCAACGGCGAACACCGCGCGCGCGTCGCCCGGCGAATGCGCGAACAGCGACACGCAGTCGAGCGACCGGCACGCCGGCACGACGCCGAGCGTACTCAGCACACCCTTGGTCGGCTTGAGCCCGACGAGCCCGTGGAACGCGGCCGGCACGCGGCCCGATCCGGCCGTGTCGGTGCCGAGCGCGAACGCGGCGACGCCGAGCGCGACGGCCACGGCCGATCCCGAACTCGATCCGCCCGACGCATAACGCGGATCGAGCGCATTGCGGCACGCGCCGTACGGCGAGCGCTGCCCGGACAATCCCGTCGCGAACTGGTCGAGATTGGTCTTGCCGATCGGGATCGCACCGGCGGCGATCAAGCGCTCGACGACCGGCGCGCTGCGCGACGGCACATACGCGTAGGCGGGGCACGCGGCCGTCGTCGGAATGCCGGCCAGGTCGATGTTGTCCTTGATCGCGAACGGCACGCCATACAGCGGCAGCGTTGCGATGTCGCGTCCGGCCAGCGCATCCGCGTAGCGTGACATTTCGTTGTGCGTCAGCGGCCGGATCCACGCATGATGCGGATCGCCCGCGTCGAAGTGCGCGGCGATCGCATCGACGAGCGCATGCGGCGTCAGGCTGCCGGCCTCGTACCGTGCGCGCAGCGCGGCGATCGAGCGCAGGTCGGGAACCGAATGACGATCGAAGGGCTTCATGCGACCTCCTCGGCCGCGCCGGCCTGCATCACCATCAGCCGCTGCCCGGCGACTACCGCCGCGCCGGGCACGCAATCGACCGCCTCGATCACGCCATCTTCCGTTGCCACCACCGGCACCTCCATCTTCATCGATTCGAGAATCGCGACGACCTGCCCCTCGGTCACCCGTGCGCCGGTGTCGACCAGTACCTTCCAGACGCTGCCCGACACGTCGGCGGCGATGCCGCGCTGCGCGCCGGTGAGCGTGTCGCCAGCCGGCAACGCACCGGCATCGCCCTGCCCGGCTTCGCCCACATACTCGGCGTGGCCGGCGGCCCGCCAGCGCTCGCGCTCGTCGTCGAACGCGGCCTGCTGCGTCGCCTTGAACGCGGCAATCGAGTCGGCTTCGTCGCACAGGAAGCGGTTGTACGCGCCGAGATCGAACACGGATTCCTCGATCTTCAGTTCGGCACGGCCCGCGATGAAATCCGCGCGCAGCCCGGCCAGCTCGGCCTCGTTGACCTCGTAGAAGCGGATTTCGTCGAAGAACCGCAGCAGCCACGGCTTGCCGGGCTCGAACGCGCGCGTCGTGTGGTGACGGTTCCACATCTGCACCGTGCGGCCGACGAACTGATAGCCGCCGGGCCCTTCCATCCCGTACACGCACAGGTACGCGCCGCCGATGCCGACCGCGTTCTCCGGCGTCCACGTGCGCGCCGGGTTGTACTTGGTCGTGACCAGCCGGTGCCGCGGATCGAGCGGCGTCGCGACGGGCGCGCCGAGATAGACGTCGCCGAGCCCCATGACCAGATAGCGCGCGTCGAACACGATGCGCTTCACGTCGTCGATGCCGTCCAGCCCGTTGATCCGGCGGATGAACTCGATATTGCTCGGGCACCATGGCGCGTCCGGCCGCACCGACTGCATGTAGCGCTCGATCGCGATACGTGTCGACGGGTCGTCCCACGACAGCGGCAGGTGCACGATCCGGTTCGGCACGCGCATGTCGGCAACGTCCGGCAGTTCGCGCTCGGCCACCTGCAGATGTGCGAGCAGCACATCGAGCGGTAGCGCGTGCGCATCGAAATGCACCTGCAGCGAACGGATGCCGGGCGTGAGGTCGAGCATGCCGGGCAGCCGGTGCGCGTCGAGCCAGCACATCAGCGCGTGCACCCGAAAGCGCAGGTTCAGGTCGAGCACGAGCGGACCATACTCGATCAGCACGTTGCGATCGCCCGAGCGCCGGTAGACGACGCCAATGCCGTTGCCGGCCGCCGGATCGCGGTACAGCACGCAGTCGTTCGCGTCGTTGGTCGCAGCGCCGGACGCGGGCAGCAGCGCGGGCGCCGCCAGCGTCGGCGCGTGCGCGGGCATGGCAGTTACGCGCGCGAACTGCACGGTGTCACCCGGCCGCAACTGCCCGAGCTTCCACAGTTCGTCGCGCACGACCGTCACCGGGCACACGAAGCCGCCGAGGCTCGGCCCGTCGGGCCCGAGGATCACCGGCATGTCCCCGGTGAAATCGACGGCGCCGATCGCATACGCGTTGTCGTGGATATTCGACGGATGCAGGCCCGCTTCGCCGCCGTCCGCGCGCGCCCATCGGGGCTTCGGACCGATCAGCCGCACGCCCGTGCGGCTCGAGTTGTAATGGACCGTCCAGCGCGTGTCGTACAGCATCGCGATGTCGTCCGCCGTGAAGAAATCGGGCGCGCCGTGCGGGCCGTCGAGCACGCCGAGCGTCCATGCGTGCGTGAGCACCGGCCGCTCGGCGTGGGCGAGCGTCGCGCCGGCTTCGCCGCGTCCCGCATCCGCATGTAGGTGCAACACGTCGCCCTTGCGCAGCGCACGGCCCGCGTGGCCGCCGAACTGACCGAGCGTGAAGGTCGCCTTGCTGCCCAGATAGTCGGGCACCTGCAGCCCGCCCTTCACCGCGAGGCATGCGCGCACGCCGGCGCCCGTCACGCCGCCCAGCTTCAGCACCGCACCGGACTCCGCACGCAGCACTTGCCAGAACGGTGCGGGCACGCCGTCGAGCGTCGCGGCGAGCGGCGCGCCGCCGAGCACGAACAGCGTGTCGGTATTGAAGCGCAGTGTCGCGCCGACCATCGTGAACTCGAGGCCGGCCGCGTCGCTCGGATTGCCGAGCAGCGCATTCGTGAGATCGAACGCGCGGTCGTCCATCGGCCCGGACGGCGGCACGCCCACGGCCCAGTAGCCGACACGTCCCGGCGTTTGCTGCACGGTCGTCTGCACGCCGCCGTCGAGCACGTCGATCGTATGCGGCGCGAACGCGAAACGCGACAGGAACGCGGTCGTCTGCGCGCCGCGCGCGAACGTGTCGGAACCGGCGATCGCGCGCAGATAGTCGAGATTGGTCTCGATCCCGTATAACTCGGTGGCCGCCAGCGCGTCGCGCAATGCCGCCAACGCGTCGCGGCGCGTATCGCCGCGCACGATCAGTTTCGCGAGCAGCGGATCGTAATAGGCGCTGACCTCGGTGCCCGAGTCGATCCACGTATCGACGCGCACCGTGTCCGGAAACGCAACATGCGTGAGCACGCCCGCGCTCGGCCGGAATTGCTTGTGCGGATCCTCCGCATAGAGCCGTACCTGGATGCTCGCGCCGCGCGGCGCGACGGCGAGCGCATCGAGCGGCGGCAGGTCGCCTTCGGCCTGCAGGATCATCCATTCGACGAGATCGATGCCGGTCACGGCTTCCGTCACGCAATGCTCGACCTGCAGCCGCGTATTCACCTCGAGAAAATAGCAGCGGCGCTCGCGCGCATCGAACACGAACTCGACCGTGCCGGCCGACGCATAGGCGACCGCGCGCGCGAGCCGCACCGCGCTCGCGTGCAGCGCGGCGCGCTCGGCGTCGGCGAGATCCGGCGCGGGCGTTTCCTCGATCACCTTCTGGTTGCGCCGTTGCACCGAGCAGTCGCGCTCGCCGAGCGCGATCACGCCGCCGCGCCCGTCGCCGAAAATCTGCACCTCGATATGTCGTGCGTGCTCGACGAATTTCTCCAGATAGACACCCGCATGCGCGAAGTTCGCGCTGCCGAGCCGCACGACGGAATCAAAGGCTGCCGCGAGCTGCGTGGCGTCGCGGCACAGCGACATGCCGATACCGCCACCGCCCGCCGTGCTCTTCAGCATGACCGGATAGCCGATCGCATCGGCTTCGGCGAGTGCCGTCGCGACATCGGCGAGCAGCCCGGTGCCGGGCAGCAGCGCGATATCGTGCGCACGCGCCAGTTCGCGCGCGGTGTGCTTGAGGCCGAACGCGCGCATCTGCGTACCGCGCGGCCCGATGAAGCGCAGTCCGGCGGCCTCGCATGCGTCGGCGAAATCGGCGTTCTCCGACAGAAAGCCGTAACCGGGATGCACGGCCTGCGCACCGGTCGCGCGCGCCGCAGCGAGGATCGCGGCGACGTTCAGGTAGCTGTCGGCCGCCGGCGCGGGGCCGACGCGGACGGCTTCGTCGGCAAGTATCACGTGGCAGGCATCGCGATCGGCCTCCGAGTAGATCGCGACCGACGCGATGCCGAGCCGCTTCAGCGTGCGGATGACGCGGCAAGCGATTTCGCCGCGGTTCGCGACGAGGACTTTGGAGAATCTCATTGCGGTCCCCAGATCGTCAGCCGCACCGGCGTCGGGTTGTAGCCGTTGCACGGGTTGTTGAGCTGCGGGCAGTTCGAGATCAGCACCGTGACATCCATCTCCGCGCGCATCTCGACATACTTGCCGGGCGCGGAAATACCGTCCTCGAACGTCAGCCCGCCGAGCGGCGTGACCGGCACGTTCATGAAGAAATTGACGTTGCCGACGAGGTCGCGCTTGGTCAGCCGCGCGCCGGTGCCGCATGCGCAGTGCGCGATCGCGTTGAGGAAGCTGTCGCGGCAGTTGTGCATGTGGCGCTTGTCGAGCGCGTAGCGCACCGTGTTGCTTTCGGCCGCGCAGGCGCCGCCGAGCGTGTCGTGGCGGCCGCAGGTATCGGCGACGATCGTCACCATCGGATTGCCGAGACTGGACAGCAGCACGCTGCCGGCGCTCAGGTACAGGTTGCGCTGCTCGCGGATCGTGTCCTGCGCGCTGTAGCGCTCGTCGGGTGCGTCGGTGCGATAGAACAGCGTGTCGACGGCCTGATTGCCTTCCAGATCGAGGATGCGCAGCACCTGTCCGCGCTTCACGTCGTACAGCCACGGTTCGCCCGCATTCAGCGTGGTGTCGTGGATCGCGTGCCGCGGGTCGAGGCGGCTTTCGATGATCGGCATGTCGGGTCTCCTCACGCGAACAGTCGGTCGGTATTGACGAAGCCGCGCGTGTTTTCCGCGCATGCGGTGCGGCACGGGTCGGCTTCCGGCGCTGCCGCATCGGCCGGGTATGCGCGGTACGCGATCAGCTTCACGGGTTTCGGCGCATAGGCCGGCTGCGGATCGAGCGGATGCGGCGCGGTGGAGAACGCGGCGAGCGTATTCATTTCGAAACGCAGGTCGAACGTACTGCCGGCCGGCGAATGGCCCGGGACGAAGTCGAACGAACCGTCGTCGCGCGGCGCGAGCTTGCTGAAGAAATTGACGTTCGCGACGAGGTCGCGTGCGGACAGCCCGTATTTCGCGAGTTCGAGCACGAGACTGTCGCGGCCGTTGCGGATCATCGCGTTGCGTTCGGCCTGATACGACGAAGCGCCGTACTTGCGCGCGAACAGCCGCGCGTCGCCGATGCCGCCGAGCGGATCGTGCCAGCCGAGCGTGTCGGCCGTGATCGACGCGATCACGCGGCCCATGTCCGTATACAGCGCGTGGCCGCGCGTCAGGTGCGCGGTGTGCTGCGCCTTCAGCGTATCGGCCATGTTGTAGCGTTCGAGCGGATCTTCGTGGCGATGAAACACGGCGGACAGGTTCGCGCCGCCGTCGACGTCGACGATGCGCAGCGCGAGACCGCGGCGCAGGATACCGGACCAATGGGTTCCGGCGGGAATGACCGTTTCCCACACGACGTGCGGCAACGGGGCAAGCGAGGCTTGGGGGCTTGGCGACATGGCGGCTCCTCGGATCGGTTGGACAAAAGGCGTGAGAGGGCGACCGAACGACATCGCGACCTCCCGGGCTTTTGTCCCTCCGTGGAGCCTCGCCGGATCCTCGCAACAAGGCAGGCGGCAAGACCGGATTGCTCTCGGACCAGGCATCGCGCGGCGTGTGACGCCGCGCGACCGGAACCCTAGCGATCCTGAAGATGATGCAAATTGCTTCGCACCTCTCGGACGGTGACTAAGCGAGTTGCGTGCCAGCGTGGGCATTCGGGCGAGCGAGGCCCCGTGCAGCGGTGCACGGGCGACCGAACGGCGCGCCATGCACGCGTGCCGGCCCGCCCTCGAGTTGGGCAGCGTGCGCACCACACGAACGCGGCCGGCACCAGCGCGGGGCACCGGGACGCTCGCGCACCGCGTTCGCTCGCCATGGCATGGCCATTGCTGAATACGGGCACCGTTACTCTGCCGACCGACCGCTCATGAACAAACTCGACCTGCTGCGGCGCGCGCTGACAGCGCTGTTCTCCGTCCGCTTCATCGAACTGCAGCGTGCCGCGCGGCGGCGCTGAACGACTCGTTTCCGACTCGCGGCGGCCGTCGGAAAACGCCGCTGGCATGCTTCTCGCTCGCCACGATGCCGAGAGGTGCGGCGGAGTCGCATCTTAGGGATGCTAGGGTTCCGGTTCATCGAACGTCTGGTCCGAGAGCAGCCCGGTGTCGGTGCGTACGGTCGTCGGATCGTGCGCGCATGGCGCTACACGGCGGGACAAAAGCCCGGGAGATTGGCGATGGCGACGGCCGTCGCGCCTCTCCGTGGCCGGTCGTTTGTCCCGCATCCGCAGGAACCGGTCACGCGGCCGGATCGCGCATAGGCGCGATCCGTGCCGACGATCCCGATCCCGGTCTCCTGGAGAAAACGATGACCCGCCTCGCCTCGCCGTTCCGCCGCCTGCTGTCCTCCCGGCACCTTCGTTCCATTCGCCATGCGCTTGCCGCCGTTGCCGTCACGACGTCGCTGTTCGCCGCGCCCGCCGCACATGCGGCGCCCCCGCTGAAAATCGGCTACAGCGACTGGCCCGGCTGGGTCGCGTTCCAGGTCGCGCTCGACAAGGGCTGGTTCAAGGAAGCCGGTGTCGACGTCGATTTCGAATGGTTCGATTACTCGGCGTCGCTCGATGCGTTCTCCGCGGGCAAGCTCGACGCGGTCGCGGTGACCAACGGCGATGCGCTCGTCACGGGCGCGTCCGGCGCGAAGAACGTGATGATCCTGCTCACCGACTATTCGGCCGGCAACGACATGATCATCGCGAAGCCCCCGCTGCGGACCGTCGAAGGCCTGAAAGGCAGGAAGGTCGGCGTCGAGCTCGGGCTCGTCGATCACCTGCTGCTCGAAACCGCGCTGCAGAAGCATGGCCTGAAGGACGGCGATGTCACGCTCGTCAACGCGAAGACCAACGAACTGCCGCAGGTGCTCGGCGCGTCGTCCGACATCGCGGCGATCGCGGCGTGGCAGCCCAACGCCGGCGAAGCGCTGAAACGCGCGCCGGGTGCGCGCGCGATCTTCACGTCGGCGGATGCGCCGGGGCTGATCTACGACGCGATCACGGTGACGCCGACCAGCCTCGCCGCGCGCCGGGCCGACTGGGCCAAGGTCGTCAAGGTCTGGTATCGCTGCGTCGCATACATCAACGATCCGAAGACGCAGGCCGACGCGGTGAAGATCATGTCCGCCCGCGTGGGCCTCACGCCGGCGCAATATCTGCCGCTGCTGAAGGGCACGCACCTGCTCGATGCCGCGGCCGCGAAGCAGGCGTTCCGCAAGGGTGACGGCCTCGATTCGATCTACGGATCGACGCGCAACGCGAATGCCTTCAACGTGCGCAACGCGGTCTACAAGCAGTCGCAGGAAATCGACGCGTATATCGATCCGCGCTTGGTGACGTCGCCCTGAGGGTGGCCGGGCCGTCGAGTGCGGCCGGCATGTGCAATGCGTCGAGTGGTATCACGTCGGCGCCGGCGCACGGCGCGTGCGCCGGCAGCGGAGCCGACGCGCCATTCAACCTCGCATCACCGCCCATAAAAAACCACCGGCTCCGGTTCCACCCCCCGCTGCATCGCCTCGACGCGCGCCGTGCGTCCGCGTCGCGCATCTTCGGTGTTGTGCAGCGGCATCCCGAGATCGAGCACCACCTGGTCGGCGCCCGGCACACCACCCGCCGACCACGCTTTCAGCAGCGCGCGGATGGCCGCATACGAGCGCGTCGGACCATTCGCCAGCCGGATCGCCAGATCCTGCGCAGCGCTTTCCACATCGGCTTCCGGGACCACGAACGCGGCGATCCCCAGTTCGCCCGCCGTCGTACCCGACATCACCTCGCTCAACATGACGTAGCGTGCCGCCCGCGCCGGCCCCGCGCGTTCCGCAATCCGTTGAACGGCGCCGCAGACGGGAATGGTGCCGACCGACGGCTCGATGCAGCGGAACGACGCGTTATCCGCCGCCACGACCAGGTCGCATGCGAGCGCCAGTTCGAACGCGCCGCCCCAGGCCCGGCCGCGCACCGCACACACGGTCGGAATCTGCAGTGCTTCGATCTTGCGATACGCGTGATGCATGTCGCTGATGAAGGTGCGCCACGCGTTGAATTCCTTGTCGATGAAATCGAGGATATCGCCGCCCTGGCTGAAGTTCGGGCCTTCCGCACGAACCAGCAGCGCGCGGATGTTCGCTTCGCTGGCCTCGTGGATCGCGTCGCTCAGGTGTTCGGAAAACGCGGTGGCAATCAGGTTGAGCGGCGGGTTGCCGAGCACGATGTGGCCAACGGAATCGTGACGCTCGAAACGGACGGATTTCATGTTTGTCTCCTTGATCAGGCAGTTTTGCTTGGATTCAGATCGAGTTCCCGGATCATGCTTTCGCGCATCGCGAACTTCTGCGCCTTGCCGGTCACCGTCATCGGCATGTCTTCGACGAAGCGGATATAACGCGGGATCTTGAAGTGCGCGATCTGGTCACGGCAGAAGTCGCGGATCTCGTCCTCGGACGCATCCTCGCCTGGCTTGAGCACGATCCACGCGCAGATCTCCTCGCCGTACTTTTGATCGGGCACCCCGAATACCTGCACGCTCTGCACCTTGGGATGGCGGAACAGGAACTCCTCGATCTCGCGCGGGTAGACGTTCTCGCCGCCGCGAATGAGCATGTCCTTCACGCGTCCGACGATATTGCAGTAGCCGTCGGCATCGATCGTCGCGAGGTCGCCGGTGAACATCCAGCCGTCGCGAATCGAATCCTGCGTGCGCGCGTCGTCGTCCCAGTAGCCGAGCATGACCGAGTAGCCGCGGGTGCACAGTTCGCCCGTCTGCCCGATCGGCACGACGTTCCCGTCCGCATCGACCACCTTGCACTCGAGATGCGGCTGGATGCGGCCGACTGTCGACACCCGCTTGTCGAGCGGATCGTCCGTCGCGCTCTGGAACGACACCGGGCTGGTTTCCGTCATGCCGTAGGCAATCGTGACTTCCGTCATGTGCATGTTCGCGACCACCCGCTTCATCACCTCGATCGGGCACGGCGCGCCGGCCATGATGCCGGTGCGCAGGCTGGAGAAATCGTGGCGCGCGAAATCAGGGTGGTCGAGCTGCGCGATGAACATCGTCGGGACGCCGTGCAGCGCGGTGCAACGCTCGTCGCTCACGGCCGCCATGGTGGTCGACGCATCGAACGCCTCGCCCGGAAACACCATGCACGCGCCGCTGGCCGTACACGCGAGGACCGACATCACCATGCCGAAGCAGTGATACAGCGGTACGGGCACGCACAGCCGGTCCGTTTCCCGCAGATTCATGGCCGCCGCCACGAACCGTGCATTGTTGATGATGTTCCGATGAGTCAGCGTGGCGCCCTTGGGCGCGCCGGTGGTGCCGCTGGTGAACTGGATGTTGATCGGGTCGTTGGCATCGAGCGCCGCGGCAATCGCATCCAGCTCGTCTATCGGCACGCCTGCGCCGCGCTCAAGCACCTGCCGATACGTCAGCATGCCCGGCGTGCGCACCTCTTCCATGCGAATCACCCATCGCAGCGTGGGCAGCCTTGCCGCACGCAATTCGCCGGGCGCGCAGTGCTGCAGCTCGGGGGCCAGGGTCTGCAGCATGTCCAGGTAGCGGGATGTCTTGAACGACTCGGGCGCGACGATGGCCTTGCAGCCCACCTTGTTCAGCGCGTATTCAAGCTCCGCGAGCCGATACGCCGGATTGACGTTGACCAGGATCAGGCCGAGCCGGGCAGTCGCGAACTGCGTCGCGGTCCATTCGAACCGGTTGGGTGACCAGATGCCGATCCGGTCACCCCGGCGCAGGCCCATCGCATGCAGGCCGGCGGCCATCGCATCGACTTCTTCGGCGAACGCCTGCCAGTTCCAGCGCACGCCTTGCGCGCGGAATACGACAGCCGGACGTTCGCCGTGAAGCTTCACGGTCTCGGCCAGCAGCGCCGGCACCGTCAGTTCGCTCAACGCGAAGCCGGTGGCGCCTTTGACGTAGGACAGTCCACTGACCGGCAGCGTCGCAACGTCGTCGGCCCCGGATGTTCCAGGCTGCATCTTCATTTGTGTCTCCAGAGTTTCACCGGCGCAACGCTTGCCACGACTCGCGCGTGGGCTTCGTCCGATCCGTTTCCGGGATGCATCATTGTATCTTCCTAGGAAGATGTCAATACGGGATTCTTCCCGTATCGTGGTGAGAGGTTGTTTCCGCATGAATGGTCCTTCAATCGCGGAGAAATCTACAATTTCAACCCGGGATATCGAGTGGAACGATGCACGCGTACGCTCTCGAAAGACGAGATAACGTCATCCATGGAAGCGTATAAAACCGTCTTCGCCGTGATGCGAGCCCGCACGAACGACGCGCGCACCGTTTCTTCAGAACATATGGCGAATGCCGACCATCACCCCGGTCTGGTCCACGCCCGGCGCCGGCCACGAAGACGTGCCCGCAGTACCGCCGTCGATCGTGAGCACGGAGTCGCGCTGATTGAAGATGCGCCCTGCCGTCACGTAGACGGAGCTGCGCTTCGACAGCAGATACATCGCGCGCGCCGCGATCACGGAGGCGCCGGCGTCGTATCCGTTCACGGTGAGATGGCCGAACTGCGCGTCGAGGACGATGCTCGGAACCGGCAGATAGGTCGCCCCGAGCCACCAGTAATTGCTGCTCGCATCGAACACGCCCGGTGCCATCTCCCCGTGGTTGATGCGATGCAGGAAACCGCCGCCGATCGTCGCCGTGCCGAACTTCACGTAGCCGTCGATGACGGCCCGGGTGTCGGTCTGCGAGCTGTACGGCAGCGGCGAGTCGGGCCCGCCGCCGCCATAGTTGCGATCGAACGCGGTCGCGATGCCCCAGCTGTCCGCCTCGTATTTCAGCATCGCGGAGATCGACTTGCACGCGCGATAGTCGGTCGGCGACTGGCCCGCGCATCCGCCGGCGGCCGCGGGCGCGACCGCGTCCCGCCCGAGCGAATAGCTGACGCCGAAGGTAAGGCCCGACGACGTAATGCTGTAGACGATCGTGTTGTCGAGGCGCGCCTGGGACAGATAGGTGTCGAGCAGCCCTGCCGCATAGATGTTCGGCCCCATCGTATCGCCCGGTATCGCCCAATAGATCTGCGAATACTGACGGCCGACCGACAGCGTGCCCCACCGCCCCGACAGCCCGACGTACGCCTGCCGGCCGAACAGGCGGCCGCTCTGGTTCAGCGTCCCCTGCCCCGGCGAAAAACCCGACTCCAGCACGAAGACCGCGCTCAGGCCGCCGCCCAGATCCTCCTTGCCGCGAAGGCCCCACCGCGACGGCAACGACCCGGTGAGTTGCGGCACCTTCACCACGCTCTTCTTCTGGGGCCCGACGTTCGTCACGTATTCGACGCCGGTATCGATGATCCCGTACAGCGTCACGCTCGATTGCGCGTGCGCCACTCCGGACGCGCACATCGCGAGCGTCGACAGTCCGAGCCAGACCGCGTTGCGCCGCGTTAACCCTTCTCCAAACCCATTTGTCCGCAGACTCATTTTTGCTGCCTCCATGTAATCCATGTCTTCCACGGAAGATAGTAATCACACATCTTCCATGTCAACCGACAGCCGGGTCGTGAGTTACCCTATGCTTGCTCGGAGTGGCGCGTTTACAGGGGATTTGCGGGAAATTGAAGCGCCTCATAGTTTTCCCTACCTCGACATTTGGTTCATCGTTATCTATCTTCCACGGAAGACGAATAAGATTCGTCTGATCCGATTCATGTGGCGAGACAGGAAAATGAAAGAGTCAGAAGATCATCAGGCGGCCGCTCATCCCCGGAGCATGCCGTCGCCGGCCGACACCGCCGGCTTCGTCTGGAGCGACGACTACGCGCTCGGTCACGGGTCGATGGACGACACGCACCACGAATTCGTCGCATGCGTGAATGCGCTGCTCACGACACCAGACGACGACCTCGAACGTGCGCTCGATGCGTTTGCCGCGCATGCGCACGACCACTTCGGCGACGAGGATGCCTCGATGCGCGACACGGCCTATGGCTCCGCGGGCTGCCATATCGACGAGCACGCGGCCGTGCTGCGGTCGATCGACGAGGTTCGCGCCGCGCTGGCCGAAGGCCGGCCGCAGGTCGTCCGGGCATTCGCCCGCGCGTTGGCCGGATGGTTTCCCGAACATGTGCGCGTGATGGACCAGGGGCTCGCGCGCTGGCTCGTTCAGCAACAACTGGGCGCGGCCCCGGTCGTCATCCGGCGCCGTGTTGCGGTCGCGGCGTGACGCACGCCCCTCTTTTTCATTCGAATGCTCATCATGGAACAGACCCCTCTCTCACCGAACGCGCTGCTGCGAGTCGGCGTATCCGCGAAGACGTGGCTGGCCGACGACATCGTCGGCTTTGAGTTCGCGTCGCTGTCGGACGATCGGTTGCCCGACTTCGAAGCGGGTGCGCATATCGACGTGCACCTGCCTAGCGGACTCGTGCGTCAGTACTCGCTGTACGACCTGCCGGGCGAGCCGTCGCGCTATCGCATCGGCGTGCTGCGCGATCCGCAATCGCGCGGCGGATCCGCGAGCCTGCACGACGACGTCCGCGCAGGAGACACGCTGTCGATCAGCGCGCCGCGCAATCACTTCGCGCTGCACCGCGGCCCCGAGCAGTCGCTGCTGTTTGCGGGCGGCATCGGCATCACGCCGATCCTCAGCATGGCGCAGCAGCTGGCGCGCGAGCACCGGCCGTTCGCGATGCACTACTGCGGCCGCTCGCTGGCGCGGATGGCATTCGTCGAGCGCGTGCAGCAGATGGCGTCCGTCGACGATCCGCGCGCACGGGTGCAGGTTCACGTCGACGACGGCCCGGCCGAGCAGCACCTCGATGCGCGTGCCGCGATCGGCTCGCCGTCGACCGACAAGCATTTGTATGTCTGCGGGCCGACAGGCTTCATGGATCACATCCTGCAGACCGCGCGCACGCTCGGCTGGGACGACGCGCATCTGCACCGCGAATATTTCGCGGCGGCGCCGGTCGAGCCGTCGGACGAAGACGGTCCGTTCGAAATCGAAATTCACAGCAGCGGCGAAGTGATCCAGGTGCGGGCCGACCAAAGCGTCGCGCATGCGTTGCTGGATGCCGGATTCAACCTGCCGCTGTCGTGCGAACAAGGCGTTTGCGGCACCTGCATGACGAAGGTGCTGGCCGGCGAGCCCGACCATCGGGATCTCTATCTCACCGACGACGAGAAAGCACGCAACGACAGCTTCATGCCGTGCTGCTCGCGTGCGAAGACTGCACGGCTGGTACTCGATCTCTGAGGCCGCCGCCCGCGACCCGCTGAACACTGCAACGAGGGAATCCACATGTTGACCAAGCAGGACAATGAATTGATGTGCCGCACCGGCCCGGGCACCGCGATGGGCAATGCGATGCGCCGCTTCTGGCTGCCGGTGATCCAGTCATCCGATCTGCCGCAGCCCGACGGCGACCCGAAAACGATCGAGCTGCTCGGGCAGCGGTTCGTGGTCTGGCGCGACCGGGACGGCCGGCCCGGCCTCTACGACGAAGGCTGCCTGCACCGCGGCGCGTCGATGCAGCTCGCCCGCGCGGACGGCGACGGCCTGCGCTGCATCTATCACGGCTGGAAATTCGCGGTGGACGGAACGGTGCTCGAAACGCCGAACGTTCCCGATCCGAAATTCAAGGATCGCATCAGGGGCCGCACGTACCCGGTGCGCGAAGCGGGCGGCCTGATGTGGGCATATCTCGGCCCGGCGGGCAACGCGCCGCCGTTCCCGCACCGGGCATTCATGGATCAGCCGGACGCGCATCGCATCAACGTGTGCGCGATCGTCAACTGCAACTTCGTGCAGGTGATCGAAGGGCTCGTCGACTCGTCGCACCTGACCGTGCTGCACAGCTCCGCGCTGGCCCAGACCAACGACTCCGATCTGGACTATGCGGGGAAGATCACGCACATGCAGTTCGACGCGGCCCCTGCGATCGAAGCGGACGAGACGGATTTCGGCTTTCACTACGTCGCGATCCGCCAGGCCGGCGACAACCGCATCGCCCGCGTCACGTCGTTCATCACGCCGGGCTTCATCGCCAACGCGAACGGCGACGTGTGGCTCGCCGCGGTGCCGATCAACGACGAGCGCTGCTACTTCTTCCACGTGTGGTGGGATGCCGACAAGCCCGTCGGCGAAGAGCCGCTGCGCAGCGCGCAGCTCAAGTTCGTGGGCCTCGACGAGTCGACGCTGCGCAAATACGGAATGACGCTCGACACCTGCGACTCGCCGGCGGCGATGTCGTTCGTCAACGGCTATCGCCAGGATCGCCATGCGCAGCGCGACGGCCACTTCACCGGATTCGACAGCATCACGCAGGAAGACGCCGCATGCAGCATCTCGAGCGGCGCGATCCGCGACCGGTCGCAGGAAATGCTGTCGAGCGCGGATCTCGCGATCAGCCGCCTGCATCGCACGCTGCTCGCGTGTGCGCGCGCGGAGCGCGATCAGCAGGACATTCCGGCGCTGCGCGCGGAATCGGGCCGTGCGATCGGCGTGTCCGGCGAAATCGGCCCGGGCGAGGACTGGCGACAGCTGGTTCCGCACCACCGGATCGTGTCGTCTTCCGGCGCCCGCACGCAACGCAACGCATAACCCAGTCTGAAACAGGAGTTCGACATGTTGAGTCACGAAGATAACGAAATGCTGTGCCGCGTCGGTCCGGGCACGCCCGGCGGCGCATTGATGCGACGTTACTGGCACCCGGTCTGCACGTCCGCGCAATTGCCGAATCCGGACTGCGCACCGCTGCGCGTGCGCCTGCTCGGCGAGCAGTACGTCGCGTTCCGCGACTCGAACGGCCAGGTCGGCCTGCTCGAGGAGCTGTGCATGCACCGCGGCGCGTCGCTTGCGCTCGGCCGTGTCGAGGAAGGCGGCATTCGCTGCCTGTATCACGGCTGGAAGTTCAGCGTGTCCGGCGCCGTGCTGGAAACGCCGAACCACGCGGACCCGAAATATGCGGCTCGGATGAAGGCGCCCGCGTTTCCGGTGCGCGAGGCCGGCGGCATCGTGTGGGCCTATGTCGGCCCGAAGGAACTGGAGCCCGCGTTTTCGCGCTACGCGTTCATGGATGCGGCGCCGAACCATCGCGTCGTGCTGCGCATCAACGTCGCGTGCAACTACCTGCAGCTGGTCGAGGGCGGCGAGGACAGCTCGCACGTCGGCGTGCTGCACACCAACATGGCGCGGCCCGGCTGGAAGGACGACGCGTTCACGCGCAATCCGGATGTCGTGAATCCGGCCGCGCTCGCGTCGAACGATCTCGAACCGTCGCTGAAGATCGAGGACACCGCGTTCGGCTTTCACTACGTCGCGCTGCGCAAGACCGACGAGCCGGGCGTGCGCAACGCGCGCGTCGTGCCGTTCATCGTGCCGTACGGCCGCATCATTCCGGCGCCGGCGTTCTTGTTCACCGTGCTCGAAGTGCCGGAAGACGACACGCACACGAGCACCTACATCGTCGTGCATGGCGATTCGCCGGTCACGGAAGACAAGATCATCGAGCTGCTGGGCCTGGACGATCCGAAGTATTACGATCGCCAGAACTGCACGTTCAACGCGAACTGGGCCGATTCGTTCGGCCAGAGCCGCGAGCGGATGAAGGAAAACTGGACCGGTCTGCGCGGCGTCGAAGTCGAGGACGCGACGATCGGGCTGTCCCAGGGGCCGCTCTACGACCGTTCGCGCGAGCATCTGGTGCCCGCGGACCAGGCCGTCGTGCGGGTGCGCCGTGCGCTGCTGGCAGCAGTCAAGCGCGTGATGAACAACGAGCCGCCGCCGGCGCTCGGGCTCGATCTGCGCGGCGTCAGCGCGTGCGACCGGCCACTCGCGGACGATGCGGCGTGGCAGGAACTGCTGCCGACGCATCGCGACACCATCGAAGCGTGAGGAGAACCTTGATGACGAACGATCAAACCCGCAGCGATACGCCGGACTACCTGTCCCTGCTGCGACTCGACGGGCGCGGTTTCGTGGTGCTCGGCGCCGGCCAGGGCATCGGCGAGCAGACGGTTCATGCGCTCGCGCAGGCCGGTGCACGCGTACTCTGCGTCGATCGCGACGAAACACTCGCGCGCCGCATTGCCCAAGCTGTCGACGGCGTGCCATGTGCGGCCGACGCCACGTCGCGCGACGACATGCAGCGCGTGTTCGACACGGCGCGCCAGCACTTCGGCCGCATCCACGGCGTCGTCGACATCATCGGCGTCGCGGGCATCAAGCCGCTGTCCGCGGTGGACGATGCGTCGTGGAATCAGCAGTTCGACATCGTCGTACGCCACGCGTACCTCGCGCTGCAGATCGGCGGCGAGCTGATGAAGGCCGACGGCGGCGGCACGTTCGCGTTCGTCGGCTCGCTCGCCGGCGATCGCGCGGTGCCGAGCGAGGTCGCGTATGCGGCGTCGAAGGCCGCGCTGCACCATCTGGTCCGCTGCGCCGGCGTCGAGTATGCGCCGTACAACGTGCGCATCAACGCGGTGTCTCCAGGGTTCGTGCGTACGCCGCGCCTGAACCAGCGGCTGGACGAAGCGACCTGGACGCGGGTCGGCGAAGCGATCCCGATCGGGCGCGCGGCCACGCCCGCGGAAATCGCCGGCCACCTGCTGTTCCTCGCGTCCGACCTGAGTGCCCACATGGCCGGTGAAATCGTCACCGTCGACGGCGGCCTCGGCGTGAAGGCCGCCATTCCCGCCATCACGTTTGCCCCGTCGGCAACCCCCACGCCATGAGCCAGATCACACAACCTTCGCCACGCGACCTCATTCATCCGTCGCTGCGTGCGTTTGCCGACGCGGCCGCCGCGCGGCCGAGCCTCGCTCAGATGAGCGCCGACGACGCGCGCGCCGGCATCGCCGCGCGCACCGCGACGCGGGCGCCCGGCCCGCGCGTCGACAAGGTAATCGACCTCGCGATTCCCGGCCCGTACGGCGGCATCCCGGTGCGCATCTACCATCCCGATGGCGCCGCCGGCGCGACGATGGCCTTTCACGGCGGCGGCTGGCGGATGGGCAATCTCGACAGTTTCGACGCCGTGTGCCGGCACCTGGCCAACGATTCCGGGCTGGCCGTGATCAGCGTCGACTATCGGCTGGCACCCGAACATCCGTTCCCGGCGGCGCTGGAAGACGTGTGGGCGGCGACCTGCTGGGTAACCGAGCACGGGCATGAGCACGGGTTGCCGACCGGGCGGCTGACCGTGTTCGGCGAATCGGCCGGCGGCAATCTCGCCGCCGTCGTGTGCCTGCTTGCGCGGGAGCAGGCACACCCGCGCATCCTCGCGCAGGCGCTCGTGTATCCGGCGACCGACGCCACGCAGCACCACGCGTCGCGGTCCGTTTATGCGGAAGGTTTCGTGCAGCGCACCGCCGACGTCGCGCATGCGTTCCGCGAGTACGCGCTCGATCACGGCGTGTCGCCGTCGGTCTGGACGCTGTCGCCGTTCCATGCGGCCAGTCACGCGGACCTGCCGCCGGCCCTCGTGATCACCGCCGAGTGCGACGTGCTGTGCGACGACGGCGAAGCCTATGCGCGCAAGCTCGCCGAAGCGGGCGTGGCGACGACGTGCGTGCGTTATGCGGGGATGCTGCACACGTTCTACGGCATGCGCGGCGAGGTCGGCGCCGCCGCGCTGGCCCAGCGGCAGGTGGCCGACATGCTGCGTGCGGCCGTACACGCCGGGTAGCGAGCGACGCGAACGTGCGACCGGGAAACTTACGTACAATGGCGGTCAGCCACGCCGGTCATCGCCCCGTTACGATCGATCCGGTCGCACGCCCTTCCAAGGAAGCCATCGAGATGAGCACCGCAGACGCAAAGCAGCCCGCCCGCAACCGAACCGGCACGAAAGCAGCGCCGGCGCAGACGGAATCCGCTCCCAAGGCGAGCCTGCCGCGTCACAGCCTGATCGAACTGATCACGCTGCAATGGCAGCACGAGCACAGCGAACTCGACCTGTCGAATTTCCTGATGGCGATCTACTTCATGCGGATCGGCACCCTCGTCGAGCAGTCGTTCGACAAGATGTGCCAGCGCATGTGGGGCATCAGCGGGTCCGACATGCGTGTGCTGCTTGCGCTGCGCCGCAGCGGGCACCCGTATGCGAAACGTCCGACCGATCTGTACCGCGCGCTGCTCGTGACGTCGGGCGCGATCACCAAGAAGATCGACCGCCTCGCGAGCCTCGGGATGGTGGAGCGTCAGCCCGATCCGGGTCACGCCGGCGGGTTCATCGTCCACCTCACCCGGAAGGGGCTCGACGTCGTAGACAAGGCCGTCGTGAAGCTCGCGAACGAATCGTCGATCGCACCGGCGATGGCGCATTTTTCCGATGCCGAGCGCGAAGCCGGCAACGATTTCTGCCTGCGCACGCTCGCGTTGATGGAAGACCTGGTGCTTTCGGACGCCGACGATACGGACAGCGCGCCACCCGCGGCGCGGGCCAAGCCAACGCGTCGCGCGCCGCGCGGCGGCAAGTAAGCGGCGGGCCGGCCGGCGCGTGTAGCGGGATCTATCGGGCACATCAGGCACAATACGCGGCCTCGCCATTCCACCGCGGTCAAACACATGCGCTTCGTCGTCGTCGGAACAAGCGGGTCGGGGAAATCCACATTCTCCAGCGCGCTGGCGGCTGCCGCGGGCTGCCCGTACATCGAACTCGATCAACTCTACTGGGGCCCCGACTGGACAGCCGTGCCGCCCCAGCAGTTCGAGAACGCGGTGCTTGCCGCGACGGCCGGCGACCGCTGGGTCGCCGACGGGAACTACAGCGCCGTGCGCGACGTGCTCTGGTCGAGGGCCACGCACGTCGTCTGGCTCAACTTCGGGCGATGGACGGTGTTCTCCCGCGTGCTCTGGCGCACGGTAAGCCGCGGGCTCATGCGCACCGAGCTTTCGCACGGCAACCGGGAGTCGCTGCGGATGGCGTTCTGCTCCAGAGATTCGGTGCTGCTGTGGTCATACACCACGTTCGACAAGAACCGCGTCAAGTTCGCCACCCTGCGCGACGATCCGAAATTCGCGCATCTGCAGTGGACGGAAATCACCAAGCCATCGCGTACCCGGGCGTTCATCGACATGCATGCCCGCACCGGCGGGTGAATGCGACGCGGTATCCGCGCGCGTGTTCGGTTTGAACATCACGCCACCCTCGTCCGTCGTCCTTGTCGCGGCGAACAGCCATTAAATATCACGTTGCGATATATAAGGATGTCTGACTGAAAGGCCTGGACACCGTGCAATCCACTAGCCGCGGGCACTTGCCGGAACCCATCGCCGGGCGTATGGTTGATTTCTCTATCGCCCTTATCCGGGAGATATCAACATGGCTGCCACACAATCCGCGGCCACGCCCCTCTCCGACGAGGAAGCCCGGCGCCAGTTGCGCCGCGCCGTCATCGCCAGCACGATTGGCACCACGATCGAATGGTATGACTTTTTCCTCTACAGCACGGTCACCGGCCTGGTCTTCGCAAAGCTGTATTTCCCGCAATCCCACCCGCTCGTCGGCACGCTGCAGGCGTTCCTGATCTATGCCGTCGGCTTTGTCGCGCGGCCGGTCGGCGCGGCGATCTTCGGCCATTACGGCGACCGCATCGGACGCAAGGCCACCCTGATCGTGACCCTGTTGCTGATGGGGCTCGCCACGTTCGCCGTGGCCTTCGTGCCGACTTACGCCGCGATCGGCATCTGGGGCGCGGTCATTCTCACGGTGCTGCGTTTCATCCAGGGCGTCGGCGTGGGCGGCGAATGGGGCGGCTCGGTCCTGATGTCGATGGAGTGGGCGCGCACCAATGCACATCGCGGTTTCGTCGCGTCGTGGCCGCAGTTCGGCGTGCCGGCCGGATTGTTCCTCGCCAACCTCGCCGTGCTGGCCATGAGCTGGTTTTCCGGCAGCAGTTTCCTCGCGTGGGGCTGGCGCGTGCCGTTTTTCCTCAGCATCGTGCTGGTCGCGATCGGGCTCTATATCCGCCTGAACATTCTCGAGACGCCGATCTTCGCGAAGCTGCTGGCCGAGCGCCGGATCGAGAAGACGCCGATGCTCGAAGTGTTGCGCAAGCAACCAAGGGATATCGTGCTGTCGGCATTCGCGCGGATGGCCGAACAGGCGCCGTTCTATATCTATACGGCGTTCGTGTTCACTTACGGGATCACGGCGCTGGGCGTGTCGCGCGAACTGCTGCTGACGGCGGTGCTGGTGGCGTCCGTGGTCGAGTTCTTCACCATTCCGCTGTTCGGGCACGTGTCGGATCTGATCGGGCGGCGGCGAATGTACATAATCGGTGCGGCGGTCGTCGGTGTATTCGGATTCCTCTACTTCGCGATGGTCGATACCCGGAACCCGGTCTGGATCTTCGCGGCCATCGTGCTGTCGCTGGTCCCGCATTCGATGATGTACGGGCCGCAGGCCGCCTTGATCGCCGAGTCGTTTACCGGGCGGTTGCGGTATAGCGGCGCGTCGATGGGTTATCAGCTCGCGTCGGTCATTGCCGGTGGCCCGGCACCGCTGATCGCGACGGCACTGTTCGCCTACTACCATTCGGGGTATGCGATCGCGGCGTACGTGCTGGTGTGTGCGGTACTGAGCGTGGTCGCCGCATCGAAGCTCGGGGACTACACGAACAAGGATATTTCGCGGGAATACGACGACGCGCGGGGGTTGGGCGATCACGGGCACGCGCCGCCGGTGACCTGACGAACCGGCCGGCGATCGAGCCGCCGGGAAGGGTATGGGGTGCGCGCCCGTTCGGCGGCACCCCGCTCACTTCTTGTTATCCGCGCGCACGGCGCCCAGCGCTTCGAGCAACGGCCGCAGCGCATCGAGTTCCGCGCCGAAGCCGGCCCAATCCCCCGCCTTCAGGCGCTCGATCGCGCGGTTGTAATGAGCCAGCGCGTCGCGGGCGCGCGCATCCGCTGCGCCGCTCGCTGGCGCCGCCACTGCCACCGGCCCCGTCTCCTTGAAGAGCGCGGCGAGCGCCTCGCTCAGGTTCTCCTCCATCACGACGCGATCGCCGTAGGCCGCGATCACCCGTTTCAGCTCGGGCAATTGGCCGGACGCCGCTCGCAGATAAAGCGGCGAAACGTAGAGGATCGAGTTCTCGATCGGCACGACCACGAGATGGCCGCGGATCACGCGCGAGCCCATCTGGTTCCACAGCGAGATCTGCTGCGAGATTTCCGTGCTCTGCTGGATGCGCGCCTCGATCTGGTACGGCCCGTAGATCAGCTTGTCCTTGGGGAATGCGTAGACGATCAGCTTGCCGTACCCGGGCGGATCGCAACGCGCGGCCAGCCACGCGATCATGTTCTCGCGCTGGCTCGGCACCATCGGCAGCATCAGCACGAAGCCGGCCTGCGCGTCGCCGGGCAGCCGCATGATCGTGTAGTACGGCGCCATCCGCGTGTTCGCGGCGTCGGCGCCGTCGATATCGCCGAGCGCGCGCGGAAACTGCCAGAGGTCCTCGCGGTTATAGAACACTTCCGGCGCGTCCATGTGATACGCGCGGTAGAGGTTCGCCTGGATCAGAAACAGGTCTTCGGGGTAGCGGATATGCCGTTGCAGATCCTGCGGCATCGCGTCGAGCGGCTTGAACATGCCGGGGAAAATGCGCGCGTAGGTCCGCACCAGCGGATCGGACGGATCGCTGACGTAGAAGTCGACCGTGCCGTTGTATGCGTCGACCACCACCTTGACCGCGTTGCGAATGTAGTTGGCGCCGTCGCCGACACCGGGCGGCGCATACGGAAACCAGCGGCTGGTCGTATAGGCGTCCTGCATCCAGAACAGGCGGCCGTTGCTGGCCACGATGTACGGGTCGTGGTCGAGCGCGAGGAACGGCGCGATCGTGCGGATCCGGTCCCGGATGTTGCGGCGAAACAGGATCCTGCTGTCGTTCGTGATGTAGTGCGTCAGCAGGATGTTCGGATCGTCGAACTGCCACGCGAACAGGCTGCGCCGCGCCACGCCGCCGATCGCGACACCGTCGCGCCCGCTGTAGGACGTGTAGACGTTGCTGTCCCCCTTCGGGTAGTCGAACTCGGGCACGCTGCCCTTCACGATCACATAACCCTGCCCGCCTTCGCCGAAGTAAATGCGCGGTTCGCTGATGGCTGGCCCGCCCTCCGCAGCAGGCGGAATGTCACGCAGATAAAGCGACGGCAAGCCTTCCGTGGATTTCTCCGTGACCGGTGACATCACGACGCCGTTGCCGTGGGTGAACAGCAGATGCAGGTTCACCCAGGTTCGCGCATTCTCCGGCAGCATCGTCTGCTCCAGCTCGCGCGCCGACAGCATGACCTGCCGGTAGCCGGAGTCGAGCCGGTAGCGATCGATATCCACGGAGAAGAACTTGTAGTAAGTCCTGATCTCCTGCAACTGTGCATAGGTATCCATCAGCGGCTGCACATCCCACAGGCGGATGTTGTCGACGGTCGCGCGATTGGCCTGCAGCGACGCGAGATTCAGCCCTTCCTCGGCTGCAAACGGTTTGACTTCTATCTGCGCGAGCCCGTAAGCCTGCCGCGTCAGCGCGATGTTGTGCTGGATATAGGGCGTCTCGAGCTGCAGCTCGCTCGGCTTCACGTAGAAGCGCTGGAACAGCGCGGGATAGAGTATGCCGAGCGCAAACGACGTGCCGAACACCAGCAGCACCGCAGCGGCCGGCAGCCGATAGCCGGGCCGGCGCAGGTTGATCAGCATCGCAACGGCCGACGCCGTGGCGAGGCCGACGAGCAGCCACAGCACCGGCAGCATCACGTGGACATCCGTATAACCGGCGCCGACCACGACACCGTTGTTGTCGTAGAGCAGCAGAAAGCGTTCGAGCCACCACGACCACGCCTTCAGCAGGAAGAAGAGCGCCAGTAGCGCCGAACCGTGAACGGCGGCGGCCGACGAAAGCCCCTTCGGCCGCCGCAGAGTGATGTCGCCGCGCAGCCAGTAGACGATGCCTGCGGCGATCGCGCAGCACACGACCACTTGCAGCAGCAGGTTCTTCAGCACGATCCAGACGGGCAGCGCGAACAGATAGAAACCGATGTCCTTGCCGAAGATCGGATCGCGCGCGCCGAACGGTACCTGATGCAGAAAGCGCAGCGCAACGTCCCAGTTCGACATCGCACCGGCGGCGATCGCAAGCCCGAGGAAGGCGGCGCCGGCCGCAATGACCACGCGCCATGGAATGCGCGACGCGACGTCCCTTGCCAGCGCCAGAAGGACTTCCTCCTCGCGCGTCGACGCAGTGTCCTCGACCGGCCAGACATCGACGGGCCCTGCATGACGATGCGCGAGCAACCCCGACGCGCCGATCGCGGCCGCCGCCGCGGCGAACACCGCGACGAACAGCAGCACCCGCGTGGACAGGACCGTCCAGTACACTCCGCCATAACCGATCGACGAGAACCACAGCCAGTCGACCAGGACCCCGGTAATGCGCCCGATGACGATCAGGCAGGCGATGACGATTGCAGCCGCGATCCCATAGCGTTTCAGGCGCGAAACGGACGTTGCTTGCGAGCGCATCGAGGCTCCTTTGCCGGGCCGTCATGCGTGGCCGGCTGCGGCCCGATCGGGGTGTGCCGCCGATCCGTCGGTGAGGATCGCGGCTGGCCGCATGTCTGAATGCTACGCCCGTTGCCGAAACGTCGCTATCCGGCGGCAGGCGCGACGTCGCCGGGGACGATCGATCGCAGCGCAGTGCAGCAAATCCGGTCGCACCCGGTGCGACCGGCAAGCCCGTGCCGACGAGCCGTGACGAACAGGCGTTCGATGCACGGCTCGTCGAACCGACCGCTTACGCCAGCTGCCTCACCTGCTCCAGCGCAATCAGCGTGCACGATTCGGGCGGTTGCGGCGGCAGCGGCACGCCGATGTCCAGCAACGTCGCTCCCGAAAGTTCGGCGCCTTCGCCGGCCATCGCCGCGAACAGGTCGGTCTGTTGCACGAAGTGCGGCGCGACGGGCACATGAAGGAAGCGGACGCGATAAACGACGTCGCGCCGCAGTCCGTCGATGCGCAGCGGCAATGCGTAGCGCGTGTCGTCCTCGTGCAATCGATAGACGGCCAGCAGCGACGACATCCCGTCGTCGGCGACGGCCTGGGTCCACGACAGCGCACTGCCGGCACGCCCCTGCCGCAAGGTTCCGCCGTGCAGGACCGGCCGCCACGTCTTGTACAGCGCAATCCAGCGGCGGGCTTCGTCGAATTCCTCGGCGCTGAGGGTTCGCGGATCGATTTCGAGCCCGAGGTGACCGAAGATCGCGACGGCGGCCCTGAACGCCAACGTATGCCGCCGCCCTGTCGTATGAGAGCGTTCCGCGCCGATGTGCGCGCCCATCACCTCGGGCGGAAAGAAACGCAGGAAGCCGCGCTGGATGCCGATCCGGGTCAACGCATCGTTGCAATCGCTCGTCCAGATCCGCTGAACGTATTCCAGCACGCCATAATCGGCACGCCCGCCGCCGGATGCGCAACTCTCGATCTCCACCGACGGAAACGCGCGGCGCAACCGGTCCAGCAATGCGTAGAACGCACGGATCTGGCGACGGTACGCAGCGAGGCCGTGGTGGCCCGCGGTCGCAAGATCGCGATTCATGTCCCACTTGACGTAAGAGATCGCGTGTTCGTGCAGCAACGCACCGACCTGCTCGAACAGATGCGCTGCCACCTCGGGCTCGGCGAGATCGAGTACCAGCTGGTTGCGCCCCGTCACCCGCGGCCTGCCATCGAGCCGGAGCACCCACTCGGGATGGGCACGATACAGCTCGCTGTCCGGATTGACCATCTCCGGCTCCATCCAGAGCCCGAATTCCATGCCGAGGCCGCGCACGTGCTCGATGAGCGGCGCGAGTCCGCGCGGATACTTGTCGGCATCGGGCCACCAGTCGCCCAGCCCGGCGCGATCGTTGTTGCGTCGATGAAACCAGCCGTCGTCGAGCACGAAGCGCTCGACACCCAGCCGCGCGGCGGCACGGGCCAACTCCTCGAGATCCGCGGGATCATGCTCGCAATACACGGCCTCCCAGGTATTGAGCATGACGGGGCGCGGGCGCATGGGCTGCTGCGGCGCGTTCAGCATGTTTGCGCGAACGAAACGATGGAACCCGGCGCTCAGTCCGTTCAGGCCGCACGCGCTATATGACAGGTAGGCGCACGGCGTGCGATAGCGTTGCCCGGGGCCAAGCACGACTTCCCCCGGGGCCAGCCACTCGCCCAACTGGAGTTGCCGACGGCCGTCGAGCATGGGCTCGATGACGATCGAATGGTTGCCGCTCCATCCCAGATGCGCGCCATAAACCTGGCCTTCGTCGTCCCCGAGCGACGAACCGATCATCACGCCCGGAAACGAATCGTGGGAAGTGCGACCGCGCCGGTTGTCCCGGCGCCACGTTGCGACGCCGAGGCGCTCGCGCGTTTCCTGGAACTCCAGCGTCCAGCGCCCGAAGAAACCCAGTACCTGGTCTGCGTCGGGCGGCAACGGCACCGATGCCGCGGCCAGCCAGTCCACGCGAAACGGCGTCTTGCCGCGGTTCTCCACCTCGGCCCACATCGTCACGACGTCCGACGCCGGATCGATCGCATAACTGAGCGTCACGCCCAGCGCGGCTTGCTCGTCGCTCAGCTGCAGCAACATGCCGTGCGCGTTTCGGCTGACTTCGTCGAGCCGGAATTGCTGCGCCCAGTCGGTGTCGCCGTCCGTCCCCGGACGGGCGCCCGCCAGTGCGGGCTGGTGAAACCAGCCGAACCCGTGGGTCGGCAGGACGGTGAACGGCGGATCGCCGTCGAGCACCGTCGGCGGGTGCGGTCGCGCGCTCGCGGCGCGCCACAAGCCGGCACGTTCATCGGGTTTCGCGCCGAAGTGACGCCATACCGGCGGCATGCCGGACGACTCCTCCACCGCGATGCAGATGTTGGAGCCGTTCAAGCACACCAGTTTCGTATCGAACATAGGTCTTACCCTTTGGTGGCCCCCATCGTGAGGCCGGCAATGAAGTGTTTTTGCTTGAAGAAAAAGATCAGGACAGGCGGAAGGGCCGCCACGATCGACCCGGCCGCGACGAGATGCCATTGAGCGACCCAGATGCCGCTCAGCGTCTTCAGCCCGGCGGTGACCGGCATCGCGTGATCGCCCTGCACCAGCACCGTCGCCCAGAAGTAGTCGTTCCACACGAAGGTGAAGACCAGTACCGAGATCGCCGCCATCGCCGGCCGCACCAGCGGCAGCACGACCTTGTAGAACACCTGGAACTCGGTCGCACCATCCATGCGGGCCGCTTCGATCAGCTCGCGCGGCAGCTCGATGATGAAGTTGCGCATGAAGAACGTGCAGAAGCCGGTATTGAACGCGACATGGAACAGCACGAGGCCCGGCACGGAGTTGTAGAGCCCCAGTTGCAGGCTCATCAGGCGGACCGGAATCATCAGGATCTGGAACGGCACGAAGTTGCCGGCCAGGAACAGGAAAAAGACCGGCAGGTTCAGCCTGAACCGATAGACGCCGAGCGCGAAGCCGGCCATGCAGCTCAGGGCCACCGCGCCGATCACTGCCGGCACCGTGATCAGGCAGGTGTTGACGAGATAGCGCGCAAGCGGCGTATCCGTGAACACGGCGCGATAGTTCTCCACGATGCGCCATTCGGTCGGCCATCCCCAGTAGTTGCCGGCGAAGATGTCGGCGGACCCGCGAATCGACGTCAGCGCAATGGCCAGAAGCGGCAGCAGCCAGACGACGAGCGCGACGGCAAGCACGGCGCGGTACAGCCATTGCGCGGAACGGCCGGCCTGTTCGATCGGTGTGGGAAACATTCAGGCAAGCTCCTTTTCCTGCGTGTAGACGCGAACGATGACGAAGCCGATATAGACGAGCATCAGCAGAAACAGGATCGTCGCGATCGCCGAGCCGTAGCCGACCCGATAGCCGTAATCGCCGAGTGCCTGTTCGACCATGTAATAGGCGAGCACCCGCGACGATCCGTACGGGCCGCCCTGGGTCATGATCGACACCATGTCGAAGCTGCGCAGCGCGCCGACGACCGTCACGACGATCGCCACGAACGTCGCGGAGCGCAACTGGGGCAGCACGACGCGACGCAGCATCGACCAGCCGTGCGCACCTTCGAGGCGGGCTGCCTCGATCAGGTCGGGCCGCACGTTCGACAGGCCCGTCAGATAAAGAATCATGCAGTACGAAATCTGCGGATAGAGCCCGGCGGCAACGATGCCGTAGGTGACGTACCGCTCGTCGGACAGCACGGCCAAGGGAGGGATGCCGAACCAGTGGAGCACGTGGAACAGCAGGCCGTTGGACGGATCGTAGAACCAGCCGAACACGAGCCCGATCACGGCCTGCGAGATCACGAACGGAAAGAAGAACATCGACTTGACGGCGCGCATCCCGAACACGTTCTGATTGAGGAACAGCGCGAAGAACAGGCCGGCGGGAACGGCCAGTAGAAAGCCGACCAGCCAGATGATGTTGTTCCTGAACGCCGTCCAGAAATCGGGGTCCCCGAGGAGCTCGAGGTAGTTGCCCAGGCCGACGAAGCGCGGCGTGCTCAAGCCGTCCCACGCATAGAAGCCGAAGCCGATCGAGCGTGCGATCGGGACGATGACGTAGACGGCGAACAGCACGAGCGCGGGCGCGAGAAAGAGCCAGGGCGCGATCGCGCGCTGATGACGCTCCCAGAACGTGACGCGCGGGGCGCCGACGGATGTGGCAGTGGATTGCACGAAACCTCCGGTGGCGGACGAACGCGATACCGCGTCCGTCCGGGGCACGATTCGATCGTTATTTGTAGACGCGCTGGCGAACCTGCTCCAGCCGGTCGAGCACCTCGCCACGCGAGTCGGGTTTCAGCATGTAGCGCTCGAATCCGTCCATCGCGGCCTGGGTCAGCTCGGGCGCGGCATCCCGGTCGAAGAACTGCGACAGCCCCTGTGCGTTCGCGAGCAGCGCCGCGCCGGCCTTCAGATACGGATCGCTCGGCGGCGGCGCATCCTGGTTGACCGCCAGTTCCTCGGTGCGCTCGCCGTATCTGGCCTGCACGTCCGCGCGCGCCATATAGGCGAGGAAGCGGCGCGCGTCGGCCTTGTTCCGCGCATTCGCGGGGATGTGGATCGACTCGATCGGCGCCTCCTCCGCGCGGGGCACCGCGGGATCGATCGTCGGGAACGGCATGAAGCCCAGCTTGTCCGGGCCGAGGCCAGCCTGCTTCATCGGCGCCACCACGAAGTTGCCCATCAGGTACATCGCGCCCTTGCCTTGCGCGAGCGACGCGGCCGCCTCCTGCCACGTGTAGGACGCGTGATTGGCGAGGAAATAACCCGGCTTCGTCAATTGATCCCAGCGATCGAACACGGCCTTGACGCGCGGGTCCGTCATCGGTACCTTGCCGCTCGTCAGCGCCATGTGGAACGGAAAGCCGTTCACGCGCAGGTCGAGATAGTCGAACCACGCCAGATTCGTCCACGGCTCCTTCGTGCCGATCACGAGCGGCGTGATGCCGTTCGCCTTGAGCTTCGCGCACGCGTCGAGCAATGCCTGCCATGTCTTCGGCGGCTCGATGCCGAACTTCGCGAAGAGGTCCTTCCGGTAATAGATGCCCCACTGGTAATACGTGTACGGGATGCCCCACTTCTTGCCGTCCAGGGTCAGCGCCGGCGCCGCCGACTTCAGCTTGGCGTCGAGATTGCCCTTCGCCCACAGATCGGACACATCCTCGAAAAGCTTCGCGCGCACGAACGGCTCCATCTTGTGCCCCGGATACCAGTTCACGACATCGGGCGCGTCGGCGGTCAGGAAATTCCGGATCGCCGTCTTGTACGCATCGTGGTCGAAGCGGTTGACCTTGACCTGCACGTCGGGATTCTCGGCCTTGAAGCCGTCCACCGCGGCGTCGAACGCGGCCTTCACCGCGACGTCGGACGTATCGGTATTGATGACGAGGGGGGCGGCGCCGGCATGCAATGCGGCCGTGGCCGCCAAGGTGCACAACGCCGTCTTCAACACGTTCCTGCGGGTATTCATGGGGATCTCCTCCTTGTGGTTCGCGGCGGCGTGGCGCCGCTCGTATCGTTGCGTTGGTTGCTTGCGGTTCACGCGTACGAGGCCAGCAGCGGCGCTTCCTCGTCGATGCAGCGCCGCAGTGCCTGCCCGCTGCGGTCGAACGCGTGCAACTTGTCGGCCGGCATGAACAGCGAAAGACGGTGGCCCGCACCGACGTTCGTCGTGCCGGGCAGCTTCGCGATCCATTGCTGCCCCGCGTCGTCGCCGTGCAGATAGACGTAGGTCGCTTCGCCGAGCCGCTCCTGCCAGGTCGCCTCGCGCACGAGATGCTGCTTCTCGCCGCCGAGCGCGAAATCCTCCGGGCGAATGCCGAGCGTGAGCGGTTCGCCCGGGCTCAAGCGGCGGGCATCGACGCAGGCCGACAGCACTTCGCCGCTCGCGAGACGCACGCGAGCCTGACGCTCGCCGGCGTCGACCAGCACGGCGTCGATGAAATTCATCTTCGGCGAACCGATGAACCCGGCGACGAAGCGATTGCGCGGATGGTGATAGAGCTCGAGCGGCGATCCGGCCTGCGCGAGACTGCCGTGCTGACGCGTCGCATCGCCCGAATTGAGCAGCACGACGCGGTCGGCGAGCGTCATCGCCTCGACCTGGTCGTGCGTCACGTAGATCGTCGATACCCGGCCGATCTCGCGGTGAATGCGCGCAATCTCGTGGCGCGTCTGCACGCGCAACGCTGCGTCGAGATTGGACAGCGGTTCGTCGAACAGGAAGACGCCGGGCTCGCGCACGATCGCGCGTCCGATCGCGACACGCTGCCGCTGGCCACCCGACAGCGCCCGCGGCTTGCGATCGAGCAGGTGCTCGATCTGCAGCGCGCGTGCCGCCCCGAGCACCTTGTCGCGAATCGTCGCCTTGTCGACGCGCGCCAGCGTCAGGCCGAACGACAGGTTTTCATAGACGGTCATGTGCGGAAACAGCGCGTAGCTCTGGAACACCATCGACACGCCGCGCCGCGCGGGCGGCACCTCGTTGATCCGCCGGTTGCCGATGAAGATCTCCCCGTCGGTGATGTCCTCGAGCCCGGCGATCATGCGCAGCAACGTCGATTTCCCGCAGCCCGATGCCCCCAGGAAGACGCAGAACTCGCCTTCGGCGATGTCGAGATCGACATCCCGCACGATCGGCAGACCGCTGCCGTATGCCTTCGACACGCCTCTCAGTACTACGCTTGCCATGCCAGTCTCCACGTGAATGTCTGGTTCGGATGCATGCCGCGTGCCTATTTCGAAACCTGTACGACCGCGGTGCCTTGCGGGGCGACCGTCACGTCGACGTAGGTATAGGTCGGTCCGCCGCTGCCTTCCGGCTGTTCGGTGTTCGCCGCGCGCGCCACGCCGTTGACGACGACGCTCGGGTAGACGCCCGCGAATCGCGCATGCCATGCATAGGACGTCCCGCCCGCCGGGTTCTCGTTGGCGAGCGTGCTGCGCGTGGCGCCGTCATGTCGTACGGTGACTTTCCCCGCGCCGATCGGGATGTGCGAGACCTGCAGCCAGGCCATGCCGGTGGCCGGCAGTTGCGGCGTCGTGGTCAGCTTGCCGGCCGACGCGTCAGGCTCGACGCCAAGCAGCCCGGCAATGGCCTGTCCGACGAGCGTGAACGACACCTCCGGATAGTCTCCGTTGACGAAGTTGTTGCCGTAACCGCCGTGGACGTCGTTGATGCGGTTGTACACGTATTGCATCCACGCCCACGCGGTGGTGCCGTCGTGAACCGCGAAGAATGCATCCGGCAGATAGGTCACGGCTTCGAGGTTGGCGGGTGCCTGGCCAAGCGCGGTGGTGTTGAGCCATCCCATGTACTGGTCGCGGCGCGTGCCCGGGTTCATGATCCCCTTCATCGGCGGGAACCAGCTCATCTCGCCGCCCCACGCGATCGACTTGACCGCCGATGCGTCGTAGGAGCGCACCACATCGGTCGAGTCGGTGGACGACACCACGCTCCACGGCGCGTTGTAATAGGTCTTCAGGTCGCCGGCCCGGGTCGCATAGGTGTTCGCCGTCGTCGTATCGCCGGCCGCCGTCGCAAGCTGCTGCATCGCGACGTACGCGCGGTACTGGCTGGACAGCGCGTCGGCCGCCTCGACCGGATTGCCCGGTGCGCCTTCGTTGTAGCTCGCCACGCCGGCCCAGATGTCGGCGCCGCTTTCCTGCGCGACCTTGACCTGCCGGCCGTTGGCCGTGCCGTCGACGAGCGGACCGTAGTGCGTGTCGACGAACGCACCCGCCGTGTTCGTGACGAACGCATAGAACGGCCCGCCCGATGCCGCGTAATCGGCGTCGCCGGTCCAGCGGTAGCCGTCCGCGATACGCTGCGCGAGCTCGAACGGTGCCGGCAGCTCCCGCACGAACGCCGTATCGCTCGAATAGTCGGTGAGGCCGATGGAGCCGTCGAAGTTCAGTGCCCACACCGGGTAGCCGCCGCGCGCCGTGTTCGCGGTCGCGGCGAACGCGGCCAGCATCGCCTTGTTCTGCGCGTCCAGCCCCAGCATGTGCGCACCGACGAACTGATGCGCGAAATCGCGCGCGTAGTAGTAGGAGCGGAATGGATAGCCGGCCCAGTAGGACGGCGCGTAGGTCGCGACGCCCTGCCCGCTCGGATGCGATTCGTCCTGGTTGGTCACGCCGGTCGTGCAGGCCAAACGCGTCCACGAATTCGCCTTGACCTTTGCCCAGTTGAACAGCGCGACGACGGCCGTGTTGTCCGACGACAGTTGCGGATCGTTGGGGGCGGAAGGGACGACCTCGATATCGTCGACATTGATCCACGCGCGCCCGCTCGACGACGTGAAAACGATCGTCACGGCCTGATTCGCGGCCACGGCAACATGCGGGAGGGTGTACTTGATGTAGTTCGAATTCGCGATCGTCGACGGCAGCGTGACGCTTTGAACGGTCTGGCCGGCCACCTGAACGGAGAAGGTGCCCCCCGTGCCGTTCGCGGACGTGGCGATCCAGGCGGAGAGATCGAAGTTGCCCGCGACAGGCGCCGTCACGGTCTGGGACACCGAGTAGCCGTCCCCGCCGTTCAGGAATGCCGCGCGCCCACCGCCATGCGGATTGTTCGACGCACATCCGGCGCCGGACGTGACCGTCCACGACGCCGGGCACGCATAACCGGTTGCCCCCGCGGATTCGAAACCCGGATCGCCGAACTGCAGGCTCTGAAAGTTGGCCGGGCATACGGCGTGCGCCAATCCGGCGCTTTGGAGAATGGCCGCACACAGCATCGCCGCGTGGATTTTGCGCTGCGCGAGCGCACCTTTCCGATTGTCTCGTCTCATGATTTTTCCAATCCTTTTTTATGTTCGCATTCCTGATTACTTGCCCGGCATTCTCCGTACGCTTCCCGCCTCGTATTGCTTGTCCGTCGATTGCTTGTGTCGTGCCCGACGATCGCTCGCCGGGCGCATCCGTGACGTGACGACGTGGTCTTTGTCGCGCGGCGTGCGCGCTGCTACGTCTTCCGGTTCGCGCCGCAGGATTGCCGGACGATCAGTGGCGCGAGATCGCGGGTATGCAGCCCGTCGGGCGAATCGCCGGAAATGATGCCGAGCAGCGTGGCCGCCGCGTCGCGACCCTCCTGGAACGGTTCGGTGCGGACGGTCGTCAGCGCGGGCGTCGCGAACGCCGCCAGCGGAATGTCGTCGTAGCCGACGATCGCGATGTCCTCCGGAATGCGCAACCCGGCTTCGCGAATCGCCGCCATCGCGCCGAACGCGATCGTGTCGTTTCCGGCGAACAGCGCCGTCATGCGCGGCGAACCGGCGAGCATGGCGCGCATTGCGTCATAACCGCTCTGCGAACTGTAGTCGGCGAAGGCGATCCATTCGGGTCGCACGTCCACGTGATGCGTTGCCATCGCTTGCCGGAAACCGTCCAGACGATCGCGAACGACCTGATAGTCCTCCGACGCAAAGCCGATATGCGCGATCCGCTCGTGACCGAGCCCCAGCAGGTGTTCCGTTGCCTGCTGCGCGGCCGCGCGGTTGTCGACGCCGATCGCACACACGGTACGCTGCTCGGCCAGGTTCGAACCGAACACGACGAGCGGGAACCCCTTCTCGGCCAGCTCATGCAGGTGTCCTTCGTCGAGACGTCGCGGATTCAGGACGGCCAGTCCGTCGATGCGCCCGCTGTCCACGAGATCGAGGAACGCGCCGGGGCGGTCGGTCTCTTGCACGGGTTCGAGCATGACCTTGTAGCCGTGCGCATGGCACGCGACGCTGAGGCCGGCGAGAAAGCGCGGAAGATAGGCGTCGACGTCGACATGCACGTGATCGCCATGCGGCATCAGAAGCGCGATCGTTTTCGTGGAGCCGCTGGCGAGCGATCGGGCCATCGCGTTCGGCACATAACCGAGTTGCCGCGCGGCCATCATCACGCGCTCGCGCGTTTCCTCGCTGATCCCCATGCCGGTTACGCCATTCAGCACGAACGACACCGTCGTGCGCGACACGCCGGCAAGCTGGGCGACCTGGGTACTGGTTACGCGACTCACGACGCCATACTCCTAATTCGATTTAGTTACAGACTGGAAGGCTGGCGCAGGCAACCCCGCCCCAGGTTGATCGTCGACCCCAATATACCCGAGGCAACCAGCACCCTCGTCGCAGTGCGCTAAACCACCATCTAACGCGGTTTAGTATAGAGACGGCACGCAACAGGTCAAGGAAACGAAATTGAGTGAATACCCTTAGGCCGGCGCATGACTGCCGCGCCGGTCAGCCGACGCGGCGTGCGCATGCGCCGTGCATCCGCACGCGCTCCGGACCGCTTCAGGAGGACAGCGTGACCGCCATTTTCGTCACGCTCCAGTTCGGATCGCCGGTGCTCATCCAGATCCCCGAGCCGTCGCTGCCGCCGCAGGTCGGCACCCCGTTCGAATCGGATGTCAGCGCGTAGTACCCCGTCGATTGCGTGCCATTGGACCAGGTCTGCACGACCTTGCATTGCGTATTGCTGCCCTTCGACGGGAACTTCACGAGCCAGTGGAATCCGCTGACCGGCTGGGCGACGGGATCGGAATCGTAGGTGAAATCCGTCTCGATCGTGCCGTTCGCCGTCATCGTCTGCGCAATGCCCGCCTTGACCGTGATCGTGTTGCCCGCGTCATGGAAGTACAACGGGATGTTGTTGACGGCGACGCTGTTGCCGGCCTGGAACGACGACGGCAATCGGGCGAGCGTGACGAGCTTCTTGTTGGGTGCATCGAAATCGAGACCCAGCACCTTCGTGATCACGTCGGAGATCATTGCGAACGCAACTTCGGGATAGCCCGTGACGCCTGCACCGGATTCCCACGACGCCAGCCGCGTCAGCCATTTCCATGCCGTATCCGGCTGGTTCGCGTTGTAGAACGCCGTCGGCAGATAGGTATGCGACTCGATGCCCGGGTACGAGAGGCCGTGTGCTTGATAGAGCGCTTCCGACTGGCTGTCGACGTAGTTCGCCTGGTTCGTCAGTTTCCCCGCATCGGTAATCACGCCCTTGTAGAGCGGGAAGAGATTGGGTTCCTGCGCGTAATAGTCGTAATACTGCAGGCTCTGGTAATTCGACGCGTTGTAGGTCGTGCTCGTGGTGCCGACGAGCCCCACCGAGAAATGCTGCACGGCAGGCAGATACCAGTCGCCGTTGAAACTCGTCGACAGCGTGCCGAATCGGTTCGTCACGTTGGTCGCGTCGCCTTGCGCGAGCAGCGACGGATACGCGGAAATCTCGCGGTAATAGGCAATCTCGCTTGCCGCCATATCGCCGCCCAGCAGGATGACGAGATTGCTCGGGAGGTTGTTGCCGCGGTCATGCACGAATTCGTTGTAGGTCGCCGCCTCGCCGTTCGTCTGGGCCCGTGCCATCCGGAAACCCTCGGCGTTGACGTAGCTGTTGTTGCTGACGTTGGTAAAGCCGTTGTTCAGGTTGTTCGTATAGTTCGTGAAATCCGCACCCAGATAGCGGCTGTCCGCGGTCAACCGGTACATCCTCGCAATGTTCTCGCCGATCTCGAACGGCGCCGGCGATTCGTCGTTCTGCTCGTACACCGTGCCGTTCGCGCCGATGGCCCAGTAAGGCGCCATCGCGCCGCCGTTGTCGTGCATCAGCTTCACGAAGTGATCGGCCATCTGGTAGTTCTGTTCGTAGAAGCCGAGGTAGTACGCGCCCGTCGCCTGATGGACATAGTCCCGCGAATAGTAGGCGCAACGATTCTGCAGACCCGCGAGATAACCCGGCTGCAGATCCTGGGCCGACGACGGGCAACGCACGTCGCTCGATGCGCTCGGCCAGCCGAGGCCGGCCGGCTGCGGCGTGCTGAAGAAGCTCCAGTTGTCGGCCACGAAGTTCAGCTTGCGGGCTTCGACGACCGCCTGGTTGAATGCCGTGGCCAATGCAGCGGCGGAATTCGCGGAATCGGAACTGCTGGCATGCGCCGTCAGTTCGCCATTGTCGACCGCAACCGCGGCATTCAGCGCCGCGACGGAACGCGCAACCGGATTGTCCGATTGCCCGTTGCATCCGAACAGGAACACGCTCGCGGCAACGGCCGCCAGCACGCGCAGCCGATGGGGCGCGGTTCCGCCATCGGCGCCCGGACCGCTTGCAAAGCGCTTGAGATTCATGCGCGCACCCGCGCGCCCCGTTGAACGGACATCCATCGTGAGTCTCCTTGCGTAGTTGACAAGCGCAATCCGGCGCTCGCGGTACGGCTCACCTTCTCCTCCGCTCGTCCACGGAGAATGATTTGCAGTTCGAATCAAAACGACGGCATGAGCCGGTGCCGGGAACGACACGCTGGCCCGCTCGACACATGCCGGAGCCATATCGAGCCGAACTCCGATGCAGGATACTAACTCGCGTTAGTTGTGAGGCGAAATAAAAGCTCCGGTCCACAATGTGCACATTCATGCGCGATGAACAGCACCGACGCAGGATGTTTTCGACCTGGAGCTTCAGTAACTAATGCGTGTTAGTTTAGTGTCTCGCGTGATCAAGTCAAGGTGAGCGGTGCCTAGGGGTTTCCCTAGGCACCGCTCGATCACGCTCTGCACGGTCGCGTTCGGCAGTCCCGGCGCGACACTGATATCCGGTCGGCGCGACATGCCGGCGCGTGTGATTCGGGCAAGCTTCGCATGGTCGGATGATCGTTCGCATGCGTGAACCGAGGGGCCGATGACGCCGTGTTAGAACAGGGTTTTAACGCAAGAACCCGGAGTCCAGACATGTCGATATCACGTGTGAGAGGCGCGAATGCAGCCCCTTTGCCGCACCCGTCAACGGCGAACGAAGCCGGTGCGCCCCGTACCCCCGGATTTTCGAATCGGCCCGCGGTTCCCGGGCAACTCGCCGGCCTCGCCCCGCGGATGGCTCGCGGCTCGCGTGAGGCGGCGGCGCCGGCGAACGGTCACGAAAGCGAGCCTGCGTCGCCGCTGGACCGAAATATGGAGTCGCAATTCGAATTGGCGAAGATTCAGTCGTTCACGAGTCTGGTACAGGCTCAAACCGAAGCGATGAAGACCAGTTCGGCGGGCATCGAGAAGGCGGCTGCGCCGGCGTAGCGCGAGCGCGGCGTGCGGTCAGACCGCGCGTGTCAGAGGCGCGGCTTGCGGGTCGGGTCCGGGCGTTGTTCTGTCAGCGCGGTCTCGGTGCTGGGCGTGTAGAACATCTCCTTCATGTGCCGGGCGATCGCGCTTCTCACCACGACGTGAAAGCGCGAATCGATCTTTTGCGTGATGGCCTCATCCAGTTTGTGCTCCAGTTCCACACGGGCGGCCGTCCGTCGCGCCAACGCGTTCCACGGAAACAGCTCGTGCCGAAGCGGGCCCAGAACACGCTCGTCGAGCCCGAGACGTTCACCCAGGTCGAACACAAAGTCGAGGAGTTCGTTCCCACCTTTGGTCACCAGCGAATCCGTGTCCTGTTCGATGTAGTGCAGCACAACGTCCTGAACGTGAAACTGTCGTGCCGGACCTTGCACAGCGTGTCCGGGCAACACCGGGGTGTTGTGGTGGATGGCCGCGCGGTTACCGGGTGGTGTCGAATGATCGCGCGCGACACTGCCGGGCCGATTGGCGCGTTCGCGGGTACCGAACCCCGCGGCGAACGCTTCCAGTCGCTCGCCTGCCGCCAGCAGCGTTTGTTCGTGCGCCGCGCGTGCCGCGTGTACCGTACCCTGACGTTCCGCTTCCTGCTCGGTCAATCGGTTCGCAAGGTCCAGCGCCCGCTCGTGCCTGCCCTCCGCCGCGTCCAGCGATGCGACGCGATGCTGCATCGGGCCGCCGGTGCGCCGGGCGAGTTCGATGGCGGTTTGCGTCGTCGCTCGCGTAGCCGCGGTCAGGCGCACATTCGTGTCGGCGATGCGCGTCGTCAACTGGCGCGTCGTGGGCCGGGATGACGCGCCGGCAGACGACTGCATGCGCTTGAGAAATTCCGGCCGCTCGGGCAATGGCGGCGGTTCCGCCGCCGATGTCCGGGAACGGACGTCGGTGTCCGAGCCCGAGTCCGAATCGGAATCGCTCGGATCCGGCGAAGAGGAGCGGCTGGAAGCGTTCGAGACGCTGGGAGAGGATCGGGAGATGTTCGGCATGGCGTCGCCTGTTGCGTCGAGCGCGTGGAAAAAGGGAAAAACGCCGATGATCGCCCCCGTGCGACCGGTCGCACGGCGCGCATGCGAACGCATGTCCGACGGAGCGATGGCTGTCCGGTCGATGAAGGGATGCCGGACCACGGCGGCGAATTCGCGCAGCGCGCCGTGGATTCGCATGCGCCCCCCGTATGCGATCGCATCGTGCGGGCATGATGGATGCCTCACACTCCCGACGATCGAACCCATGGCCATCCGAGCGATCGCGCTTCTGGCGCTGCTGCCGTATCTGATGCCTGTTGCCCATGCCGAATGCTTTTCCGAGGCGGCCGCCTATCAGCACGTCAACGAAACGATTCTGCGCGCGCTCGCGTGGCAGGAATCGCACGACAACGCCAACGCGAAGCGCGTGAACACCAACGGGTCGATCGACTACGGCCTGATGCAGATCAATTCGATCCACCTGTCGGTGTTGTCGAACTACGGCATCACGTCGCACACGTTGATGGACCCTTGCGCGAGCATCTATATCGCCGCGTGGCATCTGCGCAAGATGATGCTCAAGTACGGCAATACGTGGAAGGCGGTCGGTGCGTACCATTCGCAAACCCCGGCGGAACGCGATCGTTATGCGGCACAGGTCCGGCTGATCGTGCAACGGATGCAGTCGAACTGACGCAAGCGGCATGCGCCGCCGAACCGGGTAAGGCGCCTACCGTGACGGTGCGATCTGCTCCATGGTCACCGAGATCCGGTGCTCGAGCAGCGACGCACGCTGCCGGCGGGCTTCATGCGCCGCCTGCTCGAGCAACGTCCGCACGTCGCCGGCGGGCACGCCGGCGCGGTGGCGCAACACCGCGTGCACGCGCAACACTTCCGGCAGCAACCACCGGCGTCCACTGTCCGGCAGGTTCGCGCTCATCTGCTCGAACAGGCGATTCAATGCCGGGCCGCCCGCGAGATTCAGCGCCATGCCGGCAAACTGGTCCAGCATGGCCAGATCGATGATGCTCACGTGGCCGCGCGCGAGGTTGCGCAGCGCGAGCTGGATCAACTGCCGGGTCTCGTCGCGCGTGTCGTCGGTCGCCTGGATCCACAGCAGGAAGCTGCGTCCGATATTGCGCCAGCCTGCCAGGCCGTTGCGTTGCGCGACCTCGACGAGCAGCCGTGCCTGTTGCCCGACGCGCGACGCATCGCCTTCGAGCAGGAACAGCACGCACGCCATCATCGCGGCGGCGCAGCGCGACAACGGATCGGACTGCTGCCGTGCGCCCTGCAACGCGTGCAGCAACGCCGGATGCGCGATCGCTTGCGCGCCGGTGAGCCACAGCGAAATCGTGAGCGCGTTGTCCGCGACCGCCGTGATGTAGTCGGGCCGGCACATGTCCGGCGCAGGGACGTCGGCGCTGCCGCAATCCACGTCAGAGGCTGGAACCGGCGCGTCATGGGGCGACAGCAGTTCGATCGCCTCGTCGTGACGGCCATCCAGCGTCAACAGCGCGCCGCGCAGCAGCGCAAAACTGCGATGCGACGATGACACATCGCATTCCTGGGCGATCCGTGCCCGGACGCGCATCAGGAGTTCGGGCGAATCGTCGCTGAAGCCGGCTTCGAGCGTGCGCAGCAACAGGACCGACAGCGCGTGCAGGCGGCTGTCGTCGTCGGCACAGGCGGTCGCGAGTTCGTAGACGCGCCACCACGCGGCAATCGTGTCCGCCGGCGGCGGCGCCGGCATCTCCTGCTGCATGGCCTGCGCCAGCGTCAATTGCAGGAGCATGAGGTCGCGCACCTTGAGAATCGAGCGCGACAGATCGTGGTCCAGGATGCGGCCGGTCCAGATCATCCATTCGCGGGTGAGGCGCGCGGCGGCCCAAAGCGGCCCCGAATGCTGCAGCAAGCGCGCGGCGATCTGGAAATGCCGCGCGTCGATCGACCAGCCGACGGCCCGGCGCACGTCCGCGAGCGCGGGCGCACGACGCGCGGGCTCGTCGTCGCGGCCGTCGGTCTCACCGAGCCGTTCGGCTATCCGCAGCGCGTGTCGGGCCGCCCCCCGTGCGTAGTCGTGCCGATGCGAGAGCAGGTCGAGCGTGAATCGCCGCACCGCCGTCGGCAGCCGCAACAGGCGGCCCGCGTCGATCGACGGGTGTTCAACCAGCAGGCCGGCATCGATCAACGTCGACACGACGGCGTGCATCGCGCTGTCGTCGTCGGAGATGCGGGTGGCGTCGTCTTCAGCGGATACCGCGTGCGCATCGGCAAGATCGAACGGCCCCGCGAACAGACTCGCACAACACAGCACGTGCTGCGCGCGGGCGTCGAGTGCGGCATACGCGTGGGCAACCACCGTCGGCACCAGCGCGGCAGGCGACAATGCCAGCTCGCGGCTGCCGGCTCGCTGCAGCATGAGGCGGCGCCAGCGCGTATCCCAGGCCGCGACCGACTCGGCCAGCGTCGTGCGGCCGCGCGATGCACCCGCGATCTGGCGCGCCGCCAGGTCGAGCGCGAGCGGATTGCCGCTCAGCGCGCGGCAGATCGATTCCAGGTTGCGCTGCAATGACACGGCAGGGTCGGCGCGGCCCTGCGTGCCGTTTGAGGCCGCGCCGGCGGCTCCGTTCGCGAACTGCGCGCCGCACGCTTCAAGCTGCGCGGCAAGCAACTGACAGGCGTCCGACGGCGGCGCGTCCGGCACCGCGGGCGATACGTCGTTTGTCGGCCGGAGCGCAAAGCGCAGCGGCGCCAGCGGCAACACGTATTCGCCGGCGATGAACAGCGGCGCTTCCGCGCACACGATCACGCACACGTCGGTGGCCACCAGCAACGCGTCGACCACCGCGCCGACTTCATGGGCGAACTGATCGCAATCGTCGACGATCAGCAGCGTGCGGCGGCCGGCGAGCCGCGCGATGAGTCCGTCCAGCCCCGGCGCGGTTGGTTGCGGCTGGGGTGGAAGTTGTGCGGCGATCGCGTCCGCGATGCCTTCGGGCAGCGTCAGCCCGGCCAGATCGATGCGGACGATGCCGTCCTGAAACAGCGCGGCGGTGCGCAACGCCGCTTCGTGCGCGAGCCGCGTCTTGCCGTTGCCGTACGCGCCCATCAACGTGACCAGCCGATGTTGCGACACCCGCATCGACAGCTCGGACAACTCGGCATCGCGTCCGATCAGCAGCTTTCGCGCGGCATCTCGCTCGGGGGCAGGGTCGATCCTGTCGTCGCGACCGTTGGCCTGCCGCAGGCCCGGCGCCGCATACGCGTCGGCCGCGGGCGCATGAGTCTCGTTGTCGGAGGTGCCCAGCTGGTCGCGTAGGTCGTACCACTCGGCGGCGAAGCGGTAACCGCGGCGCGGGACCGTTTCGATCATGTCTCGATCGTCACCGAGTGCGCGGCGCAACTGCGACACGAGCGCGTGCACACTATGGGCCATGACGGACGCCACCGGCCGCAGGCGTTGCTGAAACTGCTCGATCGACACGATCTTGCCGCCGGCATCGACCAGCGCGATCAGCACTTCCATCGCGCGCTCGTTGATCGCGAGTGCGCTGCCTTCGACATACAGCACGCGCGCGTCGCGATCGAGCGCAAAGCGGCCGAACAGCGTGACATGCGCGGCCGGGGCGGACGGCGACGGGTTTGGCTTCATGCGCCGCCTCTCGGGAGCGCGGCGACGAAGACGAAGGGAAGCGGAGTTTTCATGTCGGCGTGAACTTGATCGACCGTTGCGCAAGCTGCGTCGATTCGTGTCGATCGATCCGATACAGGCGGGAAGATGGGTGAACCTGGGCGCTCGACGGTGAGGCGCCGTGCGCGTCCGCGGCGGCGAATGCCATCAGTAACCGTCAACCTGCACAATCCGGACAGGTCATTTCTCGGCGGCAACGCGTGCCGGCCGGGCGCTAAACACGGGGGCCGCGGGCAACCGGTCGCGACGGTCACCCGGACAGCAGGCGCGACGCAACGTCGCCGCGAGCGCGGATGAAGCATTCGCATCCGCTCGTTTCTCTCGATGAAATTATTATCATGCGCATGTCGATTGAGTGACACGTTTTTGTGAACGGTCGCGATGTCGCAAGCAACCCCCTGGGTCATTGCAGAGAATCAGGGAATGCATTTTAGTCTGAGTCGGAATTGCGCGCTGGTTCGTCCGATACGCACATCACGACACGAGTCGATTCGATTGAACATTCGAATCGTACCCGCCGGCCGCCCGGTCGTCATTGCGCAATCCGGACAGCGGATTGCGCGCGCCGGTCAACGGACGCGCGACGCCAGGCGCATCAGTTGGGCGCGGGAAGGTTGAACGCTTGGCCCGGCGTATGCACCCACGCGGCGACGACCTTCGCACCGGCCGGCCCCGCGCGCGTCACATGCACGACGCCGGCCGGCAACCGGAAGGTCTCGCCTGCGTGAACTACCTTCGGCGGCTGGCCGTCGACCTGCACGGTGACCTCTCCTTCGAGGACATAACACAGCTCGGGGCCAGTGGCCGCATGACGCGGCTTGGCGGCATTGGGCGGGAATTCGGCGATGCCCATGCCCATCTCGCGATCGGTGTTCGGGACGGGCACGCGCTGCAGCACGATCGTCGGCTTGCTGTCGGGCGCGTTGCCGGCTGCCTGTACGGAAGGCGCGGCCACGAGGGCCACGAGGGCCACGAGCACCAGCGAACCGCTTGCGGCCATTCTCATCGCGACCGCGTGCCGCCTGCGCACGCTGGCCATCAGCGACATCCTGTTTCCCGACTTCATTTTGCGGCTTCCTTCATCAGCATCGATATCGAACAACCGCCACTGTCGCGTCTTCGGCGTATTGCGACAAGCAACGATATATTGCGCGCGACCCTGGAAAATCTTATGGAAAGACCCTGCATCGTCATTCGGTCGTTTTAAACGCATTCGGCTCACTCATGCCGGTCGGTTGCCCTCGTATCCACATACGGCTCGAAATTGGTCAATTGCACGGCCGTTTGCGTGTGCGACTCCTTCGCGACGAGTACGTATCCGCTGCCGATCGTCTTGGTGGCCTGCGTCTGCCGGATGCCGAACAGGCCCACCGGCGCGAGCATGGCCGGATCGTTCAGGAAGTCCTGCATGGCTTCCGACGCGGCGAGCAGCCGGTCCTGCGCCTGCGCCTTGCGGTGCGGATCGGCGGTGGCGGCCACCTCCTGCTTGAGCGTTTCGACCATGCGCTCATGCACCGTGTAGACCGCGAATCCCGTCGTGTCCGGCCGGAAAATCCAGCGTTCGCCCAGGCTCGTCGCGCCGTCGTATTCGACGGCAGCCTGCGCGATGTACTGCGCGAGGCGCTCGGGGCCGATACCCTGCTGCCACGTCGGGTTCTGCTCCACGGCCTCGCGCCAGCCGCGGAAGTCGTGATAGAACGTGTCGCGCACCATCAGCGACGCGATGGGGCCGCGATTGTCGCGCGCCAGGTACGTGCTCGACACCTTGCTGGTCAGGAGCGCGTCCGTCACGCCGGCATCGGCCACCGTCAACGCGGCCAACCGCTGCGCGGCCGGATCGTGCCCGCCCGCCGACAGCGTCGGCATCTGCAGGCCCGCCGCGACGTTGGTGCTGACCGACGTCGCGCTGCGGAAGGTGGACGACGAAGCGACGGCCGCGCCCTGTTCGACCGACAGCGCGTGATCGACGAGCGTGGCGGTGCCCGCCACGCTGCCGAACACGCCCGGCTGGATGCCTGCACCGGCCGGCGTCAGGCGCGCGTTGACGCTGCCCGATCCGACGGCCACCAGGTTGGCCGCGTTCGCGCTGCGCGATGCCATCTGGATCGACGGCTTGCCGATGCAGGCAGCGGCGAACGCATCGGCATAGTCGTCCGGATCGCCGGACCCTGCGTCGACTTCGCCTGCCACCCGGAACATCGTGACCACCATGTCCTTGCCGTCCTCGCGCCACTGTTCGAGCGCGGCCGGATCGTGCCCGAACGCGCGCCGGGGCACGGCCGCGCGAAACAGCACGCCGCGCGTTTGCGTGCTGCTGCCGCGCAACGCCCCGCCGCCACTGCCGCCGATGCCGACCAGTCCGCCCGCGAGCGCGACGCCGCCGTAGCCGGACGCACCGCCCGCCACCGTCCGGACACGCTCATCCTCGAAGCGGACCGCGAAGCCGTTGTTCTCCGCGCCGACCGCATAACCGCTGGTGTTGCTTTGCAGCCCGGTCACCGCGACGGCGACCGGAACCACGCCGAGCGCCACCGACAACTGCACGCCCGCGGTGCCGCCCGACATCGCGCGATACTGCGTGCCCGGCTCGGTGCGGTCGACCAGCGCCGACCATTGCCGCTCGAGCGACTCGCTGTCGATCCGCTCCAGCGGCAAGGTTCGACCGTCGTCGGCGATGTGTCGCGCCTGCTCCAGCCGGCCGTGCCATTGCAGCGTGTCGTCTTCGGCATGACGGCTCGCGCCGCTGAGATCGATCCAGCGTTGCAGCGCTTCGCGACCGAACGGCACCGGCGCGGTGGTCAGCTGGCTGACGAATTCCGCCTTGCGGTTCGGATTCTCGTCGAAATGACGCAACGCGGCCGCCTTGACGTTCGGGGCGGCACCGCCGGCGTCCTGCTGCACCCGTTCGCGCGCACGCTGCCATAACTGCCCGGCCGTTTCCGCATCGACGCGGAACGACTCCGGCCGCGGGCTTTGCGCGACCTGCGGCCGGGTGCCCGGAAGGTCCAGCGCGCGCGTGTCCTGCCAGGCGGTGAGCTGCTCTGCGATCAACGCCAGCGACGCGAGTTCGCCGGGATCGTTCGCGTGCGCGATGCGTTGTTCGCAGTAGGCCAGCAACGCATCGCGCGTGGCGGTCACGTGCCCGTCGTACGCGGCCCGCTGCTTGTCGCTGGTGTCGAGATCCTGGCCGAGCATGCCGGGCATCGTGCGATAGATGGCCCCGCCCGGGCCGAGGGCTTGCTCCCGGGGCAGGGCGAAAGCCGGCGCCGCCGTCGACTCCGGTGCCTGGAATGGCGATGCCAGTTTGCGCGCGACAGCCGCCAGCGGGCCGCCTTGCAGCCGGCCGAACGTGTCCTTGACGAATGACATGCCGTCATGCGCCCACGCGCTCCACGTATCGCTCGGCGGACGGCCGGCACTGGCTTCGACGGAACGGGTGAGACGGCGATAAGCGAGCGCGCCGCCGTCCGTGAACGGCGTGCCGGGCCCGCGCTCGTCATGCGACCACAGGAGCGCCACGACCGCGGCCAGCTGGGACCGCGTCGCGCGAATCCGCACCGTGTAGTCTTCGTGATCGATGACGGCGACGCGCACGCCGCGCGGATCCTGCGATTCGTGCGTGACCTGCACCGCGGCGGCCGGCCCCGGTTGCGCTTTCGCGACGATGTCCAGCGAACCCAGCGCACGCAACGCGTCGAGCGCGAGCGATGCCTGCGGGTTGCCGGCCAACTCGCCCCAGTGGTCCGGATTCATCGCGTCGCCGGGCACGCTGCTGAAACCCGGCTGGATCACGGCGAGCTTGGCCGTCGCCCGCAGAAACACGACGAGCGCGCCGGCCTTGCCGACGTTGCCGTCGTCCTCGTCGCGCAGGCCCTGGAGACCGAGCAGCGCATCCAGTGCCACGCCGCCCGGATGGTCCGCGGTGCCGACGAGATGTCGCGCGGCCTGCCACGCGAGCCGCTCGACGGCCGGGTCGGTCGACGCTTGTGCGCCGTCACCGTGGCCATCGGCGTGCAGTTGCAACGGCTGTTGCAGCCGCCGCGCGATCTGCACCGCGAGCCTCGGGCTGCCGCCGGATACGTCGGCCAGCACGCGGGTCACGTCCCAGCGGTGTTCGAACGGCAATGCCTGGATGAAGGCGGTCAACTGCCGTGGCGCGTTGGCGGGCTCGGGTTCGCTGCGCCGGCTTGCGCTGCGCGCGTCGTCCCGGCGAGCGGGCGGCGCGGTGACGGACGTGCGGAAGTACCCGCGGATCAGTTGCTCGGGTTGCCCCAACGCGCCGATCTGCTGCTGAACCCATGCCTTGGCCGCGTGCGACGGCGTGCTCGGGTGCGTCACGGCCAGATCCCACTCCGGGCGCAGGCCGGGCCACGCACCGGGCATCGTCGGTTCCTCGGCGGATTGCAGTTGCGCTGTTCGTTCCAGAAACGCGCGGGACGTGACGGCTTCGGGGTGCGTGAAAGTCGGTGCGCCGTCGGGTACGTCGCGTGGCGCGCCGGGCGGACAGTCCGTACGCGGATCGTTGATGCGCATGCGCGGGCCGACGCTCTGTTGCCAGCTGGCGGCGCCGACGCTGACCGAGGTGCCCGCGGGCGCAAACGCATGCCGCCCTGCGGCAAGCGTCGACTGCACGTGCCGCAATCCGTCCAGCAGCGGAGACGGCCGGTTGCCGCGGCCCGCCCGATCATCCGGCGACGACGCGGGAGCCGGGCCGTCGCCTCGTTCAAGCGCGCGCTCCACATTCATCGGCGTGGCGCGATTGCCTCCAATCGTATTGCTGTCTCCCACTTCGTTCTCCGGACGGTGATTGCTTTTATCGGGCTCACCTCGTGATACGCATCGGGCTGCGACGGCGTGAAGGCGGAATGGTGCGAGCGATCCCGTGTTCGACGGCCGGGTGACGAGATGGGCTGCCCATGACGGCATCGGGTCTTGTCGCGCGGGCCGACGTCACCCGGACCGCACGATCACGCGTTCATTGTCTGCGTCCGTTCCGTGCGTCGGCTCGTCTCGTGGCGAACGCATGTATGCGAAAACGCAGCGGCAGACGCGCGATCGCGACAATCCGGGGCGTGTTGTCAGGCCGAGGGGCAGCCGAAGGCGCGCGTCGCCGCCGGGATTTCGGGGCAGTCGGCCGGCATGCCCTCCTGCCCCTCCCGCCCTTCATGCCCGCGGCACAGGCTGTCGCGGCCAGTTCCGGTCCAGTCGATCGGCCTCGCGCGGCGACAGCTTCAGCGCGGCCACTTCATGCTCGCCGCGCGCGCCTTTCTGCACCGCGATCTGCAGGCCGAGCCGCAGCCCCGCCGTGACTTGGCGGTCGCTCGTCTGGATGGTCAGAAGTTCGGTCGGCATCCATGAGTCGACGCGCCGGAGCAGCGCGTCACGCCGGTCGAGCAGCGTGTCGATGTCGTGCGCATGCGCGTCGCCGCGATTTTTCGCGGTCAGCGATGCGATCCGGTCGTCGAGCGCGTCGGCTTCGCTGGCCGCGTGTTCGCGCAGGCGGCGCCGCAACACGAAGCGCAGGTTCTGCACGCGGTTCTCGGCGACATGGGACAGGTAGCGCTCGACTCTTTCACGGCCGGCCGCGAGTGCCCGTTCGTAGTCCGCCGTCGCGGCCGGAAGCGGATGCCCGGGCGTCGCGCCGAACGCGAGCAGCCACGCGGGATCCTCGCGCAACGCTTTTTTGTACTGCGTGAAGTCCGCGAATTCGGTGTCGGCATTCGACGCGCGCACCTGCAGCCTGCCGCGTTCGCGTACGAGCGTCGCCTTGGCCTGGTGAAACGAGTCGTGAACCGGCACTTCGATCCCGATCAGCTTCGGGGAGAAAATCGACACGGTCGCGACATCGGCCGGATGCGCGCTGCCCGTCTGCGCGTTTTGCAGTTGATCGCTGATGCTGACGTTCACGCCGACCTCGACGCCGACACGATGGCCGCTGCCGACACGATGGTTCTCGATCATCGTCTGGCCGCTTGCATCGACCGAATCGAGTTCGGCGCGCCGCACCCATTGATAGGTGCCGCCCGCTGCCGCATTCGCGCGCGCCGAATACTGGCCCGCGCCGATCTTGACGCCGGCCCGCAGATCGGCCACGCCGCCGACTTTCCGCAGCCTGGCGGTCTGGTTGTTCCAGGCGACCGAGAAGTCGTCGTGGTCGAAGAAGCGGCTGCCGAGCTCGTTCCACAGCGCGCGCTCGCCCCTGCCCCGGCCGGCGTTGTCGAACAGGTAGCGGTTGACGGCCTTCAGTTGCCGCCGGCCTGCCGCATCGTCGTACGCGTCGTTGTCCGGATGCAGGCGCCGCGCGATGCTCAGGTCGACGGTGCATTGCCCGGTATCGTCCCACTCGTGCCCGAGTTCGAGGTTGCCGGCCGCACGCGCGATTCCGATGTTGTGACCCACCTGGATGCCGCCGCCGGCCTCGAAGCGGTTTCTGCGCTGCGTACCGAAGCCGATCTTGTACGCGGCCGTGCTGCGGCTGTACTCGAGTACCGACTGGCGACCGTGCGACGCCTGCAGGTTGACGCGCGGCGCAATCCACGGGAACGACGCGGCGGTTGCGCTGATGCCGCGCGTGCTCGCGCCGATGACGCCGCCTTCCGTGACGACCGCCTTGCCGCTGCCTTCGAGCGCGTCGATGATGCGCTCGCCCGCGTCGCGGAAATGTGCAGTCGTCGTGCCGCGCGGCGTGACCGCTTTCCCGAGCGCGATGCGGTCGATCGTGTCGAACCGGGTGGCGACCGCGGCCGGCACGTCGTCGCCGATGTGCTTGCGCCAGCGGCCGAGTTTGTTCGCATCGAGCACGTCCGAGCCGCCGATCAGGTGCTTGCGCACGCGTTTGAGCGCGTCGGCGCGCGCCTGCGGACTCCGGTCGGCGCCCGCCAATGTGTCGCGGAACGCAACGAGCGTACGGCGCACACGTGCTTCGCGCCGCGTCGATCGGCCTACACCGGACGATGCGCGTTCGCCGGGCCTTTGCACGGTACGCCGTGCGAGCCGGTCGATTGTCGCGTCGTCGAGCGTGCGCACGACGCGTTCGGCGATGCGGCCCACCGTGGCGTCGTCGTATTTCATCCCGTATTCGACGGGCTGCCTGCCGGCGCCGGACGTGGGTTCGGTGGTGCGCGACAGCGCCGCCAGCACCGCGAGTTCAGCCGCGCCGACTGTCTCGTGAATCGCGCGGCTGTCTTTCCTCAGTTTTCCGGCGCCGCCCGCCGGTTCGCGAACCGCAGCGTGCGCGTGCATCGCGATGAACGCATCGCGAAGCGCGGCGTCGAGCACCTGTTCGTCCTTGGACCATGCGCCGAGGCTTGCGCCTTGCACCCCGCCCTTCATCGCCGCGACGGCGCTCTTCCGGTATCCGAACGGGCGCACCGCGGCCGCGAACATCGAGCGCTGCGCCGCGACCGGCACGGCATCGTCGCGTTCGTCCGGCGCCGGATCGAAACGGTCCGACGTCGCGCGCGGAATCGTGTGATTCAGGAAGCGTGCGAGCCGGTTCTTCGTGGCGGCGAACGGCGTTCCCGGCCCGTCCGTGAAAAAGCCCTGGCGACCGGCGAGCAACGCGCCCTTGTCCGATGCGTTCAAGCCCGCCGCGCTCTGGCTTCGCCATAACCGCGACGCCGCACGCACGATCCACGCGGCATGGGCGCGCGGCGTGGCCGACGTATCGTCGGCCAAGGCCCGTGCGTGGCGTTCGACGTCCGCCGGATCGGCTTCGCACCGCGTCGTGTCGACGAGGCGATCGGCGGCCTGCAGCCACACTCTCGGCGCATACCGCGCCGCGCCGTCCGCGGGCGGCCACGCGCGACCGGCCAGCGCATGCACGCAGTCGTAGCCGCTGGCGGTCTCCGCGAGTTTCTGCGCGGTTCTCCATGCGAGCGCCGTCAGATGGTTGTCGATGAAACCGGCATCGCGCGCCGGTTGCGACCGGATCGACAAACCTTGCTGCAGGCGATGCAGCACGTCGCGGGCGAGCCCCGGTTGTTCGTGGCAGGAGTCGGACAGTGCATCGATCAGCAGTTCACCCTGGCCGGCCAGACTCGCCGGCGACAGGTCCGATGCCGACGCGAGCGCGTGCCGTACGTCCGCGACGAGGCGGTCGATGCTGGCCGGGTCGCGGTTGCTGAAGCAACGATGCGCGGTCGCGGCCAGGTCGTCGATCCGGTCGGCTGCATCGTCGGCCGGTGTCGTGCCGGCCGTGCGTGCGCTGAAGCCGCCGAGCGCCTGCTGCATCGATCGCACGGGCTTGCGCGTCGCACTTTCCGGCGGCGCGTAGGCGAGCGATTCGGCCTGCGTCGCGTCGGACAGTTCAGGCGGCGGAACGGCAACGTCCCGCGTGGGATCCTTCGTGTGGTGCGGAAGAACCGGCCGGCCTTTCGTGCCGATCTTGAGCAACGACAGCGCGGTGAGATCCATCGGGAGATTCGGCCGCTTCGGATGGGCAATCGCTTTGCCGGCCGCCTTGGCGCGCGACGTGAGATTCGATTTCAGCCCGGCCAGGACACCGGTGACCTGGCCGGACCCTGACGCCGTCGGTGCCGATTCCGTATGTGGTGCCGTGGTGGCCGGCGTATCAGCTGCATCGTCAGCCGCCCGTGCTTGCAGCGTGCCGGTCGATGGGTTGAGCGCGGGAGTCGACATCTCGCAGGAACAATCACGTAGTGGGATGCAGCCACTATCGCGACCGGACATGAAACTGCCGTGACGCGATGGAATGAATCCGACCTGACAGCAATAATCAGGAAACCTATTTTATTGTCGGTAAGCATTACACGGCCGGAACTTCGGAATTCCGTACGGCTTTTCGCGTGACGTGCGCGGCACGGCGCGTCTCCATCTAGTCTTTGAGCATTGGAATGTCCATTGACCCGATACGCATGCCCGCGGTCAATGCGGGGCGTTCGGTCATGGAGGCATGATGATTTCGATCCAGTATCCCGATTCGGTTTCGATGGGCGCATTGATTCATGGCGGCCAATCCGGTCAATCCAATGATCTTGCGTCCGTGCTCAAGGGAATCCTGCAGGACATCGAGGGACTGCTCGCCACGGAGTTCGGCGGCTCGCAGGCTCAAGGTCCGGTTGGTCAGTACCAGCAGGCGCAGGTGTCGCCCATGCCGCTCGGTTTCCACACGAACTTCACGCGGACACAGTCCTCCACCGACACGACGAAATCGGACGGCCCTCCCGCGCCTGCCGTAAACCAGACGCGGTGTGCTGCGTCTCCGGACCCGACGATGGCGCCATTCGCGACCCAGGTGCCGAACGATCAGACGAAGCGTCCGCCCGGTGACAACCGGACGGCCCAGCAGATCATCGACGACAACCCGCTGCTGAAAAACCTCGGCAATCAGGGCGGCGTCAAGGACAACCTGAACAAATTCGTTGGCGGCAACATGGACAACGATCCCGATCAGGCGTTCAAGGCGGCCGCGTTGCTCACCAACATCAAGAGTTCGGCAAACAGGAACGGCGACGCGCGCGATGCATCGGAGGTCGGCAACGGCAAGATCGACGGCTTCACGAAAGACGGCGACGCGCGTCACGGTACGGAAGCCGGGCTGTTGCAGGACGTGGTCGGTGGCGGCGGACATCCGGGAGGCGGCTGGGCGCACCTCGAGCAGACGGGACACAAGCTCGACGAGACGAACGATTCCCACGTGAACCTCGACGGCACCAACAAGGACAATCTGCAGTGGGGGTTCGAGCAGGCCGGCAAGTATATCGGCGCGTTCTTCAAGGGCATCGGCAAGAGCCTCATCGACATCATCACGAAAGGCCGCATCAATCCGGTCTCCGCGGTCCTTACGGTCATCAAGGATGTGGGTGTGTCGGAGGCCAAGACGGCGATCGAGAACAGCAACCTCGGCAAGGATGCGAAGCAGACGGCGGACAAGGTCTTCGGCGTGCTCGACAACATCTGACAACGTGTCGGCACGCGTGCCGTTCAGCATCTTGAAGCGATAAGTCTCGCCAATCAGGCGCGCCGCGGTATGCGCGGCGTAATGCGAAAGACGATCTTCCCGTCGCCCGTGGGTACCCCGGTCCAGCCGTTACGCTTCATGAATTCAACGCAGACGCGATTGTCGGCTTCCACGACGCCCAATGCCTCCGGCGTCATGCGGAACAGCCATTCAAGCGCGGGCTTCCACAGAATGGCCCACCGCCCGTGGTACGCGGGCAGCACGGCCAGGTGAGCATGACCGCGATCGAGGATCATGCCGCCGATCGCGCGGCCGTCGCATACGAAACCGATTGACGGGCACCCGCTGTAATGCGCGATGAACACTTCCAGGCTGACGACCTGCAGGATGTCCGCTCTGCCGGCATGAAAGTACGACGCATCGGCCTCGTAGAAGACCGCCAGATCCGCGCGGTCTGCGAGGCGGAATCGATTCATCGCGCCGCTTCGAAGCCGTGGGCTTGCCGCTCGATGCCGAGCAAGCCGCGCATGACCTTGCGGGTGTCCGGGTCGGGACTGTCCTGATGTTCGACCGCATAGCTGTGCCATAACGGATCACCGAGCGCATGCAGGCAGAGCGCCTTCAGGTCCGGGCGCTCGTCCTCATGCAACCCGTTGACCAGATGCAGCGCATCCTGGGGGCGTCCCCGCCGGATGGCGATCGCCACGGGAAATATCAACAGGGATCGCGCGGCGGGACGCGCGACGCAAAGCCTTTCCAGCAACCCCTCGGCTTCGTCGAAACGATCCCCCATGATGCTGTCGATCACCGCGCGTCCCAACTGGGCAACATCATCATCGTCGTCAGGTTGCATGAGCATTCTTTCCGATTAGTGAATCGTTCAGTATTACGAATCGCTGCTGGCGGACGGCGGGGTCTCCAGGGTTTTCAGGCCCGACCCCAGCAGGCCCTGCATCAGCGCGTCGACCGGTGACGAGCTGGCGGCATCCTTGCCGCCTGCCCCGGTGATGCCTTCGATGACTTTCGCCCCGACTTCTGCAATTGCACCCATTTGATTCTCCTGATTCCAGTGTGAGACTCGATTGATGCGAACTCTGGTTGACCTTCGCTGCTCCAGATCGCAATGAAAAGACTAGCGCGCGGCGACATACCCTGCGCCCGCGAACCGAACCGACGTGCTGCGAAGCGAATGTGCGCGAGCGCGTTGTTCGCGGCCGCCCGGCCCGCGCAGCCAGATACCCGTTCAGAAATCGGCTTTCTGATTCAGGTCGCCGACGCTCATGGTGAACTGCGATGACGAGAAGACCGCGTTGCCGCCGGAGCCTTCCGTCGGGGCGAGTTTGCTGTCGACGCCGAGAACATCGCGGCCACCCGTCATGAGCCGCTTGATCTCATCGCTCGCACCGGAGTTGAACGAAAGCTGGCCGGTCTGCTGATCGTAGCGTCCGACGGAATTGCCGCTGCCGTTGAACAGATTGCCGTTCTGGTCCATCTTCAGGTGCAGTGCGTCTCCGCCGGCCGGCGAGTTGAACTTGACGTCGCGCAGCCCCTGGCCCTGGCCTGGCCTGAAGCCATCGCCGGGCATTCCGTTGCCGTAACCGCCACCGGTCTGAATGCCATCGCCGTTCATGCCGTTGCCGCCCAACGGCATGCCATTCCCACCCATCGGCATCCCGTTGCCACCCATCGGCATCCCGTTCCCACCCATCGGCATGCCGTTCCCGTAGCCGCCGCCCATGTCGTCGCCCGCGCCGCCGTTGCCGCCATCGGCACCACCGCCCATCCCCAGCATGTCGGTAATCAGTTTCTCGATGTCTTGCTTCAGCTTCTGCAAGATGCCAAGACCACCCATGATTCCGCCACCGGAAAGACCTTGCGGCGACATATTCGACGAACTGCCGAAGATTGCGCTCAGGCAACCTGACGTGATGTCGTTCATGTATTTGCTCCCGCTGAAAAATTGTGGATCGCCAGAAGAACCGGACGCACCGTCCGTGAGCGGCCCGATTCACCGTCAGACTATGGGCACGCACGCGCGAACCCGGCGACCGATGCGAAGCCGCGTCATGCGAACCGAACCGGTCGATCACCGCGCGATGCGGATAGCGGCCTGCGCGGCGCGACCGTTCGTTGTCGCGCACGATTCGTCGCCCCATTCAGCGCTTCGTGCGCGCCGGCATGCACGACCATCGCGTCGCGGACAATCTCGATGCCGCCATGGCTGCGTCATCGGCGCATCGACGCGACCCGTTCGTCCGCCTGATCCGGTCGCGACGCTTACTACGTCTTCGGAGCCAACACCATGTCGAACCCACAAGTCGTGTCGAATATCCTGCTGACGATGTTTTCCTGGGGCGTGCGTTGCGGCTCGCGTGCCGAGCTCGAGGACATGCTGCCGGCGTTGCGCGTGCTGCACCCGCATGGCCCGACCGGCGACATCTGCGAAGCGCGACTCGAGATCGGCTCGTCGAACTGGCTTGCCGCGTCGCAGGTGCTGCGGCAGATCGACGAGCGGGGCGACGGCGGGCCGATCAGCTGGGCCTTGCAGAGCTGGTGCCTGTACATGCAGGGCGATATCGATTGGCAGCGTTGCGCGCGGGCGGTGCTCGCGAACGGCCACCCGACCGCGATCGCGATCGTCGACCGCTTCCTCGCCGCGGCCAGCGACGATCAGCACGTGGGCTACCGCAGCGCCGACGCGCACGCGCGCGTCGCGGAAGCGCTCAGTTCGAACCGCGTGCAAGCGGCCTGATTCGAGCCGGCACGATCCGCATGTTCCCGAGCCCCTCCTCCGGCTTCATCGTGTGCTGCGTATCGCATGCGACGCACGCGGCACGCACGCTGGCGTCGGCGATGACGCTGGCCGCCCTTGCGGCCTGTGCCGCGCCCCATGTCGTGCCGGCCGACGACGACTTGCCCGCGATGCTGCGGGCCGGCCCGGCCCAGCACCTCGACCAGGTGCTGACCGCGCGCGGCCAGACCATTTACGAATGCCGCCATGACGGCGAAGTGCGTTTGTGGGCCCGCGAAGGCGATCTCGCGACGCTCGTCGACCCGCAGCGCCAGAGCGTCGGCACCGTCGCGCCGGGCGGCTATTTCACGGCCTACGACAGCAGCTACGTCGTCGTGCGCGCCGATGCAGTCGCGCAGGTCACGGCCGGCACGCCGGTCTGGGCGCGCTTCGTCGCGCGTCGCCGTCCGGGCAGCGTGATGCGCGGCGGACGTTTTGCACGCACGTCGATGATCCAGCAGGTCGCCACCAGCGGCGGCCTGCCGCCGGATCCGCTGTGCGATCGAGAAGGCAGCACGCTGCTGGTACCGTATGGCGCGACCTATCTGATTTACAGCGCGCGCGCCGGCAATGCAGCGAATGCGCCGACGCAAACCGGTCGCGGCGGCGCAATGCCGGCGCCGTGGCACGCGCCGGTTCATCCGGCAAACGGCACGGTACCGATTCCAAACAACTGACCAATACTCAATCAAAGTCAGTTGATACTTTACGGCCTGTAATATTTCGCGAAAGCCCTTGCGCCACAAGGCTGGCGCAGGCGATTTGTTAGACATTTTGCTCTTGAAATGAGCAATTGACCAAATATTGAGCGATGAAAAATTGATTGAATAATCGCTTAACGTCGCCCAATTCCGCCCAATTGTTCCAATATTTTTTTCTCGGCATGACACGTTCCAGGCTGCGTCATGTCATTTCTTGCGTTATTTAACAAAATGTTACGGATCTAGCGAGGGCCTCCCCCTACCTTTCGTGGGCCGGGACAGGCGCTGTCGTGTCTTCCCGAGCGTCCAAGTAAAAGAGCGATGTCTTCGCGAGGTGCCCATTGAAACTGGCAATCTTTACCCACGATTCGGCGTTGTTTCATCTGATTCAAAGCTGTCTGGTCGGCGATGGCGTCATCTGCACGCGCTATAGCGAGGACATCGATCTGGCGCGCGCGCTGCATCGGGAAGAATTCAGCGCGATCGTGTTCGACGCATCCGCGGGCATGGATGCGTCTCACCCGGTGCTGGCCCGGCGCGCGTGTTATGGCGACCGGCGCGCGCCGCTGATCGCGATCGGCGAATTTCTCGCGCACGACCGGGCGATCGCCGCGTTGAGCGCGGGCGCCGACGATATCGTGCTGAAGCCGGTCGATCCGCGCGAGCTGCGCCTGCGCTTCCTGCTCGCGGTGCATCGCTTCACCGGCAATCCCGCGGAGTCCGGCAAGCCGCAGCCGACCGACGACGAAATCGGCATGGGCATCTACCGGTTGAGCCGCCGCAACGGCAGCGTGGAAATGAACGGCAAGGTGGTACGCCTGACCACCCGCGAATTCGCGATTGCGTGGGTGCTGTTCTCGCAGCACGGCAACTACGTGACGCGGCGCGCGATCGCCGCGACCGTGTGGGGCAGTTCCGAGGAAATCGTCGGGCGCACGCTCGAGCAGCACATCTACAAGCTGCGCAAGAAGCTGCTGCTCGACGGCGCGTGCGGCATCGTGCTGCGCACGATGTACGCGCACGGCTACCGGATCGAGCGCGTGGTCGAGCGGGTGATGGCGCAGGTTGGCGAGCCGGCCAACGCGCGGCTGCTCCGCGCGCCGGCGGCCGGGCCGTCCAAGCTGATGACGAGCGACAGCGAGGCCGCGTGCAACACCTAGGCGAGGTCCGGCCGGGATTCGCTAAAAGTCCACCCCGTCTCGCTCCGGGCTGCTGGTTTGAATGCGAAGTCGATGGTCGGATCGCGTAATGGAACGGGGCGTGGCGGATCCAGCAGGCAGTCCCCGAGCCGAGCCTCATTACCCGTTCGCACGATGGAACACCCTGGTCTGTCCCAAGGCGGATACGCCGAGGTAACCACGCAGATGCATCTTTCCATCCTTGATAGTCGCCTTGCAGTTGTACGTACGTCCGGAGGACCCGTCGTAGAGAGAACCGCCCACCCATTCACCCTCCTCCCAGTGAAGGCGCGACAGAAACACGATGTTTTTCAGCGAGCGGGAACGTAGTGCGGGATTGGGGTTTCGGGTGTCAAGCTTGAACGTGACGTTGTCGGATTCCACGACCTGGTTCCCGTACAGCAGGCGCGCCTCGAATTCGGTTCCAGCCTTGTACATGTCGAGCTTCACGCTGCCATCATCGGCTTCCCATGTTCCAACAATCTCGTCGGCGGGAGCGTGCTGGGCATGAGCCGTTACCGCGAATGACAGGCTCATGATGAAGAGCATCATGGAGACAGCGGATTGACGTAAAACCACGCTTGTTTTCATGCCGGTGATCCTTGTTTGACGGGTTTTCAACGCGCAACCTTGTCCGGAGCAACCAGCGGGTATGCGTCTCCACAATGGCAGCGCACAGTTCGACAGGACCGGGCTCACGCACACGACGCGCGTGCATGATTGCGATGAATGACTGGATCGTAAGTATTGAGGCTGGATAGCACAGTGGCCGACGACGACGATCCGGTTGCGTATGGCGCCATTCTTTCCGCGGGAGGATCTGCGCTTCCCATTACCCTTGGCATGGCGCGAATTGCAACCCGTGTGGCGCGTTCGGTTAGTGTGCCGGCGCCGTGTAGCGAGTAACTTTCAACCTAGTCAGAACTCGCTGAGAGACCACGATGTTTGATAGAAGCAAAAAGACGGCCCTCGTGACAGGCGCCTCCTCGGGCATGGGCAAGGAAATCGCACGACAGCTGATCCAAGATGGCTTCCAGGTCTATGTGGCTGCCCGGAACGTGGACAAGATGATCGACCTGGAGCGCCGCGGCGCGAGGCTGCTGCGCATGGACCTTTCCCGCGAAACGGAGATCGTCGCGGCCGTCGATACGATCCTTAAGGAAACCGGGGGCGTGGACGTGCTCGTCAACAATGCCGGATTCGGGTTGTACGGGCCGGTAGAGGACGTGGGAATCGAGGAAGCGCGATACCAGTTCGAAGTCAACGTGTTCGGCACGGCCCGCCTCACGCAATTGCTTCTTCCTGCCATGCGCGAGAAGGGAAGCGGCACGATCGTCAACATCACGTCGATGGGTGGCAAGATCTATACGCTGCTCGGCGCGTGGTATCACGCGACGAAACATGCGCTCGAGGGATGGTCGGATTGTCTGCGGCTCGAACTCGCGCCATTCGGCATTCGCGTCGTGATCGTGGAGCCAGGCCTGATCGAGACAGGATTCGGCGACGTGGTTTCACGCGGCCTGCTTGCCCGCTCCGGAAGCGGCGCTTATGCGAAGCTGACTCAGGCCGTCGCGAAGGCCACGCAGCAAGCCTATGACAATGGACGCGGCACGGACCCAGCCGTCATCGCCAACGTGGTATCGCAGGCAGTGCGTGCCAAAAAGCCGCGCACGCGATACGTCGCCGGTAAATACGCGAAGCCGATGATCCTGATTCGCACCTGGTTTGGCGACCGCATGTTCGACCGCGTGATCATGAGCCAGATGCGCTAGGATGGGTGCGCGTCCTCACAAGCCAGACATGGGCGAGCGCCAGGGCGATTCCACGCAGAGGCAACGATGAGTGCAGTCATGGCAGACCGATGCAAGGTGCCGCAGGCGTTCTGGCGCACGATGGCGCACGTCGGCTTGTCGCCGTCCGCGATACTGCGTCTGGCTCGGCTACCTGCCACGCTGCACTTGAATCCGAAGGCACTCGTCAGCACGGAGCAGTACTTCGCGCTATGGAAAGCGATCGAGCAGCTTGCGCCCGGGCCAGGCCTGGGCATCGCACTCGTGACCCAAAGCGATACTGCGACGCACCCCCCTTCCATCCTGGCTGCATTCCATGCACGGGACTATCGGGACGGCCTCGAGCGGGTCGCACGCTTCAAGCGACTGTGCACGCCGGAGCAATTGCATATCGCCGAGGAAGGTGCCGAGTGCACGCTCACCGCTGAATGGCTATACGCGACCGAACCCGAGCCTGCCATTGCGACCGATGTCACGTTCGCGATGTTGCTCGAACTCGGCAGGCGGGGCACGGGTCAACGCCTGACACCGCGCCGCGTGGAGTTCGTTCGCACGGGGCCGCGACACGAGTCCTGCCGCGCGTATTTCGGTTGCCCGATTCGCTACGGCGCGTCGCGCAATGCACTCGTGCTGAAGTCGTCCGATCTGGACAGACCGTTTCCCGGCCACAATCCCGAATTGCTCGAGATGCTGACCCCCGCACTTACCGAAGCGCTTGGGGAACTGGAAGCGCTCAGCTCGATTCGTGAGCAGGTAAAAGCTGTACTCAAGCGGTGTCTCGCCAGCGGCCGGCCGGAACTGCCGGATGTGGCGCGCGACCTCGGGATGAGTGAGCGGACGCTGCAGCGCCGCATAACCGATGAAGGCACGACATTTCGGGATCTGCTTGCCGAGGCGCGGCAGGAGCTCTGGCGGCGATTGCTCGCGGACCCGGCAGCGGGCATCGACGAAGTTTCCTGCCTGCTGGGCTATCAGGACACGAGCTCGTTCTATCGCGCGTTCCGGGATTGGGAGGGTGTCACCCCAAACCGGTGGCGCGAACTGAACTCACCGAGCTTTGCCGCCGAATCGATCTGAAGTGCACGCATCGCCGCACGAGTTTGCGCCTCAGAGCCCCCCGCTGTGCCGTCGACTTATGAAGGCAGCGCAGAGTCCGTCGGTCGAGGAGACAGTCCACACCCGCGGGCAGACAGCGCTAGAGCGATCCTGAGACCCCGTCTGCAACCCGACCTGGCGTGCGTGATTGATGAACCCCGGCCGACCGCATGCCGTATCTGGGGAGATATGACGGATTTTTCTCGAATCCCGGCCGGGCCTCCAGGCGTCGTGGCGCGTGACGTGCGGCTACAGCGTTTTCAGATGCGCGCGGGCGTCGTTGATTCCCGCAGGGCCGATATTCTGCTCGATCGTGTCGAGCGAATCGCTCAGCCGTTTGCGGACTTCCTGCCGGTCGCCTGACGATAGCCCGTTCGACGCGTCGACGATCGCGTTGAACGAGGACTGCCAGTCCCCTTCGTTGAGTGCCAGCAAGAAGAGCTTCGGATCCGCTGCGAGCCCCTCGACGATCGGTTTGAGTTGCTCCGGCGGGATGCCACGCGTGCTGTTCGCGATGCCGGACAGATTCGTTCGTGCGTCACGAAGCGAGTCCGGCGTGGTGGGCTCGGGGGAGCGGAAGATGGCCGTCTGCAGCGCGATCAGGATATTTGCCCGATTGCCCGCCGGGAGGTTCCGGGCCGCGGCAAGCGATTGGTCGAAAACGGCTTGCTGTGCTGCGCGCGGCAGCGTGCCGTTGATGAGGGTGGAAGCGTGATACACACCTGCCGCCGCGAGTGCCGGGGGGCGCATGCGGCTGAACGCCGAGATGCTTTGCGCGAGCTGAGCCGTATGTTCCTCCGCCTGGATGGGCGCGATGCGCGTCATCGCCTCGGACATCTTCCCGCCAATCGTGAGGAAGAGCGTCTCCGGGGCGTGCTCGCTCGATGCCGGGATCGCTTGCGAGTCCGCGCGCGATGCGACCATCCCGGTGAGCCGATGCAGTTTGTCCAGGTCGGTAGCCGAGTCGATCTCGTCCCGCAACGTGCTGAGCGAATCGACCGGGGAATGCTCGGTGCTTTCGGCTTGCGGCGACCCCGCGGCATCCGGCCTTTGCGACGTGCGGCTCGCCGGCCGCGTGCTCAATCCGCCGAGCGGCCCGTCGGTCGCGCGAAGTTCCGTGGACCCGCGCTGCTGCGCATAGGGAGACGCGGGGGCTTGCCCTTCAACGTGCGACCCGGCGATCGGGCTTGGCGGTCTTGATCCGACAGGGAGTGTCATGATGTCCTCGTTAGGTTGAATGATTCGCAGACCGAAGATACGTTCGTCATGGACGGTCGAACGAACGTGATGCGATCCGGTCGATCGAATTGCGTATGGACGTCCGTTGCGCGGCGGGCGCATCGCAGGACATCCACCAGTCGTCAGAATTCGATCAGCCGCGGCGACAGCAGCACCAGCCGTTCCATGTGGCTGTGCTGGTTCTCGCGATAGCGGAACAGGCCGCCGAGCAGCGGGATCTTCGACAGCACCGGAATGCCGCTCTCCCCGTTCGACGTGTTGTCTACCCGATAGCCGGCGATCAGCAGGCTCTCCCCCTGCGATACGACCGCCTCGGTGTTGATCGTGCTGGTCGTGATGACCGGAATGTTGTCGACCTTCTCCGAGGTCGTCATGCCGTCTTCGACGTGGACCTGCAGCTTGATCTGGGTCCGCCCGTCTTCGTCGACGACCATCGGCAGCACGCGCAGCGACGTGCCGGTCGAGATCGCGTACAGGTCGCCCGACGTGTAGCCCTGCACGCGGACATAAAAGCGCTTCTTGTTGTCCATCACGGCTTCGACGTTGTCGAGCGTCGCCACCTTCGGGCTGGCATCGATCTTGGCGAGATTGCTGTCTTCGAGCGCATTGACGCGCGCCATCAGGTAGCGCCCCGCATCGCCGAGCACGGCGGTCAGCGACAGGCCGGCCGGCGTCGCGTTGAGGATCGTGCTGCCCTTCGAATCGGTGCCGCTGAAGATGGGGTTCAACTGCCCGTTCGAATAGCTGTTGGCCGCCGTCGTGCCGGTGCCGGTCTGGATGTCGATGTGGCTGTTGTGCGCGCGCCAGTCGACGCCGAGCTGGCGCAGCGCCGAATCGTCGATTTCGATGATGTGCGCTTCGATCTCGACCAGCCGCCGCCGCACATCCAGCTGATCGATCAGCGCCTGATACTGGCCGATGCGCTGCGGCAAGTCGCGGATCAGCACGGAGTTCGTTCGCGGATCGGCCTTGATCACGGGCAGCATGCCGGTGCCCGACGGCACCGCGCCCGTGCCGCCGCCACCGCCGCCGGCGTTCGCGTAGCTGCCGTCCGCGCCGCGGCCCGGCGCCGGCGGCTGCGCGGCAAACTGCGGCGCGCTGCCCGAGCCGTGACCGAAGAAGGCGGGCAACGGCGGATTGACGCCGCCGCTGGCCGGGTTGAACGGCGAGCCGCCGCCGGTGCCGCCGGACGCGTCGGTCATCGGCGTCTGGCGTTCCATGCCGGGCGCCATGGTGCTCGCGCCGAGGCCCGGGTTCCCGTCCCCATCGTCCTTGCCCGCGTGATACATCTCCGCCAGCACGCGCGCGACGCCCGGCACCGTCACGGTCTTGCCGTCGATCACCACGTCGTGATCGGCCGCCCAGCCATGTTTCAGCGGGAAAATCCGCACGCCGGTACCGACCCGCCGGTTCGCGTTCTGATCGAGGCGCGACGCGAGATTGGCGACCAGCGCCACGTACTGGCTCGGGCCGGTCACCAGCGCCGCGCCCATCGACGGATCGTAGACGATCGGGAAGCGCTTGTTCTCCAGCCCCATCTGCGCGAGCGTCGAGCGCAATTCCTTCGTGCGGGCGAAGTCGAGATGAATCACCCGGCGCGTCACGTCGCTGGCGCTGCTGATCGACAGCACGCTGCCATCGTAGAACCAGACGAATCCGAACGTCGACGACAGCGTATCGAGGAAGCGCCGCGGCGACATGTCGAAGCGGCCGGACACCGCGCCATGCACGTCGCCGGCCACCGACGCGACGACGCCCTGGCTGGCCGCGAAATCCCGCAGCACGTCTTTCAGGTCCTTGCCTTCCACCTCGATGTGCACCGCCGAGGTCCGGAACGGCACGTCGGCAGCCAGCGCGGGGCGCGCGCCATCGCCGATGGCCAGGGAAAGGATCAGGCACAGTTTGAGGCTGGCGGCGAACCGCCTTCCCCATGGTTTACGACGCGAAGTGACTGTCATGTGGTTTGCCGGCTGACTGGAAATTGATCGGGCGAACGCGGGGTGCGTCGCGGCGGCGGATTCGGCGGACTCGGCTGATTCAGCGCTTGAGCGTGTCCGACGGCGCTTCGTCGAACTGGCGCCGGTAGCCGTTGACCAGCGTCGAGCGGCTCTGCACGCCCCATCTCGCGGCGGCGAACAGCACGCTCGGCGCGCCCAGGGTGGTGCCGCTTTCGAGCTCCGCGCGAATCCGCTCCATGCGCTTCTGGCGAATGATTTCGGTCGGCGTCGACCCGAGGCTGTTCTTGAACGCGCTCTGCAACGCGCGCTCGGTCACGCCGATCTCGGCCGCCACCTCGCGCACCGACAGGTCGCTGCGATCGAGGTTTTCCATCAGGTAGCGATACGCGCGCCGATACCTGGCCGGCAAGCGCGCACCGACATCGTCGAGCTGCTCGGTCACGCGTTTCGCGCGATGGGCGAACGGCGCGAGCGCCGCCGAAGCATCCCGCAGGCACTGCATCGCGACGAGCGCATAACGGCTGTACAGCTGCGCCGCATCGGCGTCGCGGCCCTGCGCGGCCCGTGTTTTCGCGAGGCAGTACAGGGATTCGAGTTTCCAGCGGCCTTGCGCGGCACGCCGGTCGGCACCGAGCGGTGCCAGCATGGTTTCCGCGAGTTGCGGCGTGCCGCCGGCCAGCCCGGCGAGCGCGATCTCGATCCGCACCGCGTACTGATATGCATAGAGGCCGTTTGCCATCGCCCAGTTCAGGTGCGCGACCGCGGCTTGCGCGGCTTCGCGCTGCCCGGCGGCGAGACGCTGCACGTGGCCCAGATAGTCGATCCGGCCGCGCAGCAGCGGCGAGCGCACGTGCGCGACGGCCGATGCAAACTGCCCGGCCTCATCGACGGGCGACGCCCTTCCCGCCGTCAGGCCCGACTGCCAGAACACGTGATCGGCGAGCTGCGCGGCGGTGCGGAGCGCGTTCTGCACGCGCAGGTCGTAACGCAACGTGTCGATCAGTTCGCGCCATACCGGCAGTTGCGGCATCGCGGCATCGCCGGCCCCGGCCTGCGCATCGAGCATGACCTCGAGTTCGCCTAGCAGCCCTTCGGCCTCATGCAGTTGCCCCAGTTCGAGCAGCACGCACAGCGCGCCGAAGCGCCCTTCCATCGATTGGCGGGATTCGAGCCGCGGATCGTCGACGATGGACATGAAGCACGACATCGCGGTACCGAACCGGTGACGGAAAAAGGCCTGCCAGCCGGCGTTACGGCACGACGCGATGCGCAAGTCGCGGCGGGACGAGCGGATCATCTTCTGCGCTTCCCGGTACGAATCCTCCGCATCCTCGTCGATGCCGAGCATGGTTTGCAGGTCGGCCTGAATCTGCATGCAGCCCGATGCACTGCTCTCATCGTGATCGCATTGCTCGGCGCAGCGGCTCGTGTACGACATCGTCTCCGCGATCTTTCCGTCGAGCAGCATGCCGAGATGGTCGGGTTGCGCATCGTGACAGGCCAGCACCGAAACGAGCGGAAAATAGAGGCTTGAAAACATGTCGGACTCCATATTGATGGATCGGGAGTGTCGACATGAATCGATTGCCGACACCAGCCGCCGGCGTATCGCTTGCGCCCCCGTTGATGCAGGGTGTCGAGCAGCGTGCCGGGCTATGGGAGCAATGTAGACGAGGACGACATGTTGAACATTCAACAAACCTAACGCCGCGGCCCGATTTGAGGAGTGTTGAAATTCCGGCTGCGTTTATACGGTTTCTGCGCTTTCAGCAACCGAAGCACAAGCGGCCGCGTTTCAATGCGCGGCCGGCCCCGGCCCGCGCGCGAGCTCGCGCATCTGTCCGGCGAACAGGCGCAAGTCGAGCTGATCGTGGATCTGATCGACGAAGATCCCGCAGAACAATGCGAGGATCAGCACGGCCATCGCGCCTTTGATTGGCTGGCTGAGCGCGCTGAGCTCGAGCTTTTGCGCCGATTTGGACGCCAGGTTGGCGCCCAGGTCGATCAGGACCATCACGAACACCATCGGCGCGGCGAGCTTGGCGATCATCTGCATCAGCGTATCGGTCTGACGCAACACGAACATCTCGAGGAAGTTCATGTCGATGGGCGTCCGGGCGGCCACCGGCCACCAGCGGTACGACTCGTACAACGCCTGCAGCAGGAATTCCATCCCGCCGAGCGACCAGAACGCGACGATCGCGACCTGGCTGAGCAAGGTGCCCGACGGTGTCGATTTTTCCGAGCGCATCGGGTTGGTCAGCTGCGCGTTGTTGTAGCCGCTGAGATTGTCGAGATAGATGCCCGCGCTCTCCGCGACCCAGAACACCGTCGCGGCGGCAAACCCCAGCACGGTGCCAATCAGCGCTTCCCGCAGCGCGATCACGACCAGCCCGGTGCCGGCCAGCGATCCGGCGAAACCCACCGGTTGCGCGATCGCGATGTAGAGGCTGAAGATCAGCGCGACGCCGTTGCGCAACGGCCCCTGCAGGATGCCGTCGGCGGTCGGCGGAAACAGCGTCAGGATCACGAGGAGCCGGATCGAGCACACGCCGAGCACCAGCAGGTCCTGAACCAGTTGCGGGCCGACCTGCAGAAATTGATCGTTCATGCTCAGCCGCGGCGCGCCAGCGCCAGTTCTTCCGCCGCTTCGTCCTCGGCGTCGAGCTCGATCTGGTCGAGCGTCCGTTCGAGCTGCGTCGTGCGCGTGCGGCACATGTCGATGCGGCCGCGGTTCTGCGCGATCGCGCGACGCGCATCGGCCACTTGCCGGTCTTTCGCGGTCACGGCGTCGCGCTGCGTGTCGAGTTCCGCCCGCGTGGCCAGCACCTGCGCGTCGACCACTTCGAGGTAACGACGGCAGCCGTCGAAATCGTCGATCGCGAACGGCTCCGCGCCGGTCATCATGCCGGCGATGCGCGCACGCTGGCGCGCGACGATCGCGTCGAGTTCCGCGAGCCGGGCCGTCGTGTGTTCGACGCGCGCCTGCAGTTCCGCGTGCTCGCGCCGTCGCGCGTCGAGTGCGCCGCGCAACTCGGGTTCCATTCGCTCGCGGCGTGCGCCCGCGCGCTTGAGCGCCGAAATCCGGCGCGAGATCGTGCGCATCAGAACGTGCCTCCGCCGCCGGCCTGTGCCAGCTCCATCATCATCGCCTCGGTATCGGCGGGGTCCGCATAGTGATCGGTCCGCTGCGACAGGAACGCATTGATCGCGTCGATCTTCGCGATCGCTTCGTCGGACAGCGGATTCGAACCGGGCTGGTATTCGCCGACCTGCAGCAGCATCTCGACGTCGCGGTAGCGAGCCAGCAATTCGCGCAGCCGGGTCGACGCCGCGAGATAGCCGGGCGAGACGACCTGCGGCATCACGCGCGACAGGCTGCCCAGCACGTCGATGGCCGGATAGCGGTTCTTCGCCGCGATCTCGCGCGACAGGATCAGATGGCCGTCGAGCACGCCGCGCACCTCTTCCGCGATCGGGTCGCTGCCCGACTCGTCTTCCGCGAGCACCGTGTAGAGCGCGGTGATCGAACCGGTGGCGCCCATGCCGGCGCGTTCGAGCAGGCGCGGCAGCTCGGCGAAGATCGACGGCGGAAAACCGCGTCGCGCCGGCGGTTCGCCGGCCGCGAGACCGATCTCGCGGCCGGCGCGCGCGAAACGCGTCAGCGAATCCATCATCAGCAACACGCGCTTGCCTTCGTCGCGAAAGTGCTCGGCAATCGCGGTCGCGACATAGGCGGCTTTCGCGCGCTCGATCGAAGAACGGTCGGAGGTTGCGCATACGACCACCGAACGCGCCATGCCCTGTGGGCCGAGAATCAGTTCGACGAACTCGCGCACTTCGCGCCCGCGTTCGCCGATCAGCGCAATCACGTTGATATCGCATTGCGCGCCGCGCGCGAGCATGCCGAGCAGCGTGCTCTTGCCGACGCCGGCCGGCGCGAAGATGCCGATCCGCTGGCCTTCCGCGAAGGTCGTCATCGCGTCGATCACGCGCACGCCGGTCGGCATGGTTTCCTCGATCATGCGGCGCGTCATCGGGCTCGGCGGATCCGCGAAGATCGGCCGCGCCTGCGCGTCGTCCATGCCGAGCGGGCCGAGGCCGTCGATCGGTTCGCCGAGACTGTCGATCACGCGCCCGAGCAGCCGGTCGCCCACCTTCACGGACAGCGGCCGGCCGAGCCCGACGACGCGCGTCGAGCGCGAGACCTGCGTCAGCCGTGCGAACGGCGACACGAGCGCATAGTCGCGCGTGAAGCCGATCACTTCGCCGTGCTGCAGCAGCGTGCCGTCCGGCGCGCGCAACTCGCACAGCTCGCCGAGCTGCAGGTCGAGGCCCGCGACCTTGATCAGCGTGCCGATCACTTCGGTGATCTTGCCGCTCTGATGCACGCGCACGCTGGCGCGCAGTTCACGTTCGATGGCGTCGGTCAGGTTGCGCAGCCGCGTGTCGCGCACGGGTGCAGTGGGCTTGCCGGCGGCCGGCGGCGCATCGGCGGTGTCCGCAAGCGGCCCTGCCGGCATATCGGTCAGAGCCATGTGTCGGCCTCCTCCGCTTGCGCATCGCCGCTTGCGTCCGTTGCAGCCGCATCGATCCGATCCGCCGGCACGTCGTCGTCATTTACGGCCATCCGATCGTCATCGGCACCACCCGCCTCCTGAACCGACTCCTTCAGCGCGCGCGCGATGGCCGCCCGCATCGTCCGCAATTGCGTCGACACGCTCGCGTCGATCAGGCCGACGTCGGATTCGCACAGGCAACTGCCGCGCGCGAGCCGCCGGTCTGCCGACACGGTGACCGGCAACGGCCGTCCGAGGTCGCGCCAGCGGCTCGCGAGGCCGTCGAACGCGGCGCGCGCATCGTCCAGGTCATCCGGATGAACCGCGACCCGCAGGCAGGTCGAGCCCTCGACGATCCGGTCGACGGCCGACAGCGCCCGCTCGAACAACGCGCTCGTGCCTTCGCTGCGCACGATCTGCTCGACTGCGACGGCGACGATCTCGGCCATGCGTCCGCGCATCCGCTCCTGCGCCGCCCGCGCGTCGCTGCCCGCCTGGGCCACATTGACGAGCCAGTCCGCGGCGCCGCGCGCGCTGCCTTCTTCGAAGCCGCGCTGCGCGGCCGACGCGAACTCGGCGCGCGCCGCGTCCAGCAACGCGTCCGCGTCGGCACGGCCGGCGGCGACGATGCGCCGCGCCTCTTCGCGTGCAGCGTCGAGTTCGGCGCGGGCATCCTGCCCGGCCTGCCGGTAGGCAGTCTCGATGTCGACCAGCGTCCCGAACACTTCGCGCGGCAGGATATCGCCATGCGCGCCGAACCGCGGGCGCGGGTCGTCCGCCGACGGATCGGCTTGTCGCGGCTTGCTCAGCCAGATAACCATGCGTACTCCGGCAACAGATGGGGGAGTTCGGCAAACAGCGCGTCGGTGCCGTGCCGGTCGAGGTCGGCCGGAATCCGGTCGACCCAGCGATGCGGCGAGCCCGACGCGAGCGCCGCGTGGCGCGACACCGGCCGGTACCCGGCCGCGTCGTCCGCATCGACCGGCAACGCGAGACGCAGCAGCGGGCACGGCGAATGCGCGTTGCCCAGGTCGCGCCGGATCAATGCATGCCCTTCCAGCGCGAGCGTTGTGCCATCGATTGCCGTGACCGGCGGAATCGGCGTGCGCGCGGCCATCTGCTCGATGTCGGGCATCGCCTGCCGTTTGCCCGGCTGCTCGACGATCAGCCGGTCGAGCGGGAGCCCCGACCATTCGGCGACGCGCGCGCGCATGCGCTTGTCGACGATCCGCCGTATCTCGCCGCGCCGGAAGCGCAGCGCGCGAATGCGCAGCACGCGCAAGCCGGCCTCCGGCGGCAACGCGTCGACGCACAGCGCGCCCGGACCGGTGGCGGCCTGGAGGTCGGGCAGCGGCAGCCCCACGCAGCGAAGCAGCGCCAACGAGCACGCGTCCAGGCACGCGCGCAGGCGGATCGCGGCGTCGGCGCCTTCATCTGCCGCTGGGTATACCGCCGGCGCGTCTGCACCGCGTTGCCCGGCCATCGTGCGTGCCAGCGCGACGGCCGCGGCCTCGTCGATGCCGAGCGCGCACGCCAGCCACGACGGATGCGCCCATTGCAGCACGCTCCGCGCATTGCGCTGCCACGCCGCCAGCGCGGCAGCGGCCAATCGATAGGACATGTCGGTCATCGCATTCATCGACAGGACAGGGTCACGATCCGGCGCGACCCATCGCGCGAATCGACCGGCATCTCGCGCCTCACGTTCAGGCCTGCGAGCCGCGCTTGCGGCGCAGCGACGCGAGGCCCGCGATGCGGTCGCCCAGCACGTCGGCGGCCGGCTTGAGTCGCTGCTTCAGGACGCGGTGCCGCATGGCCGCCGCCGCACCGCCGATCACCAGCAGCAGCACGCCAACGCCCGCCAGGATCCAGCGCAGCGGATGCGGCTGCGCAGGCGTCGCGGCCGCGATTTCAACCGGTTCGGCCGCGACCGCGGTCACGCTCACCTGATCGTACGAAAGCCCTTCGACGCTATGCACGACGAGGTTCTTGATCTGCGGCACGAGCGCATCGATATCGGATTCGGGCCGGTACTTGATGAACACCGCCGCCGATGAAGGCTTCACCTGCTGGGCCAGCGGATCGTTGTTCGGCAGCACGATCTGCACGCGCGCGAACATGACGCCGTCGATATGCGACAACGTGCCCGACAGTTCCTGCGACAGGCCGTAGATGAAACGCACGCGCTCCTCGGTCGGCGTGGACACCAGCCCTTCCTTCTTGAACAGGTTGCCGAGATCGTCGAACTTGCTGTGCGGCAGGCCGCGCATCCGCAGAATCTGCATCGCACGCACCATGTCGCCGCTTTCGACCTGCAGCACGTAGGTCTTGCCGCCGTCCGGGCTCGCCTTGTCGGCGCTCACGCCGCGTTCCAGCAACGCGACCGTCATCTCGTTGACGTCCTGCTCGCTGAGGTTCGCATACAGCTCCTTCTTGCACGACGCCAGCAACGCGCAACCGGCCAGCATCAGGGCCAGGCCGGCCCGCCGCGCCGCGTCGCGCTTCCATCCAGGCCGGCGCGTCATGGCTACTGGTTCTTCATCAGCGTTTCGGCCGACGACCTCGACGACGACACGACGCTCATCTTCGCCTGAAAGTCGAACTGCACGCGGTACATCTCCATCGCGGCATCGGCCGATTGCGCGATCACCTGCTTCACGTCCATGTTGGCGCTCTGCGCCGACAACTCGGTGATGCGATCCATCGCGTGCTGCGCGGCCGCGTCGTGCGTGGTCAGCATTTGCGCGATCACGCTGCCGCCATCCGCGCCTTCCTGATGCGTGCCGGGCGGGACCAGCTGCGGCTGATTCATCAGCGCCTGGAATTTTTCCGCCGCGCCGGCGTTGGCGGCATCGCCGCCCTTCGTGAGATCGGTCAATGCCGAGTCGATCATCTGGCTTGTGACTGCGTGGCTCATTCGCCCTCCTCGTTCGGTGCTGTGCAATGCCGCCGATGCGGCGTCGATCACGCGCGCAGGTAGTTCAACTGCGGGGCGGAAGCCGGCGACGAGGCCGGGCCGTCGTCGCGGCGCGATGGTTCGTCCTGCGGCTCGCCCGCGAACGGCCGGCACGATTCCGGGATCGTGAATTCGCCGCCGCGATAGTCGCGCACCGCGTTGTTCAGGTCCTCGCGCGCCTCGAGCGCGCGCACCAGTTCGAGCGACTCGCGGTTCGGGTTCGATTCGAGCGCGCTATGCGCCCATTGGCGCCAGCCCGGCTCGCCCTTGGACGCGAGGCAATAGGCCATCATCGCCTTCGCGTAGACGAAGTCCGGCGCGAGGTCGATCAGCGCCCTCAGCGCATGCGCGGCATCGTTCCAGCGGCCGTGAACGATATGCAGCACGCCGTCGAGCATGCCGATCTCCGCGACGGCCGGGCGGAACACGCGCAACGCATCGAGCACAAGCTCGACATCGAGCGTGTCGCCGGCCGCCTTCGGAAACCGGGCGAACAGCGCGGCGGAGACGGTATCGATCAGGCCGCACACAACGTCGTGACTGCATTGCAGGTAGTCGGGTGGCGCGTTCGCCGCAGACGGCGCAGGCTGGCTGTTGAGCATGACGTTGACTCTCCATGGATACGGGCAATCGCCGTTGCGGCAGGCACATCGCGCGCCGGCCCTCGTGACATCCGGCCACGCGCACCGCGACCAGCGATACATCCCACCATAGCAACGGGGCGCGGCGCGGCCGGCGGGCGACGCGAAGCCTTCCGTGCGCAAACGAAGCCCCGCGGGCCGACCGCGCGAAACCGGCGGGAACCGCCGCTCGCTTCGTTTGCGCCGCCGGTGCTTCGGGCCTGCCGGGCGGGCCGACCCGCGCGGCCCTATGATCGGCGCAGGTTCGTCGACACATGCAGCGTGCCCGGACGGCCCGCGGATTCCCGTGCCGGGTGCGGCTGCATCCGGCGCCGGCCGTCGGGGCCAGCCCGCCGCCACGTCGTCGCGCTTGCCCGCCCTTCCGACCCAGGCCTTCGATGAGCGACGAGAAAACCGAAAAGCCGACCGACAAGAAGCTGCGCGACGCACGCCGCGACGGCGAGGTGTCGAAAAGCACCGACCTCATCGACGGCGCGCTGCTCGCGACCGGTGTCATCGTGCTGCTCGCGTGCGGCGACATGATCGTCGACGCGACGCGCTCGTCGCTGCACATCGCGCTCGATTTCGTCGCGACCGGCCACGACATGGTCACGCTGGCGGTGGCGTTGCAGCAGATCGGCACGCGGCTGGCGGGCGCCGTGCTGGTGCCGGTCGCGGCGGCCCTCGTCGCCGTCGTGGTGGCGCTGGCGCCGCAGGTCGGCTTCCAGGTGTCGATGAAGCCGGTGGCGTTCAAGCTCAATGCGGTCAGCCCGGTGGCCGGGATCAAGAAGATCTTCTCGATGCGCACGCTGATCGATCTGCTGAAGATGATCGTCAAGGGCTTGATCGTGTCGTTCGTGATGTGGCGCACCATCGACGCGGTCATGCCGATGGTGGCCGGCTCGCTGTACCAGCCGCTGCCGCAGCTGTCGCGGCTGCTGGGCGTGATCGTGCTGAAGCTGTTCGGCGTCGCCGCGCTGGTGTTCGTCATCATGGGCGCGGCGGACGTGAAGCTGCAGCGCTGGCTGTTCATCCGCAGCAAGAAGATGAGCAAGGACGAAGTCAAGCGCCAGCACAAGCAGGACGAAGGCGACCCGATCATCAAGGGCGAGCGCCGCCGGATCGCGCGCGAACTGTCGAACGGCCCGGCGCGGCCGAAGGTCGGGGCGGCGAACGTGATGGTCGTCAACCCGACCCACTATGCGGTCGCGCTGCGCTATGCGCCCGACGAACACCCGCTGCCCGTGATCATCGCGAAAGGCTTCGACGCGGAAGCCGCGCGGCTGCGCCGCGAGGCGCAGCTGGCCGACGTGCCGATCGTCGGCAATCCGCCCGTCGCGCGTGCGCTCTACAAGGTCGAGCTGGGCGCGCCGATTCCCGAGGAGCTGTTCGAGACGGTCGCGGTGATCCTGCGCTGGGTCGAATCGCTCGGCGCGTCGCGCGCTCGGCCCGATGCGGGCGCCCGCGCCGACGCGCACTGACCCACGCAACCCGGTTACGTCCCATGGCCACCCTGTTCAAGTCGCTGAAGCTGCCCGCCGGCGGAGAAATCGCGTTGCTCGCGCTGATCGTCGCGATGATTTCGCTGATGATCCTGCCGCTACCCACGCTGTTGATCGACATCCTGCTGAGTCTCAATCTCGCGATCAGCGTGACCTTGCTGATGGTCACGCTCTACGTGCCGAGCATCGTGTCGCTGTCCGCGTTCCCGACACTGCTGCTGTTCACGACGCTGTATCGCCTGTCGCTGAACATCGCGTCGACCAAGTCGATCCTGCTGCACGCGGAGGCCGGCGACATCATCGACAGCTTCGGCCAGCTGGTGGTCGGCGGCAATCTGGTCGTCGGGATCGTCGTGTTCGTGATCATCACGGTCGTGCAGTTCATCGTGATCGCGAAGGGCTCCGAGCGGGTCGCCGAAGTGGGCGCGCGGTTCACGCTCGACGCGCTGCCCGGCAAGCAGATGAGCATCGACGCCGACCTGCGCGCGAACAACCTGACGCCCGACGAGGCGCGCCACAAGCGCGCCACGCTGGCGCTCGAAAGCGCGCTGCACGGCGGCATGGACGGCGCGATGAAGTTCGTCAAGGGCGACGCGGTCGCCGGGCTGATCATCACGGTCGTCAACATCGTGGCCGGCCTCGCGGTCGGCGTCGCGTATCACGGGATGAGCGCGGGCGAGGCGGCCAACCGCTTCTCGATCCTGTCGATCGGCGACGCGATGGTGTCGCAGATCCCTTCGCTGCTGCTGTCGGTGGCCGCCGGCGTGATGATCACGCGCGTCTCCGACGAGCGCGAAGGCAAGTCGCTGTCGCTCGGCGCCGAGATCGGCCGGCAGCTCGGCGCCAGCGCGCGCGCGCTGGCCTTCGCGTCGCTGCTGCTGCTGGCGTTCGCGGCGGTGCCGGGTTTTCCGTGGCCGCTGTTCCTGCTGCTGTCGGGCGCGCTCGGCTTCGCCGCGTATCGGCTCGGTCAGCGCAAGCCGTCCCGCGGCGCGTCCGCCGATGAACCGCTCGGCTCGATGCAGCGGGCCGGCGCGAAAACGGGCTCGCCCGCGATCCTGCCGCAGGCGCCCGCGTTCGCGGCGCCGCTGGGCGTACGCATTTCCGCCGATCTGGTCGTGCGCATCAACCAGCCGGCGCTCGACCGCGCGTTCGAGGCCGAGCGTGCGCTGCTGCAGGAGGAACTCGGGTTGCCGTTCCCCGGCATCACGATCTGGGTCTCGGACCGCGTTCCGCCGTCGAGCTGCGAATTCCTGATGCACGACGTGCCGCAACTGTCGCTCGCGCTGCCGCCCGGCAAGGTGGTGCTGCCCGATCTCGGCGCGGCGGCCGCGAGCGCGCCGGAACCCGGCGATGCGCGGACCGTGGACAACGAAGCCGCCAACGCGATGATCGCGCAGTGCGACGTCGGCATGCCAATCGTCGCGAACGGCCCGCAAACCTACTGGATCGACGAAAAGTCGGTGCCCGCGAAGACCCGCGTGTGGCGCGCGGAGCAGCTGATCGCGCATGCGTCGGTCGCGTTGCTGCGGCAGCACGCGGCGTTGTTCGTCGGGGTCCAGGAGGTGCAATACATCTTCGACCAGATGGGCGGCGACTATCCGGGGCTCGTCGCCGAGGTGCAAAAGGTGTTGCCGCCGCAACGGATCGCGGACGTGCTGCGGCGCCTGCTCGAGGAGCAGGTGTCGATCCGCAATGCGCGCAACATCATGGAAAGCCTGATCGCGTGGGGGCCGAAGGAAAAGGACATGCTGATGCTCACGGAATACGTGCGCGGCGACCTGTCGCGCTTCCTCGCGCATCGTGCGGCCAACGGCGCGCGGCAGTTGCCGGCCGTGCTGTTCGACATGCCGGTCGAGCAGCATATTCGCCAGGCGATCAAGCAGACGCCGACCGGCAACTACCTGGCGTTGCCGCCGGAAGAAGCGAAGTTCCTGGTCGACAGCATCCAGTCCTTTGTCGGTCCGGTGCCGCGCGCGGGCATCGCGCTGGTGACGTCGATGGATATCCGCCGCTATGTGAGGCGCATGATCGAATCGCAACTCGGCTGGCTGCCGGTCTACTCGTATCAGGAGCTGGGCTCGCATGTCGATCTGCAACCGCTGGGCCGGGTGATGCTGTAAATCGCGATGTCCAGGATCCATCGCCCCGCCCGCATCATCGCGCCCGCCACCGAGCCGGCCGACCTGCCCGGCACGCGTCGCGCGCGGCGCTTCGATTACGCGGCGCTGCTGCGCCGGCGGGCCGTGCCGCGCGTGGCCCGCACGGCGTCCGACGGCGATGGCGACGGGCAGGATGCGTACGACGCACCGGATTCCGGTGCCGAAGGCGACAACGCCGGCGGCCACGTGCCGTTCGGCACCGCGCGGCGCCACCCGCGCGCGGGCGCTGCGCTGGACGAGCGAATCGGCGCGGCCAGCGCACCGATCGTCGGCGCCGTCTACCGGCAGCAGAACCGCTTCATCGAGCTGACCGCGCGCATCGCGCGCGAGATCGCCGAGTTCTGCTCGAACCGCGCGATCGCGCGATCGGGCAACTGGGATGTCAGCCTGCCGCTCGACCCGGCGGTATTGCCGGATACGACGCTGTACCTGTCGCTTTCGCCTGCCTGTCTGCAGCTTCGTTTCGATGCGCAGGATCCGTCGAGCAGGCAGCTACTCTGGCAGCACAGTCGCCTCCTGGATCGCGAACTGACCGGACTCCTCGACGCATGGGGCGAACCGCGGCAGATCGAGATCGTCATCGAGTGACGCGACGTCACGCACGGATCGTCTGCCGCATGCCTGCCGACGAGCGTCCCGACACCGGCCTGGACAACCCTCAATCGCTATCGTGCTCACCGAAACAGTTTCGCGAAATGACGGCATGACGGGCGGCGCGGCACAGCGGCCGATCGCCCTCGTCGCGAACGGCGCCGACGTGCCGGCGTTGCCCGCCGATGCGCTGGCGCATGGCCTGCCAAGGCTGACGCCCGCCGCCGCGCAAGCGAGCCGGATCCTGTTCGACGCGCGTGTCGACGCGCTGGTGTCGCATCTCGGTGGCGTCACCGGATGGCAGCTGAAACCCGCGGCAGCGACGGCCGATCCGGGTGCGCATCCCGCCGAACCGGGCCGGATCGTCCTCGCGCATGTCACGGGGAGCCTGTCGATCGACGTCGATCTGGCGCGCTATCCGGCGTTGCAGATACTCGCGCCCGAAGCCCGCGGAGCGGCACCCGCGGCCGGCACCGGCGCCGTGCACGCGTTGCGGCAATCGATCGCGAGCGTGCTGCTGGCGCCGCTCACGGAGGTGCTGCTCGCAACGGGCATCGGTACGTGGCGCGTTGCGGACGTGCTGCGAACCGGCAGCGCGACGGCCATGCGCCACGGGGAGCGCCATGCGGGCCGGATGTCGGACCCGCGCGACGTCAGCGACGATCAACTCGCCGCGGATGTATCCGTCACGTTCGACGGATACCGCCACGATGCAACGCTGCAGATCGGCCCGGCGACCCTCGCGCTGCTCGAACGGCGGCTGTCGTCGCTGCACACGAGCCGGTCGCACGCGGCCGCGGCGCAGGACGCGCTGCCTGCGCGGCCCGGCGCCATCGACGCCTTTCATCCGCCGCTGCGCATCCCGGGCCGCGTCACGATCGGCGCACGCCGTATCGCGATAACCGCGCTCGAGGCGCTGCGCCCCGGCGACGTTTTACTGCGCACGATGCCGACCCACATCGAGACCGCACTGGGTCTGGGCGATGCGTTTCGCGCGCGCGCCGCCTGGGGAACGCCGGGGCTGACCCGGCTTTGCGCCGCTGTCGAAATCGACGGCAGCCGGCTTGTCATCATCGAGGAGCCCGTCATGACCGACGAACTGCAACACACCGACGACGACCCGCCACCGCTCGCCGACGATTTCCACGACGAGCCCGTCGACATCGGCGAACTGGACCTGCCCGTGCAGTTCGAGCTCGACAGCGTCGCGCTGCCGCTCGCGCAACTGTCGTCGCTGCGTCCGGGTTATGTGATCGAGCTCGACACGCGCGTGACCGACGCGCGGATCAGGCTGGTCGCGCACGGGCAGACGATCGGCCATGGCGAGCTGATCGCGGTGGCCGACCGTCTCGGCGTTCGAATCCTGCGGATGGCACACGACGATGGTTCAGTACAGTGATCTCACCGGGCTGCTGCTCGTCGTCGTCGCGATCACGATCGTGCCGTTCGTCGCGATGGTCGTCACCTGCTACATGAAGATCGTGGTGGTGCTCGGCCTGTTGCGCAACGCGCTCGGCGTGCAGCAGGTGCCGCCGAACATGGTGCTCAACGGTATCGCGATCCTGGTTTCCGCGTACGTGCTGGCGCCGGTCGCCATCGCCGCGTCGCGCAACCTGCCGACCGATCCGGTCGCCGGCGAATCCAGTTCGCAGGCGGTGATGCAGGCGTTCAGCGCGGCGCGCGAGCCGTTCCGCAAATTCCTCGAGGCCCACGCACACCAGCGCGAGCGGCGCTTCTTCGTCCGCTCGGCGGCGGTGGTCTGGCCGAAGGATGTCGCGAGCGAACTGAAGGACACCGACCTGTTCGTGCTGGCGCCCGCCTTCACGCTCACCGAGCTGACGGAGGCCTTCAAGATCGGCTTCCTGCTGTATGTCGCCTTCATCGTGGTCGACCTGATCATCGCCAACGTGCTCCTGGCGATGGGGCTGAACCAGGTGCAGCCAACCAACGTCGCGATTCCGTTCAAGCTGCTGCTGTTCGTCGTGATGGATGGCTGGTCGACGCTGATCCATGGCCTCGTGCTGACCTACAAGTAGTGCGCGGCAATCGATACCGAACGCTTGTTCACGGGGACTCTCGATGGAAATCGACGCGCTGATCGGCGCTACCGCCCAGGGGATGCTGCTGTGCCTCTACTGCTCGCTGCCGGTCGTCATCGTGGCGGCCGCGGTCGGGCTCGCCGTGTCGTTCCTGCAGGCGATCACGTCGATGCAGGACCAGACCTTGCCGCATGGCGTGAAGCTGGTGGCGGTGGTGATCACGATCGTCATCGTGGCCCCGCTGGCGGCGTCCGCGGTGCTGCATTTCGCCAACCAGATGATGCGCACTGCGTTGCCGCAATGAACGACCCCATCACGACGATCGCCGCTGCGCGCGTCCGGCCCGGGGGGCTTGGCCGATGAGCCGGATCTCGCACAATCCGTACGCCGCGGCCCAGGACGGGCTCGCGCAAGCCGAGCAGGCACGGGCCGACCGTGCGCGCGACGACACGCGTGCGACCCATCAGGCCGCGCTGTATCGTGGCCGCACGACCTTTACCCATGCGCATCGGGCGAGCGCGAAGCTGCTGGCGAACAAGCTGCGCGCCGCCAAGTTGCGTGCGCGCCTCGCACAGGCCCGGCGGAAAAATGCCGGCAAGCGGGCCAGCTTCGCGATGTCGCGCAAGGCGCTGGCCCAGGCGCCGCGGCAATCGGGCTCGTCCGGCTCGACCCGACGCGCGATGCCGAAATCGCTGTCGGGATTGCGTGTCAGCCGTGATGGCGGGCGCGGCGGGCAGCGTGGCGGCGGCGGGCAGCAGTCGTCGCAGCAGGACGGGAAACAGCAGCAGCAAGGCCGGCAACAGCAACGGCAGGAACAGGATGCGCGGCGCGTGCCGGGCAAATTGCGTGTCGCCCATCGCGGCATGGGTGCTGCGTTGCCGGACGACGCAACGTTGCCCGACTGGTTGAACGATGCGCTCGATCATGAAACCGACGGCGCGCGCGAACAAGCCGTTGCCGACGCGTGTTGCGACGAGCTGCTTGCGATGCGCGACGAACTCGCCGCGGCCCCCGAGCAGCGCCTCGATGCCCGGATGTATCGCGTTGCCCGCGAAGTCACGCTTGCGCGCACGTGGCTCGGCGCATCGGGCGCGACGGGTTTCGAAGCGGTTCGCGCGCGCCTCGTCGAGCGGTCCCGGTTGCGTGGTGCCGTCGCGGGCGCGGAGGATGCGCGTCGCGCAGACCAGCCGACGTCGGCCACGGAGCCGGTGAGCCGCGTCCGGCATTTCAACCTGCTGCTGGGCCTGCAGTTGCTCGCGCTCGAGCGGCCGACGGTCGGCTCGCGCGCGACGCGCGCGGACAGCATCCTGGCCTCGCTGCAGGCGGGCGCCAGCGCGGAACACGACGACGCGCGCGGCCGGCAGGACGACGACGCGGAGCCGTCCCCCGCGTCGTCGCATTGAGCGCTTCGCAACCGCGCACGCCGGTTCGCGCGCCGGTCAGGCGCCGGCATCGTCGGTCGCTACAGTGAAAGCATCGAAAGCACGCGACGCCGATGCGATTCGACGCATGTCGCCTGCCTCACCGCAAGGATCCGAGTCGATCATGAAACTGCTGCGCATCCTCACGGGACACCACGCCGGCGCCCAGGTCCATCTGGAGCCTGGTGCGTATCGCGTCGGCGTCGACGACGACGCCGACATCCAGCTCACCGACTGGCGCGGCGCCGACGTGCTGCTGGTGGTCGAGCCGAATGGCGCCGTCAGCAGCCAGCGACTCGAGCGCGGCGATGCGGATGACCCGCAGGCGGCTTTCGCCACGTCGCCGGACGGCCGGCGGCTCGACGGCGATGTCGATGGCGACGTAGCGGCTGGCACGGCTCAACGCGAGGCTCACGACGAAGCGCACACCGTGGGCGAGGACGCGCCGCTGGACCCCTGCAAGGTGTGGATGGTCGACTTCGTGCCGCTGCAGTTCGACGACATCGCGTTGTGCATCGGCTGGGCGGACGACGCGTGGCCGAGCGATCTCGCGTTGCTGTCGACGCTGCTGACCGGCCCCGCCCAGACATCACGCGAAGGCGACGGCCCGCAACGCGGCGCCGCGCGCCTGAAACGGCTGCGCTATACGGGCATCGTCGCCGCGTGCGTGGCCGTCGGCGCGGGCGTGATCGGCATCAGCTTCGTGCTGACCACCAATGTCAGCCGCGCCGCGCTCACGCCGCCCGACGTGCTGTTCGAGCAACGCGTGAACCGCGCGCTGGCCGACGCGCACCTGAACGAGCTGCATGCGGCGCGGGATGGCGACGGCGCCGCGCGCGCGGTGGTGGCGGGCATGGTCCGCTCGGCCAACGACGATCACGTCGCGCGGCAACTGTTCGAACACCTGAAGCCGGGCGTCGTCGTGCGCCGCTACCGGGTGGCCGACGACATCGCGCGCGGAATCCGGGATGCCGTCGATGTCGACGGCGTGCAGGTCGCCTACGACGGACATGGCGTGTTTACCGTGTCCGGCGCGGTGGCCGACCGGCAACGCGTCGAGAACGCGCTGACGCGTATCCGCGGCGATTTCGACAAGAGCGTCACGCAGATTCGCGTGTCGCTGAGCGATATCGCTGTTCCGGCGCCGGCGCCGAAACAGGGGACGTTCACCGCGCTGCTGTCGTCGGGCGACGTGCGGTACGCCGAAACGCCGGACGGCGTGAAGCACATCTATCCCGTGCCGGAAGCCGCCGACGACGGCGCCTCGGACGCGATCGCCGCATCGGCGCCGGGCGCTGTGTCCGACACGCCGGGCTCGCCCGCCACGCCGCCTGCCGCGCAGGCCAGCCCCGTGCCGTTGCCGTCGGACGACCGGGTGGCCGCGGCGTCGATTCACTGAACCCAAGGGGAAAAACGCATGTACGAAGCCATCGAACGCCACGCCGAGGATTTCGGCAATCTGCAGAACCTGCTTGCCGATCCCGCCGCGGGGCCGCGGCTGATCGAGCTTGAGCGCGCGTTGCAACAAAGCGCGCAGGCGGTCGGCGACGCACAGGGCGGCAACGACCTCGACCGCAGCAATCGCTCGAAGATCTACCTCGGGCTGATGGCGGCCAGCCGCCTTGTCGCCCAGCTTCGCGAACAGGAACTCGCGAAGTAACGCCCGGTTTTCGCGCTTGCGCGCGGAATCCCGCGACGCCGGATCACCGGTCCGTCGCGTTTTGCAACGACTGCCGGGGAAGTCACTCGCGGGCAACCGCGACGTCCTTCGTACGGCTTTTTCCACACGTCGAAAGGAGTGAGTCATGGGTGTGAGCAACTTGGCCAGCAGTTTCGCAGGCGGCGCAAACGGCGCCGCCGCCTCCGGCGGGATCATCGGACAGATCGAGGCCAATGCGAACCAGTCCCTGGCGATCGCAGGGGCACAATCGGATGCGCAGCTCAAGCAGGCGGCCGGTGAGGCGCTGAAGGGTGGCGCGAAGGGCATCAAGGACGCCGCCAGCCCGTCGTGATCGAGACGGGGCCAGCCGGCACCGTCTTTTCGCCGATCGGGCCGCGTCGCGGCGCGGTCGGCTTTTCCTATCGGTTGTGTTGCCGATGAGTATCGATATCTATACCGCGTTGATCGGCGAGCTGTGCACCGCCGTCGGTTTGCCCGATGTCGACCACGTGCTGCAGACGCGCACGATCGAGGTCGAGGGTTTCGACGTGCGGCTCGATCACTTCGACAACGATCAGGGCGCGCTCTACGTCAATTTTCATTACGGTACGGTCACCGCCGGCCGCACGTTGACGATCTTCCGGCTGATGCTGGAAGCCAACCTGCTGATCTACGCGCAGGATCAGGCGCAACTCGGCATGGACAGCGACACGGGCGGCATCGTGCTGATCGTGCGCGTGCCGTTCGCCGACGACGTGACCGGCGAAACCATCGCCGACCTGTTGTCGCACTATGCAGAGCACGGACGGTACTGGCGGCAGAACATCATCGAATCGAGCGACGACATGTTCGAAGGGATCGCGACCGGCGAATTCATCTGGCTGCGCGCGTGAGCGTGCGCCGCGACGCGTCGTGTCGAACCACGGATGGCGCCGCGTGGCGGGACGACACTTCGCGTCCGCTTATCCGTCTTCGCTTCGGTGCCGCGATCCGCGCGGCCGCGCTCCTATGCTGAGGTCCGGAACCCGTTGACCCCGGAGGTCACATGACTGAAACGCGTATCTTCCACGGCCCGCGCCCTTCCTTCGACCCGACGCAGCAACACGACGGGGCCGGCAACGCGCCCCCCGGCAAGGGTTCGGTGCGCTCGTCGTCGGCGCAGCAGCCCGGCGCACTGCTGGGCGGACTGCAACGGCCCGCGCCAGGGCCCGGCACGCGGGGCGCGTTCAATGTGCCCGGCCGGGGGACGAACCTGCAGGACGTGCTGGTGCCGGCCGGCACCGCGCCGCGCGTCGCGCCGCGGACACCGCCCGCGTCCTACCCGCAACGGCCGATGTCGATGCCGCCGTATCCGCACGAGCCGTCATCGAACGCGTATCCGGGACGCCCGCGCGCCTACTCGATGCCCGGGCCGGCGCGGGGACAGCTGACCATGCCCGATCCCGCCGATTACAAGCCGGGCGGCAGATTCGGCCCGGCGCAAAACGCGGACGCGCGGCCGGTGCACGCGTATCCCGAGCCGCAGTTCGCTCGGCCGCATCCGGGATCCGTGCCGGCGCCGCAAGCGTCCTATCCGGCGCGACCGGCCCATGCGCCGCAACCTCACCCTCCCGCCGGTGTTGCACCGGGTCCGGCCGTACCGACATTCGCGACGTCTCCTGTCGACGCGCGAATCGGCTCTGCCAGGCAGCTCTTCCGCACTGTGCGGCAAGCGTTGCGTGCCTTTACGTCCGATTGGACCCGTGCCGGCGATACCGGCGGCACCATCAGCGCGAGCCAGTCGAGAAGCGAAGCGCGCCTGGCGCGTTACGCGGAGGACTCGGCGTCCGAGACGCCGCTGACCGGTGGATATGGCGACGGCCGATTCGATCGCCGTTGATCACGCCAATGCCGGCAGCAACCGACGCCGGGGCTGACGGCAAGCCCCGGAGTGGGCATTTTTAGCCGTCGTACGAAAGCATGGATGCCGTGCGCGTGCGGGTGTGACCGCGATAACGAGCCGACGCCGGCAGTCGCCATGATTTGTTTGGGTTTCGAGACCTGATCCGAGTGTGCCGATGACCATTCCGATAACCACCGGCGAAAGCGCCGATCCGTATCACGCCGCGACCCACGAAGGCCCTGCCGCGCCGCCCGCCCCATCGGCATCGGCATCGCGGCCGACTCCCGGCCGGCCTTCGCAGCTGGCAGGACTGCCGGGCCGCTCCGACACGCGTTCGACACCGGCCGATTCGGCATCGCGTGAACCGGGGCACGCGAACGGCGCTTCGTCGGCCAACCGGATGGAAAACCGGCAGCGGGATATTCCGCAGCAATCCGAAGCAACGCGCGCATCGGCTTCGCGTATCGACAGGCGTTTCAGGTCGGCTCCGCCGGTTCCGATGGTGCCACCGCAATATGCCTCCAGCGTGTCGCCATTGCGGCCCGCGGTCACGCGTTCCCGCTCTGCGCCGTCCGCCGTCGTCGAGCCGCAACGCGATGCACCGGATGCGTCGGCTTCGCGAATCGACCGGAATTTTCCTGGCGCGCCGCCCGTCCCGATGGTGCCGCCGCAGTTTGCCGCCAGCGTACGGCCGTTGCGACCGGTCGTCCCGCGCGCTCCATCCGCGCCGTCCGCTTCGGCCGGGCCGCAACGGGATGCAGCGGGCACTCCGAATTCGCGAATCGACCGCAATTTCCCCGACGCGCCGCCGGTTCCGATCGTGCCGCAACGCATGCTTGCCGACACACCGGCCGAGTCGACCGAAGCGATCGAAATGACCGACATACCGCCGACGCCGATCGACACGCCCGCATCGGGTGCTGAAGTTCAGTCGACGCGCGCACGTGCAACAACGCCGCCTGAAACCGCCCCATCCACCGACAGCATCGAGCAACAGGAAGCGCAGATCACGGAAAAGGTCGGCCTGCTCCGGCAGTTGCTCAGCAACACGGCGACCACGACCGGCATCGGCTGGACTGCCAACGTACTGCATGCGACGGCGCGCGAAGGCACCATCTACTATCTGGCGACGGCCATCCGCGAAGTGGTCGGGCAACTCGCCGCGAAAAATCTCGAGCATGTGTCGGAACCCGTGAAAGTCGCCGTGTCCGCGAGCATCGTCGCCGGGGTCGGGATGCTCAACGCGCTCGTCGCGGTCCAGCAACGCATCAACGGGCGCGGCAACTGGATGACCCGTTCGGCGCAGGCGTCCAATATCGCGTTGCTCGGTGCCGCGGCGACGATTGCGGGGAACACCGGCGGGCTCGGGAAGGCGACGGCATTGCTGATCAAGGCGACCGAGTATTCGGCCAGCCTCGGCGCGATCGGCTTGTTCATCCGGCCGGCAGACAATCGCGATCCGTCGCTGCAACACGCGAACGGCCGCGCGGTATTCACCAACATGGTGGTCTATGGCGTCAGCCAGATCCCGATCTTCACGCTGCAAGGGACGGGCGCCGCCTATTCGGGCACGAGCGATGCCGCGCTGGCCAGTTCGGCGAAAAGCGCGTTCGGCCATTTCAGCGCGTTTGCCGCCGCCAACGCTGCCGGCGAAGTGATCAACTCGCTGATGTACCCGGCGCTCACGGCCTTTTACGACCACCTGGCCGATGGCCTGAGGCCAGCTCTGCGCGCGGTGCAGGACGTCCGGCTCACGACCCATGTGCACGTTCCGTTCGGCAAGGATGTCATCAACAACTGGGCGGGACGAGAGGTGGTCGGCGGCGTGACACGCAATGACGTCGAGGATCGGGCGACGGGATCGACGCTCGCGCTCGAGTCGCTATTCGTGATCCTGTACCCGTTCCTCGATGTATTCAGCAGGGCCGGGCCCGCCGCCCATCTGAGTCCGAGGGACAGCGATTATCTGACGAACACGATCGCGGGGTTATCGATCGGCCTGATGTTCGTGTCCTACGTCTTCATGACGAGCATGTCGCCGCGCCGTACGGTTGCGGCCATCGATCCGGAAGCCGCGCCGGCGGAACACGCACCGCCGGCTGCAACGGATGAGCCCGGGACCGTGCAGCCACGCCCGGAGGATGCGACGCCGCCGCACTGAATCCACGAACCGGTTGCCGGCGCGCCCGCGATCGATCCGGCGCAGCTTCGGGTTCGACGACGACGCTTCAGACGCCGCCGCTGCCACGCGGCACCCGCTTGTTATAAGTCGAGCGGTGTGTGCGGCAGCGGATGCCGCTGCGGTCGACACATCACGCCCTCGCCTGTCCGCCGCCGCACGCGCAATCGGCCGCAGTCGATACACATGCCGACCGTCGCGGCCATTCCGGCGCGCAACCCGATACTGGAGATCCGATGCAAACCACCCATGCAACGCACCACGGCGCGAGCATGCCGACCGAACTTGATGGCGGCGCGCTCGAGCACGTGGACAGCCATCAAACCGAGGGCCATGTCGATGCATCGCCGGCCCCCGCCGCGTCGACTCGCGTCAACCCGCGCGTCGATGTAAGACTGGCGCAATTGGCACGCGCCCCAACGCCCGAACGAAGAACCGATACCGCGTTTTCCGCCAAACCCGGTCCGGTACAGACGGGAAACCCGACGGGATCCACGTCGACGCAGCTCTGCTTTATCCAGAACGGCATGCCGCCACGGTATCTGACCGGCACGCTGCTTCAGCATGGCACGGTGTTGATGGCCCGCGCGCCGACTCCCGACGGAGGGCAGCGCATGACCCGATTCTCGCGAGTGACCGCATCCGACGGCTCCAGGCTGTTCATGCCCGGATTGGCGGGTGGCGCCGGCTGGTACAGCACGCAAGGCGGGCAGCCGTATTACCACGACGAAACCGCCGCGGCAGGCGCACAGTATTTTCACGGCGACGCGTGGCAGTCGGCGCCGCCGCAAGACCTGCACACGGGCGCGTCTTCCGCAGCCGGATCGGCTTCGGTATCGGAATTCCAAGCGCTTCCGGACGGGACCTGCGCGACCAACGGAAACATCTATGTGATCGCGTACAGCGCGCACGGGCCGTTTGAATTGTTCGACGTGCACACGCACGAATCGGCCGGGAATTACTGGGTCTCCGCGACCGAGTCAGGTCGGACGATTTCGTTTCCCTCCATCGAGAACGACTCCGATATCCCGGGGGCCGTCGATCTGGCCATCTGGCATCTTGCAAGGCACACCTCGATGCCCGAGATGACCATCGAATGTGTCGTCAATTCCGAATTACTGCGCAAGCTGACATCGAAATACGAAATGACATGCAATGACGGCTTGAATTGCACGGGAAACACGCAAGCGATGCGGGCGGTGGCGGAGCGGAGTCTGCTCAGAAACGGATGGCGCCTGAATTGACGGATGCATCGGCGGCCTGATACGGGCCGCGCCGCCCCCGGTCACCCATTTTTGAAAGTCGAACACGTCATGCGAACACGATCCGCCGTTTCTCCTCGCCGCCCCGACCTCGCACCCGACAACCCCGCGACGCCGAGCCCGGAAGCAGGACGCCCGGAGGCGAACGCCGCGTCGGCCGATCAACGTCTTTCATCGCTGACCTCGTTTCAGCACCGGCGAAGATCGAGCGAGTCGCCGGTTGCCAGCACGGTCGAACTGTCGACGCTGCGTGCCGGCACCCGCGCGCGGTTGCCTCGCCACGAGAGCGGTGAAACAGAACGCGTATCAGCGGCGTTGCCCGACGCCCGAATCACCGAAGCGCAGACCGACGAGCCGAATTCGGTACCGGTCCAGCAAACAGCGCACCTCGGCTACGAAGAGATGCGAACGCTGTCGCGGAACGTGCACGAACTGACGGCGTCGCTGACGTCGTCGGTCGACGACGCCGTCGCGCTGCACACGAAGTTGCGAACGGAACTGGCGAAGCACGACGTCAACGCGCTGACCGACGCCGATCTGCGGCGCGTCGACGCATTCCAGCAACACATCGCGATGGCGCAACCCGTGAAGCAGGCGCTCGACAGGATGGCGGGCGACCTCGACGCGCTGCTGGCCTCGGATGAAGGAAAGGCCGCGGAGCAGGCCGCCGGTCGCGCCGGCAAGATCCAGCGCGCGATCGGCATGACGGAAGCGATGCTCGCGATCGTCGCCAAGAACGCCGCGTGGTATGCCGCGCCGGGGATCATTCCGGCGACAAGCACGTCCTTTCATGACGTCGGCAGGATGGCTGCACTGGTGGCCTCGCGTTCGGCGCTCGCGATGGCGCTGGCCGCAACCACCGAATATCCGCTCGCGACCGACGGGCAGCGCCGCTACAGGGACGCCGGCGGGCCACTTATCCGGCTCCAGGGTTATGTGCAGGCGTTCGACCAGATGGCGGCACTGGCCACGATGTTCGCCGTCAGCAAGGCGACCGGCCAGGCAGCGCCGCCGGCGTTTCAGGTCAGCGGCTTCGTGCTGTCCGCCTTGGGCGCGGCGATGCAGACCGGCGCGTTGAACGACGTGATGCTGCGTATCGTGCGGCCGATCTCGACCCTGCTGCGCGGCAATGCGCCCCGCCCCGTCGAACCCGCGTTCGTGCCGATCGCGACCAACGGGCTGCGAGCCGCGATGAACGACGCGCGACCGGCGCAACCCGATCGGGTCGAACCGGCCGGACGGGATCTCGAACAAGGATTCGGGCCCGTCGCGCGCGGCGCCGATCCGGCATCGGCACTGCAACGCGTGCTCGACGAGCTGCATGCGTACCCGCTCGATCGCATGCAATCGGACATCGCGAAGGCTTGCCTCTCGATCACCAACCTGCACGATGTGATCTTTCCCCGGCTCGACGCGCAGCCGGCAGACGACGCGACGGCATCGGCACACCCTGCGCCGGCTCCGCCGCTGACGTATGACGCCCACGTCGAGCGGTTCACGCACGACATCGACGCGATACGCGCCGCCGCGCGCCGGTTTCGCGACGGCTTGCCTGCGAACGACGAGCGGCGCGTCCGGATCGACGCGGCGTTCAAGGATGCGCAGGACACGGAAGCGCGGATCGCGGCGATGTCGAAGGACGGATCGCCGAAACGCACCGCGTTCTTTGCCGCGATGGGGGCCTTGAGCGTCACGGGCGCGGTGCTCGGTGCGATCGGCCCCGCCGTTCACGACGAATGGCTGTCGAACCTCGGCAACCGGGCGGCGATTTTCGGTGTGACGTCGTCGGTGCTGCAGGCGTTCGCGAACCTCGGCCAGTTCCTCGGCGGCGCGCAACCGGGCGACGGCCGTCTCGCGCGCATCCTGAAGATCGGCATGGACCAGGAGAACAGCCAAACCCTCGCGTGGGCCAAGAACTGGGCGCGCTCCGTCCGGTTCCTGCTCGGCGAGTTTCCGCTGCTGCAGTTGTCCACGACGTTCTCCGAGATGGCCGACAAGGAAGCCGGCAGGATCCCGGAGGCGCCGGCGCACGGCATCCCGTCGGCCTATACGATCAGAAACGTGCAGGAAGCATTCCGCGCTGCGTTCAGCCTCGCGTTCACCACGATGGCGCTCGACGAGACAGCGCAGTGGAATCACCTCGCAGGACTCGGCGTCAGCGCGCTTGGCGCGATCGTGCCGGTGGCGGTCGAGGCGGGTGCGTCCGTCAGGCGCTAGGCGGTGGATGACGCCTGCCGCGCCGGCGCATCCAGCGCACGGGTCAGGATTGTGTCCACGCGACCGTCCTGACTCACCGCGGTGCAGAAGTCCGGGACGCGGCGGTTGTCGCGAGCAGCGCGTCGACGCGGCTTCACTCCGTCGATCGTGTCCGGCTCAACGGAGTGGAGCCAATCGCGCCAGTTCACACGGTCGGATCTCCGCGCAACGCACGCGCACGCCACCGCGCCCCGACGTGCAACCCCGCGCCCGCCACGACGAATGCCGCGCAAACGCCCAGCACGCCCGACCACCCGGCCGCCGCCCACGCCGGCACGGCCAGCGCGGTGCCGCAGGTGCCGCCGATGAAGTAGACGATCATGTAGACGCCGTTGATGCGCGTGCGTGCGGCCGGCCGCAGCGCATAGATCACGGTCTGGTTGCAGACCATCGCCGCCTGGATGCCCATGTCGAGCAGCACGATCGCCAGCGCCTCGACGGCGACCTGTCCCGGCCACGCGGCGAACAGCGCGAGCGCGACGAACAGGCAGGCGAGCGCGCGCCCGAACACGCGCTCGGGGCCGAGCACGTCGGCCGCGCGGCCGAGGGCCGGCGCGATCAGCGCACCGGCGATGCCCGCCAGCCCGAACAACCCGTCCACGGACGCGCCCCACGCCGGATGCGCGTGCTGCAGATGCAGCGCGTAACTCGCCCACAGCGCGCTGAACGCGCCGAACAGCAGCGCCCCGCGCCATGCCGACAGCCGCAGGCGCGGCTCGTCGCGATAGAGCGCGCGCAACGAGCGCAGCAGGTCCGCATAGGATTCACCGGTCGTCGCCGGCGCGCGCGGCAACCGGCGCGACACGAGCCATCCGAGGGCTGCCTGCGCGAGCGCCGCGAACGCGAACATCGCGCGCCAGCCGAGCGTCTCGGTCACCGCGCCCGACACCACGCGGCTCGCGACAATGCCGATCAGCAATCCGAGCATCACGCGCCCCACCACGCGGCCGCGCCGCTCGGGCGCCGCCAGCGTGGCCGCGAATGGCACGGTCAGCGACGCGGTGGTCGCGAACACGCCGCTGACGAGCGCAGCAAGCGCCTCCAGTGCGAAAAACGGTGCAAGCGCCGCGCCGGCCAGCGCGAGCGCGCCGAGCCACGCGAGACGCGCGACCAGCGCACGCTTTTCGTAGCGGTCGCCCAGCGGCACGAGCAGCACGAGGCCCGCCACGTAGCCGACATGACCGAACACCGACAGCGTGCTCGCGGTGGCCGGCGCGACGCCGAAGCTGTGCGCGATCGCGGCCGCCATGACCTGGTTGTAGTAGAGGCTGCCCGCCGAAAACGCGCACAACGTCGCCATCAGCGCCACCTGCGCGCCGGTCAGGCCGTCGCCGCCGGCCGCCCCTTCGCGCGCGTCAGCAGCCATCGCCGAGCGCTCCCGGGTTGACCCGCCGATCCGGATCGAGGCTCGCCTTGACGCGCCGCATCAGGTTCCACGATCCCGGCTCCAGCACGCGCTCGAACGGATAGTCGCGCGAGACCTGCCAGCTCGCACCGCCCAGTTCCGCATACGCGAGATAGGTTGCGTCGCGGATCGCCTGCACCGCGGCCCGCGCGTCGGGCGCGGCCGGCCGGTCGGCCCACGGCGCGGTGACGTCGGCGCCGACCATCGCGACATGCAATGGCGTGAGTTCGTCGCGCCAGTAGAACGCGGTCTCGAAGAAGAACTCGTTGCCGATGCACATCAGGAAATGCGAGCGGCTGATCCCGTGCTGCGCCATCAACGCGTCGAACCCTTCGAAATGACGCGCCATCGCGTCGCAGACATACAGCGCGTCGCCGAGGGCGAACGTCGCGTGGCACGGCACCCAGCGCTCGCCGTTCAGCCCGAGCATGCCGCGCACCGGGCCGAACGGCTTCGCGCGGATCACGCGCGGCACCGAATCGGGCAGCTCCACGCCTTCGCGGAGCACGATGCCGCGCACCTCGGTCAGCGCTTCGTCGAGACGGCGCGCAGATTCGTCCTCGACCATCAGGTGCAGCGTGTACGGATGCGCGGTCAGGAATTGCGTACCGGCCGCCGCCACCGTTACCGCATCCTTCATGCCGACCGCGAGGCTCTTGCCGGCGCCGATCACGGCCAGCAGACTCTTGACGCTGTCCGCCGAGCGGTTCACGCCGGCCGACTGCAGCGCCTTGTTGCGGTCGATGCCGAAGCTCTCGGCGATCTTGCCGGTCTGCGCGAGACGCACCTGCGCGTCGACCATCGCCTGCATCGTCGCGAAGCCGGCCGACAGGTAACCGACATGCGGCGTGCGCTCGATCAGGCGCAGCGTGGCGGCGACCTTGATGCCGAACGCGCCGTTGTCGCCGAGAAAGAGCCCGGTGAAATCGGGCCCGCCGCCGTGTCGCGTGAACGGCTTCGCGCCGCGCCGCCCGCCCGACCCGGTCGTCACGCAGGTGCCGTCGGCCAGCACGGCCGTGACGCCGAGCACGCTGTCGGCCGCGGTGCCGTGGCGGCTCGATCCGTAGAACGCGCTGTTCTGCGACAGCGCGCCGCCGACCGTGCCGCCGATCCCGGACATCGGCCCCCAGTACGGCGTGCGCAAGCCGGTCGGCAACAGCGCCTCATGCAGTTCGGCCCACGTGCAGCCCGCCTCCACGGTGACGAAACGGCTCTTCTCGTCGATCTCGATCACGCGCGACATGCGCCGCGTGTCGACCACGATGCAGTGGCGGTGCGGCGGCAGATAACCCTTGCCGTATGACAAACCGCCACCGCGCGGAATCAGCGCGACGTCGAGGTCCTGCGCGAGCCGCGCAAGCGCCACCACGTCGTCGGCGCTGCGCGGCAGCGTGATCGCGAGCGGCGCCACGCCCGGTTGCCAGAACACGTCGTTCGAATAAAAAGCGAGCGACGACTCGTCGGTCAGTACCGCGTCGGCGCCGATGAGCGCGCGCAGCCGTTCGCCCAGATCGCCGTGCATCGGTCCGTGAAATGCAATCTGCATGGTCATGCCTCGACTGAAATCGGGTGGAAACGGAATGCGTCGTGCCGCACGGCGCGCGATGCCGGAACGTCCGGTTCGGGCGCCATTCGGCGCGCGAGCGACAGCTGAAACGCGTGCAGCGGCCCTTCGTGGAACGGCGAGAACGGACCGGGGCGATAGCCGGGCGAGCGACGGCACGCCTGCATGCCCTCGATCATCGGAATGTCCTCGCGATTGATGCGATCCCAGTTCGTGCGCACGCGCATGCGGATCGCTTCCAGCGGATCGGATGCATCGCCAGACGGCTCGCCGACGAAGAAGAAGTACACGTGCTCGTCGGTGGTCTGCACGTCGACCGGATCGACCGTCAGCACGAACAGGTAGTCCGCGTGCAGGCCCAGCATCAGCGTCGGGCTCGCGAGCAGGTACTCGGCGCCGCGCGCGCGTTGCGGCGACAGCCCGGCGAATGTCGGCAAGCCGCCGTGGCCCGCGGTCGCCGCATCGTAGACGTAGGTGCCGACGCCGCAGAAATGATCGTCCACGACCGGATAGTGCTCGCTCCACAGCGACGCCTTGTTGAGCGCGGGATGAACGAACGGGTTGTGATAGCTGTCGAGAAAGTTCTCGACCACCAGCTTCCAGTTGCCGTGCACGCGATAGTGCAGCGCGCCACCGTAGTGCAGTTGCGAGAAGTCGTAGTCGTGCCAGCGCGTGTCGAGCGCGGCCAGCGTATCGGCGAGCGGTGCCGCGTGCCCGCCCGGGTTCACGCAGACGAGGCCGTTCCAGCACGCGCTGCGCACGCGATCGAGTTCGAGACAGCCGCGGCGCGATTCGTCCACGCGGTGATCGTGGATCCCGTTGAAGTGGCTCGCGCGTTCCAGCGAACCGTTCAGCCCGTATCGCCACGCGTGATACGGACACCGGATCGAATTGACGTCGCTCGCCTGCTCGCTCACGAGCGGCACGCCGCGATGCTTGCAGATGTTGTGGAAGCAACCGAGCGTGCCGTCGCGGTCGCGCGTCACGACGAGCGGCATGCCGGACAGCGTGACGGGCAGCACGTCGCCGGGGCGGCCGACCTGCCCGCTCGCGGCCGCGACGCGCCAGTGACGTTCATCGAGCACCGCCAACTCGTGCGCGAAGATTCCGGGATCGGTGTAGAACAGCGCGGGTAGCGATACCGCTTGCTCGAGCGGTTTCGCGAGATGCTGGGTGAGGACATGTTGATAGCGCTGCGCAGCCTGCATGAAGTTCCCCCTGGTGAGCCGCGCTCGTGCGGCCGTGACAGCGATCGTAGGAGAAACGTGCCGTCGCGACGGCTGCGATGCGAAACGGTGGCGATCCATCCGTATCGGACGGTCGCCGGATTCACGGGTGCGCGTCATCCGGGCTGGTGTCTTGTCGCGAGGGTCGGCGAAGGAAACGTCGGGGTGTGCCGCTTCGGAGATCGCGCGTGCTTCGCATTCGGCAACCGCCGTTCCGATGCGGCGACTGTCATCGCAGCGCCTCCGCCTACATTCGTCCACATCCCATCAACCATTCCCCGAACGCCATGCGAGTGACGCGCACAGAGAATCCGGACTCCTCCCCGCGGGCCAGCGAAAGCCCCACCGATAACACACGCCGTACGCCGACGCCGACCGTGGACACGGCCGCGCAAGCGCTGACCAGAGCGCAATTCCCGCCGTCTTTTCTCGGGAAGCGCCGCCAGAGCACGGCGTCGCTGGAGACCGCGAGCGACGCACCGTCATCACAACGCTTTCGCGCGTCAGGCACCACGCCGGAAGCCATCTCAGGCGGACTCGGTGCGCCGGTTGCACAAGCGGCCGGCGCGTCGCGGCATGCCGTCGGTACGCCCGAGCTCGTCGGGCCGGTCATGATGACGAATGTCAGACACTATGCCGACGGAACCCGCATGGGCGAAATCGACCCGCATGACGAGGACACCCGAAACGAGCTCATCAGTTTCCTGTTCGAAATAGACGGGGACGATCGTGCCGCGCTCGCGTCCCGTTTCGAGCATGACTATCCTCCCGACGCATTTGACCCGCGCATCTATGACGGCATGGTCGTCGCGGTCAAGGACGAGGTCATCGCAGGTTTCATGGACTATTCGGAAACGGAACTGCACGCCCCGGGGCAAGTTGCGCAGATCAATATCCTGGTTGCGAAGGAGCATCGCGGAACCGACGTCGCAAGAAACCTCGCGAAACAAGTCGACGAGGCACTGCTCGCCAGGGGCTTTCGCTACAAGCTGTCCCGCGTATGGGAAAGCAATACGGCGCAGCTGGAACGCAAGCACCGGCGCGGTTGGCGGCCCGACCCGGCACTGACCGTAGCGGGCGACACGAAAGCGTTCTGGATCGCGCTGAATCCGACGTTCGCGGACATTCCGCCGCCGAGGCGCAGCCCGGCCCGTTGACCGCGCCGGGCCGGCATGCACGCTGTATCGCCGGCCCGCGCGTCGTCGGGCGCTGTCCATCTAGTCGAGCAGATCGGCGAATGCCTGCAACGGGCCATGCCGCCGCGCTGCCGACAGGCGTTTGATCGGCGCTTCGACCATCGTCATGAGTGCCGCGTGGTGCTGTGTCGGCTGATGGCCGATCGCGGTCACCAGTCTCGTGAGCGGCTCGCTCCGATAGCGGTCGGGCAGCAGTTCGATTTCGCGGAGCATGCTCGAGAACGGTTCGAGATCGTCGGCGTTTTCCGGCAAGCGAATGTCGCCGGCGGATTCCCCGAGCCGGCCGGCGAAGGCTTGCATCGGCTTGTGCCGATGCTCCGCCGGCAATCTCGTGATGGTTTCGAACAGTCCGCTTCGGAGCTGCGGCTGAAGGTCGCCCGACAGCTTGCCGGTCTCTGCCACGAGCGCCGCAAGCGGCACGCCCTGCTGATCGTGAGGCAGTTCCTCGCTGACACCCTTGAGAACGGTCGCGAACGCGCCCAGATGATCGGCGTGATCCATGCCGTGGATCAGCCCCGCGAACTGAGTCAGCTGTTGAGCACGCGCGCTTGGTCGCACCGGCGGCAGATTTTCCGCGATCGCCTGCAAGCGGCCCAGCAGCTGACGATAGGTTTCGTGATCGATGCGCAACGGATGATCTTCAGGCAAATGGAAACTGGTCGTGAATCCATGCATGAGGCGGTCCGCCTCCGCGATCGATTGCGGGACGTGCTGGCGCGGCAGTTCCTCCCAGCGCCGTTGCGCATGCTGAACGTCACGCACGGGAGAGCGGTTCCTCAGCAACGGCTGCATGAATTCGGGGATCGCGCGCTCGCGCGCCGAAGGCGTCGGGGACGCGGCGGCGCTCGCCGCCGTCCCGGCTTCTTCGGCAGCTTCGCTGTGCACCGGGCTCGAGGCCCCCGATCGAACGGGCGTAGGCATGGTCGTACTCCATTGAGGTTGTTCCGTGCCGGCCATTTCATCGGACGACGGCCGTCGTTGAACGGTTGCCGGCGAATTCGTCGATCAGGATCCGAACGTGGTTGCCTTGATTGCCGCACAACGACGCTCGACGCGCATCTGCCGACCACGTGCAAGCCGGCAGCGAACCTCGGTAAAACCTGCGCCGCGCCCCGAAGCAATCGCTTCGTACTCGATGCCGATCGACGCAAAATCTGCCGACGCATCGCGCATTGAAGCGCCGGGAAACTGCCTTGCCAGACGGTTCGTAAACCGCGCTTGCCTTTCGCAATCGCAACCGCGCCCGAACACCGGGCGACGTAGTGTTGGGTCACGCCATCTTCGTCAGCCGGGCCCACACCATGTCGTCTTCGATTCGTTCCACGTCGCCCGTCGCGTCGACGCACTCGCCTCAGCCGGACGCAGCGCCGGACAACACCCCGCCGAGCCGGGCCGCGAGCCCGTCGGGCAACGCTTCCCGTCGGGCGTCGACGGAATTTCCCGCGCTGAAGCCGCGCGGTTCGACCGATACGTCGGCATCAGGCGCGCGGCCGCCGGAATCGCTCCCCGCCGACGGCACGGGCAGCCTGCGTCGCGTGGACAGCACGGTCCTCGACGCGCACCGGTCGCGCCGCGCCAGCACCGCGTCTTCCATCGAGATGGATCGCATCGCACCCGAAAACGCCGCCACGACGTCAACCTCGTCAGCCGCGTCGGTCACGTCCGCATCGACAGCATCGACGGCATCGACCGACAACGAAGTCAGCTTCACGATGCCGCCGCCTTGCGGCGGCTCGCTAACCCGGCACGAGGACGGGCGCTTGCGCTGCGAGCAGGATCGAGGCGCGCAGGGCGTGCTGAGCCTGCTGTCGGAACTCGATCCGGACACCGTCAGGAGCCTGGCGCTTCCGCCCGACGCGACGATCCGCATCGAGTGGGACGAGAACCTGATGCAGCACATGAGCGCGTTCATGCGGCTGGCGGGCGGCGATGTGCTCGTCGCCACCGATATGCTGCGCGACGCGATCGCAAGTGGCGCATCCGCCTTCACGCCGCAGGCGCGCATGCCGGGCGGCGATCAGCATCCGTCCGATTTCCTGCGCAATCTCGGCATCCGCGTGCACGTGACGCCGGACAACGGAACCGGCGCGCGCCTGCAGTCCATCCTGGAGCGGCAATACGACGACCCGGCGAAGAACATGCGTATCGCGCAGTTCCGGCATGATTTCGGTGCGATGTCGTTGCTCTCGCTGGCGAACAACAAGCAGTTCACGAAGCAGCTCGCGTACGGCGTCGGCGCCAGCCTGACCGGCACCGGAACGATCGGCGCCACCTTCGACTACGGCATCTGGGACAACGTCAAACGTTCGATGAGCGAAGCCGCCGTGGCGAAATTCGGCCCGCTGCTGGATTCGCTGACGCCGCTGTTTGCCGAAACGTTCGACTCGATGGTCATCTCGCGACTGCTCGAAGTGATGAAGGGCGGCAACTTCCTGCCGGAGAATTTCGGCGAAGCGTGGGACACGCTGAAGGGCGCCGCCTACTCGGGCGCGATCGCCGCGATCGGTTCCATCGCGAACAACTATGTGCGCGAACTGGCCAGCGAAGCGCGCCAGGCCGGCCATACCGAGGCCGCCGCCGCGCTGCTCGTGGCGAAGCAGTTCACCAACCTGCTGGCGACGTGGATGTCCGGCGCGATGATCCCGCTCGAAGTGATGAGCGACCACGAGGAACTCGTCGACGCGAAGATGAACCTCATCGAAACCGGCGTGATTCCGCGGCCGGACGTGGCCGACGTACGCACGCACGTCAGCGAATCGACGCTCAACACGATCCGGGCCGCGCGCGGCACCGGCTCCGCGATACGGTCGATGGCCACGGGCGGCGAGATTGCCGCGACGATCGGGCTGCTGCTGTCGATCCTGGAACACCAAGGCGTCATTTCCGGTTCGTTGGAACAGCTCATCACGCTGATGTATTCGACGCCGACCGAGGTCCTCAGCATGACCGCGTCGATGGCGGCCGAGAAGTGGGTCGGTGCCGACGGCGACAAGGAGAACGCCCGCATCACCACCGACGCCGGCAAGCAAAGTGCGATGCTGGCGCGGATCTCCGGTCACGAAACGACCACGCTCGACGATCTCGACCGCATCGCACGGCCTGACGGTGAGCGCAATGCGTCGCTCGGCCATGCCGTCACGCAGGCGCTCGGCACGGCCATGGGCATCGTCGACAAGGGTGCCGAACTCGGCATCCGGTACACCGGCGCGGGCCTGACTCGCGTGGGCAATGCGTTGTCGCCGATTGCCGACATACCGTATGTCAGCCCGGTCCTGACGTCGGTGGGAAACGGGCTGTCCGGCACTGCCCAGTTCGCGTTCGAGCATGCGCTCAAGCCCCTTGGCCAGGGCCTGCAAGCGGTTTCCGGGGCGGCTTACCGGAACGCATTGAAACCGGCCGGACAAGGTCTTGCGCGGGCCATCGACATGGCGAGCCCCGTGCTCGATCCGCTCGGGAAAGGCGCGGCAACCGTGGCAACGGGCGCCGGGCGTCATGTGGTCAAACCGGTTGCCAATGCAACCGCGGCGACGTTCGATACGGTCGTGCGCACGCCAGGTGCCGTGGTCGGTGCGGGCGCGAAGGCGTTCGATCAGGCTGCGTCGTCGGCGACCGACGCACTGAGCGGCGCCATGCGACGGCGTCGGGCCCCGCGGAACACCGAGCCGTCCGGGCCGGATCAGGTTTGACGACGAGGTCGTCGACGGACGTGCGGCCCAACCGCAAGCGCGCTTCGCAACCCGTCAAACGTCAATGGCCCGAGGTCAACATACTGACCTCGGGCCACGAATTCTGCAGCGCGAGCGCCCAGCGGCGGAAAGCGCTCAAACCGCGCTATGCACCGGCGATGTTGCAGTACTGTCCTCTGAAGTACAGCAACGGCTGCGTAGCGGCCGTTGCTTGCAGGTCCAACGCTTTCACTTCACCGATCACGATCAGGTGATCGCCCGCGGCGTGCTCGGCATAAATTTCGCAATCGAGCCAGTGAAGGCTGCCGGCAATGATCGGGTTACCCAGCGGCGATTCCTGCCAATCGACGCCGTGCCACTTGTCCGTGCCTCGTCGAGCGAATTGGTTGGAAATCCCGACTTGCTCGTCCGACAGGATATTGACGACGAATCGACCTGCCTGGCGAATTTTCGGATAGCTGGCCGAACCGGACATGACGCTGAACGACACCAGCGGCGGGCTCATCGACACGCTATGGAAAGACTGGCAAGTGAAGCCGATCGGCTCGCCATCGACGTGTGATGCAATCACCGTGATACCGGATGCGTAATGCCCGAGCGATTCGCGAAAGCTCAATGGCTCGATGGCCGTGCTGGAAAGTAACATGGTAGATACCGAATACTGGGGGCGGCTCGGAGATGTCGAGGCGGCGTATTCCGACAGATTCAAGGAGCCATTTCACTGCACTCCCCGACATCCACGCGGCCTTCGATTCCCCGAGCACGACGTCCGACTTCAGCGCGGAACTAGTTCGAGAGTTCTTGTCGGACGATTTCCGCGCCCGCGCTCAAGGCACTCAGCTTGCCTCTCGCGATGGCGCGCGACAGCGGAGCCATGCCGCAGTTGGTGCAAGGATAGAGCTTGTCGGCATCCACAAACTGAAGGGCTTTTCGCAACGTGCTGGCGACTTCCTCGGGGGTTTCAATGGTATCGCTGGCTACATCGATGGCCCCCACCATCACCTTCTTGCCTCGAATGAGCTCGATCAGCTCCATCGGAACGTGAGAGTTGTGACATTCCAGCGAAACCATACCGATACTGGATTTTTGCAGTTTGGGGAAGGCTTCCTCGTATTGCCGCCACTCCGACCCCAGCGTCTTCTTCCAGTCCGTATTGGCCTTGATGCCGTAGCCATAGCAAATATGCACGGCGGTTTCGCACTTCAGACCTTCAATCGCCCTTTCCAGGGTCGCGACGCCCCAGTCGTTCACCTCATCGAAGAAAACATTGAATGCGGGCTCGTCGAATTGAATGATATCGACGCCGGCGGCCTCCAGCTCCCTGGCTTCCTCGTTCAGGATCTTCGCGAACTCCCAGGCCAGTTTTTCGCGACTCTTGTAATGATCGTCGTAAAGCGTATCGATCATGGTCATCGGGCCCGGCAAAGCCCATTTGATGGGCTGCCGGGTCTGCTGGCGCAAGAATCTGGCGTCCTCAACGAACACCGGTTTTTGCCGGGCAACCGCATCGACGACCGTCGGCACGCTCGCATCATAGCGATCGCGAATTCGAACGGTCTTGCGATTCTGAAAATCAACGCCGCTGAGGTGTTCGATGAACGTGGTCACGAAATGCTGGCGTGTTTGCTCGCCGTCACTGACGATATCGATGCCTGCATGTTGCTGCTCTTGCAACGACAAACGCAAGGCATCCTGTTTGCCCTCGATCAATTCCTCGTCCTGCAATTTCCAAGGCGACCAAAGGGTCTCGGGTTGTGCGAGCCAGGCGGGTTTGGGCAAGCTGCCAGCGGTTGAAGTAGGTAGCAATTTTTTCACGGTAGACGGCCTTGCGTTTTGTTAGTCAAAGAGCGTAGTCAGCGGACCACTGTTCAAGAATGGCCTGGTATGGCTTGATAAATTGGTCCTCGACAAACCTTCCCTGCTCGACAGCCAGCCGGCTACGTTCTTCCCGATCGTAAACAATTCGAGTCAACGAAAAATCCTGATGCTTCAAACTGGGTTGATAGGATTTTCCCGCCGGGGAATTCGCATTGTAAATCTCCGGCCGGTAAATCTTCTGGAAGGTATCCATCGTGCTGATGGTGCCGATAAGCTCAAGATCGGTGTAATCAGCAAGCAAATCCCCGGTAAAATAAAAAGCCAAAGGCGCAACGCTGTTCGGAGGCATGAAGTAGCGAACCTTCAAACCCATTTTTTCGAAATATTCGTCAGTCAATGAATATTCGTCCTGCCGATACTCGATACCCAATACAGGGTGCTGATTGGCAGTCTGGCGATAAGTCTTGCTACTCGAAACGCTCAGGCAGATAACGGGCGGCTTGGCGAAATTATCCCGGTAAGCGCTGGAATTCACGAAGCACTTGAACAGCTTTCCATGCAGATCGCCAAAGCCGTCCGGCGTACTGAATCCAGGCCGATCCTTGTTGTGCTCCAGCAATACCACACTGAAGTCATAATCCCGCACATAAGAGGAAAAATTATTTCCCGCAATACCTTCAATACGCTCGCCTGTTTTTCTATCGAGAATATTGGTTTTCAATATCTCGATCAAAGGAAGCGCGTTAGCACCGCCCTCCCCTTCGATACTCATTTCAACGGAAATGATTTCAAGCGTGACGGCATAACGATTACCCTCAGGGTTATCCCAATGCGCCAGCGAATTGAAACGATTGTCAATCATCGCGAGAGTGTTGCGCAAGTTCTCCTGGCGGCTCTCTCCTCTGGCCAGGTTGGCAAAATTGGTCGTGATACGCGTATTTTCGGAAGGCTGGTAGTCTTCATCGAAACAGATGCTGTTAATGGCAAATGTAAATTCTTTATTCATTGCGATCTCGCACCCTGGTTTCTGAAATAAACTGCGCTTGCGCTTTGCTTTCCAATGCTTCCCGCCTTTCTTCTCCGGCTTTTACTCGGCAGTCTCATCGGTATCGACATTCCGAACGAACTTGGCGTCGAGCCACGGTCGACCATGCATGAATCGATTTCATACAACCATTAATCATGTTCATGACGCGGTGTACGTGGATCTGCGTGGTGACCATGTACTGCGTGTTAATCAGAAGAAAAGTAACTGTCAGCGATGATATAGTTCCCGTCGCATGAATAAAAATGGATTTATTTCATGCAAACATTAAAATTGTTCATGGAGTGAGCGATGCTGGATCGCAGTCATCTGATGGTCGTGCGGGAAGTGGAACGGCAGGGTTCGCTCACGGCCGCCGCCGATACGCTCAATCTCACGCAGTCGGCGCTCAGTCATGCGGTGAAGAAGCTCGAGCAGCAGCTCGGTACGCCAGTGTGGACGCGCGAGGGACGATCGATGCGGCTCACGCAGGCCGGACAGTACCTGCTGAGCCTCGCGAACCGGTTGCTGCCGCAGTTCGAACTCGCCGAAGCGCGCATGAAGCAATACGCGCAGGGCGAGCGCGGCACGTTGCGGATCGGCATGGAATGCGCGCCGTGCTACCAATGGCTGCTGAAGGTGGTGTCGCCGTATCTCGCGCGCTGGCCGGATGTCGACGTCGACGTGAAGCAGCGCTTCCAGTTCGGCGGCATCGGCGCGTTGATCGGCCATGAAATCGACGTGCTCGTGACGCCCGACCCGCTCAAGAAGCCCGAACTGCATTTTCAGCCGGTGTTCGATTACGAGCAGGTGCTGGTGGTCGGCGATAACCACACGCTGGCCGGAGAAGCGTATGTCACGCCGGAGCAGTTGCAGCATGAGGTGCTGATCACGTATCCCGTCGAAACGGACCGGCTCGATATCTACACGCAGTTCCTCACGCCCGCGAACATGGTGCCGAAGCGCCACAAGGTGATCGAGACGACCGACATCATGCTGCAGATGGTGGCGAGCGGCCGCGGCGTGGCGGCGTTACCTCGCTGGCTCGCGGAAGAATACGCGGGCTGGATGCCGCTCACGCCCGTGCAACTGGGAGAGAAGGGTATTGCGAAGCAGATTTTCCTCGGCACGCGCAAGGCCGATGAGGACATCGATTATCTTGCGGCGTTTGTGAAGGCTGCGCGGGAGTGGAAATGGGCGGAAGCGAAGATGCGAGACTAGTTTTGCATCGAGGCTGGCGCTCAACGCGCATCAGCAGCAGGTCATGCGATACGCGGCAGTGTGGATCGAGGTAAAACGACGATGACCAACTCCAACGAACGCACATCCCTGCCCTTGCCGGGCGGCCAGCCCAACCGGATCTCCGTACACCAGGAACGGAACGCGTTCGCCGCTTTCGAGACGAACCTCGCGAATTGCGTATCGGGTCACGCCAGGCTCCACTCGACGAACGGAGCCCATTTTTTACCGATTGGGCACGTTCCGCCCGGATCGAAAAATGCGCAAACGAAAAAAGACCCGAAAATCCGGGCTAAATCACTGATTTAGCCAGAAAATTCGAGTCCATCCCTACACCAGGAACTTACGTTCCTCCTAGAACTGATAACCCGCGCCGACCACCGCGCCGAAGTCCGAGCGGGTGTTGCCCGTCACCGACGCCTTGACGACCCAGCGGTTGCTCTCCGTCACGTACGAGTACCCTGCCGCGAAGCCCTGCTGGCCGTGATAGTTCGAGGTCGCCGCCGACACCATCGAGCGGCCCGCGCCCGTCGGTTGCGGCAGTCCGGCCACCGCCATCGCCGACGCGACGCCGCCGTACATGTCCTTCTTCAGGTCGTTGAACGAGTTGTACACCTGCCCGATGCGCTGGTCGGTGTAGTTCTTCGCCTGCGTCGAAGCGGACGTGAGGTTGTCGTTCATCTGCTGCACGTTCACCGCGTCGGTCGGCGCCGTCCCGGCCGCGACGTTCGTGATCTGGCGCTCGCTGCCCTTCGCGCCGACCGAGAACGAATTGTCGCGATCGGCGACCGAACCCTGACCGACCGCCACCGCGTTCTTGCCGGTTGCGGTCGCCGTCGACCCGATCGCTCCCGCATCGGCGCGCGCGATCCACGTCGTGTTCGCGTCGGTTACCGCCGCGCGGATCTGGTCGTTGGCCGCCACGTTCTTCAGCGCATTGTTGAACTGGCCGACGTTGACCGCATCGTTGTCGTTCACGCCCGCCGCGACGCCGGTCAGCGTGCGGTCGCCCGCCGTGCCGGAGAAGTTCACACTGGTGCCGCCGGAGCCCTTCCCGACCGTGATCGCGCCGTTCGGATCCTGCTGCTGCACGAGGCCGGCCTTGCCGTTCGCGATACTGGTCACGTTCCCCTGCAGGTTCGAGATGTCGGTCGTGTTCTTCGAGACCTGCTGGTTGGTCGCGTAGAGCTGCGAGCCGTTCACCGCGTCCGTGCTGGTCGCGCTGAGCGTGCCTGCCTGCACGTTGGTGATGCGCGTGCCGCCGGCACCGCCGAGCGTGATCGTGCTCTTCGAGCTGTCGTCGTACTGCACCGCGAGCGCGCCGAGCTGGTTGAGGTTCGACTGCACGTCCTTCAACTGCTTCACGTTCACCGCATCGGTGTCGCTGGTACCCGCGGCGACGTTCTTGAGCACGACCGCCGAGTTCGCGTCGCCGCCGACGAGCGACACCGAATTCAACCGGTTGCCGTTCGTGTCGACGTCGTACTTGACGACGTTCTTCACGGCTTCGCCGGTCTGGTTCGACACCTGCGTGATCTGCTGCTGCAGATCGGACTTCACGCCCGACAACTGGCCGCCGTTCACCGCGTCCGTGCTGCCCGCGGCGACGTTGCCGTCGGCCACGTTCGTCAGCTTCGTCGGCGCACCGCCGCGCGCCGCGCTGTACGCACCGAGTTTCGGGTCGAACTGAAGCGCGTCCTGCTGCAGCCCGGCGATCGCGGCGGTATTGCCGGCGATGTTCGCTTCCGCATTGCCGAGCCGCGTTTCGTGATTCTCGAGCGTCGTCGTGTTGCTGCCGACCCGGCCGTCGAGATTCGTCAGCGCGTCGCCGACGTTGTTGAACGAACCGCCGCCGACCTTGTAGGACGGTGCGCTGATCGAGCCGTCCGGATTCGCCGTCGCGCCGCCGCCCAGCGCGGCCGCGGTGCCGTCGATCGCGCGGCGCAATTGCGCGCCGTTCACCGCGTCCGTGCTGCCGGACGCCACGTTGCCTTCCGCGACGTTGGTCACGCGCACCGGGCTCCCGCCGTTGCCCGCGCCGAGCGACACCTGCCGCTTGCTTGCATCGTCGTACTTCACGGCCAGCGCATCGAGCTGGCTCGTGCCGTTCTGAACCGCCGCGGTCAACTGGTCGACGTTGACGGCATCCGTGCCTTTCTTGCCGGCCGCGACGTTGCTGATGAGTTGCGGGCCGTTGCCGCCGTGGCTCGCATCGTAGGCGCCGAGGCTCGGGTTCCACTGGAGCGCGTCCTGCTGGAGCGCGGCGATGTTGCCCGTATTCGTCGTTACCTGGTTGCCCAGCGTGGTAATCGACTGATTGAGCGTGCTGGTCGCCTTGCCGAGCTGGCCCACGTTCACGGCGTCGCCCGCGGCAATGCCGTCCGCGACGTTGTGCAGGCCGACCGGCGCCTGCGCGCCCGTGCCGCCGAGCGTGACGCCGCTGTGCGCGTCGTCGTCGTACTGCACGGCGTTCTTCGTCGCGGCGCCGATCTGGCTGGTGATCGACGTGCTCAGGTTGCCGAGCGTCGTGCTGAGGTTGTTCGTCACGCTCGTGCTGAGCGATGCCAGGCCGCCGTTCAGTTGCCCGACGTTGACGGCATCGTGCACGTCCTTGCCGTCCGCGACATTGTGCAGCGTGGTGCCGTTGGGGCCGGCGAAGGTCACCGAGTCGAACCCGCTCGGGCCGTCGTACTTCACGTTGCGCGTATCGGCCGCCTGCAGGCTGCCGATGTTCGACGCCGCCGTGCTCAGCGACGTATTGATGCCGGTGACGCTGCCCTGCAGGTTCGTGATGTTCGAGGCCGCCGTCGAGATCGACGTCTGCAGCGGCGCGACACTGCCCTTCAACTGGCCGACGTTGACCGCATCGGTATCGGCGACACCGGCCGCGAGCCCGCCGATCGTGGTGCCGTTGCTGCCGTCGAGCGCGATCGCCGCATGCGAAGCGTCGGTGTATTTCACGACGTTCTGCGTGGCCGTCACGATGCTCGTGCTGAGGCTGTTGCCCACATTGGTCACGCGCTGGTCGACGTTCGAAATCGTGGTCGACAGCGAATTGCCGACCGACGTCACGCGCGCATCGACGTTGCCGATGCCGGTGCTGAGCGTGCTGTTCACGTTCTTCAGCTGCTGGACGTTGACGGCGTCCGTGTCGGCCGCCCCCGCCGCGACGTTCTTGAGCTGGCGTTCCTTGCCGAGCGCGCCGAACGACACCGCGCCGCCGACCGGTGCGGCCGTGCCGCCGAACACCGGCGTGCCGCCGTTGTTCGCGCCGACGCTACCCGAGCCGATCGCCACCTGGTTGTTGTCGTTCGTCTGCGCGCCCGCCCCGATCGCCACGGATTGCGTGCCGCCGGCGCGCGTCTGCGTCGCCGCGTCGTACGCGGCGCCGCTCGAGACGCCGTCGCTCGACGTCGGATTCGCGCCGCCGATCGCGATCGAGCGATCGCCGCTGGCCAGCGCCGAGTGGCCGAGCGCGATCGAGCTGGTGCCGTGCGCATCGGCGACGTTGCCGATCGCCATCGAGAAATCGCCGATCGCGGCGGACTGACGGCCGACCGCCAGCGCCGTATTGCCTTGCGCCACCGCCACCGTGCCGATCGCGGTCGACGAGTTTGCCAGCGCCTGCGAACCGACACCGATCGCGATCGCGCCGCCGCTGCTGGTGCCGCCGTTGCTGCTCGCGTTCGACTGGTCGCCGATCGCGATGCCGCTGGTGCCGGCCTTCGCATTCGTCCCCTGCGTCACGTTCGCGGTGCTCACCGCCACGAAACTCCCGCTCTTCGTTGCGACGCAGAGCGGGTTCGTCCCGTCGATGCACTGGCCGTTCAACGCGTTGTCCGGGTTGCCGCGGTCGACGAAATTGTCCGCATGCGCGGCTCCCGCGATCAGGACACCGGCACCCGTGAACATGGCGGCGGCGAGCGCCGAAATCTGCTTCCTCTTCATGGTCTTCTGCTCCGTTTTGTAGCGTCTGGTTTGAATTTGGACTACTTACTTTTATCGACAGCTTCGACTTCGATTTCGATTGCGACTTTCGTGCGGAACCTGATTCCGATACCCGGTTCGGCCTTGTCGAAGGCAGCACGTATCGGCCGTCCGTATCGACAGGGCGTTCGAAGGCCCGGGCACGCCGTTCGTTTGACGGCCCGTTCCGTTAATTCGACAACTCAATTAGCAATGCAGATTGTTATTTATGGACGAGCCATCCCCCGACTGAATCCGGAGATTCAACCCGCCGTTATAAACAACCCTGATTCGATGCCGCGCCGACCGCGACCCATCCCGTTTCTTTTAATTCATCTCGGCAGCATCAATTGATGCTTCGGACCTGGGTCACGCAACGTCCGTCACGATTCGCTGTGGCTTCCGTTTTCCTGCATCACCCCTCGTTCAAGTCGGACGAATTATGAGACACGATCTAAAATTATTGAAGGCAACATTCTTTATAGATTGTAAAATTCAATATATTCAATGAGTTGCGTTAAATATAGATATCTCGCAAACGTTTTACACTCATCGCGATTAATCCAAATGTTTTTAGAAGCGGATAAATACTTTGCCGAAGCGGATTCAGATTAAATGCCACCAAACAAATCGTCGCCGGAAAACCGCCCTACCGTGCGATTCCGCACGAAACACACACGCAAGTCACGGGTATTGACCAACATCAACGGCCGACACTTCAGGCGCGATCCGCAGCATATGGCGAATAATCGTTGAAACGGAATGAAGGGAATAGAGCCGACCCATCTGGCGGGAATCGAAATATGCTCCTACAATTCCGCTCGCATCGATACCGGCAGCCGCGTGCATTCCAGGCGCGACGACGGCAACGCTCCGCGTCTTTACCGGCTCAGTGATCAGAACAACGAACGCCAGGTAACGCGCCGACCGGTTGCCCGTCGCGCAGTCCGGCGCAATCCGATTGTCGATGCGAGCGTGCGACGCGTGTGCGCGTCGTCATGGAGCAGCTTCCCAGGATTTCCCCGAACCGGGCCGGCCACCCGCGGGAACGCAGCCAGCATTATTTCCAGAACAGGTGCACGATGCCTCCATCGATCTCCGCATTGAGTGACGCCCATATCCTGATCGTCGACGATCAGCCCGACCAGCTGCATCTGCTGATCGACATCCTGCGCAGCACGGGGTGCCGCATCAGCATCGCATTCGACGGGTCGCAGGCGTGCCAGCGCACACAGGCGCTGATGCCCGACGTGATCCTGATGGATGTGCGCATGCCGCGCATGGACGGGTTCACCGCGTGCCGGCTGCTCGCCGCCGATCCGCTGACGAGCGCGATTCCGGTCATCTTCCTGACCGTGGCCGGCGAACTGCACGAACGTCTCGAGGGGCTCGAAATCGGCGGCGTCGATTATGTGGTGAAGCCGTTCGAGCCGGCGGAAGTGCTGGCACGGATTCGCGTGCAGCTCGCACGGACGAAACGCGACCGGCCCGCCGACGCGGAAAGCCCGTTCGCGGCCGGCAAGGACGACGACATCATCGTGCGTGCGGCGATCCGCCACCTGTCCCGAACGCTGAACGATCCGCCGACGGTGGAGCAGCTGGCGCGCGCGGTCGGCACGCATGAAAAGCGGCTGTCGCGCGCGTTTCGCGACAATCTCGGCCAGACGGTGTTCGAGTATCTGCGGGTCGAGCGGCTGCGGATCGCGCAGGATCTGCTGGATTCGACATCGCTCAGCATTGCCAGCATCGCGAAGGAAATCGGTTTTTCCACGCCGGCGAATTTCGCGACCGCGTTCCGCGAACGTTTCGGCATCACGCCGACCGAGTGGCGGCGCCAGCGCCAGGCGGGCGGGCGCGCCGCGACCCGGGAACCGCAGCGCGACGCGTAGGCCGGCTCGGCGTGATCGCGACTACCGCGCTTACCAGTTGTATTTCGCGGTGGCCAGCACGGTCCGCTCGTTGCCGAACACGCACACGGCATACGACTGGCAGCCGCTGACGTAACGCCGGTCGAACAGGTTCGCGACGTTCAGGGCCAGGCGCCAGTGCCGCATCTCGTAGTGCATCGCCAGGTCGTACAGCGTCGTGCTCGGCACCGTCAGCGCGTTGTCGGGCGCGCCGGCCGACGCGCTCTGGTAGCGCACGCCGCCGCCGATCCCGAGGCCTGACAGATCCCCCGTGCGCCAGGTCCAGTCGGCCCACAGCGACGCCATCTGCCTCGGCAGCGGCACGGCCACCGGCCAGTTGTTCAGCGACGCATCGTTCGCCTTCACGTTCTTGACGTCCTGATAGACATACGACGCGACGATCGACAGCTCGCGGGTCAGCTTGCCGACCGCGCTCAGCTCGATGCCGCGCGAGCGCACTTCGCCCGTCTGCACGGACGACGTGCCGGTCGGGTCGAGATTGACCGGCGTCGGCGTCACGACGTTGGTCTGGTTGATCTGATAAACGGCCGCGTTGAGCATCAGGTTCCGGCCGGGCGGCTGCCAGCGCAGCCCGGCCTCCGTCTGCGTGCCGCGCGTCGGTTTCGGCAAGCCGCCACCATATAGCCGCACGCCGATCACCGGATCGAACGACGTCGAATAACTCAGGTACGGCGACAACCCGGCGTCACCCTCATAGGTGAGCCCGACGCGCCCGGAGAACGCACTGACGTCCTGCTGCTTCTGCATGCCGGCCGTCCGGTCGTCGAACCGCGCATTGACCCAGTCCTCGCGACCGCCGAGTGTCAGCGTCCAGCGCTGCCAGCGAATCTGGTCCTGCGCGTACGCACCGAATCCGTTCATCGCCGTGTACTGGTCGACGTGGCCGAGCGACGTCGGGCCGGAGAAGATCGCGGCCGTGACGGGCCGATAGACGGGGTTGTACAGGTTCAGCGACGGCGCCAGCGCGAGCCACACGCTGTTGGTCGTCGTCTGCCGGTCGAATTGCAGGCCGAACAGCAGCGTGTGTTCGAGCGGCCCGGTGCCAAAGCGCGCCTGCGCGTGGTTGTCGATATCGAGTCGGCTGTAGTTGAGCTGGAACAGCCCCGCGAAACGCATCATGTTGGTCGTGCTGCGGGGCGCCAGGCCGTTGCCGAACACCGTCGCGTCGTCGAGCGACAGGCGCGACCAGCGCACGTCCTGGTGCAGCGACCAGATCGCGTTCACGCGGTGCTCCAGCGCGTAGCCGAGCGACCATTGCTTCTTGCGGTAGTCGTTGAACCCGGGATCGCCCATGTAGATGTCCTGCGACAGGCGCCCGTTCGGGTTCGGCAGCACCGTGCCCGACGCGGGCAGGAAGTTCGACGAAATATCGCCGCTGTCCTGCAGGAAGGTCGCGGAGAACGTCAGCGACGTGTCGGCATTCGGTCGCCATCGGAACGACGGCGCCAGCGCGACGCGCCGGTCGCCGTTCGGGCCGGTCACCGCGTTGCCGTCCCGGGCCACGCCGACGAAGCGATACGCGTACCGGCCGTCCGGGTCGAGCGTGTCGCCGACGTCGAGCATGACCTGCTTGCGCGCATCGTTGCCGATCTGCACGCCGGCCTCGCGCACGCGCTCGCCGTCGGCGAGCTTCGTGTGCGCGTCGACGATCGCGCCGGGCTCGCCCGCGCCGTACAGCACTGACGTGGGCCCGCGCAGCACCGCGATCGAGTCGATCGTATACGGGTCGACGCGCCAGTTCGCGATCACGGCCGTATTCGGCGCGGCCACGCCGTCGACGTACAGCGTCGGCGTGAAGCCGCGCAGCGCCGCATACCAGTCGGTCCGGCTGTCGGCGCCGAACGTCGCGAAACCCGGCACGTAGCGCAACGCCTGGTTCAGGTCGGCCGCGCCGGTCATCTCGATCTGCTGCGCGGTCACGATATTGATCGTCTGCGGGATCTCGGCCACCGGCGTGTCGGTCTTCGTGCCCGCCGTGGTGCGCAACCCGACGAGCCCGACGGACGATCCGTCGGCCTTCCCTTTCACGGCGATCGGCGGCAGCACGGCCGCCGCCGCGTCGGGCTGCTGCGCCGATGCTGCGCCCGATGCCTGCGCGTGCGCGCCGCCTGCTGCCGCCACGCACAGTGCTCCCCCGGCAGCGACCGCCATTGCGCGTCGCGCCGCCCTCGTCCCCGTTACCATCGTTCCATGCTCCGTCGTGCTGGGGCCGATTCGGCCCGATCGTGGCGCGACGCGCCGCCGGCGTCCGCCCCGTGTTGTCGTTTTGGTGATGCTGGTTGCGCGCGAGTCGGAATGCACTGGCCGATGGCGTCGTTCGCGAGCGCAGCGATCATACCGGGCGAACGTGGCGCGGTCTTTAAAAAAGTGCGCAGGGGCGCACGGGTGGGCGAAGCCCGGGTTCCGGGCGCTGGAGACGGTGCACGCGCGCATCGATCGGGCCAATTCCCATTGCTGTCGGGAAAGGCGGATGAAAGACGGAAACGCTAGACTGCGTGCGGCCCGGGAGCGGCCGCGCACCACGCGGTCCCGGCGTCGCATCGTGCGTGATCGAGCGCGTTCGGCGTCGCGGCGTTACCTGCGGCCAGATTGGCGGAGCCGGTTGCGGCCTTTACGCCGCGATCGCGATACCGGCTTACGCGTTTGCGACACCACCGTCACCCTCTCACCCCCGAGGACCGTATGCGCCGCATGTCGACCCGACCGCTGTTCGCCGCATTGCTCACCCTGGGCGCGATCTTCTGCGCCGTGCCATCCGCCCACGCCTGCGACATACCGGCGGCCGTGACGACGATCGATCCGCCCGGCTACTACGACGACGCCGCCGGTTATGCGCGCGCCGCGAAGCCGATGCGCGATTTCATTTCCCGGCTCAACACGGCGGCGGACAAAGGCGACTGGGCCTGCGCATTGAGCCTGCTGGAAAGCTGGGCGCAGGCCGATGCGCTGATGGGCCGGATCTCGGGGTATCAAGGCTATTACGAGCGCTCATGGGCCGGCACCGACTTCGCGATGGTGATCCTGCGCATGCCGCGTGACGTGCGCGATGCGAATCGCGCGCGCTTCGACGCGATCGATCCGTGGCTCGAACGCATCGCGATCGCCACCCGCGATTCGGAAGCGATCAACCACCTGCACAACAACCTCGTGTACTGGGCCGGTCTCGACCTGATCGCGATCGGCACCGTGACCGGCAACGCGAGCCTGATCGACTCGGGGCTGCTGCGGGTTCGCGAAGGCATCCGCGACATCGGCCCCGACGGCGCGCTCGCGCGGGAAGTCAAACGCGGCAACCGCGCGCTGCACTATCACACCTTCGCGCTGCTCCCGCTCGTGTTCGCGGCGGAACTCGTGCAGCGGCGCCATATCGATCTCTACCGGGAAAACAACGGCGCGATCAGCCGCCTCGCGAATCTCGTGATCGACGCGGTGGAAAATCCCGCGAGTTTCACGGCCATCACGCCGATCAAGCAGGATCTGTTTCTGTGGACGTTCCGCGACGAATTGAGCTGGGTCGAGCCGTACTACGCGCGCTTTCACGACCCGCGTCTGCCGGCGATCATCGCGCCGCGCCGCCCGTTCGACGAATGGCGGCTCGGCGGCAATGTGACGGCGGTCTGGGGCGCGTCGCTGCCGTAGGCGATTCGCGGGCTTCGCGCTGCCGGCGTGCGCTGCGCGTCAGCGCGGTGCGTCGAAGCGACGGCTCGACCGCTTCGACGCATCTGTTGAATGTGTCGCACCGGCTCGCGGATCGCGCGCATCGCCAACGAGCAACACGAGCGCCGCGAGGGCCAGCGCGCCGCAACCCGCGAACGTCGCACGATAACCGAACAGATCGACGAATGCGCCGGACAGGACACCCGACACGATCGAGCCGACGCGCGCCGTACTGAAGAACATCGCGGTCGCGGTGCCGGGACGCGTCGGCATCAGGTCGCACACGCGCGTCATGCCGAGGCACGACGTGATCGCGACCACGCAAGCGCTCAGCAACTGCAGCGGCAGGATCGCATCGACACGCGGCACCGTCGCGAGCGCGGCGAAGTACACGGCATGCACGGCCGCGCAAGCCGTCAGCCAGCGCGCCTTGTTCAGCCGCGCCGAACGGATGCCGAGCCACAGCATCATCGGGATCTCGAGCAACGCGGCAAGACCGAGCGCCGCCGACACGTCGGTCGGCGTGCCGCCCAGCCCGCGCACGATATACAGCGGCAACACGATCATCGTCGCGTTCGCCGCCAGCCCGATCAGCATGAGTGCGGCAAGCGTGCGCAGCACGACGGCACGCGGCGCGGCCTCGCGCGGCGGCACCGGATCGCCGCCGGATGCGCGCGTCGTCGCGGCCCTGCCCATATCGACCGGCGCCGGCCGGCGAGCCGGTTCCGGAATGCGCGCGACGATCGCCGCGCACGCGACAAAACAGGCGGATGCCGCGAGAAAGAGCCCGGTGAAGCCCGTCTGCGCGAGTATCAGCGCGCCGAGCGCGGGGCCGAACACCCAGGCGACCGACATCATCGTGCGCAGCGCGGCCAACGCCAGTTCGCGCTGCGCGTCATGGTCGACCGGCAGCACCGCACGCGCGAACGAGAAGATCTGCGACAGCGACACGGCGCCCGCGCCGAGCATGATCGTGCCGACCGCGATCACGGGTATCGGCGCGCGCATGACGCACAGCAGCGCGAACCCGAGCGCGGCGGCCACGAGCGACGCGACGAGCAGCGGACGGTGCCGGTCGCGGCGATCGGACCAGCGGCCGGCCCACGTGCTTGCAACGACGCCGCTCGCCGCGATCAGCGTCATGAATACACCGGCGAGCAACGGCGACATCGCGGCCGCCTCGACGCCGAACAGCGACAGGTACGGCGCGGTAAACGACATCGCGACGCCAAGCATCAGCGCCGCGGCGGACAGCGGAACGAAATGCGTGATCCCGGCCAGGCCCGAGAAATGCGACCGCAGCGATGGCATCGCGTCAGTCCGGCTCGACCCAAGCAGCCACGTCGACCGCGTCGAGTTCCGGGCCACCGAGCACGAAGCGCGCGCCGGCCGGCGCGGGCACCGTGCACGGCGTCTCGCCGTAGTTCAGCGCGAACACGACACGCCCGCGCCGACGCAATCGCAAGGCGTCGGGCAGCACCGCCACGGGCAATCCGGCGTCGCGCGCGCAGCGGCCGACGATCGCACGCAACAGCGCGCGATCGAAGCACGCGGTCGCCATCGTCACGTGAGCGTGCCGAACCAGCGCCGGTACACCGTCGTCGAACGCCGCGAGCACGTCGATTCCGGCCGCTGCGTCCGTGTCGACGTGATCGCGCCATTTCACCGCATGGCCCTCCACGCCGTCGAACACGACACGCGGCGCGAGCGACGGCCGCAACGATTCGACCTGTGCGATCCGCACCGGCAACACGTCGCGCAGCTTGCCGGGCGCAAGGCCCGGCACGATCGCGAAGTCGGCCGTGCGCGACCCCGTGCGCGGCCCGAACAGCCAGTGCGCGCCGCTGCCGGCAACCTGCTCGACGACGCGGTCCGGGACAACCGGCAGCGTCGGCGCGACGACCAGCGCATAACGCGACACATCGGCATCGGCCGCGACAATGTCGACGTCGAGCCCCAGCTCGCGCAGCGCGCGATACCAGTCGAACGCATGCTGCTGATAGTCGAAATCGACGCCGTGCGGCTGGATCCGGATCATCCAGTCGGCTTCGTAGTCGAACAGCAGCGCGACGCGTGCCGATGCGCGTTCGCCCGCAACGAGCGCGGGATCGAGTGTCGCCAGCTCGTCGGCGACGCGCGCCACTTCGTGCCCGCCGGGCGACAGGCGGTCATCGGGCGTATTGAGCCCGGAATGCAGTTGTTCCTGGGCGTGCGGATACTGCCGCCAGCGGAAATACGACACCAGTTCCGCGCCGTGCGCGAACGCTTCCCAGGTCCACAGTCGCACCGCGCCCGCATGCGGTACCGGATTGTGCGGCCCCCAGTTGACGGGCCCCGCCTGTTGCTCCATGACCCACATCCGGCCGTTGCCGACCCCGCGATACAGATCGTGCGAGAACGCCGACACGTCCGGATGGCCCGTGCGGGCCCAGCGGTGCTTGTCCTGCTCGTCGAGCGGCAGCACTTCGATGCGCGGCACCGGATAGCTGTCCCACGCGGCGACGTCGAGCCCTCCGCGTGCGAACGCGTAGTGATCGAATTCGGTAAAAAAGCCCATGAAGTTGTGCAGCACGTCGCGCCCCGGCGCATGCGCGCGGATCGCATCGACCTGCACCGCATGAAAGCGCGCGACCTCGTCCGACTGAAAGCGCCGGAAGTCGAGCAGGTGGGCGGGATTCGCGTCGGTCGGCGTACGGCACGGCAGTTCGATTTCGTCGAAGCCGCGATATTCCATGCTCCAGAACACGTTGCCCCACGCGCGGTTCAACGCGCCGACGTCGCCGTAGCGTGCGGCGAGCCATGCGCGAAACCCCGTCAGCGCCGCGCGCGTGTAGCTTGGCAACGTGTTGTGGCAACCGAGTTCGTTGTCGGTCTGCCACGCGATCACGGCCGGATGCGTGCCGTAGCGCCGCGCCATCGCGTCGACGATCCGCACGCAGTGTTCGCGATAGACGGGGCTCGAGATGTCGTAGTGGCGACGCGAACCGAACTGCCGGACGACACCGTCCGCGCTGACCGGCAGGATCTCCGGATGACGGTCGACGAGCCATTTCGGCGGCGCCGCGGTCGGCGTGCCCAGCACGACGTTCAGGCGCTGGCGTGCCAGCGTGTCGATCGCTTCGTCGAGCCACGCCCAGTCGTAGCGGCCGGGCTCCGGCTCCATCCGGCTCCACGCGAATTCGGCGATCCGTACGCGGGTCAGGCCGAGTTCGGCCATCCGCCGCGCGTCGCGATCCCATTGCTCGCGCGGCCAGTGTTCGGGGTAGTAGCAAACGCCGAGGTGCATCGTGGATTCCTGGCAGGAAAAGAAAGGGTTGGACGGATTCAGCCTTTGGTCGCGCCGAGCGTGAGCCCCGCGACGAAGTGCTTCTGCATCGCGAAGAACATCGCGACCGACGGCAGCGCGGCGAGCACCGAACCGGCCGACACGAGGTTCCATGCGGTGGTCCACTGCCCCTTGAGCGCGGCGACGCCGACGGTGATCGGCGCCGCGTCGTCGCCTTGCGTGAGGCACAACGCCCAGAAGTAGTCGTTCCACACGAACGTAAACACGAGGATCGCAAGCGCCGCGAGCGCCGGCCGCACGAGCGGCAGCACGACGCGCCAGTAGATCGCCCACTCGGACGCGCCCTCGACGCGCGCGGCTTCGATCAGCTCGAACGGCAGCTCGCGGATGAAGTTGCGCAGGAACAGCGTGCAGAATCCCGTCTGAAACGCGGTATGGAACAGCACGAGCGCCCACACGGTGTTGTAGAGCCCGATGCCGAGCATGATCTGGCGCACCGGAATCATCAGGATCTGGATCGGCACGAAATTGCCGGCGACGAACAGCCCGAGCAGCACGACGTTGCCGCGGAACCGGTAGTTCGCGAGCGCATGGCCTGCAAGCGACGCGAGCAGGATCGCTGCGGCAACCGACGGCAGCGTGATCAGCATGCTGTTCGCGAAGTAGTGGAGCATCGGCGTCTGCATGAGCGCGGTGCCGTAGTTGTCGACGAACGCGAACTGTTTCGGCCAGCCCCAGTAATTGCCGGCCATGACCTCGTCGGTCGAACGAACCGACGTGACCAGCACCGCGAGCAGCGGCACGAGCCACAGCACGAGCGCACACGGCAGCGACAGGCGATACAGCAGGCGGGATGACCTTCCCCAGCGTGATACGGGCATCGGGTACATGAATCGTGATCCTTATGATTCGACGCGCACCAGCTTGCGCAGCTGCCACACGATATAGACGAGCATGATTGCGAACAGCACCACCGCGATCGCGGCCGAATAGCCTTCGCGGTAGTACTTGATCGCCTGGTCGACCATGAAGTACGCGAGCACGGTCGAACTGTCGAACGGGCCACCGCCCGTCATCACGGAGATCAGGTCGAAGCTGCGCAGCGCGCCGATCACGGTCAGCACCACCGCCATGAAGGTGGCGGGACGCAACTGCGGCAGGATCACGTGCCACAGCAGCGTGAAGCCGCGCGCGCCTTCCATCCGCGCTGCCTCGACGATTTCGCTGTTGATGCCCGTGAGCCCGGTCAGGTAGAGGATCATGCAGAACGGAATCTGCGGCCACAGTGCGGCAACGATCACGCCGTAGGTCGCATAGCGCGGATCGCCGAGCACCGGGATCCCGTGCCCGACGATCACTTTCAGCAGCCCGAACGTCGGGTCGTAGAACCACGAGAACACCAGGCCGACGACGACGCCCGGCAGCACGAACGGCGCGAAGAACAGCGACTTCACGAGCCGGATCCCGAACACGTTCTGGTTCAGGTACAGCGCGAGCCCGAGACCGAGCGGCGGTGCGGCGAGGAACAGCACGAGCCACAGCACGTTGTTCTTCAGCGCGACGTAGAACGTGTCGGACTGCAGCAGCTCGCGATAATTGTCGAGCCCTGCGTACGTCATCGGCGTCATCCCGTCCCACTGATGGAAGCTCAGCCAGATGCTGCTGACGATCGGATACAGCACGAACACGGTGAAGAGCGCGAAACCCGGCAGCACGAACAGCAGTGCGGCACGGTTGCGCCGGCGTGCGAGCGACGCGCGCGCATGCCGCTGCGGGCCGGCGTCGCGACGCACGGCGCCCTCGGACAGGCTGGTTGACATGATGTGACCTTCGACGAAACGAACATGACGGTAACGACGGAGCGCCGGCCCTGCCGGGCCGGCGCACGGCGTGCTACTTCCGGTAGATGCGCTTGCGGGTCTGTTCGAGGCGCTGGAGGACTGCGTCAAGTTGCGTCGGGTCGGACAGGAACTGCTGCATCGCCTTCATCCCCTCGTCCGCCATTTCCTTCGTCATGTCGCGATCGTAGAACTGCGCGATGCCGCCCGACGTCGTTGCCAGCGTATGGAAGCCGATCTTCGAGATCGGATCCTGCGGCTCGGGCGCCCGGTTGTTCGACGGCAGTTGACCCATGCCCTTCGCAAACTCGCCGTTGATCGCAGGCTGCCCCATGAACGCGAGCAGGCGGCGTGCATCCGTCTTGTTGTGCGCCTTCGCCGGGACCACCATCACGTTGACCGGGCCGTCCTCCGCGAGCGGCACCGACGCGTCGATCACCGGGAAGCGGAAAAAGCCGATCGGGTTGCGCGCCGCGCTCAGCAGGCCCGCCGAATACCAGGTGCCCATCAGCGTCATCGCAGCCTGACCGTTGATGATCAGCGGGCTCAGCGCATCGACGTCGTAAGACAGCGCGTTGTCGATGAAGTACCTGTCGTCGATCAGCTTCTTCCATGCCGTGTACACGGCACGCACGCGCGGATCGGTATAAGCGACGTCGCCCGCCATCAGCTTCTGGTGGAACGCGTAGCCGTTGATCCGCAGGTCGAGGTAGTCGAACCATGCGGCAAGCGTCCACGCGTCGCGCGCGGCCACCGCGATCGGCGCAATGCCCGCCGCCTTCAGCTTGCGGCATGCGTCGAGAAACTGCGGCCAGTCGGCCGGCTCGCCATGAATGCCCGCCTTTTCGAACAGGTCCTTGCGGTAGAACAGGCCATAGGCGTCGTAACCGAGCGGCAGGCTGTAGACCTTGCCGCCGTAGGTCGACGACTGCTTCACGGCCGCAAACGTATCGTTCCAGCCGTTCTTCTGCCAGTCCTGGCTCAGATCCTCGATCAGCCCGCGCTTCGCGAAATAGGCAAGGCGCTCGCCGTTGTTCCAGCTCAGCACGTCGGGCGGATCGGTCGCGAGCCAACCGGACATCTGCACCTTGTACGCCTCCTCGCTGACGTAGCTGACCTTCAGGTCGATATCCGGATTCGCCTTGCGGAACTGGTCGAACACCGCTTGCCATGTCGCGCGCTGGTTGCCGCGCGACGCTACGTTCACGTTGAGCGTGCCCGCGTCGGCCGTACCCGCCGTCAGTGCGGCGGCGGTCGTCAGGGCAAGCAGCAGTTGGCTCGCACGAAGTCTCATCGTTGTCTCCTGGTATTGGTGTAATGGATGCCGCGTCGCGCGCGGCGGATCGGCGCCGCGCCGCTAGACGAACATCGCCTCGGCACGAACGGCCGGCACCGCGATGCCGGCCTCGTCGAACAGGTGGCAACACGACGGCGGCATGCGAAACGCATGGCGCTCGCCGCGCCGCAGCGTGGCCTGCCCCGGCAACTTCGCGAGCAGCGCCACGCCGCCGGGGTGGTCGAGATGCACGTAGGCGGCCTCGCCCAGTTGCTCGACCAGCGCAACATCGCGCACGATCGCGGGCAGCCCGGCGTCGCCGGCCGGGCCGGCGGACAGATGCTCGGGACGAATGCCGAGCGTCATCCGCGCACCGGGGCCGATGCCGGACGGCAACGGACGGTCGTGCAACGTCAGCACCTCGTCCGTGCCGTCGACGCGCAGGCGGCATCCGTGTGCATCGTTCGATACGACGGCCACCGGCAGGAAGTTCATTCGCGGCGAGCCGATGAAGCCCGCGACGAAGCGGTTGGCCGGCCGGTGATACAGCTCGAGCGGCGCACCGGCCTGTGCGATGCTGCCGAAGCGCGCGACGTCGTCGCCCGCGTGCAGCAGCACGATCCGGTCGGCCAGCGTCATCGCTTCGATCTGGTCGTGCGTCACATAAACGGAGCTCGACTGCGAGAAGCGGGCATGCAGGCGCGCAATCTCGACACGCGTCTGCCCGCGCAGCGTCGCGTCGAGATTCGACAGCGGTTCGTCGAACAGGAACACGCGCGGCTCGCGCACGATCGCGCGGCCGATCGCGACACGCTGCCGCTGACCGCCCGACAGCGCCTTCGGCTTGCGCTCGAGCAGCGCGTCGAGCTGCAGCACGCGCGCGGCCTCGGTCACGCGGCGGCGGATCTCGTCCTTCGGCACGCCGGCAATGCGCAACCCGAAACCGATGTTGTCGAACACGGTCATGTGCGGAAACAGCGCATAGCTCTGGAACACCATCGCGACGCCACGCTCGGCAGGCGGCGTGTCGTTCATGCGTGCACCGCCGATCCGCAGTTCGCCTTCGCTCACGTCCTCCAGCCCCGCGATCATCCGCAACAGCGTGGATTTACCGCAGCCCGACGGACCGAGAAACACGCAGAACTCATGCGACTCGATCTCGAGGTTCACGTTGCGCAGCACCGGCGCATGGTCGCCGTAGCGCTTCGAGACGTCCTTCAATGAAATGGCGGTCATCGCGCCCTCCTCCCCTGAATCAAGCGCGTCGAATCGGAAAATTTAAACGCTTAAATTTTGATGGCGCATTCAGCTGGCTTCGCCGTACCATGGTGTCTCCTTCATGTGATGTGCCGAGAAATTAGCGTATCGCCTGTCTCTGTGCAACTTGTGGGATGCACTCCCAGAATATGAGCAAATACACCCACACTTCCCCGCCCCGGCACGACCTGGCTCGACCCGCCGGGGGCCGCGCATGGTGACGCTCGCGGAAGTCGCGCGACGCGCGAACGTCACCGCGGCGACGGTCTCGAACGTGTTGCGGAATCCGCAGAAAGTGAAGCCGGCGACCGTCGAACGCGTGATGGCGGTGATACGCGAACTCGGCTATCGACCGAATCTCACGGCGCGTGCGCTCGCCGAAGGCCGCACGTCGACGCTCGCGCTGATGCTGTCGAACATCACGAACCCGTTCTATCCGGAGTTCGTGCTCGCCGCCGAGCGCGAAGCGCGCAAGCGCGGCCATTATCTGCTGGTGTCCAACACCGACGACGACCCGGCGATCACGCGCAACTACCTGGAGCGGATCGCCGGCACGCTGGCGGCCGGCGCGATCGTGATGAGCACCAGCCTCGCCGAGGCCGAGCTTGCCGACATCGCGCGCCATCGCGCCGCGATCGTGCTGTGCATGTGGGAGCACGTGCCTGCGTCGCGCATCCTGCCCTGCGTCACCGTCGATTTCGCGGCGGCGGGCGCGCTCGCCGCCGCGCACCTGTCCGAGCTGCGGCATCGCGCGTTCGGCGCACTCGTCGGCAAGGGTTCGGACGGCCCGCAATCGGTACGGCTGCGCGGCTTTATCGACGAACTCGCGGCTCGCGGCCATGCGCCGGACGCGGTGACGACCGTGTCCGCATACGATTCGATCGAGGGCGGCTACGAGGCGGCCGCCGCGTTGCTGCGCGCGAAGCCCGGCCTCACCGCGCTGTTCGCGACCAACGACCTGATGGCGATCGGCGCGCTGCAGGCGGCGGCCGATCTGGGCCGGCGCGTGCCGGCCGACCTGTCGATCGTCGGCATGACCGATATCCAGCTCGCCCACCAGTTCCGCCCCGCGCTGACGACGGTCCGATTCCCGAAATCCTTGGTCGCCGCGCGCGCGATCGCGCTGGCACTCGATATGATCGACGGCATCGAGTCGACCGCGGCTGTGCATACGATCGGTACACCGGAGCTCGTCGTGCGCGAGTCGACCGCCATGGCGCCGACCCGGTGATCGGCGGACGGGTGCGCCGAATGCGCGCCCGCCGCTTCCTCCCTCACCCCCGCACGCGCCGCATCCTCAGCGTCGCCGACGGCGACTCCCCGAACGCCCGCTTGTACTCGATCGCGAACCGCCCGAGGTGCGCGAAGCCCCATTTCAGTGCGATATCCGTCACCGACGCGAGCCCCGGCGTCGTTTCGGCCAGCAGTTCCTTGCGCACATGTTGCAGCCGCAACTGCCGCACGAAGCCCATCGGCGTGATCCCGTGGCGGCTCCGGAAGCCGGCGAACAGCGTGCTCGGGCTGACGCCGGCGAGCTCGGCGAGCCGCTCGATCGTCAGCGGCTCGTCGAGATGCGCGCGGATGTATTCCTCGACACGCCGCACATAGAACGGCGCGAGCGCCACCGGCAGGTGCCGCGTGCCGTTGCGCGCGCTATTCGGGTGGCCGTGCAGCAGCAGGTTGAGCAGCGTCGATTCGAGCTGCTCGAACGCGAGCGGATGACGCAGCGGATGCGCATCCGTCGCGATCGCGCCGGCGAGAATCGGCAGCAACTGGGCCAGGCACGTCCCCTGCGGCGATGCCAGGCTGAATTCCGGTTCGAATTCGACCGGCGCGCGCCGGTCGTCGCCGAAATGCCGCTGCGCATGCCGCTCCATCACCTCGCGCTCGATGCGCACGATCACTTGCGGACACGCATCGCCCCACCGCATCTTGAGCGGCAGCGTCGGCGAGATCAGCGACGCGGTGCCCGGCGACGACACGAAGCGCGTCGAGCCGCACTCGATCTCGGCGTCGCCGCGCAGCGGGATCTGCAGCAGGAAGAAGTGTTCGAGCGGCCCGGGCTCGATGCTGACGCCGCCGCCATAATCGAGCAGGTTCAGCGACACGTTGCCCCAGCGCGCATGATGCATGCTGCTGTGCAGCGCACGCGATTCGCCGGTCGGCGTGAGCCGGTGCGGCTTGAAGACATCGGCAACCCGCGCGCGAACCTCGTCGACGTCGTTCGACTGCAGCAGCAGGTTGCCGTGATTGAAACAGGCGGCGTCGTCCAGCCAGCCGGTTTCGGAAAATTGCGCCATCAAAGTTCTCCCGTCATGCTCGATCGCACTCGCGCCGTGCATGCGTTCCCTGAATCGGGGAATCCGTCGCACGATCCGGACAGCGCCCGGCGTATCCGGACAGTCCGCCCATCGGAACACGCAAGTCCCGCGCAAACGACGCAAGAAACGGACCGTTCGCGCATCGTAGAAAACTGTGCGGGGCGCCCCCATCCGCACATACCCGCAGTCAGCCGCGCATCCGCCCGGGCGCGGCGGCCGGTTCGTCAGGTTTCCGGAATTCGCGGATACCGGCCGAAGAAAGCGGATAGAAGCGCGCGTTTCGTCCGCCAATACTGGGCCCGTCACAGACACGAACAGCATGGAGGAACACATGAAAGGACGTCACATCGAGATTCCGTCACCGGACGGCGGGACGTTTCGCGCATACCTGAGCACGCCGGCCGGCGGCACCGGGCCGGGCATCGTGCTGTGTCACGAGATCTTCGGCGCGAACGCGACCATGCGGGACGCGGCCGATTACTACGCGGAGGAAGGCTACACGGTACTCGTGCCCGACCTGTTCTGGCGTCAGTCCCCGGGCATCGAACTCGGCAACTCCGCGGCCGATGTCGAACGCGCGATGACCCTGTACCAGGGGTTCGACGAAAACAAGGGCGTCGAGGACGTCGGCGCGGCGCTGAGCGTGCTCACGCAACGGCCGGAATGCACGGGCGAGGCCGGCGTGCTCGGCTTCTGCCTCGGCGGCAAGCTCGCGTATCTCGCCGCCTGCCGGCTGCCGGGCGTGGCCGCGGCGGTCAGCTACTACGGCGTGGGCATCGAGCATGCGCTGGACGAAGCGTCGCACCTGCGCGGGCGGCTCGTGCTGCAGATTGCCGGACAGGACCGCTTCTGCCCGCCCGACGCGCAGCAGCGCATCGCCGAAGCGCTGGCCGGGCGCGCAGGCGTCGAAGTGTATGTGTATCCGGGCGTCGATCACGCGTTCGCCCGCATCGGCGGCGATCATTTCGACAAGGCCGCCGCGGTCATGGCCCATCAGCGCGCGATCGCCGCGTTCCGCGCCGCGCTCGGCCCGCATTACGACCTCTCCGCGCTGTGGGAAGCGCATATCCGGCACGAATTCGATACGCGCGACGTCGACGCGACGATGGCCACGATGGTCGCCGAGCCGTACGTCAACCATATTCCGACACTGACGGGCGGCGTCGGCTACGACGAACTCAAGCGCTTCTACACGCATCACTTCGTGCATGCGAACCCGCCCGACACGACGATCACGCCGATCTCGCGCACGGTCGGCGCGAGCCAGATCGTCGACGAACTGCTGTTCTGCTTCACGCACACCACCGAGATCGACTGGATGCTGCCCGGCGTCGCGCCGACCGGCAAGCGCGTCGAGATTCCGCTGGTCGCGATCGTGAAGTTTCGCGGCGACAAGCTCTATCACGAACACATCTACTGGGATCAGGCGAGCGTGCTCGTGCAGATCGGCCTGCTCGACGCGGCCGGCCTGCCGGTCGCGGGCGCGGAGACGGCCCGCAAGCTGCTCGACGAGACCGTGCCGTCGAACGGCCTGATGCGCCGCTGGCAGGACAGCGAACCGTCACCGGGTGCGCGTTGACGCGGCCCTTCCCTCACCCATCGATTCCAGGAGACACCCCATGACTGCCCTTGCTGGCAAAGTCGCGATCGTCACCGGCGGCGCCACGCTGATCGGCGCCGCGGTCGCGCAGGACCTGAGCCGCGCCGGCGCGTGCGTCGCGATCGTCGATCTCGATGCGGAGAACGGCGCGCGCGTCGCCGATTCGCTGGGCGACCGTGCGATGTTCGTCGCGCTCGACATCACCGACGACCGCGCGATCGAGCAAGCGGTAGCGGCCATCGCTGAACGGTTCGGCGCGATCGACCTGCTCGTCAACCTCGCGTGCAGCTACGTCGACAACGGCATCCACGCGACCCGCAACGACTGGCTCGCGGCGATGGACGTCAACGTCGTGTCGGCGGCGATGCTGGCGAAGGCCGTGCACCCGCACATGGTCCGGCGCGGCGGCGGCGCGATCGTGAATTTCAGCTCGATCTCGGCCCAGTGTGCGCAGACCGGCCGCTGGCTCTACCCGACCTCCAAGGCGGCGATCCGCCAGCTCACGCGCAGCATGGCGATGGATCTCGCGTCCGATCGCATTCGCGTCAACTCGGTGTCGCCGGGCTGGACCTGGTCGCGCGTGATGGACGAGCTGACGCGCGGCGACCGCGCGAAGACCGATCGCGTCGCCGCGCCGTTTCATCTGCTCGGCCGGGTCGGCGATCCGTCGGAGGTCGCGCAGGTCGTGACGTTCCTGTGCAGCGACGCGGCGAGCTTCGTGACGGGCGCCGACTACGCGGTGGACGGCGGTTATTCCGCGATGGGCCCCGAACAGGCGGTGCCGGCCATTCCGCGTCTGGCGGAATGACCGCGGACCGCTTGGCCCCCTCGCCATCATTCCGGCCGGAACCCGGCCAAACCAGGACATTCTCATGAGACGCATCGCTATCGTCGGCGCCGGCCAGTCCGGCCTGCAACTCGCTTTCGCCCTGCTCGACCAGGGCTACCACGTCACGCTCGCGACCAACCGCGACGCGGAGCAGATCCGCACCGGCAAGGTCATGTCGAGCCAGTGCATGTTCCATACCGCGTTGCAGATCGAGCGAGATCTCGGCCTGAACACGTGGGAGGAAGCGTGCCCTTCCGTCGAAGGCATCGGCATCGCGGTGCCGCATCCGGACGGCAACGGCCGCAAGGCGATCGACTGGTCGTCGCGGCTGACCCGCTATGCGCAGTCCGTCGACCAGCGCGTGAAGATGGCCGACTGGCTCGATGGCGTCCGGCGTCGTGGCGCGGACGTGCGCATCGGCGATATCGGCGTGCCCGAACTCGAGGAACTGGCGCGCAGCCATGATCTCGTGCTGCTCGCGGCCGGCAAGGGCGAAATCGTCAACCTGCTGGGCCGCGACGACGCGCGCAGCGCATTCGACCGCCCGCAACGCGCGCTGGCCCTCACCTATGTGAAAGGGATGACGCCGAGCCAGCCGTATTCGCGCGTGCGCTTCAACCTGCTGCCCGGCATCGGCGAGTATTTCGTGTTTCCCGCGCTGACCACGACGGGCCCGTGCGAAATCATGGTGTTCGAAGGTATTCCGGGCGGCCCGCTCGACTGCTGGGCCGACGTGAAGACGCCCGAGCAGCATCTCGACAGGAGCCTGTCGTTCCTGCAGCAGTATGTGCCGTGGGAATACGAGCGCTGCCGCGACGTCGAGCTGACCGATCCGAACGGCACGCTGTCCGGGCGCTTCGCGCCGACGGTGCGCAAGCCGTTCTTCCGGCTGCCGTCGGGCCGCACGGTCTTCGGGATGGCCGACGCCGTGGTGGTCAACGATCCGATCACCGGGCAGGGATCGAACAACGCCGCGAAATGCGCGAACGCGTATTTCGATGCGATCGTCGCGCGCGATGCCGCGCCGTTCGGCGAAGACTGGATGCAGCAGACCTTCGAGGGCTACTGGGCCTATGCGCGGCATGTCGTGCGCTGGACCAACTCGCTGCTCACGCCGCCGCCGCCGCACATCCTCGAACTGCTCGGCGCGGCCGGCCAGTTGCCGTCGCTCGCCGCGGCGCTCGTCGACGGCTTCGACGACCCGCGCCGGTTCTCGCCGTGGTGGTTCGAGCCGTCGGCCTGCGCGGCGTTCATCCGCGAACACAGTGCGCGTTCGGAGTAACCGCCATGGAAACGACCGTTCCCGGCAGTCCGGCCATCGACCCGATGCAATTGCGCGCCGCCTTCGGGCAGTTTCCGACCGGCGTCACCGTGATCACCACGTGCGCGGCCGACGGACGCAAGGTGGGCCTCACGGCCAATTCGTTCTCGTCGCTGTCGCTGGACCCGCCGCTCGTGCTGTGGAGCCTCCGGAAGATCGCGCCGAGCCGCCCCGATTTCATCGCGGCCAGCCACTTCGCGATCAACATCCTCGCGCACGACCAGATCGACCTGTCGCGCCGCTTCGCGACACCCAGCGCCGACAAGTTCGACGGCGTGTGTCACGTGGAGTCGGATCGCGGTGGCGTGCCGTGCCTCGACGGCGCGAGCGCGCGCTTCGTATGCCGCAACATCGGTCATTACGAAGGCGGCGATCACCTGCTCTTCATCGGCCAGATCGAGCAGTTCGATGCGTTCGGCAAGGCACCGCTCGTGTTCCATGCGGGCCAGTATCGCGCGATCGCCGATCACCCCGATCTTTCACGCGTCATTTGATTAGTTATACCAATAAATAACCAGGAGGTGGTGGACATGAAATTCGGCTCTCGCCTGCTCGTCGCCGCAGGTCTCGCGCTCGCCGGCATCGCCGGTCACGCGCCGGCCAACGCGACCGACCTGCCGTCGGTCAACCTCGGCATGACCAGTTTCCTCGACGGGATGCCGCCGGCCGGCTCCGGCTGGTACGGCACGCAGTACTTCCAGTACTACACGGCCGGCCGCGTCAACGACAATGCCGGCAACAAGGTCGGCCTGCCGAAGCAGGACATCGACCTGTTCGCGGGGTTGAGCCAGCTCGTCTATCAGTCGCCGCTGACGTTCGCCGGCATGCATCCGGGCCTCGACGTGATCCTGCCGTGGATCGCGTCCGCGCATACGGACGACGGCATCGGCAACGTCGCGCTGAATGCACGCGCCGGTTTCGGCGATCTGCTGATCGGCCCGTTCGTCCAGTTCGACCCGGTGATGGGCGCGCAGGGCCCGCGCTTCGCGCAGCGCGTGGAATTCCAGTTCATCGCACCGACCGGCGCGTACGATCCGGCGCGCGCGATCAACCCGGGCAGTCATTTCTGGTCGTTCGATCCGTACTGGGCCGCGACGCTGTGGCTCACGCCGAAATGGACCGTGTCATGGCGTCTGCACTATCTGTGGAACGCGACCAACCATCAGCCGGCCACGGCGCTCGGACCCGACGTGACGTCGACCCAGGCCGGTCAGGCGATCCATGCCAACTTCGCGACCGAGTATGAAGTGCGCCCCGGCCTGCGGCTCGGGCTGAATGGCTATTGGCTACGCCAGACCACCGACATGAAGGAAAACGGGCAGGACGTGCCCGGCACGCGGGAGGCCGTGCTGGCGATCGGCCCGGGTGCGATGGTCAGCCTCTCGCCACACGATCACCTGCTGTTCAACGCGTACTTCGAGGTCCAGGCGCGCAACCGGCCGCAGGGGTCGCGGATGGTGCTGCGTTACGTGCATCACTTTCAGTGACGCGCGCGACCGGATGAACAGGCCGTATCGCTATCCTTAGACGAAAGCAATGCGTGCTGCCGGCGTGGACGCGCCTGTCCTATAGTTCTGAAAGATGTCCGTCACGCACACGGAGGGCCGCGCGATGACTACTTCAGCACTCTCCCGGTTCGTGGCGAGCGCGGCGAAACGGCTGGTGCACGGCATGGTTGCCTTCGCACCGGTCGCGATCGTCGGCATCGCCCTGTCCGCGTGCGGCGGCGACAGTTCGCCGACGTCCAGCGGGCCGGCGTTCGCCAACGAGGCGCGCCCGCAGATCAACGCATTGCTCGCGGACACGATGACGTCCGGCGCGGTCGTTTATGTGCAGTCGCCGCAGGGCAACTGGCTCGAATCATTTGGAACGGCCGTGCGAGGCACGAACACGCCGATCCCGACGAACGCGCACTTTCGCGTCGGCAGCGTGACGAAGACGTGGACCGGCACCGTGATCCTGCAGCTCGTACAGGAAGGCAAGCTGAGCTTGAGCGACACCGTCGGCAAGTACGTTGCCAACGTCCCCAACGGCAATACGATCACGATCGGGCAATTGCTGACGATGCGCAGCGGCCTCTATAACTACTCGACCAGTCTCGCGTTCAACCAGACGCTCGATTCGCAGCCGGACAAGGTATGGACCACGGCGGAATTGCTGGATATCGCCGAAGGCCAGCCGGTCTATTTCGCGCCGGGCGCCGATTTTCGCTACTCGAACACGAACACGGTGCTGCTCGGGCTCATCATCGAGCAACTCACCGGCATGAGCGCGGCCGATGCAATGAACGCGCGCCTTTTCGCGCCGCTCGGCCTGGCCAATACGTTCCTCCCGCCGCAGCAGAATACGGCGCTGCCGGCGCCCGCGCCGCTGGGCTATCAATGGGGCACCAATGCGGAGACGACCGACAGCGACGCGCTGTCGCCCGAACGCCAGGCGGCCGCGAACAACGGCACGCTGCAACCGACGGACGTGACCAACGTCAATACGTCGTGGGCGTGGACGGCCGGCTCCGGCATGTCGACCGTGACGGAACTGGCCGCCTACGTGCAGCGGATGGTCGGCGGCGGCTACCTGAACGCCGATCTGCAGGCGCAACGGCTCGCCAGTTGCACGCCGATCAATCCGTCCGACCCGATGTCGCCCAGCTACTGCATGGGCCTGGCCAAATTCGGCACGTTCTACGGGCACACGGGCGAGATACCGGGCTTCAATACCTTCATGGGCTACGACCCGGTAACGCAAACGACGATCGTCACGTGGGCGACCACGGCGGCCGCACCCGACGGGCGCGCACCGGCCAACGTGATCGCGCAGATCGTCATGGGCGAGCTCAGCAAGGCCGCGGAAGTGCCCAGCGAGGGACGGCCGTGAGGCGCGCGCGGTCGGCGAGCGGCACGCCGATCGCGACGACGAACACGTTGCACCATGCGCTTGCAAGCGGCACACACCAGCGCAAGTCGGCCGGCAGCACATCGACGGCGCTCAGCGTGCCGAGCGCGACGACCCGCAACGCGGCGGACCTTGCGACCGGCGCGAGTGCGTCGCGACCGGCCGGGCTGCCGGGCATGTCGTCGTTGCCTTCCGCCTGTTGCCCCATCGGGGATCCTTACGTACGCGTTACAGGGTACGCAGGTCCGACCGGGATGGCGCGATACGCAATGAACGGTGCCACGAGCCACAGGCCGCCGCCTTGGGTGCCGCGCAGCCGCACCCGCTCGTCGGGCTCCAGCGGTTCAATCGTCAACGTCGGCATGGTGTTCCTGTCGTCTCCCGACCGGGAATGGCGCGCGCCGCGCCGTGGTTGCCGACCATGCTATAGCGCGGCGCCGATCCTGTCATCGCCGCGATCGCGTCCGTGACGCCGCGCAAACACCGGTCGCGATCCGCGACCTCCACGTCATCGCTCAAAACGCGATGCCGGCAAACTTCGCCGGCATTCAGGTTAGCAGTAGGGGGCAGCCGAAAAGGCGGTGGACTACGGCTTGTTCCATGGCCGACCATGGGTCCAGGATGCGTTGACGCCGCTATGGTCAACCTGTCTCGCGGTGCCGCCTGGGGAGGAAGCCTCCATGAAGCCTGTTGCCGTGCCGGCCGGCGGGTGCGTCAGGGCCGGCACGCAAATTCCTTGTCGACGCCCCTTCCCGCTCACGGCGCGACGCCAACGAACGTCGGCAGCAGCACGCGATAGACGTGAATCATCGCCGGCCCGAGCAGCACCAGCATCAGCGCGGGAAAGATGCAGAAGATCAGCGGGAACAGCAGCTTCAATGCGATCTTCGCCGCGCGCTCTTCCGCGCGCATCCGCCGCCGCGTGCGCAACATGTCCGACAGCACGCGCAGCGATTCGCTGATGCTCGTGCCGAAGCGATCGGCCTGGATCAGCATCGCGCAGAACGATTCGATGTCCTCGACACCGGTCCGCAGCGCGAGATTGCGCAGCGCCGTTTCCTTCGTGAAGCCGGAGCGCATCTCGAGCAGCAGCAGGTCGAGTTCGCTCGCGACCACCTCGCTGCGAAACCGCAGCTCCTCGCTCACCTTCATCAGCGCCGCGTCGAGCCCCAGCCCCGCTTCGACGCACACCGTCAGCAAATCGAGCGCGTCCGGAAAATCCTCGAAGATCTTCTGCTGGCGCACCTTGACCCGCTGCGACAGCACGACGTTCGGGATGTAGTAGCCGATCCCGGCCAGCGCCACGAGGATCACCGACAGCAGCTCGCGCTCATTGCCGATCTCCGTCGTGATCAGCGCCAGCAGCGCCGTGCACGGCAACGCGAGCGCGAGCAGCGTCTTCGCGGTGAAATACAGCGCGGCCGCACTCTGGTCGCGCCAGCCGGCATTCATGAGCCGGATGCGCAGCGGCGAATTCTCCCAGCCGTCCTTCGGCACCGACAGCTTCGAGATCGGGGTGGACAGATCGACCAGCTTCGCGACCCAGCGCGACGCCAGGTCGTCTCCGCCGCCCGGGCCCGCGACGGCACCCGCGCCCGCCCCGGCCCCGCCGGCCTGCTGGATCCGGCGCTGGATATTACGCGGCGCGAACAGCAGCATCGCCACCAGCGCGCCGCCGGCCACGAAGATGAACAAGCCGCCCAGCATCACGGCCTGGACTACGCTCAGGTTTTGCATGACAGCCTCGCAACGGTTCGTTAATCGATTGGCGCGTCAGACGCGAATCCGGACGATGCGGCGGATCCAGAACAGACCGAACAGCATCGACACCAGCATTCCGCCGACCATCCTGATCCCGGCAGGATCCTCCCAGAGCACCGACAAGAACTCGCGGTTCAGCAGTGCCATCACCGCCGCGGTGCCGAACGGCAACAGCCCGAGAATCCACGCCGACAGCCGCCCTTCCGCCGACAGCACGCGCACCTTGTCGAACAGCTTGAAGCGCTCGCGGATCAGCGCGGCGATGCTGTCGAGCAGCTCGGCCAGGTTGCCGCCCGTCTCGCGCTGGATCAGCACCGCGATCACGAAATAGCGGAGATCCTGCACCGGCACGCGCGTCGCGAGGTTCATCAGCGCATCGTGCAGCGACACGCCGTAGTTGACCTCGTCGAACGTGATCCGGAATTCGCCACCCATCGGATCGGGAAACTCGTCGCCGACCATCCCGAGCGTGCCCGTGAACGAATGCCCGGAACGCAGCGCGCGCGCGATCATGTCGCAGATGTCCGGCAACTGCCGTTCGAGCTTGCGCATGCGACGTCCGCGGCGGCGCATCACATACATCATCGGCATGCACGCAACGAGCAGCGCGACCGGCAGCACGGCGATCTGCGGCAGCGTGGCGAGGCTCAGCACGAACCACGTGCATGCCGGCAACGCGGTGCTGAGCACGATCAGCTTCGGCAGCGTCCAGTCGAGTCCGGATTGCTGGATCACCAGATCGAGCCGGTGCACGCGCGGCACGCGCAGCAGCATGCGGTCGAACGGCTTCGAGTCGTCGAGCATCCGCTTCTTGAGGATCGACAGCCGCTCCTGCTGCACGTTGCCGCCGGCCGACATCGCGCGAATGCGCGATTCGATCCGGCGCGCGGCGCTGCCGTGCCGCGCGTTCCACCATTGATAGGCACCTTCGATCGTGAGCACGACCGCGACGAAGGTGAGAATCACAAAGGCATAAAAGATCGTGTTCATGAAGCCTCCCCGGGAGCAAGCGGCGACCGGCCGTCAGTTCGTCTCGTAACGCTGGGACGGGTCGTAGAGCGAATCCGGCAGGTTGATGCCGAACGCCTGCAGCCGCTCGACGAACTTCGGCCGCACGCCGGTCGCGCAGAAGTGGCCGCGTACCGAGCCGTCGCGGTCCACGCCCGTGCGCTTGAACGTGAAGATCTCCTGCATGTTGATGATGTCGCCTTCCATCCCGGTCAGCTCCTGGATGCTGACGATCTTGCGCTTGCCGTCGGTGAGCCGCGCCGCCTGCACGACCACCGAGATCGCCGACGCGATCTGCTGGCGCATCGTCTTCGGCGGCAGCGACAGCCCGCCGATGCTGATCATGTTCTCGAGCCGCGTCAGCGCGTCGCGCGGCGTGTTCGCATGGATCGTCGCGAGCGAGCCTTCGTGGCCGGTGTTCATCGCGTTGAGCATGTCGAGCGCTTCGGCGCCGCGTACTTCGCCGAGGATGATCCGGTCCGGCCGCATCCGCAGCGCGTTGCGCACCAGCGTGCGCTGCGTGATCTCGCCCTTGCCCTCGATGTTGGGCGGGCGCGTTTCGAGTCGCAGCACGTGCGGCTGCTGCAGTTGCAGCTCGGCGGCATCCTCGATCGTCACGATCCGCTCGTTGCGCGGAATGAAGCCGGACAGGATGTTGAGCAGCGTCGTCTTGCCGCTGCCGGTGCCGCCCGACACCAGCACGTTCACCTTCGCGCGCGACAGCGCGTCGAGCAGCTCGGCCATCGGCGGCGTCAGGCTGTGGAAGCGGACCAGGTCGTCCATCTTCAGCGGGTTGACCGCGAAGCGCCGAATCGACATCAGCGGCCCGTCGATCGCCGACGGCGGGATGATCGCGTTCACGCGCGAGCCATCCGGCAGCCGCGCGTCGACCATCGGGCTCGATTCGTCGATGCGGCGCCCGACGCGCGACACGATCTTCTCGATCACCTTCATCAGGTGCGCGTCGTCGTAGAACGTCACGTCGGTCAGTTCGAGCTGGCCGCAGCGCTCGACGTACACCTGCCGGTACGTGTTCACGAGGATGTCGGAGATGCCGGGGTCGCGCAGCAGCGCTTCGAGCGGGCCGAAACCGAACATCTCGTCGTACACGTCGATCGCGAGCTGGCGCCGCTCGATGTCGTTCGCGGGCATCCGCTCGTCGTCGAGGATCCGCGAGATCAGCGCGGAGATTTCCTGGCGGACCTGCTCCGGCGGCATCCGCGACAGGCGCTCCAGCTCGACGCGTTCGAGCACGGCCAGGTGAATTTCGCGGCGCAGCTTCTGGTACGCGTCGCGTACCGACGAATGGGCCGGGCCCGCCGGTTCGCTGCCCGTCGCCAGCGGGGCCGTCCGGTGCAACGACATCTGTTCGCGCAATGACATGATGGTTTCCCCGAAAGAGTTACATGGACTTGAGTTTCGGCGTGGCCTTGCGGCCGAACAGCCGGGACATCAGCGGTTCGCTGCGCGCCGCGCTGTGCCCGGCGCGCACTTCCCCGTCGACGAGTTGTTTCGCGCAGGCCTGCAGCGCGCGCGCGACCGCCGTGCTGCGCGCGAGCCGCGACACCGGATGCCCCTGGTTGATCGCTTCGAGCACGGTCTCGGCGTCGTCGGGAATCGTGCAGGCGGCCTGCAGGCCGAGCACTTCCTCGAGCGCGGTGCGGGTCCGGTCGCTCGCGCGCGTCGCGCGGTTCACGATGAGCCGCATCTGGTCGGTCGAGTAGCCGAGCGACACGAGGATCTCCAGCAGCCGGCGGCCGGCGCGCACGTGCGGCATCGCGGGCTGCAGCACGATCTGGATCTGGTCGCTGCGATCCAGCGCGACCATCGACAGCGGATTGATGCCGACGCCGACGTCGAAGATCACGAAGTCGTAGCGCGGCGCGGCGACGCCGAGGATCCATTCGAGCGCATCCTCGCGCATCTCGGCGGCCCTGACCGGGTCGCCGGCGCCCGCGAGCACGTGGAAGTTCTCCGTCACGTGCGCGACGCTCGCGTCGAGAAACGCGCTGTCGAGCCGCTCGATCTGCGCGCAAAGCTGCGGCAGCGTCGACGGCGGGGTTTCGTCGCTGACCAGGAACGCCGCATCGGCGAACTGCTGGTTCAGGTCGATCAGCAGCACGCGGCGCTTGAAGCCTTCTGCGATCTCGAACGCGACGTTGCTGGCTGCGAAGCTCGTGCCGGCCCCGCCCTTGCACGACATGAACGACACGATCCGCGTATCGTCGGTGTCGCATCGCGTGCTTTGCGCGGCGGCACGCTCGAGCGCGCGGCCGAGCGCCTGCGGATCGAGCGGCCACTGCAGCACGTCGCGCGCGCCGGCGCGCATCGCGTCGAGCAGCACGTGCGGCGACGCGTCCGCCGTCACCAGGATGCAGGTCAGGCCCGCGTGCCCGCGGCAGATCCGCTCGATCGCCGACAGCTCGGACGGGTCGGTCGGATCGAGCGACGTGCCGTCGACCAGCAGGATGTCGAACGCGTCGAGCCCGTCGGTGCGATGCTCGATCTGCGACGGGCGGCCGGTCGCGCGCGTCGCGCGATAACGTCCGCTGTCGGCCACGAGGCGCGCGATCTGCGTGAGTCGCGCGGTATCGTCGGAAGCTACGAGGATATTGATCATGTCGTGTGCCTCGTCTGTTCGATCAGTTGCAAGCGTTGCCGCCGGTCGCGGAAGTCAGGCTTTCGCGCGGCAGCGTGGTCGTGAACGGCGGCATCGTCACCGTGACGTTCACGAACGGGATCATCGTCTTCACCGTGACGTTCGTGACGCTGACGGTCACGAACGCGCACGTGTTCACGGTACAGCTCGCCGGCGAGTAGCTCACCGACACGTTCGCGCTCGACAGCAGCGGCAGCAGCGCGGTCACGCGTTTCGCGACGCCGGCGGCATTCACGTCGCAGACCACCGCCGTGCGCGCGCCGAGGCGCACGGCCTCGCTCGCGGTATTCCAGTAGAACAGCACGCGGCCGAATTCGAAGATGCCGATCAGCAGCATGATCAGCACCGACGCGATCAGCCCGAACTCGACGATCGTCGAGCCGCGTTGGCCGCGCCGGCGCGACAGGGGGAAGGGGCGCGCGTTCATGACACTTGCCTCATCACGGTGATGATGTTGCCGAAGGTGATCGTCGACAGCCCCGGGAACGCGGGAATCGGCTGGTACTTGTAGCCCTTGACCTTCACTTCGACGACGTTGATGGCACCGGTCGCCGTGCCGCTCGCCGCGTTGTTGCTCGCGTCGTAGGTCGGCAGGTTCGAGAACTGCGACGGGTCGGACGCGTCGCTGCAGCCGGTCGTATGCGCCGCGTCGCAGATGGTCACCATCGAGGTCTTGAGCCCCGGCACCAGCTCGGTGCCGGACGCGCCGCAGGTCGTGCTGCCGTACACGACGAGGCATTGCGCCGCCGACACCGGATACGCGCTGTCGGTCGGCAGCCAGATCGACAGGTAGCGCGCCGCGTCGCGCGTGGCCTTGGTCAGCGTCTCGTACTGGTAGATCGCGCGGCCGAACTCGGCCACGCCGGTCGCGAGCGTGACCATCGGGATCAGCACGAGCGCGAACTCGACGGCGGCGACGCCACGGGTGCGCGAACGACGAAACGGGGGCTTTTTCATGATCGCCTCTCCCTATTGAACGAGCATCGGCACCTGGACCCCGGACGCGCTGCCGTCGCCGGGCAACCCGTGCGTCGCGCACGGATTGTTGCCGGAGACGGACGAGCCGAGGTACTCGAGGTGGGCGATGACCCCGCCGCTGCCGGGGCTGAACGGCAACGGATCGAGCATCAGCACGCAATCCCATTGCGTGACGTGCACCTTGCCGCTGCTGCCCTTCAGCGACGAGCAGTCGCCTTCCGGCGCGAGCGCGACACGACGGTCGCCGCCATAGGTCTGGTAGTTGCTCGCGGTCACGGTGCCGTTGGTGGCGATCCCGCTGCCCGCCGGCGGCGCGCCGTCGCCCTGGTAGGACTTGAAGGCCGTGCGGTCGGTCACGAACTGCGTGTACGCGTCGCCCTTGATACCCGCCGTTCCCGGCGGCCCGTAGTTCGGGCCGACATACGCGTAGCCGGTGAAGTCGGGCTGGCCGCTCGAGCCGTTCGCGCCATTCGTGTAGATGCCGAAGCGCGTATTCCAGGCACGCAGCGACGCCGACTTCAGGCCCGTGCTGCCGAGATCGGGCGGGCTCGTGATATTGCAGGTGTTGCCCGACAGCTCGCCCGCGATGGTCGGTTCGTTCGTCGAGCCGTCGAGCGCCGCCCAGCCGAAGTTGCCGGGCCCGTAGGACGAACCGGACGGCGACGTGATCCAGTCGCCGACGTTGTAGGACGGCGCCCCCGTCGCGCGGCATACGAACACCGGAATCGCGCAGGCGGTCTGGCCGCCGCCGACGGTTGCGATCGCGCTCGCCGACACTTCCGCCGCGTTCGCGAGCTTGGTGCCCGGCAGCACGTTCAGCACCTCGATGAACCAGTGCGCGATGTTGCTCAGCTTCGCGGTGCATTGCACGTACTTCATGTTCGCCGGCGTCGTGACGGAATTCTTCGGCAGGAACGGATCGGTCAGCGAGTCGCTGAACGTGACGTTCGCATTCGTCAGCATCTGCACCGACTTGTTCTGGAAGAACACGAAGTTGAGATGGCCGGCGGCGATGCCGTCCGCTTCGGCGACGGACAGGCTGATCGCCGAAGTCAGATCACGCGCAGCGGACAGCGCGCACGCATCGGCGCTGTTCTGCAGTTCGCTGCGCGTGACGTACAGCTTGCCGAGGTCCAGCGCGAGACCGACGAACCCGATCATCACCGCCAGCGCGAGACCGACGATGATCGCGACGGCGCCGCGCTGGCGATGCAGGCCGCGACGGGTGACTTTCGGATAACGAGTTGCGCTGGACATGGCGTTCTCCCTGAGCGTGCCGTCGTTACTGGCTGGCCTTGCCGATACCGATCACGAAGGCATTGGTGGGCGGATCGACCTGCTTGAACGACTTGTCGTAGTTGTCGAGCGCGGCCGTGGCGGCGCCGCCGTTGACCACCGCCGGCGCTGTCGCGTGCTCGGCGGCATGCGGATCGATGATCTGGGCCTGCATCACCGCGCGGACCGATTCGCCGAAGCGGGTGTCCCACACCGGCGTCGACGACATGCAGCCGGCAAGCGCGAAGGCGAGCGGTACGGCGAGCGCCGCGCGGCGCACGAATACGAGGTAGGCGGATTTCATGAGCGTCCCCTTGGATGGGTTCAACGATCGGTGGATTCGGGTTCCGCGCTCGCACGTGCAACTTGTGCGCGTGGGGCCGCCGGTATCCGGTGCGTGGATCGCGCCGCCGGCTGGGCCGGCGTGGCGGTGCCGGCCGCCGCAAGGCGCGCGGCGGCGGCTTCGATGTGCGCGATGCGGGCCGCGTTGGCCGTGTCGGGCTGCGGTGCGGTGGCCGCCACCGGCGCGGGCGTCTTGTGCGGCTCGGCCGGCACCGGCGGCTGTACGTCCGTGCCTTGCGGCGCGCGCGGCGCGGGCAGCGCGGCGGCCGCGCCGGCGGGCGCTTCCGATTGCGGTGCCGGTGCCGGAGCCGGTGCCTGGGCAGGTGCCTGCGGGGCTGCTGCCGCGCCGTTCGCGGGTTGCGTGCCCGGCCGGCGGACCCCACCACGGCCTTCCATGTTGCCCGTCGCATACACGTCGGCTTCGTTCGGCTTCGAGAAGCTGTCGGTCGGCAGCGGCACGTCCGCGGTCTGCAGCGGCTTCACCAGGTGCGGCGTGATCAGGAAGATCAGCTCGGTGCGGTCCTGCTGGAACGACGTGCTGCGGAACAGCGCGCCGAGCACGGGCACTTCGCCGACCCCCGGGATCGCCTTCAGCGAGCCGGTCCCGTTGTCCTTGATCAGCCCGCCGATCGCGAACGATTCGCCGTCGCTCATCTGGACCGTCGTCGACGCACGCCGTGTCGTGATCAGCGGCAGGATCGACGTGCCGCCGATGTTGGACGCACTCAGCGTGACGCCCGTCTGCGACAGCTCCGACACTTCCGGTGCGACCTTCAGGCTGATCCGGCCGTTTGCGAGCACGGTCGGCGTGAACTTCAGCGCGACGCCGAACTCCTCTTCCTGCAGCGTGATCGACGAGATGCCGTTGCCGCTGCTTTGCGGGATCGGGATGAAGATCTTGCCGCCGGCGAGGAACGTGGCTTCCTGGCCGCTGATCGTCACGAGATTCGGCTCCGCGAGGATCTTGACGAGGTTGTCGGTGTTCTGCGCATCGGCCGCGATGTTGAACGGCTTGTTGTTCGCCTTGCTGAAGGCGACCGCGCTCGACACGCCCGCGAGCAGGTTGCTGACCAGCGCGCCGCTCCACGAACCGAACCCGCCCTGGATGTTGAGCGCGCTGCCCATCTGGTTGATCAGCGTCTTCGACACCTCGGCCACCTTCACTTCGAGCATCACCTGCTGCGGCGACGTGACGGCCAGCATGTTCAGCACGCCGCTGCCGGACTTGGCGCCCCCGGCGGGGTCGCCGGCGCTGTCGCCGTAGGCGTGTGCGATCTGCACGGCCTGCTGCGCGGCCTGCGAGCTCGACACGGTGCCCGACAGCACGATCGTGCCGGCCGCGGTCGTCACCCGGATGTCGCGTTCAGCCGGCATCAGCTGCAGCAGCGACGCCTGCAGGCCGCCGGCATCCGCGCCGACCGCCACGTCGATCACGCGGCATGCGCCGCTCCTGCCCTGCACGATCATGTTGGTCGTGCCGACCGACAGCCCGAGGATGTACAGCGTCTGCGGCGACACCATCGTTGCCTGCGCGACGGCCGGGTTGCCGATCGTCCGATTGCGGACCGGCTCCGGCATCGGCACCAGCAGCGACTTGCCGAGCGGCACGCTGACGCTGGTCGACTCGCGCACCGCGCCGACGCAGTTCGGCCCGTGCAGCGGACCGGACGAAGCGGCGGGTGCGGCGGCCGCTGCCGGCGCCATGCTGATCGTCATCTGTACCGGACCCTTGCCGATCGCGGCCGGCGCGCTGGCGCCGCCCTTCGTCAGCACGCCCGTTTCGATGCCTTCCTGGGCCAGTGCGCCATATACGGTCAGCCATCCTGAACAGAGGATCGCGGCCATCATCGTGCCCCGTGCGACGCGCGTCCGCAGTGGGCCGGTACCTGTGCATTGCGGTTTGATCTTCATTTCGTCTGATCCCCCGAGAGACCGGCGCCGTGCCGGTTGTCGACTTCCCAGGCCGCCGCGCTTCACGGACGGCCAATCTGTTTATCTGGATGTGTTGATCTGCTTCAGAAACATTCGACGCTGCCCTTCACGCCCGTCAGCACGCCGACGCAGTCGCGCCGCGCTTCCGGCGCCGCGTGCGACGCGACGTGCACGCGCACCGTCCGAACGTGTACGGGAGCCGGCGGCGCTTCGGGCACGGGTTCCTTGCCGAGCAGCGTTATCTTGGTCGCGCCGCCGGTGTTCAGCGTCTTCTGGTCGACCTGGTTGCGCAGCACGAGCGACAGCGTGCCGACGCTGCGTGCGAGGTCGAGCCGTTCGGCCTGATCGGGCGTGACTTCCAGCGTCACCGCGTTGACGACCTTCGGCGCGGTGTCGTCGCGGCTGACCTGCTGCGCGACGGCGAGCACGAGGATGTGTTCGAGCACGATCTTCGAGATGCTCTGCCCGTCGGTCTTGCCCTGCTGTTCCTGCGTGTTGACGATCACGTCGACGTAGTTGCCCGGCAGCGCGAAACCCGCGACGCCGACCACGTCGTTGACGCGCACCGTGATCGCGCGGCTGCCGTCGGCGATCACCGCGGACAGCCCGCCCTTCGTGCCGACCGGTGCGAGCTTCGACTCGATCACCGGCTCGCCGCGCGACAGGCTGGTGCGCACGACCCGCCCTTCGAGCCCTTTCGTATCGGTGAACGCGCCGGTCGGCACGCTGCCCGACGGCCAGCTGACCATGTGGATCTGGTTCGGCCCGAGCGGTTCGCCCAGGTTCAGGTCGGTGGTGGCCACCGCGACCGGCGTGACCGAACTCGTGGATGTCTGTACCAGCCAGTGAGACGCGAACACGACCGCGGCAAGACCCGCGACCATCGCGACGACCAGCATCATGAGCGCTCGACTGTTTTTCATGGCAATGCTCCTCGACGAATCGTGAAAGAAACGGCTCAACCGGTGATGAACGTACGTCCACCGCGCTCAACGGGCGGCGGATGGCTGCCGTCCCGTTCGGGCGCCGCGCCGAAATAGCTGGCCCACGCGTCGTACAACGCGTCGTGCGTCACCTCGAGCGGATCGCCGCGGTAACGCGCGCCGGCGGCCACGAGGCGCAGCAGGTCCGCCGGAAAGCACGCTAGAAACGCCTTGCCGGTCGGCAGGTGCAGCCGGTGCAGCAGGTAGTCGAAGGCATCGCTCGCCGAGACGAGGCCCAGCGATGCGCAGGCCGCGTCGTACACGGCGCGGTAGGCGTCGATCGACATCGCCCCGACGTGCAGCTTCGAGCCGAGGCGGCGCAGGAATGCGTCGTCGCAGAACTGGTCCGGCGCGAGGTTGCTCGAGAACACCGGCCACACGTCGAACGGCAGCACGAAGCGGTTACCGGATTCGAGCGTCAGGAAATCGACGCCGCGATCGAGCGGGCGCAGCCAGCGATTGAGCAGGTCGCGCGGCTCGACGCGCTGGCGGCCGAGATCGTCGACGATGTACATGCCCATGTTCGCCTTCATGTGCGGCGGCGCCTGGTAGAAACCGGCGGCCTCGTCGCGGCGCAGGTCGAGCTCGTCGAGCGTCAGTTCGCCGCCGGACATCACGACCGGCCGCTTGCACAGGCGCCAGCGGCGATCGACCGACTGGCTGCCGGGTTGCGACGCCACGTCGACATGCACGAGCGGGTCGTAGATCTGGATCACTTCGCCGGCCGCGCAGATCGCATGCGGCACCGGCACGCGGCCGTGCATCAGCGAACCGAGCCGCTCGGCGAGAAAGGTCTTGCCGCTGCCGGCCGGGCCGTAGATCAGCAGCGGACGGCCCGCGTTCAGCGCCGCGGCCGCCGCATCGAGCACCGCCGTGTCGATCACGATGCCTTCGAACGCGCTCCACACGTCTTCCTGCGCGATGTGCAGCTTGTGCACCGAATGGGCGCTCACGCTGGCGAGATACGCGTCGAGCGTCACCGGCGCCGGCCCGCTGTAGCCGCTGCGCGCGCGTTCCTCGAGCGCGAGCACGCGGCCCGCGTCGGTCAGGCGGAACGTCACGTCGAGATCGGTCGCGCCGCGATGGGTGAGCTCGACGAGATGCTCGCGCACCAGGAAGGCGAAGATGTCGTCGAGCACCGCGAGCGGCAGGCAATGCCGCTCGACCAGGTCGCCGTACGACGGGCGGCCGAGCATCAGCGTCGACTTCAGCACGAGGCCGGCGACGAAGGTCGTGCTCAGCCCGGTTTCCGCGAGCGTGCGCGGCGCCGCCGGCAGCTGCGCACCCAGCTTCGTATGCGCCTCCCGCGACGGCAGCGGATCGGGCAGGTGGGCCACCTGCGCGTCGCGTCTCGGTTCGGTGTGGTTCGTGTTCATGGTCGTTCCGTCCTCTATGCGGGTTCGTCGCGCTATGCGCACGACGCGAACAGCATGCCCAGCGTGCCGGCCGCGATCGCCACGCCATACGGCAGCGTGCCGACCGAGGCGATTTCGACGGGGCCGTCGGCGGCATCCGTGCGCGCCCCCTGCGAGCGCCGCGCGATCAGCGCGCGGACGTTCGCCCACATCTGGCGCATCCGGCCGCGCAACAGCGCGTATGCGATGGCGCCGATCCCGCCGGCGATGAAGGTCGCCAGCACGATGTAAAACGTCATTTCCGCGCCGACCCACGCACCGATCGCGAGCATCAGCTTCACGTCGCCGGCCGCCATGCCGCGCAACAGGTAGAACGGCAGCAGCAGGCCGAAGCCGGTCGCGGCACCGGCGAGCCATCCGAGTGCGCCAGCCAGGACGCCGTGCAACATGCACTGGGCGATCAGCGCGCCGCCGAGTCCGAGCGCGACGAGGCGATTCGGGATGCGTCGGGTCGCGATGTCCGTGCTGGCCGCGGCGACCGCGAGCAGCGTCACGCACAACGGAACCGGGTAAGGCGGCGCAACAGGTAACATGGCGAACCTCGCGGATCGAATTCGGTGAATCAGGAAACCAGCGCCATCGCGGTGGTCACGGCAAGCGTCACGGCCGTCGCGATCGCCTGGTACGCATCGCCGAGCGAGCCTTTCAGCGTGACGACACTGCCCAGCACGGCGACGGAGAACATCGCCGCGAGCAACGCATACTCGATCGACGTCACGCCTTGCTCGTCGCCGATCCAGCGGCTGACGACACGCACTTGGGTCCGCATGATGATCTCCGGTTCCGGTTGATCGGAAGACCGGGACGGCTCGAGCACTGCACCAGCCGAGCCGTCCGCGGTACGGTCCATCAGATGCCTGCCACCGCCGAATCCAGGTCGGCCGCGATCGTGCTGAACACGGTCTTGAGGTCCTTCCCGATGGTCGACAGCGCGAGGATGATGCCGACTGCGATCAGTGCGGCGATCAGGCCGTATTCGATGGCGGTCACGCCGTCTTCATCGCGAACGAAACGGCTGGCTTGTTGAATGAACTTGGACATGATGATCTCCTTGTGTGGTGACGCTCAAAGCGCTCGCGTGCCGGCTGGTCGGTTGACCGTGCATCGATACGTCGAGACATGTTGTTGATGCCGTATGGTGGCGACGAACGATTCGGCTGAGTCGCTCGTCGTGCCGCCCATCAGATGCCTGCTACTACAGAGTCCAGATCAGCCGCAACCGTGCTGAACACGGTCTTGAGATCCGTACCGATCGTCGTCAACGCGACGACGATTCCGATCGCGATCAGCGCGGCGATCAGGCCATATTCGATGGCCGTCACACCTTCCTGATCCTGGATGAACCACGCGATCTTTTCGATGACTCTTGACATGAGTAATCTCCTTTCGGACTGCTATTAAATTCCCTTCGTCGGGCACGACGTCGGGGACGGGGGCACCACCGGCACTACAAGAAAATCGGAACGCGACGCTCAGCTGCGAAGACAGGGATGCGCACACCTGTCCGTTCGAACGGATTGCAGCGAGAGGAAACGCAGGAGATGCGCAACCGGTTCGATCAGCCGGATGAAGCCAGCGAGCCGATCGGCCGGAACGGCGTCATTGCCGTTCGATGCGCGGAATTCAATTGAACGGGAGACACACTCCCGGCGATGCTGCAGATCGATTTTGTCGCGGTCTGCGAGCCGCGATGTGCTGTGGTCTTTCATTTTTATACCCCGTGTGCTGCCATGCCGATTTTTATTGCCCTGACGATACCGGGTCTCATTGGCCGGCCGACGATGGTTCTCGCGGTTCATCGACCTGGAGCTGCGTGTTTCCCCGATGCGCTCCGGCCTTCCTTTCCGCGGGTGATTGTCGAGTCGGTTCCGTCTGTCTTTTTTCAGAACCGCCCGGTCATCACGTCGTCGACTGCCGTGCCAACGCTTACGCAAAGAGCGGACCACCTCGAGCGGAATCGAGGCCCATCAACGGTTGCGGCGATCCCCATGCTCCCCGGCCGGTGACGCGACACGCAAAATGTTTCAGATTTGATATATGCGTTCCGGCGAACGCGACACGCCGGGATACGCGTCGCCGCGCTGCGCAAAGGGTCCAAATTTTTTTCTCGGGACTTTCCCGAACGCGGGAAGCCGGTCGTGTTTCGCGGGATCGGCGGCGTGCCACACCGACGAAAATCGCCAAATGTTTCAGGCCGGATACATAAATTCCGGCCGTGTCGATTTCTCATACCTGAAAACGCGGTTTTCAAGCGACTCACCGGCATATCGACATGCCGGGTTTCCGTGCGTGGTTTGCGTCGTGCGATTTTTTCTCCAACAATGCATTCACCGGACAACGCCATTCAGAGCGATTCGATCCGGCGGCACGACAACATGAAACAGCCGCGACAGACCAAGCGGCTTCAACCACATACGGGGCATCATGCACACAGCCAATCGTGGGACGCGCGATCGCGCCATACACCGGGCTCAATGGCTGACAGCAGACCGGATCATTCCGTACAGCTGCATCATGCTGATGCTCTTCGCGTCGTTGCTGATCGTCTGGGGCATCGTGACCGACGGCTTCACCTCGAACGCCACCGCTCGCCCCGGCATCGACTTCTCGGTCTTCTGGACCGCATCGCATCTCGTGTTGCAAGGCCACGCGGCATCGGCCTACGACCCTTCGTCATTCTTGCAGGCCGAGTTCGCGCACTTCGGTGCGTATCTGCAGCACCGGCCGCTTCCCTGGCTCTATCCGCCGACGATGTTGCTGTTCATCGCGCCGGTTGCCCTCGTGCCTTTCCTGCCCGCATATTTCCTCTTTTTCGCGGGCAGTCTTTTATGCTACGCGTTCGCCGTCTCGCGGTTGTCGGGATTGCGCGCGCATCTTCCCGTGCCGCGTGCGGCGGCGCTCGTCGTGCTCGGGTATTCGGCGGTGTGCATGTCCGCGCTGTTCGGCCAGAACAGCATCCTGACCGCCGGCCTCGCGGCACTCGCGCTGCATCTGCTCGGCAAGCGCCCGATCCTGGCCGGCGTATTGATCGGACTGCTCGCGATCAAGCCGCAGCTGGCCGTGGTGTTCCCGTTCGTGCTGATCGCGGCGCGTGCGTGGCGCACCTTCGCGGCGGCGGCGATCAGCGCAACGCTGTTCGCGGCGGCCGGCGTCGCACTGGCCGGCCCCGCCGCGCTGCACGGGTTGAGCCATGCGATGTCGACGGTCCGCGACCAGCATTTCATGCTCGCGTCGTACTGGCTCGCATCGCCGACGCCGTTCGCCGCGTTGCGGCTCGCGGGCGCGCCGGTCGCGGTCGCGCTGGCCGCGCAAGCGGCGATCGCCGTGCTCGCACTGACGGCCGCGGTCGACGTGTGGCGCCGCACGCGCGACATGCGCCTGCGCGGCGCGGCGCTGGCGATCGCCACGCTGCTGACGACGCCGTATCTGTGGAACTACGAACTGACGTGGCTCGGCATCGCGATCTTCTGCCTGCTCGCCTACGGTCTCGACGAAGGCTGGTTGCCCGGCGACCAGGGCATTCTCCTGCTCGCGTGGCTGCTGCCGATCTTCGAGATGCTGAACCGGCTGATGAAGCTGCCGCAGATCGGGCCGCTCGTGCTGCTCGCGGTGCTGTTCGTCGTCGTGCGCCGCACGGCGCTCGCGTCGCGGAGCGCATGATGAAGGCGCCCTCGTTCGCGCGCCACGCGCATCCGGCCGTCGACGTGCATCCGGAACTCCCGATCGCGGGCCCGCGCCGCTACCCGCACTGGCTCAATCGCGATCGCGTGCGTCTCTATGCGGCCGGCGTGCTGCTGGCCGAACTGCTGTTCATCGGCATCTACGTGATCCGCGTGGCCCTGTCACACCACGGCGCGCTGGAGCCGCTGTCGCAGGATTTCTCGCCGATCTGGAGCGCCGCGTGGCTCGCCGCGCACGGGCACGGCGCCGATGCATGGCACTTCCCCGCGCTGTTCGCGGTCCAGAAGCTCGCGCTCCCGACGATGACGCTCGCGGACGGCACACTGCCGTGGCTCTATCCGCCCACGATGCTGCTGCTCGTGCTGCCGCTCGGCTGGCTGCCGTACACGCTGGCGCTCGTCCTGTGGCTCGGCGTCACGTATGCGCTGTTCGCCGCGACGATTCGCGCAACCGTGCAGCGCGATGCCGCGTGGCTGTGCGCGCTCGCCTTCCCCGGCGCGTTCCTCACCGTGATCGTCGGGCAGACCAGCCTCTTCACCGCGCTGCTCGCGGGCATCGGCTTGCTCGTGCTGAACCGCCGCCCCGTGTGCGCCGGGATCTGCTTCGGCTTGCTGACGATGAAGCCGCAGCTCGCGGTGCTGTTCCCGCTCGCGCTGCTGTGCGCGGGCCAATGGCGCGCGCTGGCCGCGTGGACCGCGACGATCGCCGGCAGCGCCGCGCTCGCGACGCTCGCGTTCGGCGTCGGCCCGTGGGTCTCGTTCGCGCATGTGATCGGCAACGTGTATGCGATCGTCGGCACCGGTCACGCGAAGCTCGCACGCATGCCGACCGTGTTCGCGCTCGCGACGATGGCCGGCTGGCCCGCGCTCGTCGCGCGCAGCCTGCAGCTGCTGTCGGCCGCGGCCGCCGTCTTCGCCGTCGTCTACGCGTGGCGCGGTGCATGTTCGTACGCGCTGCGCGCCGCGACCCTCGCGTGCGCATGCCTGCTCGTCAGCCCTTACCTGTACGACTATGACCTGACGTGGTACGGCATCGTGATCGCGTGGTACGCGCGTTATGCGTGGACGCACGGCTGGCGGCGCTTCGATCGCGAATGGCTGATGCTGATGTGGCCGATGCCGCTCGCGGGCCTGGCAGTCGTGCCGCATCTGTCGTTCCAGTTCATGCCGCTCGTCACGCTGGCGTCGCTCGCGCTGCTCGTCAGCCGGATCGCCCAGGAACGACACGACGTGCCGACGATACCGGACGCACGCGACTACTCGACCGAGACCGGGTTCGCGCATCCGGTCCGACCGCACCACCGCACGGCGTACGGAATGCGCCGCGCCGGCCGCCCGACCTTCGGCGCGGACCGGTGAAGCGACATCACAAAGGGGAATCATCATGCGGGAACCACACTACACACCGCTCATTTCGCTGGTCGTGCCGTTCTATAACGAAGGCGAGGCCGTCGAGCACTTCTTCGACGTCGTGATTCCGTTGCTGACGGCCATCGAGTCGATCCGCTTCGAGATCGTCTGCGTGAACGACGGCAGCCGCGACGACACGCTCGAACGCCTGATCCGGATCGGCACCGCCGAACGGCGCGTGCGCGTCATCGATCTCACCCGCAACTTCGGCAAGGAAGCGGCGCTGACGGCCGGCCTCGACGAAGCCGCCGGCGACGCGGTGATCCCGCTCGACGCCGACCTGCAGGACCCGCCGAGCCTGATTCCGGTGATGATCGAACACTGGCGCGACGGCGCGGAGGTCGTCGCGGCGAAGCGCAGCAACCGCGCCTGCGATTCGTTCGCGAAGCGCACCGCCGCCGCGATCTACTACCGCGTGCACAACCTGCTGTCGGACGTGAAGCTGCCGGAGAACGTCGGCGATTTCCGGCTGATGGACCGCAAGGTCGTGAACGCGCTGCGCAGCCTGCCCGAGCGGCACCGCTTCATGAAGGGGCTGTTCGCGTGGGTCGGCTACCGCACCGTGATCGTCGAATACCAGCGCGATCCGCGCAGCGCCGGACACTCGAAGTTCTCCGGCTGGAAGCTGTGGAATTTCGCGCTGGAGGGGATCACCAGCTTCAGCACCGTGCCGCTGCGCAGCTGGACCTACATCGGCGTCGGCATCGCCGCGCTCGCGTTCCTGTACGGCGCGTTCATCGTCTTGCGCACGCTGCTGTTCGGCAATCCGGTGCTCGGTTACGCGTCGCTGATCTCGATCACGCTGTTCATCGGCGGCATCGAGCTGATCGGCATCGGCGTGGTCGGCGAATATATCGGGCGGATCTACGACGAGTCGAAACAACGGCCCGTGTACCTGATCCGCCGCCGCTACCAGGCGCATGCCAAGGTGATCGAGCTCCCGGTCGCGCGCGATGCGCGCCGCCAGATCGCACGCCGGCGCGTACAGCCGATCCGCGCGCGGATCGACGGACGCTGAACGCGTGCAGACGGCCATGATCGACCTGCTCTATGCCGAACGCACGAGGCTCGTGCGCTTCGGCTTGTCGGGGCTGTTCTCGACCGCGATCCACACGCTGGTCGCATCGGCGATGTTCGAGATGTGCGATGCGACGCTGGTGGCCGCGAATGCGGTCGCGTTCCTGTGCGCCACGGCGTTCTCGTATCTCGCGAATACGCTGTGGAGCTTCTCGTCGACGGTGCGCACGCGCAACGCGCTGCGCTTTCTCGCGGTCACGCTGGCCGGCTTCCTCGAAACGCTGTTGCTCGCGCGCGTCGCAGAAGCGTTCGACGTGTCGCGCGGGATGAGCATCGTCGTGATCGCGCTGCTCGTTCCGCCGACGACGTTCGTGCTGCATCGGCTCTGGACCTACCGTTAAGCGGACTGTCGCCGGCCGTCCCGCCTCTTTTCCCATTTCAGAAAAATAATCGATCAATCAATTAACAGATTCAATGCCGTGATATTTATGTCACGCATCGATTCGATTGATTCCGATATTAAAATTACCGTCTGAAATTATTTTAACGACCCTGTTTACTTTCACAGCTTCCAGAATGAATCGAACGGGATAACCTGCATTCGCCGTCGCGCCCGTACGTGCCCCAATCAGCGTGGAGCCTTGCGGGACAAGGCGATGGCCGCTGCACGAAGAAATTCGCGCAACAATTAGTCCCATTCATTCAAACGGGAGCTTCTATGTCACGCGTCACTGATGTGCTCGTTTCTTTCGACACCGAAACCATTCTCAAGAAATATCCGAATCCCAGCAAGAATCCGGCCGCGCCGACGCTGATCGACTGGCGTTATGTCTATATGGTGACCAACCAGGACAACGTCATCTCCGGGCAGGCGGGCGGCGAACTCGACCTGAAGGCGCAGGTCGGCGACCTGATCCGCTGGCGTGAAACGAGCCTGTCGCTGGGCTTCGAGAACCAGGTGGTGTTCTACAAGTTCATCGGCAACGTCGGCAACGAACTGATCTCGACGCCGACGCCGCGGGTCGCGGAAGCGTCGATTCCGGTGCCGAACACCAGCAAGCCGGAAGTGCCGACGTGCCAGAAGGTCGCGAACTACTACTGGTCGTCGGAATGCCTGAAGGTCGGCCGCGTGACCTACCACTTCCAGTTCCAGATCATCGATCGCAACTGCCAGAGCCAGGGCTGCTTCTCGTGGGATCCGTTCATCTCGATCCATAACTGATCGCGGCAGGCGGGCGGCCGCGCGGCGGTCGCCCGTGTCGTTTCCTTGTTGCGGAGGAAGTGTTCATGTCTGGTCTTCGTTGCGATGTGCTCGCGATCGTCGATGCCGTCACGCTGCTGTCGACCTACCCCGATGCGAGCCGGGATGCCGCTGCACCGACCGTGATCGACGGCCGGCACATCTACGTGTTGAGCCCGGGCGATGCCGGGCAGCTCGGCCACAACGACAACCGGCTCTTTGCCGGCCTCGCGCCGGGTGACGCGCTGCACCTGCGCGAAACCGCGCTGGCGCTGCGTGCCGAGTTGAGCGTGCTGTTCGTCCGGTTCGCGTTGAAGGATGCGGGCATCGTCGCGCCGATCGAAGCGGAAGTGCGCAACGCCACCGCGCCGGTACCGGATGGCGACGACCTGCTCAATCCATCGTGCCGGCCGATGAAAGACCATTTCTGGCGCAGCGAGGTGCTGGCCGCCGGCACCACCACGTGTACGGCCGATTTCGCCGTGCTCGATCGCGACGGCGCCGTGTCGGGTTATTTCCGCTGGGAAACGTCGATCGAGATCGCCGGCAGCCAGCCGGATACGAAGCAACCGGATTTCAAGCCGTCGTCCGACCGGAACGGCAACTTCAACCTGCCGCCGAATACCGCGTTCAAGGCGCTCTTCTACGCGAATGCCGCCGACCGGCAGGATCTGAAACTGTTCATCGACGATGCGCCGGAACCGGCCGCCTCGTTCGTCGGCAACAGCGACGACGGCGTCAGGCTGTTCACGCTGAATTCGCAAGGCGGCAAGATCCGGATCGATGCATCGGCCAACGGCAGGAAGTCCGCGACCGATGCGCGCCTCGCGCCGCTGTCCGCGGGCGACACGGTGTGGCTCGGCTGGCTCGGGTCCGAGGACGGCGCCGACAGCGACTTCAACGACGGGATCGTCATCCTGCAGTGGCCGATCACCTGATCGCACGTTCACTGCATCACGCTCAGGTGCGCGGCAGCCCCGGCGGATTGGTCTGCGACTTGTCGATCGCCTCGGCGTCGAGACTCCAGCGGCCGAGCACCTTGCGATAGCTGCCGTTCGCGATCAGCGCATTGATCGCGATCGTCAGCGGATCGGCAAGGCCGCTGCCCTTGCGTGTCGTGATCGCGATATCCGCGGTGCGCGGCCAGCCGCCGCTCACGGTGCCGATCAGCTTCGCATCGCCGCGCAGCGACGCCTGGTACGCGAGCATCGAATTCACGCTGAAGATCGTGTCGACGCGGCCCGACTGCAGCGCGACCCAGCGCTCCGCCGCATCGGCGTAATACTGGATCTCGACCGGCGCGAGGCCGCGTGCGACGTTCTGCCGGTTCCATTCGAGCAGGATCTTTTCCTGGTTCGTCCCCGAGTCGGTTACTACGCGCAGCCCTGCGACGTCCTTCGGCTCACGGATCGCGGCGATCCGGCTGTTGTTCTTCACATAGAAACCGAGCTGATCCCGCCGGTAGGTCGAGAAGTCGAACTTCTCCTTGCGCTGCTCGGTGACCGTCACGTTCGAGATCACCGCGTCGACCTTGCCCGACTGCAGCGCGAGCGGCCAGTCGGCCCACGCGAGCGGCACGATCTTCAGCTTGCGGCCGACGCTGTCTGCAATGAGCTGCGCGAGATCGGGATCGAAGCCGACCACCGTGCGCGCATCGGTCGCATACGTGCTGAGCGGCGGCAGGTTCGGCGCGATGCCGATCGTCAGCGTATTCGTTTCGGCAAACTTGAAGCCGCCCGGCAACGCCTGTTCGACTACCGGGTTCACGGTGCCGCGCTGCCGGCCCGGCTGCTCGGGGCTCAGGTCGAACGTCGCGGCCTGTGCGGCGACGCTGCCGCCAAGCAAGACGGCGGCCAGCACACGCACGACGCGCGCCACGGGAAATGCTGTTCTTCTCATGTTGTCGGGGTTCCTTCCGGTTCGTTGATGCATTGGCCGAACGCGGGCGGGGGCCGGACGATGGTCAGCGCAGGTCGCCGCCCCCTCCGCGTTCGCGGCCCGCTCATGCTGGCGTGGCTTCGAGTTCGGCCGCGGCCGCGCGCTGCGGCACCGGTTGCGCGACGGGTATCGGGCGCTGCTGCGCCGGCGACTCGCCCGCATACAGCGCTTTCGGATCGAATACGCGCGCCTGCAGCGGCGTGAATGCGCGGAAATTCCACAGGCTGCGTGCGACGAACACGCGCTGCACCCAGCGAAACGCGCGATCGTTCTCGTCGTATTGCGGATCGAAGCGGTCGCGCGAATGCAGCGTGAAATGGTTGTTGATCAGCACCAGCTTGCCCGGCGACACCTGGACGCCGAACGACACCTCGCGCACCGCGCGATACAGGTTGGCCAGTGCCTCCTGCGCACGCGTGTTGACCGCCAGCACCATGTCCGGATAAAACGCGACCGTCACGCGCGGCGCATCGAGCGGCCCCGACAGCACGGCGCTCAGGTCGGTGTTGTCGCGCGGCGTCGGCGCCGCGCCGCGCCACCGGTACGGCACGCGGATGATGTAGTGCTCGCCGTAGAGCAGCGCGATATCGTCCGGCGACAGCAGTTGCAGCGCGCGGCGCGCATCGGCGAGCCGCGTGTACGGGCCGCCGCCGGCTTCGCTGCGCACGCCGAGCAGCAGCAACGCGAACGGCGACGTGTCGCCTTCGGGCATGTGGGCCTGCGCGGCGTTCTCGATATGGAAATCGAGCTCGACCTCCGAGCCGAGGCCCGTATAGTCGCGCGCGGTCGCCTTGTGCGGCGTGAGGTTGTTCACGAGCTCGCGGCCTTCGTGCGCGATCGAATACGGCTCGCCGGCCAGCGTGCTCAGGGCGACCAGCACGTTCTCGCTCAGCACGCCGGCCTTGAACGAGCGACCGGTTTCCTCGAACCTCGGGCTGCCCTGCACATCGTCGTCGATCGGCAGGTTGTCGATCTCGATCGAGCCGTGCGCGTCCGCGGTCGGTGCCTTCGCGCAGTCGAATGCGTCGACGACCCGGTCCGGAAAGGCGTTGTAGGCGAGCTTGCGTACTGCGCTGATGTAGCCGGCGCCGCCGGCCGGGTCGTAGGCCAGCGCGCCGAGCGTCTTCCGGATGTGACCGGATTCCGCTGCCGTCAAAACGATGCGTTCATCTGCGAGATAGGTCATAGGTCTCTCGTATAAAGAATCTTGGGTCGAAGAGCGGTTAGGCACCACCGCCGCGCCGTGCCGTCCTCGGTGCGCAGCGCTCGACAAGACTAGGAGACCTCTGTTGCGTTGCGAAATGATATTAAATCGATTGCTAACAAAAATAATCGATATAAGTTCAGCAACACGGCCGGCGTCAGGCCGCATCGATCGTGCCGGCCTTTAACACGAATACTTGTTAAAAAATCGCTGCTTATTATTTGTATTCGCCAGCGGGTCGATGCTAGTTTTCTGTCGGATTCGACGATGCGGTCGGCCCTCGACGGGCGGCCGGCTCCCTTCATCCGCCATACGGAAACCCGCCAGATGAACCGATACCGCTTGCCGCGCTGCGCCTTCGGAACCGACGTGCCGTTGCCGGCATGCGGCCTCTCGTGCCACGCGCACCACTCGCCCCAAGCAGCCCGGGAATCGCGATGAGCGAGCAGGCTCCGGCGCTCGACAGCGCGCTCACCGCGGCCGCGCCGCCGCACCGCACGTCGCTGCGCGCGATCTTCCCGACGGTTGCAGCCGCGAGCCTCGGCTTCGCGATCGTCCAGCTCGACGTGACCGTCGTCAACGTCGCGATTCCGAGCCTCGGTCATTCATTCGGATCGAGTGTCCACGGGCTGCAGTGGATCGTCGACGCGTACACGCTGTCGTTCGCCGCGCTGCTGCTGACGTCCGGCACGCTTGCCGACCGCTTCGGCAGCCGCCGGCTGTTTGCGTACGGCCTCGCGCTGTTCCTGCTCGCGTCGCTCGGCTGCGCGCTCGCGCCGTCGCTGGCGGCACTGATCGCCGCGCGTGTCGCGCAGGGTGTCGGCGCCGCGATGATCCTGCCCACGTCGCTCGCGCTCATCACCCACGCTTGCGCGAACGATGCCGCCGCGCGTGTAAAAGCCGTCGCATGGTGGAGCGCGACGGGCGGCGCGATCAGCGCGGCCGGGCCGACGCTCGGCGGCCTGCTGATCGATTCGCTCGGCTGGCGCGCGATCTTCTTCATCAACCTGCCGATCTGCGCGCTCGGGCTGTGGTTCACGCTGCGCCACGTGCAGGATTCGGCCGCCGCGCGCACGCGGCTGTTCGACCCGGCCGGCCAGATCGTCGCGGTGCTCGTGCTCGGGCTGCTGACGGGCGGGATCATCCGGGCCGGCGCGCACGGGCCGGGCGACCCGTATGCGGCCGGCGCGCTGGCCGCGTCGGTCGGGCTCGGCGCGCTGTTCGTCGCGATCGAGCGGCGCGTGGCTGCGCCGATGCTGCAGCTTGCGTTCTTCCGGATCGCACGCGTGCCGGGCACGCTCGCGATCGGCGCGGTCACGAACGCCGCGTTCTACGGGCTGATCTTCTCGCTGAGCCTCTATTTCCAGAACGCGCGCGGCTTCACCGCGACCGAATCGGGGCTCGCGCTCGCGCCGCTCACGATCATCATGCTCGCCAATATCGCCAGTGCGCGCCTCGCCGTCCGGTACGGATTCCGCGCGACCGTCATCATCGGCCTCGCCGTGTCGCTCGCCGGTTACGTGTGGCTGTGGCAGACGCTCACCGCGCACACGCCGTATGCGCTGCTAGCGCCGGGGCTCGCGGCGATGGCAATCGGCGGCGGCATCGCGATTCCCGCGCTGACGTCGACGATGCTCGGCAGCGTCGAGGCCGGCCGCTCGGGCACCGCGTCCGCGATCCTCAATACCGCGCGCCAGGTCGGCGCCGCCGTCGGCGTTGCGGCGCTCGGCGCGCTGGTCGCGGGCCAGGGCGCGGCGATCGTGGCCGGCGCGGCGCACGCGTTCGCCGTCGCGGCCGTCCTCGTCGCTGTCTGCATCGTGCTGGCCGCGCGCTGGCCGGGCGATGCGCCGAACGCCGGCACGCGGGCCTGAGCACGCGACACCCGCCCCCCTTCAACCGATCCCACAGCCGAGCGAGGAATCCATGCAGCATCGTTTCATCGATACCGTCCTGATCGTCGACGGCGCGTCGACCGCCGCCTACCTGGCGCCCGCGTTTCGCGCGTACGGCATCCGTTGCGCGCACGTGATCAGCGATCCCGATTTGCCGGAAATCTACTGGAACCAGTTCGTTCCATCCGACTATATCCGCCAAGTCCAGCATCGCGGCGACATCGACGCGACGCTCGCGCAACTGAGCGACCTGCGGATCGGCGCGGTGCTGCACGGCCTGGACGCGGCGCTGGAGCTGGCCGACACGCTGGCCGAGCGGCTCGACGTGCCGTATCGCAACAACCTCACGACGTCGGCCGCGCGGCGCGACAAGTTCGTGATGAACGAGCGCATTCGCCAGGCCGGCCTGCGCGCGCCGGCGCACTTCCACAGCACGTCGGTCGACGAAGCGCTCGAATGGGCCCGCGCGCACGGCACGCTGCCGCTCGTGGTGAAACCGGCGCGCAGCGCGGGCGTGGCCGGCGTGAAGATCTGCCGGACGCTCGCGCAGGTCGAAGAGGCTGCACGCGACGTGCTGGCCACCCGTTCGCTGTACAACCAGCCGAACGACGACATCGTGATCCAGAGTTATTCCGAGGGGCAGGAATACATCGTCGATTCGGTGTCGTTCGAAGGCCGCCATCGGGTGGTCAGCCTGTGGGAAGTGCACCGCGACCGCACGCACGCGCCGCGCCTCGACAAGATGCTGGTGCTGAACCACGCCGACCCGCGCTACGCGCCGCTGCTCGATTACGCGGCTGACGTGCTCGACGCGCTCGACGTGCGCTACGGGCCGACCCATCTCGAGCTGTTCGATACCGCCGACGGCCCGACGATCGTCGAGCTGAACGCGCGACTGCACGGCAGCCTCGATCCGCGGCTGACCAGCGCGGTCAGCGGCGAGAATCACGTGTCGGCCGCCGTCGAAGCCGTGCTGCATCCGGAGCGGCTGTTCGGCGAAACCGCCACGCCGACGGATTTTCGCGGCTACTGCGGGCACGTGCTGCTGCTGTCGTCGCGCAACGGCGTGCTCGCGCAGGACTTCACGTGGCAGGCGATCCAGGCGCTGCCGTCGTTCGTCGGGCTCAAGCAATGGATCAAGGTGGGCGACACGCTGCGCGTGACCACCGACCTGAAGACGGCGCTCGGCACGGTCGGCCTCTACAGCCCGACGTTCGAGCGGCTGCTCGAGGATTGCCGGCGCATCCGCGAAATCGAGGCCGATTTCTTCGCGGATGAACGCGCGGTCGCGCCGGCGTAGCGTAGCGGGCGTTGCCGGCGCGGTTGACTATCGCGCGAGCACCGCCCCCGCCTGCCGGCCCAGCACCGCGCGCAATGCGTCGAGTTCGGGCAGCGCGGGCGCTTCTTCGGGCGTGACGAGATAGGTCGTCACGCTGTCGAGATCGTCGAACGCGTGCGCGCGCAGCTCCTTGCGCGCCACGTGCTCGGTCGTGATCCGCTTCGGCAGGATCGCGACGCCCATGCCGGCCGCCACGCATCCGAGGATCGCGCCGAAGGTGCCGAACGACGCCACCGATTCGATCGCGAAACCGCGCGCCTTCAGCCAGTGCTCGGCGACCGCGCGATACGGGCAGCCGTCGTGAAACGCCAGCAGCCGCACCGTGTTGTCGGCCAGCACTTGCCGGCGCGTGACCGTGGCCGCGCTCACCAGCACCATCTCCTCGGCGAACGCGGGTTCGTAGCGCAGCCCGGGCCGGACGACCGCGCGCGCGGTGAGCGCCGCGTCGATCCGGCCGCGCAGCAGCGCATCGGCCAGTTCCGGCTCGCTGCCGATCTGCACCACGAGGCCGAGCGCCGGATCACGTTCCTTCAAAGCGGCGGCAAGCGCCGGCAACCGCGTGGCCGCCGTGCTTTCCATCGACCCGAGCCGGAAGCTGCGCGCGACCGGCGTCTCGCGCACCACCTGCGTCGCTTCGTCGACGAGACGCAGGATGCGGTCGCAATACGGGATCAGCCGGCGCCCGGCATCGTTCAGCACCAGCCGCTTGCCGTGCCGGTCGAACAGCGGCGCGTCGAGCGACTCTTCGAGCTGGCGCAGCCGCGCGGTCACGTTCGACTGCGTGCAGCCCAGCCGTTCGGCTGCGCGCAACGCGCTGCCTTCCTGCACGACGGCCCGGAAGGTTTCGAGCAGAGGTATGTTCATATCACTTTCTCTTGTTACCGATTCAGTTTATATCATTTTACTTCGCACATCATCAGGACTAGCCTAGGCAACATTCGATGCTGGCCGGCCCTATTCCGAGGAATCCGCATGCCATCCGTTGTCTGCACTGGTTTCACGTCCGCTTGCCGCCATCCCGAGGCTCGCCCGTGCGCGCGCTGATCGCCGCGACGGTGCGGCGCGGCCCGACCGTGCTCGCATGCGGCGTCGGCCTCGGGCTGCTGGTTCCACCGCTCGCGGCTCTCGCGCGGCCGCTGATGCCCGTCACCGTGTTCCTGTTCGTGCTCGGCACGCTGCTGCGCGTCGAGCCCAGCGCCGTGCGCGCGGTCGCGCGGCGGCCGGCCGTGTCGCTGCTGCTGCCCGCCGCGACGATGATCGCGTGCCCGGTCGCGCTCGGCATCGCCGCGCGGCTCGCCGGCCTGCCGTACGACTGGGTCGTCGCGCTGGTGATCGCGTATTGCGCGCCGCCGTCGAGCGGCACGTCGACGATCGCGCGGATGCTGTCGCTCGACGCGAGCGTCGCGCTCGTCGCGACCCTTGCGTCGATGGTGTTCGTCCCGCTCACCGCGCCGCTGCTGACGGCCTGGTTCAGCCACGATGCGGCCGTGGCGATCTCGCCTGTGAGCCTCGCATTGCGGCTCGCGCTGCTGATCGGCAGCGCCGAGGGCGTCGCGCTACTTGTACGGCGGTTTGCGGGTGCCCGGCTCGATCGTTATGCAACGCCCATCGACGCGATCGTCGTCGTCGCGCTGCTGGTGTTCGCGCTCGGCACGATGGCCGGCATGCAGCAATCGATCATCGATGCGCCGCACCGCGCATTGACCGCGATCGCGCTGGCGTTCACCGTCAACGCGGGTTTCCAGATCATCGCGTACGGGCTCACGCCCGGCGACGTCCGCACGCGGCTCAATGTCGCGCTGATCGTCGCCAATCGCAACGTCGGCCTGATGTGGGCCGCGCTCGGGCTCGCCGCGACACCGACCATGGCGCTCGTGTTCACGTGCGCGCAGTTGCCGATCTATACGCTGCCGCGCGTGGTGCAACACCTGCTGCCGCGCCTCGAAGCGCAACGCCTGCGCCGGCGTGCGCGTTAGCCGGCGCGTGAAGCGGCGCCATTCTTCCGTCCTCGATCAAGGATCCAGCATGAAGCGACTCATCGTGATCGGCGCCCGCGCCACCGGCAGCAGCGTAGCCCTCGTGCGCGCCGCGCTCGCGCGGCAGGTGGCCGTGACTGTCATCACCGCGCCCGGCCATCGTCTCGACGGCGTGTTTCCCGACGGCGTCGAGACCGTCAACCTCGCGCCCGACGCCGGCCAGCTTGCCGGCTGGCTGCGTACGCGCTTCGCCGGCGAGCTCGACACGCTGCGCGTGACGACCGCGCACGACACCTATGCGCGCACCGCCGCGTGGGTCGCCGACGCGCTCGGCCTGCCCGGCCCCGATGCGCGGCACGTCGCGCACGCCGTGTCGAAGTCGAACCAGAAAGCGTTGCTCGCCGCGCACGGCATCCCGGCCGCGCAATTCGTCTCGGGCACGCTGGCCGCGCCGGCGGCACTCGCGGCCGCGGCCGACCCGTTGCGCTTTCCGGTCGTCGTCAAGCCGTCGGAAGGCTCGGCGAGCGACGGCGTGCGGCGCTGCGAGGATATCGACGAAGTCCGCGCGCAACTCGACGCGCTCGCCGCCGCGCAAGCCGATACGCCGTCGCTCGCGACCGAGCGTGTCGTCATCGAGGAATTCCTGAGCGGCAGCGAATACTGCGTCGAGTTTTTCGACGGTCGTTATGTCGGTGCGCTGCGCAAGCTGAAGCGCCATGGCGCGGGCTTTCTCGAACGCGGTTATACGTCCGAACTCGATCTCGACGCCGACACGCTGCGCGCGCTGATCGACGTCGGCACGCGCGCGACCGCGGCCGCCGGGCTCACGTGGGGGCCCGTGCACCTGGACTGCATCGTGCACGACGGCGTGCCGCATGTGATCGAACTGAATCCGCGCATCGCGGGCAGCTTCATCTGCGACATCGTGCGCGACGGTTATGGCTTCAACGTGGTCGACGCGTTGCTCGACAAGCTCGCCGGCCACCCGGTGGCGATCCCCGATCTGTTCGAGCCGCACGCGTATGCCCGCGCCGAATTCCTGCTCGACAGCGATCCCGGCGCATGGCGTTTCGCGCAGTCCGGCGAGATCAACGACGGCGCGGTCACGATCAGCTACGGGCCGCAAGTGCTGCCCGATCGCGAACGGCGCGCATTTCTGTATGTGCGTGTCGCGCTGCCGGCCGCGCATCGTGTGCACGGGACACCCGCGCATCCTGGTGCGTCGACCCATGGCGACCCCGTCGCGCGGCCGACCGTTTCCGGCTGACGTCGCAACCCACCTTCGACACGACCGGCGCCGCCGCGCGCCGATCGATTTCCCGACCCGTCCCCGCCTTCCTTCACCATGACGACGCTTTTTACTGCCGTGTATCCGCGCACGCTGCGCACGTTGACCGACCGCTTCACGGCCGGCACCGCGACCCGCATCGAGGCCTGGCTGTTCGAAGACGAAGCAGCGCGCCGCGATGCCGAACGCACGCTCGCCGCGCGCGGCATCGACGCGGTGTTGCGCAGCGCGTACAAGCCGCTGCTGCATTTCTTCATCGAGGAATTCGCGCCGCCGCGCACCGGCCGGATCGTGGTCCGCACGCCCGCGGGCGCACACCAGCGGTTCCGGCTCGAAGCGTATCCGCTCGCGGGCTGGCTCGCGCCGCTCGAATTCGCGTTCGAGCCCGGCGACGATCCCGCGCACTATGTCGTCGAAACCGACGGGGCAACGCATCGCATCTTCGCGCCCAATGACACGACCGCGTCGCCGTGCGGCTGGTTGCGCGCGTGGCACGGCGACACGCTGATCGAGGACGCGCCGCTCGTCACCGAATTCGAGGCCGCCGCCACCGCGACGCTGGACGCGCTGCGCGCGCATCCGTGGCCGGACAACGCGCCGTTCTTCGACATCCTGCGGATCGCGATCGCCACGGCGGGTATCGAGCGTACGCTGCCGTATGGCGAGGAACTCGTCAGCACGCTCGAAGCCTGGACCGAGGACGCCTATTACGGCGCGGCCGAATTCTTCCACGCGCACGCGGGCCGCGACGCGTCCGACCGTACGCTGCAGTCCGGCCAGATCGTGCCCGAGATCGTTCGCACGCAAGGCGATACGACGCTGCGCATCACGCTTGAAACACATGTCCGCGCGGATACGGCGGAAACCGAAGCCGCCTCGCGCGACACGCTCGCGTCGCCAGCTGCACTCGCGGCAGTCGACCGGCCGCTGTCGCCACCCGACGTCGCCCGCGCGCTCGACGCGCTGCCGGGCGAGCGGTTCGCCGTCACCTCTCACCAGGGCCGCGGCGTAAACGGCATATACGTGCGGGGCGCAATGCCCGGGCTCGTCGTCACCGCCGGCCAGCATGCGAATGAACCGTCGGGCGTCGTCGGCGCGCTGCGGGCCGCCCACGCGCTCAACACACGCGCGGATGCGCACTACGCGCTCGTGCCGCTCGAGAATCCGGACGGCGCCGCGCTGCATCATCACCTGCGCGCCACGCATCCGACGCACCTGTCCCATGCCGCGCGTTTCACCGCGCTCGGCGACGACCTCGAAGCCCGCACGCAACCGCCGTTCGGCGAGAAAGCCGCCCGCCTCGACGCGATCGAACGCACCGGCGCGCGGCTGCACCTGAGCCTGCACGGCTACCCCGCGCACGAATGGACGCGGCCGCGCAGCGGCTACATCCCGCGCGGCAGCGAACTCTGGTCGATTCCGAAGGGTTTCTTCCTGATCCTGCGGCACCACGCGGGCCACGACGGGCGGCCGTTCCTCGATGCGCTGACCCACGCGCTGTCGCAATCGGACGAACTCGTGGCGTTCAACGAACGGCAACTCCATGCATGGCACGCGCACGCGGGCGACCTGCCGTTCCCGCGCATCAACGGCATTCCGTGTCACGTGCTCGAGGATCACCGCTCGACCGTGCCGTTCACGCTCATCACCGAGTTTCCCGACGAAACCATCGAGGGCGACGCGTTCCGGCTGGCCCATACGACGCAAACGCGCGCGGTCGAGCTGGCCGCCGGCCTGTACTGGGCCGGCCTGCTCGGCTGACGCGCACGCGCCCCTTCATCACACCGGAGACCCGGCATGGAACAGCGGAATCGCCACACCAATCTGCAGAAGGTCGTCGCGCGCTCGCACGGCGAATGGGACGATGCGCAGCGCATCGGTCTCGCCGGCATCAACGCGACCGTGTCCGGCCGCAATCGGTTGCACGACGCGCACGGCCGGCAGTTCGCGCATTTCTGCACGACCTCCTATCTGGGCCTCGACTACGACGAGCGCATCCTCGAAGGCGCGATGAGCGCGTTGCGCGCGACGCGCACGCTGCGGATCGCCAACTCGCGCAACCGCTGCAAGCTCGCGATCCTCGACCGTTACGAGCAGGCGCTCGGCGCGCACTTCGGCGCGACGGCCAGCGTGGCGCTGTCGTGCAGCGCCGCGAGCACCGGCATGCTGCCGCTGATGGCGGCCGGCCTGCTGAGCGACGGCGTGCGGCCGGTGATGGCCTTCGACCGTTTCGCGCATTACTCGATGAACCACGCGAAACCCGCGTGCGCCGACGAAACCGACGTGCTGACCATCGCGCACAACGACCTCGATCATCTGGAGTCGCTGTGCCGCCAGCACCGGCAGGTCGCCTACATCGCCGATTCGTTCTACAGCATGGGCGGCGTGTCGCCGGTCGCCGACGTGATCGCGTTGCAGCAGAAGTACGGGATGCTGGTGTATTACGACGATTCCCACGCGCTGAGTGCGATCGGCCCGCTCGGCCGCGGGCTGGTGCATGCAGTGCTGGGCGACTTGCCCGAACGCGTGTTCGTCGTCGCGTCGCTCGCCAAGGCATTCGGTGCGAGCGGCGGCGTGCTGCTGTATCGCGACGCCGGCACGCGCAACCTGATCGATCGTTACGGCGGCCCCGCCAACTGGTCGCAGAGCCTGAATGCGGCCGCGATCGGCGCCGGCCTCGCGTCGCTCGACATCCATCAGTCACCGGAGCTGCCCGCGTTGCAGGCGCGGCTGCAGCACAACCTGCGCCGCTTCGACGCCGCGCTCGCGACCGCTCAGCACGGCAGCGCGTCACCGATCCGGCTGCTCCGCTGCGGCGATGCCGAATTCGCGAACCGGATGGCCGCCACGCTGCTCGAGCGCGGTTTTCTCACGTCGCCGGTGTTCTTTCCCGTGGTGCCGCAGGACAGCCCGGCCGTACGCGTCACGCTCCGCGCGGACATGACCGACGACGAGCTCGACGCATTCTGCGCGAGCGTCGACGCGCTCACGCCGATCTGCGCGTGACGGACGGCACGGATGCGCAAGCCGATCCGCTTCAACGCGTTCCTGCTGAACAGCCCGACCCACCTCGCGCCCGGGATGTGGACGCATCGCGACGACCGCTCGCGCGACTATCTCGACATGGCGCACTGGCTCGCGCTCGGCCGCCTGCTGGAAGCTGCCCGCTTCGACGCGATTTTCTTCGCCGACGTGCTCGGCCCCCACGCGGCGCACGGCGACGGCCTCGCGCGATCGATCGAATCGGCCGCGCAACTGCCCGTCAACGATCCGCTCCCGGTGATCGCCGGCCTCTCCACCGTTACCGAGAACCTGTGCTTCGGCTTCACGTCGTCGGTGTTTGCCGAGCATCCGTACGTGTTCGCGCGCCGCATCTCGACGCTGGACCACCTGACGCGCGGCCGCGTGGCCTGGAACATCGTCACGTCCTACCTGCCCGGCGCGCTCGACAGCCTCGGCCGCCCCGAGCTGGCCGATCACGACCTGCGCTACGACTACGCCGACGAATACCTGTCGGTCTGCTACCAGTTATGGGAAGGCAGCTGGCGCGACGACGCGGTGCTGCGCGACGCGGCCGCCGGTCGTTATGCCGATGCCGCCCGCGTGCGGGCCGTCGCGCATGCGGGCCGGCACTTCAACGTGTCCGGCATCCACCTGAGCGAACCGTCGCCGCAACGCACGCCGCTGCTGTTCCAGGCCGGTGCGTCGCCGCGCGGCATCCGCTTTTGCGCGCAGCACGCCGAATGCGCGTTCGTGGTGGCCCATTCACCGGAACGGCTCGCGCAGCTCGTCGACGCGATCCGCGACCGCACCGAACAGGCGGGCCGGCCGCGCGATGCGGTCCGCATCTATGCGCAGGCGGCGATCGTCGTTGCCGAAACCGACGCGCTCGCCGCCGCGACGCTCGCCGATTACCGCCGGCACGTCGATCGCGACGCCGTGCGGGCGCTGCTGTCCGGCTGGCTCGGCATCGACTTCGCCGCACTCGATGGCGCGGCGCCGTTGACGACGTTCGACAACCGCGCGATCCAGTCGCTCGCGACCCAGTTCGCGCAGGCCGACGGGTCCGGCTGGACCGTCGATCGCGTGATCGACTGGGCCGGCCTCGGCGGTCTCGGCCCGGTGCTGTCCGGCAGTCCGCGCACGGTCGCCGATGCGCTCGAACACTGGTTCGACGCGACCGGCATCGACGGGCTCAATGTCCCGTACCTGACGCTGCCGGATTCCTACCGGCAGATCGCCAGCCTGCTCGTTCCCGAACTGACGCGCCGCCAGCGCTACCCGGCCGCCTATGCGCCGGGGTCGTTCCGGGAAAAGCTGTTCGGTGCCGCCGCGCGGGTGCCGGACAATCATGCTGCAGCGCGTTACAGATGGTGATCGCCTGATCCGGCGGGCTGGCTGGCCGCCCGTTCCGCGCTGAAGCGTAGCGAGCCAATACCGGCGCGAATGTCGCCTTGCGCGGCAAAAATATACAATCGACGCGATGCCTCGACGGCATACCGCGTCGGCCGCCCACTCTCGCTTGCCACCATGAACGCACCCGCTGACAACCACCCTTCCGCCCCATCGGTACTCGGCGTCTATCGGCAACTCGCGGATCCGTCCGCCGGGCAATGGATCGTCAGCCGCTCCGAACGCGCGCACATGTACCGCATCCAGCATCACCGGCCCGACGGCAGCACGTCGGTCGATACGGTCGTCGATGCGGACAACCTCGACGCGAAACTGCACAAGTGGCTTCAGGAAGGTTTCGTCCGGCGCGAAGCCAGCGAGCGCGCGGCCCCCGCCCATCGCGGCGGTTTCATGCAGGACCTGCGCCGTGCGCAGGTGGCGCGGCCGTCGGCCGCCGGCGAGACAACGCATACCGTGCTCGTGGGCGGCGTGCCGATGCCACGCGGCCCCGGCGGGCCGCTCGTGCCGCCGCCGAACCCGGCCTACCTGTTCACCGCGCGTGCGACGAGCGTGCTGGAAGACATCGTCGAGAACCGGCGCATCCTGCTGATCGGGCACACCGGAACCGGCAAGACGAGCCTCATCGAGCAGGCGGCCGCGCAGGCCGGCCACGGCGTGCTGCGCTCGAACATGAACGGGCAGACGACGGTCGGCGACTTCGTCGGCTTCTGGACCGTCAAGGGCGGCGAGACGATCTGGGTCGACGGCGTGCTGCCGACCGCGATGCGCGAAGGGCTGTGGCTCATCGTCGACGAGATCGACTTCGCGGAACCGGCCATCCTCGCGGTGCTGACCGCCGTGCTCGAACCGGCCGGGCGCCTGCTGCTGAAGGAAAAAGGCAACGAGATCGTCGTGCCGCATCCGTCGTTCCGGCTGTTCGCGACCGCCAATGCGGTGGGCGCGATGGGCCAGTTCCGCCACCTGTACCAGGGCGCGAACGTGATGAACGAGGCGTTCCTCGACCGCTGGCGCGTGTACCACCTCGACTATCTGCCGCCGCCCGACGAGGCGCGCGTGCTGCAGCGGACCTTCGGCGCGGCCATGTCCGACGCGATGGCCGACACGCTCGCGGCGATCGCGGCCGACTGCCGCGCCGCGTTCGTCCGCGAGGATCTGACCAGCGCGTTCTCGACGCGGCGCCTGCTCGACTGGGCCGAGCTGATGCTGCGCACCGGCGACCCCGAATCGGCCGCCGGCCCGACCATCTATGCGAAGGTCAGTGCGGAAGACGCCGACCTGATCCGCAACATCATTCGCCACTACATCGACGTCGTGGCCTAGCGCGATGGACCGGGACGACGATGCGCGCGCGCTTCGCCTGACGCGGCTGGCCCGCACGCTCACGCAACGGCACGACATCGAAGTGCGGTTCGCGAGCCACGGGCCGGTCGTGCAGCGCGACGTGCTGGTGCTGCCCGATACGCTGCTCGCCGGCGATGTCGACGACGACGCGATCACCGGCTTCGTCGACCTCCATGCGGCACGCACACGCTTCGGCGCAATCGACGACGTGGCCGCGCTGACGTCCCCCAGTGTGCGGGCCATCGCGCAGGCGATCGACGATCGGCGCGTGGCCACTCGCCTGGTCGCGATCTATCCCGGCGCGAACACGTTCCTGCGCCGGATGCGCGCTGCGTCGGCCACCGAAACCCTCGGCCGATGGCCCGGGATCGCGTGGCGCGACAAACTGCTGTGGCGCATCGAACGCGCGCTGTGGGACGAACAACCGTCCGCCATCGAGCGCGTGCCGTCGCTCGACGCGACGATGGCCGCATCCGACGATCTCGTCGACGACGCGCGCGCAGTGACATCGACGGCCGACAGCATCCGCGCGGCGCACCGAATTGTCGAACGCGTGCGCGCGCTCGCGTCGGCCGGCGCCAACAACATGATGTTCACGGCCGATCCGGGCAGCACGATCGACAGCGCGAGCATCGCCGCCGAATTCGAATCGGACGGACAAAGCGCATCGGACGACGCGCGCGCGCCGGTCAGCGCCGAGTCCGGCGCCGGTGCGATCGCCGATACCGAGTCGTCGACCGAAGCACCCACGCCGGGCGATGCGGCGCCGGGCTCGATCCGCCTGTCCGCGGACAACCGGCCGCTGTTCTCCGTCCCGCTGACCACCGCGTTCGATACGATCACCGACTTCACGGGAAAGGGCGAACCGGCTCGCTGGCATCGCCTCCGCGGCGCGGCCCGCGCGCAGACGGAGCCGCTCAAGAGTCGACTTGAACGCGCGTTGAAAGTGGACGAGCAAACGCGCTGGAAGCGCGAACAGGAGCGCGGCCAGCTCGACCGGACCTCGCTCGTGCGCCTGGCGACCACGCCCGGCTATCGCACGCCGTTTCGCGTCAAACGCGCGGCGCCGGGGCGCGATGCGGCGGTCAGCCTGCTGATCGATTGCAGCGGCTCGATGGCCGGCAAGAAGATCGAACTCGCGACCCTCTGCGCGGCCGCGCTATGCGACGCGCTGATGCAGCTCGGTTTCGCGTGCGAAGTACTCGGCTACAGCTCCGTCGAGGATGCCGCGATGCGCGCGCATTACCGGCGCTGGATCGACGACGGTAAAGAAACCTTCGGTTATAACCGCTTCGTCGAACGGCTCGACTTACGCGTCTACAAGCGCTTCGATTCCGACAACCCGAGCGGCCTCGCCTGCATCGAATGCGGCCACGAGAATCCCGACGGCGAGGCGTTGAGCTGGGCCGCCGGGCGGCTGCTGTCGAAACGCGCGCGCCGGCGCATCCTGATGGTGCTGTCGGACGGTTTTCCGGCAACCGGCGACGGCAACCCGGCGATCCTGCGCACCGACCTGCGCGCACGCGTCGATGCGCTGCGCGAGCAACGCGTCGAGCTGATCGGCGTCGGGATTCTCGACGATTCGGTCGAAGCGTTCTATCCGGTCAGCAGCGTGGTCGAACACTTGCAGGAGCTGCCGGGCGCTGCGTTCAGCGTGCTGAGCGATACGCTGCTGGATCGGCGGTAGTGGCCGGTTCTTACACCCGTTGCTCCAGCGCCGCCGCGTTCGCGTTGTCGCTGGCCCGCCGGACCGGCAGCCGAATGCAGAACGTCGTGCCGTGCCCGGGCTCGCTCGTCACGTCGATCGCGCCGCGATGGCGCTCGACGATGCCGTGCGAGACCGACAAGCCGAGCCCGGTTCCCTGCCCGACCGGCTTCGTCGTGAAGAACGGATCGAAGATCCGCCGGACCACGTCGGGCGTCATGCCCGTCCCGGTGTCGCTGATCGCGATCGACACCTGCTCGCCGTCGCTCGACGTGCGGATCGTGATCACGCCGCGCTCGGGAATCGCCTGCGCCGCGTTGACCAGCAGGTTCATGAATACCTGGTTCAACTGCGACGGCAGGCATTCGACCTGCGGCAGGTCGCCATAGTCGCGCACGATGTCGGCCTTGTACTTGAGTTCGTTATGCACGACGTTGAGCGTGCTCTCAATGCCTGCATGGAGATCGACCACGCTCCATTCATCGCTGACCGGGCGCGAGAAATCGCGCAGGTCCTGCACGATGCGCCGCACCCGTACCGCGCCGTCGATCGATTCGTCGATCAGCGTCACGATCTCGTCGCGGACATAGTCCAGATCCGCGGCGCGGCCCATCGCCGTCAGCGCGTCGCGGGCGGCGGGGTCGAGCTGCGGCAGCGCCGCTTCATGCGCCGCGACCACGTCGAGCAGACTGCGCACCCAGGTCTTCAACGTATTGAGGTTCGCGCTGACGAAGCCGATCGGATTGTTGATCTCGTGCGCAACGCCCGCCGCGAGCTGGCCGATCGACGCGAGTTTTTCCGACTGCAGCAACTGCACGTGAGATTCCTCCAGCGCATGCAGAAGTCTCCGCTGTTCATCCTTTTCCTGTTCGAGCCGTGCCTGCGCAGCCTTGCGTTCGTCGATCTCGATCGCCATGTTCTCGCGCGTACGCTGCAGCATCTCCGTCGTCTGTTCGTAGCGGCGCAACGCGCGTTCGAGTTCCGCGGTGCGCAGTTGCACGAGCCTCTCCAGCGTGTCGGCCATCCCGCGCAAAAAGGTTGTGCGCGCATCGAAGCGGCTGAGCAGCAGCGTGACGATCAGCGTCGCCATCGTAAACAGCGCGACGGTCGTCGCGAGCCACGGCGCGTCGATCCCGTTCGCGGCGCCGCATCGAGCGTCCGGCGCGAAATGCGCGGCCGCCATCCCCGTATAGTGCATGCCGGTAATCGCGATGCCCATGATGAAGGCCGCGCCGACCCGTTGCGCGGTCGCATGGCGCGCCTGCTGCACGCGCAGCGCCTGCGCAATCCATAGCGCGGCCGTCGACGCGATCACCGCGACGCCGATCGATGCGGCGAACAGCGCAGGATCGTAGCGAATGCCGGGCTGCATGTGCATCGCGGCCATCCCCGTGTAGTGCATGCCGGCAATCCCGCCGCCCATCAGCGCCCCGCCCGCGAGCAGCCGCCGCCAGCCCAGCCGCGCACGCGTAACGACGGTCAGCGCGAAATACGATACGAGCACCGCGAGCGCGAGCGATGCGCCCGTGTCCAGCAGCGCATAACCGAGCGGAATCGGCAGCGAAAACGCGAGCATGCCGACGAAATGCATCGACCAGATCCCGGTGCCCATCGCGGCCGCGCCGCCGCCCAGCCACGCATGCCTGAGCTTCGGGTTGTCGAGCAGCGAAATGAACGCGGCCAGGTCGAGCGTCGTATAGGACGCCAGCGTCGCAATGGCGAGCGACAGCAGGACGAGCAGGAGGTTGTAGGTGCCGTGCATGATCGAGCGCCCGAAGCGATGTGAATGCGTGGCCGCGGCACGTAGTCGAGCGCGCCGCGGCCAGCCCGCCGCGCGTCCTGTGTCAGCCGGGCGGCGCGCTCGCGTTGTGCGTCTGCTTCGAGGCGGCCGAGCCGGCCAGAACGAGGATATCGAACGGCGCCCCTTCCCGCGTCTCGAAGCGGCGTACGAGCTCGATCTGGTGCGCCGACATCACGCTGCCCTTCGTCATCAGCAGCACGCCGCGATGCGTGCGCAGGTCGTCCGCCAGTTGCATCCCTTCGCGCAGCTGCGCGGACTTGATCTCCGCGACGGACGCCGCGATGCCGAGACTCGCCGGGTCACGCATCAGCTCGATGCAACGCTCGACGATCTGCGGGTCGTAACGCACGCCGGCCTGCGACTGCAACGCGTCGAGCGCCTGCTCGAGCGAATGCGGCGCGCCGATTTCGCCATTGCGCAGCCCTTCGAAATCGCGTGCGATCGCAACGATCCGCGAGCCGAGCGGAATCGCGTCGCCGGCCAGCCCGTCCGGCGTGCCGCGCCCGTTGAAGCGCTCGTACTGGTGCAGCACGATCGATGCGACCTTGTGCAATTGCGCGACAGGCGTCAGCACCATCTGCGCGCGCAGCGGATGCTCCTGGAACAGGCGGTGTTCGTCCGTCGTCATCCGCGTGGTCGGTTTGTGCAGCAACTCGTCGGGCAACGACAGCTTGCCGATCCCGTGCAGCAGCCCCGCGTAATAGACGTCCTGCGCGTGCAGACTGCTCATCCCCGACGACAACGCGAGCCGGCGCGCGATCTCGCCGACCCGCATTGCGTGGCCGCTGGCGGTCCCGCACCGCATTTCGATCATGCTCGCGCACACCTGGACCATCGCCGTGAAGCTGCTTTTCAGGTCGCGTTGCGCGGCTTCGAGGAACATCACGGTCTGGCCGAGTTCCTCGGTGCGCGCGCGCACCTGCGTTTCGAGTTCCGTGTTGAAACGGCGCAGCGCTTCGTTCTGGGCCTCCGTCAGCGCGGCCAGCCGGGCGGCTTCGCGGCGCAAGCGCCGCTGCTCCAGCGCCTGGTCGATGGTCATCAGCAGATCGTGATCGTCCCACGGCTTGTTCAGATAGCGATACACGCCGCCTTCGTTGACGGCCTGCACGACCGACGCGATCTCCGCATAACCGGTCAACAGGATGCGCATCGTGTCCGGGTACATGGCCCGTGCGCGGGCCAGAAATTCCGCACCGCTCATGTGCGGCATCCGCATGTCGGACACGATCAGGTCGACTTCGGTCGACGCCAGTATTTCAAGCGCGGCTTCGCCGCTGTCGGCTGTCAGGATGTCGTAACCTGCGGGCCGGAACGCGCGCTTGAGCGCTGACAGCATGCTCGGCTCGTCGTCGACCAGCAGGATCGACGGTGCGCTGCATGCGTCGTCGGATGCCGCTGCCGCGTCGGCCGCCTCAGCCGTTTCAGCCGTTTCAGCCGTTTCAGCCGTTTCAGCCGTTTCAGCCGTTTCAGCCGTTTCAGCCGTTTCAGCCGTTTCAGCCGTTTCAGCCGTTTCAGCCGTTTCAGGCGATGCCGCATTTGGTCCGTTTGTTTCGGATGTCGTCATAATTGGCCTCGGATCAATTATTTACATCTTCTCTCTCTGCAACATCGGCGGCTGCGGCCGTTTCCGCATTGGGGGAAACGCTAATGCATTCGGGTCAGGGCGTCTTGATTCCTTCCGCCCGCGTGGCGAGGAATTGCAGGTACTTGCCGTGCTCGTCCTCGAACAGTTCGGGGCCGCCGCCCATGTAGGCGCGCATCAGTTCGTCAGCCGCGCGATCGAGATTGCCGAGTTCGAGTTGGCACTGCCCGAGCCGCAGGTGCAGAAACGGATTGCCGATCGCGTCGGGGAAATGCATCGCGTGGCCAAGATTATCGCGGCCCGCCGCGTAGTCGCCTTGATGGAAATTCGTGTCGCCGATCGCTGCCAGCAGCCAGGTTCCCGCCTCCCAATCGGTCCTGGGCTCGGGAAGCAGGTCGAATGCTTCCCAGTATTTCGCGAGCGCGCCTTCGTAGTTTTCGTCTTCCGCCAATGCATCGCCGGCTTCGCTCAGCGCTACGATTCGCTCGTGAAGCAGGTTGTCCAGTTCTGGCATGTGCGGCCTCCTTTCCGGGAGATGAATGCGGCGTGGTGCAGCGAATGGTTCGCGATGCGATCAAGCTGTTGCCCGCTCTGTCGGAGCCGCATGCGATTGGTTCGCCGGGCCGATTTTGACGCAGCATACCCGAGCGCAGTGAGGCATGCGCGTCGACTTCAAGAGAGACGGCCGTTCGCGCGCCGAATGATCGTCATGTCCTGTGACGGGTGGCACGTGAACGTGAATGAAGGGCGTCATTGGTGACGGATTTCAGGATCGTCCGTTACCGACCCGAATCTGCCGGTCGAGCCATCATCATCTCAAGGGCAGGAATCCGAGTGAATCTGTCGTTGCGTGCCGTCACTCGAGGACACGTAATCGGCCCTTGCTGACGGTGGGCGCCTCAAACAACCGAAAGGCCCACGGTCGCATTTTTGCGTGATCGTCGCCTTACAGGTTTCGCACACCTATCGGGAATCGTGTTCGTGCAGCTCAGCCACGAGTTTTTCGTGATTCTTGATCACCTCTCTGGCGCATAGCTCGGAAATAATGAGGATGCTGGAGTAGCTCTCAATGTGGGCAGGCGAACTCATATTCAGCACTGCGCCGTCGTCGGTTACGAAGTGCGCAACCGCGTTTCTGAATTCCGGTGTCATTACGGAATCAAAGAAGATCTTGACCGAATTTCCCACATATTCCTTGAATTTTTCAGGAATGTTGTTCGTCTCGGGGACTACGTCCTTGGTCTTCTGAAGCGTGATACCTCTGTCTTTCGCAGCCTTGAACGTGTCGGCGCGAAGGCGTCCAAGAATGCCCTCAAGGATCTTGTAGTAGCAGAGAAACTTGTAGAAGTCACTATGGGAATTCTGGGCTTCTCTGTACATGGCGTACACTGGAGCCATCTCGGGATGTATCGTGGCTGCGTGCGAATTGATATGCACGGTTCGATACGGAGAAATGTAGTCTAAGGTTGTACACTGATTCCCCCGATCTTCGATACGCGTTGCGGCCACGACCACGGGGCAGTTGGCAATGTACGCCAGCCTGTCAAGGAACGGCAGAGCAGCGAGCTGAAATATCCGGCGCGCATCTGAAACGCTGGTCGCCAGACAGACTAACTGCATGAATGAGAGCTCGCCCGAACGGTTCTTTTTCACTTCAAACGTACCGAACGATGTCTGAGCGCGCAGCCCGTCGGCCCCAACGGCCGGCAGAAAATACGACCCCCCATCATTCTCACTGAAGGCACCATCGATGCCGTCGGTTAACGGGGGCGTCTTCGAAAGACGGGCGCTGACAACAAATTCCCGTTCGACGTTATCCTGAAGCCGAGCCATGTCGAGTCGGTGGTCGCCTGGAAACTGCGCTACGACGTGTAATTCGCCTCTGGCGCCAGCTGGTCCAAGCTGCTCGAATGGAATATCTGCACGAGGGTTTTTGGTCACGATATTTGGAACTCGCTGATCCGCATGCTGGCTTTGGTGCTTCGGTTGAGCGGCGCGTTCCTTTCGCTTCTTGGACTGGCTCGAGCGATGCTTTTCCTTCATGGATCGGTTCCTCTTCACCACGACTATCCCCCTTGAATGACAACTCCCACGATCGCGACGGAGCCGCGTGACAACCTGTGCGACCGCAGTGCTGTCTCTGGCTAGCCCGCAATTCACCCCGGATAGTTTGCCACTGTCCGGCTGCCCGACGCCACGACCGCTAGCAAACCTTTAGGTTTCGGACGTAAAGTCCAAGCTGTCGCAATGTAGGCAGCGCCCGACGAAGGGGCATTCGTCGTTGATGGCCGATTGCGGGGGCAAAGCCGACGCCTAAACGGCCGACCGACTACGCATGTGACCGTCCGTAGATAGGCGTCTGCCGATCAAAACGGCAGTAGCCATTCCGAGGCGGCGGTAACCACCTTAATCCTCGTCTTCGACCCAGAGACACCCGGACTGCAAGACACCGATCACGAGGACCCCCGTGTCGAACGTCGCGTCTGTAACCGAATACCCGTTATGGGTGAAGTACCGAGGTTGAGCGCCGAACTGCTCAAGAAATTCTGCTGTCAACTGTTCCGCCTGAGCCACGGTCATTAACTCAGCGCGGTACGCTTGGTCGCGATGTAGCACCTCAGCGATAATCCAATGCGCCTCACTTTCATCGATTTCGCGGTAACAGGCGTCGTCGTCGCGCAACTCGAACGCTTTCGCTACAGCAGCGGGACTCGGCGCCGGAAACGGTAGAACTCCGCAGCGTACAACGCCGCAACCGCGCAAGTCCCAGATGTCTTCGCTTATTCCCAAGGCAAACCTCTTCGGTTCAAACAACTTGTCGATGATCTGCGCTGGCCAGTCGACTGACCGCAACTGGCCGAACGCGGCTGGCCGCCGCCCTACAACGCGCGACCGGCGCAGTTCGACCCGTTGCGGACAGTCGCGATATACCGCTAAAAGGCTGCAATGCAGCGAACAGCGGACATCGGCCCGTCCGCCAGCAGATCAAGGTCCGGTGTTCGCCAGGGCCTCGATCGCTCACGTGACCGTCAGCAGCCGCAGCAAGCGCTCGACGGGCCGGTATTCGAGGGCCGCGACCATGCGCTCCGGGTACCCGTCCCATCTCGGGAATTCGAGCATGATGTTAAACTTGCTGAGTTGGTGTGTAACCCTTTGCGAGAAAGCCGGCATGCGGCGACTGTCCGATTCTAGCGTCGGCGCGAACGGCTAAAGAGATGCTACGCTTCACGAAAAAGAGGACGACGCCAAGGTCGGCAGTTCCGGGCGACACTGAAACCAGACCGAGCAGTACGCCCTCTACGGACCGCTATTGCTGTGCGCCCTTGTTTGCAGGCTTCAGCCGTCGGAAAATCTCGCCAAAATCGTAATCCCGTGGTGCTTCACGCGCTGCGCGCAGAGCGTCGATTTCCTCCCCGTAGACTTCGCGGAACTCGGTCAACAGAATTGTCTGTCCCAAGACGCTCAACCCGTGCTCGACAAGGTCGGGACGGCTCGAAACCCGCCTCGCCAGATAATCCGGTGCCCTTTCTACATCGAACTGAGCTGCCCTATCTTCATCCATGGGTCGGGGCCCGAGGAACGACTCGAACTGTTCCGGATAGACGGTAGGCGAGCCCACCTGCAAGAGTCCGAACAGCGCCGAACGCTCGTCAAGGGTCAAGGCCGCCAAGTCCTTTCCCGATCTCGTCATAGAGACGGAACGCAGGCGTTCAAACGTGTCTTTCCGCAGCTCCGCGATTGGGGCGGGTGCTCCGATGAGATGAGACAACGCGCGCTTCTCCTGGAGCATGTCGCAGGCCCTCTGGAAATCGTTTGACGTCAGCTGGTAGCTGCCCATGATTTCCGCTTTTGCCTCCTTGAACGCAGGAGTGTTCCACAGGGAGCGCGGCGGCAGTCGTTTTGCAATTTCCACGAGCTGCTCACGATTCAGTTTGCTGGTGAAACTGCCCATCGAGTATTCGACTGTTAGTGCGTTCAGATGAAGCTCCAACTCTTCCAGCAGCTTGCACATTTCCGCGTAGTCGTCGGCGAAGTGCTGAAGGTTAATGTGCGAGGTATGGCGCAGATGGAGAGTTGCGTCGTCCGCGTTGGACGCATACCTGAAGGTCTGGCCGGAGCTGTCGATCTCATCGATGCCCTCGGCGAACGGCTCCAGGTCCTTGACAAGGATGCTAAGTCGGTCGTCACCCACCTTGCTGCAGATCGCATCGAGCAAGCTCCATACGTCGAGAACGCTGTGGGTGACTTCGTTCTTGCGCGGCTTCGATAGTCCCTGCGGGTTGTTCGGGGAGCGCATCGTGAAGATTGCCCACGCCTGTGGCAGTGCCCGCTTCAGCGCAAGCTCGACGTGATGTCTGGCGGAGTAGCAGATTGGATAGACGAGCGTATCAAGCAGGAGATCGGCTCCCCAGTTATCGTCGGTTGCTGTCGGCCGCGCAACACCAAGAATCTTGAGCATCAATTCGGCAGCAGTCCTGAACCCCTCAGCGTACCCGTACGAGTTGTCCGAAGACCCTGTATTGGTGCCCACGCAGGCATTCAGGAATGGATTGTCGCCCGGGTTCATGGACGCCCTGATGAACTTTTTACTTCCGGCGCTGTTACGCGCGTTCGCGGAGGAATTGACTGGACTGTTGGTCATCTGTTTATTTTTGAGATATGAAACGTCAGACAATCTAGCCCAGAAAACGCACCCTGTGAACGTAGACCGCATTAAAAACGTCACCGTTGCGACAATCAATTTGTCACAACGCGGCTGACGGCCGGCCTGTGCCGAAGGGCTCGCACCTGCAAGCAGAGACGGCACGGACATTCGCCAACGTCCGAAAGCTTCCGGTGTCGACCTGACTTGCCCGCGAATTGTTGGCGGGAATGACAGCTGTACTCGGTTTGTTGCCGTTGAGCGCACAGCGGGCCGACCGGCTGCTCTGGGTCGCACTGCGTCCGTCCGCGATTCGAACTCATCGCCCGAAAGTGGCCAGTGGAATTCAATCGCCCCCAAAGCGGCCGGTCGGCATTGCGTCCCCTCGCCCCGTTGCAGCCGGCCGACTCAGGGTGACATAGCGAACCGCTCTCATGGTGGAACGGACGTTCGTTTAGTCGCATGCGCTGCGGCAGCCGTGTCCAGAAAACGGGGGCTTTCTCGATATGTCAAAAATTCCTGTCCCGAGCCACCCGATTCCCTATTGTCACGTTAATATTTCCGTTGGTTTTCCAACGTTCTGGTTTGTTAGTGAATCAACGAAGACCCAGAAGTCGATGTATGAGCTCGTGGCATACGGCTCGACCACTGAGCGGGATTTTCCCGATAGGCTAGAGAAGAACGAAGCCATCAAGCTCTACGCCAAGCTGCCAGGCTGGTTTAAAGTGCCTACGCCGCTGGGCACCTACAATCCCGATTGGGTCGTGCTGATGGAAGAAGACGGCGCACAGCGCCTGTACTTTGTGGCGGAAACCAAGAGTAGTTCGTTCACTGACGACCTGCGCGACAAGGAAAGCGCCAAGATCGAATGTGGCAAGGCGTATTTCAGCGCCTTGGCGGTTGGTGAAAACACCCCCCGCTATGTGGTTGCGCGCTCGGTTGATGATCTTTGATCGAGGTGGAAAAGGGATAAGTTCTGTCGCTGTCACGGCGAGAAACGACATAGAACCAAATATCAGAGGCCCGAAATGAAGATCCAATCCGTTCGCATCCGAAACTTTCGCACGTTGAAAGACGTATTGATCCCGTTCGATTCCGTCACGACCTTCATTGGACCGAACGGTGCCGGCAAGTCAACGGTGCTTCGTGCGCTTGATTGGTTCTTCAACGGCAAACCCGGCTCGTTAACGGAGAAGGACTGCTCTTTTGGGGCAATCGACGAAGATATTGAAGTTCAGGTGACATTCGCAGAACTGACGGAAAAGGATCGCGAGGCGCTTGGAAAATATGCACCGGAAGGAGTTGCTACGTTTACCGCATGGAAGCGCCGATCCCATGATGGCGCTGACGTTCTCTCTGCCAATGCGAAGGGGTTTCCGGACTTCAATGCGATCAAGGAGGCAGGCGGTGCAACGGCGAAGAAAGAGCTGTATGCCAATCTCCGACGGGAGCGTCCGGAGCTTGAGCTGCCTGCGGCAAATACTGGCCCAGTTGTCGAACAAGCGATGACGGCGTGGGAGGCGGCTCACATCGATCAACTTATTGATGCGCCCGAAGCTCTGCAAACCAACTTCTTCGGCTTCAACAGCGGCGGCAAGATGAGCGGACTCTTCGACTTCGTCTTGGTCACGGCCGACCTTCGAGCAAGCGAGGAGTCCATCGACGGGAAAGCAAGCATCATTGGGCGAATCCTTGAACGATCGATTGACCGATCAGCTGCCGATGCAGCAATCGCTGAAATCGTTGCGGAGTCGCTGGCAAAGCAGCAAAAAGTGTATGAAGAGAAGTTCAAGGAGCAGCTTGGGACTATCACAACGCAGCTCAACGAAGTCGTCACAACCTATGCGCCTGGCCGGACAATCACGGTTTCTCCGGCTGAAGTAGAGCTCAAGCCCCCCCGCACGACATTTGATGTGGCCGTGCGCGATGGCACCACTGAGACTGCTGTGGAGCGGCAAGGGCACGGTTTTCAGCGCACGCTGCTGATCTCGGCTCTACAACTCTTGGCGCAGTCGGGCGCAGCCTCCACTGAAGGAGTCATCTGCTTGGCAATCGAGGAGCCTGAACTTTTCCAGCATCCGATTCAGGCGCAGACCTTTGCAAAGGTACTCAGATCGCTCGCCGAAGATGCCAGCAAGCGCATTCAGATAACCTATGCGACGCATAGCCCTTATTTCCTTGAGGCGCGCTATTTCCATCAAGTTAGACGATTGACTAGATCAACCGATGAAATCCCGGTGGTGACGGTGCATTTTTCCACGGTTGAGGATGTGAAGGCTCGGCTGATTGGGATAGTGGATGGTGATGTGGTCGACCGCAGACTCGACCATAACGTGGCGGACCAACTCGCCACAGCGCTTTTCGCGAATCGTGCGTTTCTTGTAGAGGGGCCCACCGAATCTGCGGTGTTTTACGGCATTGGGGATAGAACGTCTCCCGGCGCCCTTGAAGCAGCGGGAATTTCGATCGTTTCCGTGGGTAGCAAAACGTCAATCCCCCTTGCGCATGCGATTCTGCAATCTATTGGTGTGCCAGTCTACGCACTGTTCGATGCCGATGGCGGATTTGAAGCACGAGCCAAAGCCAAAAACAAAAAGCAAGACGACATAGACCGGGAACGTAACAATCACGCAGTGGAGAACCGGAAGTTAATGAGGTACTTCGGTTTGCCGGAAGAGGACTTCCCATCCGCAACCATTTCCGACGTGGTGGCTATATTTGATGACAACCTTGAAACATTCCTTTCAGTTAACTGGAGCGAATGGACGGCTGCTTGCGAGAGTGTTGAGACTGAGACGGGGATAAATCTGGCAAAGAACCAACTTGCATACCGGACGGCAACACTCCGATCGGAGGGGGTAGTGCCTGAAATGCTTGCTCAGATTCTCACTAGGGCGCGGGGGTTTGTGCTGGACTGAGCGCTCGTCCCTCACGATAGGATGGCCGGTTATCGCGGAGTAACCGACTATTGAGCGTCCGAACGCTGCCGCGTGCGAACGACCGCTTGTGGCCGAACCTCGCCGATCGGCTACCGATCGACGCTCGCCCCGCGGCCAGCGGCAGAGCGCGCCGCAGAACGGCGGGTCGACCGTAGGAACTCAGGTGATCGGTCGCCGAACTTTACCGGCCATCCTGTCAAGCTCAGAATCGTCGATACCCAATACGCAGGCTTCGGCTCACTGCGATGGCGTCACTCATCCCCCACGAATCAGGGCTGACGTTTGCCGCGCCCACCAGCGGGTTTTCCAGCCGGCTTGCGCGCACCCGCCGCTGTCTTGCCGGCGGGCTTGCTGCGCGGCTTCTGCGCACTGAACGGGTTCCCGCTGGACAAACTTGCGCCTTTGCCTGCGGCCACAGCACGCTGCGCCCCGGGTTTGCGTTTGCTTTCGCCGCCTTGCGGGCGCGGCTTCTTGCCGGTTGCCTGCTTCGCGCCCGGCACAGCCTGCGGCACTTTCGGTTTCTTGGGCTTTTTCGGTTTCTTGATGATCTCGCCCGTTGCACTGGTTTCCGGTACACGGTGATCAGCTTCAAAACCCGGCTCTTCTTCACGGGGCAGCGATTGCCGGATCAGCGCTTCGATCGCGGCCAGTTGCGGCGCTTCATCGGCACACACGAGGGACACCGCCACGCCGCTCGCGCCCGCGCGGCCGGTACGGCCAATACGGTGCACATAGTCTTGCGCGACGATCGGCAGATCAACGTTGATCACCAGCGGCAGGTCGTCGATATCCAGCCCGCGCGCAGCCACGTCGGTGGCGACCAGCATCTGTACTTCGCGTGTCTTGAAACGTTCCAGCGCACGCAGGCGCGCGGGTTGCGGCTTGTCGCCGTGGATGGTGTCGACCGCATAACCCGCTTCATCCAGCATGGCCGCCAGGTAGTCCACGCCTTTGCGGGTCTTGACGAACACCAGCGCGTGCTCCCATTTGTTCTCGGCCACCAGGTGCATGAAAAGGTCGGGCTTGTTCCTTTTGTCCACCGGCACCACCCACTGCTTGATCTTGCTGGCCGTGACATTGGGCGGGCCGACACTGATATTGACCGGGCTGCTCAGAATGCCCGCCGCCATCGCGCGGATATCGTCGGTAAACGTCGCCGAGAACAGCAGCGTCTGGCGCCGAGCGGGCAACGCGGCAAAGACGGCGTTGAGTTCACGCTCAAAGCCCAGATCCAGCATGCGGTCGGCTTCATCCAGCACCAGCGTCTGGACTTGATCGAACTGCACCGCGTTCTGGCGATTCAGATCCAGCAACCGGCCCGGCGTGGCAACGAGCACGTCCACGCCTTTGCGCAACTTCATCATCTGCGGGTTGATGCTCACACCGCCGTAGGCGGCCAGAAACCGCAAGTCGAGGCCTTTGCCGTAAGCGACAAAGCTTTGCAGCACTTGTTCAGCCAGTTCACGCGTGGGCACCAGTACCAGCACACGCGCGCGGTTGCTGGACACCGCCGGGCCGTGCTGCACCAGCCGTTGCAACAGCGGAAGCGCGAAACCCGCCGTTTTGCCGGTGCCGGTCTGTGCCGCAGCCATGACGTCCTTGCCACCGAGCACGGCAGGAATCGCCTTGGCCTGCACCGGCGTAGGTGTCTGGTAATTGAGGTCCTGCACATTACGCAGCAAGGGGTCGATCAGGCCGAGCGAGGCAAAAGACATGGACGTGTTCCGGGCTAAAACCGCAATTCTAGCGGTTACCGCGCCGATTGCAGCGCGTACATCGATGGATTGGCGGCCATGGGCGCGTTGGACGCCAGGGCGTTTCGTGGCCCGCTTTCGCGGCCGCTGTCGATCTCTGGCCGGTAATCGCCCGGAAAGAAAATCACACGTGATGAACCGGCCAACTTACCGCGCGCGGACAGATCGCTTCGACCGCACCTTGAACCGCTCGATCTCTTTATCCGTCAGCATGAAATCGTGGCAGTCATGCAGGCGCTCGAACGCGAGATCCAGAAACGCTCGCACGCGCTTCGGCAGAGCAGTTCGGCTTCCGTAGTAAAGGTGCAGACCGATGTGCGTGCTCATATGCTGCACGAGAACCGGCACCAGTCGTCCCGCCCGGATATGCGGCACGGCCGAGAACCCCGCGAGCTGCCCCATCACCTGCCCGGCGAGCACCGCGTGCACTTCAAGCTCCGAGTCGTTCGTCGCGAACGCAGGAGACATCTGCCGATGTTCGAGCTTGCCGTCGACGTTCAGGTACCAAGGTGCCACCTTGCCTGTGGCAGGATGCCGGAACACGCCACACCGGTGCGCCGCGAGGTCGTCCAGTGTCGATGGCGTGCCATGTGCTTCGAGATAGTCAGGCGCGGCGCACACGATCATCTGGATCGGGAAGAGCTGCCGACCGATTACGCCTTCGCTGGCCGATGCGCCGATCCTGAAACCGACATCGACGCGATCCAGCACCCAGTTGCCGATTCCGTCATCGAGCTGGACGTCCGGCTGTATGCCGGGGTGCGCGCGACAGAACGCGTCGAGCAGCGGCATCAGGACCGCGGCGAACGACGATTTCGGCCCGACGATACGCAAAGGCCCCGCGATCTCGTCCTTCGATTCCCGCGCCAGAACAAGCGCCCTGTCCAGCGCCTCCAGTGCGGGCTGCGTGTTCTCCAGAAACCGCTGCCCTTCCTCGGTCAGCGCGAGGCTGCGCGTGGTTCGATGCAATAGCCGGACGCCGAGGCGCTGCTCCAGCTGCGCGATGGTCTGACTCGCCGCCTGAGGCGTGACGCCTTGGGCCAGCGCAGCCTTCCGGATGCTGCCGAGTTCCACCGCTTTGGCGAAGGTCGCGATGGCCTTGAAGTCGTTGCTGGGCATGGTCGATGCTTGTGTTGAAGCGCGCATGGTCGAATGCGCATCGCACCAGTATCAATCTCAGCTTGATACTGGTGCAACCGGAATTCGACTATTCGATTGAAACCGCACCTTCTAAAGTAGCGCCTCAGGGCCATGAAATCCGGTTCGCTCCGAGCCAGCCTCATGCCGCCATCGACTTTCCGCACCAAGGACCGACCATGCAGGATGTGACACTGAACAACGGGATGACGATGCCGATCGTCGGCTACGGCGTCTTTCAGATTGCCGACGAGGCGGAATGCGAACGCTGCGTCGTCGACGCGGTACAGGCAGGCTATCGCCTGATCGACACCGCGGCGTCCTACAAGAACGAGGAAGCTGTCGGGCGCGGCCTCAAACGGTGCGGGGTGCCGCGCGACCAGCTTTTCGTCACGAGCAAGCTGTGGGTCGAGGATGTCGGATATGAACGGGCTCGGGTGGCCATCGACAAGTCGCTGAAGCGTCTGGGCCTCGACTACCTCGATCTGTTCCTGATCCATCAGCCGTTCTCCGACGTTCACGGCGCGTGGAGAGCGATGGAGGAAGCGCATCGTGCCGGTAAGCTGCGCGCGATCGGACTGAGCAACTTCCACCCGGATCGTCTGATGGATATCGCGTGTTTCAACGAGGTGACGCCGGCGGTCAACCAGATCGAAGTCAACCCCTTCCACCAGCAGGACGAAAGCGTCGATTTCATGCGCGGGCTTGGCATTCAGCCCGAGGCGTGGGCGCCCTTCGCCGAAGGGCGCAACAACCTGTTCGAGAACGCGCAGCTCGCGGCGATTGCGCAGCGCCACGGCAAGACCGTGGGACAGGTCGTGCTGCGATGGGTGGTTCAGCGCGGCATCGTCGCGCTGGCGAAGTCCGTGCGCAAGGAGCGGATGGCGGAAAACCTGGCCGTCTTCGACTTCGAACTGTCCGACGAAGACATGCAGGCCATCGCAACGCTGGAGACCGGCACGAGCAGTTTCTTCTCCCATCGCGATCCGGCGATCGTGAAGTGGATGAGCGAACGGAAACTCGGCCTCTGACGCGCATGCGGCGGGACTGCCGCCGCCGCACGCCAAAGTAACTTTCCGTTCCGCAGACCCAAGATTCGCGAACGCACGCAACGCCTACGCCTTCAATTTTCTGAAGCAGCTCCCGATGAGTTTGCGGCAGCGAGCAATGACTGCGCGAGGTCCAGCACTTTCGGCCGGGCCAATTCGCCATCCATATAGGGCGCCTCGGCCAGCCGGCCGACGGTTTTCAGGCTGCGGACCATGACCTTGCCGCTGTCCGGGTAGGTACAGACCTCGTGCGGATCGTTCATTCCGACCGCAAGGTACACAAGGTCCTCGTCGAACGGATTGGCCAGCTGGTGACCGACGCCGGTGCCCGCGGGGCACGAGATGCAGTCGCCCGTCCGGATTTCCTGCACGGTATCGCCGTAGCGGAAGACCCCTCGGCCGGACAGCACGAAGAACACCTCGTCCTCTCTTGCGTGCGTGTGGAAAGGAAAGGCCGTTCTGCCCGGTGGTATCCGCAACAGGTTCGCACCGAGACGGCCCGGCCTGGCATCAAGGGCCGGCGTCAGAGCCTTCCGTGCGCTTCCCCAATGATCGCCCCCGATGTGCTCGACTTCGTTGACGTCTCCAACGTTGACGACAAGCGATGGCATCGCCGCAGGCTGAGACTCTTGCTCCATTTCTTCTCCGTCGTTGATTATGTGTTTCGAAACGATGGGATCCACTATTTTTCCGTGACCGCGTTCGCTCGAATGACCGCAATCATCGCCCTCACTGAGGCTCGCACGATTTTCCGGGCTGTGTTGTGGGTGCGGGACACGACGGCATTCCTGCCGTGATGAAGGAGTACGTCCAGTGTAGGACGCTGCATGGCCAGATTCTGTCACCATTGAAGCGGAGCGCAATGGTGTCACCGACATGACTGCCCGCCCACGCGTTGCCGATCGGCACCGGGGGAGTCAACGAATTTGCCGGATCGCGGAAAGCGAAAGCCCATCGTCGCGGGCGGCTCGTTCCACGCGGGCAGCAACACTCGAAACGCGTGGCCGGGTCGCGAAAGTGATTGGCGATGCGGACAAGGATCGTGCCGTTATGCGCGAACGAACCGTCATCCTGCACGCGGTCTTCAAGCCGCGAGGCTCGTCGACCGCTCGACGGCACTCATCGTGTCACTGCCCGGGCATCGTGCCCGGCCCACGTCTTGCCCGTTCTGACGAAATCGGAAATCTTCAAGGGGACAGTATCGGCCTTGGCATTCGAACGCGTCTTCCGGGCGGCGCCCAGGATCGGAGTCAAGTGCTCATAAAAGCACTCGAGTTGTCGCGCATCGGTCGCCAACCGCTCGAGATCGAGCGCCTTCTCAAGCACCGTCCGCGCGATATGAAAGCGCTGAAGCCCGCGCCCCACGCGAACCTGAAAGACCACACCATCACTGTTATGCGGCACCCCTGCCCACACAAGCGAACCGCTTTCCATGATGCCTCCGAAAAATCACAATCGTCACATCAATATGCCAGTAAGCTCTCACGGTGCATATGGTGTTTCAAAATTATGACGCTCGGCGACTCGGTATTTTTACCGCAACTCGCATGTTGCGACGCAACAAAAATGCCCGTAGACTGAGTTCGCACCTTCGATGCAGTTGCCCGCAGTCGCCTGATGACGGGAGAGCACGCCATGACGACTTCTTCATCAGCACCGAGCCAGGCGCCCCCCGCCCTCCACGTATTCGAACAGGATGGAGGCTGGCATTGGGGCATCACGGTTCCTCGCTCAATGGGAAGTGGCTTCAAGCTGATCGCATTCAGCGAGCACGTCTTTACCGCCGAAGACACGGCCCAACGCGACGGCGATCGCGCGTTGGCCTCGATAGTGGCAAGCGACGGGAACTGATCCGGGCGGTTCGGGCAGTTGCACGTTCCTTGAGTTTTCGCATCCAGATGCAATACTCCTATCACCCTTCGACGCGGGACCGCTCGAAGGTCACTGTCCAGGTCGACCGACAGTCATTGCCGAACGACAGCCGGCACATCCAGCTCGACATATCAGACTTCCAGATCAGAACCAGCATGCGAGCGACGCATGGATCCTTGCGTGTTGCCTGAGCCGGCAATCCTGGGCGCCCATGTCGAACGGTCTGCCGGTTACGGCGTTGCAAGCGGTTGCAAGCGACTACAACGACATCGCCGCACGTCGTGAATTGGTCACAAGCCGACAGTAGCGTGTAGAACAGCATGCCGACCGAAGACAGGAGGTGTTACATGAACATCCGGATCCTGGTTCCCTGCACCCTGGCCCTCGTTGCCGTCACCACTCATGCTGCCGATATCACCGGCGCGGGCAGCACGTTTGCCGCGCCGATCTACACGAAATGGGCCGATGCGTACAAGAAATCGGGCGGCGGCAAGGTCAACTACCAAGGCATCGGTTCGTCGGGTGGTCTGAAACAGATCAACGCAAAGACGATCGATTTTGCCGGTTCGGACGCGCCGCTGAAGGATGACGAACTCGCGAAGCAAGGCCTGTTCCAGTTCCCGACGGTGGTCGGCGGCGTGGTGCCGGTCGTCAATGTGCCGGGCATGAAGGCCGGCACGCTGACGCTGTCGGGCCCGGTGCTCGGCGACATCTACCTCGGCAAGATCAAGAAGTGGAACGATCCGGCGATCGCCGCACTGAACCCGAAGGTCAAGCTGCCGGATACCGACATCGCGGTCGTTCGTCGTGCTGATGGCTCCGGAACGAGCTTCATCTGGACGAACTACCTGTCGAAGGTCAACGGCGAGTGGAAGTCGAAGATCGGCGAAGGCACGACGGTCAACTGGCCGACGGGCACCGGCGGCAAGGGCAACGACGGTGTCGCGGCGTTCGTGCAGCGCCTGCCGGGTGCGATTGGCTACGTCGAATGGGCATACGCGAAGAAGAACAACATGGTCTACACCGCGCTGAAAAACTCGACGGGCGCGGTGGTCGAACCGAAGACCGAAACGTTCAAGGCGGCAGCCGCAGGCGCGAACTGGTCGAAATCGTTCTACCAGATCCTGACGGACGAGCCGGGCAAGGACGCATGGCCCGTCGTCGGCGCAACCTTCGTGCTGCTGTACGCGAAGCAGGACAAGCCGGATCAGGGCAAGGAAACGCTGAAGTTCTTCGACTGGGCGTTCAAGAACGGCAACCAGGCCGCTACGGAACTCGACTACATCTCGCTTCCCGATCCGGTCGTGTCCGAAATCCGCAAGCAATGGAAGGCGAAAATCAAGGACGCCTCCGGTAAAGCGCTGGCGGACTGAGTGCGTCGGGCGGGACGCGATATCGACCGCATACGTCCGTTGGCGAAGCGGGAGCGTCCCTTCAAAAATCGTTCCAAAACGGCCGTTATGACCAGCAGCCGTCGGTCGTGATCGCCTGAAACCGACCGAAACGCGAACCGCCCGGTTGCGCGTCGAGATCCCTGCAAATTTCGTCCTGCAGCCGTAGCGTTGAGCATGCCTGCACGGTCTATTCTGTCAGTTGATAGGTGCCCGCTTGCCGGCGCCTGCTCGTTGCATTTTCCGTAACACGAAGCGGCAATATTTTGCGCCGCGACCGGGACGAACCATGGATCAAGGCGGAGACTTTGTCGTGCGCACGATGGCGGCCGACGAGGTGGCGATGTCGGTCGAATGGGCGGCTGCCGAAGGGTGGAACCCCGGCCTGCATGACCCGCACTGTTTCAGGGAAGCGGACCCGGCCGGGTTCTTCGTCGGCGTCTGGCGCGGCGAACCGGTCGCGTGCCTCGCCGCTGTCGCCTATGACGATCGCTTTGGCTTCATCGGTCTCTACATCGTGAAACCCGGGTTTCGCGGCAAAGGCTTCGGCATGCGAATCTGGCAGCACGGCATGCGCTACCTGGGAGATCGCAACATCGGTCTCGACGGCGTCGTCGCGCAACAGGCGAACTACAGGAAGTCCGGGTTCCGGCCCGCGTACCGCAACATCCGCTACCAGGGGCGCGTGGACGGCATCGGGTGCGCGCATGTGACGGCAGCGGCCGACGTGCCGTTCGCGCAGTTGCTTGCCTACGATCGCCCGTGTTTTCCGGCGGCACGCGAGCGTTTCGTCTCCGCGTGGATCGCGCAGCCGGATGCCGTTGCGCTCGCAACGGTCGACGCCGGCCGCGTCGCCGGATACGGTGTCGTGCGACGCTGCAAGGCGGGCTGCAAGATCGGTCCGCTCTTCGCGGATGACGCAGGCGTTGCCACCGGGCTGTTTCGCGCGCTGGCGGCGCGCATGCCCGGCGAGGTCATCGTGCTCGACGTGCCGGAAACGAACCCTGCGGCCGTCGCGCTGGCGGAACGGCACGGCATGACGAGCGTCTTCGAAACCGCGCGGATGTACACGCAAGACGCACCCGCGATCGCGATCGATCGCGTATTCGGGGTGACGTCGTTTGAGCTGGGGTGATGGCGCGAACACGTCGGCCTGCCCTGCCCCGTGCCAACCGGGCGATGGGGAAAGGGGTAGCATGAAGCAATCATCGAACGCCAGGCGCATCCACGCCACGCCTGATTGTGTAACGTCTCCCTAGTCAGGAGGTCTTGCCATGATCCTCTATCACACCGAGCCCGATTCCCCTGTCGTCGAAATTTCCGTCGAAGGCAAAATCACCGACCACGATCTGCGCGAAGCCATCGAGCGCATGCGTGGTGATCTCGAACAGAACGGCAAGACCCGCGTGCTCGAACGCATCGAGCATTTCACCGGCATCGAGCCGAAGGCGTTGTGGACCGATATCACGCTCGGCGTGCCGCTGGCGCGCAAGGTCACGCGCGCCGCCGTGGTGGCCGATGCAGGATGGATCCATGCGGCGATGCATCTGGCGCGGTTCTTTACGAAGGCCGAAGTCAAGGCGTTCCACGTCAACGAACTGGAGCAGGCGCGCGACTGGATCAAAGCCTGAGCACCGCGCCGGCGGGCGATCCCGCCGGCGGTCGACGGGTCATTCAAATTCGTAGAACTTATCTTCTGCTGAACATCTGCGACAGCAACCAGGTCATGACCATGTTGAACCATGTCACTGGACCATAGAACGGGAATCCCGCGGCGATCTGACCATTGATCGGGTTAAGCGGGCCCGTCATGGTGAACATACCGAATACGGCGCAGCAGTTCATTAAAACGGCAACCAGCGTGAGGATATTCAGCCAGCCGGGCAGCAGACCGGATTTGATCGAGATGTAAAAGCACGAAAGCCCGAATGGCGCCCAAAGCACCCCAAGCACCGACGCAACCGACCCGAAACCTGCCACGAGCGTATATGGAACCGTCTGAGGCGCGTACTCCTGCACGCCCATGGCGGCCAGGCCGAGTCCAATGGCAGCCCCCCATGCGCCGAGAAAGGCAATATCACTGATCAATGCGATCCAGCTCAACTGATGATATTGGCTGGTGTCCGCATGCCATAGACGGCCTGCCAGCATCCCCGAGATGACGATCATCGGCCCCAGCAGGAACGCGAGCAGGATGGTAGTCGCTTTGAACTGCAATGCATGCGCCGTATAAGCCGAAAGCATCGCGGGAATCGATGTTCCGTCGTGAAAGTTCGCCAGATAAAAATAAAGAACGACGTTCAACAAGACCGAGACGATTGCGCCCTGGATGTAGAAGAAAGCCCTGGGCACGTAAAACGTCGACTTTTCAGCATAAGAAGCGCTCACGATTCGTTCATCCTTGACTTGTCCTGACTGGCCGCGTGGCCCGGAATATCGGGGGGGCTGGCGTGGAACGCGGCAAGAAACCGAAATGACACGTTCTCGATACAACGATTACATTGACGACTGTAATGGTTGCGTTGGCCGAAAGTATTAGGGAAACCCCGCGGGTAGAGGTGAGTGCCGAATCGGGCCGTTGAAGTCAAACGTAAGCGATCCATGATCGGCGTCTACCCAACGGCGCTCTAAGCGACGCGCATAGGTGTCCACCTATTTGGGAGGTGGGCACCTATGGCTGACAAAAACTCAGCGTTGAGACGAGTTCGTCAAAACAGCGACGGCCGTCGCCGCTATGCCGAGAAAGGCAAACGCGCATTGGCCGAGGCTGCGTTACGCCCGGGCGTATCGGTGGCTCGCCTGGCGCAGGAGCACGGGATCAACGCCAACCTGCGACGCAAGGGATTTCAAAATATTTGATGGCGCGTGAGAAAGGCCTCGTGCCGGCGTCGCATCCCGGATAGTCTGCCTGAGTCGCTGGCCGTCATTTAAGGGTATAGGTCAACGTCCCATATCCCAGTTGATCGAAGCCACCGCTGTTGGGACCGTAGTCGCCACCGCCGCCTTCCGGCGCGACCTGGCGGGCATAGGCTTCGACGTCCGGCGCGGAGAGTCCTTTGAGCACGACGTAGTGGTTGTAGACGAGTGCCCAGATCGGACGCCCGTCACCGCGCGAATTCGACGAGATGACGGGCTGCGTGACGTCGCTGTTCGTGTATTGCGTGTAAGGCACGTCCTTCCCGAGGTTGTATCGGGCGGCGTATTCCGCTCCGCGCAGGAACCGGTTGTCGTCATATCCGTAAAGATCGTCCCCCTGGCTCCAGGCCATCTGGCAGAACGCCCCGAGCAGCGCGATATCGAGCATGGTATGCCCCTGGTCGCGCCCGCTTTCCTGCACCTGACCCAGCCCATCCGGATACAGCTTCCACACCACGTGTTCAATTGAACCGTTGCCGGCGCCATGCCTGAAATAGTCGACCGCTTCGGCATAGATGTCGTGACGGTCGGTCAGGACCCCGATTGCCAGCATGGATGCCATGTTTGCGAGATCCCAGTTGGCCCAGTAGTGGTCGATCTTTCCGCCGTTGTGCCGCGCCAGGAAGTCGTGGTTCATGGGATAGAACACGCCCAGCATCATCGACTGGAAGCGCCGGAAATCGTCGGCGCGCCACAGTGGGGACGTGCGCAGGATTTCGCCGGCGTTCGCCAGCTGGTAGCCGTAAATACCGGAAGCCAGGAACTTGTCGGAACTGCCACCGATCATCGTCAGCGTGCGCGACCACGCATTCAGGACTTCTATGGCGTGTTGCGCGTAGGCGTCGTCGCCGGTGATCTTCCACCGAAGTGCAAGCGCGTAGGCCGCAGCGGCATCATTGAAGAGCGTGGCGTAATTCTCCGCGTGATCGGGGTTGCGTCCGCGATAGACGGCCGGCTGCGGATTCGGTTTCCAGTCGAGCGACGCATGCCGGTTGGCAACCAGGCGTTGCCAACCGTCGAACCACGGCTGCCGCCGCGCGGCGACGTTCTCGTGCATGCGCGTGAAATCGCTCTCCGTATGCAGCAGGCCGGGGTGAACAAAAGGTGCGCTGGCCATGCGGGCGCCGGGTGCAGGCTTCGGCTGCGCGTCGGTGCGTGACTGATATGAACCGGTCACGTCGGTATGGTGCTGCGTCGCGGCGATGCACCCGCCAAGCATCACGATGCAAAGAACGGGGATCGTGGCGGCTGCTCGCAAGGACAGACGAAATGCCATATGGCTCCGATAATGGTTGCGCCGGTCTTGCCGAGAAAGAACCAGCATGGATTCGAACAGGAACCGGCATACGATGAACGGGCCGCCGGGAGAAAGCCGCGTTGCAACGTATGAACGGCCTTCGCGACGCTTCGGTTGACGGTAAGCATGCCGTAAAGAATCGTCCGTCGTCCCGGGAAGACTCATTCCGAGTCTGCGCATACCGATCTATCAGGCGTCGCTTACAGACCGCATACGGTCAAACGACCACACACGTGCATCCGGATGCTCGCCTGGAACGTAACTGAGTTGGCAGACTCGGAGATCGCGGGATCGGGGGTACGATGGCAGCTATCGACATTCGCTCTCGCGTCCCGCTTCGTCACGCGTCAGATGCCGCCCCAGATTCTTCAAACCACCCGGTGGAGAATTCAGTGCACATGAGAAGCAACCTGGCTTCCGATAGCGAGCGGTCGATCGGCGAATCCGAAAACCACCGGCGTGAAGAGCTCAACCAGCTTCTTCTCGACGCGGGCGCCGGCGATCAAGGCGCGTTCAGCACGCTCTACCGGCGCACCTCCGCGAAACTGTTCGGGGTGTGCGTGACGATGCTGCGAGATCGCGGTGAAGCCGAGGAGGTCTTGCAAGAGGTCTATGTCACGGTCTGGCATCGGGCCGCGACGTTCGATCCGACACTGGCCAGCGCGATCACCTGGCTTGGCGCCATTGCGCGCAATCGGGCGATCGACCGCCTTCGTCGTCACCGCGAAGTACACGTCGATGAGTCGACGATGGAAGAAGCGGTCGACGAACGGCCGTCGCCCGTCACCGCGGCTGAAAACAGCGAGGAACGGCGACGGCTGGAGCACTGCCTGGAAATACTGCCCGCCACGCAGCGTAGCGTGGTGCGAGAGGCATTCTTTGCGGGCGCAACGTATGCGGAGCTGGCGGAGCGCCTTCGTGTTCCGCTCGGTACGTTGAAAAGCTGGATTCGGCGCAGTTTGCTCCAACTCAAAGCGTGTCTCGAACGATGAACACCCCACTCTCCAGCCCGAACGACATCCGTTGTGCCGAATACGTTTTGGGCGTGCTCGACGGGTCGGAGCGCAGGCGGATCGAACAAGCGATGCAGCGCGATCCTCAACTCGCCGCCAGCGTGGCGCGTTGGCAAAACCACCTGCTGCCGCTGAACGACGATATCGTCGGGATCGAGCCGCCGCCGCACGTGTGGGTACGCATCCGGGCCGACCTCGGATTCGCGCCCGCCAATCCACCTCGCCCGCGCGCCGGGTTCTGGAACAACCTGCAGGGCTGGCGCTGGATCGGCATCGGTTCGAGCATCGCGGCGATCGCGCTCGCTGTCCTGTCGGTTCTGCCAATCCGCCCGTCTACCACCGCAGGGCCCACACATGACGTCTACAAGGTCGCAAGCCTCGTACGCGACGGCGGCACCGCCGGCTGGACCGTGACCGTCGATGTGGAGCGCGCGCGCATGGTGATTGTGCCGGCAAGCGATACGCCCGTCGCGGCCGATCGCTCCACCGAACTGTGGCTGATCGCGCCGGGCGGACGACCCGCTTCCCTCGGCCTGATCGCCGCGGATCGGCCAACTGTCGTGCCGATACCGCGCACGGTGCTCGCCTCGCTGAACGCCAGCGCGATACTGGCCGTGTCGCTTGAACCGCGCGGCGGATCGCCGACCGGGCAGCCGACCGGACCGGTGCTGGCGAAGGGTGCCGTCGGCGGCGCATGAACTTGCCTCACGGTTCGCTCATCGCCGCTTGAAATTCGGCAGTCCCGCATGCATCCGTTGCCGCGTTCGTCTCGTATCTTCGGTAGCTTCCAGCCGGAAGCATCGATCTTTCGGGAGAACCCAGATGGAATCCTGCAGAAAATTGAAAATGGTCGGCACGATGCTCACCCTCGCGATCGCGCTGGGCGTCACCACGCAGGCCTCGACGGCGGGTTCGATGTCCATGGACAAAACCGTGGAGGTGGGCGGCGCTGCAATGTATCCGTCGAAGAACATCGTCGAGAACGCGGTGAACTCCAACGACCACACGACGCTGGTCGCGGCCGTGAAGGCCGGCGGGCTGGTCGATACCTTGTCGAGCAAGGGGCCGTTCACGGTCTTCGCACCGACCAACGAGGCATTCGCCGCCTTGCCGCCCGGCACGGTGCAGACGTTATTGAAGCCGGAAAACAAGGCGACGCTGGTCAAGGTGCTCACGTATCACGTCGTACCCGGACGCCTCACCGCACATGACCTGGCCATGGCGGTCGATCAGGGCGGCGGCAAGGCGACGTTGAAGACGGTCGAGGGCGATCCGCTGATCGTCAGCCGCGATGCAAAGGGGTGGGCCATCACCGACGACAAGGGGGATGTCGCGCATGTGACGATCGGCGACGTCATGCAGTCGAATGGTGTGATTCATGTGGTCGACACGGTACTGTTGCCGTGACACTCAGGCTTGGTTCGGGGGCGGATGTGATACGCGGGAAATCTGTTCGTTATCCTGTGTAGTGCTCCGTTCCCGATATCAGTGGTCCTCGATAAGCGATCAATAAACGACGCCCATCAGACAGGTACCCGAAGGATTGGAAAGAGCCTTCCCGGAATGACGGTCGATTCTTTCTCGCCGATTTTTTCTGCACCGAGCGCCAGATAGAATGGCACCGCATTGGGATCAGCTTCGATCACGAAACTCCTGATTCCTCTGGCGGCCGCTTCTTTCCTGAGTTCCGACCATAACGCACGTGCGACACCCTGCCCCATATGATCAGGGTGAACGAATAGCCAGCCGCGAGTAGGTTCATCGGAATCCATCGAGGCCCTGACCCAGAACCCGATGATCCGCTCTTCAGTTTCGGCTACGAAGGCGATTGAATCTTCGATCATCTCGGGCCTAACCGTAAGGTCGGCTTCCCACAGTTCCAGCCATTCTTTGGGGTAGCCCCAGTGCGCCTTCGAAAGGAATGCGAGCTTCGTCAGTTGGTCTGCATCCGAAGGGCGGCCAGCTCGTATCACAAAGTTGCGGTGCATCTCGTCTCCTGTCCAGCGCGTTCCGGTGAGTCACATCCAGGTGAACCGCGATAAGACACCTGCTCACTACCGTTTGGCGCGGCTGGCCGGCAGCCGGCGGTCGTGATCATCGGCAACTGGCCGAACGACGAACTTCGCGCTGGCAGGTTCGGGCCGCTGGCAAAGTCAGGCTCGCTCCCCAAAACGCGCACGCTTCAGTGTAATTCCCCGATTACATCGAGAAATCGAACACTTGTTTCCCCTGTACGCCCCTGCCTCCCTTGGGTGGCTCACAAGTCATATTCTCGATCGACTTGACTGACACGCTGTCCAGATCTTCATACCCACTCGATGCAAATACGCTGGCATCGGCAATCTCACCGCTTGCCTTTACGGTAAAGCCAACCACAACCCGACCTTTGTGACCGCTCTGGCGAGCCGTCGCCGGGTACGAAGGAATGGGGATTTTGCAAGAAAGACCGTACGCCGATACAGTAAGACCGGCATCGTTAGCCTCGACGCCATATGCACCCAGCGTGAACACCATGCCAAACACCGTCAATGCCATCTTCAAATTCACGATCTCAAGCTCCTCAACGGTTTCTTCGAAGGTGCTTATGGTAAGCGGCAATCATTCAACGGACCAATGCTCGCCAAGAGTGTTGGTCACCTAGGGCCGGTCGTCTCCGGCAACTGGCCAAACGATGAACTTCGCACAGGCAGGTTCGGGCCACTGGTAAACTCGGGCAGCTAAAGCAACCTTCCGGGTCTCATGAGCACCCAACCCACCTCTGTACCTGCATGCAGCAGTACCTGCGGCTCTCCTGACAAGGCTTCAGGCTAGAAGCTACGCCGACTCATTCAACGAACACCTGTTTCCCGAACCGAACATGCACGGTACAAAACTAACGGTAGCGCCGCTGCCGCACCAGTTTTCTGAACCAGCGTTAGTTTTGCTTGATTCTGCGTTCAAGCAAGACCCTACACTTGCCTAGTGCCTGTTCGCCGAAAATCGGGGATTCGACGAACGCCGAACAAATTATCTGAGAAGCTATTTGAGGTATCACCACGATGTACTCATGCCTGCTTTGGGCGCGTGGCGAAACGACGACCTCGTCGCCGTGAGCTACGTTGCGCCGGCCTCTTGCGCCGAATCGCCCGGCAGGCTCGCCGAGCTAGGACACCAGATTGCGAGCGGTTGTGGTGAATTATCGTTGGGAAGAATCGATTTGCTTCGTGAGCGTCCCCCCTCGAAATCCCCTGATGCGAATTCAAGCCGGATCGAGTTCATCGGTGTATCCCCGATGCTGCAAGGCGAAGGGATCGGGTCGACACTCCTGAATGCAACGTTGGCACATCTTCGCGACACCGAACCGTCCGGGACGATTTCCCTGGAAACTGCGGAGCCGCGCAATATTCCGTTTTACGAACGTCATGGATTTGCGGTCAAGGAACGCATCGAACATCCGGGACTGACGCAATACCGCCTATCGACCAACTAGTCGCGCCCCCCGCCGGCTCGGTATGGAACCCCGCTATGCAATTGCTGGAGAACACGTTGACTGATCTCGTTACACTGCAAGCCCCCATCGACTACGAAATCGCGAATTCGTTGATCATTGCGACGCCGGAAACGTGGCGGGCAGCGGAGATGGTCGTCACGCGCACGGTAGAACACGACCGCCTCGAGATATCGATCACGAACCCCGACGGGATGAAAGACGTCGTCCTCCCGACGGAGGAGATCATTTCCGCTCTTTGGCGATTGGTTGGCTTGCATCACGGGCAGAGCCAGATCTGGGTGAAAGCCGTGTACTCCGTGGCTATGATCGAAGCCGATCAATGGCGCTACTCCGTGTCCTTCGAGTACGCAAAGCAAGCTGACCTGGCAGGTGACACCGGGGCAGAACATCAGGGACACTGGTAGACACTCCCGCCGTCACATGGGCACCCAACCCACCGACGTACCTGCAAACGTCACTCCCACGAATTTCTTCTCGCCCACGCCATACGCGGATGCGGTGCTAGGCGATATCCGAACCTTGGTCAGACTTCCGAACGCTCCACTACCACCTCACTGATTTGCAGCACGGGTTGTATATCCGTGTAATTAGCGATGTCGGCCATGATCTCCTGCGCGTGCGGGGCGCGGGCTGCTTGAAAAGCTTCGACAGAAGTGCAGACGAAGTCGCACTTGGCCACGTAGACAGGGTCAGTGCCCGGAGCACCGCCTGCGATGCCCTTGTCCACCGTGTAGTACAGACATGCGGCGCCGAGCAGCTGTTTCATCATTGGCATATGCCTCTCGCGGTAGTAAGCATGATCGAATCGCGCGCCTGCGGCGTACGGGTACATGACACTGACTTTGATCATCGGGTTCTCCTGTAGCTGCACGGTAATCGAGGCGGCGCCGACGATCTGCTTTCCGTCGACTTCGGTCAGGGCTTCACATCCCCTTGCCTGGAGCCCAGGGTCGCAGCAATGCGACCTTGTGCAGCGACAAGTTGGTCATCCGTGGTCGCCACCAGCCACAGACGTGTCTGCTCCTCGATCTGGCGGTTGTGGTCCTTCAACGGGCCCATCGTGGCAGCGGCCTTCCAGACCACTGGGGCGATTCGGCTTTTCCTGCCCGACGGCGCGCCGACCAGCAGGCAGTAAGGTCCCAGCGGAAGCGATACGAACGGCAGTGCCGGACTGGCGCGCACGCGCCAGTCGATGAAGGGCGTGTCGCCGATAAGCAGCGGCATGGGCAAGCCGTGGAGCACACTGAAGTCGTACAGCGCCAGTTGCTCCCGCATGCCGACGTAAATACGCCGGATATCGGCGACAACCGCTGCGCGGATCTCGTCATCGAACATCGGCTCCTGCGCGTAGCGAGCCAATGCCTCTCGAGCCTCCCGTTGATATGCGCTGCACAGGCCGATCTCCACGCAATCCTGGACTGCGCGCTGAACATCCGCTACAGAACCGGCTTCCTCTGGCTTACCCAACTGAGCTGCCCGCAAAAACCGGGCGAGTCCTGCGTCGTGGATCGCAGGACGATCCGCGGATGCATCGTCTTCAGCGCCGTTGCCAAGGGGCACATAGACATATTCCTCCGCTGCGAAATGCGATTTCTTGCCGTCATCGAACTTGATTTCGCCATCAACATAGTCCAGATAGCGAGTCCCGATTCGACCATGCTCCCAAACCCAATTTTTCAGGAGCGGACGGAGTGGATGCAGCCTGTCTTGATCGGTCATTGAATCCTCCAAGCTGCCCAGTATAGTTCCAAGTTGTCGATTGTTCCGTGGAGGACACGGCGATCGATCAAATCAATGGGGCGGCCCTTTTCAATCTGTGAAGCTGAGCCCTGCGAGCTCGGCTCGTTCTCTCGCCACAAAGCCACGCAGGATGCGCACACCTGGGCAGCAACCGCCGGCATCACGCTGGAAACTGGCTTGACGCAGCTCGTGCGCTCAATGCCTGCTGATCGAGAAGGAACATTCCGAGTATGACGGGAGCGATGAAACCAACCTACCTAGATATCAGGTCGGTTTCCGCCGCAATCTCACCGTCGCCCGCAATGATTCACAAGCTAGTGCGCGAGGAGCAATTCCCGAAACCACGCGCGCTTTCTGGTCGACGCGTTGGATGGCTCACGCGCGAAATCTAGCGTAGGCCGAAGCGAGAATCGTGTCGGAATTTTGCCCCTGCCAACTGCCAGACCGGCCGTCGAAGGGCAAGAATCGATGAGGGTCAGGAACTACTCAAGCACTGCAAGCATCTGCACCCAATTCCACCGGCACAGATGCTTCAGCGCAGGATGGCCGACTGAATAATCGAGATGCCGGACACTCAATTTTCGTTCATTATTCTGTTCAGATTGGAATTGAAATCTTCAACGGTTAAGCTCGCGTACATAAAATTATTGAACAAGACATCAAATGGATTTCGCACCTTATCACCGAGGACCGCGCTCATATCGATGGCCGCCTCCAATGTGTTAAACAAATTCTGCAATTCAGGAGTCAGGTCACTGTATTTTTGAGACATAATAATCCATCCTTTTAACAAGAATCACACGCTCGCATCCCGGCATCCGGATCAACGCAAGCAACTCGAACACATCAAGCCTCATTAATGTAGTAATCAACAGTGGCATTACGATCATTACTTCCGTCATGGCCAACTTTGAATCCATCCGCATCACATTCGATCGAATAATGACTTTCAGCAGAAAACGGATCCACCCAATTGACGTAGACGTTGGACGTCGATTGATCGAAAAATTGATACCGAAGATTGCCCTGCGTGCCAGTGTCGTAGCTATCCGACTCGCTCTCCCATTGCCCGACATCACCAGGGAGGATTTGATCGGGAGGTGAGGTCACCCACTGACCGATCTCCAACTGAACCGATGATTTATCCAGCGTCAATACAAATTTCGTGTTGTTGGTAAACTTCGCGGTCACGCTACGTGCAGCCATTTCAGTCACTCCTCGCTCAAAGTAGCACTACCAACCCACCACACCTTTACGCACTCAAATTGCATTGCAACAATACTATTTTAAAAAAATAGGACAAAAAATTGCGCCAAGAAAGCTGTCATTCTTGACAGCCCAAATAAGTCAGAAATGCGACCATGCCTTTCGCCGTAGCCCCCCAAGTGCGACCCATCGAGACATTGGCCCGCACTGGGGCACCGGGTGCGACAGCGACTCAACCGTTCGCGCAGCACCTTTAGCTCCCCAATGGGAACTGCTCTTGCGTACGTTCAAAAGCTGCTGCCAGCAAGACGCCGAGAGCGCGCCTGGCGCAAGGGATTGCGAGTCGAGTACCGCCAATTCTTCCAGCTTCGAACTCGGTTTTGCCAACCAATGCCGACGTTGGTTATCGCATCCGTGCCGGTTGTAAACGACTCCGACGCCGCGAAGCATATGCCCGAGAATTGCTTCACCGATTTCGAACGGACTGCACGGCGAAGGTCATGGGGTGACCAATGCGTAACGGGAAGGCGAGGCCGCGTGTGTGCACGCCTCATTTCACTGTAGGGCATATGATTGCAGCAGTACCTGCGTACCAGCCCTGACGAGAGCCAAAGCTCCTGCGCGATCATGCGTGCCCGGATAGCGTGGTGACGCACTATGGAGCAAGCACGCACCGCAACCCCTGACCGTCAATCTGCCACCCAACGAGCCCCCCATGCCCCTCGCCCCCACCATCCTCTCCGCCTTCACCCCCACCGGCAAGCTGCGTGCGTCGATCAATCTCGGCAACCCGATCCTCGCGAACCGCGACCCGGCAACGGGCGAACCGTTCGGCGTGTCGATCGACCTGGCGCGCGCGTTCGCGGAACGCCTGTCGGCCGAGCTGGAACTCGTCGTGTTCGACGGGGCCGCGAAATCGGTGCAGGCGCTGACCGAGGAGCGCGCCGATTTCGGCTTCTTCGCGGTCGACCCGCTGCGCGGCGAAACGGTCGCGTTCACCGCGCCATATGTGCTGATCGAGGGGTTCTATCTCGTGCGCGACGCGTCGCCGATCCGCACGAACGAGGACGTCGACCAGCCGCACAACCGCGTGACCGTCGGCAAGGGCAGCGCATACGACCTGTTCCTCACCCGCGAACTGAAAGCCGCGCAGATCGTGCGCGCACCGACATCGCAGGCCGTCGTGCAGACGTTCGTCGAACAGCAACTGGAAGTCGCGGCCGGCGTGAAGCAGCAGCTCGAAGCCGACGCCGCGAAGACGACCGGCCTGCGTCTGCTCGACGAGCGGTTCATGGTGATCAGGCAGGCGATGGGCGTGCCGAAGAGCCGTGGCGAGGCCGCTGCGGCGGTACTGACTGAATTCGTCGAGGAAATGAAAGCGTCCGGCTTCGTCGCGGATTCGCTTCGGCGGCATGGCATCACCGGCGCATCCGTCGCGCCGGCAACCTGACCACAAAACCGCATGACGCAATAAAAACGGCCCCGGCGTCTGACCAGACACCGGGGCCGCTCATTCGAAGCGCCGTATTCAACCGACTCGCGCTTCTCCCTCGCGTTCGGCCTCACCTTCATCCGCACCCGTGCGCGCCAGCACCGGCTTGAGCGCCTGCCCCGTGTGGCTCGCGCTCACCCGCACGAGCGCTTCCGGCGGCGCCGCCGCGACGATCGTGCCGCCGCCTACGCCACCCTCCGGCCCGAGATCGATGATCCAGTCGGCTTCCGCGATCACGTCGAGATCGTGTTCGATCACGACGACGCTATGCCCCGCATCGACGAGCCGGTGCAGCACGCGGATCAGCTTCGCGACGTCGGCCATGTGCAGGCCGACCGTCGGTTCGTCGAGCACGTACAGCGTGTGCGGCGCCTTCTGGCCTCGCCGCGTGATGTCGTCGCGCACCTTCGTCAGCTCGGTGACGAGCTTGATGCGCTGCGCCTCGCCGCCTGACAACGTCGGCGATGGCTGGCCGAGCGTCAGATAGCCAAGCCCGACATCCTTCATCAGCTGCAGCGGATGCGCGATGTTCGAGATCGGCGCGAAAAACTCCACCGCCTCGTCGATCTCCATCGTCAGCACGTCGCCGATGTTCCGGCCGCGCCACGTAACGGCGAGCGTCTCCGGGTTGAAGCGCTGCCCATGACACACGTCGCACGGCACCTTCACGTCGGGCAGGAAGCTCATGCCGATCGTGCGCACGCCTTGCCCTTCGCACGCGGGGCACCGCCCGTCGCCGGTATTGAACGAGAAACGCGACGCCGTATAACCGCGCGCACGCGCCTCCAGCGTGTCGGCGAACAGCTTGCGGATCGTGTCCCACAGCCCGATATAGGTGGCCGGGCACGAACGCGGGGTCTTGCCGATCGGCGTCTGATCGACTTCGAGCACGCGATCGATCTGCTCCCAGCCGCTCAACGACTCGCAGCCCTGCCATGCATGCGTGACGTTCAGCGACGGCCGCGGCGCACTGCGCGCGAGCACGCTCGAGCGGCGGTTCGCCGCCGGCGCGTCCTGCTGCACGGCCTTGCGTGCGCGCCGCGTGGCCGGTGACGACAGCACGGAGCGACCGACCGCGTCGAGCAGGTTCGTCATCAGCACGTCGCGCGCGAGCGTCGACTTGCCCGAGCCGCTGACACCCGTCACCGCGACGAGCCGCGCGAGCGGAATGCCGACCGTGACGTCGCGCAGGTTGTGCAGCCTTGCGCCGTGCACGGTCAGCCACGCGTCCGGCACCGCGGCGCCGCCCTTCTTGCCCGGCAGGCTCACGGCACGGCGCGGCTGCAGCGGATGCGTCATCGGCTGCGCGAGCAGGCGCCCCGTCACCGAATCGGACTGCGCGGCCAGATCCGCGACCGCGCCCTGCGCGACCAGCGCGCCGCCGCGCTTGCCTGCGCCCGGGCCGATGTCGATGATGTGATCGGCGCGGCGGATCGTGTCCTCGTCATGCTCGACGACGACGAGCGTATTGCCCTTGTCGCCGAGCTTGCGCAGCGCGTCCAGCAGGATCTGGTTGTCGCGCGGATGCAGGCCGATCGTCGGTTCGTCGAGCACGTAGCAGACACCCTGCAGGTTGCTGCCGAGCTGCGCGGCGAGCCGGATGCGCTGCGCTTCGCCGCCCGACAGGCTCGGCGCCGCGCGATCGAGGCTCAGGTAGCCGAGCCCAACCTCCTCGAGAAACGCGAGGCGGCTGCCGATCTCGCTGACGATGTCGCGCGCGATCTGCGCGTCGCGCCCGGTGAGTTCCAGCGCGTCGATCCAGCGGCGCGTGTCCGACACCGTCCACTGCGCGACCTCGACGATCGGATGCGCGTCGAACGTGACCGCGCGCGCGGACGGGTTCAGCCGCGTGCCGTTGCAATCCGGGCACGGCTCGTTGCCGACGCCTTCCGGCTCCTGCTCGTCCGACGGCAGCGTCTGTTCGCGGCCGCGGCCGTCCTCGGCGAGCAACGTGTCGTCGTACGCCGCGCGCTGTTCGCGCGTGAGCGTGACGCCGGTGCCGACGCAGGTCGTGCACCAGCCGTGCTTGCTGTTGTACGAGAACATCCGCGGGTCCAGCTCCGGGTAGCTCGTGCCGCACACCGGGCATGCGCGCTTGACCGACAGCACCTTGACCGCGCCGACACGCGCGGTCGAATGATCGTTCTGCATCGCATCGTGCAGCCCGTCGAGCGGCGCGAGCAGGTGCATCACGCCCTTGCCGAGTTCGAGCGTCTCGTCGAGCACGCGCCGCAACTCGGCCTCGTTGTCCGGCGACACGACGATATCGGCCACCGGCAGCTCGATCGTGTGCTCGCGGAAGCGGTCGAGCTTCGGCCACGGGTCGACCGTCACGAACTCGCCGTCGACGCGCAGATGCGTGCTGCCGCGCGCCTTCGCCCATTTCGCGAGATCCGTATACACGCCCTTACGGTTGACGACGAGCGGCGCGAGCAGCCCGACGTGTTCGCCGCGATGGTCGCGCAGCAACTGCGCGGCGATCGATTCGACCGATTGCGACGTGACCGGCGTGCCGTCGTGGATGCAATGCTGCAGGCCGAGCTTCACATACAGCAGCCGCAGGAAGTGCCAGACTTCGGACGTGGTCGCGACCGTGCTCTTGCGGCCGCCGCGCGACAGCCGCTGCTCGATCGCGACGGTCGGCGGAATGCCGTACACCGCGTCGACTTCGGGCCGCCCGGCCGGCTGCACGATCGAGCGCGCATACGCGTTCAGCGATTCGAGGTAGCGGCGCTGGCCTTCGTGGAACAGGATGTCGAACGCGAGCGTCGACTTGCCGGAACCCGACACGCCGGTGATCACGTTGAACTTGCCGTGCGGGATGTCGACGTCGAGCGCCTTCAGGTTGTGCTCGCGCGCGTTGACGATCCGCACGACGTCCTCGCCTTCGATCGCGCGCCGCTCGCGTGCGGCGTTCAGCACGGTCTGCAGCGGCACGCCTTCGTCGGCGAACGGGGCGTCGGCATCCATCGCGCGGTCGTACTGCAGCAGTGCGGCACCCGTATGCGATTCGGCGCAGGCCTTCACGTCGTCGGGCGTACCCGCGCACAGCACGAGGCCACCGCCGTCGCCGCCTTCCGGGCCGAGATCGATCAGCCAGTCGGCCGCGCGGATCACGTCGAGGTTGTGCTCGATCACGATCAGCGAATGGCCGGCCGCGAGCAGCTTGCCGAACGCCTGCATCAGCTTCGCGATGTCGTCGAAGTGCAGCCCGGTGGTCGGCTCGTCGAACATGAACAACTTCACACGCGCGACGCGCGCTTCTTCCGTGACGACCCGGCGCCCGTTGACGGCCGCCGCGGATTCGGCGAGGAAGCCGGCCAGCTTCAGGCGCTGCGCCTCGCCGCCCGACAGCGTCGGCACCGGCTGGCCGAGCTTCACGTATTCGAGTCCGACGTCGACGATCGGCTGCAGCACGCGCAGCACCTCGGCGTCGGTCGCGAAGAACGCGGCCGCTTCGCTGACGGTCAGGTCGAGCACGTCGGCGATGTTCAGCGCGCGGTCGTTGCGCTCGATGCGCACTTCGAGAATCTCGGCGCGGTAGCGGCTGCCGTCGCAGTCCGGGCAGCGCAGATAGACGTCGCTCAGGAACTGCATCTCGATGTGTTCGAAGCCCGAGCCGCCGCAGGTCGGGCAGCGGCCGTCGCCCGAGTTGAAGCTGAACGTGCCGGCGCCGTAGCCGCGTTGCAGCGCGAGCGGCGCCTTCGCGAACAGCTTGCGGATTTCGTCGAACGCGCCGACATAGCTTGCCGGGTTCGAACGCGTGGTCTTGCCGATCGGCGACTGGTCGACGAACACGACGTCGCCGACCTGGTCGGCGCCCGTGAGGTTGCGGTACGCGCCTGGCGATTCGGTCGCCTTGCCGTGGTGCCGCGCCATCGCCGGATAAAGCACGTCCTGCAACAGCGTGGATTTGCCGGAACCCGACACGCCGGTCACGCAGACGAGCCGCTGCAGCGGAATCTCGACCGTCACGTCGCGCAGGTTGTGTTCGCTCGCGCCGTCGAGCACGACGCGCGGCGTGTGCGCGTCGACCGGCCGGCGCGCCCAGTTCGACGCGTGCGCGACATGCTTGCGGCCGCCGAGATACTCGCCGGTCAGCGTATGCGCGGAACGGATGTCGCCCGGCGTGCCGTCGTAGACGATCGTGCCGCCGCGCTCGCCCGGGCCCGGCCCCATGTCGATCAGCCGGTCGGCCGCGAGCATCACCGACGGATCGTGCTCGACGACCACCAGCGTATTGCCCGCATCGCGCAGCCGCTGCATCGCCTCGACGATCCGTGTGAGATCGCGCGGATGCAGCCCGATGCTCGGTTCGTCGAGCACGAACAGGGTTTTGGTGAGCGACGTGCCAAGTGCCGTCGTCAGGTTGATCCGCTGCACCTCGCCGCCCGACAGCGTGCGGCTCTGCCGGTCGAGCGTCAGGTAGCCGAGCCCCACGTCGCACAGGTATTTCAGGCGCGTGCGCACTTCGGCGAGCAGCAGCTTCAGCGCATCGTCGAGCAGCGCGCTCGGCAGGCTGACTTCGTCGAAGAAGCGGCGGATGCGCTCGATCGGCAGCAGCATCAGGTCGTGCACGGTCAGGCCCGGCAGCGCTTCGAGCTGCGCGCGGCTCCAGTCGACGCCGCGCGGCATGAAGCGACCGGCCGGCGCGAGCACGCCGTCGGCGTTCGCCTTCGAGCCGAGCCGCCATTGCAGCGATTCCGTCTTCAGGCGCGCGCCGCCGCACACGTCGCACGGCGTGTAGCTGCGGTATTTCGACAGCAGCACGCGGATATGCATCTTGTACGCCTTCGATTCGAGATAACCGAAGAAGCGCTTCACGCCGTACCACTGGCTCTGCCACTTGCCGTTCCAGTCCGGCGAGCCGTTGACGACCCAGTCGCGCTCGGCGTCCGTCAGCTCGGCCCACGGCACGTCGCGCCGGATGTCGGCCTTCGCCGCGTAGCGCATCAGGTCGTCCTGGCACTCCTTCCATGCGGGCGTCTGCATCGGCTTGATCGCGCCGCCGCGCAGCGTCTTGCGCGCGTCGGGGATCACGAGGCCGAGATCGACGCCGATCACGCGGCCGAAGCCGCGGCACGTTTCGCACGCGCCGTAGGCCGAGTTGAACGAGAACATCGCCGCTTGCGGCTCCGCGTAGCGCAGGTCGCTGTCGGGATCATGGAGCCCGGTGGAGAAGCGCCACACCTGCGGCTCGGCGGCCGCGCCGCCGGCGGTTTCCGGCTCCGGCGCGAGCACGTACACGTTCGCGCGCCCGCCGCCGCGCTTCAGCGACGCCTCGATCGCCTCGACGACGCGCACCTTGTCGGCCTGCTGCACGCGGAAGCGGTCGGCCACCACGTCGAGCACCTTGCGCGGCCCGGTGGGCGACGCGACTTCGCGCCGCGCCTGCACGCGTGTGTAGCCGCTCGCCGACAGCCACTGCGTGATTTCGTCGTCGGACGCGGTTTCCGGCAGCTCGACCGGGAACGTGACGACGACGCGCGGATCGTCCGCCTGCGTGCGCGCGACGAGTTCCGCGTAGATCGTCTCCGGCGTGTCGTGGCGCACCTGCTGTGCGGTCTTGCGGTCGAACAGTTCGGCCGCGCGTGCGTACAGCAGCTTCAGGTGGTCGTTCAGCTCGGTCATCGTGCCGACCGTCGAGCGCGAGCTGCGGACCGGGTTGGTCTGGTCGATCGCGATCGCGGGCGGCACGCCGTCGACGCGCTCGACCTGCGGCCGGTCCATCCGGTCGAGGAACTGCCGCGCGTACGCGCTGAAGGTTTCGACATAGCGCCGCTGGCCTTCCGCGTACAGCGTGTCGAACACCAGACTCGACTTGCCGGAGCCCGACGGGCCGGTGACCACCGTCATTTCGCCGGTGCGCAGGTCGAGATCGATATTCTTGAGGTTGTGCTGACGTGCTCCGCGAATGCGGATCAGATTGCTGGATGACAATTTGCCTGCCCGTCTGAGTGAGTTAGCCAGAGTTCACGGTGCCGGAACGCTGCGGCGGATACCCGCAGGCGCGGCGCACGGGCCGCGGGGTTGCACCGGTGCGGCTCGATTTCGACGGACACTATACTGTATATTCATACAGTTTTCCATGACGACCCTGAAGCCGTCATGGGCAGGCGGCTGGCGTGTCGAGATTCGCGTAACGCCGAACTCGGCGCAGCGCCCACTGGCGGCCGAAAGTCATCAGGCGCAGGCGTTGCAACCAAAGCCATCGAGCACGGGGCTGGGCCTGCGACAGGAAGCGACGCGGACGTCAGGTCATCCGACTCGATCGACCCTCTCCAGCCATTCGCTCGCGCGCCGTGATGGGCATTCGAACGTCGGTTCGCCCCGGACACCGGACCAGCGCTGCGCCTGGTCCGCCGCTTTTGCCCCACTCGGGGGCGCTGACGCGCGCTCCGTACTTGGGTCAGGGCGGATTGCCGCCACCGTCCTGCGGATACCCACGGCCACCGCACGGCTCAGCATGAGCCGACCGTGCGGAGAGGATCGCATAGGTGCCGACGGTGCCGCCAACCACGGTCAGTAGGGCAACGGCAAGCAGGAAACCCTTCATCAGGTGTTTCATGGTTTCTCCCCGGGGAGGCAGGCATATTCGCCCTAAGTCTAGTTCGCCTGATGACCGGGACAAGTACCCTCTGCGACTGGCTGGTCTGAGGCGAAGAGCGAGCATACCGACGTTGCAGTGTGCATGACCACGCAGGCCGATAGTCTGTCCGTGGACTTTACCCGACGAAGGCCTGCTTCGCTTTTCGAAGCGCTATTCACGCTTCGGGATGCTAAAAGACCGTTCGGGGTCGGCTACGGCCGACCGCGTGGGTCAGAGGCCGGCCAGGAAGAGACGTTCGCGCCTGCCGGGGAATGTCCGCTCCGCGGCCCGCATCGGCCGTAACACTCCGGAGAAGCTGCCTGCTTGTGCCGTGCTTCAACAACGGCAGACCACACGCATAAGCGTTCCCGCGCCATGACACGCAGTTACTTGGACTATCTGTCCGTTCTGCTATACCCAATTCATGAGCTGTGCGCGGCCCACGCGCCGCACGGCGAGTCGGTGCCCGTTTCGACGGACGCGACACCGGGGCAACCCATCGGTGGGAACCGCTTTTTTGGGCCGGAGGCCAACATGGCAAATTACCTGTTCGTAGAATCGCGCGATCCATATGGTGCCGGGGATACTCAGCGTGTCGAGGAGCTTGTCAGGGGCATACGCCAGAGGGGCAACACGGTCACAGTGTTCCTGGTTCAGAACGGCGTCCTTTCCACTCGTCCGGGGGCAAAATTCAGCGAGCGATATGCGGATCTGACGCGCAGCGGCATCACCGTCCTTGCCGATGAATTCTCCCTGCGCGAACGGGCGATCGGACGGCTGGCGGAAGGTGTCCAGAAGGCGGACATCGGACAACTCGTGGATCTTCTCTTTGTGGCGGGAACCAAGGCCATTTGGCATTGAATTAAGGAGAACGTGATGGCTACCGGTATGAAATTGACCCTGGCACTGATGGATCCCCCGTATGAGAAGGCAGCGAGCACGACGGCGCTGCGCATTGTGGATGCGGCCCTGCAACGAGGGCACGACGTAACGGTGTTCGCCTACGAAGGTGCAGTCAATCTGACCATGAAGGCGCAAGCCCCACATGCCAATCCAGTCAAGGGCACATCCGTGGAGGAGGAGGATCACCCGACAACCAGGGACTGGGTGGCAGCCTTGTTTCAACTCGCTGCCCAGCAGGGTGCCAAGCTCGATTGGATCAACTGCGGCCTGTGTGTGGACGAACGCGGCGCAGGCGACTGGATTGAGGGTCCCCGCCGAGGCAGCCCGAAGGATTTTCTCGACGCCTCGATTCAAAGCAACGCTGTGCTGGTAATCCCGACGAAATAGGAGCCGCGCCATGAAAATCCTGAGCATTGTTGAGACAGCGTACCGGGCTACCCTGGAAGAACAGGATGACACCATCCTGTGGCTAAACCATGTGCTGAAAAACGCCGGTGCGGACATCAGCCTGCTGCTGTGCGGGAGCGCCGTGAACTATGCAGCGCGCGGGCAGGATGCCACCGGCCTCGCCTTCGGCGCGCGCCGACAGGTCCATCCGCCGGCGCTCGATAAGGATCTGGACAAAATGATCGGCGTCGGCGTTACCGTGTATGCGGTCACCGAGGACATGCACGACTGTGGACTGGCACAGGACGATGTCATCGGCGGCCTGACGCCGCTCGCGCGTGCCGAGATCCCCGCCCTGTTCGACCGCTTCGATCAGGTCTGGCACTGGTAACGGCTCAAGGCTGCACAGCATTCTGCTGACCCGACGGAATGCTTTCGTTTCGCTCGCAACCGTTGCGGCATGCCGTCAGCACGGCACTCCGGCCATACGCAACGGTCGCTGAGCGGAGAGTTGCAGTGATCCGTGAACAAGCTTCCGGAAACTCGTTGCGCTCCAACCTTCACCGCTTCAGCGTTGTCTGCGCATCGACAGCTGGCGACGCGCTGCACGCGCAAGACTTCCGCCCGCCGGGCATCACGAATCCCGGCGGTCAGGTCGCCCCTACCTTGCTACGCCTTTTTCGCATAAGCGCTGCACCAGCCTTTCGCATTGACCTGCTTGCCGCCGAAAATGGCGCACGGCGCCATCGCGGCACCGGTCTTGCCCTGAAAGAACTGGCAATTCGCGCAGGCCTCGCCCGCCTGAAATGTCGGGAACTTCGCATGGTCGACCCGGCTTCCATCCGTCTTGTAGCCAAGGGCCTGGGCGTTTGCATCGGTTTCCTGCACGGCACCGGCCCCGGCATCTGCCGCCGCAGCGCGGCGTCCAAAGGCCAGCGCGGATGCCAGAACGGTGGTGGCAGCAATAAAACGTCTGCGTGAAAACTTCATGGCGTCCTCCTCCATGTTTGTGTGACCGGATGTCCGCGAAGCGTCGCCCGATAGTTCGTCAGGCCCGAACCAGACGGGTTCGGGCACGTGAAGCATGTCCGCCATGGCGTGCACGACGCAGACCGGCAGCATCATCATGCCGGCCGTTGCAACACGCCCGTGTTCCGGTGATTTCAAACCTGGCCGCCTCCGATGCCATGACGCCACCCGGCCCGTAACCGCGGCACATCACCCTATCCATCGCGATGCGACACATTCGTCGCCCCCGAACCGCCCGGCGAAGCAATCATCTAAAGAACAGTTCCCGCATGCCGAGTGTGTGATGCGCTTCGGCAGCCATCAGCACCATGAGCACCAGCAGGCACAGCGGCGGCATCAGGATCGCGTACACCAGCGCCAGCCGCTCCCACATCATGTGCATGAAGATCGACACGATCAGCCCGGCCTTGGCGATCATGAGCACGACGATCAGCCCCCAGCGCGCCAGGCCCTGCACGCGGAAGTAATCGACCAGGTACGACATCGTGCTCAACACGAACAGCAGGCCCCAGATCTTCAGGTAGAGGCCGATCGGATGCTGCTGGCCGTGCGCGGCGTCGGGTCGATCGACGGGATCGGTGTGATCCATGGCTTGCCTCACCACAAATAGAACAGCGCGAAGATGAACACCCACACCAGGTCGACGAAGTGCCAGTACAGACCGGCAATCTCGACGATCTGGAAGTTGCCGTGCGCGTCGAACCCCGGCCGCCGGATCCTGCGTGCGACCAGCAGCAGGTAGATCACGCCGCAGGTCACGTGAAAACCGTGGAACCCGGTGATCGTGAAAAAGCACGCGCCGAACTGCGCCGCGCCCAGCGGGTTGCCCCAGGGCCGGATCCCTTCGTGGACGATCAGCTTGGTCCATTCGAGCGCCTGCATCGACACGAAGGACGCCCCCAGCAGCGCGGTCGCGAGCAACAGCGCGCTGGCGCGCCGGGCGTTGCGCCGGTAGCCGAAATTGACCGCCATCGCCATGGTGCCGCTGCTGGTGATCAGGATGAACGTCATGATGGCGATCAGCAGCAACGGCACATCCAGGCCGCCCACCGTGAGCCCGAACACCTTCGACGTGTCGGGCCACGGCGCCGTGGTCGAGATGCGCACCGTCATGTAGCCGATCAGGAAGCTGCTGAACACGAAGGTGTCCGACAGCAGGAAGATCCACATCATCGCCTTGCCCCACGGCACCTTGAAGGCTTCGCGATCGGCCGACCAGTCCGTGACGATGCCGCGCCAGCCGTCAGGCCCGGTGTCGGGCGGCGCGGGGGTAGCCGGTTCGCCCGCCGATTCGCCAGGAAGCGTGGGCGAGGTCATGGCGCGGCTCCATACAGCGGCCCGCAGATGGCGGCGACGAATCCGGGGGTGATCCACCACATCGCCGCCAGCAGCACGAGCCAGACCGCCAGCAGAAAATGCCAGTAGAGGGCGCAGAGCGCGATCGCGCGCTGAACCCGGAACGGATCCGTGCGCCGCAGCCGCGCGATCGTCATGACCCAGGCCACCAGCCCGCCCAGCACATGCAACCCGTGCAGGCCGGTCAGCAGGTACAGGAAGCTGTCGGAAGGATTGACGGTGACGGTCTGCCCGGCCGCGGACAGCATGCGCCACGCGGTCAGTTGCCCGATCACGAACAGGGCCGCCAGCACCCCGCCGGCGACCAGCCACGCCGCGCGGTGCGGGCTCATCCGTCGGGCACGCTGCATGGCGATGCCGGCCAGCGCCAGCGCGGCGGTGTTCCACCACAGCAGCGCCGGATGCGGGATCGGTTGCCAGTCGGGTTCACGCATGCGCATGCCATAGGCGAGCAGCAGCAGCGAAAACAAGGTCGTGGCCACCGCCATGAAGACGATCAGGCCCGTGCGACCCGCATTCGGCAACACCGGTCGCGGGTCGGGAACGAAGGGGCGCGGCAGCGTGGTCATTCGTGTGCCTCACCGGAGTGAAGCGTCGGCCGGGCCGGCTCGGGCGCCGTCGCGGGCGGCTGGTTTTGCGGGACGAAGTCCTGCTCCTGCCCCGGCGGACTGTATTCGTATGCCCAGCGGTAGACGACGGGCTGCTCGGTGCCCCAGTTGCCGTGCACCGGCGGCGTTTGCGGCGTCTGCCATTCGAGCGTGGTGGCCCGCCACGGATTGCCGTCGGCACGCTTGCCGCGCACGAGACTCCACGCCAGATTGAACAGGAACAGCAACTGCGCCGCCGCCACGATCAGTGCAACGACGGTGATGAAGGTGTTGAGCGTCTGCGCCGATTGCGGAATGAAGCTGTAGCCCTGATACGCGTAATACCGTCGCGGCATGCCGAGGATGCCGAGATAGTGCATCGGGAAGTAGATCGCATAGGTGCCGACGAAGGTGATCCAGAAGTGCGCGCGCCCGAGCGTGTCGTCGAGCATGCGGCCGGTCACCTTCGGATACCAGTGGTAGAGGCCGCCGAACACCACCAGGATCGGCGACACGGCCATCACCATATGGAAGTGCGCGACCACGAAGTACGTATTCGACAGCGGAATGTCCACGCTCACGTTGCCGAGGTAGAGCCCGGTCAGCCCGCCGAGCACGAAGGTGCTGATGAAGCCGATGGCGAACAGCATCGGCACGGTCAGGTGGATATCGCCGCGCCACAGCGTCAGCACCCAGTTGTAGACCTTGAGCGCGGTCGGGACGGCAATGATCAGCGTCGTGGTCGCGAAGAAAAAGCCGAAGTACGGATTCATGCCGGCGATGAACATGTGGTGCGCCCAGACCACGAAGCTCAGCGCGCCGATGATCACGATCGCCCACACCATCATCCGGTATCCGAAGATGCTCTTGCGCGCGTGCGTGCTGATGAGGTCCGACGCAATGCCGAACGCCGGCAGCGCGACGATGTAGACCTCCGGATGCCCGAAGAACCAGAACAGGTGCTGGAACAGCAGCGGGCTGCCGCCGGCATGCTTGAGCGTCTGCCCCATCGACACCACGGCCGGTATGAAGAAACTGGTGCCGAGCGTCCTGTCGAGCAGCATCATCACCGCCGACACGAACAGCGCCGGAAACGCCAGCAGCGCCAAGATGGTCGCGATGAAGATGCCCCACACGGTGAGCGGCATGCGCATCAGCGTCATGCCGCGCGTGCGTGCCTGCAGCGTGGTGGTGACGTAGTTCAGGCCGCCCATCGTCGCCGCGACGATGAAGATCGCCAGCGACACCAGCATCAGCACGATGCCCCACTCCACGCCCGGCGTGCCCGGCAGGATCGCCTGCGGCGGATACAGCGTCCAGCCCGCGCCGGTCGGCCCGCCCGGCACGAAGAAGCTCGCCACCAGCACCAGCACGGCCAGCAGATAGACCCAGTAGCTCAGCATGTTGAGAAACGGGAACACCATGTCGCGCGCGCCGAGCATCAGCGGGATCAGGTAGTTGCCGAAGCCGCCCAGAAACAGCGCCGTCAGCAGGTAGATCACCATGATCATCCCGTGCATGGTGACGAACTGGTAGTAGTGGCTGGCGTCGATGAAAGCGAACTTGCCCGGAAAACCGAGCTGCAACCGCATCAGGTCCGACAACACCAGGCCGACCAGGCCGATGGCGATGGCCGTCAGCGCGTACTGCACGGCGATGACCTTGTGGTCCTGGCTCCAGACATAGCGGGTCCAGAAACCGTGCTGGGCGTGGTCGGTGTGTGCGTACGGCATGGCTGGCTCCGCTACGGCTGGGCAGCGGTGCTGGCAGCCGGCCCGCCCTGCGCCTTGATATAGGCAACCAGCGCGGACAGTTCCTGCTCGCTCAGGTCGAAGTGCGGCATGATCGGCGAGTAGCCCTTCACGACGCGGGCCGTCGGGTCGCGGATGAACGCGCGCAGATAAGCGTCGTCCACCTTCGCGGTACTGCCGTCGGCCATCGTTTCGGTCTTGCCGTACAGGCCCTGCCAGGTGGGGCCCACGCGCGGGCTGCCGTCCACGGTATGGCAGGCGACGCAGCCCTTGGCCGCCGCGAGCGCCTTGCCCTGTTCGGCAAGCGCCTGCGCGCTGCCGCCGGCGGCGGCGGGGGCGGCCTCCACGCGGGCCTGCTGCCGCTGCTCGAACGTGCTTTGCCGCGCCAGCCAGCGCGAGAACGACGCTTCGTCTTCCACCACCACCACGCCGCGCATGTTCGAATGCCCGATGCCGCAGAGCTGCGCGCACAGGATGTCGTAACGCCCTGCCCGGGTCGGCGTGAACCAGAAGGTGGTGACCATGCCGGGCACCATGTTCATGCGCGCACGGAACGGCGGGACGTAGAAGTCGTGCAGCACGTCGCGCGAGCGCGTCAGGACCTGGATCGGCCGGTTGAGCGGCAGGTGCACCTCGGGCGCCTCGATCAGGTAGTTGTCCCGACCATTCGGGTCGGCAGGGTTGAGGCCGAAGGGGTTGTCGTTGCTGATGTAGCGCACGTCCGACGTGCCCAGCTTGCCGCCGGGGCCGGCAAAACGGAAGCGCCATTGCCATTGCTGGCCGAGCACCTCCATCTGCATCACCTTGGGCGGCGGCCGTACGTAGTCCGCGTAGACAAAGAGCCCCGGTGCCAGCAACGCTGCCACGCCGACCGAGGTCAGGCCGATCAGCCACCATTCCAGCCGCCGGTTGTGCGGCTCGTAAGCAGCACGATGCCCGCTGCGGTGGCGGTAGCGCACCAGTGCGACCACAATGAACAGGTTGATCGCGATGAAGAGCGCGCCGGTGATGACGAGCGTGATCGTCAGCATGTCGTCCATGCGCACCCAGTTCGACGCGATCGGCGTGATCCACCAGGGACTGGCAAAGTGAAACCCCACCGCCAATACGATGATCAGGGTCAGGGCAATCGCAAGCGCCATTCGCCGCCTCGCTGCGTGTCACTCGTCGGAGCCGCCAACAACGTTCCTGGCGTCGTTGTGCCGCCATGTCGTACGTCGTATTGATTTCGCCGGCAGTCTGCCAGGACCGATTCGCCAAGCGGTTCAAGCGGGCTCTAAAGCAAAGGTAGTCCTCTCCTCCGCATCGTGCAAGGCAGCGCAACGGGGACGCGCGCCCCATGGGCGCACCGCGCGAATGGAGGCGTCGCTTGCCGCGATGCCATGCAGAACGGCGCCTCCGGCATGGGTTGTCGAGGCGGCTGTCTCACGAGGGCGCCGGGTGTTCCGGGGTCTGTTCGCGCGGCGGGAAAACACGGCGTGTCAGCGCATCGCGTCCTGCTTGCGCCGCTCGAGCATGCCGTAGGTGACGGCGGTGACCACACCGAACAGCAGGTTTGCCAACAAGGGTCCGGAACCTCGCTCCGAGACGAACCATGGGAACACGGCTGTCATCACATAGAAGTTCCACACATACGCGACGATCCCGAAGGCCAGCCCGATGGCAGCCTCCATGCGCACACTCGAATCGAAGCGGAACGGCGCAATGATCACGGCGAGAATCATCCCCATGATGGCGCCGAGCACGTAGTGCAGTATCAGCGCCGTCCCCACGATGCCGACGCTGAAGACCGACATCTGTTCGAGCGCACTGCGACCCAACACCATCGCCGCGATCTTGTGGGTCGGTTGCCACGGGCTTTCGTCGAGCACCATGGTCGACCAGAAGAATTCGAGCACGATCACCAGGGCGCCACCCGCAAGACCGGCCACGGCAGCGGCGAGCCAGTCGGGCGTCCGCCGTTGCCAATGGTGTGATTGAATGTTCAGTTCCATACGACCTCCTTGCGGACAGTTCAGCTTCGGCATTCAGGTTAGGAGGGCGCCACGTGCGTCACAAGTACGTCCCTTCTGCGATTCAGAATGGCAGATATGGGTGCCAATGCAAGGTGCAAAAACCCTGCGCTCTGTATGGCTCCACGGCGTTCTGCATGCGTTCCGGCGAGGGGGCCGGCGGGTGTCGGTGCGACATGGAACGGCGGTGCCGGGGCAACGGGCGTCCCCGGCAATTCTCCTGCGCGGACGGATGCCGATTTCACTCCGGCCTGAATCCGGCATGCGCAATGCAGAGCCAGCCTCAGGTGTCGTGTATCGCGGTTTTCGAGTGTCAGGGGAAGATCGGTGTCGTAGGCTCGGCGCCTTCCAGATCCGCCTTCGGAAAATGCTGGGCGACCATCTCTTCGATTTCCTGCTCTCGCGATCCCGGTACGTCGGCCATGATCAGAATCTGGCCTTCCCGGATGGCTTCGCGAAATCGCTGGAGTCGCACGTTCGGCTCGGCGATGCCGATCATCGCGGCCGTCCATGCCCCGAAGCCCGCTCCGGCCAGCGTCAATGCGACGACGGCGCCGCCCGCGATCACGAGCTCGGCGGGCGGGAACACCAGCGCGACCAGGCCGATCAGCGCGCCCGTCGCACCGCCGAGCGCCACGCCGCGCTCGAGCGCGTGCACGACATCGCTGCTTTGCAGCAACGATGCTTCGGGCAACTGATCGAGTGTGACGCTGTGATCAGCGAGCACGTGGATATGGCGCCAGATGATGCGTGCGCGCAGCAAATCGTCGACGATCGCTTTCGCCATCTGCGTATCGGGGACGAGGAAATAAAGGCGTCTCATGTTGGCACCCCTTTTCTGCCATCAACTCACCCGCAAGGGAGTATTTTGTATTCTAGGTCAGCAACGGCGACGCGGTAATTGTGCAAATACGCGTGGTGGCGCCGTATGGCCGATTCGTTTCGTGCGGCAATGAGCGCTATGCGCGTCCCCGCGTGTCGGGCAGGTGCCAAGAACAACGTCGTGTGCGAATCTCCGGACCAAACGGCAACGACGACCGATGCGATGTGGGCGACGTAACGCGCAGCGTCAAGCGCCGCCGATATGCTCTATCCGCGTTTGCGGAGCGGCTCCAGCAAACCTCTCAGGCCGTTGTGATCGATTTCGTGCATCAGCGCGAGCTGTCGGCCGATTTCACCGCGCGGGAATCCCTCACGGGCCAGCCAGTTGAGGTAGTTCCCGGGCAGGTCGGCAATGAGTCGGCCCTTGTATTTTCCGAAGGGCATGGTGACGGTGACGAGGGTTTCGAGGTCTGGGGCTTGCATGCGCGTATTGTGCACGGCTTTCCGCCCCCACTACAGGCAGACAGATCGGGGCCGATCGAAGATCGTGAAACCGCGTCGTCACGCGATGCCGGATCGATGGACCGCTCCGGGTCGACGGCCATCCGTGACGTCCGGCGGATCGGACGCAGCGGATCGCCCGCCCCTCCTCCGGCCTGCTAGACTGAAACTTCCCCCTGCAAACCATGGAGGGAATCATGATGTCCATCTACGTCGTGAAGACCGGCGAGCAGTTCCTCTGTACCGCCGAGGACGGTGACATCGGTATGGCACCGGCGGTTGAAGATGCCACGTCCTTTTGTTCGTATGAAGAAGCGGAAGAAGCAGCCCACGCGCACGCCGACCCAGGGTATGAAATCGTGGCCGTCTGCGTGATCAGACACTGACGTGGCGTCCGCTGTCGGGCGCTCGACTTGTCCGCCCATGCGTGATGTCGGCCCCGTCGCGGCCAGTCGGTCATTGCAGTCCTGCCGATGCGGCCGCGCTGACACCCGCCTGGCGCGGCAATGCGATGGCGGGCGCCGATGGGCCCACGACGCATGAGTGTCGGGCAGGAACGATCCGCAAACGTGACGAGCGCCGTCGGAACATCGACGGCGCTCGTCCGTTCGGATTGCCGTTTCGCGGTTGAGGCGACGCGCGTGAACGCCACCCCGTCCAGTGACGGACCTTCACGGACTTCCCGCTGTCACGCATGATAACGAGCGGGCGTGCCACACGGGCCCGGCGCGTCCGGACCCGTTCCCTCCCGCGCCACGTTGTTTTGGTCTCCCCAACGCAGGGTCGTCGCATGCCGGCCGCCGTTGACGATGTCGCTGGCGGCCGCCTGTCCGTTAATTCTGAAGTAAAATCTCCACGCGTCGATTGCTCGCTCGCCCTTCCGCGGTATCGTTCGAGCCCACCGGATCGGCTTCTCCCCTGCCGGTCGCCGTGACGGAATCCGCCTTCAGGCCATGTTCGCGCAAGTACGACGCGACCGACTCGGCTCGGCGCCGCGACAGCACGAGATTGTGCGCCTCCGAACCGACGGCATCGGTATAACCCGTCACCGTGGCACGCGAGAAACGCCGGTCCGCCTGACGACTCAGCAATGCGTCGAGTGCCGCCTGAGCCTTGGGCGTCAACGTTGCGGAGTCGGTCGCAAAGTACGCATCGCCGGTCAAACTGATCTTTTCAACGGCGGCCGGCGCTGCCGCGGCGGGCTCCGGAGCCGGCGCGGGCGCCGCGCCGCACTGGAACTCGAGCGACCGCGGGTCGGCGCCTTCGCGCAATGGCGCCGCGGAATCGACGACGCGGACCGCCTCCTTGTCGCACACGCGTGTTGCCACCTTCATGCAGGTCTTTTCGCTCGACAGGATGCCGTGACAGTCGACGCGGAACGTCCGGATACCGTTTCTCGGTTGCAGCTCATACGCGTTGAAGGTCGGCCCGGACGCGCTCGAGCATGCGGCGAGGGACGCCACGGACACAAGCAAGGCAAGAGAGTATTTGTTCACTGGATAACTCCGGAAAATCGATTCGAAATCGCGCATGCGGCGCGGCAGCGCGGCCGCATGCGGATGCGTTCTCATTCGGTGCGCACGGAACTACTTCCACTGGTACAACATGCCGCCGCCAACGACGCGTTGACTGCCGCTGAAACCGCCATTCAGCGTCGCCTTCAGGTTCTCCGTAATGCGCGCCTGCACGCCGACCGCCATCGCTTTCTGACCGAGGAAGCTCGCCGTACCGACCCCCATCGCGAAATTCGAGTCGCGGTCCATGTGCGGAATCGACGCGATCGCGGCGGTTGCGGCGATCCCTTCGCGCGCCATCGAATCGGTCTGCTGGATCTGCTGCTGCATCTGCGTCAGCTGGTTGTTGACGGTGTTCAGCGACTGCGTGAACTGGTTCGATACCGCATTCAACTGGTTCACGTTGACCGCGTCGGTGCCCTGCGTGCCGGCCGCGACGTTGACGACCTGGCGCGCCGAATCCGCCGAGCCGACCGCAACGACGTTCGAGCGCCCGCCGTCGTTGCTGCCCGTGCCGATCGCGGTCGAATTGCCGCCCGACGCCGTCGACCCGACCCCGATCGCGGTCGACCCGTTGCCGGACGCCAGCGACCCGTTGCCGACCGCCGTGCTGTTCGAGCCCGATGCAACCGCGCCCGAGCCGCCCGCCGACGAGTTCGCACCGGTCGAGCCCGGCGTCACGTTCGTGCCGCTCGGATTCGTCGTGTACGAACCGAGGTTGGACGTGCGCTGGGTGATCAGCGTCGTCAGCTGGTTGGCAACCGAATCGAGCTGCGACACGTTCACCGCGTCGGAGCCGTTCTTCCCGGCGGCCAGCCCGGTGATCTGCCGGTTGCCGACGTTCACCTCGCCGGCCGACGACTGCGGGGTGCTCAGGCCGTACGCGATGTAGTTGGTCAGCGCGCCGACCGTGGTCAGCGAACCCGCGCCGAGCGCGACGCTGTTCGCCAGCGTCGCCGACGCGCCGGCGCCGAGTGCGAGCGCGTCGGTCGCATTGCTGTGCGCGCCCGATCCGAGCGCGACGCTGCCCACGCTGGCCGCGAGCGCGTTGGCGCCCTGCGCGACCGACTGCGCGCCGGTGGCCGTCGCGCCGCTGCCGAGCGCGATGGCATCGGCTTGCGCGGAACTGGCCGCCTGGCCGATCGCCACGCCGCCCGGCGCGGTCGCGTCGACGATCGCACCGTTGCCGATGCCCACGCCGTTGTCGCCGTTGACGACCGTCGTCGGGCCGACCGCGACCGATTCGGCGCCGACCGCGAGCGAATCCACCGCCGTCGAGTTCGCATGGAAATACTTCGTGGTCGTGACCGCGAACGACTGCAACGCGCCGGCCAGCTGCCGCACGGTCACCGCGTCCTGCTGGCCGGTGCCGTCCGCGACGTTGGTGATCTGGCGATACGTCTTGCTCGCCGCGTCGCCGACCGATACCGCGCCCAGCAACGTCTGGTCGGTCGTGTTGAACGGAATCGACGCGCTGCCGTTGCGGATGATGCCGGACGCCGGCACCGTCGCGCGATCGGACACCGAGCCGGCGCCGAGCGCGATGCTGCCGTCCACCTTCGCGATCGCGTTCGGGCCGATCGCGACGCTGTCGACGCCGAGCGCCTGGCTGTCCGGCGCGGTCGAGTTCGCGTGGAAATACTTGATGCCGTGCGCGTTGATGTTGTCGATCGCCGAGCCGACGTTGTTGTTGATCGTCGTCGAGCCGTCGCCGTTGTAGGTCACGTAGGACGGCGCCGAAATCGTCCCGGTCGTCGGGTTGTAGGTCGCGCCGCCGCCGAGCGCGCCGGCCGTGCTGTTGCCGAGATTGCCGTTGTTCGACGCGATCGAGCTGAGGCCCGTCGACAACGAACTGATGCCCGTCGACGTGGCGGTCGACAGCGACGTCAGGTTGCTGTTCGTGCTCGACAGGCCGGTGGACAACGAGCCGACGATCGTCGAGGTCGACGTCGACAGCGACGTGATCGAGCTCGTCGTCGAACTGAGCCCGGTGGACAGCGAACCGATGCTCGTCGACGTCGCGGTCGACAGTGACGTCACGTTGCTGTTCGTCGTGCTCAGGCCGGTCGACAGCGAACCGACGACCGTGGAGGTCGACGTGGACAGCGACGTCACCGCGCTGTTCGTGCTCGACAGGCCAGTGGACAGTGAGCTGATGCCCGTCGACGTCGATGTGGACAGCGACGTGACCGAACTGTTGGTCGAACTCAGGCCGGTCGACAGCGAGCTGATACCCGTCGACGTCGAAGTCGACAGCGACGTCACCGAGCTGTTCGTCGAACTCAGGCCGGTGGACAGCGAACCGACGACCGTCGAGGTCGACGTGGACAGCGACGTGACCGAGCTGTTCGTACTCGACAGGCCGGTGGACAGCGAGCTGATGCCCGTCGACGTGGACGTCGACAACGACGTCACCGAGCTGTTCGTCGAACTCAGGCCGGTCGACGTCGACGTGGACAGCGACGTGATCGCGCTAGTGGCCGACGACAAGCCCGTCGACGTGGACGTCGACAGCGACGTCACCGAACTGTTGGTCGAACTCAGGCCGGTCGACAGCGAGCTGATGCCAGTCGATGTCGACGTGGACAGCGACGTGATCGCACTAGTGGCCGATGACAAGCCCGTCGACGTGGAAGTCGACAGTGAAGTCACCGAACTGTTGGTCGAACTCAGGCCGGTCGACAGCGAGCTGATGCCAGTCGATGTCGACGTGGACAGCGACGTGATCGCGCTAGTGGCCGACGACAAGCCCGTCGACGTGGAAGTCGACAGTGAAGTCACCGAACTGTTGGTCGAACTCAACCCCGTCGACAGCGAGCTGATACCGGTCGACGTCGACGTGGACAACGACGTGATCGCGCTAGTAGCCGACGACAACCCCGTCGACGTGGAAGTCGACAGCGACGTCACCGAACTGTTGGTCGAACTCAACCCCGTCGATAACGAGCTGATGCCCGTCGACGTCGAAGTCGACAACGACGTGACGGCACTGTTCGTCGAACTCAACCCCGTCGACAGCGAGCTGATGCCCGTCGACGTCGACGTGGACAGCGACGTAATCGAGCTATTGGCCGACGACAACCCGGTCGACAACGACGACACGCCCGTCGACAACGAACTGACACTCGACGCCGTCGACGTCGACAATGAATTGACCGCCTGGTTCGTCGCAGCGAGCTGCGAACCGTTGATCGCATCCGTGCTCGCCGAACTGATGCGCCCGGCCGCGACGTTGGTGATCTGGCGTTCGGTGCCCGGTGCACCGACGCTGACGACGCTGGTCGGCGTCGTGCCCTGGAAGTTGTAAGTGACGCCGCCGATCACCGCGCTTGCCGTCGGATTCGGCGCGGCCGTCGTCGACCCCGAGCCGAGCGCGACATCGTTCGCATTGTTCGCCACGGCCGACGCGCCGAACGCCACCGCGCCCGCCGCCGCCGCGGTCGACGTGTTGCCGAGCGCGAGCGAGCCGGTGCCCTGCGCGTTGTTCGAATTGCCGATCGCCACCGCGCCGTTGCCGTTCGCGGTGTTGTTCGAACCGGCCGTGACCGCGCCGGTGCCGATCGCGGTGCTCGGGTCGCCGATCGCCACCGCGCCATTGCCGCTGACCGTCTGGCCTTCGCCGAGCGCGACGGCGCCGGTACCCGTCAGCACCTTCGAGTTGTGGCCGCCTGCGATCGAGCCGGTGCCTGCCGCTGCCGCCACCGTATTGCTGTCGCCGATGGCGACGGTCGATCCGGCAAGGGCTTGCGACTTGAAGCCGAGCGCCGTCGCATCGCTATTGCCGGCCACCGTCTGATTCCCCAACGCGATGGCGCTGGTGCCCGACGCCGTTGCGCTGGTGCCCATCGCGACGGCGTTGGTATTCGTTCCCGTCCCGGCCGAATCACCGATCGCGATGGACGACGTGCCGGCCGAACTGGAACCCGTGCCGATCGCGATCGCGCGAATGCCGGACGCTGCTGCGCCCGCCGCCGCCGCCGGCGTCGACGCCCCACCTTCCGCAACGGAATCCGCGCCGCCCAGCGCGATCGAATTGGCACCGCTGGCACTTGATCCGTTCATCATGCCGAGCGCGCTCACGCCAGTGGCGGCGGCCCCCGCGCCCAACGCCACAGCGTTCTGGGCAGTGGCGTGAGCCACCGTTCCCGCAGCCAGCGAAGACGGGCCGGATGACGTGACATCCGTGCCGATACCCACTGCGCCCGCCGCCGTCGCGCCGGTGCCCGCGGCGGTGCGCGCACCCAGATACACCGAGTTGAGACCGCTGGCGATCGACTGGTAACCGAACGCGATGGCGCTCGACCCGCTGGCGGTGCTCGACCACCCGCCCGCCAACGCGTAAGTCGCCAACGCGCTTGAACTGACGCCGAGGGCGGTGGAGTTTCCCCCCGTCGCGACGGCGAACGTACCCAGCGCGCTGGCGCCGGCCGCCGAAGCGCTGGAACTGACGCCCAGCGCAACTGAATTGATGCCGCTGGAGATCGAGCCCCCGCCCAGCGCCATTGCGCCGTCCGCGATTGCCTGGGAAAACTGGCTGAGTGCGACCGCGTAAAGTCCGCTTGCACTCGCGTGGTAACCCAGCGCCGTCGCCCCCGATCCCGTCGCGGTCGACTGGTAGCCCACGCACGTCGTGCCGCCGCTATAGAGGTTGTACGGCGGCGCCGTACAATCCACCTGTGCCTGCGCCTGCGTGCCCCACCCGCCCGCACCGATCAGCAGCAGCGCGATCAACCCTCGGGGAGACGGATTCCAACGCGCATTGACGCTGTTCGACTCGACAACCTCGGCGCTGCCCGGCGCATCGCTGCTCGACGACGCAACCCGCTTGCCACGCGCACGGTCAAGCTCCGACGCCGCAACCCAGGCTCCCAATGCTTCGTTCCAGATCGACTTGAACGACTTGTTCATCTTGTCTTCCCTCGGTTCTCATGTGCTGGATGACGCGACAACGCACGCTGCGGCCAGCGAAGACGCATCCCTGCGCGTTCCGCTTGCTTCGTGACGCTCCGCTCTTCACTTTGGATGACTAACTAAACGACTGAGCAACGCTGCACGACACTCGCGATCGCTATCGCGATCACGCGACCGCACCCCGCATGTGCGTGACAGCACGATGCGCGGCAACGATCGCCGGTTATCGAAACATGGAAGCCGATGTCGCCGTCCCGGCGGCGGCACGATGCGCGACGCATGGCCAATGCACGCGCGTGCGCCGTCGCGCCGAACCAGCGGCGACTTCGGATCTCATCGGAAAGCGCCGTTCAGACGCCGGATGGACGGATGCCGGCCCGCACCTCGGGGCGGCCCGTCCTGTTTCATTCGGGAGGAGGATGACGTCGCGTGACCCGCGGGACTGAAGCATGCGCCGCCGGATCGCTGACGCTGACGGCCGGCACCGGTTCGCTCGAACCGGTCCGTTGACCTGCCATGCCTGTCGTGTTCATATTTTTCGTGCCCGCCTGATTCGATAGCGCACCGTACGCGACTGCCCCCCGGACCTTCGAACCGCCAGGCTGCCAACGCGACGCCACTCACCCTTTCCGTTCGGCTTTCAAACGCGTTTCCGGATTTCCGGAAAAACATCGCCGCCGTGCCGAACGACCCCCGCATCGAATTAATCGATCGAATTTCCTTGACGATTTTTCTTTCTCGATGCTTCACACCCACACAAACCCAGTCATTCGCCAGCTCATCCTATATATCAACGGATCCGGCGAAATATGAAGTTTGTATTACCCTCGTGCCAGTTATTTTCCTGCTGCCCCATTCCCAGATTTTGAGAATGCCATCATGCGATGTCACGTTGAACATCGCATGCTGAAGATACGACAGCGATATGCAATCCGCGTGAAACCGACCCACCTCGGAAGAACCGATTCCAGCCGCGCCGGGGCTAGTGTGCAGGCGTTCGTCCAAACAAACCTTTTCCGGAGCGGAAAAACCCTTTTCCGGAGCGGACGGCATTTACATTCATACACACCGGCACGAAATCTGATTTACGGGCGAAAGAATTTTTGACCGGCTATCAACAAAATCTTAATCAGGCAAGCAGTGAATTGGCGGATTCAATTTACATCGAACACCACCGACTTTTCGATACGTGACGCACGAATACATCGCCCGGGCCAAATCAAGTCCAATAACATTGGAACGGAAATAAAGACCGATATCAATATAACCATTCCGGAATATTTTTCCACCTCTTTCGTGCCGGCCGAACGTCGCTGCCGAAAACGCGCCGTGCCCCCGCCGGATATGCCCACACAGGCCGCACGGAATCCTCACAATCCGGCTGTTGCCGACATATAATTTTTCGCAACAATCGTGCACATAACGATGCTTTCAGCCCGTCAGGCCTACTTCCCTACCCGTTCGCAACCATGTCATCCCGCTTGTCCAGTCCGGCGCCGCCTCGCTCCACGCCGGATCTCGCTGACGCACATATTCTTGTCGTCGACGATCGCCCGAACGACCTGCGGCTCCTGACCGAGATATTGCGTGTCGCGCGGTGCAGGATCAGCGTCGCGTTCGACGGGCTGCAGGCCTATCACCGTGCGCAGGCGATCGCACCCGACCTGATCCTGATGGACGTGCGCATGCCGCGCATGGACGGGTTCGCCGCGTGCCGGCTGCTCGCGTCGACGCCGTCGACGCAGTCCATCCCGGTCATCATCCTGACGGCCGCAGGCGATCTCGAGGATCGCATCGCGGGGCTCGAAACCGGCGCGATCGACTACATCGTCAAGCCGTTCGAACCGGCGGAAGTGATTGCCCGGATCCGCAATCACCTGAAGCGGACGCGGCGCAGCCAGCCGTTCGCGCACCTGCCCGAACTGCCCGACAACCCCGAAGCAGCGCTGGTGCGCGCGGCGAGCGAGGTGCTGCTGCGCGACCTGCGCCATCCGCCGGCGCTCGAGGATCTCGCCAGACAGGTCGGCACGCACGAAAAGCGCCTGTCCCGCGTGTTCCGCGACCATCTCGGCCAGACCGTGTTCGAGTATCTGCGCGACACACGCCTGCGCGCCGCGATGCATTTCCTCGCGGAGACGTCGATGGGGATCGGCGACATCGCCGAGGAAATCGGCTTTTCCACGCCCGGCAATTTCGCAACCGCCTTCCGCGAGCGCTTCGGCATCACGCCATCCGACTGGCGCCGCCAGCGTCATGCGGCCCATGCGCCGCCGACGCCTGGGGCGCACCATCACGATGCATAGGCGCCACGCCGCCTGGGCGGCGGGATGTCGCGCACTGCTGCTGCTCCTGATGGCGATGGCCGTCACCTGCGCGACGGCCCGCGCCGCATCGACGCCGAACCCCGCGCAACTGGAAGCCGTGTCGCTTTTCGAGGACACCGGCACGACGATGACCGTCGATCAAGTCGCCGCACGGCTCGCGGATCCATCACGCAGCGGATCCTCAGCGACCAAGCCGGCGTTCAACGTCGAGTTTTCCCGGTCCGCATGGTGGGTCCGCGCGACGCTCGGCAACCGCGGCAGCACGATGCGCCCGCTGGTCCTGGTGTTGCGCGACGCGCGCGTCGACCATGTCGACTTCTATCTCCAGCGGAACGGCCAGTGGACACACGCCAGCCGCTTCCCCGCCGCCGACGTCGAAACCGACGGCGACGCGAACCGGCAACCATCGCGGTACCCGACACTCGACGTCACGCTGCGCGCCGGCGAAAGCGTCCCCGTGCTGATCCGCGTCACGTCGCGCAAGGAAATACGGCTCGCGCCGGTCGCGTTCACCCGCGAAGCATGGTCCGCGCAAGAGTCGCGCGCCACGATGTGGGACTTCGGTTTCTTCGGCGGGTTGCTCGCGCTCGTGTGGTGCGCGCTGCTGATCGGGTTCTTCTCGCGCAGCAGCGTGTTCTACGTGCTGGCCGCGATGGCGCTGAGCACGACGCTGTTCGAAGCGGCGTACCGCGGATACACGGCGTTGGCTCTGTGGCCCGCCGCGCGCGAGTGGTCGGCGCGCGGCGAGGTGATCTTCGCGTACCTGGCGGTCTCGCTCTTCGTCGTGTTCATTCTGTTGGTCGCGCATCGCGAGAAGGCGCGGCTCCCGGTGCGTGCCGTCTACATGACGATCCTCGGCCTCGAATGCGCGGGAATGGCCGGCGCCGCCTTCGGCGACCTGCTGACCTTCACGTGGTTCTGCCTGCGGCTGAACACCGTGCTGGGGATCGCGAACGTCGGCATCGCGTTGACGCTCGCGATCCGCCGGACGCCGACCGGCCGTGTGATGCTGATCGCGGTTACGCTCGCCTGCTTCAACATCCTGCTGCGCACCCTCGACGGCTCGGACGTGCTGCCGCCATTCCTGTTCTGGCTCAAGTCCGATATCTATCCGAATCCCGTCATCGCGATCATCGGGCTCGCCACGCACCTGCTGGTGCTGGCCGCGTGGATTCACCACGTGGGCCGTCAGCGCACCGAGGCGAGAAAACGGCTCGAACAGTTCCAGCTCACCGAACAGGATCGCCTGCGCGACGAAGTCGCGAAACGGACGGTCGAGCTCAACGACGCGCTGCAGTTGGTGAAGACGCACATGCAGCAGAAGATCGAGACGCTCGGTTATGTCAGCCACGACCTGCGCGCGCCGCTGTCCACCATCAACGGCTACGCGAAGCTGCTGCTGCAAAGCGCGACGCGCGGCCAGGCGCGGCTGATCCGCTCGATCGACCGCAGCATCCGTTACCAGCTCGCGCTGATCGACGAATTGCTCGCGTTCACGAAGGCCGAACTGCAGCCGCTCGGCGTTGCGCCGGACACGACCGACCTGCCCGGCCTGCTCGACGACATCGGCCACTACGCGGTCGCGCTGTGCGGGCAGCAGGACAACCGGTTCGTCTACCGGCCGGCCACGCCGTTGCCGCGCACGGTGTCGATCGACGGGATGCGGCTGCAGCAGGTGCTGCTCAACCTGTTGTCGAACGCGTCGAAATTCACGCGCGACGGCACGGTTACGCTGTCGGTTCATGCGGCGCGCGACGGCGATGCGTGGCGCCTGCTGTTCGAGGTGGCCGATACGGGCATCGGCATCGACATCACCGGAACCCGCGACATCTTCCGCGCGTATCAGCAGGTGCAGGCCGTGAACGGCGGAACCGGGCTCGGCCTGTTCATCGCGCAACGCATCGTCGGCGCGATGGGCGGCGAGCTGGCCGTCGCCAGCCAGCCGGGCGTCGGCACGTCGTTCTCGTTCCCGGTCGTCGCGCCGGCCGTCGGGCATGCGCTCGTGCCGGTGTCGGAACTCGTCCGGCGGTTTCAGCCGGGCGACGATGCCGAGCCGGAAATCGCCGCGCCCGTGATGCACGGCCCGCCCGCCGATGCGCTCGACACGCTGATCCTGCTCGCCGGCGACGGGCGTCTCACCGATATCGAGGAATGGCTCGGTCAGGTTGCGGACGATCCGGATCAGGCCGGCTTCGTGCAGGACGTGCGCCATCACCTCGATATGCTCGATCTGCATGCGATCGAGAAACTGGCCCGCTCGCTGAAACGTGCGCACGTTGCCGATGCGTCGTTCGATGCCGAAACGGATTCGGCAGAACCGGCCTGACGGCGCAACCGCGGACAGTACGAGACTGGATCCGCATCCTTCATCCCTGCCTGGAGATTACCGTGCCCGTCAACGTGTTTGCCGAATCATTCGACCTCGAAGCCGCATTCGGCGACGTGTCGGAATACTGGTCGCCCAAAGTCGTCGCACAGGTCAATGATCAGTACGTCAAAGTTGCCAAAGTGCGTGGGCAGCTCGTCTGGCACGATCACGCGCACGAGGACGAACTGTTCTTCGTCCTGCGCGGTCACCTCAGGATCGAATACGAAGGCGGTCGCGTCGTCGATCTGCCGGCCGGTTCGATGCACGTGGTGCCGCGCGGCACGCTGCACAATCCGGTCGCCGACGACGAATGCTGGATCGTGCTGATCGAACCCGTGCAGACGAAGCACACCGGTGACGTCGCGTCACCGCTGACGCGGACGATCGACGAGCAGTTGCGCGCGTCGCGCTGAGTTCGTTCGTCACCGTAAGCGTGGCTAACCCACGCGATACATCGGCACGACATTGCTGTCGGTTTTCTCCGGCAGCGACGCGAGCGGATGGCACGCTTGTTCGAGCAGCCAGTTGGTCAGCACCGCGATATCGAACTCGTTGCAGGCATCCGGGTTCTGGATGAGCACGTAGCTCCCGGACGCAACCGTACAGTGCGGAAACAGCTCGACGAGCCGGCCCTGCTTCAGCAGCCCGTCGACCAGCGGACGCCGTCCGAGCGCGATGCCGTGCCCGTCGACGGCGGCCTGAACAAGCTGGTCGTACTGGCTGAAGTGCAGCGCGCCGGCCGGCCGCAGGCGCGGCACGCCGAGTTCCCTCAGCAGATGGCTCCACGCGTGCCATGGCCACTCGCCGCGCGGATCGTCGAGATGCAGCAGCACATGCTTGTCGAGGTCCGACGGCACCATCGACGCCGCGTCGCCCGCGGCGGACAACAGGCTCGGGCTGCAGACCGCAACAACGCGCTCGCGAAACAGCACTTCCGTATCGTCGGTCGATGTACACGGCCCTGCATATCGCACGGCCAAGTGCAAACGTTTGCGTTTAAGATCTTCAACTTCGCTCGTTGCGGATACGCGCACGTCGATATCCGGATAGCTTGCACGGAACGAACCGAGGCGCGGAATCAGCCACAGCGCCGCGAACGATACGGTCGTCGACAACGAGATCGAGCGCTGGCCCACGCTCGACGACAGCTTGCCGATCACCGATTCCAGGTCGGACAACGCGAACGCGATCGCGTCGTACAGTTCGCGTCCCTTGTCGGTCAGCGTCAGCGAACGGATGTGTCGGTGAAACAGCTCGATCCGGAGCTGTTCCTCGAGCGCCTTGACCTGGCGACTCACGGCGGACTGCGTGACGTTCAGTTCCTGCCCCGCACGCGTGAAGCTCAGATGACGCGCCGCGCATTCGAAGCCCCTCAGGAAATCCAGCGAAGGCAGACTTCTCAATCGTTTTGCCAATCTCACATTAGCCATACCGCCGCCTCAAAGTTGCACCATCACCAAACAAGTCTCTATTCGTCTCCCAGAGCCGTTTCCTTTCATTTGAATTCGGAAACGATTTTATATTGAAGCATACATGCATCTCATTCTTATTTTCAATCATGACATTTGTATTTATCTATCAATTTTCGCGACCCCTCCATTCTTACATAAGCGTTATGAAGTAACGATTTTGTAAATGAATATGTGCACGATATTGCGTCGTGATTGATGCGAAAAATACCGCTCCCACAGCGGATTTCGGGCAGATTTCGTCGTTACGTTGGCAGTTTTCACGCTACAACGGAGCAATCGCGACATGCCTACAAATCAATTTCAATTAGCTGTCTTTTCAATTGATTTACCGTATTACGAAAACATGCAAAACCCCGGCATGCATATCGAATGCATATAAATCATGAATTTCCTGTTTATTGCGAACGACTAAACAGGTGGAATTTCGCTTGATTTCAATGGCGCCAGGAAATTGACGCGCCGATCATTTCCGGAAATGAATATTCCGCCGATCGCGATTGGCGATCGGCGTTTTTTCACCGCGTTGCGGCCGGCTCCTGGCTACACGTCCGCCACCGCCGCATCCGCGCGCGCCGTCACCTCGCGGCGATAGCGGTTCAGTTCCTGCGCGGTCGCGAACGTGCGCTCGAACAGGATCGACAGGTTGTGCAGGATGCGCTCGACGACCTTCTTTTCCCACTCGCCGTCGAACCGGATCTGTTCGTCGAGCCAGCGCTCGAGCCAGTCCGGATCCGGCAGGCGCGACTGCACGGTGTCGCGCGGGAACAGCGCCTGGTTCACGTGCAGGTTGGTCGGGTGCAGCGGCTTCTCGGTGCGGCGCGCCGACGCCATCAGCACGCCGATCTTCGCGAACGCGGCACGCGCGACGTCGCCGCATTCGTTCAGCGCTTTCTTCATGTAGCGCAGGTACGCGCCGCCGTGGCGCGCTTCATCGCGTGAGATCGTTTCGTAGATCTGCTTGATGACGGGCTCGGTGTGCCAGTCGGCCGCGCAGCGGTACCAGTGGTTCAGGCGGATCTCGCCGCAGAAGTGCAGCATCAGCGTCTCGAGCGGCGGCGCCGGATCGAACGGGAAGCGCACCGCGTGCAGTTCCGCTTCGGTCGGCACCCTATCCGGCTTGAAGCGGCGCAGGTATTCCATCAGCACGAGCGAATGCTTCTGTTCCTCGAAGAACCACACGCTCATGAACGCGGAAAAATCGCTGTCGTGGTGGTTGTCGCGCAGGAACATCTCCGTCGCGGGCAGCGCCGACCATTCGGTAATCGCGTTCATCCTGATCGTCTCCGCCTGCTCGTCGGTGAGCAGCGAAGCGTCGAAGCGGTCCCACGGAATGTCCTTCTCCATGTCCCAGCGAACCGCTTCGAGCGACCTGAAAAGTTCGGGATAGAGCATCGTCGTCACCGTCGTCGAAAGGCGTTCGGGCCAGGTGCGGTCATGCCGACTGCGTGGATGCCGGCGCGCCGGCTTCGGCGTCGGGCGCGCGATCGTCCGCATCGTCGTCCACCGTGCGCGGCGACAGTCTGCCGCACAGCAACGCGGCGTAGAACTGCCGGTACGTGCGGTGGTAGTAGCGGATCTGCGGCGCGATCGCGCCATGCAGATCGTGCAGCCGCTCGATCGGCAGGCCCGGCATCATGTGGTGCTCGACGTGATAGTTGTTGCCGTTCGTGAACCACGTCATGAACGCATTGCTCTCGATCGTCCGCGTGTTGCGGAACGGGTCGGTACTCGTCAGGTCGCAGCGATAGTGCTCCGGCATCTCGACCAGCGCGTGCACGGGCGCCGCGACGAACACGAGCGGCACGACCCACACCCACACGAAAACCCAAGTGTGCAGCGCGAACGACACGCCGGCCAGCAGCGCGATCGTCGCGACCATCAGCAGGTGATCGCGGCGGATCGCGCGCGACACGAGCGGGTTGTCGCCGAAGCGCGCGCCCGGCACGACGAGTTTCGCGACGTTCTTCGCGAACTGGATATAGTGCGCGGCCATCGACAGCCGCCATGCCCAAAGCCCGAGGTTGACGACGGGGCTCGCGCCGTACTGGTCGCCGTAGTCGAAGAACTCCTTGTTCTCGGGCGTGCCGAGCAACCGGTGATGCCGCAAGTGACTGTCCTGGTATGCATGGAACGACACGAGCATCGGCATGCCGACCAGCACGCCGAACACCATGTTGAGCCGCTTGCTCCTGAACCCCTGGTAATGCAGCGCCTGATGCTGCAGTTCGACGCCGTGCGCATACATCGCACCGATCAGCACGATGCCGACGATCTTCAGGATCACCAGAGTCGACAGCGCGAACATCATGCCGTGCGCGAGTAGCGCGACGTAGACCGCCAGCTTCAGCGAGAAGACGACGCCGCTCGGGCGGCTTTTCATGTCTGCAACCGGTTTCGGGCGGGCAACAAGCGATGAGGTGACGGACAAAACGCTCTCCTTGGCCGGACCCTCGCCCGGCACCGTGGACATTGACGACGCTGGCGCGCTGCCGGGTTGCAATTCTTCTGTGAGTCGATGCTTCGGACAAACGAATTTTCCGAACGCATTGCATGACGCCCGCGCATGAGCGAACCACATCGTGAACTAGACGACTGGTCGAATGCGACCGACCGGTCACCTAGGGCCTGTTCCCGCTAATAACGGGCTTGCGCTGGCCCCCAGAAGGGCCGAGCGCGAGGAATGCGACGAAGCGAATACTCGACGTATTCGCGAGGAGCATGACGCGGCGATCGGCCCTTCTGGGGGCCAGCCCCACGAATGAATTTTTCCAAACAGGGGAACGTGCCTTGCCGGCCGTATTGCGGCGTCGATCGTCACTTGTTTGGCTCGGCCAAACGGCGCTCCTCACTCCTTGCACTACGACCGGCAAGGCACGTTCGCAAGCCCGTTATTAGCGGGAACAGGCCCTAGTGAATGCGCGCTGCTCATGCATAGCCTGCAAAGATTCCGTTTGTCGCGTTGCGCCGATCCGGCAAGAATCCGCCTCACTCGACGAACGGCGCCGCCGGCACCGTGGAACGAGCAGCCGTGTTCCTCAACGGGAGATCCTCGTGACGAAGTGCGCATCCACCATCCATCGCCTGATCGAATCGCTCGAGGACGTCGTGGGCGCCTCGCATCGCATGACGTTCGTCGACGATGCGGGCAATGAAGCGGACATCACGTACCGGCGCTTCGCGGAAGCGGTGTTTCGCCAGGCCGGTGCGCTGCGCGAGCTGGGTGTCCGCGAGAACGACCTGGTGATGCTCGCGCTGCCCGCATCGATCGAGCACGCCGCCGCGATGATGGCCTGCGTGATGACGGGCGCACTGCCCTGCACCGTGCCGGTTCCCGCGCGGCGTGCCGCCGCCGGGCGGCAGGTGGTCGATGTCGCCTGCGAGCTGTACCGGCCGCGCCTCGTCATCGCCGCGGATGCGCAGTCCGCCGCGTGGCGCGACGATGCGTTTCCCGCTGCATCCACCCGTGTCGTCGATCTCGCGACGCTGTCGATCGCCGCGGAAGCGGGCGCGCGTGCGCTGATCAGCGCGAAGCGCGGCCGCGATCCGCATCACGTCCAGCTCACGTCGGGCTCGACGTCGCATCCGAAGGCGGCCGTGCTCAGCCACGAGAACGTGGTCGCGAACGTGCTCGGCATCGGCGGATCGGTACGCTTCGACATCGCGGCCGGCGACGGCACCGCGTCGTGGCTGCCGCTCTATCACGACATGGGGCTGCTCACGCTGCTGTCGAACCTGCACTACCGCGCGCCGTTGCTGATGATGCAACCGAACAGCTTCATCCGGAATCCGCTCGGCTGGTTGAAGCGCATCGCGTCGGCACGCGCGACGACGACGTCGGTGCCGACCTTCGCGTTGCGCTACTGCGTGCGCCGTTTCAATGCCACTGCGATGGAAGGCGTCGACCTGTCCGCGTGCCGCAACATCTTCATCGGCGGCGAACGCGTGGACGACGCCACGTTGCGCGATTTCGCCGCGACGTTCGCGCCGTACGGCCTCGCGGCATCGGCGCTGCAGCCGTGCTACGGGATGGCCGAGTCGACGCTCGCGGTATCGATGCACCGTGCGTGGCATGAAGGCCCGGTCGACGGCGCCCCGTACGTGATCGCGGACACGCTCGACCGGCGCGCGCTGATCGAGCGCCGCGATGCGCAACCGGCCACCGCGAACGACCGCGGCGAGCCGGAAACCGAAACCGTGCTCGCGATGGGCACGCCGATCGAAGGCATGGCGTTTCGCATCCTCGACGACGGCGACCACCCGCTGCCGGGCCGTGCCGTCGGCGAAGTCGCGATCCGCGGCACGTCGGTGATGCTCGGCTACCTGAACCCCGACGACGGCACGATCGCCGCGCCGCTGACGGCCGACGGCTGGTTCCGCACCGGCGACATCGGCTACGTCGCGGACGGCCAGCTCCATATCCTCGGCCGCAAGAAGGAAGTCATCATCATTCGCGGCAGCAACTACTTCCCGCACGAGATCGAGGAAGCGCTTGCGTCGCACAGCGCGCTGCGCAAGAGCACCTGCATCGCGTTCGGGCTGCCCGATCCCGAGACGGGCACCGAGCGGCTGGTCGTCGCGATCGAAGCACGGCCGGTCGATGCGACGCCGCAGACGCGCATCGAATGCCAGCAACTGCTCGCGTCGCGCATCGGGTTCGCCGCGCAGGACCTCTGCTTCGTCGAACCGGGCTCGCTGCCGCGCACGACGAGCGGCAAGCTGCAGCGCCTGAAGTGCCGCGACCTCTACGCGAACGGTGCGCTGCCCGTGATCCATGCGCCGGCGGCCGAAGTCGCACAGGGAGCGTACGCATGACGGCCGCCTCGCTCTCGCCGGTGCTCGAACTGCGCGACGTTACGCGCGTGTACGAAGGGGCCGGCCGCGTCGTCGCGGTGCGCGGCGCGACGATTTCGATCGGTCAACGCGACGTGGTCGCGCTCGTCGGCCCCTCCGGCAGCGGCAAGAGCACGCTGCTCAACCTCGCCGGCTTTCTCGACGTGCCGAGCAGCGGCGAACGCTGGCTCGAAGGCCGCCGGATCGACGATGCGCCGGACACGCTCGAACGGATTCGCCGTGAGCGCATCGGCTTCGTGTTCCAGCAGTTCAACCTGATTCCGGTGATGTCGGCGCTCGAGAACGTCGAACTCGGCTGCTTCGCGTGGGGCACGCCGCGCACGCGCCGCGAGCGCGCCCGCGCGATGCTCGACGCGGTGGGGCTCGCCGCGCGCGAACGCCACCGCCCCGGCGAGTTGTCCGGCGGCGAGCAGCAGCGGGTCGCGCTGGCCCGCGCGCTCGCCAAGGAGCCGGCCATCGTGATCGCGGACGAGCCGACCGCGAGCCTCGACAGCACCAACGCGCAGGCGGTCGCCGAGCTGATCCTCGACACCAATCGCACGCTGGGAACCGCTTTTCTGATTGCGTCGCACGACGATCGTCTGTGCGCGCGCCTGCCTCGCCGCATCGAGATGCGCGACGGCGTACCGGGAGTGAACCGTGAACTGGTCGACGTTTGCGTGGCGTAACCTCTGGCGCAATCGGCGCCGCACCGTGCTCACAATGGCGATGATCGGCGTCGCCGCGTTCGCGTCGAGCCTCGCGCTCGGCTACGTGATCGCGACCTTCGACGCGGTGCGCGAAGGGTCGATCGACAGCGGCGTCGGCCATGTGCAGGTGCTGCATCACGGCTACCTCGACCTGATCGGCGAGCGGCCGCTGCAGTACGGGCTGACCGCCGACGAGCAGGCCGCCGCGGCACGTGCGGTGGCGACGCTGCACGGCGTCGCGACCACCGCGCGCGGCATCGACTTCGACGGGTTGATCTCGAACGGCGATCTCAGCTACGGCTTCGTTGGCGAAGGCATCGAGCCGAACCGCGAGCCGCCCGGCTTCTTCGACTATCACACGGTGCTGTCGGGCCGCTACCTGTCGCCGACGAACGCCGGCACCGAAGTCGTCGTCGGCGCCGAACTCGCGCGCAAGCTCGGCGTCCATGTGGGCTCGGTCGTGCAGCTGATGGCGTCGACCGCGCACGGCGGCATCAACGCGACCGACGCGCAGATCGTCGGCGTGATGAGCACCGGCAACAAAGACGTCGACGAGCGGATCGTCAACGTGACGTTCGCTGCCGCGCAGGCGCTGCTGCGCACCGACCGCGCGTCGCGCATCGCGGTGTTCCTGTCGGACACGTCCAACACACCGGCCGCCGCCGCAACGCTGCGCGCAGCGCTGCCGTCGCTCGACGTGAAGACGTGGGATCAGCTCGTGTCGCTGTATCACCAGGTCGTTGCGCTGTACAAGAACCAGTTCTCGGTGTTCGGCGCGATCCTGAGCCTGACGATCCTGCTGTCGATGAGCAACTGGATCCTGATGAGCATCGTCGAGCGCCGCCGCGAGATCTCGACGCTGCGCGCGCTCGGCGTGCCGGCCTCGACGGTGCGCGGCGTGCTGATCCAGGAGACCGCGCTGCTCGGCCTGCTCGGCGCGGCCGCCGGCATCGCGGTGGCGCTGCTCACGATGGTCGCGCTCAATCACGCGCAGATCCACCTGCCCGCGCCGCCGGGCCGCGTGAAGCCGATCCTGCTCGAATTCACGGTATCGCCGGCCGCCGTGGCCGCCGTCGAAGGCGCGTTCGTCGTGCTCGGCGTGGCCGCCGCGCTGCTCGCGACGCTCGGACTCGCCAAACGCAACATCCTCGAAGGACTCGCCCCATGATCCGCATTCGCAGCATGTACGCCGCTCTCGCCGCGCTCGTCGCGTGCGCGCCGGCCGCCCACGCGGCCGACGCACCGACGGCCCAGACCATGCTCGCCCGTGCCGACGCGTATCGCAGCACGGCCGCCGACACGCAGACGAACATCGAGATCACGAACCTGGTCGGCGGACAATCCGGCGACGCGACGCGTTATCTCGTCTATACGCGCGGCAACGGCGACACGCTCGCGCTGACCCGCAGCGGCGAGAACGACGGCCAGAAGTATCTCGCAACGACGCGCGGGCACTGGTTCTACGTGCCGAACACGCGCAGCGCGGTGCGCATCAACGGGATGCAGCGGCTGCAGGGCGAAGTCGTCATCAGCGACATCACGCGCACGCATTGGGCGGACAGCTACCGCGCCACAGCCGCGCCCGGCACGACGACGATCGCCGGCAAGCCGGCCACCGAGCTCGACCTGACCGCAACCGATCCCGACAACGTCTATCCGACGATCAAGCTGTGGGTCACGCCCGACAGCGACGTGCCGGTGCGCGCGCAGTTCTTCCTGGCGAGCGGCCTGCTGTTCCGCAGCGCCGATTTCTCCGCGCCGGTCGATGCGAACGGGCGCAAGGTGATCCGCAAGATCACGTACCGCAACGAGATCGAAAAGCAGCGCGCGAGCGTCGTCGACATGCTCGACGGCCAGCCGCGCAAGATTCCTTCGGGCTGGTTCAATCCCGACACGCTTGCCGATGGCCAGTGACAACGGGGCCCGCGCCGATGCCCATCGTGACCGCTTCCGTCCATCGCCCGACCGTGCAAACCGCGCGTGGCATCGCGCCGCGCTCGCCGTCCCGCTCGCGCTCGGCTGCACGCTCGCGCATGGAGAATCGCTGATGGACCAGTTGAGCACGCTGAACGGTATCGCGTACGCCCGCTCCGTCGACAGCATGGACGGCCATGCGCTGCTCGGCAACCTGATCGGCGACGAACCGCGCAACCAGCAGGAAGCCGGCCTGCTCGCGCGCATCGACGGCGAGAACCTGTTCATGAATGCGCGCGTCGTCGCGAGCAATCACTCGCTCGGCACACAGGCGAGCCGCTTCAACGAGGCCGGCGTGCGCTACGCGTTCGACAACGGCATCACGATCACGGCCGGCAAGCGGATCGACCCGCTCGACACGTCGCAGGCGTTCTTTCCGCTCGGCTTCTTCCAGAAGCGGGCCGCGACGGCGGACATCTACGATCGTTACGGCGACGTCGAAGGCACGCCGCTCGTCGAGGCGAAATGGGCTGGCGAACAGACCACGCTGCAGTTCATCGCCGGCGAGAACCGCACGCTGCGCAACGACGTCGACAACCGCGACGTACAGGGCGCAACGCAGCTCGTGCGCGGCGCGTACAACTGGTCGGGCGGCTCTGCCGCGTTGCTGGCCGGCCGTCACGCGGGCCGCGGCGGCGCCGGCGCGACGCTGTCGTTCGATGTCGCACGCTCGAACACCGTCTATGCGAGCGCGTGGCTCGAGCGCGGCACGACACGGCCGCTGCCGGCGTTCATCGCGAACGGCACGCCGCTCGATTCGCCGGGTGCCTACGACGCGGTCGATCGCCGCAACGACCGCCAATATATGTGGCGCAGCGCGGTCGGGATGCAGAGCGCACTGCCCGGCAACCTGTCGCTGATCGTCGAGTGGTCGCACGACGAGGCACGTTACGACGCGAACCAGTGGCGCCAGCTCGTCGGCGCGGTCCGCGTGAACAACGCGCTGCTGCCCGTCGCGCCCGGCGCCGCGCTGGCCGGCCTCGGCGGCACGGCCGATTTCGTGAGCGTCGACGGCAACCTGCGCGACTACCTGTTCGCGCGGCTCGGCAAGAAGATCGGCCGCGTCGAGTACTCGCTGCGCGGCGTCTATTCGCCGCAGGACAAGGGCCTGCTCGCGATCGCCCAGGTCGTCGCCGACGTGAACAAGCGTGTGAGCGTCGATGTCGCGCTCACGCACGCATTTTCAGACAGCAACGCCGAGTACCGGATGGTCGGTCTCGGCACCCGTATCGACGCCGCCGTGCGCGTGCGCTTCTGACAGGAACCCTGCCATGTCCACGCTTTCCGTTTCCGCCTCGTCCGCTGCCCCGCTGTCGCCGCCGCTGCTGTTGCGCGTGGCCGACCAGGCCGCGTATCCGGTCATGCGCCACCTCGACACGATCGGCACGCCGCCGCGCGCGGCGGCCCGGCTCGTCGAAGCCGCCGCCGTGCGGCTGCTCGACAGCGAGATGGTGATCACTCTGCGCGCCGCCACGCCCGACGTGCTGCCCGATTCGTCCGCATCGACGCCGCTGCGGCACGACGAGGCGCCGCTCACCGAAGCGCTGCTCGAACAGATCGGCCGCGAAGGCTTCCACCATCTGTTCAAGCCGTTCATGCGCGCGTTCATCCGCATCATGTTCGGGCTGTTCTTTTCCGACGACCAGAACCGTCGTGCGTGCGACTGCATCGACGCCGGTCACAACTTCGCGTTCCTGATGAGCGACGGCGGCGGGCCGACCCTTGCCGCGTGGCGCACGGTCGTGCGCAGCGACGACAGCGGCCTCGCGCTCACCGTCGACAAGGTGTGGGGCATCGAGGCGCACCGCGACTGCATGGCGGTCGTCGCGGCCCGCTTGCCGGGCGTGATGTTCCCGGCCGCGTACCTCGTGTGGCCCGACGAATATCGAAAGCTGAAGCGCGCGACCTGCGGCGCGCCGTTCCTCGCGGGCAACCTGCAGCTCGCGAACGTCGGCGGCCAGGTCCGCGTCAACGCCGAGGACCGCCTCCGGATCGGCGGCCCGACCGTGTTCAACAAATACCTGACCGTCGTGCGGCCGTACTTCGTCCGCGCGCTGATGGCACACGTCGACTGGCTCGCGCAGACCGGCCGCGTCGAACTCGATGCCGATGCGCGCGCCGTGCACCGTTTCATCGCCAGCGCCGCGCGCAGCCAGACCGACGACGCGCACTACAGCTTCGGCAAGGTGCAGCGCGTACTCGCGATCAAGCTGCTGTCGAACGAGTTCCTGACGGCACTCGTACGCGACGGCAAGGTGGCCACCTTCGACGACCAGCGCGACCTGCTGGCGTTTTCGAAGATGGAAGGCAGTTCGTACCGTTGTTATCACGAGCTTCGCAAGAGCCTGCGCTGCGAAGCCGGCAGTTGACCCACGCGACAGGCCGATCGATCCCGATCAATCCACTCAAAAACCCAGGAGCTCCTCTCATGACGACCCAGAACGTTCCGGCCGACGCGCTCGACATCCTGTCCCGCGAAGTCGCGAAGATCCTCAACATCGAGACCGTCGACACGGATGCCGGCATCGGCGAACTCGGCATCGATTCGCTGAACATCGTCGAGCTGATCGTGTTCTGCGAACAGCTGTACGGTTCGATCGATCCGGAAGCGCTGAACATCACGCAATACACGACGCTTCAGCAGCTCGACGCGCAGCTGCGCCGCCAGCAGCACGCCGCCTGACACGACGATGCTCGCGCCTCTTGCCACCGCGACGGCAGCCGCCGTCCAGCCGGCCCCGGCGACCGCGCTGACCGTGCAGGCGCTCGCGTACCGGCGCGTCGCGCCGGCGCGCGACGGCGCGGTCGTGCCGCTCGCCGACACGGCCATGGCGATCGGCGCGCTCGCCTGTGCCGAACGCGAGCGGTTGTGCGGCACGGTCTGCGCGGACGACTACGTGGTCAGCTCGACGATCCTGTCGATGCTGTTGATGAACGACTCGCCGGAGCACCGCGTGTTTGCGCAGGCGCTCGCCGGCGCGAACGACTACACGCCCGACTGGATGACCTGCTCGTACGAATGCGCGGGCTGGGGTTACGTGCTGCGCCGCGCGCTCGCGACGACCGCCGACACCGGGCCGCGCACGCTGCTGCTGCAGATCATCGACATCGACGTGCACGGCTACACGTACTGGCACGGCAATCCGGCATGGGGGCGCTCGGGTTTCGGCGTCTGCACGCTGCTCGTCGATGTCGGCCGCGAGCCGGCGCAGTCGGTGCTCACGGACGCCGCGCCGCCCGCCAGTGCAGTCGTGCGGCTGGGCCGCGACATCCGCACCTTCTGCGCGGCCCGCCCCGGCGTGCACGCGGCGCTGCCGTTCTTTCCGGCCACGTCGCGCCGCGCGCTGCTGGCTTCCGTCGGCAAAACGCCGCTGCTGCCGGACGGCCACGGGCTGTTCGGTCATGCGTTCGGCAGCGATCCGTGGCTGTCGGTGCTGCTCGCGCATCGCGACGGCGACACGCCGCGCCGCGCGGCCGTCTGCTCGCTCGCGCTGAACGGCTATTACGCGATCGCCGACATCGCGTTCGCGCCGGACGCGACGTTTTCTCTCCACGGCGAGGCGTGACATGGTGCGACCCGTTCACTTCACCTACCGGATCGAGCGCGACGCGCGGCAGCCGGTCGCGGTCGCGGCGAGCGCGTACCGGATGCCGCTCGACACGCCCGCCGACTACGCGCGCGCCGCGCTGGCCGAAGCGGCCGGCGACACGTACGACGCAGACGACGCACCCGTCGGCGAGCGCCGCGTGCTGCTCGACCACGTCCAGTATTTCGCGTTCCTCGCGGAAGCCACCGCGCGGATCCGCGACGCCGTGCATCCGAATGCACGCATCTTCATCGAAGTCTGCGCGCCGTACTTCGGCGCGCTGCCGGCCGAACTGCTCGCGCCGCACGTGCTGCTCGGCGTGCACCTGTACGACGAAGCGCTGCGCGATGCCGCGCGCGGCACGCCGATCGTGTGGATCGGCGACCGGATCCTGCGCGATGCGGAGTTCGCCGGCGACAACCGTGTGTGCTGCGCGATCTGGCCCGCCCGGCTCGCCGACACCTTCGACGCGCAACTGCGCGGCCCGTGGCCGTCGTATGCGATCCGCCTCGAGCCGCATCCGGGCGCGTCGCGCGCCGCCGCCACCTTGACCGATTCCGCCCATCATTCCGGCGCCGCCGCGCGGCCGGGGAGACCTTGACATGAATCAAACGCTCACCGTTATGCAGGACACGGCCGATATCCGCTGGTCGATGCCCGTCGATGCGCTGATGTCGAACGACTACGCGCTGCGCGAAGAGGCGCTGAACCGGCTGTATGAAAAAGCGAAGGCCGCGCAGTGGGACGTCGCGACCGACGTCGACTGGAGCCACGAGCTCGACCCGGCCAATCCGCTCGGCATGCCCGATCCGACGCTGCTGATCTACGGCACCGAACTGTGGGGCAAGCTGTCCGACACCGACAAGCGCGAGGTGCGCCATCACGCGCAGGGCTGGCTGCTGTCGCAGATCCTGCACGGCGAGCAGGCCGCGCTGATCTGTGCGTCGAAGCTCGCGTCGGCCGAGACCGGCCTGAGCGCACGCCTGTGCGCGGCGGCGCAGATGATGGACGAAGCGCGCCACGTCGAGGCCTACGCGAAGCTCGTCAACGAGAAGCTCGACGTCAGCTACCCGATGAGCCGCTCGCTGAAGGGGCTGCTGCACGACACGATCACGAGCAGCGCGCTCGACATGACGAACCTCGGGATGCAGGTGCTCGTCGAGGGCATCGCGCTGTCGATCTTCCAGAGTGTCGTCGCATACAGCACCGATCCGTTCATCAAGGATCTGTTCGTGCGAATCCAGCGCGACGAATCGCGCCACTTCGCGGTCGGCCGGATCACGCTGTGCCGCGTGTATGCGGAGATGAGCGCGACCGAGCTGCGCGAGCGCGAGCAGTTCGTCTGCGAAGGCGCGGCCGTGCTGTACGAGCACCTGTGCGCGGACGACATCTGGGAACCGATGGGGCTGTCGAAGCGCGAATGCAGCGCGATGGTGCGCGAGTCGCCGGTGTCGAGTTCGATCCGGCGCTCGATCTTCCGGCGCCTCGTGCCGACGATCCGCGAGATGGGCCTGCTCACGCCGACCGTGCAGGCGACCTTCGAAAAACTCGACGTCCTCGACTACGCGGCGATGCCGCTCAACTGACATGACGATGCCCTCTTCCCACGCATCCCGCGACCCCGGCTTCTGGATCGGCATCGACGCGGTGGCCTACGAGCTGCCGGGCCTGCCCGTCGATATCGAGGCCTGGGCCGCCGAGCGCGACTACCCGGCGCAGCGGGCGGCGGCGATCGCGCAGTCGGGCAGCCGCTATTTCCACATGGCGCTCGACACGAGCGAGACCGACCTCGCGATCGCCGCCGCCGGCCGCCTGCTCGACACGGCCCGCGTGCAGCCGTCCGACGTCGGCGCGATCGTGCACGTGCACACGCAGCAGTTCAGCGTGCCGCCCGCGCCGCGCAGCCTGCCGCACGAACTCGCCGCGCATTTCGGCATCGAGCCGTTGTGGCTCGGCTCCGTCGCGCAGCTGAACTGCGTGTCGGTGGCGGCCGGCATCGAGACGGTCCGCGCGCTGATGCGCCGCCATCCGCAGCTCGACGCGGCGCTCGTCGTGTCGTCCGACCGCGTGTACGGCGAGGATTACCGGATGCGGCAGATGACGGGCGTGCAGTGCGACGGCGCGGCTGCGATGCTGATCGCGCGCAACAGCACGGAAAACCGGCTCGGCGGCATCGCGATCGAGACGCACGCGAAATGGCATCGCGGCTCGGATACCGTCGCCGCGAACGAAGCCGACCTGATCATGATGGAGTGGCCGTACACGCGCAAGGCGATCGATGCGGCGGTCGCGCTCGAGCCGCACGCGCTCGATGCGTACGAACTCGTGCTGCCGCACAACGCCGACCTGCCCGGCTGGAACGCGCTGTGCCGCGCAATGCGCGTGCCGGCCGAGCGGCTGTATGCGGAGAATATCTTTGCGCGCGGCCATGCGTGCTGTTCGGATTTCCCGATCAACCTGGCCGACGTCGGGCTCGACGCGGTGGCGCGCGGCAAGCGCGTGCTCGGCGTGATGCAGTCGAACTGCGGCGCGTATGCGGCCGCCACGCTTCATCCGGTGGGCCGCCATGACGCCTGACCGCCCGCTTCCGGCCGCCGGCGATCACGCATGGATCGCCGACCTGCGCACGCCATGCTACGTGTACGAGCCGGAAGTCGCGATCGCGCGCTACCGGTCGTTGAAGGCGCATCTCGGCACGAAGTTGATCGTGTCGCTGAAGGCGAACCCGAACCAGGACATGCTCGCGCGCTGCGCGCATGCGTACGAGGACGGTGTCGAACTCGCGAGTCGCGGCGAACTCGACGCGGTGATCGGCCGGATCAAGACGCCGCGTTACCTGAACAATCCGTCGATGGACGAGATGTTCATGCGCGCGGGGCTCGCGTCACGCTGCCATTTCGTGCTCGACAACCCGGACGCGGTCGCGCGCTTCGTGCCGCTGGCGCGCGAGGCAGCGGCCGGCGGCAGCACGCCGGGCCCGGTGCTGCTGCGCCTGAATGCCGGTGCGCTGGCCGGTGAGCACGCACGCGCGCTGTGGCACGACCACTTCGGGATGACGCCGAACGAAGCGCACGACGCGGTACGGACGCTCGCGGCCGCCGGCTTGGCCGTAGCCGGGCTGCACGTGTTCTCCGGCCCGCATTCGTTCATCCGCCAGGACGCGACGCAGCCCGATACGCTCGCGCTGCCCGAATTGCTCGCGGCGCTTGCACGCGATCTCGCATCGGCCAACGGCGCGCCGCTCGGCTCGCTGAGCCTCGGCGGCGGTTTCGCCGACGATCATCCGGGCGATGCCGCGTTCGCGCGCTATGCGACCGCGCTGGCGCCGCTGGCCAGAAATTTTACGCTGGCCCACGAAGCCGGCCGCGCGATCTTTGCCGACGCGGGCGTGTTCGCGACGCGCGTCGTCGCGGTCAAGGCGTGGCAGGACCGCACGATTGCCGTCTGCGACGGCGGCCTGTCGCACGCGTTCCTGCTCGCGCAGACCGAATCGGTGATGCGCCGCCTGGCCGCGCCGTCGCTCGTGCGCCGCACACCCGCGCCGCCAGCACGCGGCGTGCCGACGATCTACGTCGGCAGCACCTGCAGCCGCGCGGACGTGATCGGCCGCGACGACACCGGCGCCCCGCCGCAGGTCGGCGACATCGCCGTGTTCGCGCGCTGCGGCGCCTATCACCGTACGTACTCGATGGCGCATTTCCTGTCCCACGACGCCGCGCACGTGTACGTGCGGCCCGCCTAAAACACCCAGAGGAGCCGATCATGAACGCACTGATCAGCGTCGCCGACCTGCTCGAGCACGGCGCACAGCGCTGGCCGCAGCATCTCGCGTATGCCGACGGCCGCGGCGCGATGACTTACGAACAGCTTGTGCGCGCGGTCCGGCGCGCGGCGGCCGCACTCGCGTCGCGCGGCGTGCTGCCCGGCGAGCGCGTCGCCATCTACGCGCCGAAGCGCATCGAGACCGTGGTCGCGATGCTCGCGGCCAACGCCCTCGGCGCGATCTTCGTGCCGGTCAATCCGCAGTTGAAGGAAGCGCAGATCGAACACATCGTCGCCGACAGCGGCGCGGCGCTGTTCGTGACCGGCGCGCAGCGGCTCAAGCGCCTGCCGGCACTCGCGTCGCTGGTCGGTACGCACGTGCTGCTGATCGAGGAACTGGCCGATGCGATCGCCGCACCCGGCGACGCACCGGCGCCGGCCATCGCCGGCCGGCCGGTCGACGACGATCCGGCCGCGCTGCTCTACACATCCGGTTCGACCGGCAAGCCGAAAGGCGTCGTCGTGTCGCATCGCAACCTGGTGTCGGGCGCGTTCAGCGTGGCCGCGTACCAGGGGCTGGCCGACGACGATGTCGTGCTCGGCGTGCTGCCGCTCAGCTTCGATGCGGGCCTGAGCCAGCTCACGACCGCGCTGGCGTCCGGCGCGTGTTATGCGCCGCTCGACTTCCTGCAGCCGGCCGAGGTGCCGCGTCATTGCGACGCGCTCGGCGTGACGTCGATCACCGGCGTGCCGCCGCTGTGGATGCAACTCGCGTCCGCCGACTGGAGCGACACCGCGCGCACGCGAATCCGCCGCTTCGCGAACACCGGCGGCCATCTCGCGACGCCGCTGCTGCACCGCCTGCAGGCGCTGTTCACGCATGCCGCGCCGTACCTGATGTACGGGCTGACCGAAGCGTTCCGCTCGACCTACCTGGCGCCGGCCGACGCGGCGCTGCGCCCGACGTCGATCGGCAAGGCCGTACCGAACGCGGAAATCCTCGTGCTGCGCGCGGACGGCAGCGAATGCGCGGCCGACGAGCCCGGCGAACTCGTGCATCGCGGCGCGTTCGTCACGCTCGGCTACTGGAACCGGCCCGAGCTGACCGCGCAGCGCTTTCGCGCGCTGCCGCGCCGGCACGCCGAGATCCCGCGCGGCGACGTCGCCGTGTGGTCCGGCGACATCGTGCGGCGCGACGCGGACGGCTACCTGTACTTCGTCGCGCGTGGCGACGACATGATCAAGACATCCGGCTATCGCGTGAGCCCGACCGAGATCGAGGACGTGCTGTTCGCGCTGCCGCACATCCGTGAAGCGGCGGTGTTCAGCGTCCCGCACCCGGCGCTCGGCGAGGCGATCGCCGCATGCGTCGTGTCGACGCTGGACGCCGACGCGTGCCGCGCCGACATCGCGCGCGCCTGCCGCGACGCACTGCCGACCTACATGAGCCCGCTCGTCGTCGAACCGCTGCCGGCGTTGCCGCGCAACCCCAACGGCAAGATCGACCGCCCGGCACTGAAAACCCAGTATCGCGACACGTTCGCGCGCACGAACCTCGAGGAGACCGCCGCATGACCCTGTCGACGCTCGATGAAACCTGCCTCGGCGCACGTCGCGTCGCCGCGCCCGGCACGCTCGCGCTGTCCGGCGGCGTCGTGGTGCTGCCGCCCGCCGTCATGTTCAGCGCGATCCAGGCGCAGGAGCGCCATCCCGGCTACCGCCACCTGCTGTTGCCGCAGGCGCGCTTTGCGCGACCGCGCGGGATGGGTGCGTTGACGCCGGAAGAAGGCACACGCCTCGCGCCGGGCGGCCGGCCCACGCTGCGGGTCGCGCCGCCCGGGCGCAGCCTCGCCGATCTCGCCGCCGACGCGGCGCTCGACCTGCGCGACCAGCTCGGCTCCGGGCAGCTCGCCCGCACGACCCACGTGATCGTCGCGAGCTGCGCGCTCAACGAAGGCATCGGCGATTCGGTGGTCGGCCGCATGCAGTACGAACTCGGCCTGCAACGCGTGACGCCGTTCGCGCTCGGCCAGAACGGCACGCTCGGCTGGTATTCGGCGCTGATGCTGCTCGACGGGCTGCTCGACGAAGGCGATCAGGCGCTCGTGATCCTGAGCGACAAGTGGCTCTATCCGTTCTTCCGCCAGTTCGGCGACCTGGTCGGCTACGGCGACGCGGCCGCCGCGCTGCTCGTGTCGCGCGCGGGCCCGGCGCCCGAGCCGGCCGTCTGGGGCGGCGTGCGGTCCGTCGCGGTCGAATACGGGCCGTCGATCGCCGATCCGTGGGCCGACGCGCCGGCCGCGCTGCGCGACACGCTCGCGCCGGTCGCCGCGCGCGCGATCCGCCGCGCACTCGACGGCGCGAAGCTGCGCGCGGGCCAGATCGACTGGTGCGTGCCGCCCGGCTTCGATCTCGGCTTCGCGGCACGCGTGGCCGATGCCGCGTCGATCCCGCTCGGCGCGCGGATCCAGCACGACGGCTCGGGCCACCTGTCGTCGGCCGAATCGGCCGCCGCACTGATCCGGCTCGCCGGCGCGCTCGACGAAGGCGAGCACCGCACGGTGCTCGTCTGGGACACGGCGCTGCATGGCGCGGCGGCTGCCGCCGTCGTCGACCTGGCCGGCGGCCTCGATGCCGCGCTCGATATCGAAGGAGACGCGTGATGAGTGCCTACAAGGTAAGCCTGCGCGAGCTGCGTTTTTTCCTGTGGGAACTGTTCGAGGCCGACCAGCGCTTTCTCGAACACGGGCCGTACAGCACGCACGATCGCGCGTCGATCGACGCGTTGCTCGAACGCGCGCGGGACTTCGCGCTCGACCTCGGCCGCAGCTACCAGCAGGCGGACGCCGAGGGCTGCACGCTGCTCGACGACGGCCAGGTGCGCATTCCGTCGCATTTCCATGCGCTTTGGGCACGTTTTCGCGACGAATGGTCGAACACGCTGTTCGGCACCACGCACGGGCTGCCGCCGATCGTCACGCAGATGATCTACGAGATGTTCATGGGCGCGAATCCGTCGTTCATGACCTACGGCGGCTTCACGCGCCCGGCGATCAAGCTGCTGCAGATGCACGGCACGCCGCATCAGAAGACGCTGATCGCGCCACTCGAGGCGTACCGCTGGGATGCATGCTTCTGCGCGACCGAACCGCAGGCCGGCACCGATCTCACCGCGGTCGCGCTGCGTGCGACGCCGCTCGAACGCGATATCTATGCGATCGACGGCGAGAAGGTCTACATCTCGGCCGGCATGCATGAGCTGACCGAGAACACGCTGTATTTCGTGCTCGGCCGCATCGATACCGCGTCGCCGGACTCGTTCTCGCTGTCGTGCCTCGTCGTGCCGCGCTTCTGGCCCGACGAGGAAACCGGCGAACTGCAGCCGAACCATGTCGACTGCATCGGCCTGCCGCGCAAGATGGGGCTCAAGGGCTGCGCGAACACGCACCTGGTGTTCGGCTCGAACGGCACGACCAGGGGCTGGCTGCTCGGCGGCCGCCGCAACGTCGGCCTGCTGCAATTGATGCCGCTGATGAACCAGGCGCGGATGAGCACCGGGATGTTCGGCGTCGGCGTCGCGTCGAGCGCGTACCTGCATGCGGTTGAATACGCGGGCCGCCGGCTGCAGGGCCGGCCGATCGAACGCGCGTCGAACACCAGCGCCGCACGCGTCGCGATCGTCGAGCACGCGGACGTGCAGCGCATGCTCGTCGACATGAAAAGCCGCGTCGACGGCTGCCGCGGCCTGCTCGGCAAGCTCGCGGCGACCGCGACGCGCGCGGCGATGCTCGAAGCGACGCCCGACGCCGACCCGGCCGAGATCGAGCGTCATCGCAAGCTGCAGTTGCTGCTGACGCCGATCTGCAAGGCGTTCATCTCCGACCAGGCGTGGCGGATCTGCGAAACCGCGATCCAGGTGCACGGCGGGCTCGGTTATACCGACGCGAGCCCGGTCGAGCAGAACGCGCGCGACGTGAAGATCCTGTCGATCTGGGAAGGCACGAACTACATCCAGGCGCAGGACCTCGTGCGCGACAAGCTCGGTTTCGGCCGCCATTCGCGGCTGATCCAGTATTACCGCGACGAACTCGACACCTTCCTGGCACGCCAGCATCACGCGGGCACGCACGCGGAACTGCGCCCGCTGTTCGACGCGCTGCGCGCGGGCGCCGACCGGATCGCCGCCGCGCTCGACGACATCGCGCGCGACGTGCAGGACGGCCACACGCATCGCAGCAGCCAGTTCTACACGCGTTTTCTCGAGATGTTCGGCGTCGTCACGTCGGCATGGGTGCTGCTCGAATCGGCGACGATCGCCGCGCGCCGGCTCGACGCACCCGACACGGCCGATACGCCCGCCGAACTCGCGTTCTATCGCGGCAAGCTGAAAAGCGCGCGCTACTACTTCGCGAACGTGCTGCCCGTCGTCGACCAGCATGCGGCGGTGATCGCCACGATGGCGCATGCGGCGATCAGCGTCAGTTGCGAAGAACTCGTGCAGGCGGACTGACATGGACACGACACTCGATTCCGGCGCGGCCGCCACGACCGGTGATGCACCGCGCAACCTGCTCGGCCGCCCGGCGACCCGCCACCGCGGCACCGACATCGACGGCGCGACGCTCGAGCCCGAAGCGCTGCGCGTGCGCGATCTCGACCTGAACGCGCTGATCGGCGCGACGACGTTCGAAGGCGCGCTCGCGCACCTGTGGTTCGACGTCGCGCCCGGCAGCGTTGAACACGGCGCACACGAAGCGGTGATCCGCGCGCGGCTGGCGGAATTCGCGGCGGCGCTGGCACCGGGATCGGCCGCGCAGTTCGTCGCCGCGAATCTCGGCGCGGCGGGCGTCGCGCCGGTGTTCGCGGCCGCGTCCGGCCTGTTGCGCGGCTTCGACGACGTGCTGGCACGCATGCACGGCAACGCGCCGGACGACGCCGATCTCGACGCGATGCTGCTGTGCGCGGCCGCCGCGCCGTTCCTGCTGCATGCGGCGATCGAGGGCCGGCCGTTCGCCGCCCTCGGCACCGTGGGGCTCGACGCCGCCGCGACGCAAGCGCACCGCATGCTCGTGCTGACCGGCGCGACGCGCACCGATGCGTCCGCGCAAGCCGCGATGGACATGCTGCTCGTCGCCTGGCACGCCGGCTTCGGCTACATCACGCCGACCGTGCTCGCGCCGCGTGTCGCGATCGGCACCGGTGTCACGCTGACGCAGGCGATCGCGGCCGGCTTCCTCGCGAGCGGACCGTCGCACGTCGGTGCCGCACTCGAAGCGATGCACTGGCTCGGCGCGCTCGCGCTGTCGGTCCCGGGCGGCACCGGCGCGCCGGCCGCCGCGCTCGACGCGGCCGGGCGCGCCGCGATCGATGCGGTGCTCGACGCGAAACGCACGCTGTACGGCTTCGGCCATCCGCTGTTCGTCGCCGATCCGCGGCCGCCGCACATGCGCCGCCTGTTCGCGGCGCACGGCTTCGACGGCGCGTACGTGACGCTGTTCGACGCCTGTTGCGCGCAAGCCGACGCGCGGCGCGCGCTGCGGCCGAACATCGATTTCCTGACCGCCGCGACGCTGCTCGAACTCGGTGTCGCCGCGCCATCCTGGGGCGTCGGCATCGGGCTCGGCGCACGCATCGCGGCAATGGCCGCGCATGCGGTCGAGCGCAGCCGCCGCCCCGCGTTCGGTGTCAACAGCGCGACCGCGCGACGGCTGCTGGCCGCCGTGCCGGTCGGCTGGCTCTGATCCTCTCACCCATTCGTAAAAGGAACGTCATGCTGCTCAAGAACCTGCGCCCGGCGAACGACTACGATCGTTTCGCCACCGAAACGCTCGAACCGTGGGACCTGCTGTTCATCAGCCGCATCCGCCAGCTGGCGCGCGGGATGACGCCCGGCGTGATCGCCGACATCGGCACGGCCACCGGCGTCGTGCCGGTGCGGCTCGCGACCGATCCGGCCATGCGCGGCTGGCGCTACGTCGGCATCGACCTCGATCCGGCGATGCTCGACGAAGGCCGGCCGCGCATCCACGAGCTGGGCCTCGACGACACGGTCGAGATGCGTGTCGGCGACGCGCTCGCACTGCCGTTCGACGACGGCACGCTGACGATGGCGGTCGGCCGCGCGACGCTGCACCACCTGCCCGACAAGGCGCTCAGCCTGACCGAGATGTATCGCGTGCTGGAACCGGGCGGCATCGCGCTCGTGCACGACATGCGCCGCGACGCGCCGCAGCACCTGCTCGACCGCTTCACCGAGATGCGCGCGGCCGCCGATTATCCGCCGACCCACGTCGAGGAAAAGATCACGCTCGACGAAGCGCATGCGCTCGTCGCCGAAGCCGGCCTCGCGGACGTCGCGTCGATCTACAGCCCGAGCGCCGGGCTCGGCGCGCTCGGCTTCGAAATCCTGCTGAAGAAACCGGCGCTGGCCTGAGCGATGACCGATCTCGCCTTCCTCGCCGCGCACGCCGCCGTGCGGCTCGGCGCCGACGACGTCCACTGCTCGGCGGTCGCGCCCGGCGCGACGCTGCCGCTGTGCGTGACGCCACGCAGCGCCGAACTCGCGACCTCGCCGGACATGTTCGTCGCGTGGTACCGCTCGCGGCTCGACACGATCGACACGCTGCTCGACGCGTGCGGCGCGCTGCTGTGGCGCGGCTTCGCGGTGCCGGACACCGCCGCGTTCGGCCGCCTCGGCGCGCTGTATCCGGCGCACGCGAACGGCTACACGGCGGGCGCCGCGCCGCGCCGGCAGATCGACGGCCAGGTCTACGAGTCGACCCGGATGCCGCCGCCGTTCAAGATCGGGCTGCACCAGGAGATGGCCTACATGCCCGCGTTCCCGCGCCTCGTCGCGTTCTATTGCCGGCAGCCGGCCGACGCGGGCGGCGAAACGCCGATCTGCGACATGCGGCGCGTCACGGCGCGCGTGCCGGCCGCGCTGCGCGAGCGATTCGCCGAACGCGGCGTGATGTACCTGCGCAATTTCGCGGCGCCCGGCGATCGCGCGGACGGGCTCGCCGCCAACCCGAACCTGCCGTTTGCCGCGTACCACCGGCCGTGGGACGACGCGTTCGGCACCGCCGAGCGCGACGAGGTCGAGCGGCTGTGTGCGGAGCGCGGCGTCGGCTGCCGCTGGCTCGACGACGGCAGCGTGACCGTGTCGCACGTCGGCAGCGCGCTGCGCGCGCATCCGCGCACCGGCGAAACCGTCTGGTTCAACCAGGCGAGCGCGCAGCACCCGAATCCGCGCTCGATGGGCGAGCTCAGCTACCGCTACCTGCAGCGCATGTACGGCGAGCGCGCCGCGTTCCCGTACGAGATCCGCTACGGCGACGGTTCGCCGATGCCGTACGACGATCTCGCCGCGATCTACGACGCGCTCGACGACGAGGAGCTGTCGTTCCCGTGGCAGGCCGGCGACGTGCTCGTGGTCGACAACATGCTGGTCGCGCACGGCCGCAACCCGTACCGGGGCGCGCGCGATACGCAGGTCATGCTGTTCGACTGACAGGATCCCGACCATGAGCGTCTCGTTTCTCGCTTCCGTGCGCGCGATGTTCGGCCCGCACACCGCATTCGACCGGCCGCAGCGCACGGGCACGCAACCGCTGCCCGATGCGCATGCGCCGGGCGCGGCGCTCGGCGCACGCGCGATCGACGTCGCGGCCGGCGATTTCCGCTTCTCCGCGCGGCATGTCCGGTTCCGGCTCGGCGCGATCACCGCGATCGTCGGGCCGAACGGCTCCGGCAAGACCACGCTGCTCGAAACGCTGCTCGGCTTCCGGCGCGGCGGCAGCGACGTGCGCGTGCTCGACGTGCCGGCCGAGCGCTTCATGCGCGATACGCCGTCGCTGCGGCGGCTCGGCGCGCAATTGCAGAAGGTCGAATACCCCGACCATCTGCGCATCTCGGAGATCGTCGCGCTGCACCGCGCGATGTACGTGCATGCGGATGCCGCGATCACCGACGCACTCGGCATCGCCGAACTGCTCGACAAGCCGTGCCGCGCGCTGTCGAAGGGGCAGCGCCAGCGCGTGGACCTCTACGTCGCGCTCGCGCACCGGCCCGAACTGGCCGTGCTCGACGAACCGTTCACCGGCCTCGACCGTCGTTATGCGGGCGTCGTGATCGACCTGCTGCGCGACCGCGCGCGCGGCACCAGCGTCGCGATGATCTGCCACGCCGAAGAAGAGCTGGCCGTCGTCGACGATCTCGTGTGGGTGCGCGACGGCGGCGTGCGCTACCAGGGCGACAAGGCGACGCTGCAGGCGGAACTCGTCGGCGCAGCGCGTGCGGTCCTGCATTGCCGCGACGAAGCCGACGCGCGTGCGCTGCGCAAGCGGCTCGCGGCGCTGCCCGGCGTGACCGGCGTGCGCGTGTCGGCGGCGCACGTCGTCGAAGTGTTCGGCGATGCGACGCTGCACCCGAACGTGCACCGGATCGTCGGCGAACGGGGCATCCAGCATCTCGCGCTCGCGCCCAGCACGCCGGGCGACCTGCTGCGTCTCTGCACCGAGGGCCCTGCCCATGACTAAGGTCTTCCTGATCCTCGTTCGCAACGAACTGCTCGGTTATCTGCGCAGCCGCTCGTCGCTGTTCTGGACGCTCGTGTTCCCGGTGTTCCTGCTGAGCGTGATGCTGTTCGCGTTCGGTGGGTCCGGCTCGCTCGGCACGGCCGACATCGCGTTCGACGTGCCCGGCGGCCCGACCGCTTACAGCCGTGCATGCGAAGCGCAGATCGTCGCAAGCCTGTCGCACAGCGATACGGTCAAGGCGACCTTCGGCGGCAGCGGCGCGGCGGCCGATCGCGTCACCGTCGTGCTGGGTGCGGACGAACGCACGCCGGCGACGATCCGCTACGACTTCAACGGCTCGCTCGCGGTCAAGGCCGCATCGCGGGTCGTCGAGATCGCACTCGCGCGCTGCGACGCGCAGCGGCTCGGGCTGCCCGCCGCGCAGGCGCGCTTCGAGAACGCCGCACCGGCGCGCCGCCCGTTTGACTATGGCGCGTTCTTCGCGACCGGCATTCTCGTGATGGCGTTCATGGCGATCGGCCTCAACTCGACGACGACCGCGATCGCCGCGCTGCGCGAACGCAATACGTTCAAGCTGTACGTGTGCTTCCCGGTTTCGCGCGGCGTGTTCCTGGCCGCGCTGATCGTCGCGCGGATGGTGATGATGGCGTTGTCGGCGCTCGTGCTGCTGACGGTCGCGCGCGTCGCGTTCGGCATCGCGCTGCCGATCGCGACGCCCGACGGGCTGCGTGCGTTGCCGATCGTGCTGCTCGGCGCGGCGATGGTGCTGAGCATCGGCGTGCTGCTCGCGAGCCGGACCCGCTCGCTGGCGGCCGCCGAACTCGCGTGCAACGTCACCTACTACCCGCTGCTGTTCTTCAGCGACCTGACGATTCCGATGCACGACGCACCGGCATGGCTCAAGGCCGTGCTCGCGTTCTTGCCGACCAACCAGTTCGCCGTTGCGCTGCGCGGCGCGCTGGTCGATGGCGCGCCGTATGCGCAACTCGCGCCGCAACTGCTCGGCATGACCGCGAGCACGGCGCTGTTCCTGTTCGCCGCCGCGCGGCTGTTCCGCTGGCACGACGCATGACGCGTCGCCCGCTGTTTCGACGATGGAGAAAATCCCGATGAAATCGACCAATCCCATAACCGACTACCTTCTGCACGCCAGCAACTTCCTGCCCGCGATCGTGTTCCTGTTCTACGGCCGGCTGGGGCCCGGGCAGCCTGACGTGCGCTGGACGCACGCGTTCCTGATCGGCGGCGTGCTCGCGCTCGTGCACGGCGCGTGGCTGATCCGCCGCGCGGACCGCAACAGCATCGCGCTTGGTGTCGACCTGTTTCTCGTGATCGGCGCCGTGCTCACGATCGTGTCGCCGACGGGTAGCCGCCTGTGGGGCGAGGAACTCGGGCCGGCCGCGATGCTCGTGTGCGTGCTGGTCGTCGGTATCGTGCACACCGCGTGGTCGGACGGCGGTTTCGTCGACGGCGCGTTCGTCGACCACGCACGCGCGCGTTCGCTGTCGCTCGTGTTGCTCGCCGTCACCGCCGTCGCGCTCGCGGTATCGATCACGATGCGGCACAGCCCGCTGTGGGGCGGCGTCGTGCCGCTGCTCGCGCTGGTCGTCGTGCGCGGCCGGCTGCGCAAGCAACTGGTGCGGGCGAACTGACGATGAACGCGCTGCCCGAACGCATTGCGCAGCAGCGCGCGCTCGCCGCGACGCTCGGCGACGGCTGGCTCGAAGGCCCATCGTGCGAGCCCTACGCGACCGACGCGGCGCTGATCGGCGGCGTGGCGTTGGGCGTCGCGCGACCGGCATCGACCGCCGACACGAGCGCGCTCGCGCGCGTCGCCGTCGCGCACCGGGTCGCACTCGTCGCGCAGGGCGCACGCACCGGGCTCGTCGGCGCCGCCGTGCCCGATCGCAGCGGCACGCAGTGCGTGGTGTCGTTCGACCGGATGCGCGCCATTCGCGCGTTCGATCCGGCGAATCGCAGCATCACGGTCGAGGCCGGCGTGCGCCTGTCCGATCTCAATCGTGTGGCGGCCGAAGCCGGCCTGTGCCTGCCGATCGATCTCGGCAGCGATCCGGCGGCCGGTGGCCTCGTCGGTGCCAACGCGGGCGGCAGCCGTCTCATCAAGTACGGCGACGTGCGCCGCAACGTGCTCGGCATCGAAGTCGTGCTTGCCGACGCGGCGGGCACCGTGATCGACGCGCTCGCGCCGCTGCGCAAGCGCAACGCGGGCTTCGACGTCACGCAGTGCTTCATTGGCGCGAACGGCGCCAACGGGCTCGTGACGGCCGTATCGTTCGCGCTCGCGCCGCTGGAACGCTCGTCCTGTGCGGCGTTCGTCGCGTTCGCGTCGTACGAGGCGGCGCTCGCCGGCCTGCTCGCGTTCGAGCGTGCGTTCGGCGAGATGCTGTCGGCGTTCGAATTCATGTCGGCTGCCGCGGTCGGTTGTGTCGCCGCCGCGTTTCCGGCGTTGCGCGTCCCGTTCGCGGTCGGCGATGCCGCGTGCTACGCGCTCGTCGAGATCGCGACCGGCATGCCGGGGCTCGATGCGTTGCTCGAGGAGCGCGCCCTTGCCACGCTCGACGCGCTCGCGAACGAACGCGTGGTGCTCGACGCGGCCTGCGCGCCGGCGGAACGCTTCTGGCGGATCCGCGATGCACTGCCGGCCGCGGTCGCGCAAGGCGGCATCCCGTTGTCGTTCGACGTGTCGTTTCCGCGCGGTGCGCTTGCCGAATTCATCACCGGCGCCGAGCAGTGGATCGCGGCCGCGCATCCGTCGCTGCGCTGTCATGCGTTCGGCCATTTCGGCGACGGCGGCTGCCATCTCGTCGTGTCGATCCCGCACGCCATTGCGCAACGGTACGGACCGCTGCAACAGGTTGCGCTGCGCGGCGCGCTGTATGACCGCGTCGTGCGCGCGGGCGGGTGCTTCAGCGCGGAACATGGCGTCGGCCCGGTCAATGTCGCGTACTACCGGAAGCTTGTCCCGGCCGAACCGCGGCAGCTCGCCGCTGCCGTCCAGCACGCGATCGACCCGCTGGGTTTGATCGGGCGTGTCCGATACTGACGCGCCGTCAAGGCGCCACGGAGAATTCGCATGATGTTTCAACGCCCGTCCAGCGCAGGCACGCCCGCCGAACCGGATGCGGATCAACCGCTTTCCGGCATTCCGACGACCCTGCCCGACTCCGGCGTGGTGGTCAACGTGGATGGCATCGCGTACCTGATCAATCTGCCGCGACGCGACCATGCACGCCCGGCGCTGTGGCGCGACCTCGAACAATGGCGGGACGGCAATTCGAACCACCTCGCGCCATACCGTGTTCAGAAACCGGACACGCGGAAAGACTGATCGTTCGTACGCAGGTGCGAGATGAATCGGCGCGGGCTCGGTGTCATCGTGTCCGGGCTCACCGAAGGGCTAGCGTTTCCGTCTCGCGCGGTCCGGGACACGATCCCGACGTCGTCGAATTCGGTCGCGCCGCGTTCGGCCCGTCGACGTAATCGCGTGGCGTGCGCCCAAGCACCCGACGGAAATGGCGGCACAGATGGCTCTGGTCGAAAAAACCGACCTCGGTCGCGACGACCGACGGCGGCAGCCCCGCGCGCAGCAGATCCTGCGCACGCCGGACCCGCACGAGACACAGATAACGATGCGGCGAAACGCCCAGCTCGCTGCGGAAACGCGCGGCAAACCGCGACACGCTCAGCCCGGCGACCGTCGCGAGCGCCTCGATGCTCAACGGCTGCGCGTACGACGTCTCGATGATGCGCAGCGCACCGCCGACGGCATGCGACACGGACTGCGCGACACCGAACGGGCGGATCGACGCGGGCTCACCAGCAGAATGAAAAACGTCGGCCATGCGAGGCTCCATCAGGTCGTCGCGTGCGTCGCGTCGGCCGGCGCCGCGAAACGCGCGATCGCGAACGGATCGATCGGCGTGCTCGTCGCCCCCGTGTCGATCAGCTCCGCCATCGTGTCGCCGACGCCCGGCCCGAGCTGGAAACCGTGCCCGCAGAAACCGAACGCGTAATACAGCCCGTCGACCTTCGCGCTGCGTCCCATGATCGGCCGATCGTCCGGCATGTAGCCCTCGACGCCGCTCCATACGCGAATGATGTTCAGCCGCGTCAGCGCCGGTGCGACGCGCGCGAGCTGCGTGAACTGCAGCAGCGTGCTCTCGGGCAGCACCTTCGCGCGCCGTTCGTCGAGATAGGCCGGCGCACGCGCGCAGCCGCCGATGACGATGTTGCCGCGCTCGACCTGCCGGAAGTACACGACTTCCTCGATATGCGGCGACGAGACGCCGACGGACGGCAGGATCGAATACGGCACGGGCTCCGTCACGCACATCTGCGGCCCGTTGACCGCGATCGGCACCGGCTCGCCGAACTGCGTGCTGAGCTGGTTGCCCCACGCGCCGGCCGTCACGAGCAGATTCGGCGCGCAGAACACGCGCCCGTCTTCGCTCGTCGCGCGGAATGTATCGCCGTCCTTCTCGACGGTCGCGATCGCGGTGTTCTCCTCGATCCGCGCACCCGCGCGCGCCGCCGCGCGGCCGAACGCCGGCGCGGCGAGGCGCGGGTTCGCATGGCCGTCCAGCGCCGAATGGGACGCGCTCAGCACCTCCGGGCCGAGGAACGGAAACTTCGCGCGCATCGACGCGCCGCGATACAGGTCGAGCTTCAGCCCGACCTGCGCGGCCTCGCGCGCATAAACGTCGAACGAGTCGTCCTGCTCCTGTCGATAACACACGCGAACGTGCCCGGTCTGCAGGAATTCGGCGCTGTGCCCGATCAGTTCGGGCATTCGCCCCCAGATCTCGCGCGAGCGGTTCGCCAGCGGCAATTGCGGCAGGAACCGGCCCTGGCGTCGCACATTGCCGAAGTTGGTGCCGCTCGCCTGCTGCCCGATCAGCCCGCGTTCGAGCAGAATCACCGAGCGGCCGCGCCGGCGCAGGAAAAACGCCGCCGCGGCCCCCATGAAGCCGCCGCCCACGATCACGACATCCGCATCGGCCCGCATCATTCGTCCCCCGTCATCGTCGCGGCTTCGGCCCGCGGCGCGGGCGGCCCGCCCGCCGCACGCAGCGCGACCGGCAGCGGCTTCACGGGCGCCTGCCCGCGCAGGCGGCCGACCGCTTCGAGCGGCACGCCGGCCGCGGCGGCGATCACCTCGGCGCCCGCGTGGCCACAGTAGCGGCCCTGGCAGCGCCCCATTCCGACGCGGCTGAACGCCTTCGCGCGATTCGCTTCGCACGCGCCTTCGTCGCGGATCACGCGGCGCAGCTCGCCGACACTCACGCCCTCGCAACGGCACAGGATCGTGTCGTCGGACAGCGTCGCGGCCTGTTGCGCGGGCCACGGAAACGCCTGCGCGAGTCCCGCGCTGAAACGGCCCATCTTCGCGCGTTCGCGCTGCAGCGCGGCGACCGCGCGTGCGTCGACCGGCCGCCCGAGATCCGTCAGCACCGCGAGCGCCGCGAGGCGGCCCGCCGCTTCCGCGCCGTCCGCGCCGAGCACGCGCGCGCCGTCGCCGGCCAGATAGACGCCCGCGACCGAGCCGCGTCCCAGGTCGTCGAGCTGCGGCAGCCATTGCCGCGTGTCGCCGTCGAAGCGGAACGCGCAGCCGGCCAGGTCCGCGAGCTGCGTCTCCGCGCGCAGGTGGTAGCCCAGTGCGAGCGCGTCGCAATCGATGACCGCGGCGGTGCCGTCGGCCGTGCGAAAACTGACGCCCGACACGCCCTGCGCGGGATCGCCGTGAATCTCGAGCGGCTCGATCCCGTGCTCGATGCGCACGCCGGCGCGCTTCAGCGCACGGGTGAGCGCGATGCCCTTCACGAGCACGTCGGGCCGCGCGAGCAGTTTCGGCAGCGCGCGCAGCCGGTTCGCGGCGGGCGACGTGTCGAGCACGGCCGCGACGTTCGCGCCGGCCTGCACGTACTGGTGCGCGACGAGATACAGCAGCGGGCCCGAGCCCATGAACACGACGTTCGCGCCGATCGCGCAGGCCTGCGCCTTCAGCGCGATCTGCGACGCGCCCAGGCTGTACGTGCCCGCGTACTGCCAGCCCTTGACGGGCATCAGCCGGTCGGTTGCGCCCGGGCACAGCACCAGCGCGTCGTACGGGCGGCGCTCGGACACGCCGTCGTGCGCGGTGTAGAGCGCGCCGCCGGACACGTTCCACGCGAGCGTATCGGGCGCGTAGTCCAGCGACGCGCGCAGGCGCTCGAACGTGTCGTGCAGGTCTTGCGCACGCACGGCCTCGGTGCCGTACAGCTTTTCGTAGGGGCGCGAGAACGTGTCGGGCTGACGCCGGTAGATCTGGCCGCCGTCGCGCCGCCCTTCGTCGATCACGAGCGGCCGCACGCCGGCTGCCACCAGCGTCTGCGCGCAGCGCACGCCGGCCGGCCCGGCGCCGACGACGATTACGCGAGGCTCGACCATTGCGCCTCCGGTTGGCGGGTGACGATGTCGAGGCCCGGCTGCACGACGGTCGTGCACGCGCGCAGGCGCTCGCCGTCGGCGGTCCAGACCCAGCAGTCCTGGCACGCGCCCATCAGGCAGAAACCGGCCCGCGCCTCGGGGCCGAACTCGGACTGCCGCACGTGGCCGGTCTGCGTCAGCATCGCGACGAGCAGCGTATCGCCCTCGAGCCCGGTCACCGCGCGGCCGTCGACGCTGAATGCAACCGGACGGCGCCCGGTTTCGGCGAGACGAACGAATCGCCCTGTCATCTGCAACCCTCCTGTCGCGCGAGCGGCCCGCACACCGGCCGGCCCGCCGCGTCGCTGTTCATCATTCAGTGCAGGATGTCCTGCAGCCGGTAGTACGCGCCGACGAACGGCAGGAACCACGCGTGTCCGAAATGGCCCGGCATCGCCGGCCAGTCGAGCTCGCGCCACGGATTCGATGCGGCCGCGCCGTACAGTACGTCCGCCATCACGCGGCCCATGTGCACCGACATCTGCACGCCATGGCCGCTGTATCCCATCGAGTAATACACACCCTCGTGCTGGCCCGCGCGCGGCAGGCGGTCGGCGGTGATGTCGACGAGGCCGCCCCAACAGTAGTCGAGCCGCACGTTCGCGAGTGCCGGGAAATAACCGGCCATCCCGGCGCGCAGGATGTCGCCGCTTTTCGCATCCGAACGCGGGCTCGACATCGCGAAGCGCGCGCGGCCGCCGAACAGCAGCCGGTTGTCGGGCGTCACGCGGAAGTAGTTGCCGATCTGGCGCGACGTCACGTACGCGCGGCGATGCGGCAGCAGCCGGTTCAGTTGCGCGTCGGGCAGCGGCTCGGTCACCACGATGAAACTGCCGACCGGCGCGATGCGCCGCCGGAACCACGCGAACGGCCCGTGCTGCGATGCGCCGGTCGCGACCAGTACGTGATCGGCCACGATCGTGCCGCGCGTGCAGGTAATCGCGTGGCGCTCGCCGTCGAGCCGCTCGAGTTGCGTGACGGCCGCATGCTCGTAGATGCGTGCGCCGGCCCGCGCGGCGGCCTGCGCGAGTCCGACACCGAACTTGCCCATGTGCATCTGCGCGCCGTTGCGCTGCAACAGGCCGCCGTGGAAGCCGTCGGAGCCGACCTCGTCGCGGATCCGCGACGGTTCGATCAGTTCGATGTCCGGATCGACGTCGCGCCGCAATGCGTCGAAGGTCTTCGCGAGCCCCGCGAAATGCTGCGGCTTCGCTGCCAGCTTCAGCTTGCCGGCGCGCCGGAAATCGCAGTCGATCGCATGGTCGGCAACGATCGTCTCGACACTCTTCACCGCGCTTTCGTACGCGCGGTAGAACTGCTTCGCCTGCTCGGCGCCGATTCGGCCGGCAAGCGACGCGTAGTCCTGCGCGACGCCCGTGTTGCATTGACCGCCGTTGCGGCCGGACGCCTCCGCCGCGACCTGGGCGGCTTCGAGCACCACGACCGACACGCCGCGCTGCGCGAGCGCCAGCGCCGCCGACAATCCGGTAAAGCCGCCGCCGATCACGACCACGTCAGCACGCCCTTCGACGCGCCCTTCGCTACCGGCGCCAAAGGCGGGTCGGGTATCCAGCCAGTACGATTCGAATTTCATCGGATCCTTCGTGAGCATTCCGCGCTCGGACGATCGCCGCCCGGTGAAAACCATTTAATCATCGCCAAAAAGCGCAATTGCCGCGTATTGGCGCGCGGCGCGCGCATCAAACGCTGTTTTGCACGGCCGCGGCAGCACACCCTGCTCGGCATGCGCCGACGCCATCCGTCACGCCTCCACCGACATGTCGATCAGCACGCTCTTGAAGCGCAGGTTCGACTCGTAAGCGTAACGACCGAGATCCTTGCCGATGCCCGACTGCTTGTAGCCGCCGGTCGGGATCACGAAATCCGACGTGCGGCCATAACGGTTGATCCACACGGTGCCGGCCTCGAGGCCGCGCATCATCCGCAGCGCGCGCCCGAGATCGGCCGTATGCACGCCGGCCGCGAGCCCGTACTTGTCGTGCGCGGCGAGCGCGAGCGCCTCGTCCTCGTCGTCGAACGTCTGCACGGTCAACACCGGCCCGAAGATCTCGTCGCGCACGGCCGGCGATTGCGTCGTCACGCCGGTCAGGATCGTCGGTGCGTAAAACGCCCCGTCGCCGGCGAGCGCGATGCGCGCGCCGCCCGCGACCGCCTGCGCGCCGCCTTCGAGCGTGCGCTGCACGATCGCGTCGATCCGCTGCAGCTGCGGCTGCGACACGATCGGCGCGAGCGTCGTGCCGGCCGCCCAGGTCATGCCCGGCGTCAACTCGGCGAACGCGGCCGCAACCCGGTCGACGAGGCGCGCTTCGACCCCGCGCTGCACGAGCAGCCGCGAACCGGCGACACACACCTGCCCCGCGTTGCCGGCGATCGCGGCGGCGACGCGCCGCGCGACCGTATCGAGGTTCGGCGCATCGGCGAACACGAGCTGCGGGCTCTTGCCGCCGAGTTCGAGCGTGACGGGTTTCGTGCCGGATTGCGCGCACGCCGCCATGATCGCCGCGCCGGTCTGCGTCGAGCCGGTGAACGTCACCTTCCCGATTCGCGGATGCCGGCACAGTGCGTCGCCGGTCGTCCGGCCGTCGCCTTGCACGACGTTGAAGATGCCGGGCGGAATCCCCGCCTCGATCGCGAGTTCGGCGAGCCGCAGCGCCGAGAACGGCGTCATCTCGGACGGCTTCAGCACGACCGCGTTGCCGGCCGCGATCGCCGGCGCGATCTTCCACGACGCCATCACCAGCGGGAAATTCCACGGCGCGATCGCCGCGATCACGCCGTACGGTTCCGCGATCGTCATCCCGAGATGATCGCTGCGCGTGGCGGCGACTTCGCCGCCGATTCGGTCCGCCCACTCGCCGTAGAAACGAATGCCTTCGGCGGTGAACGGCACGTCCCAGCGCGCCGCGTCGGCGATCGGCCGGGTCGAGCCGACCGCTTCCAGCGGCGCGAGCGTCGCGACATCCGCCTCGATCAGGTCGGCCCAGCGCCGCATCGCGCGCGCCCGCTCGCGCGGCGCGCGGCGTGCCCAGTCGCTGGTCTTGAACGCGTGCCATGCGTTCTCGACCGCGTGGTCGACGAGCGTCGCGTCGGCGATCGGCAGCGTCGCGTACACGTGGCCGTCGGACGGCCTGCGGACGTCGAGCGCCGCCGCGCCGTCGATGAATGCGCCGCCGATGAAGTGCGCGCTGCGCACCGCGACGACGGCCGGATCGAAACTGTTCATCAGGAGGACTCCGGGGTGCGTCGCGCCCGGCGCCGACGGAACGGCCAGCGGCAAACGGGCGCGATGAGTGAATGGCGTGGCATGGGCTACAGACGCACCGGTTGCGACGGCACGGCGGCCGCAACGGGCGGCTCCGCCTGGAAGCGCGTCAGGTCGTCCTCGCTGCGATGGCACAGCACCTGCGCGCCGTTGTCGAGGGTGCGCAGCACGGGCGCCGTCCGGTTGCATACGCCGTCCACCCGCATCGCGCAGCGCGACAGGAACGGGCACAGCGCGGCGTTGTCCGCGCTCGCGCCGATCGGCACCAGCGGCTGGTGGCAGCGCTCGGCCGCATCGTCGAGCCAGCCCGCGCGCAGTTCCGGCGCCGACGACACGAGCAGGTGCGAGTACGGGTGATAAGGCGGCGCGCACAGCGCGTCGCGGCTGCCCGTCTCGACCCGGCGGCCCGCGTACAGCACGACGATGTCGTCGCTGATCGCGCGCACCTTGGCGATGTCGTGCGTGATGAACACGTACGACACGCCGAGCTTCGCCTGCAGTTCGCGCAGCAAGTCCATGATCGCGGCGCCGACCACGGTATCGAGCGCCGACGTCACCTCGTCGCACAGGATCAGGTCGGGCTCCGCCGCGAGGGCGCGCGCGAGGTTCACGCGCTGCTTCTGCCCGCCGGACAGCTCGCCGGTGCGCCGCCCGGCGACGGCCTGCGGCAGCCGCACGAGCTCGAGCAGTTCCGCGACACGCCGCCGGGCGCGCGCGCCCTTGATCCCGTGATAGAACGCGAGCGGTCGCGCGAGCGTACGCTCGACGGTATGCACCGGGTTGAGCGCGGTATCCGCGTTCTGGAATACGATCTGCACGCGCCGGTGCTGCTCCTTCGTGCGTTTGCCGATGTCGAGCGCGAGCGGCTCGCCGTCGAGCAGGATCTGCCCGCCCGTGGCCGGCACCAGGCCCGCGATCACCTTCGCGAGCGTGGTCTTGCCGGAGCCCGATTCGCCGATCACGCCGACGGTCTGCCCGCGCCCGATGCGCAGGTCCACTTCGTGCAGGATCACCTTGGCCGGCCAGCCTTTCGCGGTGCGGCCGCCGTAGCCGGCGATCGCGCCGCGCACGTCGAGCAGCGGCGCAGGCGCGGCGGGGGCGAGGCTCGCCGCCCGTTCGGCATCGCCCGGCGCGACCGCCGCGATCAGGCTCTGCGTGTACGGATGCACGGGCGCATGCAGGATCTGCTCGGTCGCACCCGACTCGCGGATCACGCCGTCGCTCAGCACGATGATCCGGTCGGCCATCTGCGCGACGACGGCCAGGTCGTGCGACACGTACACCGCACTCATCCCGTAGCGCCGGATCACGCTCTTGAACGCCAGCAGCACGTCGATCTGCGTGGTCACGTCGAGCGCCGTCGTCGGCTCGTCGAGGATCACCAGTTCCGGATCGGTGATCAGCGCCATCGCCGCCATCAGGCGCTGCAACTGGCCGCCCGACACCTGGTGCGGATAACGCTTGCCGATCGTCTCCGGCTCCGGCAGCGCGAGCGCGCGGAACAGCTCGACAGCCTTCGCCTGCGCGTCGCGCTTCGACAGCGTCCGGTGGATCAGCGCGCTCTCGATCACCTGGTCGAGGATCGTGCGCGACGGGTTGAACGCGGCGGCCGCGCTCTGCGCGATGTATGCGACCCGGCGGCCGCGCAGCGCGGTCAGCGCCTGCTCGGACAGCGTGCAGACGTCCGCACCGTCGAGCTTGACCGAGCCGCCGGCGATCCGGCAGCCGGCGCGCGCATGGCCCATCAGCGACAGCGCGATCGTCGTCTTGCCCGAGCCGGATTCGCCGATCAGCGCGAGCACCTCGCCGCGCCGGACGTCGAAGTCGACGCCGTCGACGATCGTCGTTTCCGTACCGCCCGGCCGGCCGCCGACCACGCGCAGCCCGCGCACCTCGACGAGCGGGTTCGATTCGTGTCGCATCAGTGTGCTCCCGCGGCGGCGGCCGCACCCTTGCGGCGGCCGCGATGCGGCAAGCCGTCGATCAACAGGTTGACGCCCACCGTCAGGATCGCGATCGCGACCGCGGGCATGATCGCGACGGCCGAGCCGTCGCCGAGGCTGGCGATGTTCTCGCGCACGAGCGAGCCGAGATCCGCGTACGGCGGCTGCACGCCGAGCCCGAGAAAGCTCAGGCCGCTCAGCAGCAGCACGACGAACGTGAAGCGCAAGCCCGTGTCGGCGAGCATCGGGTGAATCATGTTCGGCAGCATCTCGACGCACGCGATGTACAGCGCGCTCTCGCCGCGCGCCCGTGCGACCTGCACGAATTCGAGCGTGCTGATGTTGACCGCCAGCGCGCGCGCGATCCGGTACGAGCCCGGCATGTAGCTGATCGCGGCCGTCAGGATCAGCAGCGGCAGCGACGAGCCGAACGCAGCGACGATCATCAGCGCGAACATCTTCGACGGGATCGACGTGAGCGCATCGAGCACGCGGCTCATCGTCTCGTCGACCACGCGGCCCGACACCGTCGCGAGCAGCCCGAGCGTCGTGCCGGTCAGCGCGGCGAGCAGCACCGCCGCAAGCGCGAGCAGCACGGTCAGCCGCGTGCCGTACAGGATCCGGCTCAGCATGTCGCGGCCGAGGAAGTCCGAGCCGAACGGCAGCTTCGCGCTGAACGGCGCGAATACGTCGGGCGTCACGATCGTGCCGACGTCGTGCGGCGCGAGGAGCGGCGCGAACACCGCGATGAACAGCATCAGGCTCGCCATCGACAGGCCGATCCAGCCGCCGGTCGTCAATGCGGGGCGCATCGCGCGGCGCTTGCGCGGCGGCTCGGGGGAAGGCGCGGCAGGCGGCGTGTCGCCCCACGACGGGCGCGGATCGCCGGGCGGTGGCAGCGCGCTGCTGCGTTGTACGGGTTCGGTCGGGTGCATGTTCGGCATCTCGGGAGAAGGACGGGACGGTCAGGTCCGCAGTCTCGGGTTCGACACGATCGAGCACAGGTCGGCGAACAGCACGAGCGTCAGATAGGCCACGCAGAAGATCAGCGTGCACGCCTGCACGAGCGGAAAATCGCGGTTGCCGACCGCATCGACCATCAGGCTGGCGAGGCCCGGATAGTTGAAGATCGTCTCGACGACGATCACGCCGCCGAGCAGATACGACAGGCTCAGGGCGATCGCATTGGCGATCGGCCCGATCGCGTTCGGCAGCGCATGGCGCAGCACGACGCGCGCGGGGCTCGCGCCCTTGAGCACGGCCATCTCGACATACGATGCGCTCAGTTGCTCGATGACCGCGGCGCGCGTCATCCGTGCCATCTGCGCGATCACGACCGCGCACAGCGTCAGCACCGGCATCGCATACGCGCGCAGGAAATCGTGGACGCTTTCGATCGGGCCGCTGTACGACAGCGCGGAAAGCCAGTGCAGCTTCACCGCCAGCACGAGCACGGCAACCGTCGCGATCAGGAACTCCGGCGTCGCGACGAGCGACAGCGTGCCGAGGCTGATCACGCGGTCGATCACCGATTCGCGCTTGACCGCCGCGAGAATGCCGAGCACCAGCGCGATCGGCACCGATACGCAGGTCGTGATCGCCGCGAGCGTGAGCGATTTCGGCAGGCGTCCGCCGATCATGTCGGACACCGGCATGTCGCTCGACAGGGAACGGCCGAAATCGCCGTGCAGCAGGCCCGCGAGCCAGTGCACGTAGCGCACGTGGGCCGGCATGTCGAGGCCGAACTGCTGACGCAGCGCGGCTACCGTTTCCGGCGTCGCGGACTGGCCGAGCGCGGCCTGTGCGGCGTCGCCCGGCAACAGGTTCGTGATCGCGAAGATGATCACGGACACGAGCAGCAGCGTCAGCGCGGTGACCGCGATGCGGCGGCCGATCAATCCGAGCAGAATGCGGTTCATTGCACGGCACTCCGGGAAAGTGAGGCCGTTGCCGGCGCGGGCATCCGCACCGGCAACGCGACCGTGGCGGGCAGCGGCGTCAAGCGTTCCACCACACGTGCTCGGCGAACATGAAGCCCATCATCCCGCCGGTCGGGATCGAGCCGAGGCCGCCGAGCCGCTTGTCGTAGCCGTCGAGAAAGCTGATGAAGGCCGGAATGCCGATCCTGCCCTGCTGCGCGACGATCACCTGCATCTCGCCATACATCTGCTTGCGCTTCGCATCGTCGGTCTCGGAACGCGCGGCGAGCAGCAACTGATCGAACTTCGTGTTCTTCCAGCCCGACTCGTTCCACGGCGCATCCGACTTGAAGAATTGCGTGAACAGCACGTCGGCGCTCGAGCGCGGATTGATGTTGCCGAAGCCGAGCGGATGCTTCATCCAGTGGTTCGACCAGTAGCCGTCGGCCGACACGCGGTTCACCTGCAGGTTCAGTCCGATCTTCTGGCCGGCCTGCTGCAGCAGCACGGCCATCTCGATCGAGCCGTTCGCGTCCGACGTCGCGTAGATCGGCGGCAGCGCGGCACCCAGCGCACCGGCCTTCTGCAACAGGAATTTCGCCTTGTCCGGATCGTGCGGTCGTTGCGGCAGCGACGCGTTGAAGTAACGATGGCCCGGCGGAATCGGCTGATCGTTGCCGATCACCGCGTAACCACGGAACACCGCCGAGCGGATCTGCTCGCGGTCGAACAGGTACTTGATGCCTTCGACGAAATCCGGGTTGGCGGTCAGCGGGTTTTCGCTGCGCATGATCAGGTCGGTGTACAGGCCCGACTTGGTTTCCTTGAGCGCATAACCGGGCGTCGACGCGACACGCTGCGTCGAGCGCGGGTCGACCGCATTCACGAGATGCACGTCGCCCGACAGCAGCGCGTTCAGGCGCGCGGCGCTGTCGCTGATGCCGATCAGCTCGATCTCGTCGAGATACGGCATCCCCGGCTTGAAATAACTGTCGTTGCGCACGCCGACCGTCGTCACGCCCGGCTTGAACGTCTTCAGCTTGTACGGGCCGCAGCCGATGCCGGTCGTGAAGTCGGTCGTGCCGTCCTTGACGATCACGAGCTGCGGCGTCGCGAGGATCACCGGCAGGTCCGCGTTCGCGCTGGCGAGCGTCAGCGTGACTTCGTCGGGGCCGGTCGCCTTCGCGTCGGTGAACTGGTCGGCGATCGTCTTGACCTTCGATGCCGTGGCCGCATTCTTGTGGCGCAGCAGCGAGAACACGACGTCGGCCGGGCCGACCGTCTTGCCGTCGTGGAACGTGACGCCCTTGCGCAGCTTGATGACCCAGGTCTTCGCGTCGGACGTGCGCAGCGACTCGGCCAGGTTCATCTGCGGCGTCAGGCTGGCATCCAGCTGCGTGAGGCCGCTGTAGAACATGAAGAAGCGGATGTAGTCGGCGCCCGTCGAGCCCTTGGCCGGGTCGAGCGTATCGGCCGTCGAGCTGGATTCGTTCGCCACGCGGATCTTGCCGCCGCGCTTCGGCGCGGGCGCGGCGAACGCCGGGTGCGCGCCCATCAGCAGCCCGCCGGCCCCGGTGGCCATCATGCCGCCCGCCGCCATGATCCGCATCATGTCGCGGCGCGTGAAGCCGCGGTGATCTCCGCCGTTGTCGATATCGTCGCTCATCCGAACTGCTCCTGACTGTGGAAAGTGGGTCCTGGGGTCCAGCGTGGTTCGAGATTCCCGCCGCGCCCGCCTGCTGGTGGCGAGCACGACGTCGTACGCATTGAGTTCATTTAAGCACCGCCAAAATGCGGGTTGTCGCGATTCGGGGCGCCTGCACGACACGATTCGACCGTTTTGGGCCGTCCGCGCAGCATGATCCGCTGCGCGTTCGCGTGGGCTGCCGCCGCTTCCCGATCGACTCGCGACACATGCGTGACACAGGGAATCGTAAAGCGGCGGCCGCCGCAGATTGCACCGACAAAATTGCCCGTTCGGCATCCGAAACGCGTTCGACGGCCTCAAACCGCATGTTGTGCGTCGATGGCGCGCGCGGGTCGAAACGAGCGAAACGTCCTAGTCGCCGGCCTCGCGCGCGTGCGACAGTGAACCGCCCTCGCAGCCGCTGCGCGGGGGCAATTCCTCCAACCGCAAGGACACCCACGCATGAAAGTTCAGAAGATTGCCCGCTCCGTCGACACCGACTTGCCCGAAGACTGGGGCACGGCCGGATTGCCCGGCACCGAGCCCGCCCGCGTGTCGGGCCGCCAGGTCGTGATCCCCGGCAGCGAGGCGTTCGACACCGGCGTGTTCGAATGCACGCCGGGCACTTATCGACGCGGCGTGAAGGAAGCGGAGGTGATGCATTTCCTCGCGGGCGCCGGCACGTTTGCGCCGGATGGCGAGGAAGCGATCGCGTTCGGCGCGGGCGACACGCTGTTCTTCGCCGCGAACACCGAAGGGCTGTGGGACGTGCGCGAGACGATGCGCAAGGTGTATGTGATTTTCTGACGCGGGTGCATCCGCACCCGCGGGCGTTCCCGAGACGGCGGGCCGGCCGCTCAGTTGGCCAGCCGGAACACCGCGACCGCGGACCTCAAGCGTGCCGCCTGTTCATCCAGCGACGACGCGGCAGCGGCAGCCTGCTCCACGAGCGCGGCGTTCTGCTGCGTGACTTCATCCATTTGCGTCACCGCCTTGCCGACCTGTTCGATGCCGGTACTTTGCTCGGCGGAGGCCGTGGAGATCTCGCCCATGATGTCGGCCACGCGGTCGATCGACCGGACGATCTCCGTCATGCGCGCGCCCGCCGCCTCGACGAGCCGACTGCCGCTGCCGACCTTCTCGGCCGACACCTCGATCAGCCCCTTGATGTCCTTCGCCGCCGCGGCGCTGCGCTGGGCCAGCGAGCGGACCTCCGCGGCCACGACAGCGAACCCGCGCCCTTCCTCGCCGGCTCGCGCCGCTTCGACGGCTGCGTTGAGCGCAAGAATGTTCGTCTGGAACGCGATGCTTTCGATCACGGCGGTAATGTCGGCGATCCGCACCGACTCGTCCGAAATCTGCCGCATCGTTTCGACGACTTCCTGCACGGCGGCACCGCCGAGTTGGGTCGCCTCCTTGGCCGTGGTGACGAGCACATTGGCCTGACGCGCATGCTCGGCGTTCTGTCTGACCGTCGACGTGATCTGTTCCATGCTCGCGGCCGTTTCCTGCAGCGACGCGGCCTGTTCCTCCGTGCGCTGCGACAGGTCCAGGTTGCCTTGCGCGATCTCGCCGGTGCCGACGGCGATCGAGTGGGTCGTGGTCTGGATTTCGGCGATCGTCTCGGTCAGCCGCGCCTTCATTTCGCCGAGCGCCGCGAGCAGGCTGCCCGGCGCGGCCTTTGCCGCATCGAACTCGACATCCAGTTCGCCGGCGGCGATGCGCGCCGCGATATGCGCCGCGTGCGCCGGCTCGCCGCCCAGCGTGCGCCTGACGCTGCGCAGCACGCCCCATGCGATGGCCGCCAGCGTCGCGGCGATCACGAGCGCGAGCGCGCCCAGCACCATCGCGAGCCGGGTGAACGCCGCGTTGATATCGTCGTAAAAGAATCCCGTGCCGATCCACCAGTCCCAGTCCGGAATGGCGACCACGCCCTGGAGTTTCGGCTCCGGCTCCGCGTCGGGGCTGCGCTTGACCAGCACGTCGACGAGCGCGAAATGCGCCTGCGCCATGCCGGCGCGGTAAGCCTCGCTATCGGTCAGGCCAGCGGTCGTGCGGTTGCCCTTGGCCCGGGTGCCGATGAACTTCGCGTTCGGATGAACCAGGTTGACGCCGTCGGCCGTCGTGACCCAGTAGTAGCTTTTCGTATCCGCGTTGAGTGCCGACAGCGCGGCCTTTGCCTGCTGCTGCGCCTGATCCGCCGTGAGCGTGCCGCTCGCCTGCAACGCGCGGTACGAATTGACCAGATGTTCGGCCTTCGTCAACAGAATGACGATCTCTTCGCGACGGCTGTCGATCAGCGCGCCGCGCAGCGTGTGCAGCGACATGGCCGCAAGCAACGTGACACCGAGCAGCGCGGCGGCGACGAGCATCAGCAGTTTCGTGGACAACTTCATGCGGGAGCCTCGATATATTAACCATTCGGTACATATATCGGCGCTGGCGGCTCCAGCTTGAACGGCACCGCATCGGTAATTACCCTCGATCCGTGCGCTGATCGCACGCACACGGCGGCGCGCCGCACGACAGGTGCGCGCGCAGCCGGCGTGCCGCTTACAGGCCCAGTTGCGTCGCGAGATCGCCGATGTCGGACACCTCGTGGTAGTTGTAGAACGGCGTGCCCGGCTCGTGGCCGCGATTGACGAACGCCTTGTGCCTGATCCCGAGATCCTCGGCCGTCATCAGGTCGTAGCGCAGGCTCGACGACACGTGCAGCACGTCCTGCGGTTCGCAGCCGAGCTTGCCGAACATGTACTCGAACCCCTGCATGCGCGGCTTGTACGACTGCGCCTGCTGCGCGGTGAACACCGCGTGGAACGGCGCGCCGAGCTTGTCGACGTTGCTCATGATCTGGTCGTCCGATGCGTTCGACAGGATCACCAGCTTGTACTTCTTCGCGAGCCGCGACAGGCCGGCCGGCACGTCCGGATGCGGGCCCCAGGTCGGGACCGCGAGATAGAAGCGTTCGGCTTCGGCTTCGTCGAACTTCACGCCGAGCTTGCTGCAGGTACGCCGGATCGCATTGACGACGACGTCGCGGTACGGCTTCCACGCGCCGAGCACCTCGTCGAGGCGATAGCCGGCAAACACGCGCACGAACTCCTCGAGCGCGGCCGGCGACAGGCGGTCGGCGTAAATCTCGCGCGCCATGTCGCCCATCCGGAAGCGGGTCAGCGTGCCATAGCAGTCGAACGTGATGAATTTCGGTTCAAATTGGATCATGGTGACGTCCTGTCGGTGTGAAGCCCCGGCAGGGCCGGGGACGGGCTGGGTTGAATGCAATTGAATCAAGGCAATAAATCCTTCGCGCATCGTTCGGCGCCGCGCGAAACGCACGATCACCGCGTATTGCCGGGGCTGCACGGCACGATCTGCGGCCTGCTCCCGGCGGGCGACGGGCGCCAAACGCGCTGCGCTGCCTGCTTGAATCGTACTGGCGTTCGCGCAGCAGAAGCTGCCGGAATGACCGCCCGCGCCGGCACGCAGCACGCGTTGCGTCGCGCCGTTCGAACCGGTTTGCATCGATTTCGCGCGACCGGCCGCGATCGCCGAAAAACAGGCGAATCGTCCTATCCGCACCGTGGCGCCGCTGGCAGAGTGGATGCGTCATTCCTACCGATCCGGAGTCCGGCGTGGCCGACCTCAACCTTTCCCGCCCGCTTATCTATCGTCCGTTCGCCGAAAGCGACCTTCCCGCCGCGCATCGGCTGTCGGAAGCATTCAACTGGCCGCATCGGGTCGACGACTGGCGTTTCGTGCTGCAACTCGGCAGCGGCTTCGTCGCCGAAGACGAGACCGGCGTCGTCGGCACCGCGCTCGGCTGGCGCTTCGGCGAATCGCACGCGTCGCTCGGCATGGTCATCGTGTCGCCCGAACGCCAGGGCCGCGGCATCGGCCGCGAACTGCTCGCGCGGATCGTCGACAGCTTCGGCACGCGGACCATCTTCCTGCATGCGACGCCGGCGGGCGAACCGTTGTACGTGAAATTCGGCTTCGACGTGATCGACACGATCGATCAGCACCAGGGCGCCGCGTTCCAGCCGCCGCTGATCTCGCTGCCGCCCGGCGAACGACTGCGGCCGATCGGCGCGAACGACGGCCCGCGACTCGCCGCGCTCGCGTCGCGGGCGGCCGGTTATCCGCGAGACGGCGTGATCGACGCACTGCTCGGTATCGCCAACGGCATCGCGATCGATCGCGACGGCGAGTTGCTCGGCTTCGCGCTGTTCCGCCGGTTCGGCCGCGGCCACGCGATCGGACCGGTCATCGCACCGGACACGCTTCGCGCGCAGGCGCTCATCAGCCACTGGCTCGCGCTGCACGAGGGCATGTTCGTGCGGCTCGACGTGCCGGGCGACAGCGGCCTGTCCGACTGGTTGCAGGGGCTCGGGTTGCCGCGGGTCGACACGGTCGTCGCGATGGTGCGCGGCGCGGCGCCCGCGCGCGATCCGGCGCTGCGCGCGTTCGCGATCGTCAACCAGGCGCTCGGCTGAGCGATACGTCCGATGAGCTTCGTCTACAAGGCCGATCCGGTGCGCGGCGCGCAATGGGCACGCCGTTTCGCCGAGCAGGCCCCCGATCTCGCGTTCCGGATATGGCCCGACATCGGCGATCCGGACGCGGTCCGCTACCTCGCCGCCTGGCAACCGCCCGACGATCCGGTCGCGCTGCTGCCGAATCTCGAGATCGTGTTCTCCGTCGGCGCCGGCATCGACCAGTTCGACCTGTCGCGCGTGCCGGCGCACATCCCGGTCGTGCGGATGATCGAACCCGGCATCGTCGACGGCATGGTCGAGTATGTGACGCAGGCCGTCCTGACAATCCACCGCGACCTGTTCGACTATGCGGCGCAGCAACGTGCCGGGGTGTGGCACGAGCGGCCGGTGCGCGCGGCCGCATCGCGGCGTATCGGCGTGCTCGGGCTCGGCACGCTGGGGCAGGCCGTGCTCGACATGCTGCGGCGCTTCGGCTTCCCGTGCGCCGGCTGGAGCCGCACGCCGCGCACGCTCGACGGCGTCGAGTGCCATGCGGGCGATGCGGCGCTGGACGCGTTTCTCGCCCGCACCGACATCCTGATCTGCCTGCTGCCGCTGACGGACGGCACGCGCGGGCTGCTCGGCGCGCGCGTGTTCGACGCGCTGCCGGCCGGCGCATCGCTCGTGCAGGTCGGTCGCGGCCCGCAGCTCGACGCGGCCGCGCTGCTCGCGGCGCTCGACAGCGGCCGGCTCGACAGTGCGATCCTCGACGTCACGGACCCCGAACCGTTGCCGGCCGGTCATCCGTTCTGGACGCATCCGCGCGTGCGGATCACGCCGCACATCGCGAGCGCGACGCGGCCCGACACCGCGGTCGACGCCGTACTGGCAAACCTCGCGCGGCATCGCGCGGGGCAGCCGATGATCGGCGTCGTCGACCGCACGCGCGGCTACTGAGCGTTCGCGCGCGCCGGCGCGCGGGCGCAGCAGAAAATGCCGAAGCGCGCCGTGCAAACGCCGCACCCGTACGTTTCACGCGGCAAATTGACGGCACGCGCGCATTTCTCGCTCGGTAGCATGACTCCATCGCTGACACCCGACGAGAGACCCGCCCTGCCATGACCTACTCCGCGCTGATCGAAGCCGATCGTCAACACCTGATCCATCCGGTCGTCAATTACCGCGAGCACGAGGCGCGCGGCGTCACCGTGCTCGATTCCGCCGACGGCGTCTTCCTGCGCGACGCAAACGGCCATACGCTGCTCGATGCGTTCTCCGGCCTGTGGTGCGTGAACGTGGGCTACGGCCGCGACAGCATCGTCAAGGCGGCAGCCGACCAGATGGCGAAGCTGCCCTACGCGACCGGCTATTTCCACTTCGGGTCGCAGCCCGCGATCGAGCTTGCCGAGCAGCTCGCGGCGCTCGCGCCCGCGTCGCTCAACCGCGTGTACTTCACGCTCGGCGGCTCGGACGCGATCGATTCCGCGGTGCGCTTCATCACGCACTATTTCAACGCGACCGGCCGCCCGACGAAGAAACACATGATCGCGCTCGAGCGCGGCTATCACGGCTCGTCGTCGATCGGCGCCGGGCTCACCGCGTTGCCCGCGTTCCATCGCCATTTCGACCTGCCGCGCGCCGACCAGCACCACCTGCCGTCGCCGTACCCTTACCGGCACCCGCTCGGCGACGATCCGCAGGCGCTGATCGCCGCATCCGTCGCCGCCCTCGAAGCGAAGGTCGCGGCACTCGGCGCGGACAACGTCGCCGCATTCTTCTGCGAGCCGGTACAAGGCTCGGGCGGCGTGATCGTGCCGCCCGCGGGCTGGCTGAAGGCGATGCGCGACGCGTGCCGGCGTCTCGGCATCCTGTTCGTGGCCGACGAGGTCATCACCGGCTTCGGCCGCACGGGCCCGCTGTTCGCGTGCGAGACCGAAGGCGTCGAACCCGACCTGATGACCGTCGCCAAGGGGCTGACGGCCGGTTATGCGCCGATGGGCGCGGTGCTGATGTCCGACGAAATCTACGAAGGGATCGCCGGCAGTCGCGCCGATTCAGCGGTGGTCGGGCACGGTCAGACGTATTCCGCGCATCCGGTCAGCGCCGCGATCGGTCTCGAGGTGCTGAAGCTCTACCACGACGGCGGGCTGCTCGCGAACGGCCAGGCGATGGCGCCGCGTTTCGCGGCCGGCCTTGCCGCGCTGCGCGACCACCCGCTGGTTGGCGATGCACGTTCGGCGGGCCTGCTCGGCGCGCTCGAACTGGTGGCCGACAAGGCGCGCAAGACACGCTTCGACCCGGCGCTGAACGTGCCCGACCGGATCACGGCGGCCGCCTACGCGAACGGCATCGTGTTCCGCGCGTTCGGCGACGGCGTACTCGGTTTCGCGCCGGCGCTGAGCTTTACCGCCGGCGAGTTCGACCTGATGTTCGAGCGCGTCCGCCAGACGCTCGACGACGTGCTGACCGACCCGGGCGTGCGGCACGCGCTCGACGCCGCCCACGCGCAGCCCGCCTGAATCGGGCGAGGGAAAGACGGGCTTGTGGCGGCTACCGTTCGACTCTAAAGTAACTGGACATTCCATTTCTGCCTTCTCACGCGAACATGACGGACAGCAAGCTAGACCGGATCGACCTGCGCATTCTTTCCCAGCTGCAGAAGCGCGGGCGCATGACCAACGTCGAACTGGCCGATGCAGTCGGACTGTCGCCGAGCCCGTGCCTGATCCGCGTCAAGCGGCTCGAGAAAGCCGGCTACATCGCCGGGTACGGCGCGCATATCCAGATCGAGAAGCTCGGTGACGTGCAGGTGGTGTTTACCGAGGTCACGCTGGCCGACCACCGGCGCGAGGACTTCGACCGGTTCGTCGCGGCGATCCGCAATGTCGACGAGATCGTCGAATGCCATCTCGCGAGCGGCGGTTACGACTATCTGCTCAAGTTCGTCACGCGCAGCGTGAGCCACTACCAGACGATCGTCGAAGGACTGCTCGAGCAGAACATCGGCATCGAGAAGTATTTCAGCTACGTGATCATCAAGTCGCCGTTCGTCAAGCGGCACTATCCGCTCGAGTCGCTGTTCGGCGAACGACACTGACGCGCGGCGTGCGGCCGCCCCGGGCGCAGCCGCACGCCGACTTCGAGCCGCCTTCATCCAAGGACCCGACATGTCACTTACCCTCACCCGCACCGAACTCGTTCGCAGTGCGAATCTGATCGACGGCGCGTGGTGCGACGCGCTCGACGGCCGACGCTTCGCGGTCACCGATCCGGCGACGCTCGAGCGCGTGGCCGACGCGCCCGACAGCGACGCGGCCGACGCACGTGCCGCGACCGACGCGGCCGTGCGCGCGCTGCCCGCGTGGCGCGCGACGCCGGCCCGCGAACGCGCGGCGATCCTGCGCGCCTGGCATGCGGTGATCGTCGCGCACACCGAGGATCTCGCGAAGCTGATGTCGCGCGAACAGGGCAAGCCGCTCGCCGAAGCGCGCGGCGAAGTCGCGTATGGCGCGTCGTACGTGCTGTGGTTTTCCGAGGAGGCGACCCGCGCGTACGGCGACCTGATTCCGCAACAGCAGCGCGGCAAGCAGCTGCGTGCCGTCAAGGAGCCGATCGGCGTCGTGGCCGCGATCACGCCGTGGAATTTCCCGCTCGCGATGATCGCGCGCAAGATCGCGCCCGCGCTGGCGGCCGGCTGCACGGTCGTCGCGAAGCCGGCCGAAGACACGCCGCTCACGGCGCTCGCGCTGGCGTTCCTCGCGCAGGAAGCCGGCGTGCCGCGCGGCGTGCTGAACGTGATCGCCGCATCGCGCGCGCACGGCATCGACGCGGTGGCCGACTGGCTCGCCGACGGCCGCGTACGCAAGATCACGTTTACGGGATCGACGCCCGTCGGCAAGCTGCTCGCACGGGAATCGGCCGCGACGCTCAAGAAGCTGTCGCTCGAACTCGGCGGCAACGCGCCGTTCATCGTGTTCGACGATGCCGAACTCGACGCCGCCGTCGACGGCCTGATGGCCGCCAAGTTCCGGAACGGCGGCCAGACCTGCGTGTCGCCGAATCGCCTGTACGTGCAGGCCCGCATCTACGAAGCGTTCGCCGCAAAGCTCGCCGCGCGGGTCAGCGCACTGAAAGTCGCACCGGCGACCGACCCGGCCGCGCAGATCGGCCCGATGATCAACGCACGCGCGGTCGACAAGATCGCGCGCCATGTCGACGATGCGCTCGAGCGCGGCGCCCGCGTGCTGACCGGCGGCAGGCGCCTGCCCGAACTGGGGCCGAACTATTACGCGCCGACCGTGCTGGCCGATGCGGCCCCCGGCATGCAGCTCGGTTGCGAGGAGACGTTCGGGCCGGTCGCCGCGCTGTTTCCGTTCGATACCGAGGACGAGGCCATCAGCGCCGCAAACGACACGCCGTTCGGGCTCGCCGCGTATTTCTACACGCAGGACGTCCGGCGGATCGCGCGCGTGTCGGCGCGGCTCGAAACGGGCATCGTCGGGATCAACGAGGGCGCGCTCGCGAGCGAAGCCGCACCGTTCGGCGGCGTGAAGGAATCGGGCTACGGCCGCGAAGGTTCGCGTCATGGCCTCGACGACTACCTGTCGATCAAGTACCTGTGCCAGGGCGGGCTCGACTGAACGCGCGCCCCTTTCTTACGTTTTCGTTACCCGGTATGCCGCCATGAACGCTTTCACCCCCTACCCGATCGAAGTTTCGTTTCCCGACCTGGCGCCGCACCGCGCGGGCAATACCGGCGTCGACCATGTCTATCGCTTCGCGTCCAGCGTGGCCGGCCCGAACGTGATGGTCAACGCGCTCACGCATGGCAACGAAGTCTGCGGCGCGATCGTCGTCGACACGCTGCTGGCGCTCGGCCTGCGGCCGCGTCGCGGCACGCTCACGCTGTCGTTCGCGAACGTCGCGGCCTACGCACGCTTCGATCCCGCGCAGCCGGACGCGGCGCGCTTCGTCGACCAGGATTTCAACCGCGTGTGGACGCCCGCCGTGCTCGACGATCTGTCGGTCCGCTCGGTAGAGCTCGATCGCGCCCGCGCGCTGCGCCCGTTCGTCGACGCGGCCGACTGGCTGCTCGACCTGCATTCGATGCATGAGCGCAGTGCGCCGCTGATCGTCGCGGGGCCGCTCGACAAGGGTGTCGCGCTCTCGCGCCGCGTCGGCGCGCCGGCCACCGTGATCCGCGACGAAGGCCACCCGGAAGGCACCCGGATGCGCGATTACGCCGCATTCGGCGAGCCGGACAGCCCGAAATGCGCAATGCTGGTGGAATGCGGGCAGCACTGGGAAGCGCGCGCGGTGGACGTCGCGCGCGACGCCACGGCGCGTTTTCTGGTGGCGTCCGGCGTGGTCGAGCACGACGACCTGCCCGCGGACTGGTTCCTGCCGCTGCCCGACACGATGCGCGTCGTGCAAGTGACGGAGCCCGTGGTCGCGACGAGCGGTGCGTTTCGTTTCGCGGGCGACTATACCGGGCTCGAACATTTCCCGGACGCGGGCACCGTGATCGGCTGGTCGAACGATGTTCCGGTCGTGACGCCCTATCCCGACTGCGTGCTCGTGATGCCGTCGCTGCGGCAATTGCGGCCCGGCGTCACCGTCGTCCGGCTCGGACGGCTCGTCGACGAATCCGGCGCGCGCGGCTGACGGTTCAGCTTCGATGGAACCGGCGCGCCGGCCGCACACGTTGGCGGCCGGCGCGCGTCGATTCGCTTCGCATCCGGACCTCGATTTCCCCGCGTACCTGCCGTTAACCCGGATTTCAGCGCAGCCTCGGTCATCGCACCGGGCGTTCCCTACGAGCGCGTAGCATGTCCGCATCCACTTGCATCGAAAAAATCGCCGACTGGGCAGGACGAAACCATCTTGTCGTCGGCGCGCTGGGCACACTGATGGCGCTCGCTGCGCTGAGCATCAGCGCCATGACGCTCTGGGCCACGAGAAGCGGTGTCGTCGAGCATGCGCACGAAACCTCCCGCAACGTCGCCGCCGTGCTGGTCAGCGAGATCGCGCGCACCGTCGAAACGTCCAACAACGCATTGATCGCGCTCGCATCCGATCTCGGCAAGCCGGAGGTCCGGCGCATGGATGCCCAGCTGCGGCACGACCTGCTGTTCCAGCGCGCGGCCGCGCAGTACGTGACCGGCATGGGCGTGACGGACCAGTCCGGCCGCCTGATCGACGGATGTTGCGGCCCGTCTCACCGTTGGGACTTCAGCGATCGCGACTACTTCAAGGTGCATCGCGACGCGGCGAACGTCGGCCTTTACGTATCGGAGGCCTATCGCGCACGATCGCGCGGCGGCAAGGAGTCCATCGCGCTGTCGCGGCGCATCGAACGGCCGGACCATACCTTCAACGGTATCGCGGTCGTCGCCATCGACCTCGCCTATTTCGATCAGCTGCTGTCCCGACTGAACGTCGGGCCGAACGGCATCAGCGCGATCCTGCGCGCGGACGGCACCATCCTCGCCAGAAATCCGCCGCTGAGCGACCACCAGATGGTCCGCCTGCGCCGATCGAGAGCCTTCGATCGCATGCTGAACCAGGACTCGGGGTTCTATGCGGCCTACTCGCGTATCGACGGCACCTTGCGGCTGTATACATTCCAGCGCGTGCCCGGCACGCCGCTGATTGCCGTCGTCGCGCCGGCCGAGCGCGACGTGCTGGCCGGCTTCACGCGCATGTCATGGTCGGTCGGCGTGTCGGCATCGTTCATCTGCGCACTCTTCTGCGCCGTCGTCTGGCTGCTCGCGTTCGCGCTGCGGGACAATCTTCGCAAGCAGACACTGCTGACCGATCTCACGCGCACCGATCCGCTCACGGGCCTGCACAACCGCCGCGCGCTCGATGTCGCGCTGGCCGACGAATGGGAACGCATCCAGCGCAGCAACGACGGCAGCCTGTCCGTGCTGTTCATCGATGCCGACCACTTCAAGCAGTACAACGACCGATACGGGCATGCGCAGGGCGACACGGCGCTCAGGTTCCTGGCCGAATGCATCCGCACCCACACGCGGCGGCGCGGCGATCTTGCCGCGCGCTACGGCGGCGAAGAATTCGTCGCGGTGCTGCCGGACACGGATGAAAGCGGCGCCGCGAAGGTCGCGGAGGCGATCCGCCAGGAAGTGGAACGCAACCGGCTCGCCGAGTTTGCCGAGACGGTTCCCGCTTTCACGGTGAGCATCGGGTACGCGACCGGTCATCGCGCACACCCGGCGTCCGTCGATGCGCTCACGCATCAAGCGGATCTTGCGTTGTATGCGGCGAAGCGACAGGGTAGAAACCGCGTGTGCCGCGGAGAGACGGAACCGCTCGCGCTTGCGGTTTGAGGAGCGCATCGATCGACGATCTCATGGTCCGCCGGACGGATCGTGACAGTTTCATTACCCTGCAGATTCAAGAATCACGCACTCCATAACGTCTGACGTAAACACCTCTCCCGAGAACGCTCCGAATTGCGCGTTCTCGACCATTGCGAGTTTCACCCCCGCAAACGATTGCATTTCTTCGACACCCTAAATTCTTCTGAAACCAACCCGATAATAAGGAACGCTACTCAATATCGACGCAACGGGGCATGACAGATGGATAACAGACAATTAATGGTGCGTACCAAACTCACCCTTACATTCGGCCTTCTGACATGCGTGGTGCTGCTCGTTTCGTTCCTCGGCGTCGTATCGCTCAGCAACGCGAACGCGGTGTTCGCGAGCTACGTCAACGGTATCAACGCTCGCGCGGAACTGGCGGCCAAGGTCCGAGTCGCCGTCGATCGGCGCGCCATCGCGGCGCGTAACCTGGTGCTCGTGACAACGCCGCACGACATCGAGATCGAGAAGGAAGCCGCGCTGCAGGCCGACCGCGATGTCGGCACACGGCTCGCCGCACTTAGGACCGCCGTCGGCGAAGGCAGCGACGCAACCGACCAGGCGCGCGAGCTGGTGCGGAAAATCGACCAGGTCGAGGCCAGGTATGGCCCGGTGGCACGGGCCATCGTCGACGCCGCACTGAACAACCGGCGCGACCAGGCCATCACGATGATGAACGAACAATGCCGACCGCTTCTGGCGCAACTGGTCGACGCATCGCAGGCCTATATCGTGTACACGCGCGAACGCGCCGTGCAGATGGTGAAAGAGTCGGAAGACCGTTACGCGGCCCGGCGGGCGCTGCTCATCGTCATCTGTATCGCCGCCGTCGCGGGCGCGGTGGCGGCGGGCGTCATCATCGTGCGAGGGCTCACGCGTTCGCTCGGCACGGAGCCCGCCACTCTCAGCGACATCGCGCGTCGCATCGCCAGCGGCGATCTCGCCGCCGGGTCCGCCACCGTCGACGCACCGCGCGGCAGCGTGCTGGCTTCCATGCGCGAAATGCAGGCCAATCTGGTGCGTCTGATTTCGCAGGTCCGCATTGCGTCCGGCAATGTCGCGACAGGCGCGAGCGAAATCGCGTCCGGCAACCAGGATCTGTCGTCGCGTACGGAACAGCAGGCCGCATCGCTGCAGGAGACCGCCTCCAGCATGGAAGAATTGACGTCCACCGTGCGACTGAACGCCGACAATGCGCAGCAGGCGAGCTCGCTGGCCAATAACGCATCGGAAGTCGCCCAGCGCGGCAGCGCCGCGGTCGGCCTGGTGGTCGAAACGATGACGGGCATCAGCGACAGCTCGACGAAAATCGCCGAGATCACCGGGATGATCGAAGGGATTGCGTTCCAGACGAACATCCTCGCGCTCAACGCGGCCGTGGAGGCGGCGCGCGCGGGCGAACAAGGCCGCGGCTTCGCGGTCGTGGCCAGCGAAGTGAGAAGCCTCGCGCAACGTTCGTCGACCGCCGCGAAGGAAATCCGGCAACTGATCACGCAATCGGTCCAGAAGATTCAGGATGGCTCGCGTCTCGCGAACAATGCGGGCGACACCATGAACCAGGTGACGCAGGCGGTGGCACGCGTGACGGACATCATGGGCGAGATCGCCGCGGCATCGGACGAGCAGAGCCGCGGCATCGCGCAGGTCGGCCTGGCCATCACGCAAATGGATGAAGTCACGCAACAGAATGCGGCGCTCGTCGAAGAAGCCGCCGCCGCATCGAGGTCGCTCGAGGAACAGGGAAGCCAGCTTGCCGAGTCGGTGTCCCTGTTCCGGCTGGAAGCCGGCGCATCGCACGCGTAGCCGCGTCGACGCGTCACGCCATTCGTGACGCACACATTGCTTTCGATACTCGATCTGTTTAGGAAAGCAAACTAGACACCATTCTCCGAAGGCGGGACGGTCTCGATCGCGCCGCATGACGTTAAACAGTTCCGCAACCAGCGCGTAACGATCGGCCACCACAATGCGCCATCTTCTACTCTCAGGATGGAGATGCCGTTCGCGGTCAGCTGCGTCGATGCGAAACTGGGCCAGACTGTCGCCGCGACGCGTGGCGAGGACCTGTACGACTGGGTCGCGGGCGTCGCGCGGCAGAACAACTTAGGTGGGCTGTGGGACAACTACGCCGTGCGCGGATTAGCCGGCGACGGGACGGTCGCCGACATCTCCCGCATTGCTGCCGCGATGCACGCTCCGCGCATAGCGCAGCGGGCCTCGACACCTATCGTGTCGAGGCCCGCTGCAGTCACGATGTCGAGATGATCGATCAGGTTGACGAAGTACCGTACACAATGCCGCGACCGCTGTTCGGCGACACGTAGACGGTGCCGAACGTCCGCGGGTCACCGACCACCAATGCGTAGCCGCCCCACTGATGCTGCGCATCGTTGATCTGCACCCAGGTCGCGCCCTGGTCGATGGAACGGAACAGCGCGATCACGCCATTGACCGTGCCCGCCAGATAGATGGCCGGATAGCTCGCGCCCGGCGCCGCCTTGCCGAAACCGACCGAGATCGCCGACGTGACGACGCCCGGCTGGAACGCGTCCCAGGTCCAGCCCGAATTGCTGCTGCGATAGAGGCCGGACGACGTCGCCAGCCAGATCTGCCCCTGGATGCCGGTCACCGTCGACGCCTTCCCGTTGGCGGGCAGGCCCTTGGCGGACATCTGCCACGTCGCGCCCTGGTCGCCGCTGCCGTAGAACACGCCGTTCGTGCCATCCCACGCATAGAGCAGGTTGGCGTTGAGCCCATCCGACAGCACCTGGACGCCGACCGGCAGCGGCGTGTTCGTCCACGCCCCCACGCACGGGTTCCAGCTCGCGCCGTTGTTGGTCGAGTAGACCGGCGCCACGTCGGACGGCGCCCACACGATCGCGCGCCCGTCCGCGGACAGGGCCACCGTGCCGGCCCCCTTGGACGAGCCGGCCTGGTTGGCGAAGGCCGTCCATGTCGTGCCGCCGTCCTGCGAAACCGCGCCGAACGCACTGCCGCCCGCCACGCCGGTCCCGACCAGCACCATCTTCGCGGGAGCGTTTCGGGCGAAATCGACACCCGTGCCGTTGCCGCCGTTGATGTTCCCCGCCGACCGCTTCGGTGCCTGGGTCAGATCGGTATGCACGAACCCGCCTATGTCGCCGAGGCCGCTGATGAGCGGAGCGCCTGCCGTCGGCGACGCCAGCGCGAGCACGGCGGTTTCCTCCACGCCATTGGCGCCGATGGTCCAGCGGGTCGGCAGGCCGCGATCGGCGTCGGTCAGGTTGGTCGTGCTCCAGATGGTCGCGCCGGTCGAATAGAACGCGTGGTCGATGTTCGACGGATCGATCATGACCTGCCCCCAGTTGCCGAACCCGGCCTGCGCGTTGCCATCCGTCAACCAGGGCGCCAGGCTGGCGTCCCGCACTGCTTGCGCGCCGACGTCCGTCCACGTCTTGCCGCCGTCGCCCGTGCGATACATCGTGTCGCTCGGCCACCAGTGATCCATCGTCATGACGACTGCGACGCCCGGGTTCCACGGATCGACCGCCAGACCGCTGAAACCCGACGGGTAGCTGCTCGCCGCAGTCGGCGTGATGTTCTCCCACGTGCCGGCATCGACACTGTACTTCCACACCTGGCCGGCCGTCATGCTGTTGGGGCCCGCGACGTTGCCATACGTGACATACAGGTTGCGGTCGGGCCCGATCAGGCCACGCTGCGGCATCATCGGGCTCGCCGGGCCGCCCGCGACCGCGTTCCACGTCACGCCGCCGTCACCGCTGCGATACAGGGTTGACACCGCCGTGCCGGTCGACACGCCAGCGAACAGGATCTGGCTCGGCGAACCGTTGCCGCCGGAGCGCGGATCGAATGCGACGAACGCGACGCCGGCGCCCGTATCGTCGCTCGACAGCGCATTGAAGCCGCTCACCCTCGCCCACGTCTGGCCGCTGTCGGCGCTCTTCCACAGGCCGTTGGCGGCCGGTTGCGAACTGGCGTTCGAGCTGCCGTAGAACAGCGTCGACCCATGATTCGGATCGACCTGCAGCCGTTCACCGACCTGCCGCCCGTCCTGGTTGCCGCCGACCCGCAGGCCCAACGGATAGGACGTGAAGGTCGCGCCGCGATCCGACGATACGAGCACGGCGCCGTTCTGGGCCCACCAGCTGGTATAGAGGCCGACGACCATGTAAAGCATGTTCGGATTGCCCGGATCGACGGCGATGCTCTCGATCCCCATCCAGTGCGAGGTCGACGGCGGCGTCCAGTCGTTCAGCGGAATCCAGGTACTGCTCGTCGCGTCGTAGCGATACGCGCCGCCGATATCGGTGCGCGCATAAATGAGCCCGCCTTCCCACGGATGCGCGACGAGGCCCGACACATAACCGCCGGCGACGACCCGCACGTTGCCCCACGTGTAGGCGGGCTGTGCTGCCGCGCCGCCGAGGCCGGCAGCAGCGGCCTTGACCGAGGCCGCCAGCGGGCCGCCGCCGTCTGCTCCGCCGCAGGCGGAAAGCAAGGTTGCGGCGCCGAGACCGCCCATGCTCAGCAGAAAGTGTCGTCGGGCGTTGCTTTCGATGCGGCTGTCCGCCGCTTGATGTTCGGCCGGCTCGCATGCCGGCACATTTTTCTGATCCATGAAACCACTCCTCATGTCGTTGTTGATGAACGCAGGCCGGCGGAGAACGAATGGCGCCGGCCGCGCGACAAACGCAGCGCCAGCCCGACACGAGCACGACAGAACGACAGGACAACGAATCGATATCGGTCGCCACGCGACGCGCGTGCTTGCGCTGCCGATACGGGCCGCCATGGCGGCCCGCATGCTCGCGCCGCCGTTACGTGGCCAGCGCCGCGATCTCGCTATCGCTCAACGCGCGCGAGTACACGCGAAAATCCTGGATGCGGCCGTTGAACGACGGATGCACCGCATCGCGGCCAAGCAGGCTCAATCCGTCGCCAACCTGGCGCGGCGACAGCAGGATCTGGTCGCTGCTGCCGGCGACCTGGCCGTCGATGTACAGCTTCGCGGTGTTGCCCTGCAGCGTGACCGCCACATGCGTCCAGCGGCCCGTGGGCAATGCGATGCCTGCATCGACGAACTGCTCGTCGTCGAAGCTGGCGGCGGCGATCCCGAAACGCAGATGCCCGCCGACCGCTTGCGGGACGATCCGCATATAGGCGATGTTGTCGGTCCCGCTGAAGAACAGGCAGCTGTCCCAATGGAGCGAGTTCGCATACACCCACATTCCCGCAGTGAAATCGCTCAGTTGACCGAACAACCCGGAAGGAAGCTGCAGATATGCTTGTTGACCGTCGAATGCGACGGCCTTGCCCGAAAGCCGCCCTGCTCCCCACGCCGCACCTTGCCCGAGTGTGCCGGCGACGCGCTGGCGCGTGCCGTCGCCCGCGAAACTCCAGCCGACGGCCGTGGCGCCGCTCCCGTCGTCCAGCCCCATCGACAATTGCATCTCGCCTGGAACCGCCACCCGCAACGAAGCCGAGGCCACGGTGCCCTGACTGGCCGCGCCAATGGCTTCAACCCGGTAGAACCAGACACCGCTTGGCGGCGTATCGGTAAAGGTCAGCACGTCGCCTGCCGCCACCGCGCCGAGATCCGAGAACGAACCGTCCGCGACGGTGCTGCGCTTGATCCGGTACGACGCGGCGCCTACGCTGCCCCACCACGACAGGACAACACGCCCGCCCGTGCTGGCCGCGGACAGCCCGCCCGGCGCCTTCATCGCCCCCGCATACGGCGGCAGGCGATGCGTGAGCGTCCCGAACACCATGTCGTCGCTGTTGCCGGACCAGTAGTTCTGTTCGGTCTTCGCGACGATCTTCGTGACGTTCGGCGCATCGATGCCCATGCGATTGACGTAGTGGTTGTAGAGCGGCTCCCAGCAGCCGCGCATGCTTTGATAAGACTGGTTGTTGGCCGCGGTGAACACACCCAGCGAGCTCCATTGACGCGCAAACGGCATCACGTAAGGCTTGCCGGCCGCATCGAGCAGGTTGGACTTCGCGACGTATTCCGCACCGGCCAGGAACCGGTTGTTGTCGAAGCCGTACAGGTCTTCGCCCTGCTTCCACGCCATCTCGCACAGCGCGCCGCACAGCGACATGCCCAGCGTTGCGTGCCCCTGATCGCGCCCGCTCTCCTGCCATTGGCCGAAGTAGCCCGGATGCATGAAGTACACGCTGTGCGCCGACGCGCCGTTGCCGAAGGTCGCGCGGAAGTCGCCGAGGTTGTTCGCCTTGTAGTAGTCGATCGCCTGCTGATAAAGATCGGCCCGATCGCAAAACACGCCGATGGCGAACGTGCCGCACAGCGCGGCCAGATCCCAGTTCGCAAACGAGCCGAGGTGCTGGCCCTTGGTGCTGGTGTCGGTCAGCCACCCCGACGCGAGGCCCGCGAACACCGTCAGCAGCATGTTCTGGAAGCGGGCGATGGCGTCCGGCGCCCATTTGGAATACGTCCGCATGAGCTCGCCAACGTTTGCCCATTGGTGCCCCTGAATGCCCGCGATCAGGAAACCGGTCCAGTCTTCCGGCGCAGTGGAGCCATCCGGTCGGGTCCACACCCGCTTCAGCTCGGCCGACCACGCATCGAGCGTCGCCACCGCGAGATCCGCATAACGATCGTCTTGCGAGATCTTCCAGCGCAGCGCACAGCAATACGCGCGCTGGATGTCCCGGTACATCGCGTAGACGCTGCGGTCGGAGCGATACACGGCGCTGCGCGCGCTCGGCTTGCCGTTGAGATCCGTTGCGGGACTCGCGCACAGCGTGGTCCACCAGCTCGACCACGGCTGTTCCCCTGCCTTGATGCAGTCGCGAATGCGTGTGAAGTCCGCTTCGTCGAGCAGCAGCCCGGGATGGTTGAAACGCGCGGGCGTCGCGGCGGTACCGGATGCCGGCGCAGCCGCGACGCTCGGCGCGGGACTGACCGGCATCGCCGTGGCGACCTTCGCCGCGACACTGCCATCACCGCCTCCGCCGCATGCGGGCAACAACGTGACGGCCCCGAGCCCTGCCACGAATCGCCGTCTTGAACGGCTGTCGACCTCCGCGCCCGTATCGAATATCGATTCGCCCGCGCTGCTTCCTGCTTCCATGTTTCCCGACCTCGTAATCGTTGACTTTAGTATGTGTTGGACCACGGCGACACCGGCCGGCAGGCACGGCGGCACCGCGAATCACGGAGGCTCGCAAGCGCCCATGACATGCGGATGACTTGCACGCCAAATCGGATTCGCACGGCGAAAAAGCCGCCGGCGGAATTATCCGTATACCTGAGTAACTTTCCAGTACAAAAATATTCTGACGTGGATTCGACCGATCGGTCGACGCGCCAACCCAACCGAACGCGCCGGTTCGACATCGCATGCTTCGTCTCGAGGCATGCGTGCAATGCATGCGTTCCCCCGGCGGTTGCCCGCCGAAGATCGCTTTTACCGAAAATTCCGCAACGCGTTCGTCGATCGCGCGCACCGATCCATGCCGACGTGCGAAGCAGTCGAGCAACGGAGAATCGTCCGAAGAAAGGAAAGGAAAAAGTTCGCGCGGGATGCGCGAAATGGCGCCGGTAATGGCGCGTACAGGCCAGCGCGCAGAAAGCGCCGCTCGCGCGTCAGCGCGCGCCGACGCGGGCGGCCTCGTTCATCGCGTCGCCGTATCGCTCCGCTCGCTCGACGATACGCGCCAGCCGAATGATGTCGGTCAGCGCGAAATCGCTCGCGTCGGGCCGCGGACGATCGTGCTCGTCCGCGAGACGCAATGCGAACGCGAGGGCTTCCGAGCGCTCGCGCAACAGCGTGCGCAGCGCATCCGCGATGATCCGGCGATCGCGCGGATTATCCAGCCCGAGCGCGAGCCCGGGATCGTGTTCGACGTCCGGTTTCGCGAGCGGCGCGACCGCCAGCGTTGAGATACCGGGCATGGGCACCGTGTTCCGCTTCATGTCTGCCTCTCTCGTTGACTGACGACCGGGCGCCGCGTCAGCGCCGGTTCGAGCGCGACACCACGTCGATCCACACCGCCAGCACCAACACCGCGCCCTTGACGATCATCTGCCAGTACGCGTCGACGTCCAGCATCGACATGCCGTTGTCGAGGCTCGCCATCACGAGCGCACCGATCAGCGCGCCGTAGACGGTGCCCGACCCGCCGCGCATCGACGTCCCGCCGATGAAGCATGCGGCGATCGCGTCGAGCTCGCCCATCGTGCCCGCCGAAGGCGAGCCGGCCGCGAGGCGCGCGGTGTTCACGATGCCGGCGAACGCGCACATCAGCCCCATCAGCGCGAAGATCGCGAGCTTCACGCGATCGGTATCGACGCCCGACAGCCGCGTCGCCTCGAGATTCGACCCGACCGCATAGATGCGCCGGCCGAACACGGTCTGCGTCGCGATCCACGAGAAGATGCCGAGCAGCGCGAGCAGCAGCAGCACCGGCACCGGAATGCCGCCGTAGCGGTCGAGCGTCGCGACGAACGCGAACAGCACCGCGCCCGCGCCCGCGATCTTCACGGCGTCCTGCCACACCGGTGCGACGGCGAGCCGGTAGCGGCGCCGCGTGCCGCGCTGTCGCACGACCAGCAGCACGACGAGCGCGAACAGCAGCAGCGCGAGACCGTCCCCCGCCATGCGCGGCAGATAACCCTGCCCGAGGAACACGAAGCCGTCCGACACGGGCGCGATCGTCGAGCCGCCCGTCACGCCGAGCAGGATCCCGCGAAACGCGAGCATCCCGCCCAGCCCGACGATGAACGACGGCACGCGCCGGTAGGTCGACCACCAGCCGTTGAAGAGCCCGACCAGCACGCCGAGCGCGAGCACGGTCGGCACCGTCGCGGCAAGCGGCCAGTGGCGGTTCACGTCGAGAATCGCCGCGACGCCGCCGAGCAGCCCGAGCAGCGAACCGACCGACAGGTCGATCTCGCCCGCGATGATTACGAACACCATCCCGCACGCGAGCATGCCGGTGATCGACATCTGCCGCAGCAGGTTCGACACGTTGCGCGGCGTGACGAACGCGCCGTCGGTCAGCACCGAGAAGAACGCCCAGATCGCCACGACCGCGAACAGCAGCGCAAGCACCTTGTAGCGCACGAAAATCTGGCGAAGCGGACGGCCAGTTGGACGGCCAGTTGGACGGCGCGTGTCGGCGTCCGGCGTCGCGGCGGTAGAGGAGGAAAGTTCGGAATTCATGTCGTGCTCGTTGCGGTGGGTTCGGTCGGCAGCCGGCCGGGTTTCAGCGCGGCGCCAAGAATCTGTTCCTGCGTCAGACCGTCGTTGACGAAATCGCCGCGCAGCTCGCCCTCGCCGATCACCAGTACGCGATCGGCAAGCCCGAGCACCTCGGGCATTTCCGACGACACGACGATCAGCGCGACGCCGCGCTTCGCGAGCGCGAACACGAGCCGGTAGATCTCGGCCTTCGCGCCCACGTCGACGCCGCGGGTCGGCTCGTCGAGAATCAGCACCTGCGGCTCGGCCAGCAGCATCTTGGCGAGCACCGCCTTCTGCTGGTTGCCGCCGGACAGGCTCGAGATCGGCAGGAACGGGTGCGCGGCGCGCACCGACAGCCGCTGCATCTCGGTGCGGATTGCATCCAGTTCGGCTGCCGCGTCGATCCGCCCGCGCGCCGCGAAGCGCCGCAGCACCGCCAGCGTGATGTTGTGGCCGACGCCGAGCTGCGGCACGATGCCGTGGCGCTTGCGATCCTCGGGCACCATCGCGATGCCCGCGCGAATCGCGTCGGCAGGCGAGCGGATCGTGAGCGGCCGGCCGTTCATCAGCACGGTCGCCGTGCACGCGCCCGGATACGCGCCGAAGATCGCCTGCATCAGCTCGGTGCGGCCCGCGCCGACGAGCCCGGCGACGCCGAGAATCTCGCCGCGCCGCACGCTGAACGACACGTCGTCGACCCGCTTGCGGCGCGGGTTCGTCATGTCGCGACAGGTCACATTGCGCGCTTCCAGCACGACGTCGCCGATCTCGTGCGGCTCGCGCGGATACAGGTCGCGGATCTCGCGGCCGACCATCATCGCGATGATCCGGTCGGTCGTCAGCGCGCGCATCGGTTCGGTCGCGACATGGCGGCCGTCGCGGATCACGGTCACCGTGTCGCACACGGCCTCGACCTCGTCGAGCTTGTGCGAGATGTACACGCACGCGACGCCGCGACGCTTCAGGTCGCGCACGATGTCGAGCAGGATCCGCGTCTCCGCGGCGCTCAGCGACGACGACGGCTCGTCGAGGATCAGCAGCTTCGCGCGCTTGTTCAGCGCCTTCGCGATCTCGATCAGTTGCTGGTGCCCGCCGCCGTAGTTCATCACCGGCTGCGCGACGTTGATCGAGTCGATCCGCAACTCGTGCAGCAGTGCCTCGGCACGCTGGACCATCGCCGCGTAGTGCATGCGTCCGCCCGGCAGCGTGATCTCGTTGCCGAGGAAGATGTTCTCGGCGACCGACAGTTCGGGCACGAGCATCAATTCCTGGTGGATGATCACGATGCCCGCGCGCTCGGTGTCGCGCACGCCGGACGCGACGAGCGGCGCGCCTTCCCAGCGGATCTCGCCGTCCCACGTACCGTGCGAATAAACGCCCGACAGCACCTTCATCAGCGTCGATTTGCCCGCGCCGTTCTCGCCGCACAGCCCCACGCACTCGCCCGGCCGCACCATCAGGTCGATGCCGTCGAGCGCTTTCACGTCGTCGAAATCCTTGACGATGCCGCGCATCGTCAGCAAGGGTTCGGTCATTCGCTCATGCCTCGCAGTATGCGCGCGGACGCCCCGGTGGGCCGCCCGCGCGCCGCGCCGTTACTGGCTCGCCAGCTGCGCCTGGGTATAGAAGCCGTCCTTCACGACGATGTCGACGTTGCGCTTGGTCAGGAGCGTCGGCTGCAGCAGCACCGTGTCGACCTTCTTCTTGCCGTTGTCGTATTGCGCGTTGAAGGCGGGCTTCGTGCCCTTCGCGAGGTCCACCGCGAGCTTGGCCGCTTCGCTCGCGATCAGCTTGAGCGGCTTGTAGACGGTCATCGTCTGCGTGCCGGCGATCACGCGCTTGACCGCCGCGAGGTCCGCGTCCTGCCCGGACACCGGCACCTTGCCGGCCAGATGCTGCGCGGCGAGCGCCTGGATCGCGCCGCCCGCGGTGCCGTCGTTCGACGCGACGATCGCATCGATCTTGTTGTTGTTCGCGGTCAGCGCATCCTCGACGATCCGCAGCGCGGTCGACGCACTCCATTCCGGCACCCACTGCTGGCCGACGAGCTTGATGTCGCCACGATCGATCGCCGGCTTCAGCACCTTCAGCTGTCCTTCGCGCAGCATCTTCGCGTTGTTGTCGGTCGGCGCGCCGCCGAGCAGGAAATAGTTGCCCTTCGGCTTCGCGTCGTAGACGCCCTGCGCCTGCAGCTCGCCGACCTTCTCATTGTCGAACGAGATATACGCATCGACGTCGGCGTCGAGGATCAGCCGGTCGTACGACACGACCTTGATGCCCGCCTTGCGCGCTTCGGCGACGACGTTGCCGAGCGTCTTCGAATTGAACGGCACGATCACGATCACATCCACGCCGCGCGAGATCAGGTTCTCGATCTGCGAGATCTGCCGCTCCTCGCTCGCGTCCGCGGACTGCACGGACACTTTCGCGCCGAGCTTCGTGGCGGCGGCCACGAAGTAGTCGCGATCGCGCGACCAGCGCTCGACCCGCAGGTCGTCGATGCAGAAGCCGATCTCCGGCTTGTCCTTGCTCGCATGCGCGAGCGGCGCGCCCAGCGTGAGGGCCGCCAGCGTGGCAGCGCCTGCCAGCGCGTTCAATACGGTACGACGCTTCATTGATTGCATGTCTCCGCTCCTCTATTTATTGGACCACTCCACGAACGCCGGGCCGCCGCCGAAGCAGGTCGCCCATCGTCTTGCCACCGCACGGCAAGGCTTCATGCGGTGTGACCCGCACCTGCCGCAAACACCGGTTCGAGCGCGCGATACAGCGCGCGAAACGTCGGCCGCCTCACGTCGCGATACCACGCGTGGCGCGCCATGTCGGGCTCGCGCACGGTCACCACGGGCGGCTGCGGGCACACCGCGTCGAGCGGCGCATCCGGTTCGAGCGCGAGACGCGCGAGCCGCGCGGCGCCGAGCGCCGGGCCGACTTCACCGCCCGCGCGCAAGGTCAGCGCGCGGCCGCTCAGGTCGGCGAGCATCTGCGTCCAGTACGCACTGCGCGAGCCGCCGCCGATGACCGTGATGCCGTCGGGCGCGAGCCCGGCCGCATGCAGCGCGTCGATCCCGTCGAGCAGCGCGAAGCCGACGCCCTCGAGCGTCGCGTTCGCGAGATCCGCGCGCTGCGTGTCGGGCGTCAGCCCGTAGAACACGCCTTTCGCATTCACGTCGTTGTGCGGCGTGCGCTCGCCGCTCAGATAAGGCAGGAACCACGGACGATCCGCGCGCGCGTTCGCCTCGGCATCGGCGAGCAGCGCCGCAACGCCGTCGTAGCCGGCCAGTTGCGCGGTGAAATCGACGCAGCCGGCCGCATTCAGCATCACCGACATCAGGTGCCAGGTGCGCGGCAATGCGTGACAGAAGCTGTGGACCGCCGATTCCGGATTCGCGCGAAAACCGTCCGACACCGCGAAATACACGCCCGACGTGCCGAGCGACAGCAGCGCATCGCCGGGCCGCACGATGCCGACGCCGACCGCACCGGCCGCGTTGTCGCCGCCGCCCGCGACGACCGGAATATCGCGCAGCCCCAGCGCACGCGCGACCGCCGGCTGCAGCGTGCCGGTGATGCGGTTGCCCTCGAACACGGCGGGCACCTGTGCGCGCGACAGCCCGCACGCGGCGAGCAGCGTGTCGCCGTAGTCGCGCTTCGCAACATCGAGCCACAGCGTGCCGGCGGCATCCGACGGATCGGTCGCGAACACGCCGGTCAGCCGGTAGCGCAGATAATCCTTCGGCAACAGCACGTGAGCGATGCGCGCGAACACGTCCGGCTCGTGCCGGCGCACCCACAACAGCTTCGGCGCGGTGAAACCCGGCATCGCGAGGTTGCCCGCGACCGCGCGCAGCGTGGGCGCCAGCCGCTCGAGTTCCGCGCACTCGGCATCCGCGCGGCCGTCGTTCCACAGGATCGCGGGGCGCAGCACATCACCGCGCGCATCGAGCAGCGTCGCGCCGTGCATCTGCCCGGTCAGGCCGAGCGCATCGATGTCGCGCGGATCGATGCCGGCCGCGCGTGCGTCGGTGACGAGCGCCGCCAGCGTGCCGCATGCCGCGTCCCACCAGTCGCGCGGCGCCTGTTCGGACCAGCGCGGCCGCGGCCGGCTCACCGCCAGCGGCCGGCTCGCGCTGGCGCGCACCGCCCCGTCGCGGTCGAGCAGCACGGCCTTCACGCCTGACGTGCCGAGATCGAGTCCGATATACATGGTGTCAGCGCAGCCCGTAGATCGCTTGGTTCACGATGTTCTCGAGCCGCTCCTGCGCGCCGCTTGCATGCTGCGGGCTCACGCCGCGCGCGAGCGCGTCGGCGGCGAGCGACTCCAGCGTGTAGCCGCCCGACAGGATCTCGCGGCCGAATGCGCTGTCCCACTGCGCGTAGCGCTGCCGGCGCAGCGCGTCGAGCCGGTCGTTCTCGACCAGCACGGCCGCGCGCTCGACGGCCAGCGCGAGCACGTCGATCGCGCCGACATGGCCGTAGAACAGGTCTTCCGGATCGACGCTCTGGCGGCGCACCTTCGCGTCGAAGTTCATGCCGCCGGTGGTGAAGCCGCCGTGGCGCAGGATCTCGTAGAACGCGAGGGTCAGCTCCTCGACGCTGTTCGGGAACTGGTCGGTGTCCCAGCCGTTCTGCGCATCGCCGCGATTCGCATCGACGCTGCCGAACACATCGAGCGCGAACGCGTTCGCGATCTCGTGATGAAACGAGTGACCGGCGAGCGTCGCGTGGTTCGCTTCGATATTCACGCGGATCTCGTTCTGCAATCCGTATTGCGTGAGGAAACCGTGCACGGTCGCGACGTCGTAGTCGTACTGGTGCTTGGTCGGCTCCTGCGGCTTGGGCTCGATCAGCAGCGCGCCGCTGAAGCCGATCCGGTGCTTGTGCTCGACGACCATCGACAGGAAGCGGGCGAACTGCTCGCGCTCGCGCACGAGATCGGTATTGAGCAGCGTCTCGTACCCTTCGCGGCCGCCCCACAGCACGTAGTTCTCGCCGCCGAGCCGATGCGTCGCGTCGAGCGCGTGGCGCACCTGGGTGGCCGCCCACGCGAATACGTCGGGGTTCGGGTTGGTCGCCGCGCCCGCCGCGAAGCGCGGATGCGAGAACAGGTTCGCGGTGCCCCACAGCAGCCGAACGCCCGTCGCCTGCTGACGCTCGCCCAGGTAGTCGGTCATCCGCGCGAAGTTCTCGACGTACTCGCGCAGGCTATCGCCCTCCGGCGACACGTCGGTGTCGTGGAACGTATAGAACGGCGTGCCGAGCTTCGTGAAGAACTCGAATGCCGCATCGGCCTTCTGCCGCGCCCGCTCGAGCGGGTCGCCCGGCTGCTGCCATGGCCGCCGGAACGCGCCCTGGCCGAAGATATCGTGGCCGGGCCACACGAACGTGTGCCAGTAGCACACCGCGATCCGCAGGTGCTCCTCGAGCGTCTTGCCGAGCACCTGTTTCGTGCGGTCGTAATACCGATAGGCCAGCGGGTTGTCCGACTGCGGACCTTCGTAGCGAATCGCGGGAATATGTTCGAAATACGACATGGCGTCTCCGTCCGGTTTCTTGTTGCAGTGCGGCGCGCATCGCGGTGGCGTGCGAGCCGAATTCGATCTGGCTGGATCGTGCCCGCACGCCCTCGCACCCGCAATTGCGAAATTGCGCAGCACGCTTAACGATTCTTGCCAGTGCGCTGCGCACGGCACGCGTTCCGTCCTACAATCGCCGGACACCAGACAGATCAGACAGCCGCGCGGCCTGGCCCGCGCGCCCGGAGACAACGACGCGACGCCATGGTCGGCGCGCGCTTCGAGACCGAGATGAATCGCGCCCCTTCCACCCAGACGCCGCACCGCATCGCGCTGCTGTTCAACGCCAACAAGGTCTACGACCGCGAGATCATCAGCGGCATCGGCCAGTACCTGCGCTCGACGCGCGTGGTCTGGGACCTGTTCCTCGAAGACGACTTCCGCTGCCGGCTCGCCGGCATCGAGCGCTTCGACGGTGACGGCATCATCGCGGACTTCGACGATCCGGCCGTCGCCGACGCGCTCGCCGGCTCGCCGCTGCCGATCGTCGCGGTCGGCTCGTCTTACGAGGATCCGGCGCAGTATCCGGACGACGTGCCGTATATCGCGACCGACAACGCGAAGCTCGTGTCGCTCGCGTACACGCACCTGATCGGCGCCGGGCTGCCGCACTTCGCGATGTACAGCCTGCCCGTCGCGCAGGAGAACCGCTGGGCGCAGCAGCGCGAACGCGCGTTCGAGCGGCTCTCGCACGCGGACGGCGCCGATGCGGCGATCTACCGCGGGCTGTCGACGAGCGCGTCGGGGTGGAACCACGCGATCGAGCAGTTGATCGGCTGGCTTCATGCGCTGCCGAAGCCTGTCGGCATCATTGCGGTGACCGACGCGCGCGCGCGGCACCTGCTGCAGGCGTGCCTGATCGCCGGCCTCGCAGTGCCGGAACAGGTCGCGATCATCGGCATCGACAACGACCCGCTCACACGCACGCTTACGCGCATTCCGCTGTCGTCCGTGATCCAGGGCACCGAGGAAATGGGTCGTACCGCCGCGCACCTGCTGCACCAGATGCTGCGCGGCGCGCGTTTTCCCGACCGGCGGATTCTCGTGCCGCCCGTCGGGATCAACGTGCTCGAATCGACCCGCCACCAGCCGCTCACGAGTCCGTACGTGATGCGCGCACGCCACTTCATTCGCCAGTACGCGTGCCAGGGCATCAAGACCGAGCAGGTGGCGGACTACGTCGGCGTGTCGCGCTCGCTGCTCGAAGAACACTTCCGGCGCGAACTGCAGCGCACCGTGCACCAGGAAATCCTGCGCCACAAACTCGAATCAGCGCAGGCGCTGCTCGCGGGCCGGCAGGCGTCCAGCGCCGAGGTCGCGATCCGCTGCGGGTTCACGTCGCTCCAATACATGTACGCGGTGTTCCGGCGCGAGCTGGGCTGCACACCGCGCGAATACCAGGAACGCGCGGTCGCCGCGCACTGAAGCTCGCCGTTCACCTCGAATCCACCCATGCACATCGATACCGATTCCCCCCGCCTGACGCCCGGCGTCGCCCGCGTGTCCTCCGAGCCGTGGGGCACGCTGCCCGACGGCGAACCGGTGCGGCGCTACACGCTGCGCAACACGCACGGGATGCGCGTCGTCGTCAGCGATCTCGGCGCGACCGTCGTGTCGTGGCTCGCGCCCGACCGCACCGGACGCTTCGCCGATATCGTGCTCGCGCACGACACGCCCGCGGAATATCTCGAATCGGGTGTCTACCTCGGCGCGACGATCGGCCGTTGGGCGAACCGGATCGCCGGCGCGCGCTTCACGCTCGACGGGGTCGACTACTCGCTCGATCGCAACGAGAACGACAACCTGCTGCACGGCGGCGCGAGCGGTTTTCACCGCCAGCGCTGGGAAGTCGTCGACGACTGCGGCGGGCTGACGCTGCGGCTCGATTCGCCGGAAGGCGACGCGGGTTTTCCGGGCAACGTGAGCGTGCTGGTTCGCTACACGCTCGACGACGACGGCACGCTGACGATCGACTACACCGGCGTCACCGACGCACGCACGCCGCTCAACCTGACGAATCACAGCTATTTCAATCTCAGCGGCCGCGCGGGCAGCGACGTGCGCGGCCACGTGCTGAGCATCGACGCCGACGCGTTCCTCGAAGTCGACGACGCGCTGATCCCGACCGGCACCGCCGATGTGACCGGCACGGCCTTCGACTTTCGGCAGAGCGCGCCGCTAGGCGCACGCCTCGACTGGCCGCATGCGCAACTCGCGCGGGCGCACGGCTTCGATCACTGCTTCGTGCTGCGCGACGGCGCACGCGCGGTCCGGCCCGTCGCCGGCATCTACGATCCGGAAAGCGGCCGCGAACTGGTCGTATCGACCGATCAGCGCGGCCTGCAACTCTATACGGGCAACTATCTCGACGACGTGCGCGTGAGCGGCGGCACGCGTTGCGCGCGACACGCGGCGTTGTGCGTCGAAGCCGGTGGCTTTCCGGATCAGGTCAACATGGCCGACCTGTGCGACGACGTCATCCTGCAGCCGGGCGCCGTCTATCGGCAGACCACGCTGTACCGGGTAGCCGTTCGCGCGTAACGCACGCGGTGGCCGCCTTCGACAGGCATTCGCGACAAGCACCGGTCGCGCCGCTGCGCCGTCGTTCGGCACGGCGCAGCGCGCGTCGCGCGATCCACTACACGCGGCGCATCGTCGAGACGAGCGCCGCGTCCTCGCCGGGCTCGGCCGGCCGCGCGTGCGCGGTGTCGCGCTTCGGTCGTTGCGGGTCGAGCCCCGTGCCACCGGTACGCCGCCGCGCCGCATGCCGCTCGATGACCCGCTGCAGCACGCAGAACACGCACAGCAGCGCGCCGATCACGATCCGCGTCCACCACGAGCTCAACGTACCGTCGAACGTGATCAGCACCTGGATCGTGCCGAGGATACCGACGCCGAACACCGAGCCGATCACGTAACCCACGCCGCCCGTGAGCAACGTGCCGCCGATCACGGTCGCGGCGATCGCGTCGAGCTCCATCCCCTGCGCCTGCAATCCGTAGCCCGACAACACGTACAGCGTGAACACCACGCCGCCGAGCGCCGAACACAGCCCGCTCAACGCATAGACACCAATCTTGGTGCGCGCGACCGGCAGCCCCATCAGCAGCGCCGAGCGCTCATTGCCGCCGATCGCGTACACGTTGCGGCCGAAGCGCGTGAAATGCGCGACGTAGATCGCGACGGCCAGCGTCACGAGCGCGACCAGTGCACCCGCGCTCAGCGTGCCGCCGCCGACCGGCACGCTGATACCCGCGATCGCATGAAACGTCGGTTCGTTGATCGTGATCGACTGCGTCGTGATCAGGAAGCACGCGCCGCGCGCGAGAAACATCCCGGCCAGCGTGACGATGAACGGCTGCAGCCGGAAATAATGGATCAACGCACCCATCGCCGCGCCGTACAGCGCGCCGAACGCCAGCACCAGCGGCACGATCACCCACACGGGCCAGTGCAGCCGCTCGGCGCCGACCGCGCAGAATATCGTTGTCAGCGCAACGACTGAGCCGACCGACAGGTCGATGCCGCCCAACACGATCACGAACGTCATCCCGATCGCGACGATCAGCAGGAACGCGTTGTCGACGAACAGCCCGGTCAGCACCTGCATCGAGAAGAATCCCGTGTACATCACGGACCCGAAACCGAACAGCGCGGCGAACAGCACGATCGTCACGACGATCGGCAGTGTGCGCGGGTCGGCGAGCCGGCCAAGGAATCGGTTCATCGCGGTGTCGCTCCGGGAGTGGCGCGCGAACGCGCGAAAGGCAGCAGCCGCGACGCGTGCCGGACGACGAGCGCACGCGCCGCGTCCGACTGGATCAGCGTCACGACGATCACGACGACCGCCTTGACGACCAGCGTCGCCTCCGGTGGCACGCCGATCGAATAGGTCGTGTAGGTCAAGGTCTGGATGATCAGCGCGCCGAGCACCGAACCGGCCAGACTGAAGCGGCCGCCGAGCAGCGACGTGCCGCCGAGCGTCACCGCGAGGATCGCGTCGAGTTCGAGCAGCAGCCCCGCGTTGTTGCCGTCGGCGCTGCGCACGTTCGAGCTCGCGAGGATGCCGGCGAGTGCCGACATCGCGCCGGAACACAGATACACGCCGAACACGACCGCGCCCGAGCGCAGCCCGACGAGCCGCGTCGCGACCGGGTTCACGCCGATCGCGCGGATGAACAGCCCGAGCGCCGTGCGGTTCACCAGCAGCGCGGTCGCGGCGATCGTCGCGACCGCGATCCACACCGAGCACGGCACCGTCGCCAGATACCCGCCGCCGAGCGCGAGGTAGCCGGGCGCGCCGATCGGAATGATCTGGCCGCCCGTCAGCAGTTGCGCGACGCCGCGTCCGGCCACCATCAGGATCAGCGTCGCGATGATCGGCTGCATCCCGACGAACGCGACCAGCAGGCCGTTCCATGCGCCCGCGAGCAGCCCGACGCCGAGCGCCGCGGCCAGCGCCACGCCGACCCGCGACGGGTCCGCATCGAGCACGATCGCCGCGGCCGCACCGGCGATCGCGACGATCGCGCCTACGGAAATGTCGATCCCGCGCGTCGCGATCACGAGCGTCATGCCGAGCGACACGATCACGAGCGGTGCCGCACGGTTCAGGATGTCGATCGGCGCGCCGAACAGGTGGCCGTCGAGCAGTGAAATCGCCAGGAAGCCCGGACGATGCGCGACGTCGAGCGCGAACAGCAGCGCGAGCGTCAGCACCGGCCACGCAAGCGGATGACGAAACAGCGTGCGCACACGCATCATGACTGGCCTCCCGCGATCAGCCGGTAAACCTGCTCTTCGGACGCGTCGGCGCCGGTCAGTTCGGCGACCTTGCGCCGGTCGCGCAGCACCGCGATCCGGTGGCTCACGCGCACGACCTCGCCGATCTCCGACGAGATGAACAGGATCGCGAGCCCGGTCGCGCACAGCGCGAGCACGCGCTCCATGATGTCGAACTTCGCGGCGACGTCGATGCCGCGGGTCGGCTCGTCGAGAATCAGCAGCTTCGGATCGGTCGCGAGCCAGCGCGCGAGCAGCACCTTCTGCTGGTTGCCGCCCGACAGCAGCCCGATCGGCTGCTCCGCGTCTCGCGCCTTGATGCCGAGCCGCGCGATATACGTGTCGGCGATCTCGCGCTGGCGCGCGCGTCCGATCAGCCGCCACCAGCCGCGCCGCGCCTGCAGCGCGAGGATGATGTTCTCGCGAATCGACAGCGCGGCGACGATGCCCTCCTTCTTGCGGTCTTCCGGGCAATACGCGATCCCGTGCCGGACCGCATCATGCGGCGACGCGAGCCGCTTGCGCGTGCCGTCGATCTCGATCGCGCCGGTGTCGGTGCGCTCCGCGGCGAACGCGAGTTGCGCGGTTTCGGTGCGCCCCGAGCCGAGCAGCCCGGCCAGCCCGACGATCTCGCCGGGCCGCACGTCGAGATCGAGCGGGCTCATCATCCCGCGCCGGCCGACCTGCTGCAGCGACAGGAACGGCGCGGCCGTGCCGGCGGTCCGCTCGACCGCGGCGGCGCCCGCCTGTAGCGTGTCGGACATCCGTTCGCGGCCCGTCATCTTCGCGACCAGCGTGTCGACCGGCAGTTCGCGCGCCAGATATTCGCCTTCGCGCTCGCCATTGCGCATCACGGTGATCCGGTCGGACACCGCGTAGGTCTGCTCGAGGAAATGCGTGACGAACAGGATCGCGATGCCCGACGCCTTCAGCCGGCGCAGCACGTCGAACAGCCGCGCGACCTCGCCGTCGTCGAGGCTCGACGTCGGTTCGTCGAGAATCAGCACACGCGCATCGACCGACACCGCGCGCGCGATCGCGACCATCTGCTGCACCGCGATCGGATACGCGTCGAGCGAGCGCGTGACGTCGAGCGACAGGTCGAGTTCGGCCAGCGCGGCGCGCGCCCGTGCATGGATCGCGTTCCAGTCGATCGCGCCGCGCCGCATCGGCTGCCGGCCCGCGAAGATGTTCTCCGCGACCGACAGGTTCGCGCACAGGTTCACTTCCTGATAGAGCGTCTGGATCCCGGCCGCCTCGGCCTCGCGCGGCGCGGCGAAGCGCACCACCTCGCCGCCGACGCGAATCTCGCCCGCATCGTGCGCATGCACGCCGGTGAGCACGTTGATCAGCGTCGACTTGCCCGCGCCGTTCTGGCCCATCAGCGCATGGATCTCGCCCGGAAACAGCCGGAAGCTCACGCGCTGCAGCGCGCTGACGCCCGGAAACGACTTGTCGATGTCGATCATCTCGACCACCGGCGGATTCGTCATCAACCCTCCATCGAAGCGGTTGCCGGCGGCGGCAACGACGCCGCCGCCCATGCGGGCCAGGTCAGTATTTGCGGGTCGGCATCACCTGCGCCGCGACGTTCATCGGGAACACCGTCTCGTTCGTCACGATGCGCTTGGGCAACTGCTTGCCGGCGACGACGTCCTTCACCGCGCTCATCAGTTGCGGGCCGAGCAGCGGGCTGCATTCGACGTCGACGTTGATCTTGCCGGCGACCATCGCCTGGAAGCCGCCCTTGGTCGCATCGAACGACACGACGCTCACGTCCTTGCCGGGGTTGATGCCGGCCTCTTCCATCGCCTGGATCGCGCCGAGCGCCATGTCGTCGTTGTGCGCATAGACGACGTTGATCTGCTTGCCGTAGGTCTTCGCGAACGCTTCCATCACCTGCTTGCCGCCGGCGAGCGTGAAGTCGCCGCTCTGCGACGCGATCACCTTGAATTTCGGATTGTTCTTGATCACTTCGAGCAGGCCCGCGCGGCGATCGTTGGCCGGTGCCGAGCCGACCGTGCCCTGCAGCTCGACGATGTTGATCGGACCCGCGTCGTTCTTGTAGTGCTCTTCCATCCAGTGGCCGGCGCGGCGCCCTTCCTCGAGAAAGTCCGAGCCGATCATCGTCACGTACAGCGACGGATCCTTCACGTCGACGCCGCGGTCGGTCAGGATCACCGGGATGTGCGCGGCCTTCGCCTCGGTCAGCACCGGCTCCCAGCCCGACTCGACGACCGGCGAGAATGCGATCACGTCGACCTTCTGCGCGATGAACGAGCGGATCGCGCGGATCTGGTTCTCCTGCTTCTGCTGCGCGTCCGAGAATTTCAGGTTGATGCCGGCGTCCTTCGCCGCGCCCTTCACCGACACGGTGTTCGCGGTGCGCCACGCGCTCTCGGCGCCTACTTGCGAGAACCCGAGCGTGATCGGCTTTTGCTGGGCGAACGCGCTCGGCGCCAGTACCGTCGCCGCGGCGACGATCGCACCGGCCGCCAGCTTCCTGATGAATGTCATGGTCCGTCTCCGATGATGTCGTTGTATTCCGCGGCGCTGTTCTGGTTCTGCTTGGCGCAAACGCGGTTCGGGGCGGCGCCGGCCGGTGCGTCCGTCCGGCCCGGTCTGCATGCCCCGCATCAGTCTAGGAACAAGTCCGATAACCTTCCAATGAAATCTTGGATGGGAGCGATACCGATATCGGCATACGTATAAACACTGATGCGCGGGGAAGCCCGGCGTGGCGGCAGTGCCGGGCACGCGGCGTCACGATTCCGTGAACGGAATGACGGCAGGCGGCGGCAGAAAGGGAGATTGGGGTCTGCTTCGGATTCAGGGGGAGGCGGCGGACGGTACGATCATCGGCATGCCCACGCACAGCACGACGAGGGCAAGCCAGCGCTTGCCCTCGTCGATGCCCTGCGTCGTCATGAAACGGCGTCTGCCGGATCAGCGCAATGCACCCTTGGCGCGCAGTTCGTGGCCGATGCGCACGATTTCACGCTCGCCCTCCACCAGCGCGGCCGCGCTCGTGTGCACCGAGTAGTTGCCCAGATGGAGATCGTGCGGATGCGGGATGGCCGTGCCGACCACGAAGCGCACGTCGGTCACAGCGTCGAATTCGATGGCGGCGTCGGACGGGTCGAACACCGCCAGCTCGCCCTGCCCGACCGGGTCCGGCGTAAGCAGGCTGCCATCCATCACGGCCGTCCAGCCGACCCGCGCGCCCTGCTGCGGCTGACAGGTCCAGCGCTCGCCGGCCTTGAGGGTCACGACGAAGTAGTTGATGCCCGGCGGCGCATCGATCGGGCTGACCGCGTCGCCGCTGCGGCCGAGCAGCACGCGCGCCGGGCCGTCCGACGGGATGTCGTCGATCGACAGGTGCTGGCTGAACGCCGGCGCCAGCTCGCGCCCGGGCGGCAGCGCGACCCACAACTGGAACGCCTTGACCGGCGGCACGACGGTGCCCGTGTGCCAGACGCCGCGCCCGGCGCTCATCCATTCGATGTCGCCCGCCTCCATCGTGCCTGCGTGGCCGGTGGATTCGGCGTAGGTGCCGCGTCCGTCGATCGCGAGCGTCAGCGTCGCGATCCCCGAATGCGGATGCCAGCCGAAGGCCGGCTGCCCCAGCGGCGCCTGCGTATCGATCAGGTCGAGAAAGACGAACGGCTTGATCATCTCGCCAACGTCGGACGGGCTCGCCATCCGGACGACCGGCCCGTGCGCGTGGCCGCGCGTACGGAACACGACGTGACGCTCGGCGACGGCGACTGCGGGTTGCGTGGCATTCGACATGGTGGTTCTCCAGTAGCTGGTATCCGGCGCGTTGCGTCAGGCCGCGAGCGCAGCCGCCGCTTCCTTCGCCGATGCGATGGCGCCGCTGCGCTTGTCCTGCCCCATCGCCACGCCTTCCGCGCGAATGAACGTGATGTCCGTGATGCCGAGGAAGCCGAACGCCGCTTTCAGATAGGTTTCCTGATGATCGAACGCGGCCGCCGGCGAGCCTTCGCTGTACACGCCACCGCGCGACGACGCGACGACCAGCTTCTTGCCGACGCACAGGCCGATCGGCCCGTTCTCGCCGTAGCGAAACGTCTTGCCGGCGACGGAGATGCGGTCGATCCACGCCTTCAGTTGCGACGCAATGCCGAAGTTGTACATCGGTGCGCCGACGACCACGATGTCGGCCGCGATAAATTCGTCGAGCGCGCGCTGGCCGATCTCGACGTCCGCCTTCAGCGCGTCGTCGATCGGCGCGCCTTGCGCGGCGGCAAGGTGGTCGGCCGTCAGATGGCCGATCGGCGTCGCGGCGAGATCGAGGCGCGTCACCGTGAGGCCCGGGTTGCGGCCACGGAAAGTCGCGACGGCTTCCGCCGACAGCTCACGGCTGACCGAGCCTTGGCCGAGGATGCTGGAATCGATATGCAGCAGTTTCATGAGGGTTCTCCGAAAGGGCTTATTGCTTGAGGGCTTCGGCCGTGATCAGCAGGCGCGTCTTCATGCTGAAGCCGTACGTCTTGCCGAAATCGACGCCGAACTCGCTGCGATCGAACTCGCCCACCGCATCGACGCCGCACACTTCGCGCTTGAGCATCGGATGCGGCATGCACTTGAACGAATCGATCTTCAGCGTCAGCGGCCGCGTCACGCCATGCATCGTGAGATTGCCGACGACCGTCGCCGGCTTGTCGCCGTTGAACGTGATCGCACCCTTGTAGGTCGCGTCCGGGAACTTCGACGCATCGAAGAACTGGTTCGATTGCAGGTCCTGGTCGAGCTTCGTGCTGCCCGTATGCACCGACGCAATGGCGGTCGTCACTTCGACGGTGCCCGTCTTGGCGGCACGATCGAGCGTCACGGTGCCGCTCGATTTGTCGAACTTGCCGCGCCAGACCGACAGGCCGCCGATGTGATCGGCTTCGAAGCTCGGGTACGTATGGTCCGGATCGAGCTGATACGTCGACGCGGCCGCGAATGCGGAAAACGACAGCGATGCGGCGAGTGCGCCCGCCGCGATCGTCAGATGCTTGTTCAATTCAATCTCCTTGGGACGTCAGGTGTTCGTCTGTAGCGTGATACGAGTATGGAGACTGAAGCTGCTTTACACTAGACGGATAAATAGGATTTGATTAATCCATTTTTGGAGGAATCCGATGCTCGATCTGAATGATCTCGCGCTGTTCGTCCAGGTCGTCCGCGCCGGCAGCTTCTCGGAGGCCGCGCGACGCCTGCGCATGCCGGCCAATACGCTGAGCCGTCGCATCGACCAGCTCGAAGGGCAACTCGGCACGCGCCTGCTGCATCGCTCGACCCGCAAGCTCGCGCCGAGCACGGAAGGTCAGGCGCTGTTCGAGCGCTATGCGCCGGCGCTCGACCGGATCTTCGAGATCGAGCGGCAGCATGCGGACGGGCAGGAGCCGTCCGGCACGGTTCGCGTCACCGCGATGGCCGGCCTGTTCGAATTCTTCCGGCTCGAATGGCTGGCCGAGTTCTATGCGCGTTATCCGCAGATCAGCATCGACTTCCTGCTCGACGATACGCCGGCCGACCTGATCGGCGAGCGCATCGACCTCGCGCTGCGGATGGGGATCGAGACCGGCGGCAGCTTCCGCGTGCGCCGGATCGCGCCGGGCACGATGATCCTCGCGGCCAGCCCCGCGTATCTGGAACGGCGCGCCGCGCCGCGCACGCCGCGCGATCTCGCCGAACACGATTGCCTGACGGTTTCCAGCCGCCAGGGCCGCAGCATGTGGCGCCTGCAGGGGCCGCGCGGTACCCAGGAAATCGCAATCGATGGCCGCTTCTCGGTGAACGACATGCGCGTGGTGGTGCAGGCGTGCGTCGCCGGGCTCGGGATCGCGCTGCTGCCGCAGTTGCTCGCCGAACCGGCGATCGAGCAAGGAAAACTCGTGCGGGTATTGCCCTCCTATCGACGCTCGAGCACCGGCCTCGGCCTGCAGCTCGTCTATACGAGCCGCCCGCCGCTGCCGCAGGCTGTCGCGCTCTTCGCCGAGTTCCTGCTGGAAAAACTGGGCGACGGCATGCCCGGGCAACCAGCGAGCCACGCTGACCGATAACGTTTCCTTGTCGGCGTAAACGGAATTTCTTGTTGGACGCGGAATTTCGGCGATCCAACACTGCGGGGCATCGCGTCGGGGTCCGACCGACGCCATACAAGGGCCCGGTGCCCATCGCAGGAGACAGCCATGCCGGCATCAGGAAGGTCCATCAATGTCCGTGAATTCATCGACGCGCGCGCGGTCAGCCCGTTTCAGTGGCTGGTCGGGTTCCTGACGTTCGTCGTGATCTCGCTGGACGGCTGGGATACCGTCATCATCGGCTTCGTCGTCCCCGAACTCATCAAGGAATGGGGCGTCACCAAGAACGCGCTGGCGCCGGTACTGAGCGCCGCGCTGTTCGGTCTCGCGGCCGGTGCGCTGCTCGGCGGGCCGATTGCCGACCGCTTCGGGCGCAAGCGCGTGCTGGTCGCCAGCGTGCTGATCATCGGCCTCGGGACGCTGGCCACCGCGCACGCCACGTCGCTCGCGACGATGCTGCCGATCCGGTTCGTCACCGGGCTCGGTCTCGGTGCCGTGATGCCGAACGTCGTGACGCTGTGGTCCGAGTACGTGCCGGAACGCCGGCGCTCGTTCCTCGTGACGATCGTGTACAGCGGCTTCACGGTGGGTGCCGCACTGTGCGGCTTCATCGCGGCCTGGATCATTCCGAGCTACGGATGGCGCACGATGCTCACGGTCGGTGGCGCGCTGGCCGTGGTGTGCGTGCCGCTTCTGATGCGCTGGCTGCCGGAATCGGTGGCATTCCTGACGGTTCAGAACAAGCGTCCCGAACGGATCGCGAAGATTCTGTCCGCGATCGGCCGGACGCGCGTGCCGGCCGATACGTCGTTCTTCCTGCCGGCCCAGCCCAGGGTGAAAGGCGGCGCGATCGGCACCATCCTGTCGAAGCGCTACGTCGCGGGCACGGTCCTCATCTGGCTGTGTTATTTCGTCGGGTTGTTCGTCACCTACCTGCTCTACAACTGGCTGCCGACGATGGCGAAAGAGGCCGGTTATACGAGTGCGCAGGGCGCGATCATGGTCGGCTTCCTGAACTGGGGCGGCACGCTGGGCTCGATCGCGATCGGCTGGCTGATGGATCGCTTCGACCGATACCGGACGATCGCGTTGAGCTTTTGCCTGGCGGCCGTGTCGCTCTGGGCAGTCCATGGGATGCAGTCGACGTTCGGCGCGCTGCAGGTGCTCGCCTTCGCGTGGGGATGGTTCATTCCCGGCACCAATACGGGGATGAACGCGTTGACCGCGCGCTTCTACCCGACCGTTGCGCGCTCCACCGGTTTGAGCTGGATGCATGCGTTCGGGCGGCTGGGCGCCATCGGCAGCGCGTTTGCCGGCGCAGCCATCCTGAGCGCGGGATTGGGGCTCGGCCAGATTCTCCCGATGATGGCGGTTGCGCCGCTGACGGGTGCGGTGGCCGTGCTCGTCATCGCGGGGCTCGTGAAGCGGTGGGCGCTGACCGACGAATCGGTCGCGGTGGCGGTGCCTGCGGCGACCGAGGTTTCGCCGAATACCTGACACCCGAGACGATCGCGCGGTTGCATGCATGCCGCGCGTGCGTCCGCCGGTTCACGCCGAAACCGGAACGCATGCCGGCCGTCGCCGCGGCTCAGTTCCGGCATGCCACCGCCTTCCTGTCGGTGTCGCGACCCTGATTCGAAACGACGCTTGCAGCGTGCGCCCGCGTGTCGCCACTCACCCGCGTCGGATTCAACTCGCGTAACACGCTGGCGCGCCCGCCGTCGTCATCGGGCAGTTGCGGCATCCCGCGCGCCAAGGCCGGAGCGACCGCCGCCGCGAGCAGCGCGGCGATCGCCAGTCGGGAAAGAACCTTCATCGCCCTGCTCCCGTTTTACTGCGTATTGACGGACGGCACGGACGTCGACGCGGTCGCGGTGCCCGGTTCGCCGTGCGCGATCGCATACAGCTCGGCATTGCGCGAGATCGTCTGCGTGCTCGGCGGATAGTCCCAGTTCGACGTCGGCACGGTGCCGTCGCGCTGCGCCTGGACCAACTGGGCGATCACGTCGGCGCGGGTCAGGCCGGACGACGACGTCTGTGCGAAAGCGGCGACCGGCGTGCCGATTGCGAGTGCGAGCAGCGCGGTGGCTGCGATCAGTTTGCGATTCATGATGAAACTCCCGGAACGGTTCGATGAGGACGCATCGTCGATGCGCCGCCGGCGGTGCCGCGGATGCGGTTCGCCGCCCGACACCTTCATTCTGGTCATCGCGGCCGGCACGACGCTGACCGCCACATGACAATCCTGAAATCTGCGGCTCAACGCGCAGATAACAGTTTCGTAATCTTCGAGTCAGGGCCGGGTCAACGCGGCGCCGGCAGACTGCACGCTCGTCGCATCGAATGCGGCGCCCCTGCCCTGCTTCGAGGAACAAACTCATGTGGATCGTCCGGCTGGCGTTGCGCAGGCCCTATACGTTCGTCGTGCTCGCGCTGCTGATCTTCATCGCGGGACCGCTCGCGATGCTGCGCACGCCGACCGACATCTTCCCGAACATCGACATTCCGGTGGTCAGCATCGTCTGGTCGTACAACGGCTTCTCCGCCGAGGACATGGCCAAGCGCATCACGTCGAACTACGAGCGCGCGCTCACGTCCGACGTCGACGACATCGAGCACATCGAATCGCAATCGCTGAACGGCGTGTCGGTCGTGAAGATCTTCTTCCACCCCGGCGCGGACATCAATCGCGCGATCGCGGAAGCCGCGAGCAATTCCGCGTCGATCCTGCGGATCCTGCCGCCCGGCACGCTGCCGCCGAACATCATCACGTACAACGCGTCGACGGTGCCGATCCTGCAGCTCGGGCTGTCGAGCGACACGCTCGCCGAGCAGCAGCTGTACGACCTCGGCAACAGCTTCATCCGCACGCAGCTCGCGACCGTCCAGGGCGCGGCCGTGCCGCTGCCGTTCGGCGGCAAGATCCGCCAGATCGTCGTCGATCTCGACACGCGCGCGCTGCAGGCGAAGGGGCTCGCGCCGATCGACGTGGTGAACGCGATCAACGCGCAGAACCTGATCCTGCCCGGCGGCACCGCGAAAATCGGCACGCGCGAATACAACGTGCAGATGAACGGCAGCACGCAGACGGTCGCCGCGCTGAACAACCTGCCGGTGAAGACGATCGGCGGCAGCGTCGTGTATGTGCGCGACGTCGCGCATGTCCGCGACGGTTACGCGCCGCAGACCAACATCGTGCGCGCCGACGGCAAGCGCGCGGCGCTGCTGACCGTCGAGAAGACCGGCAGCGCATCGACGCTGACGATCATCGACCAGGTCAAGGCAATGCTGCCGAAGATCGCGGCCGGCCTGCCGAAGGCGCTGCACATATCGGCGCTCGGCGATCAGTCGGTGTTCGTGAAAGCGGCGATCCAGGGCGTCGTGCGCGAGGCGCTGATCGCCGCGTGCCTCACCGCGCTGATGATCCTGCTGTTCCTCGGCAGCTGGCGCGCGACGCTGATCATCGCGGTGTCGATCCCGCTCGCGGTACTCACATCGCTGCTCGCGCTCGCCGCGCTCGGCCAGACGATCAACATCATGACGCTCGGCGGGCTCGCGCTCGCGGTCGGGATCCTCGTCGACGACGCGACCGTCGCGATCGAGAACATCACGCATCACCTCGAACGCGGCGCGCCGCTCGAAGACGCGATCCTGACCGGCGCGGGCGAGATCGCGGTGCCGACCTTCGTGTCCACGTTGTCGATCTGCATCGTGTTCGTGCCGATGTTCCTGCTGACCGGCGTCGCACGCTACCTGTTCGTGCCGATGGCCGAGGCGGTGATCTTCGCGATGGTCGCGTCGTATTTCTTCTCGCGCACGCTGGTGCCGACGCTCGCGATGGCGCTGATGCGCGCGAAGGGGCACGGCAAGCCGCCGCGCGGCGTGTTCGCACGGATCGCGCGTTTCCAGGCCGCGTTCGAGCATCGTTTCGAAGCCGTACGATTGCGCTATCGCGCGCTGCTGTCGGCGGTGATCGCGCGCCGCCGCCGTTTCGCCGCGGCCTTCCTGCTCGCGTGCGCCGCGTCGACCGGCCTGTTCGCATTCGCCGGGCAGGATTTCTTCCCGTCGGTCGACACGGGTGAGATCCGCCTGCACCTGCGCGCGCCGACCGGCACGCGGATCGAGGAAACCGCACGCCTGACCAACGAGGTCGAAGCACGCATCCACGACGTGATTCCCGCGAACGACATCGCGAGCGTGCTCGACAACATCGGCGTGCCGGTGAGCGGGATCAACCTCACGTACGACTCGTCCGACCCGATCGGCACCGAGGACGCCGACGTGATGATCACGCTGAAGGCGAACCACGCGCCGACTGCCGCCTATGTCGCGAAGCTGCGCAACCTGCTCGCGCAGTCGTTCCCCGGCGTGACGTTCGCATTCCTGCCGGCCGACATCGTCAGCCAGATCCTCAACTTCGGGCTGCCCGCGCCGATCGACATCCAGATCGTCGGCAACAAGCTCGACCAGAACCGCGTGGTCGCGAACGCGCTTCTCGCGAAGCTGCGCGGCGTGCGCGGCCTCGTCGACGCGCGCATCCAGCAGCCCGGCGACGAGCCGGCGATCAACGTGAACGTGGATCGCACCAAGGCGATCCAGGCCGGCCTCGAACAGCGCGACGTCGCGCAGAACCTGCTGATCGCGCTGTCCGGCAGTTCGCAGACGACGCCGAACTTCTGGCTCGACCCGCGCAACGGCGTCAGTTATCCGCTGATGGTGCAGACGCCGCAGTATTCGGTCGATTCGCTGCAGGCGCTCGCGAACGTGCCGCTGCCCGCGGGCACCGCCCGTTCGCCGCAGACGCCGGCCGGCGGCCCGGCGGCCGGTGCGCCCGCGCAGAACCTGCTCGGCGCGCTCGGCAGCTTCTCGCGCGCGACGCAGCAGGCGGTCGTATCGCACTACAACGTGCAGCCGGTGCTCGACATCTTCGCGTCGGTGCAGGGGCGCGATCTCGGCGGCGTCACGGCCGACGTGACGAAGCTCGTCGACGACGCGCGCGCGCAATTGCCGCCCGGTTCGTCGATCGTGCTGCGCGGCCAGGTGCAGGCGATGCACGAATCGTTTGCCGGGCTGCTCGGCGGCCTCGCGCTCGCGATCGCGCTGGTCTACCTGCTGATGGTCGTCAACTTCCAATCGTGGCTCGACCCGCTCGTGATCGTCGGCGGCCTGCCCGCGTCGCTCGCGGGCATCGCATGGATGCTGTTCGTCACGCGCACGACGCTGTCAGTGCCCGCGCTGACCGGCACGATCCTGTGCATCGGCATCGCGACCGCGAACAGCATTCTGGTTGTCAACGCGGCGCGCGAGCTGATCGCGGGCGGCGCGCCGCCGTGGCAGGCCGCGCTCGATGCGGGCTTCAGCCGCTTCCGGCCGGTGGTGATGACCGCGCTCGCGATGCTGATCGGCATGCTGCCGATGGCGCTCGGCCTCGGCGACGGCGGCGAGCAGAACGCGCCGCTCGGCCGCGCGGTGATCGGCGGGCTCGCGTTCGGCACGCTGTCGACGCTGCTGTTCGTGCCCGTCTTGTTCGGCTTCGTCCATGCGTGGCTCGAGCGGCGCCGCGACGCGGCCGCCGCGCGCCGCGCGCAGGACACGCCGGCGCTGTCCTGATCGCCGCTTCATGCCGACTCCCTTCGACTCGCCCGACCTCGACCCCATCATGAACGACTCGACCGAACCCCTCGCCCCCGCACCGGCCGCCGAAGCGGACACGGCGCCGCCGACCGCCCGCGACGCGGCGCCCGACCCGTCGCCGCCGCGCCGCAGCCGCAGGCTGACCGCTCCGCTCGTCGCGATCGCGGTGGCCGCCGCACTGCTGGCCGCCGGCATCGTGCCGCGCATCGACGCGCGTGCCGCGCAACGCGTGCAGGTGGCCGCGCAGCAGGCGCTGCCGGTCACGGTGATCCTGCCGGGCACCGCGCCCGCCGACCAGACGCTGACGCTGCCGGGCTCGGTGATGCCGTATGCCGAGGCGTCGATCTATGCGCGCACGAGCGGTTATATCGCGCACTGGAACGCCGACATCGGCGCGCACGTGAAGGCCGGGCAGACGCTCGCGCAGATCACCGCGCCCGACCTCGACGCGCAGTTGCGGCAGGCGCGCGCCGACGCGGCGACCGCGCAGGCGAACTACGACTACGCGAAATCGACCGCGCAGCGCTGGCAGGACATGCTGAAAACGCAATCGGTATCGCAGCAGGACACCGACACGAAGGTCGCCGACATGAACGCGAAGCGCGCGATGCTGGCCTCCGCGCAGGCGAACGTCGCGCACCTGACCGAGCTGGTGTCGTACGAAACCGTCGCGGCGCCGTTCGACGGCGTGATCACCGCGCGCAACGTCGACGTCGGCACGCTCGTCACCGCGGGCGGCACGCCGGGCAGCCCCGGCCTGTCCGGCGAGCTATTCCATCTCGAACAGACCGGCACGCTGCGCGTGTTCGTCGACGTGCCGCAGGACAGCGCGGCCGGCGTGACGACGGGCACGTCGGTCTACCTGACCACGCAGCAATATCCGGCGCGGCGCTTCGCCGCGCGCGTCGCGCGCAGTGCCGGCGCGATCGATCCGGTCACGCGCACGCTGCGCGTCGAGATCGACGTCGACAACGCCGACGGCGCGCTGATGCCCGGCGCGTATGCGCAGGCGCACCTGCTCGTGCCGAGCGCGGCTCCCGCGTTCGAGCTGCCGGTCAGCGCGCTGCTGTTCCGGCCGAACGGCGTGACGGTCGCGACCGTCGCCGCGAACGGCACCACCGCGCTGAAGATCGTGCAGATCGGGCGCGATTTCGGCACGCGCGTCGAGATCGTGTCGGGGATCGCCGCCAGCGATCGCGTGATCGACAACCCGGGCGATTCGATAACGGCCGGCGAGGCGGTGAAGATCGTGGCGGTCGCGCATGGCGCGGCGCCGGCCACGCAAACCGGCCCGGTTACCGGTGCGAAGGCCGCACCGCGCGCCGCTGCGGCGGCGCCCGCTTCGATGCCGGCAGCGGTTGTCACGCCGGCCCGCGGCTGATCCGCCGATGCAAACCCGCGAGAGATCCGTCATGTGCTTCCTTCGTCCGCTTCCGTTCGCCCGCCGCGTCGTCGTGCTCGGCGTCGCCGCCTCTTTGACCGCGTTGTCGGCGTGCTCGACGCTGCCTGCGTATTCGCCGCCCTCCGTCGCGGTGCCCGCGCATTATGCTGGCGTACCGGCTTCGGGCGCCCCCAACGCCCAGCCCGGCTGGAACGTCGCCGCACCGGCCGATGCCGCGTCGCGCGGCCCATGGTGGACCGTCTTCGGCGACGCCAACCTGAACGCGCTCGAAGCGCGCGTCGACATCTCGAACCAGACCGTGAAGAAGGCCGTCGCCGATCTCCAGCAGGCGCGCGCGATGGTCGACTACCAGCATGCGGGGTTCCTGCCGACCGTGACGGCCGGTGTCGCGCAGACCCGCTCGCGCATATCGCAGAACAAGCTCGGCTCGTCGCTCGCCGGCAAGACGACCCCCGACTATCAGGCCGGCGTCGCCGCGAGCTGGGAACCCGACCTGTTCGGCCGCGTGCGCGACGCGGTGACCGGCGCGCAGGCGAACGCCGACGCGAGCGCGGCCGACCTGCAGGCCGTGAAGCTGTCGGTCACGTCCACGCTCGCGACCGACTATTTCGCGTTGCGCTCGCTCGATACGCAGAAGCAGTTGCTCGACGACACGGTGCACGCGTATGCCGACGCGCTGAAGCTGCTGAAGCAACAGCTCGCGGCCGGCGCGATCGACGCGTCGGCCGTCGCGCAGGCCGCGACGCAACTGGAATCGACGCGCACGCAGGACACCGACATCGACGCGTCCCGTGCGCAGCTCCAGCATGCGATCGCGACGCTCGTCGGCGAAAGTGCGTCGACGTTCGCGCTGCCGCCGCGCGTGCAAGCGTTCGACGTGCCGGCGATCCCGGCCGGTGTGCCATCGCAACTGCTCGAACGGCGGCCCGACATCGCGGCGGCCGAGCGCCGCGTCGCAGCCGCGAACGCGCAGATCGGCGAGGCACGCGCCGCATTCTTTCCCGATCTCGTGCTGTCGGCGAGCGCCGGTCTCGAAAGCGGCTTCTTCGCGCCGTGGCTGACCGCGCCGAGCCTGTTCTGGTCGCTCGGCTCGCAGCTCGCCGGCACGCTGTTCGACGGCGGGCGCCGCAGCGCGTCGCTGCGCGGCGCGCATGCGCAATACGACGGCACGGTCGCCGACTATCGGCAGACCGTGCTGGTCGCGTTCCAGCAGGTCGAGGATCAGCTGTCCACGCTCGAAGCGCTCGCATCGGAGGCCGGTAGCCAGCAGCGCGCGACCGATGCGGCCGACCTGTCGCTGCGGCTGACGACGAACCGCTTCAACGCGGGCGCGGTCAGCTACCTGGATGTCGTGACCGCGCAGACGATCGCGCTGACGAACCGGCGCTTGGCCGACCAGATCGCCGCGCGCCGCATGGAGGCTGCGGTCGGGCTGCTGACCGCGCTGGGCGGCGGCTGGCACACGGGTGCGGACACAACCGCCGCCGGGCACCCGGCCGCTACGCCGTCGGCGTCTTGATGAAGGTGAGGATGAAGTGCGTCCCGCCCGCGTCGCTCTCGACGCGCGCGGTGCCGCCGTGCAGTTCCATCACCGACCGCACGATCGCGAGGCCGAGCCCGGCCGTGCCGCCCGGCACGCCGCCGCTGCGCGCGGGGTCGCCGCGCACGAAGCGGTCGAAGATACGCGGCAGCAGCGCGGGATCGATCGGCTCGCCCGGGTTCGAGACGACGACGCACACCGCGTCCGCCATTTCGTCGACGCGCAGCGCGATGACGCCGCCCGCCGGCGTATAGCGCAGCGCGTTCGCGAGCAGGTTGCTGACCGCGCGGCGAAACAGTTCGAGATCGGCGGTCAGCCGGCCGTGCCCGTCGACGCGCAGCGTCGAACCGGCTTCATCGGCGAGCCCTTCGAAATAACCGGCGATACGCTCCAGTTCGTCGTGCACGTCGAATGCGCGTTGCCGCGTGACGAAGCCCGGATGCTCGGCGCGCGCGAGAAACAGCACGTTCTCGATCATCCGCGCGAGACGATCGTATTCCTCGAGATTCGATTCGAGCAGCGCCTGGTATTCGTCGGCCGAACGCGGCCGCGCCAGCGCCACCTCGGTCGCGCCGCGCATGTTGTTCAGCGGCGTGCGCAGGTCGTGCGCGAGATCCGCGCTGAATTGCGACAGGTGCCCGAACGCCTGCTGCAGGCGGCCGAGCATCGCGTTCTGCGCGTCGACGAGCGCCGTCAGCTCGCGCGGTGCGCGCGACGCATCGAGCCGCGTATCGAGCTTGTCGACGGTGATGCGGCCCGTGTTCGCGACGATCTCGCGCAGCGGTGCGAGCGCGCTGCGGATCAGCCAGTAGCTGAGCAGCATCGCGAACAGCGCGCCGAGGCCGCCGGCGATCTTCAGCTTGTCGCGGTAACCGTCGAGCAGTGCGGCGCGATCGCTCATGTTGCGCGCGAGCGCGATCCGGATCAGCGTGTGATCGCGCAGCGCGGCCTCGGCGACGATACCGCGCACCGGCGTGCCACCGTCGGCGGTCCACGTCGCGATCCGGTCGACGGTAATCCGGTCGTTCGCGGGCACCGGCGTCGCGTGCGGCGGGAACAGTTCGGCATCGGGTAACGCGGGCCGCGCCGGCAGCGCGGGCGACGATGCCTCGGGCAGATCCTCGAGCTCGGTGCGCTCGACGTTGTGGCGCGCGAGCACGTTGCCCTGCGCGTCGGCGACGGCCAGCGACAGCGCCGCGTTGCCAAGCACCTGGCTCGTCAGCCGGTCCGCATGCGCGCGCACCGCGTCGAGCGAATCGAGTTCGCCCGCCAGCCGGCGCGTGTGCCGCGCGGCGAGCACGATGTCGAGGTCGTCCTGCGCGCTCACCTGCCGCTCGAGGCCGCTGTACACATACGTGCCGACGAGCGCGAAGACGGCGAGCGTGGTCGCGCCGAACGCGAGCGCAAGCGTCGCGCCGAGCGAGCGGCCGAGCGTCATGCGCCGTCCTTCGGTTCGAGCACGTAACCGACGCCGCGCACCGTATGGATCAGCTTGACGGCGAACGCGTCGTCGATCTTCGCGCGCAGCCGCCGGATCGCGACTTCAACGACATTGGTGTCGCTGTCGAAATTCATGTCCCACACGTACGACGCGATCTGCGTGCGGCTCAGCACCTCGCCTTGCCGGCGCGCGAGCAACTGCAGCAGCGAGAATTCGCGCGGCGTCAGGTCGATCCGCACCGTGCCGCGCTTCACGCGGCGGCGCACGACGTCGATCTCCAGGTCGCCCACGGCAATACGCTCCGTCTCGCGCGGCGGCCCGCGGCGCGCGAGCGTGCGGATGCGGGCGAGCAGTTCGACGAACGCGAACGGCTTCACGAGGTAATCGTCGGCACCGAGTTCGAGGCCGTGCACGCGGTCCTGCACGTCGTCACGCGCGGTCAGGAACAGCACGGGCGTCGTGTGCGTGTCGCGCAGCCGCTTCAGCACGCTCCAGCCGTCGAGCACCGGCAGCATCACGTCGAGCACGATCACGTCGTAGCTTTCCTCCTGCGCGAGCGTCAGCCCCTCGCCGCCGTCCTTCGCGAGATCGACGCTGAAACCGGATTCCTCGAGCCCCTTCTTCAGGTACGCACCGGTCTTCGGTTCGTCTTCGACTATCAGGATGCGCATGATCGGCTCCGTCGCATTCGGTGATGACATGCGCCGATGTTACCGGGAATCGCTGCGGGCGCGCCGCCCCGCGCGGGCGCGACACGGCTTGATTACGAAACTGTAATCAGCGGGTCAGTGTGGTGACGGCTCGGGAAACCAGAATGGGAAACGTGGGCCCCTCCCCACTCGCCCGTTCGTTCATCCGCCCAGGAGCCATCATGAAACTCGTCGCTGCTTTCGTCGTTGCCACGCTGAGCCTGCCGTTCGGCACGCAGGCCTTCGCCCAGTCCACGCAGGCGCCGATCACGCGCGCCGAAGTGCGCCAGCAACTGATCGATGCCGAAGCCGACGGCCTGCTGCCGTCGAACCGGAACGACTACCCGCCGTCGCAGTCGCAGATCGCGCGCAACCGCCAGCTTTACGCGCTCCAGCATCCGGACGCGGCGCCGGTCGCGACCGCTTCGACCGGAAATTGATCTCGGCTTATTACCGACAGCCGGCTGACAGTCGCATGTCGCCCTGCCCCGCACATTTCCGAATATTCCGCGGCGCGCCAAAACCGCGTCCGCGGAATCCTTTTCAATCAAGCGCTTGAGCGTATCGTCTCGACCGCTGTAATACCGTTTAACGATCGACCCGCGTGCGTGAAAGCCGCCCTTGATCGCCTTATCCGCGGCTCCGCTATTTTTAGAAATCGGACGTTACCCCCGTGTAATTCTCATTCATCCGACCTTCCACTAGATTGAAGGCGTTCCCAGCGCAACGAGGTGACACGATGAATGCGAAACAATGGGCCGTCCTCGGCTCGGGCGTGCTGATTGCATGCCTTTCCGTACAGCCGGCGATGGCCGGTATTTCGATCGGTCTCGGCATTGCGGCGCCCGCGCCCGTCTATGTCGCACCGGCCCCCGTGTATGTCGCGCCGCCGCCGGTCGTCGTGCCGGCACCGCCGGTGGCCTACGCGCCGTATGCACCGGCCGTCGTGGCCGCGCCCGTGATGGTACCCACCGTCGGCATCGCGCTCGGCTGGCATGGCGGCCGCTACTGGGATGGCCGCCGCTGGTGGGGCCGGCAGGACTGGGCCGCGCATCACCGCTGGTAAGCGCGCGGCGCGCGGCCGACGCCGACGCCGGCCTGCCGCAAAGAAACTTGATCGACTGCACGCCCCGCGCGGCGGATGCGGATCAGAGGCGGCGATGCGATCGCTGCCCCCAGTCCTTTTTGTGGTTCTTCATGGATTTCCAGCGGATATCTGTCGGATAACGACCCGCAAGCGATGCTCGTCGCTCTCGACAACGGATGGCGAGCAGGCTTCAACCGCGGATCGCCGCAGTCACCACGACGAGCGCCGAGAAGATCAGCGCCGGAGCGATATGCCGGAATGGCTCCCGATTTCGCAGCAACGTGAATAACGCGCCGATCATGATCGCACCGGCCAGCATCAGGCCCAGGACTCTGGTTTGATGTCCAACAAGAAGTCCCGCACTGAGCAGTTCGAGCGCGCCGCAGACCAACTGAAACCATGCCGGGTAACCCCAGCGTGCGAAGTCGCGCTTCGCCGCGCCGCGTCTTGAGAGATTGACCACGCCGGCAACCGCGAACAGCACCGCTGCGATCGTCGCGAGAATCGATTCAACAGAAGCAGGGTTGAACGCCATCGTCATGCTCCGTTGCGTTGCTGAAAATGCGCCCGTGCGGAGAGGTCCGCAATCAGGCCCGGGCCATGGGGTTCCCACGCAAGTACGTGCCGCGCATGCTGGCCGCTGACCGTCTGGTCGAGCGCCAGTGCGTCGGCAAATGGCCCAAGCGATTGGCGAGCGTCGTCGAGCGGCCAGCATTCGACGCGGTCGGCGCCGACCGACGCCCGAATCGCTTCGCCCATTTCGGCAACCGCCACGGCCTCTTCCGCGACCACGTTGAAGATCTGTCCGTTGACGCGATCGTCCCCGCTTGCCAGCCGCGCCACCGCGCTCAGATAGGCCGTGGCCAGATCGTCGACGTGCACGGCCGGCCAGTGATTACGACCATCGCCGACGATGCTCACGCTGCCGGTCTGGCCGACCATGGCGGCAAGCATGCCGAAGATGCCGCCGCCGTAGCCGTGAACCATCGCCGGCCTGAGGATCGCCGCGGCAATCGAACGGCGTGCTGCCAGCGCCTGCACGCGTTGCTCCACGGCGGGCCGCCAGGCGACGAGGGGGGTCGGGTTCAGCGCCGATGCTTCAGTGGCCGGCTCACCCTCCGTATTGCCGTAGACCCATATGCCCGATGTGTAGACGAACGCCGCTCCCGGACGCAACTGGGCAAGCATCGCGTCAACCGCGGCGGCGTCGGCTGCAGCGGCGGAAGCATCGTTGGTCGACGCCATGTGCACGACGCCATCAGCGACACCGGCAGTCGCGGCAAAGGACTGCGGCTCACGCAAGTCGCCCGTATGCAGTTTCACGCCGAGACGAGCCAGCGCGCTCGCTGCCGCCGACCGGTCGTCGCGCACCAGCGCCGTCACTTGATGGCCGAGGCGGATTGCCTGGCGCGCGACCGCTTGCCCGATATAGCCCGTACCGCCTGTAATGAACAGTTCCATGGTGTTTTCCTCGATGAGTGCCCGCGAAGTCGACAGGTCACAAAAACGAGACTCATCAGTATCGTTTCGGCAAATGTAGACGAGACTGGCCAGTCTTGTCAACGATTCGATGATCTGTTATTTATCGGGCATGAACACTTCCTCTGTCCCCGACTTGAGCCCGCTGCAACGCCGCAAGCGGTCCGCCATCCTCGACGGTGCGAAAACCGTTTTCTTAAGCCAGGGTTTCGGCCTGGCAACCATGGACGACGTCGCCGCGGCCGCGGGCGTCGGGAAACAGACGGTCTACCGTCACTTCAAGTCGAAGGAAGCACTCTTCGTCGGTCTGGTGACCTCGATGTGCGCTCAGGTGGGTGGCGTGCTTGCCGGCGCGCTGGACGCGCAAGCCGCTGGCTTGCCCGAAGCCGAGTTGCGCGAACTGGGATGGGCATTGGCCCGGATCCTCATCGCGCCGGATAACCTGCGGCTTTACCGGGCCATCGTTGCCGAGGCCGAGCGTCTCCCGGAACTCGGCCAGGTGTTTTACGAAAACGGCTTAAAGGTCGTGCGTGCGTTCGCCGCGAAAATTCTGCGAAAGAGATTCGACGAATCGACGGCTGCATTGCGTGCAGCGACATTCGTTCAGCTGGTGCTGGGCGACGCGTATCTGGAACTGTCGATTGGCTTCCCGGTGCCCGATGTCGATGCGCGCTTTGCGTTGCAGGTCGACGAGGCGGTTGCGGCTGCACTTCGTTAAGGCGCGGCGCACGTCAATGCCGGACAGGTGTTGCCGCGAGCACCACGCGTACATCACGCGCTTGTTTCCTTCCGAGCCGAGATGCGGCCGTCCGTGCCGCATGCTCTCCCGATTCGACTCTGCCACCGTGAAGACACCGGAACGCGTCGTCGTCCACCTGATGCGAAGCACGCATTCGTCTTGTGCGTGAAACGCACCCACACCGCCACCACCCGCCGCCCGTTTCAGTGATTTTTCGCGAACGGAGGAATCTGAATATGTCACTTGCCGGCCAGTTTGTAGCTACTTACGATCGATTCGACTAGTCGCGGTGGGACTGCACGGCACAGCTGAAGCGGGCCCGGTCTTCTCTCTGTTGGCGGATGCTCGGCATGATCGACCCCCATGAAAGCAAACGCGCTAGCCTCGCGGTGTTCGCGCTGCTCTACCTCGGTTTTTGTCTGTCGTACATCGATCGCTCGGCGATCGCGCTGTCGTTCGTCGCCATCGGCAAGGAGTTCCACGTCGGCGCGGCCGCACTCGGCGCGGTGATGAGCACGTTCTATATCGGTTATGCCGCGATGCAGATTCCCGGCGGATGGCTCGCGGATCGCTGGGGCAGCAAGAAGGTTATCGTCGTATCGATCCTGTCGTGGTCGGTATTCACGTTGATGACCGGTCTCGCGTGGTCGCTGGCTTCGCTGATCGCGATCCGCTTCATCTTCGGTCTCGGCGAAGGCGGTTATCCCGGCGCCGCCATGAAGGGCATGGCCGAATCGTGTGCGCGGGAAGATCGCCCGAAACTGTTTGCACTGCTCATGTCGTCGAACTATGTCGGCAGCTTCATCGCACCGCTCGCCATCGCCCCTCTCATCCTGACTCTCGGCTGGCGTCACGCGTTTGTCGTCGCGGGTGTGGTGGGTCTCGTGTTCGCGCTGTTCTATCTGTTCGCGGTGAAGGACACGCATCAAAAGCGCGATTCGGCCGGCCGACCCGCACGCATCGACGGCGCGGCGACGCGCGCGCTCCTCAAGATGCCGCTGATGTGGAAGATTCTGCTGACCTGGTTCGGCATGGGCATCGTCAACAAGGGACTCGATGCCTGGATGCCCGCGTATCTGCTGACCGAAAGACATCTCGATCTCAGGGCGGTCGGCATGCTCACGCCACTGCCGTTCGTGGCGGCAAGCATCTCGACGGCGCTCGGCGGCTGGATTCTCGCGCGCTGGTTCGACGGCCGCGAAAAATGGTTGATGGCCGCGTGCTGCGCGATCTCTGGCTTCTTCCTCTACGCGATGTACACCGCCGAAACGGTGGCCGGCGTGATTACCTGTCAGGCCATCGTCTACTTCTTCAAGTCGTTCGTCTTCGCCGGCGTTTTTGCGCTCCCCGCAAAATTCCTGCCGCAAAAGCTCATCGGCACGGGGACCGGCATGGTGAACTTCGGCGGACAGGTCGCGGGATTTGTCGCGCCGGCGGTCATCGGCCTGCTGATCGCAGTCACCGGCAACTATGACGCGGTATTCGGCTTCCTGATCGTGGCAACGGCATTTGCGTTCGTCACCAGTCTGTCGATCCGGCTGTCGCCCGAGGCAGATTCGCGCATCGGCGCTGTCGAGGAGGCCTGATCGCGCCGCCCGCCCACCGGACGTTATGATGGAACATTGCGTGTCCTCCCGTCGATCCATCATGAGCGCCCGTATTCTTCAGGAAGCCGCTGTCCGTTATTTCCTCGAAGTGGTCAACGCCGGTTCCGTCGCCGACGCCGCCACTCGCCTGAATGTCGTGCCATCCGCGGTGAGCCGCCAGATTGCGCGGCTCGAGAACGAGCTTGGTACGCCGCTCTTCGTGCGGCAATCGCGCGGCATGGTCCCGAGCAAGGCAGGCGAAATGCTTGCCGCGTATGCGCGCCGCTCGCAACTCGACGCCGAACAGATTTCGCTGGAAATCGACGCACTGCGCGGTGAGGCCGAACGCACGATCCGCATCGCCTGCACGGAAGGATTCGCGGCCCACTTTCTGCCGCGCGCGATGGCGGACTTCCGGCGCACGGTCGCGCCGGCCTCGTTCGAGGTCGTCGTCGATACGGCCGCCGACGTCACGCAGCGCGTGCGCGACGGCGAATGCGATATCGGCCTCACGTTCAGCTTCGGGCCGTCCAAGGACATTCAGATCTGCTTTTCCGCACCGTCGCCCGTATTCGCGATCGTTGCGTCGTCTCATCCGCTCGCGCGAGCCGAGCAGGTGTCGTTTCGCGAATTGCTGGCGTACCCGCTCGCGTTGCCGGGGGTGCATTCGACGCTGCACAAGCTGATCGATATCTATTGCAGCCGCGAAGGCGTCGCGTGCAAGAGCGTACTCCGCAGCGCGACACTCGAAACGCTCCTCGGTTTCACGCTCGCAAGCGACGCCGTCACGTTCTGCGGCGAACTCGTGGTGCGCCCACGTCTTGCGTCCGGCGAACTCGTCGCGTTGCCGGTGCCGGAGCTCACCACCGGCGAGCGTGCCATCGAAATTCAAACCCTCGCGCGACGTGAACTCCCGCCGCTGCTGCAATCGTTTGTCGAGCATCTGAGCAACGGGATTTCGCCGTCCGCACGCGTTGAGCAAAAGTGAACCGACCGTTCGATAATCGTCACTGGCGGCCGTTTTTCTCGTCGTCTACATTGAGCGGACCCCTGCCTCGTCACTTAAAACACCGTCCGATGAACCACCGTCACGAACTGACCCGTTACAGCGCCGTCGAGCTGCGTGTGTTGTTGCAGTCGCGAGAAATTTCCGCCGTCGAATTGCTTGAAGCCTGCATAGCGCGAATCGAAGCACTCAATCCATATGTCAACGCCATCACGGCGACGAGCTTCGAACGCGCGCGGATCGAAGCGCGGGCTGCGGATGCCGGATTCGCACGCGGCGATACCGTCGGTGCCTTGCATGGCTTGCCCATCGGCATCAAGGATCTCGAAGAGACCGCAGGCCTGCTGACGACGTACGGCTCGCCGCTCTATCGCGCGAATGTGCCTGCGCACGACAACACGCTGGTGCGCCGCCTGCGCGCAGCCGGTGCGATCGTCGTCGGCAAGACCAACGTGCCGGAACTGGGTGCGGGTGCGAACAGCTTCAATCCCGTGTGGGGCGCGACGGGCAATCCGTTCGATCCGCGTCTGAACGCGGGCGGCTCGTCGGGTGGCTCGGCGGCCGCGCTCGCGCTCGACATGGTGCCGCTTGCCAGCGGTTCGGACACCGGCGGCTCGCTGCGTATTCCGGCCGCGAAATGCGGTGTGGTCGGTTTGCGCACCTCGCCGGGACTCGTGCCGAGCGATCGCAAGCCGCTTGGCTGGACGCCGATTGCGGTGGTCGGGCCGATGGGACGCACCGTCGAAGACACCTGGCTGCAACTCGCGGCGACGGTCGGCCAGTCGAGCACCGATCCGCTCGGCTATCCGTTCGCGATGAGTCCGACGATGGACGGCCGCGCCCCCACCGACCTGTCGAAACTGCGCATCGGTTACACGGAAGATTTCGGCGTATGCGAAGTGGACGACGACATCCGCGCCGTGTTCCGCCGCAAGATCGACTTTCTGCGCCGCGAGGTGGCCGTCTGCGATCCGATCGACGTGGACTTCGAGGGCGCGCATCGCTGCTTCGATGTCCTGCGCGCGGAGGCCTTCGTCGCGGGCTTGCAAAAGGCGTATGAAGCCAACCCCGATTCGCTCGGCCCGAATCCGCGAGCGAACTACGAAATGGGTATCGGCCTCGGCCTCGCGGATTGCGTGCGTGCGCACGGCGACCAGACGCGCTTGTTCCGCCGCTTCCAGACACTGTTCGACCGTTACGACGTGATTCTTTCGCCGACGACGCCCGTCTCGCCGTTTCCGTGGACGCAGCCGTATCTGAAATCGGTGAATGGTGTCGCACTCGAGAACTACTATCGCTGGCTGTCGCTCACATACGTCGTGACGCTCGCGACGAATCCGGCACTGTCGCTGCCATGCGGTGTCGATCATCGCGGCATGCCGTTCGGGCTGCAAATGATCGGCGCGTTCCGGGGCGATCTTGCGCTGCTCGATGCGGCGCGTTCGTTCGAAACGCTCTTCGCGTCGTCCGACGATACCCGCCGCCCGATTCCCGATGCCGCGAAGCTGCACGCATCGCAGGTCGACCTGAAGTCGATCGTCACGCATCCGCCGATACTGGACGCCGTGTCGGCTTCCAATGTCGCCTCTTCCGTGGCCTGAGCGAGGCGCTGCTTATCGTCGACGTATCTGGCGGCCGCTGTCTACCGCCGCGCCGCCAGGAAATTGCGCGCGGTGCTCGTCAACCGCGACCACGGCCCCGCTCGTCGTTCCGCGCCCTGCTCGGCCAGCCCACCCAGCGCCGCCTTCATCATCGCGAGTTCGCTCGCAAGCACGGTGTCGCAGGCGAAGCTGCCGGCCGCGGCGAGATCCACGATCCGCATCGCCCGATCGACGCACATGTGTGCATAGGCGGCTGTGGCATCCGCATCGGCGCGCGCGCCCAGCGTCGCCTCGGCCAGCTTGCTCGCCCACAGCGCGAGCGCATCGACCGGTGCGCTGCCGTCGCGCACGAGCAGCTTGCCGATTTCCATCGCGTCGAGATGCACGTCCTCGTCGTCGGAGCACGACAGCGTGCGGCTGCGCACCGCATGGTTCCGGTGCGCGGCACGCATCGACGGCGTCAATCCGGTCAGGTTCGCGATCCACGCTTCCGCGGCACTCAGGTACGCATGCGACCGGATCGCCAGATCGCAATCGAAGATCGCATCCGCGTGAGTCGTCGCATGCCGCATCGCGAGCAGCCAGCAGCCGAGAAACGCGCGATAGGTGGCGGCCGGCCCGACATATGCCGCGTGCGCCTTGAAGAATTCGATGCTGTGATCGGCTGGCCGATTGCCGACGCACGGAAAATTATCCGGCAGATCGATTCGCAAGCCGACGACGACACGCTCGACCGCCGGCACGCTGCGGCCACACGCGAGCGCCAGGTACGGCAGCGCGATGCAGTGCGCATCGCGCTGCGCGACGAGCCGGTCGCAGCACGACTGCCACTGCGCGAGCGGATTGCGCGCGACGACGATGTGAACGACGTCCGGGAACGCGCGGCGCATCCACGCGAGGCGTCCGAGCGATTCGCCGAACCGGAATACCGGAATGCATCCGCGATCGAACGCCTGCGCCATCAGTTCGCGCAGAAAGTATTCAATGTCGCCCGCGTATTCGGGTGTCGCCTCTTCGAACTGGTTGGCCGAAAACGCCATCTCGACGCGCGACATGCCGAGCGCGTCCTGCCTGAGCGTATCGGCAATGCTCGCGGCCGGCCGCCGGCCGGGCGCGGGTCCTTCCGAACCGGTGCCGGCATATTGCGCGTAGTCGATCGACTCGACCATCGCGCGCAGCGGCTCATCGTAGGCCATCACGCCATCGAGATCACGAAGGCAGGACCACAGCCAGCCGTCGGTCGCACCATATCCGGAATGCAGAAACACCGCTTGGGTCGAGTTCATGGAAGCCATTGGATCGTTGCGTTGAAGTTCGTCCATCACGTCGATCCAGTGTAGGTTCCGGTGGAATTACCCGGTTTACGGGCTCGGTTACGGTGATTTACCGGCCGCACGCGAGCATCGCCCGCTTTCCCCACACCATTTTCATTACGGCATTTGACGCGCGAATGCGCACTCGTGCATCGCTTCGCGCCGCAGCATGACCAACCGCCACCGACGCAGCCCCGTGCGACACGGCTCGCACGGCGAGTCGCACCTCACCCTGCAACGCATCAAATCGATTGCGCACGCAACCATCACATTACATGAACGCGTCGCCGAAACCGGCGGTAAACCCGTCGTTGTGGATTCCCAACGGACTGAAAATTGTGACGTGACCTAATGGCGGCTCCTGACGAAGGCCGATCGATTCGGCAGGAACGCTAGCAGTCCCGTTACATGCCAGGAGAGTTCATGATGAAAGGTATTTTGAGGAAATCGCTGTTGTCGCTCGCGTTGCTGACCGGCTTCACCGCCGCGCACGCACAGAGCACGGTGACGCTGTACGGCGTCATCGACGAGTCGCTGCAGTTCACGCACAACGCCACGCCCACCGGCAGCAACCAGCTCGGCCTTTACTCGGGCAACCTGTCCGGCAGCCGCTGGGGCCTGATGGGCAGCGAGGATCTCGGCGGCGGGCTGAAGGCGATCTTCCAGCTCGAGAACGGCTTCAACGTCAACAACGGCAAGATGGGCACCTACAACGGCACGACCTCGCTGTTCGGCCGCCAGGCCTACGTCGGCCTTCAAAGCAATCAATACGGCACGGTCACGCTCGGCCGTCAGTACGATCCGCTCGTCGACCAGGTCCAGGGCCTCACCGAGGACAATTATTTCGGCAGCACGTTCGCCACCGCCGGCGACGTCGACAATTACGACAACAGTTCGCGCACCAACAACGCGATCAAATACCTTTCGCCGAGCTACGGCGGGCTGCAGGTCGAGACGATGTACGCGCTCGGCGGCGTCGCGGGACAAACCGGATCGGGGCAAACGTGGGCGGTCGCCGCCTCGTACAACAACGGCCCGTTCTCGCTGGCCGCCGGTTACTACGTCGCGGACAACTCGAATTCGACGCTCGCGCGCACCGGCTGGTCGTCGACGTCGGACGGCACCTTCGACGGCCCGGTCAACTCGGGTTACGCAACGGCGAAGTCGATCAATATTGCACGCGTCGCCGCGCGCTACATCGCCGGGCCATACACGGTCGGCCTCGCGTACAGCAATTCGGCGTACAAGGCGGACGCGCAGTCGGCATTCGCGTCGACCGAGAAGTTCAACACAGGCCAGGCTTATTTCAACTACCAGGCCACGCCGGCGCTGCTGCTCGGCCTCGGCTACAGCTATACGCATGCGAGCGGCGATACCAACGCATCCTATAACCAGGTGTCGCTCGGCGCCGATTACAGCCTGTCGAAGCGGACCGACGTGTATCTCGTCGGCGCGTGGCAGAAGGCGACCGGCACGCAGCTGAACACGGATGGCACCGTGTCGAGCGCCGACGCGTCGATCGGCTCGTACGGCGTCGCCGGCACGAGCAGCCAGGACATGGTCAGCCTCGGCATCCGCCACCGGTTCTGATCGCAAGCGGCACCGGCCGTCGTTCGCGACGGCCGGCGCACGACCGTTTTTCGCCGCAATCGTTTGAAATATTGCGGCCTTCCAACGCGCTGAAATGCGCTCCCCGATGCGAAAACCCGGCAAACGATGGCGCGTCACACGTCATCACGCAGCATCGATTACCGATCGCGCCCATTGCCCGCTGTCAGCGTCATCGAATATCTCAATAATAGACAGCCACTCTTGCACGAGATCCAATTCATTCCGCTTACAACACGTCATTCACGGACTCCTGAATATGACGAAACAATCTTGAAATTTATTTGACGATCGCGTGACCTATGCTTCCGTCACACCGCATACCGGCCACGCCGATAGCGGCCGTCCTCCCCGACAGCGAAAGTGAAAGGCCCGATCATGTATCACACGATGCGCATGGAAGTCTCCACCGAATCAGGGTATCCAGTGATCCGATTCACGATCGACGGCCAGACGTCCATACTCGGCGTTCACGACATCGACCAGATGATCCTGCAGCTCGCGACCGCACGGGCCGCGATGCAGCCGACGCATCCGGTCGAACCGCCGGAAGGCCAGTATCCGCTGCAGATCGACCCGTGCTGGCGTGTCGACCGGCTCGCCGACTACGACGGCGCGGTGCTGTCGATCCGTCACGTCGGGATGGGCTGGATCGCGTTCGCGCTGCCGTCCGTCAACCTGACCAACCTCGTCGAAGCGCTTGCGTCGCCGCCGGAAATGACCGCACCGGTCAACCACGCGATGCTGAACTGATGCGCGATCGGCACTGATCGCTGTCGCGCCAGACCGCCGAACCCGATCCCATTTAATTCGCTATGCGAATCATCACGATCCGCCGATACCGGCCAGGATCGTGGCTTTCCGTTCCTTTCTGTCAGGACATGCCCATCATGCGAATCCCCTCCTCGACCACCGCGCTCGTCCGGCGCCCGTCCGCCTATGCGTTGTCGGATCTCGGCGCCCGTACCTGGTTTCTGCTGCCGATCGACTCGCGGCCGGCCGTGTCCGCGGCCGGCACCGCGCCCGCATTCGACGCGCGTCCGATCTTCCGCTGCCGGCTCACCGGCCGCTATGCACCCGGGCTGTCGCTGAATGCCGTCTGCGGCAACGGTTACGCGGCCGTGCATCAGCTGGCCGAATCGCATGTCGATACCGTATCGCGCCTGCTCGTGCGCGATGCACAGAACGACGCCGAACATCGCGTTCACGCGCTCGACGACGGGATCGACTGGCAGTGAAGACGCGTTCGAAGAGCTTAGGCTGGCTCGCCCGGCTTTGCTGGCTCACGCCAGTCGCATTCCCGGTCCACGCGCAACCGGCGCAGGCCGCGCAAACCGCGCCCGACACACCGGCGTCGACCGGTTTCGCGATCCAGGACATCCGCGTCGAGGGTCTGACGCGCATCGAGCCCGGCACCGTGTTTTCCTATCTGCCGTTCAAGATCGGCGACACCTTCACCGACGACAAGGCATCGGCCGCGATCCGTGCGCTTTACGCGATCGGGTTCTTCAACGACGTGCGGATCGCGACGGAAGGCAACGTCGTGATCGTGAACGTCGCCGAACGCTCGGTGATCGGCACGATCGATTTCGCGGGCCTCCACGAGTTCGACAAGGACGCGATCGAGAAGGCGATGAAAGCGGTCGGCCTGGTGTCCGGGCACGCGTACGATCCGTCGCTCGTCAGCAAGGCCGAGCAGGAGCTCAAGCGGCAGTACCTGACGCGCGGCTACTACGCAGCCGAGGTGACGACCACCGTGAGCCCCATCGACCGCAACCGCGTGGGGCTGCTGTTCTCCGTCATCGAAGGGCCGAGCGCGAAGATCCGGCAGGTCGCCTTCCTCGGCAACCACGTATTCAGCGACGCGACGCTGCGCGACGAAATGCAGCTGTCGACGCCGAACTGGTTCTCCTGGTACACGAAGGACGACCTGTATTCGAAGGACAAGCTCGCGACCGATCTCGACGCCGTCCGCGCGTACTACCTCGATCGCGGGTATCTGGAGTTCAACCTCGAATCGACCCAGGTGTCGCTGTCCCCGGACCGCAAGGACATGGACCTGACCATCACGCTGCACGAAGGCCAGCCGTACACGATCTCCGGCATCCGGCTGGCCGGCGACCTGCTCGGGCGCGAGGCCGAACTGAACCGGATCATCGAGACTCGCGCGGGGGAACGCTTTTCCGCGGCGAAGCTCAAGGACACGACGCAGGCGCTGATCGACAAGCTCGGCGAGTATGGTTACGCGTTCGCCACCATCAATACGGTCCCGCAGATCGACCAGCAGCATCACAAGGTCGACCTCACGCTACAGGTCACGCCCGGACGCCGCGTCTACGTGCGGCACGTCGACATTTCCGGCAACACGCGCACGCGCGACGAGGTGATTCGCCGTGAAATGCGCCAGATGGAAGATGCGTGGTTCGATTCGTCGCGGCTCAAGCTGTCGAAGGACCGCATCAACCGCCTCGGCTATTTCACCGACGTCGACGTCACGACCGTGCCGGTCGAGGGCACCACCGACCAGGTCGACGTGCACGTGAAAGTCACCGAGAAGCCGACCGGCACGATCTCGCTCGGCCTCGGTTACGGTTCCGGCGAAGGGCCGATCATCTCGGCCGGCGTGTCGCAGGACAACGTGTTCGGCAGCGGCCAGACGATCGCCGTCAATGCGAACACCGCGACGACGATGCGCACGCTGACGGTGTCGCAAACCGATCCGTACTTCACGATCGACGGTATCAAGCGCATCACCGACGTGTACTACAAGACGACCCAGCCGCTCTATTACTCGAGCACGAACGACACCAGCTTCCGGATCATCTCGTACGGCCTGGACACGAAGTTCGGGATCCCGTTCTCCGAAAGCGACATGGTGTATTTCGGGCTCGGGCTCGAACAGGATCGCCTCGACATCGATTCGACCACCCCGCAGAGCTATATCGACTACGTGAACACGTTCGGCCGCGTGTCGAACGTCGCGCCGTTCACGGTCGGCTGGTCGCGCGACATGCGCGACAGCGCGCTGATCCCGGGGCGCGGTTACTTCCTGCAGGCGAACGCGGAATACGGCACGCCGATCGGCACCGTGTCGTACTACAAGACCGACGTGCAGGCGCAGTACTACCACTCGTTCGCGCGCGGCCTCGTGCTCGGGATGAATTTCCAGGCCGGCTACGGCAACGGCCTCGGCGGGCAACCCTACCCGATCTTCAAGAACTACTTCGCGGGCGGCATCGGTTCGGTGCGCGGCTACGAGCCCGGTTCGCTCGGCCCGCGCGACGCAACGACCGGCGACCCGATCGGCGGCTCGAAGATGGTGGTCGGCAACGTCGAGATGACCGTGCCGCTGCCCGGCACCGGCTACGACCGCACGCTGCGCGTGTTCACGTTCGTCGACGGCGGCAACGTATGGGGCACCGAAGGCAACAGCGTCGGCGCGAACGGCTTGCGGTACAGCTACGGCATCGGGCTCGAATGGATCTCGCCGATCGGCCCGCTGAAGATCGACTACGCGCTGCCGATCGTCCACCACACCGGCGACCAGTATCAGAAGTTCCAGTTCCAGATTGGCACGTCGTTCTGATCCCGCCACCGGCCCGCGCAACGCCGCGCGCGGCGGCCTCGTCGCCCGTCTCCGCGCGTCGGCAATCACACTGCTCGTCGACGCCGCGCTGTCGATCGCGATTTGCGCGCCGCGCGACGCCGACGCGCAATTGCTGAACGCCGCGGCGGACCCATACCGGATCGGCGACGCGTGGGGGCTGCGCATCGCGTCGCAGCTCGTCGAGCATCCGCTCGCGGCCGGCCAGGTCGCGACGACGTTCGGCATCGGCGCGACGGCCACCGGCACCGTCGACCAGGACCTGTCGCTGCACGGCGACGCCGAACTGCGCCGCGGCCCGTCGGTCGTGAAAGCGGATGCGATCCACTACGACGTCGACACCGACATGACCGACGCGTACGGCCATGTGCGGGTCGTCCACGACGGCAACGCATTCGCCGGCCCCGATGCGCATCTGCAGCTCGACAGCGTCGAAGGCACGATGACGTCGCCGCACTACCGCTTCAACCTCACGGGCGGCTCGGGCTCCGGCACGCGCGTCGACCTGCTCGACGACGCGCGCGAGGTCGTCTACGACGGCACCTACACGACCTGTCACTGCACGAAGGATCCGGCGTGGTATCTCAGCGCATCGCGGCTCGATCTCGACAACGACGCCGGCGAAGGCGTCGCGCACGACGGCGTGCTGTTTTTCGCGGGCGTCCCGGTGTTCGCGTCTCCGTGGATGTCGTTCCCGCTGAACGGCGAGCGCCACAGCGGCATCCTGCCGCCCACGTTCGCGGTCAGCTCGACCAACGGCGACGACATCGCGGTGCCGATCTATTTCAACCTCGCGCCCAACTACGACCTGACGGTCACGCCCCGGCTGATGACCAAGCGCGGCGCGATGCTGACGACCGACTACCGCTACCTGAGCCCGACCTATTCCGGCTCGCTGTCCGTCAGCGTGCTGCCGGATGACGCAACGACGCACACCAACCGCTACTCGATCGCGTTCCAGCATCGCGAGAACCTCGGCAACGGCTTCGCCGCGTATGCGAACTACAACCGCGTGTCCGACGCATCGGTGCCGTCGGACTTCTCGAGCGCGAACTCGCTCGTCGTCGGTTCGCAGACGCTGTTCCAGCAGGAAGCGGGCGTCACCTACAACCACGGGCCGTGGTCGGTACTCGCGCGCGTGCAGAACTGGCAGTCGTTCACCACCACGCCGCCGTACAACCGCGAACCGGAACTCGATGCGAAATACACGCGCTACAACGTCGGCGGCTTCGATTTCAGCGCCGACGTGAACGCGACGCGCTTCACGATCCCGACCGCCGATTCGACCGAAGGCAACCGGCTGACGGTCGACACCTCGGTCAGCTACCCGGTCGTGACGCCCGGCTGGTACGTGACGCCGAAGCTCCAGTGGCATGCGGCGTCGTACGACCTCACGTCGATCGGCAGCGACGCGCCGGCCGGGCAACCGAAGAATTTCACTGTCAACGTGCCGACCGCGAGCCTCGACATGGGCGCCACGTTCGAGCGCGCGGTTCGATTGTTCGGCATCGACATGATCCAGACGCTCGAACCGCGGCTGTACTACGTCTATACGCCGTACCGCAACCAGACCTTCGCGCCGGCGTTCGACACCGCGCCGCTCGACTTCGGTCTCGCCGAGATCTTCACGAGCAACCGCTTCGTCGGCGGCGACCGCGTCAGCGACATGAACCGCTTGACGGCCGGTGTCACCACGCGATTCGTCGGTGCCGGCAGCGGCACCGAACTCGCACGCTTCGTGCTCGCGCAGGAATATTACTTTCGCACGTCGCAGGTCACGATGCCGGGCGACACGCCGCCGACGGTCGGTCCGTCCGACGTGATCGCGGGCGCCGCGTTCCATCTCGGCACCGGCCTCGAGCTGCAGCAGGCCGTCGAATACAACCAGTCGAGCAGCGAACTGACCCAGGCCACGGCCGGCATCGACTGGAAGCCGACCGCCGGCAAGGTGATCAATCTCGCGTACCTGTACGCCCGTGCGAACGCGACCCTCGACGACGAGCCCGAGAACCAGGTGCTGCTGTCCGCGCAATGGCCGCTGACGCATGCGTTGTCGGGCGTCGGCTCGGTCGACTACGACCTGACCGCGCACCGGCTGGTCAGCGGGCTGCTCGGGTTCCAGTACGCGGCCGACTGCTGGGCCGTCAGCATCGCGCTCCAGAAGTACACCAACTACAACGGCACCACGTCGCCGACCACCGGAACCCGCGTGCTGATGCAGTTGCAGCTCAACGGGCTGAGCCGCATCGACAACGGGCTGCTGCAGCAATTCCGCGCGAACGTGCCCGGTTATTCGACGCCGACGCTGCCGGCGCCGACCTCGCGGTTCACGGATTATCCGTAAGCCGCCTCGAAGTGCGATTCATCCGACTTGGCGAAGAAACCACGCGCGCACCGCACGCCTACGACGGCTCCGAATCGAGGAACACATAGAGCGCGGCAATCTTCCCGTCGCGCACGATGATCACGTCCTCGCCCGTATATTCGGGCGCTTCGCCGCGCGGCCCGGAACCCCACGCGATGCGGCCTGCGTTATGGAGTGCCTGCGGCTTGCCATGCGGCGTGTAGACGAAATGCGGATGCGTCGCGCGCAAATCGCCCGCAAACTTGTCGAGCGCGTCGTGCCCGACGAACGTGCCGGGCGGCACGTAGAGCACACAGTCGTCGGTGTAAAGCGCTTCGATCGCGGCGCGTCGGCGCGTCGCATCGCCCTCGCCGAACACTTCCTGCAGATTGCGGTCGAGCAGTTCATGGATACGGTCATTCATTTTCGTTCTCCTGATCAAGTGACGTAAATAGTCAGCGCATGCCCTCGCGTTACCGCGCGAGTGCCAGGGTTTTATCGACGGCAGTGACGACCGCCGGGCGCGCGGCGATTTCGTCGTACCAGCGTGCGACGGCCGGAAAGCGGTCGAGCGACGCGCCGATCGCCTGATGGCGCCACATCCATCCGAAGTGCGCGATGTCCGCGATGCTGTATGCATCGCCGGCCACGTATCGGCTGCGTTCGAGCACATGCTCGAGTACGCCCAGCGTCCGATCCACCTCCGCCAGCGCCCGCGCTTTCGCGTCCGGTTCCGGCGACGCCTGAATCGCCACCCGGAAGGCCTGCAGGAAAGCCGGGCTCAGCCCTGACGCGTGGAAAAACAGCTGTTCGAACACCTTGCCGCGTTGCGGACCGTCGCTGGGCAGCAGTTGCCCGGTCTTCTCCGCCAGATACACCAGGATCGCGGCCGACTCGCTCAGCACGATGTCGCCATCGTCATGAGCCGAGCGGTCGACGAGCACCGGCACCTTGGCGTGCGGATTCATCGCCCTGAACGCGTCGGTCTTGTGCTCGCCCCGGCGGAGGTCGACGGGCACGAGCCGATAGTCGACCCCCATCTCTTCCAGCGCGATAGGCACCTTGACGCTGTTGGGCGTCGCGAATGCGAAAACTTCCAGCGTGGCCGAATCGGGCTTGCCGGCGGCGACGGCATTCTTTCTTTCGAGTTTGGGTTCCATGATTCATCTCTGTGTTGCGGTGAGACAAATGTATGGCGCCGTGCTATTTTTCGAAATAGAAACGATTGCAAACCATCATTGCAAATATGTCGACGTCGAAACTGCCGGATTTTGAAGGTTTCGCGATGTTCGCGAAGGTCGCCGAGGAAGGCTCGTTCGCCGCTGCCGCGGCGGCGATGGGCGTGTCGGTCGCGACGGTTTCGCGCGCCGTGACGCGCCTCGAGGAGCGGCTCGGCGGGCGCCTGTTCAACCGCACGTCGCGACGGCTCGCGCTCACGGATTACGGCCATACGCTGATCGAGCGGGCGGCGAAGCTCTATGCCGATGCGGAAGACACCGAGGATTTCGCGCGCGAAACGTCGAGCCGGCCGCGCGGCCTCGTCAAGCTGGCCGCGCCGCTGTCGTTCGGCGCGCGCTGGGTTGCGCCGCTGCTGCCCGAATTCTTCGAGATCTATCCGGATATCTCCGTCGACCTGCACCTCACCGATACGCACTCCGACCTGATCGGCGAAGGCTTCGACGCCGCACTGCGTATCGCGATCCTCGAAGACTCATCGCTCGTCGCGCGGCTCATTGCACCGGTTCGCCGCTTCGTCGTCGCGTCGCCGGCTTATCTGTCGCGCCACGGCCGCCCGCGGCATCCGCAGGAGCTCGGCGCCCATCCGTGCCTGACATACGCAAACCGAAACCAGCGCGACGTGTGGCGCTTCACGCGCCAGGACGGCGAAACGTGCGCGGTCACGCCCGGCGGGATGTTGCGCGGCACCAGCGTGGAAGTGTTGCTGCCGACGGTGCTCGCGGGGCTGGCGATCACCGAGTTGCCCGAGTTCGCCGCGACGCCGTATTTCGCGGACCGGCAGCTTGAACCGATCCTGACCGACTGGCGCCTGCCCGAAGGCGGCCTGTACTTCGTCACGCCATCTGCGCGCGCACGACCGGCCAAGGTCAGCGCGCTCGCAGATTTCTTTATCGCGAGGCTGGCGACGGCCGAGTGGCGTGCGCCGCCGCTCGACGAACGCGCGTAGCGCCGCCGCACCGTGTTCGCGTTCATGCGTCCGCAGGTCGATCGAACGGAACCGCAAATACAAAAACGGCGCCGGACAACCTGAGTCGTCCGGCGCCGCGACGGGCGAAGCGCGCGATCAGAACACCGCGTGCCCGCTGATGACGCTCGGCAGCCAGGTCGAGAAGAACGGCAGGTACGTGACGATATTGATCGCACTGAAGATCGCGAGGTAATACGGCCACGCCATCTTCGTGGTCTCGCCGATCGACACGTTGCCGATCGCGCATCCGACGAACTGCACCGATCCGATCGGCGGGTGCACGAGGCCGAGCGAGCAGTTCAGCAGCAGCATGATCCCGAACTGCACCGGCCCGACGCCGCACGCCATCGCGATCGGCAGGAACAGCGGCGTCGTGATCAGGATGTGCGCGGCCATGTCGACGAACGTGCCGAGGAACACCTGGATGATGTTGATGTACAGCAGCATCAGCCACGGCGCGGCGGTCGACTGCTTCAGCAGCCCTTCGATCGCATCCGGAATCTCCAGGTACGACATCTGGAAGCGCAGCATGTTGGACACCGCGATCAGCAGCAGCACGACACCCGTCGTGCGTGCCGCATGCGACAGCGCGCGGCGCAGCTTCGCGACCGTCAGCGTCCGGTAGACGATCGCGGTCAACACGAGCGAGTAGACGACGGCGATCGCGGCCGCTTCCGTCGCGGTCGCAATCCCCTTCGCGACGCACACGAGGATGATCGCGATCACCATCAGCCCGGGCACCGCGCCGACGAAGCTGCGCAGCACCGCATACCAGCCGGGAAACGCGGGCAGCGCGGACGAGCCGTCTTCGCGGCGCGGATAACCGTGACGCACGGCCTGCCAGTACGCGGCGGCAAGCACGAAGCCCATCACCCACAACACCGGCAGCAGCCCCGAGAACAGCAGGTCGCCGATCGACACGCCGCTCACCGGCTGGCCGTGCAGCATCCCCGTGATCCCCTGCGCGGCGAACGCGTAGATGATCATGTTGGTCGACGTCGGCATCAGCGCGCCGGCGAGCGATGCATGCGTCGTCACGTTGACCGCGTACGCGGCGCTGTAGCCTTCGCGCTTCATCAGCGGGATCACCACGCCGCCCATCGCCGACGTATCGGCGGTCGGCGAACCCGACACGCCGCCGAACAGCGTACAGGCGACGACGTTCGCCATCCCGAGGCCGCCGCGGAAATGGCCGACGGTCGCCTGCGCGAAGCGCAGGATCCGGTCCGCGATGCCGCCATGCAGCATCAGCTCGCCGGAGAAGATGAAGAACGGCACCGCGAGGAACGAGAATGCGTTCATCCCGGAGACCATCGCCTGCATCGCGGTCGCGATCGGCAGGCCTTCGACCATATAGGTCAGCACGCAGGCTATCCCGAGCGCGAACGACACGGGCACGCCGAGCACGAGAAAAATCAGAAAACTGACGGACAGGATCGCGAGTTCCATGGCGTTATTGTCTCGACGAGGGACGACGAAGCGCGAGCAGGTGCTCGAGCGAGAAGAGGACGATCGCGATCGCCGCGGGCATCGCGATCAGGTAGCGCACGCCTTCGGGCAGCCCGATGATCGGAATGCGGTCGCCCATCGTCTCGGCGGCCATGCTGCCGCAGCCGACCATGATCATGATCGCGAACGCGATCAGGCTCAGGTGCTGGATCGCGACGACCACGGTGCTCGCCTTCGGCGGCAGCCGGCGCACGAGCGAATCGAGGCCGATATGGCCGCCGTCGCGCACCTTCATCGCCGCGCCGAACATCGCAATCACGATCACGAGCAGCAGCGCGATCGGCTCCACGAAATCCGGCGCGTTCTCGAACACGTAACGCATCACGACCGCGTAGAACACCAGCACCGTAAGCACCGCGAGACAGAGCGATGCGATCACGGCCAGCACGCGGAACAGCACGTCGTTTACGCAACGCAGAAACGGCGCGGCGTGCGGCCGCGCCGGCGTCGCGCCGTCCGGGGCGGCGGCCGACGAACCCACGGCCGCCGCGCTGTTCAGGGAAGTGCGACGCGTCACTTGGTCGCCTCGATCTCGTCGACGATCTGCTTCATCTGCGGCGTCTTCTCGTACTTCGTCCACAACGGCTGCATCGCCTTCACGAACGCCGCGCGATCGATCTGCGCGGCCGGCAGGATCTTCGCGCCGCCCTTCGTCACCGCCTGCTGCGCGGACGCCTCGCGCGCCGTCCACAGCTTCTGGTAGTACGGCACCGAATCGGCCGCCGCCTTCTTGATCGCCGCTTGCTCCTGCGGCGACAGCGTGTCCCAGATCTTCTTCGAGAACACCAGCACTTCAGGCGTCATCGCGTGCTGCGTTTCCGAGTAGTCGGGCGCCACTTCGTAGTGCTTCGTTTCCTCGTACGACGGCATGTTGTTTTCCGCCGCGTCGACGAGGCCCGTCTTCAGGCCCGTGTACACCTCGGCGAACGGCATCGGCGTCGGCGTGCCGCCCATCGCCTTGATCTCGTCGACCATCAGGTCCGACGGTTGCACGCGCACCTTCAGCCCCTTCATGTCGGCCGGCGAGCGCACCGGGCGCTTCGCGTAGATCGAGCGCGCGCCGCTCTCGTAGAACGTCAGCGCGATCATCCCCTTCGCCGTGAACGCATCGAGGATCTTCTGGCCGGCCGGGCCGTACATCGCCTTGCGGAAATGGTCGACGTCGCGGAACAGGAACGGGAACGACGGGATCAGCGATTCCGGCACGATCTCGTTGAACGACGCGCCGTTCACGCGCGCCATGTCGATCGCGCCGATCCGGACCTGGTCGACCGTGTCCTTCTCGGAGCCGAGCGCGCTGTTGCCGAACACCTTGATCGAATCCTTGCCGCCCGTCTGCTTCGACAGCTCGTCGCCCATGAACTTCACCGCCATGTTGGTCGGGAAGTTGTCGCCATGCACGTCCGCCGAGCGGAACACCCGCGCCTGGGCGGACATCGCGAAGCCGGCCATCAGCGCGACGGCCAGGGCGGTACGGGAGCCGGTGAATCGGTGCTTCATGGTGAGTCTCCTTGATGGTCGATCGTTGTTGTGTGGCGATCCGCCGGCATGCGCAGGCTTCCGCGCCATGCTCGCTAACCGCAGAGTCATACGTCGTATGACGTGTTGACGCGAATGTACGTCGGTTAATCGTTTAACTCACTTGGTGCATACCCCTATAACCACTGCCATCACGGGCTTTCGGTGTATTTCGAGGAATCGTTTTCTCTGTTCTGGTGATTTTTAGCGAAACGTTTTCCGGAAATGGGTGCGCATTCGAATCGGGCACCCGGCACGGCTGTTTCGTCACGCCAACAGGCAATCTTCCGCTTCGCTTGATAGCGTTATAGGATGACTGACCACAAAACGGACATGCCGCCGCGATGCCACGAGCACGCGCCGGCCACGCATCGCGCGCGGCGCGATCGCGCCCGTGGCGCCCTCCCCGACGATCCGGGCCGGAGGCCCGCGCCCATCTGCTCCACGCTTTGCCGGCAGCACGGTCAAGCCGCGCCCGCCGCGATGACTCGCCCTGCGCGACCGATCCGATACCGACCCGGCATCGCCCACAACCGATGCTTCATCAGGAGATATTCGTCATGACATCCCTCATTTCCCGGCCGAACGTGCGCCCGCGCGTGCTCGGCCTGCTCGCGGCGTTGCTCGCGACAGCGGCCGCGCTGAGCGCATGCGGCGGCGACGACCCCAGCCCCAGCCCCAGCGGCGGCGGTGTGGCTTCCACCGCACCGCCCGCCACCAGCGTATTCCAGGTCGGCACGACGACCGTCGATGCGAACCTGCCGGCCGAACCCGCGCTGCCTGCCGATACGCAGGTCTGCAGCACGCTCGAAGCCGGCAATACGCTCGTGAGCCGCCCCGACGGCTCGCTGCCGCCGGAGGCCGACCCGTCGATGGCGGGTGTCGGCAAGGCCGTGTCGCCCGCCACGGCCAACCCCGACCAGGCGCGCATCCAGGCCGCGCTCGACGCGTGCGGCGCAGCGGTGGACGCCGAGGTCGGCGCGACGATCGCGGCCGCGGACGCCTCGGCCACCGCCGCACAAAAGGCGGCCGCCGCACCGAACGTCAATATCGCCGGCGCGTCCGGCGAGGAACTCGCGAAACCCAAATACCGTGCGAGCAAGTTCGCGGTGCGTCTCGTCGTCAATCACGCGGGGGCCGGCAACAGCTTCATCAGCGGGCCGCTGACGCTGCCGTCCGGCGTGACGCTGTGGATCGACAAGGGCGTCACGCTGTACGCGTCGCGCGACGTGAAGGCATATTCGCCGAACGTCGCCGGGCCGTATTGCGGCAACACGGCGGTCAGCGCGACGAAGGCCGGCAGCTCGTCGAACTGCGCCGCGCTGATCACCGGCACGAACCTCGTCAACGCGGCGGTGGTCGGCGACGGCCGGATCGACGGGCGCGGCTACGCGGAGCTGGTGACGTCCGATGCGAAATATCCGCTGATGAAGGTCGACCTGACCTGCTCGAATACCTACGCGGCGTACAAGGGCGGCACCGTGGCGCCGGACGGCACCGCGTGCGACGACGGCGGCACCGTCGTCGATTCGAAATCGCCGGTGCGCAACATGACATGGTGGGATCTCGCGTATCTCGGCAACATGGTGCAGAACGGCACGACGGGCGTCGCGTCGCAGTCGAATTTCCGGCTGATGGTGTTCAACTACGCGAAGAACCTCACGCTGTACCGCATCACGCTGAACAACAGCCCGAATTTCCACGTAGTGCCGAGCGGCGTCGACGGACTGACGATCTGGAACGTGAAGGTGCAGACGCCGACGCTCGCCGCGTTCGCGAACCCGGCCGGCAACGGCAACCCGCTGTACAACGGGCAGACGTTCAACGCGGACAATGTGAAGAACACCGACGCGTTCGACCCGGGCTCCGCGTCGAAGCCCACGTCGGCAGTGCTGTCGACGGGCAGCACGACGAACTCCACCGGTGCGATCTCGTTCGACGGCTACCTGAAGAACTTCGTGTTCGCGTACAACTACGTGAGCACCGGCGACGACGACATCGCGCTCAAGGGCAGCAACAACCCGGCGCCCGCCGGTTCGGCGCTGTTCGGCATCGACGGCAATCGCGACGTGCGCGCCGATCGCAAATGGGGCGTCGTGATCGCGCACAACCACATCTACTGGGGGCACGGCATCTCGATCGGCAGTGAGACCAACGGCGGCGTGACGAACGTTCAGGTCTACGACAATTCGTTCCAGGATTCCGAGGAAGGGTTGCGGATCAAGTCCGACTATGCGCGCGGCGGCGAAGTGAGCAACATCCGCTACTCGAACATCTGCATCCGCGATGCGAAGAACGCGCTGCTGTTCACGCCTTACTACAGCACGAAGGCCGTGCCGGCGAGCGGCCCGCTGTATCCGAACTTCCACGACATCTCGCTCGCGAACGTCGTGATCGAGGGTGCGGCCGGCGTGAAGCTGCAGGGGTTCGAAGCGAACACCGGCGGCTACGGCGAGCCCGCGTTCCCGCTCGTGATGTCGCTGAGCGACGTGGTGGCCGACACGCCTGACGGCATCTCGACGATCGCGTCCGACGCGAACCTCACGCTGCACAACGTGAACCTGCCGGTGTTCCCGTCGACCGCGAACCGTGTCGTCGTCAACGGCACCGCGACCCATACGATCGATCCGGCCAGCGTGCTCGACTGCAGCAAGGCGTTCGTCGACTTCCCGGGCATCGACCAGTCGAACCCGTTCGGTTCGACGTGGGCGCCGTCGCTGTAACGATCAGACGATCGGCGCCTCGGGTTTCCCGCGTTCGCGCGGGAAACCCGTTGCGGATGTCCTGCGCTTGCCGCGCCGTCACGTCTGCATGACCAGCGACGTCAGTTGCGACGCACGCGCCACTTCCGTCTTCGCATAGATCGACTTGATCTGCGTGCGGACCGTGCCGATCGACACGCCGCGCAGCGCCGCGCATTCCTGCGGCGACAGCCCGTCGCAGCACAGCAGCACGGCGAGATCGGCTTCCGCCGACGACAGGCCGTAGAACACGCGCAGCCGCTGCGCGCGGGCCGACGGCGACCGCAGGTCGGCGGCCGTCATCAACGCCGCGACGCCGGAGCGTTCGCGCGCGAGGCGCGACTGTCCGGGAATCGGCATCAGCGCAAGCGGCAACGGTTCGCCCGTCGCACGCCGCAGCAACAACCCGCCGCGCGCGAATGCGTGCCGCCACTGCGCATCGTCGATGCAGCCTTCCGGCGCGAAACGTCCGTTCAGGATCCGCATCGCCGGTTCCGCCGCGATCAGTTGATCGGCCGCGCGATTCGTATAGCGCAGCTCGCGTTGCTCGCCGAGCAGGAACACCGGCACCGGAATCGCATCGAGCGCCGATTCCGCGGCGGCCACGCGCGCCTCGAGTTCCCCGATGCGTGCCTGGATCCGCAGCGCGCGGCTGATATGCGTCCCCATGATTTCGATGGTGCGGCGCTGATCGTCGGAAAGGCCTTGCGATTCGGGGCCGCTCTGGACACTGAGGAATGCGCCGGTGCCCTCGCCGCGATGGATATACAGGCCCGAGATGCTGCCGAGCCCGTATGGGTGCAGGAATTCCTGATAGAACACGCTGTGCGCGCGCTCTTGCCGAGACAAGTGCTTGACGTCTTCGAACCAGCGGCCTGCCGGCCAGTTGCCGGCGATCGGCACGACCGGGTCGTACCGGTAGAACTCGGTGTTGTAGGTGCGGTAACACGCGGCAACCCAGGACGGATCGTCGCCCGCCGCCTGCTCGATCGCCGGCACCCTCGCCGCTTCGTCGAACGACAGCAGCGTGACCATGCGCACGCCGACCGACGATCGCAGCCCGTCCAGCACCGTGTCCCACCGTTGATCGCCGAGTGCCGCGGCGTAGAGGTCATCGACCCACGCCGATGGAATCAAACCGTTCATTTGCATCTGGCCACCCCGCGCCGTGCGTTTTTGTCGAACGTCTTTGGCGAATCTTACTCAATCGGCGGCATCGTTCAAATTACCCGTCTGCGTTTGATCGAAATACCACGTTTGTTACCGTTTCTCGTCAGACGTAATGGCCACATTCGGTCGGCGCGTATCGCGTGGGCGGCTTTTCATCCGGATCAGGGTATGCCATGATGCAGCGCATGACGATTCGAAACGCCACGCCCTCGCTGCACCATCATCACGGTCGCCCGCTGTTGCGCCGTGGTTCGTTTCGCATCTAGAGATTGAATCGGGTCTTTCCCGATCAAGACAACGACCAAGGCGCCTCCGGCGCCTTTTTTGTTTTTTGCCGCCTTAAAAACCCGCTGCGCGGATCGATCGATAACGTACGGAGTGTTTTAAATGCAACAACCCTGGAAAGAAGTCGCCTTGTCGGATTTGCCGCTCCGGGAGGACCTCAAGTTGCAGCACGCGTACGGGGCGCCGCAGCTCGATGTGCCGGTATGCCTGAACGTCAACGAGAATCCGTATCCGCCATCGCCGGCACTCGTCGAGCGCATCGCGGCCGCGGTGGCCGATGCGGCGCGCGCGGCGAACCGTTATCCCGACCGCGACTTTGCCGAGCTGCGTGCGCATCTGGCTGCTTATCTGACGCACGACACCGGCGTGACGCTCGACGCGTCGCGCGTCTGGGCAGCCAACGGCTCGAATGAAGTGATCCAGCAGATTCTCCAGGCATTCGGCGGCCCGGGGCGATCGGCGCTGGCCTTTACGCCCGCGTATCCCATGTATGACGAATACTGCCGGACGACCTTCACGCGCCTGCATACGCTGCCGCGCACCGACGATTTCGCGCTGGACCTGAATCAGGCGATCGACAGCATCCGCGCGCACCAGCCGAACGTGATCCTGCTGACGTCGCCGAACAACCCGACCGGGACCGCGCTTCCGGTCGACACGATCCACGCGATACTCGACGTCGCGCCGGGCGTGGTGGTCGTCGACGAAGCGTATGCGGAGTTCCGGCGCCACGGGGTCCGCAGCGCGGTGACGCTGCTGCCGGACCATCCACGGCTCGTCGTCACCCGCACGTTGAGCAAGGCGTTCAAATTCGCCGGTGGCCGTGTCGGCTATTGCGCATGCGCGCCTGCGATCGTCGACGCGCTGAAGCTGGTTCGCCTGCCCTACCACCTGTCCGCTTTTACCCAGGCGGCTGCCTGCGCGGCGCTGGTTGCCCGTGACGAGATGCTGTCGCAAGTGGAGGCGATCAAGGCCGAGCGCGATTCGATCGTCGGCTGGCTGCGTGACCACGGGCTCGCGGTGGCCGATTCCGATGCCAATTTCGTGATGTTCGGCAAGTTTGCGGATCGCCACCGGATATGGAGCGGACTCCTGCGCCACGGGGTCCTGATTCGCGAGTCGGGCCCGCCGGAATACCTGCGCGTGTCCGTCGGTACCGCTGCGGAGATGGCCGCGTTTCGTGCGGCCCTGCTTGCCGTGATGGCGCTCGAGTGAGCAACGGGCATGCGATCGACGACGCGATGGAGGGCGTGCGTTTCAGTGCATTGTCCGACGATGCACTTACTTCATCGCCGCAAACCGCGATTCCATCTCGTCGATCTTCGCGAGCACGGCTTCGCTGAGCTTTCTGACGTGGTGCGGCACATCGGGCGCCGACAGCAGTTCCTCGATTCGCCCACGCCAGTAGCTCGGGTGCCTCACGCGCCCCGCGCCCGACATCGACACGTCGTCGGCAAGCGTCTCGCTTGCCAGGAGAGCCACCATTCTCTGGATGTGAGAGAGCTCTCGTTCCACATAGTCTCGTGCCAGCATATTGATTGAAATTCCCCGAAATGCGACGTCAGGCCTTCCGTCATCAACGCGCCATCGTGCCGCGATGCAAACGACCCACCACACACGTTGAGCGTCATCGTACGCAGACGCTGTGTCAGTAAACCGCGCGGGCGTTTGAAGAATTCGACGCGGAATGGCAGGCCTGTCCGCTTGTTCTCGTGACATCCGGTCCCCGATGCCCTGTTGTCCATCGTAGGCGTACCGCACGGCGATCGCATCTCCCAAAGTGGGGATGCCGGTCGATATTGGCGCAGCGGCGGTTTCGGGAAATTACGGCGGAGCTGGATGAATGACTTGAACGACCTGCCGCCGGTGCACGGCGGTCATGCAAATCGGCAATGCGGATTTGCCGCACGCACGGGCGTTGTGCACGATCACGTATCCCGCCGTGCGTGACGGCGCGTTGCTATCGCCGGTAGGACGGCGGCGCGAGTTCGAGGGGATCGGGGTTCAGGCGCACCCACGCGACGGCCAAGCGACACAGTTGCGCCGGGTCTCCCGACTGACGCTTCACGTCCTGCACGACCGCTTCCACGTCTGACAAATCGGCCGCCGGCAGCGACGTGCCGGTGCGCACGAATGCCGCGAACGCATCGGCCATCTTGCGGAAGTCCGCATCCCAGTTGCAGCCTCCGTTGTGGTCGAGCTCATGTGCGATGCGGCCCGAGATCCGGATGAGTTCGCCCTGCACCGTCGCCGCATGCCCGGTTCCCGGCACCAGTTGCTTCCACAGTGCCTGATGCTGCTCCTGCCACGAGCCGGCCCCGACGACGATCGGCGCCCGGCCGTCGTGCAGTTGACGGCGCGGCACCGGCGGCACATCGAACAGCGCATAGAGCCGGTCCAGCGCGGCACTGGCCGCGTCGACGGATTCCGGGTTGAAGCGCTCGCGCATGAACTCGAAACGCTCGCCGATCTCCGTGACGCTGGTTTGCATGCGCGGCGTCTTCGCCGCGCCGGCGTCGAGCAGCACGTCGGCGAGCGCCACCATGTGCTCCAGATCCGCATTGCCGCAGGTGCGCAGCGCACGCTCGAGCGGCGTCTGCCCGTCGCGGTTCAACGCGTCGACGCGCGCGCCGTGCTCGAGCAGCACGCGTGCGGACAACGCATTGCGCGAGTCGGCCGCGGCGTGCAGCGCGGTGCCGATCGACGCGCCGTCATCGTGAACATCCGCGCCGAGTTCGAGCAGCACGTCGAAGCGGCCGCGGCGGCTTCGGGCGCGCGCGTGCAGCGCCGTGTTGCCGTACGCGTCGGCCGCGCCGATATCAGCGCCCTGCGCAACAAGCCAGCGCGCGAGATCATCGGGGCAACGGTCGAACGACAGCGCGGTCCGCTTGCTCGGCCCGCCGCGCGCGTTCACGTCGCAGGTATCGAACACTGCCTGCAGCTTCGCGACATCACCTTCGTCGAGCAATGTTTCAAAGTCCTTCGGCAGCAGTTTCTTTTTTGCTTTCGGCATTGCAGGCCTCCTGCCATTGCAGAAATGCGCATCATGCGCCGGTTGTCTGACTGTTTTGCGAAGCGGCCCGCACGCGAGATCCGGCTCGCGAAAAATCAGCTGCCGGCATTGCCACGCTGCAATCCGAAAATGAAATCCGCTTCCACCGACGCACCCTTGGGCAATTGCAGCACGCCGACGGACGAACGCGTATGAACGCCCGCATCGCCGAGCACCACATACAGCACATCGGATGCGCCGTCGGCCACTTCGCTTTGCATCGTGAAGTCGGGGGCGCTCCGCACGTAAACGGTCATGCGGGGAACAGACGCTATCGCATCGAGCGTGCCACAGTGCTTTCGAACCAGCGACAGCGCACGCAGCGCCGATATGCCGGCGGCACGGCGACCGTCGTCCAGCGAAACGGATTCGCCCACGACGCCGACGAACCGCACGACTTCCCCCACGCGCGGAATCTGCCCGGCAATGTAGGCCGTGCTCCCGTCGACCAGAACCGGCGTGTACTTTCCGCCGATCCTGATTTCCTCGTCCGGATCGAATCCGAATTCGGCGGCGACCTGTGTCAGCTTATCGTCCCTGTTCATCAGTGAATTCCCCGATATGTCAGAAAGAAGTAAAAGAATAATTGAGTCTTCCGCGCTTGTCCCGAAAGAGAAAGCCGGCCGCGAACGACCAAAGAGACGCGACCGGATTGCGTCGCGTGCGCAGGCAATCATGTGTGCATTCGCCAAAGCGATGCACTTTTCAGGTGTTCGAAACAGTCTTGCACGCCATATCGATGGCGAATTGCGTTGTAGAAGAGAATTTCCTCATCATTTCCGCTTTAAACCGCTATCATGTGTGTACACAACCCCAACGAGCGATATATGGCGACTTACAAGGAACTGAAAGCCCAAATGGAAGCTTTGGCCGAGAAAGCCGAAGCCGCGCGCGCCGCGGAATTCCAGTCGATCGTCGACGACATCCGCGCCAAGGTCGCGGAATTCGGCATTACCGAAAAGGACATTTTCGGTGTACGTCGAGGCCGGTCGGCCAAGCAAGCGGCGGCACCCGTGCAGGCGAAGTATCGCGATCCGAAGTCCGGGGCAACCTGGTCGGGCCGCGGTCGCGCGCCCGCATGGATCAAAGATGCGAAGAATCGCAATCGATTCCTGATCCAGGAATAAGATTCTCGACGCGTACCGGCGCGCAATTCAGCGCGTTGTCCGGCGATTTGGGCATCGATACCGGCGGTATTCAAACACCGCGCCGGGTTGATGTCGTTTTGCCGAATCCGGCGCATGGCCGACCGTTACGCGTCGAGTCGCATCCCGGCCAATCGTGATTCAGCGTTCGTAATAAACAGCAAGCCACACGGTTTGCTCGTCTTCGTGCGTCCACGCGACGCGATGGCGGTTATGCGGCTCGATCAGCACGTAGTCGCCCGGGCGCATGTCATGCCGTATCGAACCCTCTTCGAACTCGAGCACGGCCGCCCCCGACAGCAGCACGACCCATTCGGCGCGCGAGTCGTCATACCAGAACCCGTCGGGGCTCGCGTGTCCCATCGACACGATCCGCTCGACATTCAGACGCTGCCCCGTGACGAGGATATCGATCCGCTCGTCGCCGCCGCGCTCCCCTTCCACACTGAACAGATTACCGGTTTGAAGCTGCATGGCTCGACCTCATCGTTGACCTTCGTGTAAAGGGCTGCGGTTTAAAGATGCCCGGGGAATATTCACTTTAGTCCAACGGCTGCCATTGAAGCGAACGCGATTGGCCGTCAAAGCACCCGCGCCCATTCATTGCCAGGGTGGAGAACATCCAGACAGTCTTTCAGCCACGTGCGTTCGATAACCGGCAGTTTCGGTAATGCATTGTCGAAATCTCGCTGGTCTTTGGGACGCCGATCGCGGGCCTTGAACAGCAGTACCGCGGAGGGATTCAGAAACGGGATGCCGTCGGCGGTTCTCATCACCATTTCGGCACGCGGCCGCTTGAACGACGGGTCTCGTTTGTAGGCCCACCATTCGGGTGTTCCCGGCTCGATCATCATATCGATCCGCCAACGTTCGGCAGCGCGATCGTATCCCCAGAATTGCATGATGCCGGATGGCGTGCGCTGGTTTGCCGGCAGTTTTTCGACAACACCCGCATGGGCCGTATAGAACTCCAGATCACCAAACGCCTGCCGGAATCTGTCGAAGTCTTCTCGTAAAATGGTGAATTCCAGATCGCCGTGTTCGCGTGTTTGCACGCCATGCCAAAGATCGAGCGCCCATCCACCGACGACGCACCATGGCAAATGAATATCGCTCAACCGTTGCGCGAGCACGTCCGGTTGCCATGCGTTCCATGCCTCTTGGTCGGGAATAGTCATTTGAGTGCTGATCCTGCCGGAATGATCTGCATCGAACAATGCGTATTGCAATGAATCTGCACGCGGCTGGGCGCATTGCACGGGGACGACTGGCTGTTCTTGATCGCACGCTTCGTGCTCGCCGATTTCATGGACGTGAACATGCCTGCATCACTTCGCATCGAATAGCGCTTTGTTCAAGAATGCGGGCAGAGACGATCATCCGGCCGCCGCGGTCGAGCGCCGCACGACCGCGTGCCCGACGAGATTCACATCACGCGCACACCGCAATTGCCGATCAGCATGACCGCTTGATCGACGGAGAGGATCGCCCCTTTGAAATGAAGCAATACATCGGATAAACGCAGGCCGGTCAAGTCTGTCGAGCGCAGGTCCGCGCCGTCGAACCGCGTGTTGTGCAGGCGCGCATTGCCGAGGCTGCCGCCCTCGAATACGGCATCGCGAAAGTCACAATCGGACAGGTCCGCTTCGGCGAAATTCAATGCTTCGAGGGTCTGCTTCCGGAACGACAACCCGCTGAGATTGGCGCCCACGAGCAGGGAATCGTGGAAGCTGAGCCCCAGCGCCCGGATGTCCGTGAAACGGGCTCCCGTCAGCCTGACCTCCGTAAAGACGGTCGATGCAAGCTTGGCGCCGGTCCAGTCGGTATTGTTCAAATCGCTCCGGCAGAATCGGGCATCACTCGCATTGGCATACCGGAAATTTGCCGTGGCGCCCTTGCAACCCAGCCAGCGGCTGCCCGTCAGATCGCTGTGCTCAAAGCGGGTCCGCTCGAAGTTGCACTGCGCGAATCGTGCCGCGCGGAAATCAAGGTCGGACAGGTCCTGGCCGTCGAAGTCGCAGCGCTCGAAGGTCGGCCCGTCACCGGATTGCTGAAGAACGCGAGCCAGCTCGTCGCGGCTGAAGCTCGTGTCGCTGAACACCGCCCCGTTACCGGTCGACGGATCTTTTACGTGTGTGCGCATCGGTGCAATTCCCCATGGATGGGAGGCGCGCAGCGTCATGTCCACAGTGCGCCCCCCTTGACTCGTGAAAGCAAGGTTGACGCCGCGGCATGGTTAGAACCCCTCGCGGGGCGCAGGAGATACCAACCTGCCACTCTATTTTCGGCGACACGAATTCTACCGCTCTCGCACTCGGCTTCGCAATGTCGACGAACGTCGTCGTCCGGGCCGGGGCAGACGGCCCGGCGGCGCCAGCCGAAATCGGCCGTCGCCGATGCACTGGCCTCGCCCTTTGCCGGATCTTCGAACCAACCCTTCCTGATTTATCAAACCATCGTCTTCAGCCACGCAAGCAGCTCCGACTGCGCACTTCCCGCCGCGACAGGCGCCGGCGTCAGCAAGCAGTAGTGCGAGCCATCCTCCACGAAACCCATCGGCGCGACCAGCACACCGCTTTCGAGGTCATCGCGCACGAGATGCCACGGGCCGATGGCGACACCGAGCCCCGCGACGGCCGCCTGCAGACTGAAGTAGAAATGGTCGAACGTCTGCCGCCGCCCGCTCCCCTTCGGCTGGTGCGCCGCCACCACCCACTCCTTCCACGCGTCCGGCCGTGTCCGCGTATGCAATTGCGGCGCGTCAGGTTTCAACGAGCGAACGCCGCGACGAGCGGAAAACCACGCATCGACTTTGTCCGGCCGGCAAACCGGCCCCACCCGCTCGGCGAACAGAGGTTCGGCGTGATACCCCGCCGACCACGCAAAATCGTTGCGGCGGATGGCCATGTCGATGCCGCTGTCGAACGAGAACGGACCGCCCGCCGCAGCGAGATGGATGTCGACTCCCGCATACCGGGCCTGGAAGTCCGGCCAGCGCGGAATCAGCCAACGCATCAGCAGCGTCGGTTCGCACGACAGCACCCAACGCCGCGCCCGGGCGGCCTCGGTGCGCAATGCGTGCGCGGCGTGGCGCATCAGGCCCAGGCCATCATGGACAGCCTGGGCCAGCTTGCGGCCCGCATCGGTCAGGAACACACGACGGCTGCGGCGCTGGAACAGCGCCACGCCCAGGTCATCCTCGAGCAGACGCACCGCACGGCTGACCGCGCCATGGGTCAGGCACAGTTCGTCGGCGGCACGGCTGAAATTCTCGTGACGCGCCGCCGCCTCGAAACAACGCAACGCCATCAGCGACGGCAGGGTCGTACGGATCGACTGTGAGTCAATCTCACCATTCTGGTCAGAAATCATCGCTTTTCCCGATGGAATACGGTCCCTAAGATTGTGCCATGACGACATCAATCGAAAGGACAACGCGATGACGGAGCTGATAGTTGTAGTCACCATTACGCTGCTGGCTGTCATCAGCCCGGGCCCGGACTTCGCGATGGTCACGCGCAACAGCCTGATGCTGTCGCGCCGATCGGGCGTGCTCACCGCGCTCGGTATCGGGCTGGGCGTAACGGTCCATGTGAGCTACACGCTGCTGGGCGTGGGCCTGCTGATCCGCCAATCCCTGTGGCTCTTCAATGCCGTCAAGCTGATCGGCGCGATCTACCTGATCTACCTGGGCGCGAAGATGCTCATGACCCAGCCCGGTGACGGGCAAGCCGACAGGCATGCGGCGCCGCTGTCCGATCTGGCCGCGCTGCGCACCGGCTTCTTCACCAACGCACTGAATCCCAAAACCACGGTGTTCATCGTCAGCCTGTTCATGCAGGCCGTGCGGCCCGACACACCGTTGATCGTGCAGCTCGGCTACGGCGCCTTCATCGCGCTGGCGCATGCCGGCTGGTTCAGCCTGGTGGCCCTGTGTTTCTCCGCCACGGCCGTCCGTGATCGCCTGCTGTCGCTGCGCCACTGGATCGACCGCACCTTCGGCGGCTTGCTCGTGGGCTTCGGCATCGCGCTCGCCATCGCGCGCGGCGGACGCTGACGCGCGTATCCGGGCCGCGCTTCGAAACGATCATCGGGCGCGATCCGCTGCCGTGCCGCATGCGATGCGAAGCGCGGCAGCGTCAGAACGTGTGCGCGATCGCGCGGGCTTCGTCGATCGCGCGACTGCGATCGACCTGTCCGTCGGGACCGAACAACGTCCGCTCGACGACAATGCCGGTGACGTCTTTCACGCCCACGAACTTCAGCCAGGTTTCCATGTACGGACGCTGAAGATCGAACTCGCCGGCCGGCGTAAACGAACCCGGCGCCTGATAGCCGAGCCCACGCGCATAGACGACCGCCGCCTTCTTCCCGGCCAGCTTGCCGGCGAACCCCGAACCGTCGAACGTGAACAGCACATCCTTCTGCGAGATCACATCGATCAGGTGCTTGAGTTTGTACGGAATGCTGAAATTCCACAGCGGCACGCCGAACAGGAACTTGTCCGCTGCGTGGAAGGGCACCGCGATCTGTTCGATCCGCTGCCAGGCCGCCGCCTGCGCCGGCGTCAACGCCGTTCCGCTCAGCCCGGCGTATTTCGCGGCCAGCGCCGCTTCGTCGAATTCGGGCATCGCCAGATCCCAGATGTCGAGCTTCTGTATCTCGTGGTCCGGATGGGCGTGCCGGTACGCATCGAGAAAGGCATTGCACACGTCGATCGACGCCGAATAGTCCTTGTTGGGTGAGCCTTCGATATACAGCACGCGCGTCATGGAGCCGGTCCTTGCCAAGAGTGGCGGCGACGCGCGACATGCGCGATCACCCACTGCGATTCGCAGCGTATCGAGTCGGCCTATAATTTGGAAACGATATTAATTGATTGAATTAACCCGGATTGGTGATCAATGAATCCTCCCCTCGACACGGCGCTGCTTCATACGTTCGTTGCGGTTGCCGACGTGCGCAGCTTTACCGGCGCCGGTCACCGGCTGCATCTCAGCCAATCCGCGGTCAGCGCCCAGATCGTTCGTCTCGAGGAACAGCTCGGTCGGGCGCTGCTCGTGCGCAATACGCGCAGCGTCACGCTCACCGAGCACGGCCACACGCTGCTCGGCTACGCGCGCGCGATGCTCAATCTGAGCGAGGAAGCGAAGGCGAAGCTGGGAACCGGCGACGCAGTCGAGATCAAGCTGCGTATCGGCGCATCGGAAGACTTCGCGGGAGGCTGGCTTCCCGACGTGATGCGACGCTATGGCGCCGCGCGGCGCGGCTTGCGGCTGGATCTGACGGTCGACATCGGCGACAGCCTGTTTCGGCGGCACGCAAACGGCGAATTCGATCTCGTGATCGGCAGCCGCTGCTCGCACTCGGGCCAGGGCGCGACGTTGTGGCGAGAACCGCTCGTCTGGGCCTTTGCGCGCCACGAGCCGCTTCCCGAAGGCGATGTCCCGCTCGCGTGCTTTCCCGATCCGTGTCCGTACCGGGCGGCCGCCATCAAGGCGCTCGCGCTGGCCGGCATGCACTATCGGATCGCCTGCGAAAGCCCGAGCGTCACCGGCATCCTCACGTTCGCGCGAGCCGGCATCGCGCTCGCCCCGGTACCGCGCAGCGCGATCGACGACACGCTCCGTGAATTGGGCAGATCCGAAGGGTTGCCGGACCTGCCGGAAACGGAATTCGTGCTGATGCATGACGCCCGGATGCCGGCAGCCGCCGAATTCGCCGCGACGATCTTCGACGAAACCGCCGTTCGCACGGGCGCCGGCAAACGCAGCAGGCCGTAACGAGCGGCCCGCACGGAAATTCAAACGGGGCATTCGCCTTTTGCCGCGATGCCCCGGCGCGGCGCCCCGCCCAACTCAGCGCTTTGCACTCAATCCAACGCGCCCTTCAGCCGGATCTCGATTCCGCCCAAGCAGCGCCGCCAGCGCGAAATCCGCGAGCTTGCCGAACGGCGCACGCAGCAGGCTCGGCAGGCTCCAGCGCCCCTGCACGAACACGCCCTTGGCATGGCTCATCGCGCGGAATCCCTCGATGCCGTGATACGCGCCCATCCCGCTCGGACCCACACCGCCGAACGGCAAATCTTCCTGCGCGACATGCAGGATCGTGTTGTTGATGCCGACATTGCCCGACGTGGTTCGCTTCAGCAACGTGTCGCAATCGCCATCCCGTGCACCGAAGTAATAAAGCGCAAGTGGCCGCGGACGCGCATTCACGTAGTCGACGACCTCGTCGATCGTGCGATACGTGCGCACCGGCAGGATCGGCCCGAAAATCTCTTCCTGCATGACGGCCGTGTCGTCACCCGCCCCGACGATCAACGTGGGCGCAAGCGTCCGCTTTCGGGTGGCCGCATGTTGCGGATTCACGCCCGCCTCGATCACGCGCGCGCCCTGGTTGCGCGCTTCGTCGACGAGCCCCTTCAGACGATCGTAATGTCGGTCGCTGACGATCGACGTGTAGTCCGGGCTGGTCGGCCCGTCCGGATAGAAGCGCGCGACCGCCGCATCGTATTGCGTGACGAACGCATCCAGATCGTCTTCATGCACGAGCGCATAGTCGGGCGCCACGCAGGTCTGTCCGCCGTTCGACAGCTTGCCGAACACGATGCTGGACATCGTCCGGCCATCGACATGCCCCCTCGCGACGATCGCGGGGCTCTTGCCGCCCAGTTCGAGCGTCACCGGCACGAGGTTCTCGCTTGCCGCCTTCATGACCTTGCGGCCCACCTGGGTGCTGCCGGTAAACAGCAGATGATCGAACGGCAGGCCGCTGAAGGCGGCGCCGACTTCCGGGCCGCCGAGCACGACCGCGACCTCCTCGCTCGGGAAGGTGTCCGCGAGCATGCGACGCATCACCTCGCTGGTGCGCGGCGTCAGCTCCGACGGCTTGAGCATCGCGCGGTTGCCGGCGGCCAGCGCCGTCGCCAGCGGAATGAACGTCAGCGCGAACGGGTAATTCCACGGCGCCATCACGCCCACGACACCCACCGGCTGATATTCGACGTGCGCCTGCCCGGCACGATAGAAGATGCCGACGTGCCGGCGCTGCGGCTTCATGAAGCGACGCAGGTTGCGGGTCAGGTAATCGATCGCCTGGATCACGCCCACGAGTTCCATGATCGCGGTCTCGTGGCGCGAGCGATGCCCGAAATCGGCGCTGACCGCCTCCTCCACGTCGCGGCGATGGGCCAGCACCACGGCGCGCAGCCGGGCAAGCCGCGCCTTGCGCTGCTCCACGCTCGGCGGCCCCTCGGTCACGAATGCACTGCGCTGGCGGGCCAGCAACGCCGCCGGGTCGATGCTCGAGCTGGATTCTGCGGAAACGGCCATGGTGCACCTCACGAGGTTGCGTCGATGTAGACACTGTCAACTTGCGTGTCACGGATCATAGGACCACAATGTGTTCCATGTCAACATAGGAGCAACACGATGCCGTCAGACGCGGATGCGGACGCCGGGCAAAAGGCTTATCACCACGGGGATCTGCGCCGCGCGATCATCGACACGGCACTCGACACGTTGCAGGAGCAACAAGGCTGGCAGTTCACGCTGCGTGAAATCGCGCGGCGCGCGAACGTCAGCCACTCCGCGCCGTACCGGCATTTCCCGGACAAGGCCGCGTTGCTTCACGAGCTGGCGCTGATCGGCTTCGATCGCTTGCGCGACGATCTCGCCGCGTCCGTCGATCCCGCCGCGGGCGCACCGGACGTGCTGCTTGCGCTCGCTTATGCCCATCTCGCGTTCGGGCAGCGCCATCCGGATCTTTATCGACTGATGTTTGCCGCGGATGCCGGCGAGCCTTCGGATATCCATCTCGATCCGCGCGTGCAGGCGCCCTTCCTGCTGGTCGTCGACATCCTGGAGCACGGCCAGCGCGCCGGCACGATCCGCCCGCGCTCCGCGCTTGGCCAGGCGACCGCCTGCTGGGCGCACCTCCACGGCCTGACGATGCTCGCGATCGACGGACGGCTGGTGCGCGAGAAGGTCGGCGATCATGCGATCGAGGATGCGCTGACGACCTTGCTGGACGGACTCGTGCTGCCCGAGAAACGCGCGCGGACGGTCAACGCGAAAAGGTCTTGACCTTGAACTTCGCTTGAAGGTTAAGGTTTGCCTCGGCAGCGTATCGAGGCCATCGGGTTGGGTTCTGCCATCCGACCATCCGGCGGTGCGTCGACGACGTCCGCCCGTGGCCGCTCAAGAGGAAATCGCATCATGACCACGCGCATCCTTCACGTCGTCAGCAACGTCGCGCACTACGCCGATCCGTCGCAACCGACCGGCCTGTGGCTGTCCGAGCTGACGCATGCCCACCACATCTTCGCGGCGCAAGGCTATGAGCAGCGGCTCGTGAGCCCCAAGGGCGGCGTGTCGCCGCTGGAACCGCGCTCGCTGAAATGGCCGCACGCCGACGCCGCCGCGAAAGCGTGGCGCGCCGACCCGGCCAACGAGGCGCTGCTCGCGACCACGGCGCGCCCCGACGAGATCGATTCGGCCGATTTCGATGCGATCTACTTCACCGGCGGCCATGCGGTCATGTGGGACTACCCGGACGATGCAGGGCTGCAGCGCCTCACGCGCGAGATCTACGAGCGCGGCGGCGTCGTGTCGTCGGTCTGCCACGGCTACTGCGGCCTGCTGAACACGACGCTGTCGGACGGCTCGCTGCTGGTTGCCGGGCGCCGGATCACCGGCTACTCGTGGATGGAGGAAATCCTGGCCGGTGTCGCGAAGAAAGTGCCCTACAACGTCGAGCAGCAGATGCAACAGCGTGGTGCGCGCTACGAAAAGGCGCTGCTGCCGTTCACGTCGAACGTCGTCGTCGACGGCCGCCTGGTGACCGGCCAGAATCCGCAATCGGCGAAGGCGACGGCCGAGCAGGTCGTCGCGCTCCTGTGACGCGGCGGACGGGCTTGCGCCGGCGCGGACCTAAGGGCGGATCGTCCGGCGCGGCACCGGCTCGTGATGAGCGTCGGCGGTGCCCGCATCGCCGGCGTTCACGGCATTCCCGGATGGGATCCTCGACAACAGCCTTTTCGCATTGGTTGCACAATCAACCGACTCCGGCTTCGCCCGGATTTCGGCGATCAGCGACACGACGTGCGCCTTGCTTCGCGCCAGCCGCGCCTCCAGCGCCTCGATGTCTTCCACCTTGCGGCACAGCGCTTCCAGCAACGAACCGCATTGCCATTGCGTGAGATCCGACGGAATCAGCGTGCGAATCTCGTCAAGACTGAAATCCGCCTTCTGCGCGGCGGTGATCAGATCGAGCACCGTCACCGCTTCCTGCGGATAACTGCGATAACCGTTCGCTTCGCGTTCGACGAACGTCAAGAGACCGATGCGTTCGTAAAAGCGGATGCGCGAAGGGGTAAGGCCGGTGCGTTCCGCCAGTTCCCCGATCTTCATGTTGCCGCGACTCTCCGGCCGGACCAGGTCCGGCCATTCGACCCACCGTGACAGTCAGTGGTCTCCCAACATTGATTCGCAATCCGATCTTTATCGGCTTCCTTTCGAATAGCGGACGGACTGCGCGTTCAAATCACGTCGAAACGCAATCCCGCGTGGCGCACCAGACGCTCGACAAAGCGCTCGTCGAACATCGTCGCGGGCGTCCAGAAGCCGCCGCCGCGCCCGGTCTTGTCGCCGTCGCGTCCGCAATCCAGCGCGAGACTGATCGCGGCCTGGCCCAGCATCTTGCCGGTCGAGCCGTAACCCGGATCGCGATCGCCGGTGACTTTCACTCGCAGGGTCCGCCCGTCGTCGGCACGGCCGAAGAAACGCAGATCGTAGCGGCCGGCCAGTTGGGCCTCGGCGCTCGGCCCCTCGCCGGGCTTCGGCAGCAGGAAGCGCTCCATCAGCATGCGCACCGGCTTGATGATCACGCCCACCATGAACGCGCCGAGGCCCGCCACCATCGCCAGCGCGGTCACGCGGCCTTTGAGGCCCGTGCCCGTCATGACGGCTTCGTCGTAGGTGAACCGGCTGCCGTACGCATTGCCGGCCAGCGCATTGGAGCGGTGCACGACGCGCTCGTTGACGGCCGCCATCACGAACGGCGCGATCCACGCGTCGCAGTCGCGATCGAATTCGGCCGATCGAACCGCGTGCTGCCGCGCCGTGAAGCCATGACCTTGTGGGCACAGCGAATAAGGATCGAGCAGTTCCCTGCGCAACGCGGGATCGGCCGCAGCTTCCCGAACGACGTTGATCACGCTCGCCACGGTACCGCCCGACGCGCCGCCCTTCAGCGTTCGGACGCGCATCTTCACCTGCCCGGCCGGCGCGCCCCACTGCCGCCGCGCCTGTTGCTGCAGGAAGAACACGCCCATGTCCGACGGCACCGAATCGAAGCCGCAGCAATGAACGATGCGCGCGCCCGATTGCCGGGCCGCCGGCTCGTATTGTTCGATCATTCGCTTGATCCACTGCGTCTCGCCGGTGAGGTCGCAGTAGTCGGTGCCGGTTTCCGCGCAGACCTTGACCAGCGGCTCACCGTACAGCGCATAGGGTCCGACGGTGGACACGACCACCCGTGTTTGCGCACAGAGCGCCCGCAATTGCGCTTCGTCGGCCGCGTCGGCGACGATGATCGGCAACGACTGCCCCGCCGCGCCCAGCGCATCCCTGACCTGCCTGAGCTTCGCGTCGGAGCGGCCGGCGATGGCCCAGCGCAGCGTCTCGCCCGAGCCCGACAGATAGTCGGACAGGTAGCGGGTCAGGATCTGCCCGACAAAACTGGTGGCGCCAAATACGACGAGATCATGGGTCGGCTCGGTCATGGACGGTTCCTTCGGCGCGGGCGTGTCGCGGGCTTCCGTGCCGTTAGTGTTGTGTTCCGGGTTCATCGAATGTCTTTAAGGGCGTCGGCAGGTTCAGGACCAGCTGCGCGTCTTTTACCACGTCGAGACGCATGATGGTGGATGCGCCGAGCCCGTCGAGCAACTGGCTCAGCGGCCCGCCGTGTCGCACCAGCTCGACGTTGCGCGGCAGCAGGCGCTGCGCGAACGATAGCGTATTGGTCTGCACCGAGGTCTGGTGCCATTCGCCGTCGATGCGATTGATCATCGTCGTCGTGCCCATCTGCGATTGGGACGCGACGTGGGTCAGCGCGGGCAGCGGCACGCTCAGGCTCAGGTCCGGCCGCCCGCCCGGGCCGGCAATGCGGGCGCTTGCGGTAGCGCCGATGTTCACGTCGATATCGGCGAGCCACTTGGGCAACTGATAGCCGTGTACGCCGCGAACCCGCGCGATTTCCGTGGTGACCGGCAGCGCCAGCACATGCGCGAAGAAGCTCCGGCGCCGCATCGAGTCGATCAGTTCCAGCGCGTGCGACCCTTTCGCGCCGGGCCGACGGATCACCACCGCGACGGATACTTCGTCATACGGATCGTTATCGCAGACCGAATAGGAGAAGAAGGTCAGCGCGACCAGCCCGCGCCCGGGGAGCGCACGCAACGGTTCGAGCGGCACCGGCAACAGGGTCCGCAGGCGGTCGAGCGGCGCAAGGAACAACAGCTGAATGCTGCTGGAACGGTAGTAGAAGTTCGGCGCCCAGGTCGGCCCGACCCGCGACGCCACCTGACGCTTCGGAATCCGGCGGAAAAAATCGATATTCCCCGCGGCGGGATCGCGCGCCACCTCGTCCAGGTCCGGATTCATCCTGAACCGGTCGTAGTACCCGCCTTCGGGCACGTCGACCGTGTGCGGCCCGAATTCGACCTGTGTAAAACGCCTGTCCATGTCCGTTGCCTCTCGTCGATGATTGACCGTGGCAGGCAACACCCGAAGCCTGCTGATTCACTGCTGTCAGCAAGCACTCTAAGATTAAACTCAACTTTAAGGTCAAGGCCTCGAATAGAGGGGCAAGTCGGACTTCGTTGGCGCGACGGGTGCAGTCATTTTTCCCCGGACGACGAGTTCAGGCCGCGAAGAAAATCGGGCACCGCGTTTTCGATCGATTCCAGATAGCCGGCCATCGCTCCGGCGACCTTCCGGATGGCCGGACGTGCAGTCATCCGCGCACGCCACGCGAGCAGGTTGGGGGTCTCCGCCGTCATCGGCGCGCCCTTACGCGCGCCGAACAACTGCGCCATGTAGAACGCAATGTCGGCATAGGAATAGGTCCCGGCCAGAAATTCCCGATCTGCCAGCACGCGTTCCATGCGCCGATAGTATTGCGACGCTTCGGCGCGCGCCGCCTGTGCGGCCGGATCGTCCGGCGTATCTTCAAGCCCCATCAGCCGGACGACGTGCGGAAAATAGATTTCGTCGCTGCAATGTTCGAGCTGACGCGCGATCGCGCGCGCCGCCGGATGCGCCGGCCATAACGCGGGATCGGGCTTCAGATCCTCGAGATACTCGAAGATCTGCGTGGAATCGAAGATCTCCAGCGTGCCGTCCATCAGCACCGGCACCTGGCGCTTCGGGTTGATGCGCAGCACATCCGGATGCTTGGGGTCGTAGCCGCGAAGCTGGCTGAACGGCGTCATCACCAGCTCGAAATCGATACCCTTCTCGTGCGCCGCAATCTCGACCTTGGCGCCGAACATGCTCAGCGGCCCGGAAATGATCTTCATGGTTCGCTCTCCCGTTGATGAAATGCGGCCCGACTTGAACACGCTTACGCGCGAACAGCCGAGCGTGCGGTGGGCACCAGCCGATGCGTCTCGGTCGCACGGATCGACCAGCGTGCCAGTTGCGGGGCGATCTCGTTCGCCCATCGATTCGAACGGCCGAATTCGTCGAAGCGCGCGATGTCGGGAAACACCGCGACGCCCACCAACACCTGTTCATTCGTCCGCACCGGCAATCGGCGGAAATCGTTCTCGCGCGGCTCCGTGATGTACCACCCCTGAGCCATCGCACCGCCAGCGGCAAGAACGCTCGACATGCGTTCGCGGCAAAACGCCAGAAGCGACGCCGATGCCGGCTCGTTCAGATAGAAGATCGTGATGTCGACGAATCCCGGCGGGATTTCTATAGCGCCGCGTCCCGCTCTGCGAGCCACGTCGACGGGCAGGTTCGATCCTTCCCATGCCGGCTTCAACAACAATACGTTATCCGAATCGATCATCGTCTCATTGGCCGCGTCGGCATGCGCTTTCCAGCTCGGTCCGCCGTAGAAATCCGTCAGCCCTCTCACCCGGGTCGCCATGCTTTCAAAGCCGCGCAGCCAGACGAACAAATCCGGACGATCGAGATCGCGAAACTGCCCCATGACCGTCATGCCGACCGCTTCCTGTGTCTCGACCAGCTCGCGATCGAAGAGATCGATCAGCACGTCGCGCTGGTGCGGATGAAGGGTGTACTGGCGCAGCTCGACGACGTCGAGCAGCTGTTTTCGGATGTTCTCGTTCACGTTTGACCTTCGCGTCGATGAAGCGGATCGGGCATGCGGCAAAGCATAAGTCCGATAACATGACACCTTATGTCAGGTATTTGAGGTAATGTGTCGCGTATGAAAGCCAGCCGCCTGTTGTCGATCATGATGATGCTGCAGGCGCGCGGCCGGATGACCGCGCCGGCGCTGGCCGAAGCACTGGAAGTGTCCGAGCGCACGATCCTGCGCGATATCGACCAGCTCTCCACGGCCGGCGTGCCCATCTGGGGCGATCGCGGCCGCAACGGCGGATTCCAGCTGCGCGACGGCTGGAGTACCGATCTCACCGGGCTCACCGAGCACGAAGCGCACGCGCTGATCCTGGCGGGCCTGCCCGGGCCGGCGAGCGAACTGGGCCTCGACGGCATGGCCGCCTCCGCGCGGCTGAAGATGATGGCGAGCCTGCCGCCGGGCTCGCGTGAGCGGGCCGACCGCGTCGCCAGCCGGTTGCACATCGATACCGTGGATTGGTACCGGGCGCAGGAAACCCCGGCGTTTCTGCGTGAAGTTGCCGATGCGGTATGGGGTTCGTACCGTATCGACGTGAAGTATCAGAGCTGGCGGGGCGTGTCCCGCCGCGAACTCGAGCCGCTCGGCCTGGTGCTCAAGGGCGGCGCCTGGTACCTGATTGCCCGGGTGGCGGGCAAGCCCGGCGCACTGACGTTCCGGCTGGCGAATATCCACGAACTCACCGCATCGCGCCGCCGTTTCAAGCGCCCTGCGCGATTCGATCTGGCGACGCACTGGCGCGACGCGATGAGCCGGTACGAGACCGATCTCAATCGGCTGACCGCCCATATCGCGGTGTCGCCGCGCGGCGAAACCTGGTTGGCCAACGCGCGGATCAAGATCGCGCCGGTCTCGCATGATGCGCGCAGCGCGGAGGTGCCGCCGGGATGGAGGGAATGCCTGATGCCGATCGAATCGATCGAGCACGGCGCGCGGAAGCTGCTGGGGTACGGCGCACACGTGAAAATCCTCGGGCCGCAGACGCTCAAGGAGCAATTCATCGAAGAGTTGTCGCAGTTGAAGGCGCTTTATCGATCCGGCGACGATTGAAGCGGCGCCTATTGCGTCGACGCGGTCGCCGCTCGATGCACGGTGCCGACGGCTGCCGGCGTTTGCGCCTGCGCGCCAACGGTGCCGCTGCCCGCTTTTGAAAGCGCGGCATCGATCCGTCGCGCATCGTTGCGCGCACCTGCCGCATGTAATGCGGCCTTTCGGGCAATCGTGCTCGCGGGTTCAACGCATTGCCATAAAACACCCATCGAATCAGATTTCGTCGGCAAACTCGTCGAGAAAGCGGCGCAAGCGATCACGGCGGATTTTCCACTTTCAACTGGGACAGTTTTGTGGGCTAGGGTCATTTGCGCTTCACAGCTACCGAACTTTTTTTCGGTCGCGTGGTGTCGTCACTTCGAAGTCGATCTCGGCGTCGGCAGCACGCACGCTGTTCAACGCTTGCTTCAGAGTTCGCGCGTCCAATTCCAATCGCGCTATCGCGAATAACAACATGTGCATTCCGATCTCGCCTCGAACGTTTGTGTCGTTTGAAATGTATCGTCGCCATTGGCGACCATGATCGAGATTGAATAGTTCAGTCATCTTCTCGCTCTTTATACCGAGCTGTTTTTTAATAATTTCGAAATCCGCTGGAGGCGGCGATAGATCTTCACTCATTTCTTGACTCTCATAAAAATTGGGTACGCATATGCCGTGCCAGCGATGTATCTTCATTCACGACGGCGCAGGTAAGCGTCAGAGTATCGATAACACTGCCCATCTCGACTCCCTTCTTGAAAACCAGTCACGTTTTTCGAGAATGCAGCTGCTTTCCGGGCAACTCCCCGCTCTGCGGCAGTACATCGTCATCCACTCCTTCTGCTCTGAGGATCTCGGCCAGCGCAGACTCCAGCATTTCCGCCGCCCGATTTGCGGTATCACCGAGGTGACGATGTAGAAACGCGTCGGCTGCGGAACGTGATACGCATTCGTCGCTATATCGTTCGAATACGCTGAGTTGTGAAATTAACTCGAAAATATGCCATGGTGTTTTACCAAACCCGATTCATTACCAGCCAGCGCAAACCCAACCCCCTTACGAAAGCAAGTTAGGTTGGTTTCATGACGAGCCGCGATGTGTAGTGACCCGAGTTGGGACCTGCCTCAATTTATCGAGTCAAGCAACATGCATATGTAAATAATTACTGAGATTCGACTTACACAACCGTCTGCAGCGGATCGACAAAGCAGCACGACGCCCCCAAAAATTAGTGGAAATAATTATCGAAGGCCGCCAAGCGTGCGAATTGACAAACTCAGTAAGTACCGGATGTCGTCATCTCAGTACACATGAGACGTCACGAAAGTATGAAACACATTTCTGAGTCAGAAGAATCATATGAGCATAGATTTCAAACTGTCGGACCAATTTCGTTGCCTAGTGGGCAAACGATACCCTCCAGTCTTCGTCCACTTTTTGTCTATTCCCATGTATTTTCGTGAATTAAATGCGAACATCGCACCGAGTTCGTCCACATTTGATCTTATTCGTCGAGCACATCACTCTCAATTTAGTGGGCCAGGATGGATCAGTCTGCGCAAGCCCCTCCGGTGAGAGTGACGTGTCAAGCTTCGATAGGTTGTATGGAGTTTGTAGTTCTTGCAGACGAGGCAGACGAACCGCGTGTTGTCGCACCTACTGAAGCACTCGCCAAACCGGCAACAGGCCAGTTCAGTGTCGACTCCTCGACGATTGGACCGGGCCCTCACCCGGGCCATGGTCGCGCTGTCGCTTAGTCTCGACCATCGAAGCCGCCTCTATCCGAATGCACTATGCCCGCACCGTCCAGGTGCGGGCAGAATGAACTCATTTTCCTTGCGATTTCTTGATCAGATCGGCCGCTTTTTCACCGATCATGATGGTCGGGGCATTTGTATTCCCCGAGACGACATCCGGCATGATGGATGCGTCGGCAACACGAAGACCCGTCAGGCCTCGGACGCGCAACTCCGGATCGACAACCGCATCGGCGCCGATACCCATCTTGCATGTGCCCGCCATATGGTGGTAAGTCATACATGCCCGACGTACGTATTCGCGCAGCGTCGCGTCATCGTCGCCGTCCGGGCCCGGCAACACCTCGCGTGCACGCCATTCGTCAAAAGCGGGCCGGTTGCCGATGTCACGGCAAATCTGGACGGCTTTCGCGAGACGCTCGAGATCCGACTGCTCCGAAAGATAACGGGGATCAAGAACGGGCGGCGCGCCAGGATCGTTCGATGCAAGGCGAATTTCTCCACGACTCGCCGGACGAACCAGACCCGCACACAGCGTCCACGCATTTGCCGGGCCTTCGAAACCCGGCGCATAGTACGGAATGTGCATGAACAGCGGCTGCAAGTCTGGTCCGATGCGACGCTTGTCGCTGCGACAAAACAGCTGCGATTCGAGGAGATTGTTCCGCGGTGCCGGGATCGGCCTGGACGCCTCAAAGATCACGCTGCAAAGAAGATGATCCTGAAGGTTTTTTCCGACGCCGGGCAGATGATGCGTTGCGCGGATTCCGACGCGCGCCAATTCGTCTGCCGGACCGATACCCGACAACAGCAGAAGTTGCGGGCTGGCGATTGCGCCGCCGCTGACGATCACTTCGCTCTCGGCCATCGCGTCGATAACCGACGTCCCTTCGCGATAGCGAACGCCGACGCACCGGTCGCCCAGAAGAATCAGCTTTTCGACGCACGATCCGGTTTTGACCGTCAGGTTTGCGCGATCGCGAACGGGCGACAGAAACGCCTGCGCAGTCGATTGGCGTACGCCATCCTTGATCGTGAGATGGCAATAGCCGGCACCATCGATTACCTCCCCGTTGCAATCCTCATTGCGTGCGAATCCCGCCTGTACCGCAGCTTCGATCGCCGCTTCGCAAATCGGATTGGGATCGCGATTCCGCGACACGTGTAATGGACCGCCTACACCGTGATACCGGTCTTCGCCGCCCTCATGATCTTCCGACTTGCGGAAATACGGCAACACGGATTCATAGTCCCAACCGAGGCAGCCTTGATACGCCCAGGCGTCGTAGTCGCTCCGGTGTCCACGCACATAGATCATGCCGTTGATGGCGCTGGACCCCCCAAGCGTACGGCCACGTGGCCAATAATGCGATCGTCCTGCAGTATGCGCTTGCGGGACTGTGCTGTACCCGTAGTCCACCGGCGTATTCCACAACGACGGCCAACCGCTCGGTGCTGCAATATTGGGATCGTCATCCCGCGGCCCCGCCTCCAAGAGCAGCACGCGAACTCGCGAATCCTCACTCAATCGGGCTGCAATCACACAACCAGAAGAACCCGCACCAACAACGATGTAGTCGTATGCATCCATGGTTTCATATCCTTGACAGAAGGTTCTGACGATCGCCGCGCGACCGCCCGATCAGAAAAAGTGCGCAACCCGGACATTGAAGCGTTGCGTCTCGAGCGGTCCATTCTCAGTTGAGGTTTGGCGGCCATAGAGCGCTATGATTTGCCAGGCCTTCGTGGGAAACCATGCCGCGCCCAAGAGAAAGCTGGGAGTCGATTGTCGGTTGGCCTGGGACACGCCTGCAACGGTCTGATTGCCACCAAACACATATGACCCGCCCACCCGCAGATCGATGCTATTCGTGAGCTGGTACCGCAACCAGCCCTGGGCCTGAAACAGGGGCGACTCCGTCATCGTCGCACCCGTCGCACCGAAATTGTGATTCGGTGTGAAGGCCGTAGCGTCTGCGGCGAGATCGAGGATCACCTTGGGAGCGATGGGCGTGATGAAACCGGCCTGCAGCGCAAATTTCCATCTGTTTTCGCCTAGATTGATTCCCCGATTGTGGTCGTAGCTGCCAGTCGGCGCATAGATAAACGGCGTGATGCCCAGAAACGTGTTCGACTCGGGACGGTTGACGACCCAGACTGTGGCGGCAAAAATCGCGTCCGCGAGACCGGTATTGTTCCCGAGCGCTGACATCTGGTTCGATCCGCCAACGTGGCCGAACGGGATCAGCACCTGAGGATCGACTGTGAATCCGCCGATCGACGTGTAGTGGATGAAACGCGCGATGCCGATGTCCTGGGTGATGTCCCCTCCGGCCACTCGCGAACCGTTGGCATAGATCCGCGTATCTTCCGCATGCTGAAGATACAACGCACCGAGATTCGCGCCGGCGGGCAACGGCGTATAGTCCCCTGCATCGATACTGATCGCCGAGGCCAATGTCGGGAAGGTAGCCGCCATCGCGAGCGCGGCCAGCGTCCGCGCGCCTGGACCGCGGAACCAGCGGAAAAGGCGAGGCGCCCGGATACGTGCTTGGTTTTTCTTCAAGATTGTCTCCTAGATAACCGTCGACCCTATGATTTGGTCGTTCAATTAAGTCTAGGATTCCTTATTATTGTCTTTCGTCGTTTGGTGCAGATGTTGCATCAACGCGTGCAAATTTTCCCCCGCAGCAGGTACTTTCAGATTGCATGCCACAGAGATGCCGCGTTACCTGGATTCCGATGCATTTCGAGCTGTCATCCGATAGACGCCCGGGCTGCATCCGAATCGTGCCTTGAACAACCGGCCGAAATGAGTCATATCCGAAAAGCCGCACATTACCGCCAGTTCAAGCAGATTTCGGTTTATGTCTGATGGATCCGAGAGCGCTCGCCTGCTCGCTTGCAGCCGATACTCCTGGATCAACCCCTGGGGCGTCTGGCTGGTTGCGGCCAACGCACCATAGAGCGTACGTCTCGATACGTTCAGCGCACTGGCAAGTCTGTCCGGCGTCAGATCAGGATCGCTAAAGTGCTGCGCGAGAAAAATCTCGGCGTTCATCCGCAGGGATGCACTTCGCGCGCCAGCGCGGTTGAGAGAGTCGCCTGCCTCGCGACGAACAACGGAATCGAGCAACATCAACGTCGACTGTTCGAAACCGAACATGCTTTCCTGGTCGTCGGGCACCTGCCCGTCCATCAGATACTGGATGGACCGCAACGCGAGGTGTGCATTGCCGACGGTTTGGCGTACCTGCGTATCCGCACGATCGACGAACCACCGCCACATCGTGCTGCTCCTCGGCGGCGTAAGCGCGGCAACGAATCTCGACGCATCCGAGCACTCGATCGAATATGCCTGCGTCGCATCGTAGACAAGCCACTCCCCCGGATTGATAGTCGAGGTCTTGTTTCTTTGCGTCACGCGACTCTGCCCTGCGATCTGAAACAGCATTTTGTAACAGTCACTTTCGGCCCGCTCTGCAAGCGCGCGGTCACGGTCCACCCTGATCGAAGAGGTGTCGACTTCCGCCACGCGGATTCCGCCCGCCACGGCAATGCGCACTGACATCCGGAAAAGCGGGCCTGTATCGCGAAGCGCCAGCGGCAGGAAACTGTCCGAGACAAGGTCTCGCAGATTGTCGCCACTACTGCTCTCGCCAACAACGATTTCGTGTGCCATTGCCATGTGAATAAGGTCTACGAATTACCCTGACAAAATCGACTATGTACATAAGTCGTTAAGCTGCGCTGGAAGGCGCTTGCATATCGGGAGTGTTGCCGTTCGTCGAAACAGCCCGACAACAACCTCGCCGGGAGCAGGGACGCGTGGCGAATGACCAGTCTCTGCAGTGCACGACGAAACAAGATGCATTCCTTATCGACATTATCAACGATACGTTTTTAATTCACGGCAAAAACAGGAATAACTTCCAGTGTGCGCTGTGTCGCGCTGCGCGAACGCCCTTTCACCACCTTCAACGAACGCAGCACATTTTTTTGTCGACCGTCCGGTCGGTCAATGATGGTTTGTACCAGTGAAGACGGCGGCGACACTCCTCGCATCGACGACGGGTCCTAGAGCATCCGTTACACGCCGGCACTGTGTGCACGCGGAAGCCAAAAGTGTGCACGCAGCGTCGATCGGGGTTCGACGCGCAAACCTAGAATCGAAGTGCAGTCGACCCATGGCTCGAGTTGTATCGAGACGCTACTCCGTCAGTGCGTCGCCGAACAATCGAACCACAAGCGCCGGCTCAAACCTTCGAGAACCATCCAGAATCTGCAAGGAGATGCCCACCGAGCAAGCGTGTGCGAAGCGGGATGAAGCCGACGAATGCCGCTAGTACGATTGTGGGCAAAGACGATGTCCGATAAGACTTTCGATTACGTCATCATTGGCGCCGGCTCGGCCGGCTGCACAATTGCAACCAACCTCATCGAGCGCCGAAAGGGAACCGTTTTGCTGATAGAGGCAGGGGGCCACGACACCGACTTGTTCATTCGAATGCCCGGCGGCCTCGGCAAGGCCATTCCCCGCTACACGTGGCCCTACGCCGCCGAACCGTCGCAAGACGTCAAGGGAAGATCCATCGCGGTTCCGCAGGGTCGCGTGCTCGGCGGGTCCAGCTCGGTCAACGGCATGCTCTACGTCCGCGGACACCGGAACGACTACGATCGGTGGGAGACAGAATTCGGTTGCAGAGGCTGGGGAGCAGATGAAATGCTGCACTACTTCGCCAAGGCAGAGAACAACGAATCGCTGACCGCCCCTTACCACGGAAACGACGGACACTTGAAAGTCAGCGAGATTCGCTATCGGCATCCGCTTTCGCAGGCATTCGTGCGGGCCGGCCAACAAATGGGACTCGAATACCTGACCGACTACAACGGCGACAGACAGGAAGGTGTCGGGTTCTATCAGGCCACCATCTTCAACGGCGAGCGAGGGTCCACGGCAGCCACCTATCTCAAATCAATCAGAAACCGCCCCGACTTCAAGCTCGAAGTCGATGCGCTGGTCGAGCGTGTCGAAATTGAAGGCGGCCGGGCGACCGGCGTGACCTACCGCCAAGGCAATCGGCAAGTGACCGTGCGTGCTCTCGCAGAGGTGATCGTAACGGCGGGTGCAATCGGTTCGCCGAAAATCTTGCAACTGTCCGGCGTCGGACCGCGTAACGTTCTCGAAAACGCAGGGGTTCAAATAAAGCACGTTCTGCCAGTCGGTGAAAATTTTCACGACCACATGCACACGTCGGTCAATGCGTCCATCAAGACACCAATCTCGCTCTATGGCGAGGACCAAGGACTACGCGCACTCAAGCATGGCCTCCAATGGATGCTTTTCCGATCTGGAATCCTCACTTCTCCGGTACTAGAAGGATTTGCATTCGTTGATACGTGCAACCAGGGCCAGCCGGACGTCCAGTTTCACTTCCTCCCGGTCATCGATGCTTTCGACGATCCATTCGGCGTGACCAACGGCAAGACACACGGCATCACCATCAAAACGGGACACCTTCAACCTCATTCGCGCGGTCGCGTGATGATCAGGTCGTCGAACCCAGCCGATCTTCCACGGATCGACGGGTGTTACCTGTCCGATCGTCGGGACATCGACGGTCAGATTCGCGCCACGAAACTGGCACTCAGGATGCTTCAGCAGCCCGCGCTCGCCGCCCATGTCGACGAGATCTTCTCGCCGAACTGCATTCCCGACGACAACGCTGCGATCGAAGACTGGGTGCGTGGTGCGGCCAAGACGGTCTATCACCCTGTCGGCACTTGCAGGATGGGGGTGGAACCAGCGTTGTCCGTAGTTGATACGCAACTTCGCGTACACGGTATCGCGGGGCTTCGAGTAGCCGATAGCTCTACGATGCCCAGCATCCCGAGCGGCAATACGAACGCGCCGACCATCGCACTGGCGGAGAAGGCATCGGACTTGATCACCCGCGCGTCGCGTTAATGCTTGCAAATCGGATTCTTCCTGGAGGCGAATAGATGGCATTGGTTCAAATTCTCGACGAAGTCAAACGATTCCTCGCACGCGAACATGGACACTACATCGGCGGTCGGCCCGTCGCCGGACACGGCAGTGAGCGAATCAACGTTCGGTGCCCGTCCACGCTTGCCGTGGTTGGCTCCGTCGCCCAAGCGGTGGACGAGGATATCGAGACCGCCATTGCTTCATCCCATCACGCGTTCAGGGAAGGCTGGGCCTGCCTCACACCTGCCGAACGCGAACGAATCCTGCTGCGATTTGCTGATCTGATCGAGACGCATGGCGAGGAAATCGCGCAAATCGAAACTGCGCAATCCGGAAAGCTCATCGGACTGTCCCGGGCAATCGAGGTAGGTTGGTCGGCTCGCTGGTTGCGGTACTACGCGGGCTGGGCGACGAAAATTGTCGGCGAAACGATTACGCCGTCGTATCCGAGCATGCACGGAGAGCGATACACGTCTTTCACGCTGCGGGAGCCGCTGGGTGTTGTATTCGGCGTCGTTCCGTGGAACTTCCCGGTCATGATTCCGGTGTGGAAATTCGGAGCGGCGCTCGCAACCGGCAACACGGTACTCATCAAGTCCTCAGAGTTTTCGCCGCTCACAATGCTGCGCATCGCTGAACTCGGCACCGAGGCGGGGCTGCCCCCCGGAGCTCTCAACGTCATCAATGGCACGGGCAAGATTGGCGGGAAAGTCATTTCGGATCCTCGCGTCGCCAAGGTCTCGTTTACGGGATCGGTTCCGACCGGACGTGTCATCGGCGAGGAGGCAGTCAAGGCCAACTTCACCCGCTTCACGCTCGAGCTTGGCGGCAAGAACGCCGCAGCGTTCCTTCCGGATACGCCGGTCGACAAGATTCTCGATGGGGTTTTCGAGGCGGGATTTCTACACAGCGGGCAAGTATGCGCGTCTGCGGAGCGCTTCTTCATCCACCGCTCGCAGTTTGACGAGGTCATCGAGAAGCTCAGGGCGCGCATGGAGAGCCTTGGACCATCCAACCCGATGGATGATGCGGGATTGATCGGACCGGTGTGCAACGAGCCGCAATTCGAAAAATGCCTGGCCGCGTTCGCGACGGCAAAGGCTGAAGGCGACGAAATCGTCACGGGAGGCGACGCATACCGGCACGACGGACTCTACATTAAGCCGACAATCATCCTGCCGAAGTCCCTGCAATCGAGTTCGTACCGACATGAGGTCTTTGGCCCGGTCGGCGCGTTCGTGCCGTTTGACGACGAAGAAGAGCTGATCGCGATGATGAACGACACGGTTTTCGGCTTGACCGCGAGTATCTGGACAAATGACCTGGCAAAAGCCCTTCGGTACGTTCCTCGCATCGAGTCGGGAACAGTCTGGGTCAACATGCACACGCTAGTCGATCCGGCGGTGCCATTCGGCGGATCCAAGGGTTCCGGTGTGGGTCGCGAATACGGGTCAGCGTTCATCGACGCATACACCGAGTTGAAGTCTGTTTCCATTCGACTTTGATTGCGCAGCGACAGCCGGCGAATCGAAGGGGTTCCGTCCCGCTGTCCTGTTGCCCAATTTTCATCCGCTGGCAAAGAGTGACAAGCATGCCTGGTATATGCAGACAACGCGTGTGCAGACGTGCCCATCCTCGCAGCGACGCCATGCTTTGCCACAAACATTCCATACGTAATAGAGAAACTTTCGATGAATTTCCTCAATCGCCCCGTCGGTTTCGAGTCGATCGAGACCGCCAGCCGCGATGAACTGCAGGCGCTGCAGCTCGAGCGCATGAAGTGGTCGCTGCGCCATGCGTACGACAACGTCCCGCACTATCGCCGCACGTTCGATGCGGCGGGCGTGCATCCTGACGACCTGAAGACGCTCGCCGATCTCGCGAAATTCCCGTTCTCGACGAAGAACGACCTGCGTGACAACTATCCGTTCGGGCTCTTCGCGGTGCCGCGCGAGCAGGTCGTGCGCGTGCACGCGTCGAGCGGCACGACGGGCAAGCCGACCGTGGTCGGCTACACGGCGCGCGACATCGACACGTGGGCGAACGTGACCGCGCGCTCGATCCGCGCGGCCGGCGGCCGCCCGGGCGACACGCTGCACAACGCGTTCGGCTACGGGCTCTTCACGGGTGGCCTCGGCATTCACTACGGCGCGGAACGGCTCGGCTGCATGGTCGTGCCGATGTCGGGCGGGCAGACCGAGAAGCAGGTGCAGCTGATCCGCGATTTCGAGCCGAAGATCATCCTCGTCACGCCGTCGTACATGCTGAACCTGATCGACGAGATGGTGCGGCAGGGGATGGACCCGGCCGAGTCGTCGCTGAAGATCGGCATCTTCGGCGCCGAGCCGTGGACGCAGGCATTGCGCGAGGAAGTGGAGACGCGCGTGGGCATCGACGCGCTCGACATCTACGGGCTGTCGGAGGTGATGGGTCCGGGCGTCGCGTGCGAATGCGTCGAGANCGAGGAAGTGGAGACGCGCGTGGGCATCGACGCGCTCGACATCTACGGGCTGTCGGAGGTGATGGGTCCGGGCGTCGCGTGCGAATGCGTCGAGACGAAGGATGGCCCGGTGATCTGGGAAGATCATTTCTATCCGGAGATCATCGATCCCGTCACGGGCGAAGTGCTGCCGGACGGCAGCCAGGGCGAGCTCGTGTTCACGTCGCTGACGAAGGAAGCGATGCCGGTGATCCGCTACCGCACGCGCGACCTCACCGCGCTGCTGCCGCCGAC
>NZ_JBQVSQ010000005.1:0-493034 GCF_052952715.1 Burkholderia sp. YIM B11467
TCGCCGCACGTGCTGCCGGGCTCGCGCGACGGGTTCCGGATGGGCGACGCGAAGCTGGTCGACACGATGATCGTCGACGGCCTGTGGGACGTGTACAACCAGTACCACATGGGTATCACGGCGGAGAACGTCGCGAAGGAATACGGGATCACGCGCGACGAGCAGGACGCATTCGCGGCGCTGTCGCAGAACAAGGCGGAAGCCGCGCAGAAGGCCGGCCGCTTCAACGACGAGATCGTGCCGGTGTCGATTCCGCAACGCAAGGGCGAGCCGCTGCAGTTCGCGACCGACGAGTTCGTGCGTCACGGCGTGACGGCGGACTCGCTGGCGGGGCTGAAGCCGGCGTTCTCGAAGGACGGTTCGGTGACGGCGGCGAACGCGTCGGGCCTGAACGACGGCGCGGCGGCGGTGCTGGTGATGTCGGCGCAGAAGGCGGCGGCACTCGGCCTGACGCCGCTGGCGCGGATCAAGGCGTACGCGAACGCGGGCGTGGATCCGAGCGTGATGGGCATGGGCCCGGTGCCGGCTTCGCGCCGGTGCCTGGAGCGCGCGGGCTGGACGCCGGGCGACCTGGACCTGATGGAGATCAACGAGGCGTTCGCGGCGCAGGCGCTGGCGGTGCACAAGCAGATGGGCTGGGACACGTCGAAGGTGAACGTGAACGGCGGCGCGATCGCGATCGGCCACCCGATCGGCGCGTCGGGCTGCCGGATCCTGGTGACGCTGCTGCACGAGATGGCCAAGCGCGATGCGAAGCGCGGGCTGGCGTCGCTGTGCATCGGCGGCGGGATGGGTGTCGCACTCGCGGTCGAGCGTCCGTAACCGGCCGTTCGCTACCAGCGAACCGAATCCGGGCGCCGGCCGATTGCGGCTTCGGCCGGCGCCACGTGAAGTCAGAGGGGCCTCAGGCAGCTCTCGAAACCAAAAAATGGAGTGAGATTTATGTCTCAGCGAATTGCGTACGTAACGGGCGGGATGGGCGGCATCGGCACCAGCATCTGCCAGCGTCTGTTGAAAGACGGCTTCAAGGTGGTCGCGGGTTGCGGCCCGAATTCGCCGCGCCGGGTGAAATGGATCGAGGACCAGAAGGCGCTCGGATACGATTTCATCGCGTCGGAAGGCAACGTCGGCGACTGGGACTCGACCAAGGAAGCGTTCGACAAGGTCAAGGCCGAAGTCGGCGAGATCGACGTACTGGTCAACAACGCGGGCATTACGCGCGACGTCGTGTTCCGCAAGATGACGCATGAAGACTGGACCGCCGTGATCGACACCAACCTGACGAGCCTGTTCAACGTCACGAAGCAGGTGATCGACGGGATGGTGGAGCGCGGCTGGGGCCGGATCGTCAACATTTCGTCGGTGAACGGCCAGAAGGGGCAATTCGGCCAGACCAACTATTCGACCGCGAAGGCCGGCATCCACGGCTTCACGATGTCGCTCGCGCAGGAAGTCGCGACGAAGGGCGTGACGGTCAATACCGTGTCGCCGGGCTACATTGGCACCGACATGGTGAAGGCGATCCGTCCTGACGTGCTCGAGAAGATCGTCGCGACGATCCCGGTGCGACGTCTCGGCGGTCCGGAGGAAATCGGCTCGATCGTCGCGTGGCTCGCGTCGAACGATTCCGGCTTCGCGACGGGCGCCGACTTTTCGCTGAACGGCGGCCTGCACATGGGCTGAACGCCCGGGCTGTGCGGGCCGGGTGGCCGCGCAGCCGGGTGTGTTCCGAAGGCCCCCGCCTCCCGGATTCGGGCGGCGGGGATTCGTCACTTGCGCTACGCTGCACAGAAGGGCGTTACATGACCACTACAAAGAAGACGGCCGAACGGCTCATCAAGAAGTATCCGAACCGCCGGCTCTACGATACCGAGACAAGCACGTACATTACGCTCACCGACGTGAAGCAACTCGTGCTGGAGCAGGAGGACTTCAAGGTCGTCGATGCGAAATCCAGCGAAGACCTGACGCGCAGCATCCTCCTTCAGATCATCCTCGAAGAGGAAAGCGGCGGTGTGCCGATGTTCTCGTCGTCGATGCTGTCGCAGATCATCCGCTTCTACGGTCACGCGATGCAGGGCATGATGGGCACGTACCTGGAAAAGAACATCCAGGCGTTCATCGATATCCAGAACAAGCTCGCGGATCAGTCGAAGAACCTGTACGACACCAATGCGATGAATCCGGAAGTCTGGTCGCAGTTCATGAACATGCAGGCGCCGATGATGCAAGGGATGATGACGAGCTACATCGAGCAGTCGAAGAACATGTTCGTGCAGATGCAGGAACAGATGCAGAACCAGGCGAAATCGATGTTCAGCACGTTCCCGTTCAAGCAACCGGGCGCGTCGGAGCCGGAGAAGAAGTAGCGATTTCGCGGCAGGCCGGCCGTGGCGGCGCGAGCTGTCGGGCGTCGGTGCCGTGAAGCAAGGCGGCGCGGGGCGGCCGATCGATCGTGCGTTTCCGCACGACGTTGCGCGGCTGCCGCCTGCCGGAAGTGTTCGCCGACGGTCGTTCATGATCGTCGGCACCGAATGCTCGCGCCGGGCATGAACGGGCATGACCGTGGTCCGGTCGATCGAGCTCCAGTCACATACGAATGAACGCCGGGACGCACCGCACCTGACAGGTGCGTGTGTACCGGCGCGGATGTTTGCCTGTCGAACCCGCAGCGGCGCAGCACCGCAAAGCCGTGGAAGTCGTTTGTCGCGAAACGCGGCATCGGGTTCCGGGCACGACACGATGTTCGATGCCGCGCCGATGCGGTGCGGCCAAGAAAAACAAACCGGATGAGAGAGAGCATGCGAGGGATTCAAATGGCATCGGCCGGCAGGCTGGCCGGTTTTGCTTCGATGTTCATGTGCGGCATTGGCCTGGCCGCACCGGGCTTTGCGATGGATTGCGCGAAAGCCGCGCAACCGATCGAGAAGCGCATCTGCGCGAATCCCGGGCTGCGGGCGGCCGATGCGCGCATGAATTCGGCCTATGCGGGCGTGCTGAAGGCTGCGCCGGACGCTGCTATCCGCGACATGCTGGTGCGCAGCCAGCGCCGCTGGATCGACGCGCGCAACAACCGTCTCGGTGCCGATTACGATGGCCGTGCGATGGCCGTCGACGAAGTGCGCAAGGCAATCGATCGGCGCACTGCCGTGTTGGCCGATCAGTCGGGTAAAGGGCTGGTCGCGCGAGCGCTGGCCGAGCGGCAGTGGCTCGCGAAATACACGGGTGGCCCGTTGACGGGTTTCGACGGAAACTGCGATTTCATTCCCGACGATGCGAGTGGCGCGCACGTTTCATATGCGTGTTTCGGCGCGGTCCATGTGCAGAATCGTGCGCGGGTCTGCAGCCAGAGCGAGGACTGGGCGACCGGCGCGGTTTATCAGTACCGGTTGGTGAGTGCGGCCGACGGCGGGAAGGTGCGACCGGTGGCGTTCTGCGAAGCGCAGGCGCATGCGAGTGCGTGCGACAACGGTGGAACGCAATCGGGGTGGATGCGCGCGGGGGCGGCTGGTGGCGATAACCACGCGTCAACGCCGGTAACCGGGTTGCCGCAACTCGATGCGGAAATGTGGCCGATCGGTGATGGAGACGACGCGGTGTGGTTCGATCGGTGCCTGACGGCGGCGATGTTTCCGTGAACGCAGGACCGAATCAAGCCCGCTTTGACGGGCTTTTTTACGACCTCGTCGCGGGCGCGATTTCACGCAACGCGGGCCGGATGTGTGCGAATGCCGACGGTAACGCCGACGGGTCCGGCCCGGATTGTTTCAAAGCGCCGGGAATCCTTACTCGTCGTCGTGCGGCGGAAGATCGAGCACGAGCTTGACGGCGCTGTAGTTCGCCTTGAGCGAAAACACGCGGCCGATCACGAGAAACGTCTGCCGCGAATTCTCTAGCTCGACGAAGTCACCGGGTTGCGGAACGTGTGCGCCCTGGTCGTAGGAAAAGCTGGTGCTGGTTTGCTCGCCGATGGTTTCGGCAGCGTGTTCGGTGAATTCGATCGTGATGTGGGTGGTCATGCGGGCCCCGTTGGGTAATGGAAGAGAACGAACGCTGCGATTTTCGCATAGCGGTGAGGCGGTTTTGGGGTGATTCTGGCGCGGTGGCGTTTGCCGATCATGCCCGTCATCTCGTCGCATCGTCTTGATAGGGATGGATCGGTTTCCCCTATCGATCTGGCGCGCCCTCGCGAGGCGCACATTGACGTTGTGGTCCGTAGCATCGCAACCGCCGGTTTTGGCTCGCCGACCCATAAATAGCTGTAATCCCGCGCTTTTGCTGCTGCACCACCACAGTCCAGATGTCCCAATCCCCCAAAGTAGGGTTCGCATCCCACGGGTGCCCGAACGTCACTCGATATTAATCAGCCGGTGCGGGTAGCTAGTACGTATCAACGGTGTTAACACGTCGATGCGATGAGGCTAAAGTGTATCTACACGTTTATACGTGAGCTATGGAGATATGAGATGACTGTTCAAACCCTCAAGCGTTGGGGGAACAGTCTTGCGGTTCGTATTCCCGCGAGCGTAGCGCAAGAGGCACGCCTCGCAGAGGGGCAGGAAGTCGACATTCATGTGGTTGATGGCAAGGTGCAGATTCTTCCGCACGTTGGCGTCAAGCGATTTTCTCGAGAGCGATATTTGCAGCAGCTTCGCGATCGGAAACTCGAACCGCATCCGATTTTGGACTTCGGCGATCCGCAGGGCACTGAGTTCGGAGGCCCGGACGATTCCACCTGACGCGGAACCGATAGGATCCAAAATATGCTGAACGGAGTACCCGAAGCGGGTGATGTAATTCGGCTGTACATCGGGCCGAGCAAAGGTAACGAGCAAGACGGTTATCGCGCTGTCGTGGTCATCACGCCAGCCGATATCAACGAACTGACGGGGCGCATAGTTGGCTTACCGATTACGTCCTCCGGTCGAGGGTGGGAGTCGGAGATTCCGATTTCAAGCCTCGCTCGCAACGGTGGTGACAGGAGCGTGGAGTTTCGTACTTTGGCATTACAAGGAACGGTTCGGGGCGTACTTGACCAGAAGTGTTCAACATGATTTCGACGTTTGACTAGCCGAAATTCAAAGCGAGTTTCGTGACAAGGAAGCCAAGTTCCAAGCGGACCTGAGAGCGAAGGAAAAACTGATCGCGCCCACCGCGTCGGCCAATAGTCAATGCAGCCTTCGGCCGTATGCGTGCCTGCCCACCTATGCGATCACGCAAGGGGGCAGGCAAATAAGAGAAGATCTTTCTAATCACTGCGCATGCGATGATTAGCGAAATTACTCGGTCGTTGACGCATTGGGCACCGTTTGTTCCGTTCCCCAAGAGGCTCCATCGAATGATTTGTAATGAATGCTGGATTTTTTGGCATCTTTGTACGCCAAATACAGATTCTTATTGAATACCGCTAATGTGGCCGGTTCGGATGTTGTGGAACCCGAAACTCCTCTGTCGGACCCCCAGCTTGTCCCATCGAACGAATTGTAATAAATTTGGTTGTCGGTGCCGCCCCCTTTGTGCGCCATATACAATTTCCCATTGAATGCCGCTAATGCAACCGCCTGGCTGGTCCAGTCCCAGTCGTTGATTTTTTTCGGTTGATCCCAGCTATTTCCAGTGAGGTTGTATGAGGTATAGTAAATGCTGTTGTCGTCGACTCCCTTGTATGCTAGGTACATCCTGTCGTTGAACGTCGTCAATGCAACCGGCTGGGTGGTTTCGGCGCCGTGGACGCCGACATAGCCTCCCGATTTCCAGCTCGTTCCGTCGAATTTATGGAAGTAAATGTGCGAGTCGTTGGGGCCCTTGTGTGCCATGTATAACCTTCCATCGTATGTCACCATGGCGACCGGTTGACGAGTGCTGTCTTGCGGCACGGTATGTTCCTTGGGATCCCAGTTCTTCCCATCGAACGATGCGCAGTAAATGTTGTTGTTGTCGAGACCACCTTTGTGCGCCATGTACAGCTTCACGTTGAATGCTGCTAATGTAACTGCCTGGGTGGTCCAGAAAGCACCATTTTTGACTGGCGTCGGGTTCTCCCACTCTTTCCCATCGAAAGATGTGAGGTAAATGTTGTTGTCGCTGCCGGCGCCTTTGTATGCCAGGTATAGCCTCCCATTGAAGGTCGCCAATGAAGGGTAATTTAGTGCTTGGGTGGTGTCCGGGGAAGTGTCCTGGTTGCTTTCTTCGTCAACAAGCCGATTGTTGTCATTCATGATGTGCCTCTCTCAATTGTTAACAGCTTTTGAATCGCCGACGTATTTAAGTCAATGCTGTTTAGGCCTGCACGTGAAATTTGAACGCTCACGTGCAATAAACGTAGTCTTGTTCATGCCGCAGAGCCATTACACTCGATTACGCGCCTGTGTTATCTGGACGTAGCGCGATTCGATGGAATTGCTGACACTCGATCACTTCGAAGCGCTAAGCGAAAGGCATAACGAAAACGGCCCTGAAGCACCGTTGTTTTCATGCAGAGGTCGGCTTCGATAATCTGCGAAGATGCCCGCTGCCGACCGGCGTGGTGATCCGCAACCCGTGAAAGCTGATCGTGCTGGTGATCGGCGCGATGAACTGCACATCGTCCGTACCGGCGATCTCGGTCGGCTTCTTCGTTGCCGTGGTTCTCTCTTACGTTCGATTCGATGACCCGGACCCTCGGGTTCATTTCCCGGCAGTGGCCGCACGCAGTGTTGATGCTGGCCCACGGAGCGCGGAAACGCTTCCCATAGGGACATCGAGCACAGGTCGCCGGTACAGCGCGAAGCGCCCTTCGTGCAGCCTAACAAACGATCGGTTGCGCCTTCAGCCGCTCGCGGTTGTATCCGTGCTGTCGCTGGTCGTCACAACCGAGATGCCGGCGTTCACAATCTGCCCCTGAGCCTGTAGCGATTCAGCGCGGCTTAGGCGATTCAGACCCTCGACTTCAGGACGAAGTCGGCCGGCACCTCGTTGTCCTTGATGGCGCGCGGGGATACGCCAAGCGCGCCTTGCCTGATGTACCGCTGTTGACAGGCCGACAGACCCTCATCCCGAAGAGAAGGGGACGTATCACCCCCCATCCCCCGATCCACTGCCGATCTGGCGGCCTATCCGATCCAACACGCCATGACCGCTTTCCCCGCCAGTTTTGCCTCGCCGAACCCTAAATCGCTGTAAACTCACGCTTTTGCTGCCACGCCCCCACACATCCAGATGTCCCAATCCCCAAAAGTAGGGTTCGTATCCCTCGGGTGCCCGAAAGCCCTCGTCGACTCCGAACAAATCATCACCCAGCTGCGTGCCGAAGGTTATGAAATCTCCGGCACCTACGACGGCGCCGACCTCGTCGTCGTGAACACCTGCGGCTTCATCGACGAAGCCGTGCAGGAAAGCCTCGACGCGATCGGCGAAGCGCTGACCGAGAACGGCAAGGTGATCGTCACCGGCTGCCTCGGCGCGAAGTCGAGCGCCAGCGGCTCGAACCTGATCGAGGAAGTCCATCCGAAGGTGCTCGCCGTCACCGGCCCGCACGCGGTGGGCGAAGTGATGCAGGCCGTGCACTCGCACCTGCCGAAGCCGCACGACCCGTTCGTCGACCTCGTACCGGCCGCCGGCATCAAGCTCACGCCGCGCCACTACGCGTACCTGAAGATTTCCGAAGGCTGCAACCACCGCTGCACGTTCTGCATCATCCCGTCGATGCGCGGCGATCTCGTGTCGCGCCCGGTCGCCGAAGTGATGCTGGAAGCCGAGAACCTGTTCAAGTCGGGCGTGAAGGAACTGCTGGTGATCTCGCAGGACACGAGCGCGTACGGCGTCGACGTGAAGTACCGCACGGGCTTCTGGAACGGCAAGCCGATCAAGACGCGCATGACCGACCTGGTCGCCGCGCTCGGCGAACTCGCCGCGCAGTACGGCGCATGGGTGCGCCTGCACTACGTGTATCCGTACCCGAGCGTCGACGAAGTGATTCCGCTGATGGCCGAAGGCCCGTTCAAGGGCCACGTGCTGCCGTATCTCGACGTGCCGTTCCAGCACGCGCACCCCGAAGTGCTGAAGCGCATGAAGCGTCCGGCGAACGCCGAGAAGGTGCTCGAGCGCGTGCAGAAGTGGCGCGAGATGTGCCCGGACCTGACGATCCGCAGCACGTTCATCGCGGGCTTCCCCGGCGAGACGGAAGAGCAGTTCGAAACGCTGCTCGACTTCATCCGCGTGGCGGAACTCGATCGCGTCGGTTGCTTCGCGTACTCGCCGGTCGAAGGCGCGACCGCGAATGAACTCGACGGTGCGCTGCCCGACGAGGTCCGCGAGGAACGTCGCGCGCGCTTCATGGAAGTGGCCGAGGAAGTGTCGGCGAACCGCATCCAGCGCAAGGTCGGCAAGACCCTCAAGGTGCTGATCGACGAAGTCAGCGCGGAAGGCGGCATCGGCCGCACGGCGGCGGATGCGCCGGAGATCGACGGTGTCGTTTATGTCGAGCCGGCGGCGAAGGCGTCGAAGCGCTACAAGGTCGGCGATTTCGTGTCCGTGAAGATCACGGGCGCCGACGGCCACGATCTGTGGGGCGAGGTGTAAGCAATGACCGGCGCATTTCCGGAGATCCTCGCGCTCGGCGAGGCGATGATCGAATTCAACCAGTCGCAGCCGGGCCGTCCCGAGTTCCTGCAGGGCTTCGGCGGCGATACGTCGAACTTCTGCATCGCCGCGGCACGCCAGGGCGCGTCGACCGGCTTCGTGTCGGCGATCGGCGACGATCCGTTCGGCCGCCTGCTGGCCGACATGTGGCGCGCCGAGCACGTCGATACGACGTACGTGCGGATCGACCGCGCGGCGCCGACCGGCGTGTATTTCGTCACGCACGGCGCCGACGGCCACCAGTTCGACTATCTGCGCGCGGGCTCCGCGGCGAGCCGCTATGCGGTGGGCGATCTGCCGCTCGACGCGCTGGCGGCCGCGAAGGCCGTGCACCTGTCGGGCATCAGCCTCGCGATCAGCACGGCCGCGTGCGACGCCGCGTTCGCGGCGGTCGACCATGCGCGCCGCAACGGCGCGAAGGTCAGCTTCGACACGAACCTGCGCCTGAAGCTGTGGCCGTTGTCGCGCGCTCGTGCGGTGATGCGCGAGGCGCTGCGCCAGACGGACATCTGCCTGCCCAGCTGGGACGACGTCACGGCGCTCACGGGCGCGAACGATCGCGACGCGATCGTCGACGCGATGCTCGAACACGGGCCGCAGGTCGTCGCGCTGAAGCTCGGCAAGGACGGCGCGTATGTGGCGACGCCGAACGAGCGGCGCGTCGTGCCGGGCTTTGCGGTCGAGGCGGTCGATGCGACAGGCGCGGGCGATTGCTTCGGCGGCGCATTCGTCGCGCGGATCGTCGCGGGCGACGATCCGTTCGCGGCGGCGCGTTATGCGAACGCGGCGGCTGCGCTGTCGACGACGGGCTACGGCGCGGTCGCGCCGATTCCGCACCGCGACGCGGTGGAGCGCCTGATGCAAGGCTGACGCGGAACACGCACGCCGGCCACGACCCCGCACGATCGATTCATTCGCTGACAAGGATGAGGAGGCAACATGCAACGTGAAGTGGTGGTGGTGAGCGGCGTGCGTACCGCGATCGGCGATTTCGGCGGCAGCCTGAAGGACATCGCGCCGACCGAGCTCGGCGCGAAAGTCGTGCGCGAAGTGTTGCAGCGTGCGCAGGTGTCGGGCGACGAGGTCGGCCACGTGGTGTTCGGCAACGTGGTGCACACGGAGCCGAAGGACATGTATCTCGCGCGCGTTGCCGCGATCAACGGCGGCGTCGCGCAACATGCACCGGCGCTCACGGTCAACCGGCTGTGCGGTTCGGGGCTGCAGGCGATCGTGTCGGCCGCGCAGGGCGTGCTGCTCGGCGATGCGGACATCGCGATCGCGGGCGGCGCGGAGAACATGAGCCGCGCGCCGTATTCGATCCCGGCCGCGCGCTTCGGGCAGCGCATGGGCGACATGCGCGCGGTCGACATGATGGTCGGCGCGCTGAACGATCCGTTCCAGACGATCCACATGGGCGTGACGGCCGAGAACGTCGCGGCGAAGTACGGCATTTCGCGCGACACACAGGATGCGCTCGCGCTCGAATCGCACCGCCGCGCGTCGCATGCGGCGAAGGCCGGCTACTTCAAGGAGCAGATCCTGCCGGTTGAGCTGATCGGCTCGAAGAAGGGCACGCCGGTCATGTTCGATCGCGACGAGCACGTGCGCCACGACGCAAGCCTGGAGGATTTCTCGAAGCTGCGGCCCGTGTTCGTGAAGGAGAACGGCACGGTGACGGCCGGCAACGCGTCGGGTATCAACGACGCGGCGGCCGCGGTGCTGCTGATGGAGCGCGGCGTTGCCGAGAAGCGCGGCGCGAAGCCGCTGGCGCGCCTCGTCGCGTATGCGCACGCGGGCGTCGATCCGGCCTACATGGGGATCGGTCCCGTGCCGGCCACGCAGAAGGCGCTCGCGCGCGCAGGGCTGACGGTCGCCGATCTCGACGTGATCGAGGCAAATGAGGCATTCGCCGCGCAGGCCTGCGCGGTGACGCAGGAACTGGGTCTCGACCCGGCAAAGGTGAATCCGAACGGGTCCGGCATTTCGCTCGGCCACCCGATCGGCGCGACGGGCGCGCTGATCGCCGTCAAGGCGCTGTACGAGTTGCAGCGCGTCGGCGGCCGTTACGCGCTCGTCACGATGTGCATTGGCGGCGGGCAGGGCATCGCCGCGATTTTCGAGCGAATCTGAAGCAAGGAGCAACGCAAGGTGGGTCGATATTCGGAATGGCAACGGGCGCTCGTCGTCGCGGGCGCGCTGGCGGCGGGCATGGCGATGTCGGGCGCGGTCGCGGCGCAGGCCGTCGCGCCGGGCACGCAACAGGACGAACCGGCACCCGCGCGGCCGCTGCGGCCGAATCCCGAGTTTGCTCGCCTGCCGCGTTACGAAGGCACGCTCGGCGACCGGCCGATCGTCGTGCATCTCGGCCCGAAGACGGACGAGGAAGGCGTGCATGGCGAATACCAGTTCACCGACACGGGTGAGGTCGTCCTGCTCGCGGGCGATCGCGACGGCGATACGCTGGAAATCGAGGAATCGAACGACGGTACGAACATCACGGGCGTGTGGGTCGGCCGCTTCGACGCGACGGGCGACCTGAAGGCCGACCGGATGAACTCGGACGAGTCGGACCCGCAGCCCGTCGTGCTGCGTCTCGCGCCGGGCAAGCGCGCGGCGCTGCAGGTGCGCGACGGCCGCGTGCAGGAGATCGAGACGGTAGGCGGCGTCGTCAACCTGCGCACCGACGACTGAGCTCGCGCTGGCTCGGTGTGCGCGGCGCGCATTGTACCGGGCCAAATGCGCCGATTTTGGCTAATCTAGCGACACATTCCGCAACCGAACGGCCTCGTGCCCGCCTTCCTGTCATGACTGCATCCACTTCCAAGCGCGCGCTACAAACCCGCATCGTTCAACCCGACGACGTCATTCCGGAAGGCTTCCGTTCGTTCGTGCCGCCGGTCGCGCGTGCGTCGACGGTCGTGTTCCCCGATCTCGCGACGATGCGCGCGCTCGTGTGGCACAACGACAACCAGTGGCGCTACGGGCTGCACGCGACGCCGACGTCGCTCGCGCTCGCGCAGCGGCTCGCCGAGATCGAGGGCGGCACGCACGCGCTGCTGCAGCCGTCGGGCCTCGCAGCGATCATGAACGTCTATTTCGGGATCGTGAAAGCGGGCGACGACGTGCTGATTCCGCACAACGTGTACGGGCCGAATGCCGACTTCGGCAACTGGCTCGCGAAGGATTTCGGCATCACGGCACGCTTCTACGATCCGCTCATCGGCGCCGGCATCGCGGACCTGATCCAGCCGAACACGCGGCTGATCTGGATCGAGGCGCCCGGCTCGGTGACAATGGAAGTGCCCGACGTGCAGGCGATCACGGCGGTCGCGAAGGCGCGCGGCATCGTCACCGCGATCGACAACACCTATTCGGCCGGGCTCGCGTTCAAGCCGTTCGATCACGGTGTCGACATCTCGATGCAGGCGCTGACCAAGTACCAGTCGGGCGGCAGCGACGTGCTGATGGGCGCGACGATCACCGCGGACGCGGAGCTGCACGCGAAGCTGAAGCTCGCGCGGATGCGCTGCGGGATCGGCGTGTCGGTCGACGATTGCTCGCTCGTGCTGCGCAGCCTGCCGAGCATGCAGGTGCGTTTCGACGCGCACAGCAAGAGCGCGCTTGCGCTCGCGCAGTGGCTGAAGGCGCGGCCGGAGATCGCGTCGGTATTGCACCCGCAGATTGCCGACTGCCCGGGGCACGCGTCGTTCATGCGTGACTTCACGGGCGCGGGCGGGCTGTTCTCGATGGTGTTCGACGCGCGCTACAGCGCGGAGCAGATCGACCGCTTCGTCGAGTCGCTCGAACTGTTCGCGATCGGCTGGAGCTGGGGCGGCGCGTGCAGCCTCGCGATGCCTTACGACGTCGCGTCGATGCGGCCGGACTGGCCGCATCGCGGCACGCTGGTGCGTTTCTATGTCGGTCTCGAGGACGAAGCCGACCTGCGCGCGGACCTCGAGCGCGCGATGCAGGCCGCACTCGGCTGATCGCAGGCCGATCACGGTCGCGGAAAAACGAAACGCCGGCGCGATGCGACATCGCGCCGGCGTTTGTCTTTGAGGTTGTGCGGAATCAGAACAGCCGCAGCAGCCCGTCGAGGCCGACGTGATCGAACGCGACCGTTGCCGCTTCGCGCACGACGGGCTTCGCGTGGAATGCGACCGACAGCCCGGCTTCGGCCATCATCTTCAGGTCGTTCGATCCGTCGCCCATCGCGATCGCGCGGTTCGTCGCAAGGCCGAGCGACGCGCACGTCTCGCGCAGCAGGCGCGCCTTCACGTCGGCGTTGACGATCTCGCCGAGCACCTTGCCGGTCAGTTTGCCGTCGACGATCTCGAGCGTGTTCGCCTGCGCGTAGTCGAGGCCGAGGCGCGCCTTCAGCCGCTCGGTGAAGAACGTGAAGCCGCCCGACACGAGCAGCGTCTTCATGCCGGCAGCCTTCACGCCGGCCAGCATCGTTTCGGCGCCGGGCGACAGTTGCAGCCGCTCCTCGTACACGCGTTCGAGCGCCTGCGCGTCGAGCCCGGCCAGCAGCGCGACGCGGCGCGTGAGGCTTTCGTTGAAATCGCGGATCTCGCCGCGCATCGACGCTTCGGTGATCTCGGCGACCTGCGTTTTCAGGCCGCAGAAATCGGCGATCTCGTCGATGCATTCGATCGTGATCAGCGTCGAATCCATGTCCATCACGACGAGCCCGAAATCGCCGAGCGCGAGGCCGACCTCGACGAATGCGAAGTCGAGCGCGTGCGTGCCGCAGTACGCGTCGATGTCGAGACGCTGCGCCGGGTTCGCATTGTCGATGCGCAGCGCGTGATCGTCGGTCTGCACGATGCGGGTGCCGCGCGACAGCGCGAGCAGCGGTTTGTGATGGGCGTCCGACAGCGGCGCAAGACTCTGGATGACGAGGTTGTGGGTCATGGCGGGATGGTTGGAAGGCGAATGAAACGCTTACGCGGCCAACGGGCGGCCGCCTGCGAACGCGGCCCCGTTCGGCTGCGGGCCATTGCGTCGCGAACGCGCCATTGTAGCCGCTCGGTCGAGGCCGGTACGAATCCTGAGGCCGGACGCGAACCGGCACGCGCGCGGCGCGAGCACGAACACCGGTGCCTAACGTTCGTCCGCGCGATCCCAATAAGGCGGATCGCCGAAATGCTCGGCGAGAAACGCGATGAACGCGAGCGTCTTCAGCGGCACGTGCGCGCGGCTCGGATAGACGGCCCAGATCGCGACGTCGTCCGCGAACGGATAGTCGTCGAGCACCGTGACGAGCGCGCCGCTCGCGAGCAGCGGGCCGACGTCCCAGGTCGACTTGATCGCGATCCCGAAGCCGTCGACGAGCGCTTCGCGGATCGCCTCGCCGTTGCTCGCGACGAGCCGGCCGCCGACCCGCACGGTGAGCGGGCCTTGCGGCGTGGCGAACGACCAGTCGCGCTGGTCGCCGAGGATCACGCATTCGTGTTGTGCAAGGTCGGCCGGATGGCGCGGCGTGCCGCGCTCGGCGAGATACGCGGGCGAGCAGCACAGCACACGGCGGTTCACGGCGAGCTTGCGCGCGACGAGCGTCGAATCCTTCAGCGCGCCAAGGCGGACCGCGACGTCGTAGCCATCGTCGACGAGATCGACGATCTCGTCGGACAGCCGCAGGTCGAGCGACACCGACGGGTAGCGGCGCAGGAACGCGGGAATCACCGGCGCGACATGCTGGCGGCCGAACGACGACGACATCGACACCTTCAGCCGCCCGTACGGCTCGCTGCGGCCACGGCCGACCGACGCGCGCGCGGCGTCGGCGGCCGACAGCAGCGCGTCGGCGCGCGCCATGAAGACTTCGCCGTCCTGCGTGAGGCTGATGCGGCGCGTGGTGCGGTGCAGCAACCGCGCGCCGAGCTGACGCTCGAGCTGCGCGATGCGCGCGCTCGCGACCGCGGCCGAGACGCCGAACTCGCGTCCGGCTGCGGTGACGTTCGCGAGCAGCGCCGCGCGCACGAACAGCGCGACGTCGAGCAGGTCGAGCGGCTTGTCGGGCGCCGGAATCGGATCGGACGGCATTATTTTGAAATTCCTGAAAATGTTTCAGGAAATATAGCGGTTTTCTCGAAGGATCGGGTTGCCTACGATGACGTTCATGGGGCTGCGCCGCAGCCCGCCCGGTTTCCCTGAAAGGAGTTTCGTGATGAAAGCCGTTGGACTGACCCGCTATCTGCCGATCGACGACCCGCAAGCCTTGCTCGACGTGGAACTGCCGCAGCCCGTGCCGGGCCCGCGCGACCTGCTCGTGAAGGTCGAGGCCGTTTCCGTGAACCCGGTGGATTTCAAGGTGCGCGCGCCGAAACCGAAGGTCGAGGACACACCGCGCGTGCTCGGCTGGGATGCGGCCGGCACGGTCGTCGCGGTCGGCGCCGACGTCACGCTGTTCCGGCCCGGCGACGAAGTGTTCTACGCGGGCAGCATCACGCGGCCCGGCACGAACAGCGAATTCCATGCGGTCGACGAGCGGATCGCCGCGCTGAAGCCGCGCACGCTCGACTTCGCGGCGGCGGCCGCGCTACCGCTCACCGCGCTGACCGCATGGGAAGCGCTGTTCGACCGGCTGCATGTATCGCCGCAGGGCGCGGACGCCGGCAAGTCGGTGCTGATCATCGGCGGCGCGGGCGGCGTGGGCTCGATCGCGATCCAGCTGGCGAAGACGCTCGGCAAGCTGCACGTGATCGCGACCGCGTCGCGGCCGGCGTCGGCCGAATGGGTGCGCTCGCTCGGTGCCGACGCGGTGGTCGACCATTTCGGCGACCTGCCTGCGCAGTTGCGCGACGCAGGGCATCCGAACGTCGACTACGTGCTGATCTTCAACGACACGGACCGCCATTTCCCTGCCGCTGCGGAAGTAATCCGGCCGCAGGGCGGCATTTGCACGATCGTCGAGAACGATAAGCCGGTGCCGGTCGAACTGCTGAAGGCGAAGAGCGCCGCGTTTCATTGGGAATTCATGTTCACGCGCGCGATGTTCGAGACGCCGGACATGATCGAGCAGCACCGGATCCTCGGCGAAGTCGCGCGGCTCGTCGACAGCGGCACGCTGCGTACGACGGTCGGCGAGCAGCTCGGCGCGATCAATGCGGCGAACGTGCGGCGCGCGCATCAGTTGCTCGAGGGCGGGCGCGCGATCGGCAAGCTCGTGCTGAGCGGCTTCTGAGCGCCGTCAGGCCCGTCGCTTCGTACCACGCCCCTCGACGGGCCTCCCCCAAGGTGACTTCCTTCGAGGCGGCCCGGCGTTTTCCCGAGCGCCGGCCTCACGCGTAAGGTTGCGGCGTCGCGAGCGCAAGCGGGGTAACACCCGATGCGTTTGCGGCGCATTGCATCCCGCTTGGCGGTAGACTGGCAGCGCATCATGCATCGAAAACCGCGCGGCACGCGCGTGCCGCCGCATTACAAGGAGGTCAGCATGAGCCAACGCAGCTTGTCGGTCGCCGCATCGTGGTCGGTCGTGTTCGCGGCGGCGTGCGTCAGCGCGAGCGTATTCGCGGCGCCGCCGGTCAAGGGCAGCCTGAAGGGCGGCGGTACGGGACAGCTCGAATACACCGTCAAGGTCGATTCGAAGACCTTCGGTAATACGCAGGAGACCCGCAAGATCCGCTCGGGCGAGACGGACGACTTCAACTGGAAGTCGGTGCCGCCGAGCGGCGCGGTCGCGATGCCGAGCGGCTGCCCGAACGCCGACAGCCTGCCGCGCGACGAGAACGGTGCGATGGTGCGCCAGACCCAGGTGCGGCTTGCGCCGTCGGTCGACGCGAAGGGCGTTGCCAACGTACAGCTGAGCTTCCAGGCGGCCGCGCCGAAGGGCACGCGCAACGTGACGGCCGGCGGCAAATCGCTGCAGTGTCCGGACGTCGCGTCGGTGAGCCAGGTGAAGTGGGTGTCGATTTCGACCAACGGTGGTTCGAAGTCCGTGACGATGAGCGATGGCACGAAGGTGACGGTGTCGATCAAGCATTGAACGGCGCCGCGCGGGCAGGTGGGTCGTCCGGTGCGCGCACAACGGATTCGAATGGCGTGACAAGCAGGGCGGCACGTGACCGTTGCGTGCCGCCGTCACGATGCTTTCCCGCGACCTGCTTCGCGGTACTGACAGTGCGGCGACAACGGTATTGCACCGTTCGCCGCGCGTCGGCGGTTCGTGACGGCTTGCGTGACGTCATGCGGATGTCACGCTATGCTCGGCCACATCATCACCTTCCTGTAACGAAATCCCGATGAAATTCCGAATGCGCATGCTGCTGTCCGCTGCTGCGTTCGTCGCCGCGCACGCGCAGGCGGCCGACGATTGCAGTTTCGTGAAGAAGGTCGAGCTGCCGTCGCGGCAGCAGGTGGCGGTCGTGTCGAGCGGCGCGCTCGAACCGTGCTCGACCGGCAGCTACGCGGTGCGCGTGTATTCGACCGCGCATGCCGCGCCCGGCTTCGATACCGACGATTACGTGACGGGCGTGCTGCATGCGCGCGATGGCACGATCGCCGACGCGTTTACGGCCGACCTCGGCGCGCGGGCGCCGCAGGCGCTCGTCGTGACGACACGTTCGGCTGGCAGCGGCGGTTATGTCGGCGCGCAGGCGTATGTGACGACGCCGCGCGCGGTGCGGCTCGTCGCATCGGTCGACGGGCTCGCGCCCGGCGCGGACATCGCGGCGGCGTTGCGGCAGGCGATCGGCAAGCGCCGCGCTGCGCGCTGACTACGCAATCGCGCTTCGCGCGGCGCTGTTGCGTGTCAGTGCGCGCGCTCTTCTAGCCGTGCCGCGAGAAAGCGGTGATCGGCCGAGAACAGCCGGCGATAGGTCATCAGCACCGCGCCGACCGTGCCGAGCGCGGAGGCCGCGGCAATCAGGAACATGATCACGATCTGGTAGCGCACGGCCTGCAGCGGCGACTGGCCGGCCAGCACCTGGCCCGTCATCATCCCCGGCAGGCTCACGACGCCGACGACGGCCATCTGGTTCAGCGTCGGCAGCATGCCCGCGCGCACGGCCTGGCGCGCGGCGTCCTGCGCGGCTTCCCAGCGCGTCGCGCCCAGCGCGAGCGCGGTCTCGACGCGGTCGCGGCGGGCCGTGAGTTCTTCCATCATCCGCTCGACGCCGAGCGACACGCCTGTCAGCGTATTGCCGAGAATCATCCCGAGGATCGGAATCGCGTATTGCGGCGCGAACCACGGATGGATGCGGATCACGACGAACAGGCCGACCGCCGCGACGAACCAGCTGCTGAACCAGATCGACGCGATGCTGTCGATGCGCTGGCCGCGGTACGTGCGCTTGCCGCGTCCCGCGCCGGCGAAGCCGGCAATCAGCGTCATCAGCGCAGTGAGCGGCAGCACGACGTACCAGTGAGGATGACCGAACACCCAGCCGAGCACGTAACCGATCGCGAGCAACTGGACGACGGTGCGCACCGCCGCGAGCGCGAGCTTGCGGCCGAGGCCGAGCGACAGTGCGGCCGAGATCGCGCCGTTGACTGCGACGAGCGCGGCGGCAATGCCGACGTCGACGAGACTCAGGTCCTGCAGTGCCGGGCTCATTGCGCAGCCTCCGTCGGGTTCGCGACATGCAGTACGCCGGCCTGCATGACGAGCCGCATCGTGCCGATCCGCGCGGCCTGCGCCGGATCGTGCGAGATCCACATGTATGCGCGTGCGTCGGGCGCCGCGTCGAACCATGCGCCGACGAGCGCCTCGATCGCGCGTGCCGATTCGGGATCGAGCGCGGAGGTCGGCTCGTCGAGCAGCAGCACGTCGGGATCGAGCTGCAGCACGCGCAGCAGTGCCGTGATCTGCGCTTCGCCGCCCGACAGGTCGCTCGCGCGCTTGTCGAGAAAGTCGGGGCCGCGGCCGGCCTGCGCGGCGAGTGCTTCGGCGCGCGCGCGATCGAACGCGACGTCGCGATAGATCGCGAGCGAATACGGATAGCGCAATTGCGCTTCGACGGTGCCGTCCATTTGCGCGGGGCGCTGGCGCACGTACGCGACGCTGCGCCGGTAGCGCGGGATCGCGCTGCGCCGGATCCGGCTGCCGCGCCACAGGATGTGGCCGCCGTCGAGCGGGTCGAGCAGCGCGAGCGCGCGCAGCAGCACGCTCTTGCCCGACCCGGACGGGCCCGTGATGGCAAGTCGCGATCCGGCTGCGAGGCTGAAATCGGTCGGGGCGAGCAGGGTCTTGCCGCTGCTGGCGTCGCGCCGCGTAATGCGCTGCGCATCGATGAGGCCGGTGGGGGCTGTCATGTCACAAATGAAAAAAAGCGTTAACGGCGCCGAAACGTCACCATGGCGTGCGTCATAATACCGATTGAAAAGCCGCGAGTGTCGTGCGCCGTTCGTCCACGCACGCGGCCCGGCATGATGCGGCAACACTTCAGAACAACAACGGAACCGCCATGACGCTAACCCGAGCCATCGGCAAATCGGCTGCATGGATCGTCGGTATCGTCGCGGTGCTCATCGCGGCGGCCGGCGTCTTTCTTTTCACGTTCGACTGGAACCGCGCGAAGCCGTGGGTCAACGAACAGGTGAGTGCGGCACTCGGCCGCCCGTTCGCGATCAACGGCGACCTGAAGGTCGGCTGGCGTCGCCCCGACGGCGAGACCGGCTGGCGCGCATGGGTGCCCTGGCCGAGCTTTTCGGCCACGCAGCTCGAGATCGGCAACCCCGACTGGGCGAAGACGCCCAAGTTCGTCACGCTCGATGCCGCGCACTTCGATCTCGCGATCCTGCCGCTGCTCGCGCACGAGATCGTGATTCCGTCGATCGACATCGAGAATCCCGCTGTCGACCTCGAGCGACTCGCCGACGGCCGCAATACGTGGACCTTCCAGTTCAAGCAATCGTCACAGCCGTCGCCGTGGAAGGTACGGCTCGACAGCTTCGGCTTCGCGAAGGGCACCGTCACGTATCGCGACGCGATCACGAAGGCCGACCTGACCGTCGCGATCGATACGCTCGGGCAGCCGATTCCGCTCGGCGACGTGCTGAAGGAGCAGGAACAGACGTCGCGTGCGGCGTCCGCGCAGCGGGTCGGCAAGCACGGCGCCGCGCAGTTGAGCGCGAAGGCCAACGCAGAAGCCGCGTCGAGCGCATCCGCGGCACAGGCGGCGAGTGCGGCGTCGTCCGCAGGCGCTTCGGCTGCGTCTTCGGTCGCTTCGGCTTCAGCATCGTCTGCCCCGTCTGCCGCTTCCGCATCGACGGCCGCTGTCGCGTCCGGCGCAAGCGGTGCCGCGGCGCCGGCGAAGCCGTCCGGCCCGACCTATGCGTTCGGACTGAAGGTCGACGGCCGCTACAAGAACGTGCCGATCAGCGGTACCGGCAAGCTCGGCGGCGTGCTGGCGATCCAGGACACGTCGCGGCCGTTCCCGCTGCAGGCTGACGTGAAGGCCGGCGACACGCGGCTCGCGATCGTCGGCACGCTGACCGACCCGACGCATCTCGCGGCGATCGACCTGCGGCTGTGGCTGCAGGGCACGTCGATGTCGCACCTTTACCAACTCACCGGCATCACGCTGCCCGACACGCCGCCTTACGCGACCGAAGGGCGGCTGATCGGCAACTTCAAGCGGCGCGCGAGCACATTCCGCTACGAGAACTTCAACGGCCGCGTCGGCGGCAGCGATCTCGGCGGCACGCTGGTGTACGAGCAGCGCGAGCCGCGGCCGAAGCTGTCGGGCGAACTCGTGTCGAACCTGCTGCAGTTCGCCGATCTCGCGCCGGTGATCGGTGCGGACACGGCCGCGAGCAAGGCGCAGCGCGGTGACACGACACGCCAGCCGTCGGGCCGCGTGCTGCCGGTCGAGACGTTCCGTACCGACCGCTGGCGCGCGCTCGACGCGGACGTCAAGTTCACGGGCCGCAAGCTGGTCAAGAGTTCGGACCTGCCGATCACGAACTTGTACACGCACATCGTGATGCAGGACGGCGTGCTGTCGCTCGAACCGCTGCAGTTCGGCGTCGCGGGCGGCACGCTCGCGACGACCGCGCACCTCGACGGCAGCGGCGCGCCGCTGAAGGGCCGCTTCACGGTGGCCGCGCGTCACCTGAAGCTCAAGCAGCTGTTCCCTGCGCAGAAGGTCATGCAGTCGGCGCTCGGCGAGATCAACGGCGACGCGTCGCTGTCGGCGACCGGCAATTCGCCGGCCGCGCTGGCCGCGACGTCGAACGGCGAAGTGAAGGCGCTCGTGACCGACGGACGCATCAGCCGCCTGCTGATGGAAGCGGCGGGGCTGAACGTGGCGAACGTCGTCTACGAGAAGCTGTTCGGCAACAACGACGTGAAGATCAACTGCGCGGCGATCGATTTCGTCGCGACCAACGGCATTCTCGACCCGAAGGTGTTCGCGCTCGATACGGACGACGCGCTGATCAACGTCGATGGCCCGATCAGCCTGCGCGACGAAACGCTCGACCTGAAGATCCATCCGCATACGAAGGGCTTCCGGATCTTCTCGCTGCGCTCGCCGCTGTATGCGAAGGGCACGTTCAAGAACCCGAACGTCGGCGTCGATGCGGGCGCGCTCGCGCTGCGTGCCGGCGCGATGATCGGGCTCGGGCTGATCAACCCGTTCGCGGCGCTGATCCCGCTGATCGCGCCGAGCAACAACCGGGACGTGCCGTGCTCGGAACTGTTCGGGCAGATGAAGGAGAAGGTCGCGCAGAAGGCGGCCATGAAGGCCGGCAAGTGATGTGCGGATGTGCGCGCTCGTCGCCCGGCGAGCGCGAGGCGCGTTTGCGCAACGCAGCCGCGCCGCACGCCGCACGCGGCGTGTGCGCGCAACGGCCAGCCGCCCGGTCGCGCCGATCCGGCGACCGTTGCGACCGCCAGCGGGCGTGTCAGCGGCCCGCGCGCGCCCAGTGCAGCACGGCGTCGACTTCCCGGCCGTCGATCCGCGCCGGGGCGGCGGTGCCGAGTTGCAGGCGATCGCCGTCAAGCACGGCGACCCGCTGCTGCACGTTGCCGATCCAGTTCGGGAACAGGCTGACGTCCATTTCGTGGGTCAGCGTGCCGTCGTCGTCGACATGAAAGGGGCCGGAATAGGCGACGTAGCCGCGCGCGGCGGTCGCACACTCGTCGGCGGTGCCGCCGTGCAGGTCGCCGTTCGCGTAAGGCGGCCGACCGGCTGCCATCAGCTGGGCGGACATGTAGCCGTCCGGTGTGTAGAGAATCCAGCCGCGCACGTCGCGACCGAGCGGGTAGGCGACCGCGCTGCCGTCGCGCGGGCGGACTTCGTAGGACACGAGGCGCCATGCGCCGACGAGTTGTTCGCGAAGCTGGCTGGCAAGCATGCGGGATTCCATCCAGTAAGACGGCGGTGGGGCGCGTGCCGTCGTGTTGGCGGGCCGCCGGGCGGCGGACCAGGGGTCGGAATGCGCTGTCGGAACGGCATGGTCGGCAGTTTCTCCGACACCTGCTAAAATACACGGTTTTCCGTCGATTTATCCTTTAACGGGACCTGCCGTGCTTTCTACTGCCAACATCACGATGCAATTCGGGCCAAAGCCCCTGTTCGAGAACATCTCGGTCAAATTCGGCGAGGGCAACCGCTATGGTCTGATCGGCGCGAACGGCTGTGGCAAGTCGACGTTCATGAAGATCCTCGGCAGCGACCTCGAGCCGAGCGCCGGCAACGTCGCGCTGGAGCCGAACGTCCGTCTCGGCAAGCTGCGCCAGGACCAGTTCGCGTACGAAGACGTGCGCGTGCTCGACGTCGTGATGATGGGCCACACCGAGATGTGGGCCGCAATGACCGAGCGTGACGCGATTTACGCGAACCCGGAAGCCACCGACGACGACTACATGCACGCGGCCGAGCTCGAGAGCAAGTTCGCCGAATACGGCGGTTACGACGCCGAAGCGCGCGCGGGTGCGCTGCTGCTCGGCATCGGCATCGAGGAGAAGTTCCACAGCGGCACGATGAGCGACGTCGCGCCGGGCTGGAAGCTGCGCGTGCTGCTCGCGCAGGCGCTGTTCTCGAAGCCTGACGTGCTGCTGCTCGACGAACCGACCAACAACCTCGACATCAACTCGATTCGTTGGCTGGAGAGCATGCTCAACGAGTACAACTCGACGATGATCATCATCTCGCACGATCGTCACTTCCTGAACTCGGTGTGCACGCACATGGCCGACATGGACTTCGGTACGCTGAAGGTCTGGCCGGGCAACTACGACGACTACATGCTCGCGTCGGCGCAGGCGCGCGAGCGCCAGGCCGCGGCGAACACCCGCGCCAAGGAGCGTGTCGCGGAACTGCAGGACTTCGTGCGCCGCTTCTCGGCGAACAAGTCGAAGGCGCGTCAGGCGACGAGCCGCGCGAAGCAGATCGACAAGATCAAGATCGAGGATTTCAAGCCGTCGTCGCGGCAGAACCCGTTCATCCGCTTCGAGTTCGAGAAGAAGCTGCACAACGTCGCGGTGGTCGCTGAAGACATCACGAAGAAGTACGAGCGCACGATCTTCCAGAACTTCAACCTGTCGGTGCAGCCGGGCGAGCGTATCGCGATCATCGGCGAGAACGGCGCGGGCAAGACCACGCTGCTGCGTTCGCTGCTCGGCGCGCTCGCGCTCGAACACGGCACGGTGAAGTGGTCCGAGAACGCGAATGTCGGCTACATGCCGCAGGACACGTACGAGGAGTTCCCGAACGACATCACGCTGATGGACTGGATCGACCAGTACCGCAAGGATGGCGACGACGAAACGATGGTGCGCGGCACGCTCGGCCGCCTGCTGTTCTCGTCGGACGACATCAAGAAGTCGGTGAAGGTGCTGTCGGGCGGCGAGAAGGGCCGCATGATCTGGGGCAAGCTGATGCTCGGCCGCCACAACGTGCTGCTGATGGACGAGCCGACCAACCACATGGACATGGAGTCGATCGAGTCGCTGCAGATCGCGCTCGAGCAGTTCGAAGGCACGCTGATCTTCGTGTCGCACGACCGCGAATTCGTGAGCGGGCTGGCGAACCGGATCATCGAGGTGCGCACGGACGGTACGTTGTTCGACTTCGGCGGTAACTACGAAGAATTCCTGACGAGCCAGGGGCAGGAGTAATTGCGCTTAGTTTGTCCTGAGACCACCGTTCATGTGTTCCGGATTGACCCGCGGAATTGTCCCGGCGGGACAATCGAAGGCGCGGCGCACGGCATTTTAGGAGGTTCGGTAGCGAGCGTGTAGGGTGGGATCACCTGAAAGCAAAAGACCCACACTGGCGATATGTCGGTGTGGGTCTTTTCTTATGCAAGTCTCGAGTATCTGGGGCTCCAGGGGCGGGCTCTAGGAGTCGATCGGGTGGACAAAGAGGTTCACAAGCGAGCTTCGCCGGAGCAACTGGCCGCTCGCATGGAGATTATGATTAATGTTTAATGGGATTTGATCAATTCTTCGCCTTATCGAGAGCCTCTTTTATTAAATCGATGAGTTTATCCGGGCTGGATTTGTTTAATATCTTATCGAAAATGTCATGAAGCGGGGATGCGGGTTCATTTTTGGATAGAACGCGAATTGGATTTTCTCCAAAATTCTTTACTGCATATTCGCGTAGCATCTTGATCATCTGCTCGTCGCCGTCCATTTCTTCTTTGTATCCGACGTATGCATGCGCTGCTGCAGATTTGAAGGCGTAATCTTCGCCGAGTCGTTGACTGTGACCATACTGTCTTGCTGCGAACCAAGTAAACCATACAACAGGCGCGAGAATCAAGAAGCGCAATAGCGAGAATAGCAAGTTGGATTGACTTGCTTTGACGCTTGCGGCAGCGGCAGCCACCGACGTCGTCGAAGCGGCAGCCGGGGCGGCGGCGACAGCAGCGGTTGCAGCCTTCGCCTCTTGCAAGACACCGATTCCTAGGTAAATTCCAACTCCAGTTAGTGTACAGATCCCGATGAAGAAAAACCCAGCCCAAAAGTACTGGATTTTTGTTAGTTCCTTGCGCCGATCCTCGAAGGATTTGGCCAAAGCAACCCGGCTGGCACCCTGTAACGTTGCATCTACTTCGGCTCGCTTCTTCTCAAAATATTCGAAGAGTTCATGCTGTTTGGTAACGGCCTCATCCAACTCTTGTACGTGGGCGTCAACCCTTTGCTTCTCTGCCTCGGATGCCGTAGCACTTGCTGCTGCAGTAGTATTCGAAGTCTGTGCTGCGCGTTCATAGCCGACTACCTTCTCCGCAAGTACGGATAGTTCTGCTTGCATTGACTCGGCGTTTGATAGCAATGCAGCTAGCTTGCTCTCCGCTTCGCTCGCTCTTGCTGAGACTGCGATAATTTCGCGTGCTTGCCCCTCCAATTCCGTAATGCGCGGCAGGCGATTGCCAAAGTCTATATCTGGAGGTAGAGGCAAGAGCCATGGCAGAGTAGATCGAATTGACCAAAGGAAAGACTGGAGCGTGTTTGTTGTCTGTTGCAACCAAGTAGGACCACTTTGCGCTGCAGTATTGAGATGATTGTCTATGCTGTTGACCGCGTTTTCGATGCCTTGCCAATAAATGGATTTAAGTCCGGGGTCTACGTCAATTTGCTCGGTGCGTTCGACGCCAGCAATTACGATGGAAAACCATGAAGTAATGGTTCCTTTTGGTATTTGGAGGTTTCCTTGTCCCGGAACATTCTCGGGTAGATTTGGAATATATGTTTCCCACTTTTCTTTTGCGTTTCGCAGGCGGTCGGCTAACGGGGTTGCGCTCATTGTTTTCCTTTTCAGTGCAGTCGGGCCGGGACCGGTCGGGGCTGGCGTAAAGATATTTCAACTCGCTCTGGGAAATTTGGCAAGCTGTAGACGGTGTCTCAGGCAATATGGGGGTAGTCCGCAGAAGTCACCCCGTTCGCCTGCGAGGTGGCCTCGAGAGTCAATCTACCTTCTTCGCCAAATCGTCGGCGCGGAGGATCGCGCCATTCGACCAAATGCGGCTTGTCGAGCTTCGAGGTTGGCACGGCGCATAGCTTCTTCTCGTTGCAGATAAAGCGCCGGCATATCCAACGACCCCATTCGACATTCCGGCGGCCGGGGGGCTCTGATGTACCGTGCAGAGAGGTCTCCAACGAGGGTAGGGAGCTTCACACGAGGCTTCCGGTGGTTGATGGCCTCTCGCTGGGCCGCCCATTGCTCCGCAGTTTCCTCTGGTCAATTGACTTCGGGTAAATTACCCACCGAACGCCAATCTCGAACCTCCAATCCCCATCCCGACCCGGAGCCGCCCCTCGATGCAGGACCATCCTCTCCCGCTCGACCTGTCCGGCCTTGCGCCAAGCCTGTATGCGCAGGGCACCGAGGAAAGCATCCTGGCGCGGCTGATGGAGCGGATCGCGCCGGTCAACCGCTTCTGCGTCGACATCGGCGCGAGCGACGGCCTGCGCAACAGCAACACCGCGCGGCTGCTGCGCGAACAGGATTGGGCCGGCGTGCTGGTGGAAGGCAGCGCATACCGGTTCGGCAAGCTTGCAGCCCACTACGCGGGCGCGGAGCGCGTGCACCTGCACCATGACCGCGTCCAGCCCGACACGATCGACGCGTTGCTCGCCGACGCGAACACGCCGGCCGACTTCGACCTGCTGTCGATCGATATCGACGGCAACGACTACTGGGTGTGGCGCGGGCTGCAAGCGTTTCAGCCGCGCATCGTCGTGATCGAATACAACCCGTACTACACGTCGCCTGAGCGCTGGGTCATGTGCTTCAATCCGGACCACGAATGGGACGGGTCGACCTATTACGGCGCGAGCCTCGATTCGCTCGTGCACCTTGGTCGGCAGAAGGGTTATGAACTCGTCTGCTGCGACGACATGGGCAACAACGCGTTCTTCGTGCGGCAGGATCTGTATCCGCTGCTCGGCATCGCGAACAACGATCCGTCGGTGCTGTTCCGGCCGGCGATGTACAAGCTGCGCTACGTCGGCCACAACACGTTCCTGAGCGGCCATCCGTATCGGCACGGGCCGGCCGAGCACATCTGAATGGGCCCGCTCGCCGCCACCTTCGACGAAATTCGCGACGCCTATGCGCTTGGCCGAAGCGGATCGCCGCGTCAGGTCGGCGAACGTGTCTGGCATCTGCCGGCCGATGATGGCGGTGTCGCGATCAAGCTCTATGCACTTGAACATCAAGCGCGCGCGGCCAAGGAAGCCACCGTCCTCGCGCATTTCGAGACGCACGACTATGCCCGCTTTCGTGTGCAGACGCTGAAGCGCACGACGGCCGGCGCACCGCTATGGACGGGCGCGGGCTCGCACGCGATGCTGACGCACTGGGAAGCCGGACAGTTCAGAACCTACGATACGTTTTCGCCGGCCGAGTGGGATGCGCTCGGCGCGAGCCTGGCCGCGTTGCATCTGAGTCTCGAGCGGCTTCATCTGCCGTCGCTCGACACGATCGGCGCGCGGCTGACCGCGATCGATGCGGATGCGGTGCGCCGCAGCCTGCTGGACGCGATGGATCGCGCGCGCTCGAACGACGGCGCGGCGAACCTGCGTTGTTATGTCGAGCTCGCACTGCGCATGCTCGATCGTTATTATCCGGGCAGCATCGAAGCGTTTCCCGCCGACGATCCGCAGCATCCGATCCACAACGACTACAACCAGTTCAACTATCTGTTCACGAGCACGTCGCCGCCGCTCATCCTCGATTGGGAAGCGGCGATCGGCGCGCCGCGCGAATACGAGCTGGTGCGTTGCCTGAACCATCTGCCGCTGGAGGCGCCGCACCTCGCGGAAGCCTTCGTGCTCGCGTATCGGCGGGTGCGGCCGGTGAATCCGGCGCGTATCGCGTGGGCGGTCGATGCCGCGTGTCTGCAGCACGCGCTCAAGCTGTGGGTCGTACAAGGCTGGCTCGACGATCCGTCGCGCTTCGCCGCGCACCTGAGCGGCGCGGTGACGATGGCGTCCGCGATGGTGGACGCGCGCGACCGTCTCGTCGATTTCTTTTCCCGTTGCGTGCAGGCAGGAAGCTGAAGTGAATGCGAATCTGAACCGGGTTTCGAATCCGACGCCGTCCGGCGAGCGACAGCATGTCTTTCCGCCGCCGCTGGACCGCGATTACCGCGTCGAAGACGGGCGCGTGAGGACGCGCTCGCTGGAAGCGCATATCGTCGATCACTGCAACCTGACCTGCGCGGAATGCTGTTCGCTGTCGCCGCTGCTGCCCGAGTGGTATGCGAGCCCCGCTTCGGTCGAGGCCGATCTGCGCAAGGCCGCGAAGGTCCTGAGCCCGCGCGTTTTCAAGTTGGTCGGCGGCGAGCCGCTGCTGCACCCGGCGCTCGTCGAACTCATCGAGCGCGTGCGCGACACGGGTATCGCGCCGGTGATCTCCGTCACGACGAACGGCCTGAAGCTCGGCGAGATGTCCGACGCGTTCTGGCAGGCGGTGGATGCGCTGACGATCTCGCGTTACCCGAAACCGTCGCTTTCGCCCGACCTGATCGCGCATGTCGAGCACCAGGCCGCACGCTTCGATGTGCGCCTGAACTGGAAGGTGCAGGACGTGTTCACGACGATGAATCGCGCACAGCCCGGCACGGACCGCGACGACGCGCAGCGTCTCTATCACGATTGCTGGATCCGCGAGCGCTGCCATATGATTCGCGACGGCATGTTCTACACCTGCACGCGTCCGGCCCATTTCCATACGCTCTACAAGGGCGAGAAGGATTTCCGGTCCGACGGCCTGCCGCTGCGCGACGACGCGGACATGCTCGACGCGATGCTGGCCTATCTGCAACGCGAGGCGCCGCTCGAAGCGTGCCTGCATTGCCAGGGCGGCAGCGCGCCGGTGGCGCCGCATCGCATCCTCAAACGCATTGAAGTGGACACCTTGAAGGCCCGTTATCCATGATCGTCGGCACACGCGACCTGTTCGGTTTCGATCGCCTGCACTACCATCCGCGCAGCGGCGTGTCGGCATCCGGCATCCGGGCCGTCCTGCATGCGTCGGGGCAACCGGCCGGCGCGCCGGACACGGCCGCCATCGCGGGCTACCTGAGCGGTGAGCGTCCCGTCGACCGCACCGTGCTGCGCGACGTGCTCGCCGTGCCGCCCGGCCATGCGCTGATCCGTTCGCCGCAAGGTCTCGCGGTGCAGCCGGCACCGGAACGGCCGCAGCGCGCCGATCTGGAAACCGTGCTGCGCGCATCGCTGCAGCGCGCGCTCGACAGCGGCAAGCGCGTCGCGCTGGCGCTGAGCGGCGGGCTCGATTCGGCGCTGCTGCTCGCGTTGCTGCGCGAACTCGGCGCGCAGCGGCACGTGACGTCCTACATCCTCGCGACCGACATGCCGGACTATTGCGAACGCGACGCGGCGCTCGAACTGGCTGAGCAGATGCAGGCGACGGTGAAGATCGTGCGCGCGAACGAGGCCGATTTCGTGGCCGCGCTGCCGCGAACGACCCATGCGGTCGAGGAGCCTATGTTCAACCTGCATCCGGTCGCGAAGCTGCTGCTGGCCGAGGCGATGGCCGCGGACGGCATCGAGGTGGCCATTACCGGCGACGGCGCGGATCAGGTGTTGCGCCGCGACCGGTCGGCCAACTACCTGCCGCTGTGCCATGCGTTGTTCGATGCGGCGTCGGTCGACCTGCATCCGCCGTTTGTCGACGCTGCGGTCGTCGCGCATCTGACGAGTATCGAACCCGACCTGAACAAACAATGCCTGCGCGATCTGGGTGCGCGCCTGAACCTGCCGGACCGTCTCGTGCACGGCCCCAAGCGCGGGCGGCTCGCGCCGGCGATGGACCTCACGAAACTGCTCGATCGCGACCGCGCGTGCGCGCTGGCCGACACGCTCGGTCTTGCCGCGCCCACGCTGCACGCGGATACCGAACGCGTGCTGTGGACGACGCTGATGCTGATCCTCGATCACTTCGATCATCGCGATGCCGCGCATCGCCCAACCTGAGCCGCTCATGAAACGCATCCTGTTCTGCGTGGTGCCCGAGAAGGGGCACGTCAATCCCTGTATCGGCCCGGCCCAGCATCTGCGCGCCGCCGGCTGCGACGTCGCGTTCTATGCACCGGCCGACATCAGCGCGCAGCTCGATGGCGCTGGCGATTTCGCCTTCGTCGGGCCGCGCGAGACGCCCGAACGCCACGACCTGTCGCGCGGCGCGAGCTTCGCCGCGAACATTCGCGATGCCGACTGGCTGCGGCACTGGATTCGCACGCTGCTGATCGACCTCGCGCCCGCGCAGGTCGACGGTATCCGCGCGGTCCTGCGCGAATGGCAGCCGGACGTGGTCGTGATCGATCCGCTGCTCTATGCGGCGGCGATTGCGGCCGAGCTGGAAGGGCTGCCGTGGGTCTCGATGTCCAATTCGCTGAATCCGGTGTTGCCGGACGATCTCGATTCGGAGCTGCTGCGCACGGTGCGCTGGCTCGCACCGGAACGCACGCGCCTGTTCGCGCGCTACGGCCTCGACGCGCGTTTTCGCGGTTGCGACATCCTGTCGCCGCATCTGACGCTCGCGTTCACGACCGACGCGCTGGTCGGTGCGCCGCCGCCCGGTGTCGAACTGGTTGGCCCCGCGCTGCCGTCCGGCCCGCGCGGCGACGAGACGGCGTTTCCGTGGGAACGCCTCGATGCGGATCGCCCGCTCGTCTATATGTCGCTCGGCAGCCAGCTTTACTACCACCCGGACGTGTTCGCGAAGGTCATCGACGCGACGCGCGCGACGTCGGCGCAACTGGTGCTGTCGGTGGGCGAACTGGTTGATTCGGATCTGCTGCCGGCCGGTGACGAGCGCGTCGTCGCGGTGCGTTATGTGCCGCAACTGGCGCTGCTGCAGCGCACGCACGCGTTCGTCAGCCACGGCGGCGCGAATTCGGTGATGGAGTCGCTCGCGTGCGGCGTGCCGATGCTGCTGTCGCCGTTCTGCAACGACCAGTTCCATTCCGCGCACTTCGTCGAGCGGGCAGGCGCCGGATGCGTGCTGGATCTGCAGCAGGCTGGCGTGACGGACATCGCCGATGCGCTTGAACGCCTGTTGCGTCCCGGTTCGTTGCGCGAGCATGCGGCGAGAATCCGCGCGAGCTACGCGCGCGACGGCTCGGCGCAGGCCGCGCGCCTGATCAGCGCACTCGCTTCAGGAAGCCGCCTGGCGACAGCGTCATGAGCACGCGGTCCTCGATGTCCTCGTCGACTTCGAAGCGTGCGTCGCGGGCGAGAAATTCGTGCGCGGCCGTGGCCGGGTTGTTGCCTTTGCCGTACGGCTTGCCGTCGAACATCGATGCCGGCAGGTACTCCATGATGGTATCCATCACGATCGCGTAGCTGCCGGGCGTCACGAGTGGCGCATAGCATTCGAGTTCGCGCAGCACGTGTGCGTGGGTATGCGTGAGATCGAGGATTGCCATCACGCGCGCGCCGTCGCCGATCTGCGCGCGCACCGATGCGAGCGTGTCGGCCGCGCACGATTCGCCTTCGATCAGCACCATGCGATGGGCGAGCCGGTGCGATTGCAGGCGTTGCCTGACCTCGTCGCGCAGGCGCGGTTCGATGGCGACGACGCGGCCGTGATCGCCCGCCAGTTCCAGCATCGACGCGGAGAACACGACACCGCCGCCCGCCGCGATGCCGGTCTGCACGATGCAGTCGGGGCGCGTGCGCCAGATCAGTTCCTGGAGCGCGAGCATGTCGCCGGGCAGGTGGAAGAAGCGCTCGCCGAGCCAGCGCGTCTGGAACAGATGGTCGAATTCGGCAGCGCGCGTCAGCCATTCGATGTTGATGTCCCGCATGCGGGCCGAAGGACGCTCTGACATGGTCAATGCAACGAGTAGGAGTGACGTGAAAACGCTGGAATCCTGGCTTCACCGGCACTGGAACCTCAGGCCGGCGCGCATGCAGGCGCTGTCGTCGGGCCATACTAACAAAACGTATCTCGTCGAGTGCGATGGGGCGCGCGCGGTGCTGCGCGTGTCGTGGTCCGGCAAACCGGTCGAGCAGGTGCATCGCGAGGCGTCGATACTCGGCCATCTCGGCCGCTCGCGCACCGCGCCGATGCTGCCCGCGTTGCCGCGATTGCAGCCGACCGTGGACGCGCAATCCGGTGTGCAGGCGCCCGACGGAAGCTGGCTGCATCTGTTCGAGCATATCGACGGCAATCCCGGCTTGCCCGACGATGCGCAGGCGGGCGCGATCGATGCGATGCGCGCGCTCGCGCATCTGCATGCGGCGCTGGCGGCGATCCCCGCGAGCGAATCCGCGCCGCTGGCGTGGCTGTCGGCGCGTCATTCGCGCGTCTCGGCACGTGCGATGCCGTCGTTGCCGGCCGACTTGAGCAGCCATTACGACACGATGATCCGGCGGATCGGCGCGCATCTCGACGCCGCGGCACGCTGGTTGACGGGGCCGGTGCATTGGCTGCACGGCGACTATCACGCGGGCAACCTGCTGTATGTGGGCCACGCGGTGAATGGCGTGCTCGATTTCGACGATGTCGGGCAGGGCGCGCAGTGGCTCGAGACGGCCTTTGCGCTGTTCGCGCTGTCGCGCGATGCGGGCAGGGACGATCGCTTCGTATTCGATGCGCAACGATGGGAGGCGGGGCTGCAGGCCTATGCGGCGACGCGGCGCGATGCTGCGCCGGACTGGATGCGCGACAACCGCGATGCGTTGATGGCCCTGTTCTGCGCGGACCAGACACTGATCCATCTGGAAGCCGCACAGCGCGGTCTGTGGATGCCGGGGCCCGGCATCGGATTTCTCGGTGGCTGGCGGCAGTTGCTGGATGGTGCGACGCCCTGAAGCGGGCAGGTCGCCCTGCGTCAGTCCCGGAGATTCAGGAACAGGCGCACGGCTTCGACCGTATTGGGCCGAGCTTCGCCATGCCGCGATCCGTCGTGCATGCAGAACAGCACGTCGCGATGCTGTGCCGCGCTGGCGTCGACATGTGCGCACATCGCGTCGCACAGCGCCTGGGGCGACGGTGCCGGCCGCTGCCAGTCGTCCAGTATCGCGGTCCAGCCCGTGTGTTCGCGCCGCAGCCGCGCGAGCACCCCGGCGCGATTGTCCTGCGGCATCAGTCCGTAAGGAAGGCGCAGCGGGATCGCGTCCGGTGCGGGAATGCCGGCCCGGCGATAGGCTTCGCGAATCAACGCGTCGGTCGCCTCGATTTCGTCGATCAACACGTCGTCCGGCAGCGCGCCCGGTCGTGCGTGCGAATGGGTGTGATTGCCGAGCCGATGACCCTCGTGCGCCATTCTCGCCGCGACGTCGAGCGCGCCCGCCAGGTTCTGGCCGAGCAGGAAGAAGGTCACCTTGCACGAGGCATCGCGCAGGACGTCGAGCAAGGGCGGCGTCGACGGGCCCGGGCCGTCGTCGAAACTGAGGCGTATGGACATCGCTTGGAGGGCGCGTCGTGTGAGTGGAACCTGAACGATAGCGCAATCCGGCGGCTGACCGGTCGAGCCTCGTCAGTGAGCGGAAGCATGCGGGCACAACGCGGCCGGCCGACCCCGCCCGCGCTCAAGCGTTGAATCGCTCACGCGTCGCAAGCAAGCGCCGGCTCGTCCGGAATCGCCCGCTCCGCCAGCGCAACGTAATCGCCCGACGCCGTGCGCTCGACCCTTGCATCGACGCGGTACGCGCGCCGCAGGTTCGGCGGCGTCAGCACGTCGGCCGGTGCGCCGTCCGCGACGAGTCCGTCGGCACTCAGCAGCACGAGCCGGTCGCAGAAACGCGATGCGAGATTCAGGTCGTGCATCGCGACCAGCACGATCGCGCCGCGCCGGCGGGCCGCGTCGCCGACCGCCTCCAGCGCGAGCAATTGCCAGCGCAGGTCGAGCGCGCTGGTCGGTTCGTCGAGCAGCAGCAGCGGCGTGTCGCGCACGAGCACCTGCGCGAGCCCGACCATCTGCCGCTGGCCGCCCGACAACCGGTCGAGCGGCGACATCGCCAGCGGGTGCAGCCGCAGCCGCGTGAACACCTGTTGCAAACGCCGGTCGTGCGTCGCGTCGGACAGGCCGCCGCAGGTGGCGCGCAACGCGCTGCGCACGGCTTCGTAGACGAGCAGCGACGACGGTTGCGGCAAGGTCTGCGGCAGATAACCGACCTGCCGCGTGTGCTCGCGGCGCGACCCGGACAGCAGGTCGAAGCTGCCGAATGCCGCGCGACCGGTCGCGGACGCGAGCCGCGCCAGCGCGCGCAGCAGCGTCGACTTGCCGACGCCGTTCGGCCCGAGCAGCCCGATCGTCGTGCCCGGCTCGACCGGCGCGAGCGACAGCCCGTCGAGCACGACCCGGGTGCCGTAGCGGACGCACAGCGCGTCGAGTTGCAGCATCGGCTCAGCCATCGAGCCTCCTGCGCCGGCTGACGAGCAGCATGAACAGCGGCACGCCGACCAGCGCGGTGATGATGCCGATCGGTAGCGTCACGCCGGGGATCAGCGTCTTGCTGAGCACGGATGCGCCGGCCAGCATGATCGCGCCGGCGAGCGCCGCGCCCGGCAGGTAGTAGCGATGCTCGTCGCCGACCAGCAGCCGCGCGACGTGCGGCCCGACGAGGCCGACGAAACCGATCGTGCCGACGAACGACAGCGCCGTCGCGGACAGCAGGCTGATGCGCGCGAGCGCGACGAGCCGCAGCCGCTCGACCGCGATGCCCATGCTGCGCGCCTGCTCGTCGCCGGCGCGCAGCGCCGTCAACGACGCGACGTCGACGCTCGCCCACAGCGTGCAGGCGGCGAATACGCAGGTCAGAAGCAGGATCTTGCCCCATGTCGCGCGCGCCAGGCTGCCCATGCTCCAGAACACGATCTGCTGCAACGCATTCGCGTCGGCGATGAACTGCAGCAGCCACAGCAGGGCCTCGAAGCTGAACATCAGGCCGATGCCGAACAGCACGACGGTCTCGGTCGTCGCGCCGTGGCGCCACGCGAGCCAGACGATCAGCAGCGTCGCGGCGCTCGCGCACGCGAACGCGCCGAGCGACAGCGCGACGTTCTCGTTCCACAGCACCAGGTGCCAGCCGGAAATCACGACGAGCGATGCGCCGACACTCGCGGCGGCCGACATGCCGAGTGTGAACGGGCTCGCGAGCGGGTTGTTCAGCACGGTCTGCATTTCGGCGCCGGCGAACCCGAGCGACGCGCCGACGAGCACGGCCATCAGCGCATACGGCAGGCGCACGTCCCACAGGATCACGCGCTGTTCGAGCGGCAGCCCGTCGGGGCGGAACAGCCCGCCGAGCAGGTCGGCGACCGGGAACGGCGACGGGCCGGTCGAGATGTCGACGACGAGCAGCGCGACGAGCACGCCTGCGAGCGCGGCCAGCGCACCGACACGCCGCGCGGCGACCGCGCGGTAGCGAAGTCGCAGCGACGGGGGTGAAACGGGTGTCGTCGTGCTCATGTGGCCGCTCCGGATGCGGGCTCGAAAACCACGCGTGACGCAAGCGCGAGGCTCGGCAGCACGACGCCGCCGTGATCTTCGCCGTCGATCAGCCGGAACGCGGCGTCGAGCCCTGGGCGGCCGCCCACCCGCGCGACGAAGTCGCGGGCGGAACTGACCTGCTTGCGTGCCTGCTGGCGGCGCATCCGTTCGGCGTCGGGGTTCGGTGCACCTTCCTCGAGGCTGCCTGCGGTCACGAGGACGCGCAGCGGCGGTGCGAGCGGGGCGGCTTGCGCGGCGAACCGGTCGGCATACGGCAGCAGCATGCGCTCGCCCCACCAGATCGACGGGCTTGCCGCCACGTAGCGCCGAAACAGGTGCGCACGCGTGAGCATCGCGTACAGCGTCAGCAGGCCGCCGTACGAGTGGCCGAACAGCGTCTGCCGCTCGGGATCGACCGGCAGCTGGCGGGCGAGCCACGGCTGCACGTCGTGCTCGATGAAGTCGAGAAAGCGGTCCGCGACGACGCCGCGCCCGTTCGGCAACGGCGCGAGCGTGTAGTCGTCCGCGCGCGCGGCCATGTCGTAGGGCCCATCGACCGGATAGCCGATGCCGATCACGACGGCCTCCGCGTCGCGCGTGCCGTCCGGCCGCGCGCGGCGATTGCGGGTGAGTTGCGCCGCGAGCGGGAACAGCGCATTGCCGTCGAGCACGGTGAGCACCGGATGGGGCGCCGAGCCGGAACGCTCGGCCGGCAACGCGACGAACAGACGCCGCGTGCGGCCGGCGATCGTCACGTCGAACTGGCGGCTGTTCGGCACGAAGACCGGCGGCGCGGCGTCGAGGTCGGGCCACGCAGGCGTATCGGCGGCACACGCGGGCGCGAGCCGGCCGCCGAGCGGGCCGGCCAAGCCGGCGACGAGCAGGGAGCGGCGCATGGAGGAGGCGGGCATCCGCATGTCAGGACCCTTCCTGCACCCAGTATTCGCCTTGCAGCGCAATGGGCTGGAAGCGTCGCACCATCGTGTCGAACGTGGCACGCGGATCGAGATCGGCGAACAGCGCCGGATGCAGCCACTTGGCCATCGCCTGCACGGCGACGACGTTGAACGGCGAATTGTAGAAGTGATGCCAGATCGCATACGCGCGCCGCTCGCGGACCGCGCGCAGCGGCGCGATCTGCGGGCGCTTCAGCGAACGGTCGAGCGAGCGGACGGCGGCGTCGCGCGGCACGCCGGCGCCGAGCGCGATGCGCTGCGGCGCGCTTGGCAGCGTCTGGAGCGAGCCGATCGCGGTGCCGATGTAGAAATCGGGCTGGCGGCTCAGCAGGTATTCGGGGTTCAGCGTGCCGTGCTCGCCGGGCACGCGGCCTTTCGCGACGTTGTTGCCGCCGGCGGCGTCGAGCAGGTGGCCCATCATGCCGGTCATCGTGTCGCAGCAGTCGCCCGACAGGCCGACACGGCTTTCGAGGAACACGCTCGGCGCGGCGGGGCGGGCGGTCGCGAGCCGCGTGCGGACCAGGTCGAGTTGCTGCTGCCAGTACGTGTTGAATTCCGTCGCGCGCTGCGGCGAGCCGAGTACCTGTCCGAGCAGCGCGATGCTGCGCGGCGTGTTGGCGAGCGGGTCGTGCCGGAAGTCGACGAACACGATCGCGACGCCGGCCGCCTCGAGCCGCGCGAGCGTTTCACGATCGCGCTCGCCGGGGCCGTGGCCGCCGCCGAGCCCGAAGATCGCGACCTGCGGGCGCAGCGCGAGCGCGCGCTCGTCGCTGAAGCTGCCGGACTGCGAGCGTCCGATGCGCGGCACATCCTTCAGGCGGGGGAAGCGCGCGAGCCATTGCGCGTAGCTCGCGGGATCGAGTTGCTCGAAATCCCCCATCATGCCCACGAGGCGGCGCGTCGGATCGTCGCCGTCGACCACCGCCAGCGCCGGCAACAGGCGGCCCTCGCCGAGCAGCACGCGCTCGACGCGCGCGGGAATCCGGACCTGCCGCCCGGCCAGGTCGGTGACGGTCGTCGTGTCCGCCCGAGCGGCATGGATCACGAGCCAGCCGCACAGCCATACGCCCAGCATGGCCCACATTCCGCTTGTCTTTTTCACGCGACTCCCGATACGATATAAATGAGAACAATTCTCATTTAATTGTAGCCGAGCCGAGGCCATGACAGGGGTATCGGCCGTTTGATCGAACACCAAAATAGTTTGTGCGGGCGCAAGAGGCCCGCACGCGGGGGTATGACGACATGACAGCGCTGACGCCAGCCGCTTCCCATTCCGATCGCTATCGACACGATGCGCACGTCGCGCGGATCCGCGAGGTGCGGCCCGGGTTGCGGATCCATTCGGACGATGCAACGGACGAATTCGACGCCGTGATGTCGGGGCAGTGTTCACCGGGCCTGCATCTCGTGCTGTTGCTCGAGGGTGCGCTCGACGTGTCGTACGGCGACCGGCGCGTGGTGTTGACGACCGACGGGCGACGCACCGGCCGCGTGGACCGCGAAACCGCGCGGCCCGCGGTGCGGATGCAGTCGTTCCTGCTCAACGCGACCGAGCCGGACACGTTCCGCAGGCGGCTCAGCAAGGGCGGTTACGCGCGGCGGCTGAGCCTCGCGATGTCGGGCGAATGGCTCGGCCATCTGCAGGAGGCCAGCCGCGGCGTCCTGCCGGAACAGCTCGGCGCGATGCTGTCCGCGCATCTCGCGATCCGCTTCTGGCAGCCGACGCCGCGCGCGACGGCGCTCGCCGAGCAGATCGTGCGGCCGCCGGCCTATCAGCCGATGCTGCAGGCGATCTATCTCGAAAGCCGCGTGCTCGAACTGCTCGCCGAGGCGTTCACGCCGCTCGAGAGCGATGCGGCGCAGGCGTCGGACGCGTCGCTCGGGTCGCGCGACTTTCGCCGGATGGCCGAGCTGCGCGCGTTCCTCGCGAGCGATGCGGCGCAGGAACTGTCGCTCGACGACATCGCACGGCACGCCGGGATGAGCGCGAACGCGATGCAGCGCCAGTTCCGCGCGGCCTACGGCACGACCGTGTTCGACTTCGTCCGCGAACATCATCTGCAGCGCGCGCGGCTCGCGCTCGAGCGCGATGCCGTGAGCGTCAAGCAGGCCGCGGCGCTGGCCGGCTACACGAGCGCCGCGAACTTCGCGACGGCCTACAAGCGCCGCTTCGGCGTCACACCGACGCTCGCGCGACGCAGCGACCGGCGCTGACGACGGCCGGCGACGGCGCTCAAACGACTTCGATGCTTACGCAAAGATTTCGGTTGATTACATGTTTCATAATGTAAATGAGAATCAATCACATTTTGAAACATCGAAAGCGCCACCATGTCGAGTCAAGCTGCAAGCCTTGCATTGAAGCCGGTCGTCGTTGCCGGCCTGTATCTGATGGGGGCGTCGTGCGCGTGGGCGCAGACGCCTGACCGGGCGGCGGAACCTGCCGCCGCGTCTGCCGTCACTGCTCCATCCGCCACCGCCAAACCGGACGACCCGGCCAAGCCGGCCGGATCGGCGCCGCCGGAGGCCGCCGCCGATCCGGCCATGCTGAAGGAGGTCGTCGTCACGGCGAGCCGCCGCGAGCAGGCGATCCGCGAGGCGCCCGCGAGCATTTCGGTGATCAGCCGGGAAGACATCGAGGCGAAGCCGTATACGTCGGTCGCCGAAATCGTCGCCAACGTCGAGGGCGTGAGCGTCGTCGGTGCATCGCCGAACGACCAGGACATCTCGATTCGCGGGATGCCGGGCGAGTACACGCTGATCCTCGTCGACGGCCGTCGCCAGAACACGCGCGAAACGATGAACCGCGGCACGGCCGGCGTGCAGTCGAACCTGATGCCGCCGCTGTCCGCGATCGAGCGGATCGAGGTGGTGCGCGGGCCGATGTCGTCGCTGTACGGCGCCGACGCGATGGGCGGCGTGATCAACGTGATCACGCGCAAGGTGCCGAAGCGCTGGGGCGGCACGATCACGGCCGGCAGTGTGTGGCAGCTCGAATCGAACCAGGGCGACACGCAGAGCGTCGACTTCTGGCTCGGCGGCCCGCTGAAATCCGACGTGCTCGGGCTGCAGGCGTCGGGGCGTCTCCTGCATCGCGGCGAAGACAACATTTACTACCCGAACAGCGGGACGGGCGGCGCGAACGGGCAGCGGATCGGCAGCTTCGACGTGAAGTTGTCCGCGAAACCCGCGAGCAACCAGGACGTGAGCGTGAACATCGGGCGCGAGCAGCTCACCTATCTCAGCACGCCGGGCAAGAGCGCCGCGCCGCTCACGCCGCGCACGGCGGCCACCGCGCTCACCGAGACGCGTCATGTCCGCGATTACTGGGGCATCACGCACGACGGCCGCTGGGGCTTCGCCGACACGACGGTGTCGCTGTACGGCGAGCGCGGCGTGCAGGACCAGTGGACGCCGGCCGGGCGTTCGCCAGTGAAACCCGCGCTGACCGATACGATTCTCGAGGCCAAGGCTGCCGTGCCGTGGTGGGGCGAGCGCAACATCCTGACCGTGGGTGGCCAGCACATCTGGTCGAGGCTGTCGGGCGTCAGCGTGCAGGACGCGGTGCCGAAAGGGCATGGCGTCAATGCGGATCGCGTCGCACGCAACGCGTGGGCGCTGTTTGGCGAGAACGACTACTTCTTCAACGACCGCTTCACGCTGACGACCGGCGTGCGACTCGATCACGACGACCGCTACGGCAGCCACGTGAGCCCGCGCATCTACGGCGTGTACCAGCTCGGCAAGGCGTGGACGGTGCGCGGCGGCGTATCGACCGGTTTCCGTCCGCCGTCGCTGCGTCAGAGCACGGCCGGCTACTGCATGACGTCGGGCGGCGCGGCGGGCGCGATGCCCGGCACGCTGTGCGGCAATCCGGATCTCAAGCCGGAGACGAGCCTGACCGAGGAGCTCGGCGTGCGCTACGACCTGGGCGACACGTACGCGGGCCTGACGCTGTTCAACAACCTGTTCAAGAACAAGGTGGCGAGCTACGACACGGGCAAGGCCGATCCGCGCTCGCCGGGCCGCAACATCTATGTGTACGACAACATCGACCGGGTCAAGCTGTACGGGCTCGAGATCGGCGCGGGCACGCGCCTGTCGCGCACGCTGAAGGTGTCGGGCGCCTACACGCTGACCGAATCGCGCCGCGAGGGCAGCGGCGAGAAGGCGTTCAACGGCAGTTCGCTCGACGGTTATCCGCTCGACAAGACGCCGAAGCACAAATTCAACGTGCAGGTCGACTGGACTCCGACCGCCAAGCTCGACCTCTACGCGGCGGCGAACTACAGCGGCAGCGAATACTGGGCCGCGTTCCGCAACGGCGCGCAGGGCGTGCGCGAGCGGCCGTCGACGACGACCTTCGATCTCGGCGGGCGCTACCGGATCGACAAGCGTTTCTCCGTCAATTTCGCGGTGCTCAACCTGACCAACAAGATGGTGCCGATCGACGATCGCACGCGCACGACCGGGCTGAGCGGCAACTGGCTCGTCGACCAGGGGCGCCGCATCGCGGTGAGCCTGACCGCCGAAATGTGACGGCATGGCCGGCGCGCCGCGCCGGCTCATTCAATCTGGAGGCAATGTCATGAATGCGATTTCCCGACCCGATCAACTATTAGTACCCCATAACGTGTGGGATGTGTATCGCGCGGATACCCCGTTGTTTCTCGCCACGCCGGCGCATACGGTGCTGGCCTGCGATGTCGCGGAGGCGATTCCGCACGCGGACGCACCGCTCGCGGCGCGCGTGAACGATGCGTTGCGCCGCGCGCGGGCCGACGGCCACGTGGGCGCGACGGTGGTCGGCGCGGTGCCGTTCGACGTCGGCGCGCCGACTGCGCTGCGGGTTGCGCGCACGATGCTGCGCGCGCGGCCGCTCGGCGCGCGGCGGGCAGCCGGGCCGGCCGGCACGCGCTATGCGACGCGCGAGGTGCCGTCCGCGGATGCGTATGCGGACGCGGTCGCGCAGGCGGTTGCCCGGATTCGCGCGGGCGAGCTCGACAAGGTCGTGCTGGCGCGCACGCTGGAGGCGACCGGCGAGGTGCCGGTCGACGTTGCGGCGCTCGTCGCGCGACTCGCGTCGTGCAATCCGCACGGCTATACGTTCTCCGTGGATCTCGGCGCGGGCCGCACGCTGCTGGGCGCGAGCCCGGAGCTGCTCGTGAACCGCTTCGGCGGCGTCGTGCGCGCGAATCCGCTGGCGGGTTCCGCGCCGCGCAGCCGCGACCCGGTCGAGGACCGGCGCCGCGCGCAGGCGCTGCTGGCGTCCGCGAAGGATCTCGACGAGCACCGCGTCGTCGTCGAAGCCGTGCGCGACAGCCTCGCGCCGCTGTGCCGGCGGCTCGACGTGCCGGCGCGCCCGTCGCTCGTCCATACGGAAACGATGTGGCATCTGTCGACCGAGGTGTGCGGCGAAACCGACGCGGATGCGTTGACGCTCGCACTCGCGCTGCATCCGACGCCCGCCGTCTGCGGCGCGCCGCGCGCGGCGGCACGCGACTGCATTCGCGATGCCGAGCCGTTCGATCGCGGCTTCTACGCGGGGATGCTCGGCTGGGTCGATGCGCATGGCGACGGCGAGTGGGTCGTCACGATTCGCTGCGCCGAAGCGTTCGACCGCACGCTGCGGCTCTATGCGGGCGCGGGCGTGGTCGGCGAATCGACGCCCGAAGGCGAACGTGCGGAAACCGCCGCCAAGTTCCGGACGATGCTGGATGCGCTCGGTATCGATCGCGATGCCGCATCGGGCGCCGCGCGGGAGGCCGCATGACGTCCGCGAACCGCACGCCTTGGCCGGACGCGTTCGCCGCCGCGTATCGGCAGAAGGGGTACTGGCTCGGCCAGTCGTTCGCGCAGTGGTTCGACGAACGCGTCGCGCGGCACGGCGAACGCATCGCGCTCGTACAGGGCGACCTGCGCTGGTCATACCGGACGTTCGCGGCGGAAGCCGAACGCACGGCCCGCGCGCTGACCGCGTGCGGGATTGTGCCGGGCGACCGCGTCGTTGTGCAATTGCCGAACTGCGTCGCCTTTTTCGCGGTGACGTTCGCGCTGTTCCGGATCGGCGCGCTGCCGGTGTTCGCGCTGCCCGCGCATCGCCGGCGCGAGATCGGCTACTTCTGCCAACACGCGGGCGCGGTCGCCTATGTCGCGGCCGAACAGCACGACGGGTTCGACTACCGGACGCTCGCGAGCGAGATCCGCGCCGATGCGCCGACGCTGCGCCACGTGCTGTTCACGGCGCCCGGCAACGCGCGCGTGGCGCTGCCGGATGCGACGTCCGACGTCGCGCTGCCGTCGGGGCCCGGCGCGCACGAGATCGCGTTCCTGCAACTGTCGGGCGGCAGCACGGGTACGCCGAAGCTGATTCCGCGCACACACGACGATTACCTGTACAGCGTGCGCGAGAGCGCGCGCATTTGCGGGCTGACCGAACGCAGCGTCTATCTTGCGGCGCTGCCGGCCGCGCACAACTATGCGCTGAGTTCGCCGGGCTCGCTCGGTGTGTTCGATGCCGGCGGCACCGTCGTGTTGAGCGACGGCGCGAGCCCTGACACCGCGTTCCCGCTGATCGAGCGCGAGCGCGTGACGGTGGCGGCACTGGTGCCGCCGCTCGTGCCCGTATGGCTGGCCGCGGCCGGGCAGCGGCGCGGCGCACTGGCGAGCCTCGAACTCGTCCAGGTCGGTGGCGCGCGCTTCGATCCGGCGCTTGCGGCACGTGCGGCCGAAGGCTTCGGCGCGCAATTGCAGCAGGTGTTCGGGATGGCCGAAGGGCTCGTCAACTACACGCGGCTCGACGATCCGCGCGACGTGGTGATCGCCACCCAAGGGCGCCCGATCTCGCCGGACGACGAGATTCGCATCGTCGACGACGGCGACTGCCCGGTCGAACCCGGCGAGGTCGGCCATCTACTGACGCGCGGCCCGTACACGATCCGCGGCTACTACGACGCGGCCGCGCACAACGCGCGCGCGTTCACGGCGGACGGCTTCTATCGCACCGGCGATCGCGTCCGCCTGACGGCGGGCGGCCAGCTCGTCGTCGAGGGGCGCGCGAAGGACCAGATCAACCGCGGCGGCGAGAAGATCCCGGCCGAGGAAATCGAACACCTGCTGCTCGCGCATCCGGGTGTCGTCGACGCGGCGCTGGTCGCGATGCCCGACCCGTATCTCGGCGAACGCAGTTGCGCGTACGTGATTCGCGGCGCGCCCGCACCGGCCGCGGCGGACCTCGTGCGCTTCGTGCGTGGCCAGGGCGTGGCCGCGTACAAGGTGCCCGACCGGATCGAATTCGTCGACGCGTTCCCGAAAACGCCGGTCGGCAAGATCGACAAGCGCGCGCTTCGGCAGCACATCGCGGATCGGCTCGCCGCCGCCGCGTGACGGGTGCGGCGACGCCCCGTCGATTTTTCCATTCCCAAGCAATCCATCATGGCCATTCCGAAAATCGCTTCCTATCCGATGCCGGCCGAGCTGCCGGCGAACCGCGTGAACTGGCGGTTCGACCCGCACCGCGCGGCGCTGCTCGTGCACGACATGCAGGACTACTTCCTCGACTTTTACGACCGTGCGGCCGCGCCGGTGCCGACGCTCGTCGCACATGTGCGCCGCCTGATCGATTTCGCGCATGCCGCCGGGATGCCGGTCTACTACACAGCGCAGCCGGCAACCCAGGCGGCGGCCGACCGGGCGCTCCTGACCGACATGTGGGGGCCGGGCCTCACCGCGCAGCCGTCGCGCGCGGCGATCTGCGACGCGCTCGCGCCGGCGCCCGGCGACACGGTGCTCGACAAGTGGCGCTACAGCGCGTTCCGGCGCTCGCCGCTCGAGACGCGCCTGCGCGAGCAGGGGCGCGACCAGCTCGCGATCTGCGGGATCTACGCGCACATCGGCTGTCTGATGACCGCCTGCGACGCGTTCATGCGCGACGTGCAGCCGTTTTTCGTCGCCGACGCGCTCGCGGATTTCTCCGAGCGCGACCACCGCATGGCGCTCGACTACGTGGCTGGACGCTGCGGAATGGCGGTGACCACGGACGCGCTCGTCGGCGTCGCGCCGGCGGACGATACGGCACCGCTGCTCGCCGCGATCGCGGCGCAGGTTGCCCGCAGCCTGCGGATGCCGGCCGCCGACCTGCGCGAGCACGACAACCTGGTCGATTGCGGACTCGATTCGATCCGGATGATGACGCTCGTCGAGCAGTGGCGTGCGCAAGGCTACGACGTCACGTTCGTCCAGCTCGCCGAGCAGCCGACACTCGGCGCATGGACACAGGTGCTGCGGCGCGCGGCGCGGGTGAGCGCATGACGGCGCGTCCGGCGATGCCCGGTGCCCGTCCGGCGACGTTCGTCAGCACGGCGGAGGTGTCGGTGCCGCAGGCCGACCGCGTGCTGTTCAAGCTGTGCAAGCACTACGCGATCAAGGTGCCGGTCGTGTTCGACGAGCATCGCGCGACCGTCGATTTCCCGTACGGCGTTTGCCGGATGCTGCGCACCGACGACGTGCTGCAGCTTCGCTGCGAAGCCGATTCGTCGGAGCAGCTCGAGCAGATCCAGTACGTGATGGACGAGCACCTGGGGCTGATGTCGCGTAACCGGGCGCTGGTGGTCGCATGGGAGCGGGGCGCGTGACGCGGCCCGCCTCCGGCTCAACGAACTTCGGAGCAAGCTCGCTCATGACAAACGAATCCTTGCCGATCCGCGCGACTTCCGCGCAGTACGGAATCTGGGTCGCGCAACAGGTCGATTCCGACGATCCGGGCTATCTGACGGCCGAGACCGTCGAGCTCGACGGCGCGCTCGACGTCGCCGCGCTGACCGACAGTGTCGAGGCCGTGCTCGATCACGCCGACGCGCTGCACATGCGGTTCGCGTGGCAGGACGATGCGCTGTGGCAGGCGCGCCGGACGCCGCGCACGCGGCTGCCGCTCGTCGACCTGTCGGCGCAAACCGATCCCGTGCAGGCGGCGCATGCGTGGATGAAGGCGTCGCTGTCGATCTGTTGCGACGTGACCGCCGATCCGCTGTACCGCACCGCGCTGCTGCGGCTGTCGCCGACCCGGCACTGGTGGTACCTGCAGGTGCATCACATCGCGCTCGACGGCTTCGGCTACGGGCTGCTGCAGCAGGCCGTGGCCGTTCGCTACAACGCACGTGTCGGCGGCGGGCCGCTGCCGGTGCTGCCCGACTGGCGGATCGATCGCGTGGTGGAGGCCGAGGCGCGTTATCGCGCCAACGGTGGCTTCGATGCCGATCGCGCGTTCTGGCGCGCGCATCTGCGCGACGTGCCCGCGCCGCTCGTCCTCGCGCCGAAGCAGGACATCGCCCCCGACGCGTGGCGCGCGACGCGCGTGCTCGACGCCGAACGCGTGCGCGCGCTGCGCGCGGCCGCCGAGCGGGTCGACGTCGACTGGAATGCGTGGCTGTTGTGCGCGGTCGGCATCTGGCTCGCGAAGCAGGGCGGCCAGTGCGACCTGACGCTCGGGCTACCGGTGATGAACCGACTCGGCACGCCGGCGCTCGGCGTGCCGTGCATGGCGATGAACATCGTGCCACTGCGCATGCATGTCGACGCCGAGCGCTCGCCGCGTGCGCTTGCGAGCGAATGCGTGGCGCGCCTGCGCGCGATCCGGCCGCACCTGTATTACCGGTACGGCTGGATTCGCGGCGATCTCGGGCTGCTGGAGCGCAACGCGTTCCTGTTCAACCAGGCCGTCAACGTGATGCCGTTCGAACGGCAAGTCGCATTCCACGGGCTCGCGAGCGACACCCGCGCGGTGAGCGGCGGCCCGGTGAAGGATCTGAACGTGACGCTCGCCGTGCGCGGCGGCGCGTGGCATCTGACGCTGGAAGCCAACCCGAACGCGTACGACGAAGCCGTGCTCGCCGCGCATGCGCGCGACCTTGCCGCGTGGCTCGACGCATTTGCCGAACAGGCGCCGGACGAGCCGGTGAGCGCGCTGCTCGACGGGATGCCCGCGCCGTCGATCGTGCGCGGCGCGCCGCTCGCCGGGCCGTACGACGACGTGCTCGCGCGGATCGAACGCATCGCGCGCGATGCACCGGCGCACCCGGCTATCGAGGCCGGCGACTGGCGCATCGACTACCGCGCGCTGCTTGCCGACGCCGATGCGCTCGCGACGGAACTCGAACGACGGGGTGTGGCGCGCGCTGCACGCGTCGCGATCGCCGTACCGCGCGCGCCCGACGTGATCGCGGCGATGCTGGCCGTGCTGAAGGTCGGCGCGACGATCGTGCCGATCGATCCGGACGGACCGCCGCAGCGCGTCGCGGCGATGCTGGCCGATGCGGCGCCCGAGCTGGTGATCACGCGCGACGCGTATCGCGAATGTGCGGGCGGGCGGCCGGTGCTCGATCTGGACGCGGCGTGTGTGTCGTCGCCGCGCGACGTGGCGAGCGCGGCGGCCGACGCGGCACAGCCCGCGTACCTCCTGTACACGTCGGGATCGACCGGCCGGCCGAACGGCGTGCTGGTCGGGCGCGGCGCGCTCGCGCATTTCGTCGCGAGCACGCGCGACCTGTATCGCATCGGTCCGAGCGACCGGGTGCTGCAGTTCGCGCCGCTGCATTTCGATGCGAGCTTCGAGGAGATCTTTGCGACGCTCTGCAACGGCGCGACGCTCGTGCTGCGCGACGACGCGATGCTCGACTCGATCGATGCGTTCACGGCCGAGGTCGAGCGCCGCCGCATCACGGTGCTCGACCTGCCGACCGCCTACTGGCACGTGCTCGCCCATGCCCTGGACGCGCGCCATGCGCAGCGCCTTGCCGGCGTGCGTCTGACGATCATCGGCGGCGAGGCCGCGTTGCCGGAGCGGATCCGGCGCTGGCATGCGCACCTGCCGCATCTGGCGCTGCTGAACACCTACGGGCCGACCGAAGCGACGATCATCGCGACGGCCGCCTGCGTGAGCGGCCCCGGTGCGGTCTGGCGCGACGGCGAGCCGGTGCCGATCGGCACGCCACGCGCGGGTGTCGACGCGCAAGTGGTTGACGAGCGGCTGTATCCGGTGGCCGAGGGCCGCACGGGCGAGCTGGTGCTGTGCGGCGACGCGCTGGCGCTCGGCTACCCGGGCAATGCGGCGCTGACGTCCGAGCGCTTCGTCACGCTGCCGGGGAGCGGCGCGCGCGCGTACCGGACCGGCGATCTCGCCACCGTGCGCGACGGCCGGCTGGTGTTCGACGGCCGGATCGACCACGAGGTGAAGATCAGCGGCGTGCGCATCGATCCGCGCGAGATCGAGGACTGGCTGCTGCGCACGCCGGACGTGAGCGAGGCGGCGGTCGTCGCGCTGCGCGGCGACGCCGACGTGACGACGCTTGCGGCGTTCGTCGTCGGGGTGGACGAGACGACCGCGCTGCGTGCGCGGCTCGCCGACGCGCTACCGGCCGCGGCGATTCCCGACGCGTGGCACGTGCTCGAACGGCTGCCGCGCAACGTCAACGGCAAGACCGATCGCAACGCGTTGCGGCAGCGCGCGATGGCGACCCGCATCGGCGTGGACGACGATCCGCGCGCCGACGCACTCGAGCGGCACGTGATGCACGCGTGGCGCAGCGTGCTCGGCGGCGTCGCGCTGACGCCGGATTCGAATTTCTTCGACATCGGCGGCAAGTCGTTGCAGGCGATCCAGGTGAGCGCGCGGCTGGCGACCGCGCTCGGCCGCGACGTGCCGGTATCGATGCTGTTCCGCCATGCGACGGTCGCGGCGCTGGCGGCTGCACTGCGCACGCCGCTGCCGTACCGGCCGCGCGCGGAGCGCGACGCGTTTGCCCCGCATCTTGCGATCCAGACGGCGGGAGGCGCTGCGCAGCGGCTCATCTGCATCCATCCGGCCGACGGCCTCGCGTGGAGCTACCTGCGGCTTGCCGCGTACCTGCCCGACACGACGGTCGACGGGCTGCAACTGTCGGTCGGCGACACGAACGGCGCGGCCGATTTCGACGCGCTCGTCGACACCTATGTGCGGCGCGTGCGGGCACTGCAGCCGGACAGTCCGTACCACCTGCTCGGCTGGTCGCTGGGCGGCGCGCTCGCGTACGCGGTCGCGGCGGCCCTCGAACGTGTCGGCGAGCAGGTCGGCGTGCTCGCGCTGATGGACAGTTATCCGTCGTCCGCGTGGATGGCACAGCCGCAGCCGGAGGCGGGCGACGCGCTGCGGATCCTGTTGACGGTGAACGGCGATTTCGACACGGCGGCGTTGTCCGACGCATTGCTGCGGCAACGCCTGCTGCGTGCGAACAGCCCGTTCGCAGCGCTCGGCGGCGCGGGGCTCGACGCGCTGGTCGACGCGACGCTGCGGCAGATGCGCCAGTTCCGCGCCGCGCCGACCCCGCATTACGGCGGCGAACTGCTGCTGTTCAACGCAACCCGCAAGCGGCCCGGCACACCGGCGCCCGACAGCTGGGCCGCGCACCGGCCGGCGGCATTGTCGACCTGCGTAGCGCTCGACTGTTCGCACGACGGGATGTCCGATCCCGAACCGATGGCGGCGATCGGCGCCGCGCTGACCGAACGGCTCGCCGCATGGGCCGACATGGAAACCGTTACGAGGAACTTGAATCGATGAGCAGGGAAACCGAAATGACATTTCCGGCCGGTGTGGCCGTCGTGACCGGCGCGGCGCGCGGGATCGGCGCCGCCGTGGTTCGCGCGCTTGCCGCGCGCGGGGTCGACGTCGCGGCGTTCGACGCCGACGGCGACGCGCTGGCGCGGGCGACCGAGGATCGCCCGCCGGCGCCGGGCCGCGTCCATCCGTTCGCGGTCGACGTGGCCGACGCACGCGCCGTGCGCGCGGCAATCGAGCACGTGGAGGCGACGGTCGGCCCGATCGGCATGCTCGCGAACGTCGCCGGCGTGCTGCGGCTCGCGGCTGCGACGTCGCTGACCGACGACGACTGGGCGCATTGCTTCGCGGTGAACACGCATGGCGTGTTCCACCTGTCGCGCGCGGTCGCACAGCGCATGATCGAGCGGCGCGCGGGCAGCATCGTGACCGTCGGGTCGAATGCGGCGCTCGTGCCGCGCACGCAGATGGCCGCCTACGCCGCGTCGAAGGCCGCCGCGCATCAGTTCACGCGCTGCCTCGGCCTGGAGCTGGCCGGCCACGGCATTCGCTGCAACATCGTCGCGCCGGGTTCGACCGACACGCCGATGCAGCGCCAACTATGGAGCGGCCCGGAAGGCCCGGCACGCGTCATCGCGGGGTCGCTCGAAACCTATCGCACCGGCATTCCGCTCGGTCGCATCGCCGCACCGGACGACGTCGCCGACACCGTGCTGTTCCTGCTGTCCGACGCCGCGCGCCACGTAACGCTGCACACGCTGTGTGTCGACGGCGGCGCGACGCTTGGCGTGTGACGGCCCGTCTGAATTCCGTCTCCGGAGCATCTTCATGAAACAGATATCGGCCTGTGCCGAACAAGGCGCGGCAGGCGCATTCGCGTTGCCTCGTCACGAGGAACGGTTGCGCGTCGGTGCGCGGCTGCCCGTACCCGACGCGCTGCGCCACGCGGTGCCGGCGTCGTATGCCGCACGGGCGACCGTCGACGCGGGACGCGCGCAGCTGCGCGCGATTCTCGAACGGCGCGACGCGCGCCGGATCGTCGTCGTCGGCCCGTGCTCGATCCACGATCCGGCGGCCGCGCTCGACTACGCGCGCCGTCTCGCCGGTCTTGCGCACGCGGTGTGCGACGTGCTCTGCGTGGTGATGCGCGTCTACTTCGAGAAGCCGCGGACGACGGTCGGCTGGAAAGGGTTGATCAACGATCCGGGGCTCGACGGCAGCCATCGCGTCGAGGAGGGGCTGCGCACCGCGCGCCGGCTGCTCGTCGACATCAACGCGCTCGGGCTGCCGGTCGCGACCGAGGTGCTGGACGTCGCGACGCCGCACTACCTGTCCGACCTGGTGAGCTGGGCCGCGATCGGGGCGCGCACGACCGAATCGCAAATCCATCGCGAGCTGGCATCGGGGCTCGCGATTCCCGTCGGTTTCAAGAACGGCACGGACGGCCAGGTCGACATCGCCGCGCACGCAATGCTGGCCAGCATGCGGCCGCACACGTTCATCGGCGTCGATGGTGCCGGCAGTCCGGCCTTGCTGCACAGCACCGGGAATCCGCACGCGCACCTCGTGCTGCGCGGCGGTCGCCACGGGCCGAACTACGACGCCGCGTCGGTGGCGGCCGCGGTCGAAACGTTGCGCGCGCAACGCCTGACGCCGAACCTGCTGATCGACTGTTCGCATGCGAACTGCGGCAAGCAGGCGATGCGGCAACTGGCGGTGCTGGACGATGTGGTCGGGCAGATGCGCGCGGGCAACGAAGCGATCCGGGGCGTGATGCTCGAAAGCTTCATCGAGGACGGCGCGCAGCCACTGGGCGGCGCACTGCGCTACGGCTGCTCGATCACCGATCCGTGCATCGGCTGGGAGGCGACCGAGGACGCGCTGTGGCGCGCCCGCTGCTTGCTGATCGACGGCGGCACCCATGCGCGCTGACGCGCGTCGTTTACCTTTTCCATCGGAACACCTCATGTCGACGACTTCCGTTGAATCCCTGCAAGCGCCGGCCGATGCCGGCGCGTCCTTGCTGCCGCTGCTGCTCGCGAACTTCGCGATGGTGGCCGGCACTTACGCATTCGTCACGATCGCCGGCCCGATGGCGCGCCGCATGCATCTCGAACCGCTGCACATCGGCGCGATCATCGGCGTCGTCGGGCTCGTGTGGATGGCTGTCGCGCCTCGCTGGGGGCGAGCGGCGGACACGCGCGGGCGCTTGTCGACCATGCGCGCGGCGATCGTCGGGTTCGTCGCGAGTTCGCTGCTGCTGGCCGGCTACGTCGGCTGGGCGTTGCGCGACGGCGGCAGCGCCGTGCCGCCGGTGTGGGCGGGCCTTGTCGCGCTGCTCGTCACGCGCGCGGCGATGGGCGGTTGTTATGCGGGGCTGCCCGTCGCGGCCACGGCGTGGATCGCGGACCGGACGCCGGCCACGGGGCGGGCGGCGGCGATCGCGCGATTCGGCGCGGCGGGCGCGATCGGGATGGTGCTCGCGCCGCCGCTCGCGGGCTGGCTGGCCGGGTTCGACATGACGCTCGCGCTCGCCGTGTTTGCGTTGCTGCCGCTCGTCGGGCTGGCGGGGCTGCGACGGCTGCGCGCCGACGGCGTGCATGCGGTGCGGCAGGCGCCGCCCCGGCTGAAGCCGACCGATCCGCGCGTACGCTTGCCGTGGTGCAGCGCGTTCGCGCTGTACAGCGCGGTGATGATCGCGAACAGCGTGCTCGGCTTTTACGTGATCGACCGGCTGCACGTGCGAACGGGCGACGCGTCGATGGTGGTCGGTTACGCGCTCGGCAGCGCCGGCCTCGGGTTGATCGCGACGCAGTCGCTGGTCGGCCGCCTGCGTGCGGTTGCGCCGCTCCAATGGCTGCGCTGGGGCGCGCTGGCGGGTGGCGCGGGGTTCGTGTCGGCGCTGGCCGCGGAAGCCGCGCACCCGCTGCTGCTGTGCGCGAGCTATTTCGTGGCGGCGTGCGGGATGGGCGCCGCATTTCCCGCAGTCGCGGCGCTCGCGAGCACGCGCGTCGAACCGCATGAACAGGCCGCATGCGCGGGCGCGATGTCGATGGCACAAGGGCTCAGCATGGTCGTCGCGCCGCTGGCCGGCACGATGCTGTACGAACTGCATCCGGCGGCGCCGTTCGTGTCGATCGGTGTGGTGCTCGCGGTCGTATTCGTCGCGACATGCGGTGCCGGGGCACGCGCGCCGGCGGCGTGACGGTTGTCGTGAGCGTCGCGCGAATCGGTCGTCGGTTATTCGACCGGCGCAACGACCAGCGGACAGGCGCCGATCGCGCGCAGCCGCGTGCCGGTCCATTCATAGAAGAACCGGGCGGCCTTCGCGTTGTTGTCGTCGCAGTCGTCGTTGAAGCAGCCCGCGACGATCAGCAGCGCACTGCCGGCGCGGAAATCGACGCGTTCGTCGTCGTTGCCCATCACGCCCGCGATCGCGTTCACGCCGGGCATCGTGTAGGTCGCGCCCGTGTACTTGTCGACGATCGCGAAATTCCGGCAATCCGTTCCGCAACCCCAGATCGCGACACGGTAGTGGGCGGCAAAATTGGCCGGTTGCGTGAATTCGTCGCGGATGACGGTGCGATACAGGCGGGCTTCCTTGCTGGTCAGCCGGGGCGATGCGGCCGGCTTGCGCGGCGCGCGTGCGGCGGGTGCCGGATAGCGGTCGAACGAAGGCGACGGGCATGCGGCGGCAGCCGTCGCTGCGGGTGGGGGCGCAGCATGGGCTGCGCCGGAACCGGCTATCAGCGCGGCCGATGCACCGGCGATCAGCAGAAATCGATAGGCGAGCGCCACGCGAGCATCCTTCATGTTCGAGGTTGAGATCGGGCCGAGGGCCCGAACGGCCGACGACGATTCTATGACGCTTTGCGTGTGCCGGCGACACGGAATGGCGTTCGCGCGCGAGTGTCTTCAGTCGCGCATCGAACCGGCCGTGCGCGATACGTCTCCCCGTCAAGCATTGTCAAATCGCGGCGATATATCACGATGCCTGACGTTTCAGGCCGTGCACGAAGGCTGTCATGTCCGGGTCGATTGAGTATCCTTGAATTCGATTTGCGGTACTCATGCAGTCACAACCGGGAGGCTTCACATGAATGCACGTCTATACCGCGCGACCGTTGCCGGCGCGCTGATCGGATTGCTCGCGCCGTTTTCGGTGGCCCATGCGCAGCTTGGCGACGTCCTGAAGCAGGTCGGCGGCGGTGGCGATTCGGGCGGCAGCGCGGGCGGTGCGCTCGGTAACCTGGGCGGCCTCGGCAGTGCGCTGACGGGCGGTGGCGGTTCGTCGCTGATGCCGGGCAGCACCGGCAACGTCGCGGGCCTGCTGCAGTTCTGCATCCAGAACAACTATCTCGGCGGCGCGTCGGGCGGTGCATCGTCGGTGAAGGACGCGCTGATGGGCAAGCTCGGCGGCAATGCGTCATCCGACAGCGGCTACACCAGCGGTGCGAGCGGGATCCTCGATGCCGGCAACGGCAGCAAGCTCGACCTGAGCGGCGGCGGCCTGAAGCAGCAGGTGACCAAGCAGATCTGCGACAAGGTGCTGTCGCAAGGGAAATCGTTGCTGTAAATACGGGGGCGTGCGCCCTGCAACGGGGCGCACGATATCGAACCGGCGCGGCGGATGCGCGGCATGACCGCGTGATCGCCGCCCGCGCATGCATTTCGCCGCAAATGGGGCGCGGCGTATGTCCGGCGCGTTGCGTCGACGATCGTCATTCGATCCGCCGCTCCATACAGGGAACGGGTCTGGTCGGGCGCTCCGGTCGTGCCGGCGATTGACGGCGGCAGTCGCTGCGGACTGGCCGGCCGCCGTTCGTGTACTGCTCACCACGCGCGTCAATCGGCCAGCCGCTTGTCCGCGAGCGCCTTGCAGCAGTCTTCGTACACCCATTGCACGAGTTTCGCCCGATAGTCGAGATCGTCGGTATCGACGATTTCCTCGACCGCGTCGCGTGCCCACGACGCATCGACGAACCCGGCGTGTCGCTTCGCGATGTCCTGCGCGAGCGCCGCGAGCTTGGCGACCGCGAGCCAGTCGGCCTGGCGGTGATGGCGATCGAGCCAGCGGTGCGCGGCCTGAACCTGGAACGTGGCGTCCGGCCACGATTCGTTGAGATAAAACGCGCCGAGATTGCCGCAGGTGAGCCAGCAAAGCAGCTCCAGGCGGTCTTGCGAGCCGAGGGTATGGGATGCGTCGGACATGGCAGCGCTCACGAAATGCAGGGATTCCGGGCGGCGCCGGTCGCAATGGGCCGGTGCCGATAATAAAAACATAGCACGATGCGGGCCCGGCCGCGCACCCGGGAGGATGCTGACGCGGCGGCGGCGAAACGGACGCTGCGCCGCCGTTCACAGCCGACGGCGCAGCGTGGATGCGGCAGCGGTCGGCGTTCTTTCGAATGACTGTCAATCGTCACACCAGTCGACCGCAACGCTCGTTAGAATGTCGGCTTCCCCGAAGCACGGGACCCGATGCGAAGCCTGGAGCAGGTGCTGAAGCACCCGCTCCAGCCGACTTGAGCGCTAACTTTGGCCGACCGCACAAGGCACGGGACCAGAGTAAGCGCTGAAGCGCTAACCCTGATCGACAGGAGACGCAGCACGATGAAAATCTACGACCAGTTCTATATCGACGGCGCATGGCGCAAACCGGCCGGAACCGGCACGATCGACGTGATCGACTCGGGCACCGAAGCCGTGATCGGCCGGATTCCGGAGGGCGTCGCGTCCGACGCGCAGGATGCGATCCGCGCGGCGCGCGCGGCCTTCGACGCGTGGGCGGCCACGCCGGCCGCGACGCGCGCGGGCTACCTGCGCAAGATCGTCGAGCATCTGCAGGCACGCAGCGAGGAACTCGCGCAGTCGATCACGGGCGAAGTCGGCATGCCGATCAAGCTGTCGCGCGCGATCCAGGTCGGCGGCCCGATCTACAACTGGAAGGCGTACGCGAAGCTCGCCGAATCGTTCGAATTCGAGGCGCAGGTCGGCAACTCGCTCGTCGTGCGCGAGCCGGTCGGCGTCGTCGCGGCGATCACGCCGTGGAACTACCCGCTCAACCAGGTCACGCTGAAGGTCGCGCCGGCGCTCGCGGCGGGCTGCACGGTCGTCCTGAAGCCGTCCGAAGTCGCGCCGCTCAACGCCTTCATGCTCGCCGAGGCGATTCACGAAGCCGGTCTGCCGCCCGGCGTGTTCAACCTCGTGTGCGGTTATGGCCCGGTGGTCGGCGAGGTGCTGGCGACCGATCCGGACGTCGACATGGTGTCGTTCACGGGTTCGACGCGTGCCGGCAAGCGCGTGGCCGAACTGGCGGCCGCGGGCGTCAAGCGCGTTGCGCTCGAACTGGGCGGCAAGTCGGCGTCGGTGATCCTCGACGACGCCGACTTCGCGACGGCGGTGAAGGGCACGGTCAACGCGTGCTACCTGAACGCGGGCCAGACCTGCTCCGCGCATACGCGGATGCTGGTGCCGGAAGCGCGTTACGAAGAGGCGCGCGAGATCGCGAAGGCCGCGGCCGAAACGTACGTCGCGGGCGATCCGCGGCAGGACGCGACGCGCCTCGGCGCACTCGCGTCGGCCGTGCAGCAGCAGCGCGTGCAGGCGTATATCCAGCGCGGCATCGACGAAGGCGCGGAACTCGTGACGGGCGGCACGGGCCTGCCGGAGGGGCTCGCGAAGGGCTTCTTCGTGAAGCCGACCGTGTTCGGCCGCGTCGATCCGAAATCGACGATCGCGCAGGAAGAGATCTTCGGGCCGGTGCTGTCGATCATCACGTATCGCGACGAAGACGAGGCCGTGCGGATCGCGAACGATTCGCCGTACGGGCTCGGCGGCGCGGTATGGGCCGGCAGCGACGAACGCGCGATGGGCGTCGCGCGCCGCATCCGCACGGGGCAGGTCGACATCAACGGCGGCACGTGGAACGGCGCCGCGCCGTTCGGCGGCTACAAGCAGTCGGGGCATGGCCGCGAGAACGGCGTGTACGGGCTCGAAGAGTATCTCGAGTACAAGTCGATGCAGCTCAAGCCAGCGAAGCCGGCCTGAGCGCTTCGCAGCGCATGAACCGGAAACGGCACGCTTGCGTGCCGTTTTTTTATTGACGCGCGTCAAGGTGCGCGACGGAGGATCGTCGATCATCGCGGTTCCGATGTTCCGACGAGGTTTCAGATGACCGTACGCAGTTCCTTTCCGCCGCTGACGATTCGCGGCCGCACCTTGTTGCCCGTCGTGCAGGGCGGCATGGGCGTCGGCATCTCCGCACACCGGCTGGCGGGCAGCGTCGCCCGCGAAGGCGCGGTCGGCACGATCGCGAGCATCGACCTGCGCCACCATCATGCGGACCTGCTCGCGCGGTGCCGCGCGCAACCCGATCGCGCGACGCTCGAGAGCGCGAACCTCGATGCGCTGGCGCGCGAGATCCGTCTCGCGAAGACCTACAGCGAAGGGCGCGGGATGATCGCGGTCAACGTGATGAAGGCGGTGAGTGCGCATGCGGACTACGTGCGCGTCGCGTGCGACGAAGGCGCGGACGCGATCGTGATGGGCGCGGGCCTGCCGCTCGACCTGCCCGATCTCACGCAAGGACACGACATCGCGCTGATCCCGATCCTGTCGGACAGCCGCGGGATCGCGCTGGTGCTGAAGAAGTGGATGAAGAAGGGGCGCCTGCCCGATGCGCTCGTGATCGAGCATCCGGCGCATGCGGGCGGCCACCTCGGCGTCACGCAGATCGACGACATGCACGACCCGCGCTTCGATTTCGCGCGCGTGCTCGACGAGACCGCGCAGGTGATGGCGTCGCTCGGCCTCGCACGCGAGACGATCCCGCTGATCGTCGCGGGCGGGATCAACAGCCACGACACGGTGCGTGCGGCGTTCGCGGCCGGCGCGAACGGCGTGCAGGTCGGGACGCCGTTCGCGGTGACGGAAGAGGGCGATGCGCACCCGGATTTCAAGCGCGTGCTCGCCGACGCGACGCCCGACGACATCGTCGAATTCGTCAGCGTGACGGGGCTGCCCGCGCGCGCGGTGAAGACGCCGTGGCTCGATCGTTACCTGCGCAACGAGACGCGCATTCGCAACAAGCTCGGCGCGCTGAAGCAGCGCTGTCCGACCGCGCTCGAATGCCTGAGTGTGTGCGGGCTGCGCGACGGCATCGAGAAGTTCGGCCATTTCTGCATCGATACGCGGCTCGCGGCCGCGTTGCGCGGCGACGTCGCGAACGGGCTGTTCTTCCGCGGCCGCGAAGCGTTGCCGTTCGGCCGCGCAATCCGCAGCGTGCGCGACTTGCTCGACCTGCTGCTGACAGGCCGTGCGACCGAGCCTGCGGCAAACCGTCCCACGTTTACGCTGGCTTGACGGATATCAAGATGTCGAAAAGACCCTACGAGGAGAATGGAAACCATTCTTTGGGGGTCCGTACCATGCATAAAACGATTCGAACTTGTGTCACCGCTGCCGCCGTCGCGGCAAGCCTCGTCGCGATGCCTTCGCTGTCGCACGCAGCGTCGCCGGGCGACGGCATCAATCAGGGTGACGTACTGGTTCGACTGCGCGCGATCAGCATCCAGCCTAACGAGCGCGCGAGCGACACGCTGGGTGCGCTCAACGTCGGTGTGAACAACGCGATCGTGCCCGAGCTCGACTTCACGTACATGATCCGCGATTACCTCGGTGTCGAGCTGATCCTCGGCACGTCGCGGCACCAGCTGACGTCGAGCCTCGGCAATCTCGGCGGCGTGGGCGTGCTGCCGCCGACACTGCTGCTGCAGTATCACTTCAACCATGCGGGCAAGGTGCGTCCGTACGTCGGCGCCGGGTTGAACTACACGTACTTCTACAACAACGGGCTCAACGTCGGCGGGGAGGGCGTGTCGATCAACAAGAGCAGCTTTGGCCCCGCGCTGCAGTTCGGTGTCGACGTGCAGTTGACGAAGAAGGTGTTCATGAACGTCGACGTGAAGAAGATCTGGATGAGCACCGATGCGACGCTCGGTGACAAGGGCATCGGCACGCTGCACATCGATCCGCTGATCGTCGGCGTGGGCGTCGGGATGAAGTTCTAGACGCGGCGGGAAAAAACAGAGTTGGGGTTGGCGGCATGGCAGTCGGCATGCCGCTTTTTTTTTTGCGCGGCGGATTTACAGCTTGTCGTACTGGAAGCGCATCGCGGTGCCTTCGCGCGTGATGCGCTCCCACACAGCGCGCTTTTCGTCGTCGCTCAGGAACACCCAGTTCGATACTTCGGCGGCCGTGCGGCCGCAGCCCTTGCAGACTTCGTCGAAGAGGGTCGAGCACACGCCGATGCAGGGGCTGTCGGGCAAGTCGTGGAGATTGGAGGCCATCGGGAGGGTTCGCGCAGTTGAATCGTCAGCCGTCATTTTAATGCATCGCGGCCGCCCGGTCGGGCGGGTGCGGCCGGCATGCTGTACCGGTGCAGAGCCGTGACAGTACGACCCCACACCGGCAACGGCTGGCCGGCGGGATCGCCAGCCGGCCCCGGGCCCGGGTGCGCGCGACACGCGTCGCGATTTCACCGGCGAAACACGCGGCGTGCGCGCCCGCCGAACGGGCTGCTGGCCCGGCACGCGAACGTCGTTTTGCCACCGCCGGTTTTTCCCTGTGGACAGCCGCCGATTACCCGATAAAATTCCCCCGGAACACCCCGCCGCACGGGCGGCCTGACTGGCCGGCGGCGGGAATCTGTTCCGTTTGCGCGACACCGGCATGATTTTTTTGTGACGTAGCGCGAATGGTGGTAGTTTTCGGGGTTTTCGAGGGGCGGAGCACCAGAATGCGCCGCCATGACGAGGCAGACGGCAGCCGGACAACGCGTCCGGCCGGAGGGAGAGCGGGATGAAAGCAAAGGTAGTGGGCCGGTTCGCAGCGCTCGCGCTGTGCGTGGGTGCATCGGCGGCAGCAGCGAAGGATACGCAGCTCAATGTCTATAACTGGTCCGACTACATTGCAAAGGACACGATCCCGAACTTCGAGAAGCAGTCGGGCGTGAAGGTCCGCTACGACAACTACGACAGCGACGACACGCTGCAGGCGAAGCTGCTGACGGGCAGCTCGGGTTACGACATCGTCGTGCCGACCAGCAACTACGCGGGCAAGCAGATCGCCGCCGGCATCTTCGCGCCGCTCGACAAGTCGAAGCTGCCGAACCTCAAGTATCTCGATCCGCAACTCATGGCGCTCGTCGCCGGTGCGGACCCGGGCAACAAGTATTCGGTGCCCTGGGCGTATGGTACGACGGGTCTCGCCTACAACCTGACGAAGGCGCAGCAGGCGCTCGGCAAGGTCCCGCTCGACAACTGGGACATCCTGTTCAAGCCGGAAAACCTCGCGAAGCTGAAGACCTGCGGCGTGTCGGTGCTCGACGCGCCCGACCAGATGTTCGCGGCTGCGCTGCACTACATCGGCAAGGATCCGATGAGCACGAACCCGGCCGACTACAAGGCCGCGATGGACGTGCTGAAGAAGATCCGCCCGTACATCACGCAATTCAACTCGTCGGGCTACATCAACGACCTGGTCGGCGGCGACATCTGCTTCGCGTTCGGCTGGTCGGGCGACGTCGTGATCGCGAAGCATCGCGCGATCGAGGCGAAGAAGCCGTACAAGGTCGAGTACTACATTCCGAAGGGCGGTGCGCCGGTGTGGTTCGACGTGATGGCGATCCCGAAGGACGCGAAGAACAAGGATGCCGCGCTGCAGTGGATCAACTACATCGAGGATCCGAAGGTGCACGCGGCGATCACGAACGCGGTGTACTACCCGAGCGCCAACGCCGAGGCCCGCAAGTACGTGCGGCCCGACGTCGCGAACGACCCGGCCGTCTACCCGCCGGCCGACGTCGTGAAGACGCTGTTCCTGCTCAAGCCGCTGCCGCCTGAAATCCAGCGCCTGCAGACGCGTCTGTGGACCGAGCTGAAGTCGGGCCGCTGACGCGAGCGAAGTGAACCAGCAGTCATGAAGCCCCTGGTGCCCCCGGGGGCTTTGTTCGTCAAACGCAGGAGAGAAGCAGCACATCATGAATAGCCAGTCGGGTGCGCCGGTCGCGGGCGCGCCGTTCTCCGTTTCCTCCTCCGGCGCCGATGCGCGCGCCGAGAACTTTGTCCAGATCGTCGACGTCGTCAAGAAATTCGGCGACACCGAAGCCGTGCGCAGCGTCAATCTGACCGTGCGCCAGGGCGAGCTGTTCGCGCTGCTCGGCAGCTCGGGCTGCGGCAAGTCGACGTTGCTGCGGATGCTCGCGGGCCTCGAGACGGTCACGTCGGGCAAGATCCTGATCGACGGCGAGGACCTCGCGCAGATGCCGCCGTACAAGCGGCCCGTGAACATGATGTTCCAGTCGTATGCGCTGTTCCCGCACATGTCGGTCGAGTCGAACGTCGCATTCGGCCTGAAGCAGGAAGGCGTGCCGAAGGCCGAGCTGAGGGAGCGCGTCGCCGCGGCGCTCGAGCTCGTGCAGATGAGCAAGTACGCGAAGCGCAAGCCGCATCAGCTGTCGGGCGGCCAGCAGCAGCGCGTCGCGTTGGCCCGCTCGCTGGTCAAGCGCCCGAAGCTGCTGCTGCTCGACGAGCCGATGTCCGCGCTCGACAAGCAGATCCGCCAGCGCACGCAGATCGAGCTCGTCAACATCCTGAACAAGGTCGGCGTCACCTGCATGATGGTCACGCACGACCAGGAAGAAGCGATGACGATGGCGAATCGCCTCGCGGTGATGAGCGAAGGGCAGATCGTGCAGATCGGCTCGCCGAACGAAGTGTACGAATATCCGAACAGTCGCTTCTCGGCCGAATTCATCGGCTCGACGAACCTGTTCGACGGCGTGACCGTCGAGGATGAACCCGACCACGTGTACATCGAATCGCCGGAACTGCCGAGCCGGCTGTACGTGAGCCACGGGATCTCGGGCCCGCTCGGGATGCCGGTCACGGTGTCGGTGCGCCCCGAGCGGATCGCGCTCACGCGCAAGCCGCCCGAAGGCGCGTTCAACTGGGCGCGCGGCAGGATCAGCAACGTCGCGTACATGGGCGGTTATTCGCTGTATCACGTGAAGCTCGACGCGGGCAAGACGGTGATCGCGAACGTGTCGAGCCTCGCGATTTCCGAGCTCGACACGCCGGCGCTCGGCGACGAGATCTACGTGCGCTGGAGCGCGACCGCGGGTGTGGTGCTGACGTCATGACCACGTTCAAGTCCCTGCTCGAGTGGCCGGTGCGGCGCTTCAACCTGACGGGCGCCACGGCGGTCGTCGCCGGGCCGTTCACGTGGCTCGTGCTGTTCTTCCTCGTGCCGTTCGTGCTGGTCGTCAAGATCAGCTTCGCGGAGCTGCAGCTCGGCATCCCGCCGTACACGGAGCTCGCGTCGTACGCGGACGGCGTCGTGCACGTCGCGCTGAACCTGTCGCACTACGCGTTCCTGTTCACGGACAGCCTGTATTTCGCGACCTACGTGAATTCGGTATGGGTGGCCGCGGTCACGACGCTGCTGTGCCTGCTGCTCGGCTATCCGATGGCGTACTACATCGCGCGCTCGAACCCGGCGACCCGCAACCTGCTGATGATGGGCGTGATGCTGCCGTTCTGGACGTCGTTCCTGATCCGCGTGTATGCATGGATCGGCATCCTGAAGAACAACGGCCTGCTGAACAACTTCCTGATGGGGATCGGGCTGACCCATACGCCGATCGAGCTGTACCGCACGAACTACGCGGTGTACATCGGGATGGTGTATTCGTACCTGCCGTTCCTCGTGATGCCGCTCTACGCGCACCTCGTGAAGATGGACCTGCGCCTGCTCGAAGCCGCGTACGACCTCGGCGCCAAGCCGTGGAAGGCGTTCGTGCAGATCACGCTGCCGCTGTCGAAGAACGGGATCATCGCGGGCTGCCTGCTGGTGTTCATCCCGGCGGTGGGCGAGTACGTGATTCCCGAGCTGCTCGGCGGCGCGAACACGCTGATGATCGGCCGCGTGATGTGGAATGAGTTCTTCAACAACGCAGACTGGCCGATGGCATCGGCCGTGACCTGCGCGATGGTGCTGCTGCTGCTCGTGCCGATGGCGATGTTCCAGCATTTCCAGGCGAAGGAGCAGGGGGGCCGTCGATGAAGCCGAATCGTTACCTGCAGTTCGCGGCGCTGTTTGCCGGCTTCGCGTTCCTGTACATCCCGATCATCAGCCTGATCGTCTATTCGTTCAACGAGTCGAAGCTCGTCACCGTGTGGTCGGGCTTCTCGTTCAAGTGGTACTCGGCGCTCGTGCAGGACGACGAGCTGCTGACCGCCGCGTGGCTGTCGTTGAAGATCGGCGTGCTGACCGCGTTCGCGTCGGTGTTCATCGGCACGTGGGCCGGCTTCGTGCTCGCGCGGATGGGCCGCTTTCGCGGCTTCGCGCTGTTCAGCGGGATGATCAACGCGCCGCTCGTGATTCCCGAGGTGATCCAGGGGATCTCGCTGCTGCTGCTGTTCATCGAACTGGCGAAGTGGATCGGCTGGCCGGCCGAGCGCGGTGTCTTCACGATCTGGCTCGGCCACGTGATGCTGTGCATCTCGTACGTCGCGATCATCGTGCAGTCGCGCGTGCGCGAGCTGAACCCGTCGCTGGAGGAAGCCGCACTCGATCTCGGCGCGACGCCGCTGAAGGTGTTCTTCACGATCACGCTGCCGCTGATCTCGCAGGCGCTGATCGCGGGCTGGCTGCTGTCGTTCACGCTGTCGATCGACGACCTCGTGCTGTCGGCGTTCCTGTCGGGCCCCGGCTCGACGACGCTGCCGCTCGTCGTGTTCTCGCGCGTGCGGCTCGGGCTGAACCCGGAGATGAACGCGCTCGCGACGCTGTTCATCGTCGCGGTGACGGCCGGCGTCGTGATCGCGAACTTCGTGATGCTGCGTCAGGAGCGCAAGCGGATGGCGGGGTTCGCGACCTGACGGTTGCGTTGCCTGCGGCAATGAAAAACGCCCGGTGCCGACGATGAGTCGGGCCGGGCGTTTTGTTTGGGGGCGTTGCGTGAGCTGCAGCGCCGGTCAGTACGCGAAGCTCTTGCCGGGTGTCGTCCAGACTGCGGTGGCGGCGGTGCACGGCTGGAGGCTCAGCGTGCCGCCGGCGGCGGGCGCGAGGCAGCGGCCGGTCTGCGAGACGAGCTGCGCCGAACCCGGTGTGGTACCGGCTTTTACGCGCCATTGCTGATCGGCCGCACCGGCGGTACAGGTGCGCAGCAGCGCGCCGTTGCCCGCGCCGGATGCCTGCGCGGTGAGGCAGTAGCTGTACTTGGTCTGCAGCGTGCCGTCGCTCGCGACGACCCACAGTTGCGGATTGAAGTGCGTGCCGCCCGACGCGCGCACCGACGCGAGCGTCGGGCACGCGCCGAGCACCGCGGGATGGCCGTCGGCAAGGCCACCCGACGCAGTCAGGCACATGCCGTTCGCTTTCACGAGGCCGGCCGCCGATTGCTGCGGGCCGCCGACCAGCGTCGCGACGCCGTTCGATACGGACGCATTCGCATCGCTGGCAGGACAGGTCTTGTTGACGGTGACCGACGGTGCCGGCACGGCCACTGCGTTGCCGATTGCGTCATACGCGCGAATGTCGAACTGCGCATCGGTGTGCGCGATCGACGTGCAACTCGTGCGGCTCGAGTTCCAGTCGAAATATTCCACCCACTGGCTGATCGACGAAACCGGCATCTGCGTCTGCGTCGTGCCGACGTAGATGCTGCCGATGTCGAAGCTGTCGCCGGTCGAGCCGGGCGTCACGTCGGTGACGTTGCTCTTGAACCAGCCCGGGCCCTGGGCCGTGTCCGGCGTGATGCGGAACCGGTACGTGTGTCCGGCCTGCCAGTCGTAGCGGTAGCGGCACTGCGCGCCCGCGCTACCGTCGGTCGCCGAGCCGCTGACCGTGCAGTAGCTGCCCGCGCCGATGCCGGCGCTGGCCGGCGTGCCGGGTTTGGCGGCCGTCGCGCCCCACAGGCTGAACAGGAATTGCCGGCCGGTGCCTTCGCTGGCCGATACCAGTTCGGTCGACTGCAGGCCCGTGTAGCCGTTCAGCGAATTGACCTGGTTCGACCAGAACACGTTCGAGTTCGGGCCGGGGTCGGTCCGTGGCGTGATGAACAGATCGAGCGTGCCGACGCTGCGCACGGTCGACGGGAACCACGTGTTGCTGTACAAGCCGGGCGTGCTGCCGAGGAAACCGGACAACGTCGGCGCGGTGCTGGCGGACAGTGTCGCGAGACCGGGTGCCGGGTTGCCCGTGATCGTGAAGCTGCGTGCACCCGCCGGCGGCAGCGACGCGACGGGCGGCACGTCGAGCGTGAAGCTGAACGTGCAGGTGCCGCCGGCCGGCACGGTCGCGCCCGACAGCGCGACCTGTGTCGTACCGTCGCTGGCCAGTGCGCCGCCGCACGCGCTCATGAACCCGGTGGCGGTGAAGCCGGCCGGCATGCCGATGAACAGGCCGGCGGCGGCAGGCTCGGTGCCGGTGTTGGTGAGTTTCAGCGTCGCCTTGTCGGTCGTGCCAACCGACGGCGACAGACTGGCGAGCGTCAACGCGGCCGTGTAGGCCGGTGCGGCGAATGTGGTGAGCGGGGCGAGCATCAGCGCGGCGACTGCTGCGCGCTTGGCGGACGGAACGAGCATGGCCGGACTCCTGAATAATTATTCGTTATCGACACGCGCCGGACGAACGGGCGCGCGGCGGCGAGTCTAGCATGCGGTCCTGACAAATTCGCGACAGATGAAGGGTGTCGCGATCGCAAACTTCGTGATGCTGCGCCAGAAGCGCAAGCGGATGGCGGGGTTCGCGACGGCTGCGTAAAAGCGCGCACGCTACGCGCAGTCGCCTGAACGGGGTGATTACTCGAAAGCAGGGCCGTCCGTTTTGCTTCTCCCCCTGACTATCACGGTCGTGTCTGCTGTACGGTGCAGCGCATGACGCTGATGAATCTTGCCACTGTTCCGATGCAGTGAAGGTAATCTCATAAATTGACTTATGGAATGATTCTCGTTTAGCGTTATCGCTGTGGCCACATCAACAATCTTTCGTTATGGAGTGCAAATGATTGAACTCAAGCAAGAAGAGATCAGATGGGTTTCCGGCGCTGGATTGACTGGCGTGGTCATCGGAACTGCGGGAGGAATTGCTGCGGGGCAGGTGCTTGGTCCGGAGGTTGGCGCAGGCATCGGGGCAGTGATCGGATCCGTCGTTCCGGGAGTCGGTACCTTGGGCGGTGCATTGATCGGCGCCGGGGCCGGTGCGGCTTACGGTGCCGCCTTGGGTGGCGCAGCAGGTGGCTATATTGCGGACAAGCTACAGGAGCACGGGTGGGCCTACTTCTTCCCGAATCGAACGCCGAGATTCGAGGATTTGTGGGAGTTCACGAGCTGGTTCTGAGCTTGGTCTGACGATGTGCCGGATCTCGGGTTGCGAAGAGATCCGGCATCGCAACGACGTACGAGGTGTAACGAAATGGTTTCGACACGTGTGTTTCTCGAACGATATATTTGCCTTGTTTCGCTTTCTTTTATCGTCGTCGCATCGCTTTACTTCACGTTTGCTCCGGAACACGCAGTCGAGTATCTCGCAGGGAGTGCAGCCTGCGGGGCGTGTGTCGTTGTCGCGAAGGCGGTGTTGCCGAAGCATCGGGGTTTTGCCCGTATCCCATGGTATCGGGCAGGCCTGGCACCATCGCTGGCCATAATCGGTATCGCTTTGTCGGTCATCGGACTTGTGTCAACCATGCACGCAGGTAGCGGCGGACTCTCGTTCGTGATGCCGGGCTTGTGGGCCGCCGCACTTTACGATTACATCAGCGTCGTGACGAGCACGGATTGACACGCATCGAGAAGCTGGGCGAGCACACATCGGGTCGGGCATCAGCTTTGATCGTCACGCGCCGAATGCCGCTTTCGCCAGCAACCCGAGCGCGACGCACACGAGCACGGCCGCGAAGCCGGCCTGCACGTGCCGCGCGGCGAGGTGCCGCGATGCGCCGCGGCCGGCGGCCATGCCAAGCGCGGTCGCCACGGTGAACCACAGCGTCACGTCGAGCGGCGCGTGCGTGCCCGACACGAGCGTCGCGAACACGCCGCCGGTGCCGACCAGCGCGATCACCATCAGCGACGTCGCGACGACGCCGTGCATCGACACGTTCGTGAACTTGCGCAGCATCGGCACGATCACGAAACCGCCGCCGACACCGAGCAGCCCCGTCATCAGGCCCGTCATCGCGCCGGTCGACGCAAGCGCGACGCCGACCGGCCAGGACCATACGAGACGGCCCGTATCGGGATTCACGCGGCCGACGCACAGCGGCGACGTGTCGGCATCGGCGGGCGCGTGCCGCAGCGCCTGCCGCAGCAGGCGGCCGGCGACGACCAGCATCGTCAGCGCGAACAGCGCGAGCAGCATGCGTTGCGGCAGCACGTGCGCGAGCCGCACGCCGAGCGTGGTCAGCGGCACGCCGGCCACGGCCATCAACAGCGCCGCGCGATAGCGCACGAGCCCGCGGCGGAAGCCTTCGAGCGCGCCGAGCGCGGCGCTGCCCGCCACCGCGACGAGCGCGACGGGCGTGGCCTGCTGCATCGGCCAGCTCATGCCGACCACGAGCGCGGGCACCGCGAGAATGCCGCCGCCGGCGCCGGTCAGGCCGAGCACGGCGCCGACGAAGCCGCCCAGTACGAGGGAAATCAGCATGACGTCATCGGGCTCCGGTCAACGTGCGATCGCGGGCTTCGCGAGCCATTCGCGGCCCTTGAGCATCGCCTTCCAGTAGAGCGGCGGCAGCACGCGTTCCTTGAGCAGCCATGCGAGCCGCGACGGGCGCTTGCCGTCGATCAGCCACGCGGGGAAGGTCGGCGCGACCTTGCCGCCGTACAGGAATTCGGCGAGCACGATCTTGCCGCGCTCGACGGTGAGCGGGCACGAACCGTAGCCGTCGTACGCGGCGTCGCCGTGCGCGCGGCCGAGCGACGCGAGCAGGTTGTGCGCGACGACGGGCGCCTGCTTGCGGGCGGCCGCGGCGGTTTTCGCATTGGTCGTGTTGGTGACGTCGCCGAGCGCGTAGATATCCGGAAACTGCTTGTGCCGCAGCGTCGCCGGATCGACGTCGATCCAGCCGGCCGCGTCGGCGAGCGGGCTCGCGCGCACGAAGTCGGGCGCCTTCTGCGGCGGCACGACGTGGATCATGTCGAACGAACGCACGACGGTTTCCTTGCCGCCGTCCGGCAGCGCGCGTGCGAACGTCGCGCGGCGCGCGGGCCCGTCGATCGAGACGAGGTTGTGGCCGAACGACAGCGCGATGTCATAGCTTTTCACGTACTCCATCAGCGCGGGCACGTAGTCGGCGACGCCGAACAGCGCACCGCCCGCATTCAGGAATTCGACGTTCGCGGCGTCGAGGTGGCCCGCGCGGCGCCAGTGGTCGCACGACAGGTACATCGCCTTCTGCGGCGCGCCCGCGCACTTGATCGGCATCGGCGGCTGCGTGAAGAGCGCATTGCCGCCGCGGAACGCGCGGACGAGCTCCCACGTGTACGGCGCGAGATCGTAGCGGTAGTTCGACGTGACGCCGTTGCGGCCGAGCGTGTCGGCGAGGCCTTCGATCGCTTCCCAGTCGAGCTTGAGCCCCGGGCACACGACGAGCTTGCGATAACCGATGCGGCGGCAGCCGTCGAGCACGACCGTATGCGCGTCGGGCTCGAAGCCCGCGACGGCGGCCTGGATCCGGTGCACGCCGCGCGGCAGCAAGTCGGTGATTTGGCGCGCGGTCGTCTCGGGCCGGAACACGCCCGCGCCGACCATCGTCCAGCCCGGCTGGTAGTAGTGGACGTCGGCCGGGTCGATCACCGCGATGTCGAGCGACGCGTCGCGCGCGAGCAGGCTCGATGCGACCGCGATGCCGGCCGCACCCGCGCCGACGATCACGATGTCGTGCCGCGCGTCGACGGCCGGCGTGGCTTGCGTGCCGCCTTGAGCGATGCGCGACGCGACCGCGCGCAGGTCGTAGCCGGCTGTATTGGCCGTCGCGACGATGTCGTTCAGCGGGCGCAGGCCTGCTTGCGACAGCGCCCACAGCGTGGCCGAGCGCGTGCCGCTGCGGCAATACGCGAGCACCGGGCCTTCCAGCGACGCGACGAGTGCGCCGAACTGCGCGGCCTGGTCGTCGGTGACCTTGCCCGTATCGACCGGCAGGTAATGCACGTCGATACCGAGCGGCGCGGCGGCCGCGCGGATCTCGGCGACGGTCGGCTGGTCGGGGCCTTCGCCGTCGGGCCGGTTGCAGACGATCGCGCGGATGCCCGCCGCGTGCAGCGCGGGCAGGTCGGCCGCCGCGATCTGCGGCGAGACCGACAATGCGTCGGTCAGCTTGCGAATGGTGGTCATGTCGGGGGTCTCGGTTGGGGGCGGCAGCGCTCAGATCGCGTCGAGCGGGATCTTCAGGTAGCGCACGCCATTGTCTTCGGGCTCGGGCAGGTGGCCGGCGCGCATGTTGACCTGCACGGACGGCAGCATCAGCACGGGCATCGCGAGCGTCGCATCGCGCGCGGTGCGCATCGCGACGAAATCGTCTTCGGTCACGCCGTCCTTCACATGCACGTTCGCGCGGCGCTGCTCGGCGACGGTCGTCACGAACTGCACGTCGCGGCCGCCCGGCTGGTAGTCGTGGCACAGGTACAGGCGCGTGTCGGGCGGCAGGCCGAGCACGCGCGCGATCGAGCGGTACAGCGTGCGCGCGTCGCCGCCCGGGAAGTCGCAGCGGGCCGTGCCGTAGTCGGGCATGAACAGCGTGTCGCCGACGAACGCCGCGCGCTGCGTCGCGTCGTCGACGCAGTAGGTCATGCATGCGGGCGTGTGGCCCGGCGTGTGCAGCGCGCGGATCGTCAGCGCGCCGAGCGCGAGCGTGTCGCCGTCGTCGACGAGTAGGTCGAACTGGCGGCCGTCGTCCGCAAAGCCGGGGCCCGCGTTGAACAGCGTGCCGAACACGTGCTGCACGCGGCGCACGTGCGAACCGATCGCGATCCGGCCGCCGACCCGCGCCTTCAGGTAGGGCGCGGCCGACAGGTGGTCGGCATGCACGTGCGTTTCCAGCAGCCAGTGCACGGTCGCGCCGAGTTCGGCAACGCGGGCGATCAGCCGGTCGGCGCTGTCGGTGCGCGTGCGGCCGGATTTCGGGTCGTAGTCGAGCACGCTGTCGATCAGCGCACAGGCGCGGCTCGCGGTATCGAGCAGGAGATAGCTGACGGTGTGGGTCGCCGGGTCGAAAAAGCCTTCGACCGATAGCGTGGGGGCATGGCTCACGGTGTGTCCTCGATCGGGTTCTGCATCTGCAATCGGGATCTTTATCTCAAGAAACGTGCCAGCCGGCACCGCAACCCCGGTCGATGTGCCAGAGACTTGATTCGGCTCGGGTTTTCGGTGCGGCGTCGGCAATGCGCAGGCGTCGGCGGCACCGGGTTCAGGATATGGACTGCCATATCTGGCAGTGTCGTGGCAGAATTGGCAGTCTGCCTGGCAGTTCGTCCGGCAGCATCTTCACCGAGCGTCCGCATGAATCCGCACGACACCATCCCGATCGTTCCCGCGCCGCGCCACGACGCCATGCCCGACGTGCGCGCGCTCGTCGCGTATCTCGAGCAGGACCCGCAGCCGATGATCGTCGTCGATCCCGACTACCGCATCCTCGCGGCGAACGATGCGTACCGGCGCCAGTTCGGCGTGGCGGGCGTCGAGCACGTGGGCCGGCACTGTTTCCAGGTCTCGCATCACTACGACGTGCCGTGCGACCAGGCCGGCGAGCATTGCCCGATGAAGCAGGCGCTCGAATCGCGCGGGCTGAACCGCGTGCTGCACATCCACCACACGCCGCGCGGCCCCGAGCATGTCGACGTCGAGCTGCGGCCGATCTTCGATGCGTCAGGCAACGTGATCGCGTATGTCGAGCGGCTGACGACGGTGCGCAGCGCGTCCGCGCAGCCGAGCGCGGAGGGGCTCGTTGGCGGCGCCGACGCATTCAACGCGGCGCTCGGCGCACTGCAGCGCGTCGCGCCGTCGACGCTGCCGGTGTTGCTGCTCGGCGAATCGGGCACCGGCAAGGAGCTGTTCGCACGCGCGCTGCACGAGGCGAGCGATCGCGCGATGGGGCCGTTCGTCGTCGTCGATTGCTCGGGGATCGCCGAGACGCTGTTCGAGAGCGAACTGTTCGGCTACGAGAAGGGCGCGTTCACGGGCGCGAACCAGCGCAAGCCGGGCCTTGTCGAGACCGCGCAGGGCGGCACGCTGTTTCTCGACGAGATCGGCGACGTGCCGCTGCCGATGCAGGTGAAGCTGCTGCGGCTGATCGAATCGGGCACGTTCCGGCGCGTCGGCGGTGTCGAGGCGCTGCGCGCGGATTTCCGGCTCGTTGCGGCCACGCACAAGCCGCTGCGCGAGATGATCGACGACGGCCGGTTCCGGCAGGATCTCTATTACCGGATCAACGCGTTTCCGATTCCGTTGCCGGCGCTGCGCGACCGGCGCGGCGACGTCGCGCTGCTGGCCGAATCGATCCTGCGGCGGATCGCGAACGCGCGCACCGGCGCGGGAGACGTGAGCGCCCGGCCGTTTGTGCTGACCGAGCGTGCGCGCGCGTGTCTCGATGCGTATGCGTGGCCCGGCAACATCCGCGAATTGCGCAACGTGCTCGAACGCGCGTGCCTGTTCGCGGACGACGGGACGATCCGGGTCGAGCATCTGCCGGCGGAACTGGTCGCCGCCTCGGCGGTGCCGCAGGACCGCGCGGCGGATGTGCGCGGCGTGTCGGACGCGGAACTCGTGCGCATCGCGCGCACGTTCGACGGCACGCGCAAGGCGCTTGCCGAGCAGGTCGGGATGAGCGAGCGGACGTTGTACCGGCGAATGAAGGCACTCGGGCTCGGGTCGCGCGACCGGTAATCGGGACGGGCGCGAGGCGGAACTGGCAGCGGCAGGCGGCTTTGCCGATAATGGCGCGTTCGATCCAGCCCCCCCATCGCCCATGAAGCAATATTTCCTTTCGCCTTGCCTGTTCGTCGCAGCCGCTGCGCTGGCCAACCCGGCACCGGCCGCCGAATACACATGGACCGATGCGGCCGGCGCGCATGCGGTGACGCTCGTCAGAACCGAGTCCGGCGACGACGTCGCGCTCAAGGTCTCCGCGACGCTCGACGGCCGCCCCGACTGGACGGTGCGCGATTACGTGAAGGAATGCCCGGTCGACGTGATCCTCGACGTCGTGCCCGCGTCGATCGAAATGCGCGACCTGCTCGGCAACGGCCGCAAGCAGTTCCTGTTCGCGTACAAGATCGGCTGCCGCGGCGACATCAGCGCCGATCAGGTCAAGTACTTCCTGGTCGACGGCGGCACGAAGTACGTGATGCGCGGCGAGGAAACCGTGACGGTCAAGGGCAAGTTCACGGACGGCGGCGCGCCCCCGGTGCCGAATGCGGACCTGAAGGCCCATCCCGCGTTTCTGCACTACATGACGAAGCATTGGCGCGGGATCAGCGTGCGCAACTACGAGTAGGCGGCTGCGTGGCCGCCGCGGCGCGTGCAAAGCCGGTTCGGCTACGCGGCGAGAGTCCATTGCACGATAAAAAATCATGACGAAACGACGATTAATTATCGTTTTGCGATAATTATCGGCGTACAATCGGCGCGTGTTCAATCTCCGTCGAGGACCTCGCATGCATTCCGATCGCATCGCCCGTATCAGCCAGCGGATGGCCGCCGTCACGCTGTGGTTCATCGTCGCCATGCTGGCGCTCAACGCCGCTTGCTGGGCGTTTCCGTCGCTGAGCGCGGCCGACTCCGGGCCCGGTTTCGTATTCGGCCTGACGGACTCGGTGATGTCGAACCTGCACGTGGATGTCGCCGCATTCCCGTGGTGGCAAAAGGCGGTCGGCATCCTGCTGTCGAGCGTGCCGCTCGTCGCGCTCGCGAACGGGCTGCGTCATCTGCGCGCGCTGTTCCGGACTTACGCGCGCCGCGACTATTTCTCCGCGCAGGCGGCCGGCCATCTCGGCAAGACGGGCCGCGCGATCGGCCTGTGGGTGCTGCTGAGCCTGCTGTGCGAACCGCTGCTGAGCGTGTGGGCGACGCTGCGCGAGCCGGTCGGCCATCGCGTGGTCAGCATCGGCTTCAGCATGCCGTACGTCGTTGCGCTGTTTACCGCGGCCTGCATCGCGGTCATCGCGCACATTCTCCGGCAGGCGAGCGAGCTCGACGCCGAACATCGGCAGTTCGTCTGAGGCGCGCCATGTCGATCGTAGTCAAGCTCGACGTGATGCTCGCGACCCGCAAGGTCCGCTCGAAGGATCTCGCGGCGGCTGTCGGCATCACCGAGCAGAACCTGTCGCTGCTCAAGCAAGGGAAGGTCAAGGGCATCCGCTTCGCGACGCTCGAGGCGATCTGCCGTTATCTCGACTGCCAGCCCGGCGACCTGCTAGCGTTCAGCGATGACGGCGGCGGCGAGCCGGATTGACGCATCGTCGCGGCGCGCCGTGATACCGTCGACGCCAGGCTGGCGACGGGGATGTCGGGCGCGCGCCGCATCGACTGCCGGAACGCGCATGCAAGCGCCGGCCTTCTTGCGTTGCCGATGCCGGCACGGGATGCGTTTCGCGATACCGGCTGCAAGGGCTGACGCGGGCGGCCGGATCGGTAACCCGCATGCCGCCCGCCACGCCATTCCCGATCAGCGCGCAGGCGCAAGCTGCGCCATCGCCTCGCGCATGAAACCGAGCAGCGTCTCGTCGACCCACGTGTCCTTCGTCAGCTGCGGCTCGTTCATCATCGCGTGGCGGAATTTCGCGTGCGTGGCCGGATCGTTGCCCGCGTAACTGCAGAACAGGTCGAGCCAGCGACGCGCGAGCGCACGGCCTTCCGGCGAATCGGGCAACGCGCCCGATTCGATCGCGTCGCGCACGTCGCCCATCAGTTGCGGCCAGTCCATCGCGCGTTCGCCGTAGTGCGCCCGCATGAAGCGGATCTCGTCCGGGGCAAGATACTTCTCGAAGATCCGCATCTTCGTTTCCGAAGCCGCGCGCAGCACGTAGTCGCGCAGCGCGGTCGAAATGCCGATCTTCGACTGCATCGCGGGTTCGTGCTCGTGCATCAGGTTCAGCTTCGCCAGCAGCCGCGGGTCGTTGTTCGTGTCGCGCACGAGCATCGCCATCCAGCGACCGGCGAGCGCACGGGCGCGCTCGTCCTCGGGCGGCACGCCCGCGTCGTGCAGCGCGCGCACGTCGTCGACGAGCGCGATCCATTCCGCGTCGCCCGTCTGGCTCTTGCGGTACATCGGCATGCTGGCGAGTTCTGCCTCGGAGAAATATTTGTCGTACACGGTCATCAACTCCAGTGTGGTGAGCCAATCGGCCAGTTCCGGCTCGGTGCCCGCGGCGAGCTGCGCGTGCAGGTGCACGAGCCGCTCGCGCAGCTGCGCGGTCTGCGCGAGCTGGCGGTCGAGCGACGCGATCTGCTTCGCGACGAGATCGACGAGCGGGGCGTCGGGCTGGTTCAGGTAGTCGCCGATTTCGGTGAGCGACAGTCCGAAGCGACGCAACGCCTGGATCTGGTGGAGCCGGGCGATGTCGTGGCGGTCGTACAGCCGGTAGCCGTTGTCGGCACGCGCCGAAGGCGTCAGCAGACCGATCGCGTGATAGTGATGAAGCGTGCGGACGGTCAGCCCGCTGCGTTTCGCCAGTTCTCCCACTTTCAGTCGCATTCGTTCCTCCGTTCGGTACGCACACTGGAGTCTCGAACGTTACGCTACGTGAGGGTCAAGCGGAAGATCGAAAATCGGGCGCGCCGGGGATTGCGCGCGCCCGATCGAAAGGCCGGCTTATTGCGGCGAAGGCGGGGTGTCGGGCGTGGCGGCGCGCGCTTCCTTGCCGGTTGCGCTGTCGCCGGCCGCCTGGTCGGCGGTTTTGCCGGCTTTGTCGGCCTTGCCGGCCGGCGGCGTGCCCATCGCCTGATAGAGCCGCGCGGTATCCGCGAACCGCGCACCGGTCGCGCGGATCTCGTCGAGCCGCGCGTTGCGGTACTGCAGTTCGCTGGCGCGCGCGGCCGACGGCGGCAGCGCGCCGAGTCGCACGCGGGCGGCCGCGTCGTCGTACGCGCCACGGGCGGACAGCGCGGCGCGGGACGACGCGTCGAGCGCTTCGGCATCGTGTTCGAGCGCCGCAAGCGAATCGGCAACGTTCTGGAACGCGCCGAGCACCGCCTGCTTGTACTGGTCGACTGCGGCTTCGTAGGTGGCCTTGGCCGCGCGGCGCTGCGCGAACAGCGCGCCGCCGTGGAAGATCGGCTGGCTCAGCGACGCGCCGACGTTCCAGATCGCGCCGGCGCCCGACAGCATCGTCGGCCAGCTGAAGCCGCCCTGGCCCATCGCCGCCGACAGCGACAGCTGCGGGAACATCTGCGCGGTCGCGACGCCCACTTCGGCCGCGGCCGCCTTCAGCCCCGCGTCGGCCGCCTGGATGTCCGGGCGGCTTTGCAGCAGGTCCGACGGCACCACGACGGGTACCTGTTCGGGCAGGTGCAGATCGGCGAGCGTGAGATCGGCCGGCGGTCGGTCGGGCGTGCGGCCGACCAGCACCGCGAGCGCATGGCGCGCCGAGTCGCGCTGCTGGCGCAGCGCGGGCAGGCTTGCCGCGAACGTGTCGGCGCTTTGCCGCGCGGTCAGCGCGTCGCTGCGCGACGCCGAACCGAGCGCATAGCGGCGTTCGGCGTCGTGCGCCTGGTCGTTCGAAAGCGCGACGAGCCGCTCGGTCGTATTGATCTGTGCGTTGAGCACCGACACCGTGATCGACGCGGTGACGATGTTCGCGGCCAGCGCGCGCCGCGCGGATTCGAGCTGGAACGCGCTGACGTCGACGCGTTTCGCAAGCGCGCGGTTCGCGAAGCGGGAGACGCCGAACAGATCGATTGTGTAGCTCGCCTGCAGTTGCCCGACGAACGTGTCGTACAGCAGCGTCGGCGCGCCGAGCGCGGGAATCGGCACGCCGAGCGCGCGCTGGCGCGTGGCCTGGCCGACCGCGTCGATCGACGGCAGCATCGAGCTGCCGATCTGCCCGCGCAGCTGTTCGCGCGCGGCATCCAGCGAGTGCGACGCCGCACCGAGCGTCGGGCTGTTGCGCAGCCCTTCGTCGACCAGCGCGTTCAGCGAATCGGAGCGGTACTGCTTCCACCAGTCGGGCACAGGCTGCGCGCCGACCTCGAACTGCTGCGCGACGCCTTGCGCGGACACGGTCTGCTGGATTTGCGGCGTCGTGCCGTAATGCGCGGGCGACGGCATCGCGGGCGGCTCGCCGCTCGGCGCGAACCACGCGCAGCCGGCGAGCGGGCCGGCGAGGCTCGCGGCCGCGAGCGCCCGCACGGCTTTCGTTTTCAGGTTCATCGATACGTCCATGATCAGGCTCCCGACGGCGCGGCCGGCGTGCTGCCGCCTGGCGGCGGACCGTCCTGCGGGTCGCGTTCGTCGCGCTTCACGCGGAACCACGTCGCGTACAGCGCGGGCAGGTAGAACAGCGTCAACACGGTTGCGCTCGTGATGCCGCCCATCAGCGCGGTCGCCATCGGCCCGAAGAAGTTCGAGCGCAGCAGCGGGATCAGCGCGAGCACGGCGGCCGCGGCCGTCAGCGTGATCGGGCGGAAGCGCCGCACGGTCGCGCCGATGATCGCGTCGACCCGGCCGTGGCCGACCGCGATGTCCTGCTCGATCTGGTCGACGAGGATCACCGAGTTGCGCATGATGATCCCGAACATCGCGATCACGCCGAGCATCGCGACGAAGCCGAACGGCTGGCCGAACAGCAGCAGCGTCGCGACCACGCCGATCAGTCCGAGCGGCGCGGTCAGCACGACCATCAGCACGCGCGAGAAGCTCTGCAGCTGGATCATCAGCAGCGTGAACACGGCGATCGCCATCAGCGGCATTTGCGCATTGATCGACGTCTGCGCCTTCGCGCTTTCCTCGACCGAGCCGCCGATGTTGATCTGATAGCCGACCGGCAACTGCGCGCGCAGCGCGTTCAGCTTCGCGTCGATCGCATGCGTGACGTCGATGCCCTGCGCGCCGGCGCGCACGTCCGACTGCACGGTGATGGTCGGCTGGCGATCGCGCTCCCACACGACGCCGTATTCGAGCGTCGGCTTGAAGCGGCCGAGCGAGCCGAGCGGCACCGGGCCGTTCGGCGTCGGCAGCGCGAGGCCAGCAAGCTTCGCGGGGTCGACGCGATCGGCCCGCGGCGCGCGCAGGTCGACCGCGATCAGCTTGTCGCGCTCGCGGTACTGCGTGACGGTCGTGCCGGACAGCGTCATCGCGAGGAAGCTCGACACGTCCTGCGACGTAATGTTCAGCTCGCGGGCCTTCTTCTGGTCGATCTCGAAGCGCACCGAGCGCTCGGCGGGTTCATCCCAGTCGAACTGAACGTTCACGGCACGCGCATCGCCGCGCATCGTCGCCGCGACCTTCTCGGCGATCGAGCGGACCGTCGCGATGCTGTCGCCGCTCACGCGGAACTGCACCGGATAACCGACCGGCGGGCCGTTCTCGAGTCGCGACAGGCGCCAGCGTACCGCCGGGAACTGGTCGCGCAGCGTGGTTTCGAGCCAGGTCGCGAGCTTTTCGCGATCCTCGACCGATTTCGCGGTGATCACGAACTGCGCGAAGTTCGGCAACTGCAGCTGCTGGTCGAGCGGCAGGTAGAAGCGCGGCGCGCCGCTGCCGACGAAGTTCACCGAATGATCGATCTCGGGGCGCTTGTCGATCACCTTCTCGAGGCGTTCGGTCTCGCGCAGCGTCGCCGCGAACGACGCGCCCTCGGGCAGTCGCAGGTCGACCAGCAGCTCGGGCCGGTCGGAACTCGGGAAGAACTGCTGCGGCACCAGCGAGAAGCCCATCAGCGCCACGACGAACAGCGCGCCCGTGATCAGCAGCACGACGAAGCGCCGCTCGATGCACCAGTCGATCCAGCCGCGCAGCCGCCGGTAGAAGCGCGTGTCGTAGATGTCGTGCTCGTGGTCGTCGGGCAGGTGGGCCTCGTGCGCGTGCCGCTTGCGCTCGGGCAGCAGGTGATAACCGAGCAGCGGGATCAGCACGACGGCCGCGAACCACGACGCGATCAGCGCGATCGCCGACACCTCGAAGATCGAGCGCGTGTATTCGCCGGTGCTCGATTTTGCGAGCGCGATCGGCAGGAAGCCCGACACGGTGACGAGCGTGCCCGTCAGCATCGGGAACGCGGTGCTGGTGTACGCGAATGCGGCGGCGCGCGCGCGGCTGTAGCCCTGTTCGAGCTTTACGGCCATCATCTCGACCGCGATGATCGCGTCGTCGACGAGCAGCCCGAGCGCGAGCACGAGCGTGCCGAGCGACACCTTGTGCAGCCCGATGTCGAACAGGTACATGAAGAGGGCCGTCACCGCGAGCACGACGGGAATCGAGATCACGACGACCATCCCGGTGCGCAGGCCGAGCGACACGAGGCTCACGACCAGCACGATCGCGACGGCTTCTGCGACGGCTTCGAGGAAGTCGTCGACCGAATGCGCGACCGCGTGCGGCATGCTCGACACCAGGGTCAGCTTGAGGCCGGCCGGCAGTTGCGCCTGCAGGTTCTTCGATTCGGCGTCGAGCGCCTTGCCGAGCCGGATCACGTCGCCGCCCGGCTGCATCGTCACGCCGATGCCGAGCACAGCCTTGCCGTTCGAACGCATCTGCGTGATGACCGGATCGTCGTAGCCGCGCCTGACCGTCGCGAGATCGCCGAGCCGGAATGTGCGGCTGTTGATGCGGATCAGCGTATCGGCGATCGCGTCGACGTTGTCGAACTGGCCGCTCGGCCGCACGAACACGCGATCGTCGGCGGTCGTCAGCACGCCGGCCGACGAGATGTCGTTCTGCGCGTTGATCGCCTGCCCGAGCTGCTGCGGCGAGATGCCGAGGCGCGTGAGCTGCGCGTTGTTGACCTCGATGAAGATCCGCTGGTCGGGGTCGCCGAAATAGTCGACCTTGCCGACGCCCGGCACGCGCAGCAGCACGGTGCGCAGCTGGTCCGCGTAGTCGTGGAGCTGCGCGGGCGAGAAGCCGTCGCCTTCGAGCGTCCAGATGTTGGTGTAGACGTCGCCGAATTCGTCGTTGAAGAACGGGCCCTGCACGCCGGGCGGCAGCGTGTAGCCGATGTCGCCGACCTTCTTGCGGATCTGGTACCAGGTATCGGGCACGTCCTTCACGGGCGCCGAATCCTTCATCGTGAAGAAGATCAGCGATTCGCCGGGGCGCGAGTAGCTGCGCAGGAAATCGATGGCCGGCGTTTCCTGCAGCTTGCGGCCGATCCGGTCGGTCACTTGTTCCTGCACCTGCCGCGCGGTCGCGCCGGGCCAGAACGTGCGGATCACCATCACGCGGAACGTGAACGGCGGGTCTTCGGATTGGGCGAGCCGCGTATACGCGAGGATGCCCGCGAGCGTCGCGAGCGCGATCAGGTAGACGACGAGCGCCTGGTGGCGCAGCGCCCACGCCGACAGGTTGAACCGGCCTTCTTCGTGGGGGGTGCTCACGATGCGAAGTCCTCCGGGTGCAGCGGCGCGATCGGGCGCACCTTCTCGCCGGCGCTGACCGTATGCACGCCCTGCAGCACGACGCGTTCGCCCGGCTGCAGCCCGTGCGACACGGTCACCGTGCGTTCGTTGAAGCGCGCGACGTCGACGCGGCGCAATTCGAGCGTGTCGTCCTTTGTGCGCACGACCCACACGGCCGGTTGCGCGCCGTCGTGGAACAGCGCGGTCGCGGGCAGCGTGATCGGTTGCGCGTCGCCGGCGGCCGGCGCGCCGTCGAACGCGACGCTGGCGGTCATCCCGAGGCGGATCGCCGGATCGGGCGCGGCGAGCGTGAGCTTCACGCGATAGGTGCGGCTTTGCGGATCGGCGGCCGGCGCGATTTCACGCACCTTCGCGGCGAACTGGCGGCCCGGCAGCGACGGCAGCGTGACGGTCGCCGCGTGACCGGGCGCGAGCGACGCGAGCGCGGCCTCGGGCACGTCGCTGACGACATCGACGTCGCCGGACCACGCGAGCTGGTAGACGGCCTGGCCGGCCGACACGTTCTGGCCGGTGTCGGCCTGTTCGGCGGTGATGGTGCCCGCATGATCGGCGACGAGCGTCGCGTAGCGGAGCTGGTTCTTCGCGAGCGCGAGCTGCTGCTGCGCCTGGTCGCGTTGCGCGAGCGCCGACGTGTAGCTGTTCTCGGTCTGCTCGAGCTGAGCGGTCGCGATCAGGTTTTCGCGTGCCTGCGCGCGATCGCGGTCGAGCTGCTGCTTCGCGAACGCGAGGCTGTGCGTCGCGGCATCCAGCTGCGCCTGCGCGCTCGCGGCGTTTTTCTCGACGTCGGACGGATCGAGCAGCGCGACGACCTGGCCGACCTTGACCGTATCGCCGAGGCGCACCTTGCGCTCGACGATCTTGCCGGCGATGCGGAACGACAGCGGCGTCGCGTAGCGCGGCTGGATCTCGCCGGGGAGCGTGCGCGCGGCCGCCGCGTCGTCGGCGTGCGCGGGCAGCGCGACGACGGGGCGTGGCGCGGGCGGCGCGGATTCTTTCGGATGACAGGCGGCAAGGACAAGCGCGGCGCCGATCAGCAGCGCGGCGCGGGAACCGGAGCGATTCACGAAACCCCCAGGTGAGGTGGAGCGGAACGAAGCCGGCAAGCGCGGCGGGCGCTTGCCCCAAGCGGCGCCGGCACGGGCGCGCGGACAACATCTTTCGGAAACTGTGGCGGATTCTAATACACACCTGTATCTGAATGCAAAGATGAATCCGAAAGGGAATTGGTGCTAGACTGCGCGCCATGAAACCACAGCGCTTAACTCGCGAGCAGAGCAGGGACCAGACGCGTGAACGTCTGCTGAAAGCCGCGCACCGTATTTTTCTGAAGAAAGGCTATGTGGCCGCGAGCGTCGAGGACATCGCGGCAGCGGCCGGCTATACGCGCGGCGCGTTCTACTCGAATTTCCGCAGCAAGTCGGACCTGCTGCTGGAGCTGCTCGAGCACGACCACGCGTCGGTGCGGGCCGATTTCGAGGCGATCTTCGAAGGAGGCGGGCCGCGCGAGCAGATGGAATCGATGGCGCTCGCGTACTACCGGACGCTGTTTCGCGACGACGAATACTCGCTGCTGTGGGGTGAGGCGAAGCTGCAGGCGGCGCGCGACGCGAAGTTCCGCGTGCGCTTCAACCAGTTCCTGCACGGCAAGCGCATGCAGATGGCCGAATTCATCCAGCGTTTTGCCGAGCGCGCGGGCACGCCGCTGCTGCTGCCGGCGGACACGCTCGCGTTCGGGCTGATGTGCCTGTGCGACGGCGTGCAGTCGTATTACACGGCTGATCCGCAGCACGTGTCGGCCGACACGGCCGAAGCGGTGCTCGCGGGGTTCTTCGCGCGGGTCGTGCTGGGGCGCGCGCCGGACTGACCGGGGAAGCGGGCTCGCGCGTCAGCGCTCGCCGGTCATCCGGCGGTACGCGTCGAGCAGCGACGTCTTGTAGACCACCCCCGCGAGCGTCGGCTCTGCCTCGCTTTCGATCACCGGCAGCCGTTCGCCCTGGAATGCCATGAAGCGTTCGAGCGCGGTGGCCAGCGGCATGTCGGGCGTGAGGAGCGGAAACGGCGTATGCGCGTAGTGCGCGGCCGTCTTGTCGGTCGTGTCGCGCTTGTCGAGCAGGTCCGACGTGATGTCCTTCAGCGCGACCGCGCCGCGGAAGCGTCCGGCGTCGTCGGTCACGTACAGGTACTTCACCGGATATTCGAGAAACACGCGCGTCATGTCGGCAACGCTCGCCGTGAGCGGCACGACCGTCTGCGCGGGCTGGATCAGTTCGCGCATCTGCGTGGTGCGCAGCCGCAGCCGTTCCTGCGCGTCCTGGTAGTGGTGCAGCGTGATCTCGTACATCGACGTCGTGCCCGTCGCGCGGGCGACGAAATACGCGAACACGCACGACACCAGCAGCGGCAGCACGACCTGGTAGCTCAGCGTCATCTCGAAGATCATCAGGATCGCCATCAGCGGCGCCTGCGTGGCGCCCGCCATGAACGCACCCATCCCGACGATCGCGTACGCGAAATACGCGGACGTATGGCCGGGCCACAGCGCTTCCATCGCGAGCCCGAACAGCGAACCGAACACCGCGCCGACGAACAGCGTCGGCGTGAAGACGCCGCCGATCGCGCCCGAGCCGACCGTTGCGGAAGTGGCGATCACCTTGAACACGAGCACCGCGACCAGCGCCTGCCAGGTCCACGGCGAATGCAGGATGTTGTTCACGACGCTGTAGCCGTTGCCCCATACGTCCGGCGTCCACACCGAGATCACGCCGACCACGAGGCCGCCGAGCGCGAGCCGCATGGGCAGCGGCATCGGCAGCCGCTTGAACTGGTTCTTCGATGCGTCGAGCAGATGCAGGAACTGCGGCGCGAGCACGCCGCACAGCGCGCCGAGCACGACGAACAGCAGCACCTCGGGGCCCGTGACGGCCGGGAACACCGGCATTTCGTACGGCGGCCGGTAGCCGGCGAATTCGCGCATCACGATGTTCGCGACGACCGACGCGACGACCATCGGCCCGAAGCTTTCCATCGCGATCGTGCCGAGCACGATTTCCGACACGAAGAACGCGCCGGCGATCGGCGCGTTGTAGGCGGACGTGATGCCGGCGGCAGCCCCGCAGGCGACCAGCAGGCGCAGGCGCGGCGGGTCGAAGTGCACGAAGCGGCCGACCAGCGACGCGGCGAGCGCCGCGAGCTGCACCATCGGGCCTTCGCGGCCGATCGAGCCGCCGCTGCCGATCGTCAGCAGCGACGACACGCTGCGCCACAGGCTCTGCCGCACGGGCACGATGCCGTTGCCGAGCGCGACGGATTCCATGTAGTCGGTCTTGCCGGATGCCTTGTCGCCGCGCGTCGCGAGCAGCAGCACGCAGCCGGCGAGGAAGCCGCCCGCGGCCGGCATCCAGAACCGCACGTACCACGGCAGGCTCTTCGCCATCTGGACGAAGCTGCCGCTGCGCCCGGAGATCAGGTGCTGCATCAGGTCGATGCCTTCGCGGAACGCCATGGTGGCAAAGGCGCCGCCGACGCCGACGATGGCCGACCAGATCAGCATCGTATGGGCGTCCGACAGGCGGAACAGCGTTTGGGCGCGAGTGCGCAGCTTCAGCAGGAACGAGAGCACGGCTGAAAGAGGGCGATGGAAAACGACGCGAAGCATAGCACTGCGCCGCGCCCGCGGGACCATCCCGTCGGGCGCGGCGCGCGAAGTGTTGCGGGGCTCAGCCAAGCCAATGTTGTACCGCCCAGGTGATCCCGTAGCCGCCGGCGATCAGCCACACGTACAGGATCAGGCCGGTCATCAGCGCGCGGGGGCCGGCCGCGCGGATCTGCGACACGCGCGTTTCGATGCCGAGCGCGGTCATCGCCATCGTCAGCGCGAAGGTGTCGAGCACGTTCAGCGTGTGGGTGACCTGACCCGGCAGCACGTTCAGCGAGTTGACGATCACGAAGCCGAGGAAGCCGAGCGCGAACCAGGGCACCGCCACCTTGCGCTTGCCGTGCGCGCCGCCGGCCGTCGCACGCGCAGAACGGGCGAGCCACCAGCCGAGCACCAGCAGCACGGGGACCAGCAGCATCACGCGCGTCATCTTGACGATCGTCGCGATGTGGGCGACCTGAGGGCTGATGTCGCTCGCCGCGCCGACCACCTGCGCGACCTCGTGGATCGTGCCGCCGAAGAACAGGCCGAGGCCGGCCGGGTCGAGGTTCAGCAGCCCGGCGTGGTACGCGATCGGGTACAGGAACATCGACAGGGTGCCGAACAGCACGACGCTGCCCACGGCCATCGCGCTCTGGTGCGGCTTCGACTGCAGCGTCGACTCGAACGCGAGCACGGCGGCCGCGCCGCAGATCGCGCTGCCGGCGGCGGTCAGCAGCGCCGCGTCACGGTCGAGCTTCATCAGCTTCATGCCGGCCCAGGTGCCGATCACGAGCGTGCTGACGACGACCAGTACCGAGACCGTCAGGCCCGGCAGCCCGACCTGCGCGATTTCCTGCAGGCTCACGCGCAACCCGAAGAACGCGACCGCGATGCGCAGCAGCTTGCGCGCGGAGAAGTTGACGCCGGCCGCCCAGCTGGCCGGCATGCCGTCGCGCAGCGCATTGCCGTACAGCGCGCCGGCGACGATGCCGACGATCAGCGGCGACAGTCCGAGGCCCGCGATCGCGGGAAGCTCGGACAGGCTCGTGACGGCGGCGGCGAACAGCGCAACGAACAACACGCCGTTCAATTGGCCGCGCATCGACGGCGCGGCGTGGCTGAGATGAGGTGTCGGGGCAGTGGACATGGAAGCACCGTGATGGAGCATGTTGCGATGCTGTAATCCTAATTTTGTTATATCGATATGAAAAATTGTGATTTGTGACGTAAACTATCCGGAAAGCCGATAATTTATCCCCATGACCCCGGATCAACTGATAACGTTCGCCGCCGTCGCTGAACACTTGAACATCAGCCACGCCGCCGTGGCGCTGCATCTGTCGCAGCCGGCCGTGTCGGGCCAGTTGCGGCTGCTGCAGGACGAGTTCGGCGAGCCGCTGTACCAGCGCGACGGACGCGGCATCCGCCTGACGCCGGTCGGCGAACAGCTTGCGCAATACGCGAAGGCGCAGCGCGACACGTTCGCGCAGGCGCGCGCGTTTCGCGATGCGGTGCGCGGCCTCGAGGCCGGCACGCTGCGGGTCGGCGCGAGCACGACGCCCGCGAGCTACCTGCTGCCGTACCTGATCGCGGCATTCCAGCCGCGCGCGCCGCGCGTGGCGATCCATACGATGAGCGGCAATACGGCCGACGTGGTCGCGGCGCTGCCGTCGCTCGACATCGCGATGATCGAAGGGCCGCCCGGCGAGGCGCTGCCGCCCGGCACGGCCGTGCATGCGTGGCACGAGGACGAGATCGTCGCGATCGTGCCGGCCGGCCATCCGCTCGCGGCGCCCGGCTACGACGCGGGCGTGACGCTCGACGCGCTCGCCGCGCATCCGCTTGTACTGCGCGAGGAGGGTTCCGGCGTGCGGCAGCTCGTCGAGCGTGCGTTCGCGCACGGCGGCGCGCCGATGCGCGTCGCGTTCGAGATCGCGGGCGTCGAAGCGGTGAAGGAGGCCGTGCGTGCCGGGATGGGCGTCGGTTTCGTGTCCGCGATGTCGCTGCGTCACCAGGATGCGGCGCTCGTGCTGCGTTCGCTCGCGCCCGCGCCGCTCACGCGTCATTTCTCCATCCTCGTGCCGCACGGCGGCGCGCCGTCGCGGGTCGCCGCGCAATTCCTCGAAATGAGCCTCTCGCAAGACCTCGCCTGAGCAGCCGAAGCCGGCCCGGGAACGCGCGATGCGCGCCTTCGGGCGTGCGTTCATGCGGCAACCGGTCTTAGGGATTTCCTCTATGGCGTGGGTCTGACACGAAGCGCACCATCCGTCTCAAGCAAATGGAACCGGTTCCATTTCGGTGAAAAAGGGCAGAAATGGCAGACATCGTGATCGTGGCGAGCGCATTCGGGATGGACCGCGTGCGCCAGGAGGGCCACAGCGCATTCGTCGCGACCGTGGCGGCAGCCGGTGCGACCGGTTTCGAGGTGCGGCGCGAACTGTTCGCGTCGGACGACGATGCGGCACCCGGCGCGCTGACCGCGCTCGGCGCGCAGCTTGCCGGCCACGGGCTGTGGTCGGTCTATTCGACGCCGGCCATGCTGTACACGGAAACGGGTGCGCTCGATGCGGACGCATTGCGCGACACGCTCGCGGAGGCCGACGCGCTCGGCGCACGCTTCGTGAAATTCCAGCTCGGCGGCTTCGCCGGCGACGCGCAGGCGGCCGATATCGTCGCGCTGTCGCGCGGCGCGCGGGCCCGCGTGGTGGTCGAGAACGGCCAGCTTCCGGTCGGCGGCACGCTCGCGCAGTTCCGCGGGCTGTTCGATGCGCTGGCCGCGGCGGGCACGCCCGATGCGCTCGGGATGACGTTCGACATCGGCAACTGGCAGTGGCCGGGCGAAGCGCCGCTTGATTGCGCGCAGATGCTCGCGCCGCATGTGGAATACATTCATTGCAAGGCAGTCGAGGGCGAGGGCGCGCGCCGCTTCGCGGTCGCGCCGGCGCCGAACGACCCGCTCGTGACCGGCGTGCTCGCGGCGCTGCCGCAGCATGCGCCGCGCGGCATCGAGTTTCCGTTCGACGCGGCCGACCTGGCGGGCGATGCAGGCCGGCGCGTCGCGTGGCTCGCAACCGCGTGACGGCGGCAGGATACTGGAGAGTTCAGTCATGAAAGCAGCACTCGATGTCGTGACCTACGGCGAAGCGATGGCGATGTTCGTCGCGACCGAGCCCGGCCATCTCGCGCAGGCGGCGCAATTCACGAAGCGCATCGCGGGCGCCGACCTGAACGTCGCGATCGGCCTGGCGCGGCTCGGCTTCCGGGTCGGCTGGATGAGCCGCGTCGGCCGCGATTCGTTCGGCGGCTACGTGCTCGACACGCTGGCGCGCGAGGGCATCGACGCGTCGTGCGTGACGGTCGATCCGCGCTACCCGACCGGTTTCCAGCTGAAATCGCGCAACGACGACGGCAGTGACCCGACCGTCGAATATTTCCGCAAGGGCTCGGCCGCGAGCCAACTGTCGTGCGACGACTACGTGGCCGACTACGTGCTCGGCGCGCGTCACCTGCACCTGACGGGTGTTGCGCCGGCGATCTCCGCGACTTCATGCGAGCTCGCGTTCCATCTCGCGCGCGAGATGCGCGCGGCCGGCAAGACGATTTCGTTCGACCCGAACCTGCGCCCGACGCTGTGGCCGTCGGCCGACGTGATGGCGAAGACGCTGAACGCGCTCGCGACGCTCGCCGACTGGGTGCTGCCGGGCCTCGCCGAAGGGCGGCAGCTCACCGGGCACGACACACCGGCCGACATCGCGGGCTTCTATCTCGCGCAGGGCGCGCGTGGCGTCGTGATCAAGCTCGGCGCGGAAGGCGCGTACTTCCGGATGGCCGACGGCCGTGAAGGCACGGTCGCGGGCGAGCGCGTCGAGCGCGTCGTCGACACGGTCGGCGCCGGCGACGGCTTCGCGGTCGGCGTGGTCAGCGCGCTGCTGGAAGGCCGGAGCATCGAGCAGGCCGTTGCGCGCGGCAACCGGATCGGCGCGCTCGCGATCCAGGTGATCGGCGATTCGGAAGGTTTGCCGACACGCGACGCACTCGATCGAATCGAAAATGTCAGCAATCGTGCCGATCGCTTAGAGGAAACCGTCACCGCGCAATGAGAGGCCGGACACGGCACAATCCGCGGATTCATTTCGTGCATCGAGCACCGCTTTGCGTGGGGCCGGACGGCAAAGCAGGCGACCGGAGCGGTGCTGACGCACCGCTTCCGGCCGCGAAGCGCTGAAGTGTCAGCCCGGTCAACATAGGAGACATTCTGATGGCAACCAATCTCGCAGCCCGACGCTGGTGGACGATCATGCCGATCGTCTTCATCACGTACAGCCTCGCTTACCTCGACCGCGCGAACTACGGGTTTGCGGCCGCGGCCGGCATCAACCAGGACCTCGGGATCAGCAAGGGTCTGTCGTCGCTGATCGGCGCGCTGTTCTTCCTCGGCTACTTCTTCTTCCAGATTCCCGGCGCGATCTACGCGGAGCGCCGCAGCGTGAAGAAGCTCGTGTTCGTCAGCCTCGTGCTGTGGGGCGGCTGCGCGGCGCTCACGGGCGTGGTCAGCAACATCCCGTCGCTGATGGCGATCCGCTTCCTGCTCGGCGTGGTCGAGGCGGCCGTGATGCCGGCGATGCTGATCTACATCAGCAACTGGTTCACGAAGAACGAGCGCTCGCGCGCGAACACGTTCCTGATCCTCGGCAACCCGGTCACCGTGCTGTGGATGTCGATCGTGTCGGGTTATCTCGTGCACGAATTCGGCTGGCGCCACATGTTCATCGCCGAAGGCGTGCCGGCCATCATCTGGGCCGTGTGCTGGTGGTTCCTCGTGCAGGACAAGCCGGCCGATTCGCCGTGGCTCAACGCGCAGGAAAAGCGCGACCTCGACGCCGCGCTGGCGGCCGAGCAGGCGGCGATCAAGCCCATGCGCAACTATGGCGAAGCGTTCCGCTCGCCGGCCGTGATCAAGTTGTGTGCACAGTATTTCTGCTGGAGCATCGGCGTGTACGGCTTCGTGCTGTGGCTGCCGTCGATCGTCAAGAACGGCTCCGACCTCGGCATGGTCGCGACCGGCTGGCTGTCCGCGCTGCCGTATCTCGCGGCGACGATCGCGATGATCGCCGCGTCGTGGGCGTCCGACCGGGTCGGCTCGCGGCGCGGCTTCGTGTGGCCGTTCCTGCTGATCGGCGCGGCCGCGTTCGCCGCGTCGTACGCACTCGGCTCGTCGCATTTCTGGATCTCGTATGCGCTGCTGGTGGTCGCGGGCGCCGCGATGTACGCGCCGTACGGCCCGTTCTTCGCGATCGTGCCGGAGTTGCTGCCGAAGAACGTCGCCGGCGGCGCGATGGCGCTGATCAACAGCATGGGCGCGCTCGGCTCGTTCGTCGGCTCGTACTTCGTCGGTTACCTGAACGGTGCGACCGGGTCGCCCGTCGCGTCGTATGCGTTCATGAGCGCCGCGCTCGTCGCCGCGGTGATCCTCACGCTGTCCGTCAAACCCCAGGCGCGCGATGCGCATCCGCTCGCGGCGCCGCTGCAAGGAAAATGAAACAATGAAGCCTCGTATCGTCGCGTACAAGCCGCTGCCCGATGACGTTCTCGCGTATCTGCACGAGCATGCGGACGTTGTGCAGGCCGACGGCGCCGACGCGCTCGCCGATGCGCTCGGCAACGCGGACGGCGCGATCGGCGCGAGCCTGAAGGTCACGTCGCAGATGCTCGACCGTGCGCCGCGGCTGAAGGCCTGGTCGACGATCTCGGTCGGCTACGACAACTTCGACGTCGCGGATCTCACGCGGCGCGGCATCGTGCTCGCGCATACACCGGACGTGCTGACTGAATCGACCGCCGATACGGTGTTTTCGCTGATCCTCGCGTCCGCGCGGCGCGTGGTCGAGCTGGCCGAGTGGGTGAAGGCCGGCCACTGGCACCGCAGCATCGGTCCCGACCTGTACGGCACCGACGTGCAGGGCAAGACGCTCGGCATCGTCGGGCTCGGGCGCATCGGCGGCGCGGTCGCGCGCCGCGCGGCGCTCGGCTTCCGGATGCAGGTGCTGTACGCGAACCGGTCCGCGCATGCCGAAGCCGAGACGCAGTACGGCGCGCGGCGCGTGACGCTCGACGAATTGCTCGCGCAGTCGGATTTCGTGTGCGTGCAGGTGCCGCTGTCGCCGGAAACCCATCACCTGATCGGCGCGCCGGAATTCGCGAAGATGAAGCGCGGTGCGATCCTGATCAACGCATCGCGCGGGCCGGTCGTCGACGAAGCCGCGCTGATCGACGCGTTGCGCGCGGGCACGATCCGCGGCGCGGGGCTCGACGTGTTCGAGAAGGAGCCGCTGCCGGCGGATTCGCCGCTGCTGCAGATGAAGAACGTCGTCGCGCTGCCGCATATCGGCTCGGCGACGCACGAGACGCGCCACGCGATGGCGCGTTGCGCCGCGGAAAACCTGGTCGGCGCGCTGGCCGGCACGCTGCGCACGAATCTCGTCAATCCGAACGCGCTCGCGCGGGCCTGAGCCGCGGCGGGCAACCGGCCGACGACCGGCGGGCGGGGTGCCGGCGCCGTTAGAGTCGATGGTCTTGGTGCCGGAGGGCTGGCTGCGTTATGATCGCCCGCTCGTCGTATCGATGGTCCGGCAACGCTGCCGGCTGCGTTCGGCGACGGGCATCCGCGCCAGGTCCGGTGCGGCCGACTGCTACCAGTGCAAGCGCTAAGGCGCCAACGCTGATCGACAGGAGAGTCCGCCGGGTGGCTTACGTTTCCAACAACAAAGGTCCGTCTGCTCACGAAGCGGCGCGGATCGTACGTCGCGAGGCACGACAGTGACCGATTCGCAACCTTCCACGACGCGTCCGGCGACGATCAGCGACGTCGCGCGCGAGGCCGGCACGGGCAAGACCAGCGTTTCGCGCTTCCTGAACGGCGAGACGCATGTGCTGTCCATCGATCTGCGCCAGCGGATCGAAGCGGCGATCGCGCGGCTCAACTACCGCCCGAACCAGATGGCGCGTGGGCTCAAGCGTGGCCGCAACCGGCTGCTCGGCATGCTGGCGGCCGACCTGACCAATCCTTACACCGTCGAAGTGCTGCAGGGCGTCGAGGCCGCGTGCCACGCGCTCGGCTACATGCCGCTCATCTGTCACGCTGCGAACGAGGTCGAGATGGAGCGCCGCTTCCTGCAGCTGCTCACGACCTACCGCGTCGAAGGGCTGATCGTCAACGCGCTCGGCGCCGACGAGGACGTGCTGCGCCCGTTGCGCGGCGCCGGCATCCCGGCCGTGCTCGTCGACCGGACCGTCGAGGGGTTCGAGGCTGACCTGATCGGCCTCGACAACGCCGACGCAATCGAGATGGCGCTCGCGCACCTGGTCGAACACGGCTTCGACGCGATCCATTTCGTCGTGCAGCCGTTCGAGCGCGTCAGCTCGCGGCGCGTGCGCGAGGCCGCGTTCCGCGCGGCGCTGGATGCGCGCGGGCTGACGGTGCCGTCGACGATCGTGCTCGACCTGAACGAACCCGACGCCGTCGCCGCGGCGCTCGCCGACGTCGATGCCCGTATCGACGACGCGGCACGGCGCGGCGTGCGCGCGGCACTGTTCGCCGCGAACGCGCCGGTCGCGCTCGCGATCGCGCGCCACCTGCGCGCGCGGTTCGGTGCCGCGTGGCAGCAGAAGGCAGCACTGCTGTCGATCGACGATCCGGAATGGGCCGAGCTGATCGGCATCACGACGATCCGTCAGCCGACCTACGAAATCGGCTACAAGGCCGTCGAATTCGTGCACGAGCGGATCGACGGCGCAGCGGGCGACGTGCGCGTCGCGATGCTGCCGGGCGAGCTGATTGCGCGCGCGTCGACCGCAAGCTGAGTATCATTCGGGCACGCAGCGCGCCAGGTGCGCTGCCCCGAACAAGGAATTACATGATTGTCGCTCCCGTCACGCTGGCGGTGCTGATCGCCGCCACGTTGATCATCGCGCTGCTGCCGCTCGTCCTCTACCGTATCCTGCGCAAGCCGCTTGCGCTCAATCGTCGCGACACGATCGTCGGCGTCGCCGTCTTCACGCTGTTTGCGATGATCCTCGAACGCGCGTTCCACGGGCTCGTGCTGAGCCAGACGCCGGCGGGTGGCTGGCTGACGCAGCCGCTCGCGTTCGTCGCGTACAGCGCGCTCGCGACCGCGGTGTTCGAGGAAGTCGGCCGTTATCTCGGGATGCGCTTCCTGAACCGGCGCTACGGCGCGTCGGCCGGCGACGGTCGCGCGATCGGCTACGGGATCGGTCACGGCGGCGCCGAAGCGTGGTTCGTCGGCGTGCTCGTGTGGGGCCAATGGTCGTATCTCGCGTGGCTGGCGAGCCGCGGCCAGCTCGAGACGCAACTGTCCGACCTGCCGGGCGATACCGTCGTGCGGCTGCACGTGATGCTGGCAACGCTGTCGGCGCAGTCGATGCTGCTGTTGCTGCTCGAACGCTGCGCGGCATTCGTGCTGCAGCTTGCGCTGTCGGTGCTGGTATGGCGCGGCGTGCGCGCCGGCCGCGCGGGCGTGTTGCCGCTCGCGATCGTGCTGCATGCACTCGCGGCGGCGCCGGCGCTGCTGTACCAGGTGCGTGTGCTGCCGGCCGCATGGGTCGAGGGCGCGTATTTCGTGCTGGCCGCGATCCTGGTCGTCGTGATGGTCAAGACGTGCCGGCCGTCGCGTACGGCTGCCTGACGGGAGAGACGGGATGGACGACTATCTGATCGAATGCCAGAGCGCGGAATTCGACGCGCTCGCGCGCGTGATCTGCGATCTCTTTCCGGAGCAGACGCGCTTCGCGGAAAGCAGCGACGAGCGCGGGCGATTCCTGTCCGTGCACTGGCTCGCGATGCGTTTCGGCGCGACGCCGAAGCGGATGACGCTCGATATCCGCGTCGTGCCGGCCGCGCTCGCGCGTTATCTCGCGCTCAAGCCGATGCAGCGTGCGCGCAGCCATGCGGTACTGCACGCGTATACGGAAGCGATGCTCGGGTCGCTCGAGGAGCGCCACGCGGCCGGTGAGGCCGTCGAGCGCAACGCGGAACTCGAACTGGACGAAGACTTTGCGTGAGCGTTCGCGCCGGCGCGATGCCGGCGCGCGGCATTACGCGTCGCGGTAGACCTGCGCGAAGCGCTGCGCCTGCACGACGCCGTAGTCGCCGGGCGCGTACTGCATCACCCAGTCGCCGGCGACGCCGCGCAGCGTGTCGCCGTTTTCCGAGCGGGCGATCGTAAACGGCTCGTCCATTCGGCGGGCGAGCACGACGGCCGGCCGGTTCCGGTATGCGCCCGGGGCGCCGTGCGCGAGTGCCGGATCGGCGGGCAGGTATTTGGCGTCGAAACGCGCGCGCGACACGACCCAGCGATCGCCGGTCGAGCCCGTGATCAGCGCGTCGCCCGCGGCATAGCGGTTCGGGCCTTCGAGGCTCATCAGTTCGCCGTCGGCGTCCGCGAATGAAACCGCGACGGTTTCGTCCTTGACGACTTGGCGGGCCTGCGGGTCGGTACGCAGATCGATGTGCTTGAGTTCGAGCATGGCGAGGAAGTGCGGGAAAAGCCGGGAGCTTATCCCGAATTCGGCGCGCCGTGTGACGCGCCGATCGCCTGTCGCGGGCGCGGCGCCGTTCGGCCCGGACGGGCAGCGCGGCGCCGGCGGGGAGGGCGTCAGGGCTGGGCGGGTGCGCTTGCGGCCGGCGCGGCTGCCGCCTTGCCTTCCTTGCCCTTCGTCTTGCCCTTGCCACGGTGTTCGCCGCCGTGATTCAGCCAGCTGCGGAACGTCGTGTCGGCGAGCGCTTTCTGCTCGGCGGGGAAGCTCTCGTAGAGCGGCGCGAAGGCGTCGGCGAGCTTCTTCGCGCCGTCGGCGTTCGCCTGCGACAGTTCCGCATACTGCTTCATGTCGTCGAGCGCGGATACGTCGTGCTTGGCCATCCGGTCACGATAGAGGCGGCCCATCGTGTCGCCGTTGTCGCGCATCGTGTCGGCGAACGTCTTCCATTGCGGTTCCTGCGCCGACGTGATCTTCAGCTGGTCGTGCAGATACTTGATGCGCTGCTCGACGCGCGCTTCGTGGCGTGCGGCGCGCTGCTCGGCGCTCGGGGCCGAAGCCGCGGGCGCCATGGCCGGTGCGGCCGCTTGCGGCTGCGCCGGGGTTTGTGCGAACGCACTGGCTGCAACGACGAGCGTAGCGAGGGTGAGCGAGATTTTCTTCATGGTTGGCTCTCCGGGGTGGTGTCTTGCGAGCGGGCGCGGCGGCAACTGCCGCAAGCGCGACTCTCGCGTCGCATGCTATTAGTAGCACGTTGCGTGCGGCGCGGCAGTGAATGCGACACTTGCTTACATCCGATACGAATCGAAATTGAAAGGTTCGAATCGGCGCCGGGCGATGCCGTTTGGGCATGCCGGCGTTCGGCGCTATCATCGCGTCACCTTTCACTCAGCCGGCGCGTCGCGCACCGGCCCAGCCTCATGCGTCCACCCCGCCTCGATCAACTCGACGATCTCGACCGGCAACTCGTCGCGCTGCTGCAAGCCGATGCGCGCGCAAGCGTCGCGGATCTCGCACGCCAGCTCGACGTCGCGCGCACGACGGTCGTTGCACGCATCGCGCGGCTCGAACGCACCAACGTGATCGCCGGCTACAGCGTCCGGCTTGGGCAGGACGTGCTCGATGCGAGCATCTACGCGTATGTCGGCATCATCCTCACGCCGAAGTTCGGCAAGGACGTGTTGCGCAAGCTCGACCGGATGCCCGAAGTGCAGCTGCTGTGCGCGGTGAGCGGCGAGTACGACTACGTCGCGTGGCTGCGCGCCGATTCGCCCGAACGGCTCAACGACCTGCTCGACCAGATCGGCACGCTCGAAGGCGTCGAGCGCACGACGACGTCGATCATTCTGTCGCGCAAGATCGATCGCGGAACGATCGGCGGCTGACGTTCAAGTCCCGTGTGCGCCGCGCCGCGCGTCCTGCGCCGGCGCATCGATCCGGCTATCGGTCGGGCTGCACCGTGCCCGGCGGCCGCGCGAGCGGAATCCGCACCGATATGCGCAACCCGCGCGATTCCCGTTCGTCCGCATACGCGAGCGTGACGCCGGCACCCATCCGGTCCGCGAGGATCTTCACGATCGACAGGCCGAGCCCGGAGCCGATCTGCACGTTGCCGGGCACCCGATAGAACGGATCGAACACGCGCTCGCGTTCGTTCGGCGCGATGCCCGGCCCGGTGTCGGCGATCGTTACGTACGCGTGTGTGTCGGTCCGTTGCGTCGACAGGTCCACGCGTCCGCCGGACGGCGTATAGCGGATCGCGTTGTCGACCAGATTCATCACCAGCGACGTGAGTTCGAGCTCGTCGACCGGCACGCGGGTGTCCGGGCCGTCCTCGACGCCGATGTCGAGCGACTTCGCGTCGGCCAGCGGCATCAGGTCTTCCAGCACGCGACGATAGATCGCATGGACCGATACGGCGCCGGGCGGCGCGGCCGGCGCGCTTTGCGCACGCGCGAGCGCGAGGAGTTGCCCGATCAGGTGGCGGCTGCGTTCGAGCCCGCCGCGCAGCGCGGCGAGTCGCGCACGCGCATCGTCGGGCAGGTCGGTGTCGGCAAGGCGTTCGGCCTGCAGCGACATCGCCGTCAGCGGCGAGCGCAACTCGTGCGCGGCGTCGGCGACGAAACGGCGCTGCGCGTCGACCGATTGCGCGACGCGCGCCAGCATCCGGTTGATCGCGACGACGAACGGCCGCACCTCGACCGGCACGCGATCGGCCGGCACCGGGCGCAGGTCGTGCTCGTCGCGTGCGTCGATGCCGGCGGACAGCGCCGCCACCGGACGCAGCAGCTTGCGCACGAGATCGGCGACGAGCAGCAGCAGGATCGGCACGAGGAGCAGCAGCGGCAGTGCGGTGCGCCACGCGCTTTCGCGCGCGACGTCGTCGCGCATGCCGGCGTTCTGCGCGACCGCGATGCGTTCGCCGTTCGCGAAGGTACGGACCATCACGCGATACGCGTTGCCGCCGGCCTCGACCGTATGCAGCCCGTCGGCGAGCGTCGGCGGCAATGCGAGCGGCGGCGCGCCGTCGGTGCCCGGTTGCGGCGTGCCGCCGAGCGGCTGCACGATCACGCGCGACAGTTCGTCGCTTTCGCGTGCGGGCCCGGCGCCGGCGGCATGGGGCGACGGCGCGCGCTGATGGTCGAGCAGCGTCGCGACCTCGCGCAGCACGTCGTCCTGCAATTCGTGCGCTTCGTCGAATGCCGATGAAAACGCGAACGCGGCCGCGGCCGTTGCGACGACCAGGATCACGGCCGACAGCACGACCGACAGCCGGAACCCGATCGACTCGCTCAGGCGCTTCTTGAAACCATCCATCCCACACCCCTGACGTTCTTGATCACGGTGCTGCCGAGCTTGCGGCGCAGCGAATGGATCAGGAATTCGACCGCGTTGCTTTCGACTTCCTCTCCCCAGCCGTACAGGCGATCCTCGAGCTCGCGGCGCGACAGGATCGCGCCGGGGCGCACCAGCAGCGCGCGCAGCAGCGAGAACTCGCGATTCGACAGCGGGACCGGCGCGTGCCCGTCGACGGCGGCCTCGCGCGTCGCCGGATCGAGCGACACGATGCCGTTGCTCAGCAGCGGCGCGGCCGAACCGGCACGACGCCGGATCGCGACGCGAATCCGCGCGAGCAGTTCGGCCATCTCGAACGGCTTCACGATGTAGTCGTCGGCGCCGCCGTCGAGGCCGCGCAGGCGGTCGTCGAGCCCGTCGCGCGCGGTGACGATGAGCAGCGGTGCGCTGGCGTCCTTCGCGCGTATGCCGGCCAGCACGTCGAGCCCGTCGCGGCCGGGCAGGCCGAGGTCGAGCAGGATCAGGTCGTAGGGCTGGGCCGCGAACGCGGTCAACGCGTGGACGCCGTCGGTGACCCAGTCGGTGGCGTACGACGCGTCCTTCAGCGCGGCATGGACTGCCTCGCCGATCATCGGGTCGTCTTCGACGAGCAGTATTCGCATACGTATTCTCCGTGCCGCGCAAACGCCGCCAGCGTATGCGATTCCCGGGCGCGCGTCACGTGCCGCGCGCCCGGCGCAACGGTTATTTGCCGCTGAACCGGTCGAAGGCCGCGAGCAGGTTCTTCATCGCGGCGGCCGAATCGGCCTGGGTCGGATGATCGGCGCGCAGCGCGCTGAGCGCGCGGTCGATCTCCTGGTCGACCATGTGCCAGTCGGCGGCGGCGCGCGGCTTGAGGCCGGCCTCGGCCGCGTCCCACGCGATCTCGAGATCCTTGATGCGTGTCTTCGCGCCGGGCAGGTCGCCCTTGCCGACGAGCGTATTGACGTCGGTGGCGATCGTGCGGAACTGCGACAGGTCGCCGAGCTTCGACGCGTGGCCGGCCGCGGGCGACGCCGCGGCCGGCACCGAGGTCGATGCATTCGCATCCTGCTGCTTCGAGCAGCCGGCGGCGGCGCTCAGCAGGGCGATCGTGGCCGTGGCAACGGCGAGACGGGAAACGGAATGACGGAAGTGCATGGGGTGTCCTCGATGCGATGAACGGAAAGGAAAGGGTGTCATTCGGCGGCGCCGGCACGTGTGTGCGGGCCGCTGCCGAATTGCGCGACGGCGACGAGCAGCACGATCACGGTCAGGAACAGCAGGCTCGTCCACGCGGCGCCGAAGCCGAGCCCGCCGTATGCGCGGGCCTGCGTGAGCAGGTCGCCGAGCGAGGCGCCGAACGGGCGCGTCAGGATGTACGCGATCCAGAACGCCAGGACCGCATTGACGCCGAGCCGCCACATCACGAACACGGCCGCGATCAACCCGCCGAAGATCAGCGCGCCGAGCGTGAAGCCGAGCCCGAGCGCCTCGGTCGCGAGATCGCCGGCGGCGGTGCCGAGCGCGAACGTGCAGAGGATCGCGGCCCAGTAGAACAGTTCGCGCCGCGGCGTGACGATCGTGTCGATCGACAGCGTGCCTTCGATGCGATGCCACACGAAGAAGATCGCGGCGAGTGTGACGGCAAACGCGGCGGTGCTCGCATACAGGCTCACGTTCAGGCCGTCGGTGAGCAGGTCGGTGATCTGCGTGCCGACGATGCTGACCAGCACCACCGTGAGCCAGTAGATCCACGGTACGTAGCGGCGCGTGCGCAACTGCAGCCACAGCGCGATCGCGAGCAGCGACGCCATCGCGATGCGCGTGAAGGTCTGGCCGAGGCCCGCGTTGACCGCGAGAAAGTCCGCGCCGGTTTCGCCGACCGTGGTCGACATGATCTTGATGATCCAGAACGACAGCGCGACGTCGGGCACCTTGTTCAGCCAGTGCGACGCGCGATTGACGGGCAGGGATTGCATGCGATGTCTCCTTCGAGAGCGGGTGGTCGGCATGCAGTCTGAAACGGGAGACTTAGGCCAGCCATAGCGCAGCCGGCAGCGGGCCAAATTGCATCGTTTCGACATTTCGACGAAATGTATCGTCGTAACGTCGAAATTATCGGTCGTTTCGCATCATTCTTCGTCTTGGAACTGATTTTGCGCGTCTCTACACTGTGTTCATGGCTCAACGCCGTCCACAACACCAAACCCATCATCAGGAGATAAGCGCATGAAAATCGCCATCGTCGGCGCAGGTCTGATCGGCCACACCATTGCTCACATGCTGCGCGAAACGGGCGACTACGAAGTCGTCGCGTTCGACCGCGATGCGGATGCGCTCGCGAAGCTGTCGCGCGAAGGCATCGCGACGCAACGGGTCGATTCGGCCGACGCGAACGCGATTCGCGAAGCAGTGAAGGGCTTCGATGCGCTCGTCAATGCGCTGCCTTATTACCTCGCGGTCAACGTTGCCGCCGCTGCGAAGGCTGCCGGCGTCCATTACTTCGACCTGACCGAAGACGTGCGTGCGACCCACGCGATCCGCGAACTGGCCGACGGCTCCGATCGTGCGTTCATGCCGCAGTGCGGCCTCGCGCCGGGCTTCATCGGCATCGCCGCGCATGAACTGGTGAACGGCTTCAGCGAAGTGCGCGACGTGAAGATGCGCGTCGGCGCGCTGCCCGAGTATCCGACCAACGCGCTGAAGTACAACCTGACGTGGAGCGTCGACGGCCTGATCAACGAATACTGCCAGCCGTGCGAAGCGATCCGCGACGGCCGCAAGCAGTGGGTGCAGCCGCTCGAAGGCCTCGAGCACTTCTCGCTCGACGGCACCGAATACGAAGCGTTCAACACGTCGGGCGGCCTCGGCACGCTGTGCGAGACGCTGTCGGGCAAGGTCGAGACGCTCGACTACAAGTCGGTGCGCTACCCGGGCCACCGCGAACTCGTCCAGTTCCTGCTCGAGGACCTGCGCCTGTCGACCGACCGCGACACGCTGAAGTCGATCATGCGCCGCGCGGTGCCGTCGACGAAGCAGGACGTCGTGCTCGTGTTCGTCACGGTGACGGGCGTGAAGGATGGTCAGCTCGTGCAGGACGTGTTCACGCGCAAGATCTTCGCGAAGGACGTGTGCGGGATGCACATGAGCGCGATCCAGATCACGACGGCCGGCGCGATGTGCGCGGTGCTGGATCTGTTCCGCGAGAAGAAGCTGCCGCAGAGCGGTTTCATCCCGCAGGAAAAGGTATCGCTGAAGGCGTTCCTGTCGAACCGCTTCGGCAAGCTGTACGAAGGCGGCACGATGGAGCGCGTGCACGCGGTGGCCTGACCACTCGCCTCAGGCACGAGGGCCGTACGACGCCGGGAGCGCAGCAGCGCTTCCGGCGTTGTTTTTTGCGGGAACGGGAACAGGAAGGGCGCCGGTGCCGGTCAGGCCGGCAGCGGCGGGACGATCGTCGCGGCGGGCGCGGGCGGCACGATGCGGTACAGCAACGCGTCGACGTCCTTGTCGGACGGCGCGGTGTTGTCGAACATCACGATGCCGTCGCATTCGTGGCCGGTCGGCACGAAGCGGCGCTGCCGGTATTCGTCCCAGTGCGTGAGCTTGTACGCGTCGTTCGGGTTGCCGCGCGAGACGATCCGCGCGTGTGCGACGTCTTCCGATGTATGGACCCAGACGACCGTCAGCGCGACGTCGGGCCCGATGCCGAGCCATGCGCGGTCGAGGATGCGCCGGTCGCGCACTTCGCGCGACAGCGGGCCGACGACGATCGCGCCGATGCCGAGCGCGAGATTTTCACGGGCCGTGTCGAGCAGGCCGTGGTATTCGGGATCGCGCAGGTGCTTCAGGTAGAGCGGGCTGTCGCGGTCGTTCGGATCCTCGGTGAGCGCGCCCATCGCGGCCGAGCTGTAGCGGCCGTACAGCGTGTCCTTGTCGAGCAGGCAGAAGGCCTCGCCGGTGGCGCGCATCAGCGGCCCGATGAGCCGCTTCGCGAGCGTGGTCTTGCCGGTGCCGGCGTGACCGCAGAAGAACACCAGGTGCGTCACGAATACCGGCTCCCCGACCTCTGGCCCGACGTGTCGCCGCGCGTGTCAGCGCGCTTGTCGTCGCGCGAGAACACTTCCGCTTCCAGCCACATCGCGTTGATGATGCCGAAGCCGAGCGCCACGCAGATGCCGAGTATCCACGAGAAATACCACATGGGTCTGTCTCCTTGACGGTGGGGCCGCACGGCCGTGCGGCGGGCTTGCCGAAGTGCGTCGCTGCGCGTGCTGCGGCGCACGCAGCCCGATCATGACCAATATCGGCGTGCCGCGCAAGCCGGGCCGCCCGCGCAGCAAACCGGTAAACTGATGCGCAAACCGCAACATCACGGACAACATGCTGATCAACTGTGCTGCATACCAGGATGGCCGCAAGCTGGCCGACATCGATATCGACGCCATCAGCGACTACGTGTCGAAGCCCGAATGCTTCGTGTGGGTGGCGCTGAAGGATCCGACGCCCGAGGAAATCGACCTGATGGGCGAGGAGTTCGGGCTGCACGAGCTTGCGCTCGAGGATGCCCGCAAGGGGCATCAGCGGCCGAAGATCGACGAGTACGGCGATTCGCTGTTCGCGGTGCTGCATATGGTCGAGCTCGACGAAGACGACGAACTCAAGGTCGGCGAACTGAATGTGTTCGTCGGCCCGAACTACGTGCTGTCGATCCGCAACCATACCGAGCAGGATTTCCGCGACGTGCGCAAGCGCTGCGAGCGCGAGCCGCATCTGCTGCAGGAAGGCTCGGCGTTCGTGTTCTACGCGCTGATGGACCAGGTCGTCGACCGTTATTTCCCGATCCTCGAAACGCTCGGCGCCGAGCTCGAGGAACTCGAGGACCGCATCTTCACGAAGGCCTCGCCGGCGTCGTCGCGCGCGATCATCGAGGATCTCTATTCGCTGAAACGCCGGCTCGTGATGCTGCATCAGCACACGGCGCCGCTGATCGAGCCGCTCGCGAAACTCACCGGCGGGCGCGTGCCGCAAATCTGCAGCGGGATGGACGCTTACTTTCGCGATGTGTACGACCATCTGCAGCGGATCGTGAAGACGATCGAAGGGCGGCGCGAGATGGTCGTGACGGCGATCCAGGTCAACCTCGGCATGATTTCGCTCGCCGAGAGCGAGGTGACCAAGCGGCTCGGCTCGTTCGCCGCGCTGTTCGCGATTCCGACGATGATCGCCGGCATCTACGGGATGAACTTCGCGAACATGCCCGAGCTGCACCTGAAATACGGTTTCTACGGCTGCATCGCGGTGATGCTCGCAGCCGATCTCGGGCTGTGGTGGCGTTTCAAGCGGGCAGGGTGGCTGTAACCCCGCACGCCTAGCGCGGCGCGTGCTTGCCGATCACGACGCGCCACGGACGCACGCGCCACGATTTCACGAGACCGTTCTGCACGTACGGATCGGCGCGCGCGAACGACTCGGCCGCTTCCGGCGAATCGCCTTCGAACACGAGCACGGCCTGGTCGGCCGGATCCGACAGCGCGCCGGCGAGCATCAGTTCGCCGCGCTCGGTCGCGGCCTGCGCGAGCGCGAGGTGCTGCGCGCGAAACGGTTCGCGCCGGGACAGGTAATCGTCGACGAGCTCGTAGATCAACTGGTAATGCATGCGTTGCTCCGGGAAGGGTCGGTGGCCGTGGCCGGTGTGTCGGTGCGGCCGTCGGTTGGCCTGCTGCGGCCAGTATAGGACAGCCGGTTGGTGGCAGCGCGGCGCCAGCGGCCGCTTATCCTCGTTCTCAAAAATGCAACTAACGGTCCGGTTGACTTGCGCCCCGGAATTCCTGCCGTCATCGCGTGTTCGATGCATCGGCCTTGGCGTCTTGTGCGGCAAGGTGAGCCTGGAAGGGCTGCAGGACGGCCCGCGTACAAGCGACGCGATGACACGCGCCCCGTCTACCCCGGGGCGGCCCGCGCCTACGCCTTGTATCCGATCGTACGCAGCAGATCCTTGCGCCAGCGCACGTCGTCGTCGTTTTCGACGCCGAGCGGCGGAAAGCCGTCGACGACGCCGACGATCCCGCGTCCTTGCGCGGTTTCCGCGACGATCACGTCGGTCGGGTTCGCGGTCGCGCAGTAGATCCGGCAGACCTCCGGCACGGCCTTGATCGCATTGAGTACGTTGACCGGATAGAAGCCGTCGCCGAGGAACACGATGAATGCGTGACCGGCGCCGATCGCCAGCGCGTTGCGGCACGCGAGTTCGACGAGTTCCGCATCGGTGCCCGAACGGCGCACGAGCCGTTTGCCCGAGGCCTCGCAGAATGCGAGCCCGAAACGGATGCCGGGCACGGTGCCGACCAGTGTCTCGTGGATGTCCTCGACGGACTTGATGAAGTGCGACTGGCCGAGGATGAAATTCACGGGCTCCGGTTTATCGATGGCAATGGTGTGCAGTTGCAGCATGGCGGACCTCGTCTGGCGATGCGGCGCGCGTGCCGCAATGAACTCTCCCAGCTTAGTACGCGGCTGCCGGCGTCGAAAGCAGTGGGCGCGTCCTATCCTTCGTTGTGTAGGGCGCGCAAGCGCGAACGCATAGGAGGCGACCATGGACGTGCGGCAGGGCTTCGTGGACTGCGTGGGGCGCACGCCGCTGATCCGGCTGGCGAAGCTCAGCGCGGAAACGGGCTGCGAAATCCTGGGCAAGGCGGAATTCATGAATCCGGGTGGCTCGGTGAAGGATCGCGCGGCGCTTTACATCATCCGCGACGCCGAGCAGCGTGGGGCGCTGAAACCGGGCGGCACCGTCGTCGAGGGCACGGCCGGCAACACGGGGATCGGTCTTGCGCATATCTGCGCGGCGCGCGGTTATCGCTGCGTGATCGTGATTCCCGACACGCAATCGCCGGACAAGATGGCGATCCTGCGTACGCTCGGCGCCGACGTACGCCCGGTCCCGGCGGCGCCGTACCGTGATCCGAACAACTATCAGAAGATTGCCGGGCGGCTCGCGGACGAACTCGACAACGCGGTATGGGCCAACCAGTTCGACAACGTCGTCAACCGGCAGGCGCACTACGAGACGACCGGGCCGGAAATCTGGCGCGACACCGCGGGCACGGTCGATGCGTTCGTCTGCGCGACCGGCACGGGTGGCACGCTGGCGGGCGTGAGCCGTTACCTGAAGGAGCAGAATCCGGCGGTCCGGATCGTGCTGGCCGATCCCCACGGCAGCGGACTCTACGGTTACGTGAAAACGGGCGATCTCAGCGCCGAAGGCAGCTCGATCACCGAAGGCATCGGCTCGACGCGCGTCACCGCGAATCTCGCCGACACGCAGATCGATGACGCCGTGCGGATCGACGATGCGCTGTGCGTGAAGATGGTCTACCGGCTGCTGCGCGAAGAAGGGCTGTACGTCGGTGGATCGAGCGGCATCAACGTCGCGGCGGCGGTCTGGCTGGCCCGCCGGATGGGCCCGGGGCACACGATCGTGACGTTGCTGTGCGATCGCGGCGACATCTATCGTGCGCGGCTTTTCAATCGCGAATGGCTGCGCGAAAAGGGGTTGGAACCGGAGCTGGCGCCGGAATGACGGAGGGGCGAGGCGGCGATTTCCATTGGCCCGAATGCGACCTATGCTGAACAAATCCGGAGCGAACTCCGTTCGCCCGATTCGCCCAGACGAGGTGTGCCATGCCTGTATCTGCCACCCTGCAGGATTGCCTGCGCCAGAAGTCATCGCGGTACGAAGTCGTGTACCACCCCTATAGCCATACGAGCATGGAGACGGCCGCCGCCGCGCATATTCCCGGCGATCGTCTCGCGAAAACCGTGCTGCTCGAGGACGACGAGGGCTACGTCGCCGCCGTGTTGCCGACGACGCACGCCGTGCGCCTGTCGGACCTCTGGGTGAAGACGGGACGCCATCTCGTGCTCGCCCGGGAAGTCGAGCTGCGCGAACTGTTCAAGGATTGCGACATGGGCGCGCTGCCGCCGGTCTGCATGGCGTACGGGATGAAGACGTTCCTCGAGGAACGTCTCGCGGAGCAGCCGGAAGTCTATTTCGAGGCCGGCGACCACGAAGCGCTGATCCACATGATGCAGGACGAATTCCTGATGCTCATGGAGACGGCCGAGCGCGCGCATTTCTCGCACAAGATGCAGGGCATGCATTCCTGAGCACGCGGCGCATGCGGTGAGGCGCGCATCGGTACGCACGCGTGTGCGCCGATGCGCGGGCGGCAGGGTCGTGTACCACGTCGTCGGCTTTCACGCACGATAGTTAATTCGATATGCGAAGTAATTTTTATGGATCCCATGCGGCGAAGGAGGGTCTTGTATTTGCATCGGATTCCGTATTGATTGTTCGGGTAGCCATGCGCGTTCTTGACGTGTCGCGGAAGCGGTGCAGGCCGGTCTGGGGCAGGTAGCCAGGGGGGCGGACGATCGATGCCGGCGTTGGCGACGCGAACGGGCGAAACTGGCCGGTCGCCTCCGAATCGGGTCATTTTGCTGCGACGCAGGAAATACGCGGATGCCTATGTTGGAAGAACTTAATATCCGGTTCCGTATATACCAATACAAAACGATTACCGTTTAAATAATAAAAGATTGATTTATTCTTACTGGAATATTATTTGAATAAACCCTCCAAACTTTGTATTCGGACATCAAATAAAGTTTGACGGCAAAATTTTTTCCTTGCTATCGTCTGCACCCAAGTGAACGGCGCCATTGACATCACCGTGTAACGAACGGCGAATCGTCATACGAAATACGAGGTTGCGCCCGCCAGCTGACAATTGCCTGAACGTGCGGGTGCATGGATTTCCGGTGTGACACCGGGCCGCGCCTGCCGGAACGATTCCTTGAAAAAGAATGAATTGGAATTCGAATGTAATTCTTTCAATTCGGATTGCTAATTGAATTTGAAATGAAATTTTCGGATTGATGCGGTGGCGATGCCGACCTGGCTGCGCCGCCGGCAGCAATCCGAAACTGGGCGAATCGCTTGGGGGATGGAAGGTGGGCATGAAAGTCGAAGAACGTCTGGCTACATCGAACAGCGGACTGGCCATGCTGGGGCGTCCGCGAGAGTTCGGCAAGAAGCAGCAGAATCCGGTGCGCCGGTTCGGCGGCATCGGTATCGTCCTGGTGCTGCATGTCGTGCTGATCTACGCATTGCTCAACGGCCTCGCGACGAAAGTCGTGCAGGTGATCCAGCATCCGATCGAAACCCGCATCATCGAGCCGGTCAAGCCGCCGCCGCCACCGCCGATGCCCGTGGTCAAACTCCCGCCGCCGAAATTCGCGCCGCCGCCGCCGCCGTTCGTGCCGCCGCCGGAAGTGCCGGTGCAGGCACCGCCGCAGGCGACGATCACGCACCAGGCGGCTCCCGTACCTTCCGCGCCGGCCGTACAGGCACCGGTCGTGGCGCCCGCTCCGGCGGCCAAGCCGGTCAGCCATGACGTCGGTGTCGTCTGCCCGAACTCGGACTCGCTGCGCGCGTCGATCCAGTACCCGAAGGAAGCGCAGGAAAACAACATCACGGGTGACGTGACGATCGAATTCGTCGTGGATGCGGAAGGGAACATCACGAACGAGCGGGTGGCGCAGTCCGCTGATCCGATCCTCGATCGCGCCGCGTTCAACACCGTGAAACGGTTCAAGTGTGTCGCGCAGGGCCAGTCGGTGCGGGTCCAGGTGCCGTTCTCGTTCAATCTGAATTGATGCAGTGGGCGGCCCGGCGCGAGCCGGGCCGGGGAAAACCATCTCGAACTGACATGTTTAGTTCAACGAAATAGCAGGAGTGGGGTATGACGAAGCGTTCACTGGCCGCGCTGGCGGCAAGCATGTTGATGTCCGTCGCGGCGGTCGACGGGTTCGTTGCGCCACAGCTCGCCCACGCGCAGGCAAGCGGTGCGGCCGGCACGTCGGCGCAGGCCGCGGCGCCGTCGGCCGCGCCCGCGCCGGTTCCGGCCGCCGCCGAGCCGGCTCCGCCGCCCGCACCGGCCACGACGGAAGCGGTCGAGAATCCGTACGGGCTCGGCGCGCTATGGAAAAACGGCGACTTCGTCGCGCGTTTCGTGTTGATCCTGCTGGTGATCATGTCGATGGGAAGCTGGTACATCATGATCACGAAGTTCCTGGAACAACTGCGTGCGAATCGCCGCGCGAAGCTGGCGGACGCGCAGCTCTGGACCGCGCCGTCGCTGGCCGAGGGCGCGAAGCTGCTCGATGAGGCGTCGCCGTTCCGGTTCATCGCCGAAACGGCGATCGAGGCCGGCGAGCATCACGAAGACGCGCTGCTGGAAGCGGTGGACCGCAACACGTGGATCGACGTCTCGGTCGAACGCTCGATCACGAACGTGTCGAACCGGATGCAGGACGGACTCGCGTTTCTGGCGACGGTCGGCTCGACGGCCCCGTTCGTGGGGCTGTTCGGTACGGTCTGGGGGATCTATCACGCGCTGACGGCAATCGGCATCGCGGGCCAGGCATCGATCGACAAGGTCGCGGGCCCGGTGGGCGAGGCGCTCATCATGACCGCGATCGGCCTGGCCGTCGCGGTGCCGGCGGTGCTCGGCTACAACTTCCTGGTCCGGCGCAACAAGTCGGTGATGGAGCGGGTCCGCAACTTCGGCGCGCAACTGCACGCGGTGCTGCTGGCCGGCAACCGGCGTCCGGTACGTGCGTCGTCGCCGGCGGCAGCGGCATCGCTCGCGAACTGATCGGCTGACGGAGACGCGCGATGGCCATGAACGTCGGGCAGGACGATAGCGACGAGGTGATCGCCAACATCAACACGACGCCGCTCGTCGACGTGATGCTGGTGCTGCTGATCATCTTCCTGATCACGATCCCGGTCGTGACGCACACGATCCAGCTGCAGCTGCCGAAGGAGACGGTGCAGCCGCTGCAGACGACACCGAAGAGCATCGAGATCGCGGTGAATCGCGATGGCGATTTCTTCTGGGGCGAGCAACTGGTGGACGCGCCGACGCTGCTCGCGAAACTGAAGGGCGTGTCGCAGCAGCAGCCGCAACCGAGCGTCCACGTACGCGGCGACCAGAACACCCGCTACGAGTTCATCGGCCGGGTCGTCACGATGTGCGAGCGTGCGGGGATCGCGAAGCTGTCGTTCATCACGGAGCCACCTGCGCGCGGGGGTTAGTGTTGCTGGGGAAGCGTTGCGAGGCGGGGGGATGGAGCGGGTGCCAAGGCACTCACTCTTATCGACCGCGAAGCATGGGGCCGGCGTAAGCGCTAAGGCGCTAACGCTGGTCGACCGCGAAGCATGGGATCCGAGTAAGCGCTAAAGCGCCAACTCGGATCGACCGCAAAGCATGGGACCCGCGTAAGCGCTAAAGCGCTAACGCTGGTCGACCGCGAAGCATGGGATCCGAGTAAGCGCTAAAGCGCCAACTCGGATCGACAGGAGCCGACGATGGGAATGAATGTGCCTTCGGGTGGGGGCAATGCGGAACCGGAAGTGATGGTGGACATCAACACCACGCCGCTGATCGACGTGATGCTGGTGTTGCTGATCATGCTGATCATCACGATCCCGATTCAGATGCATTCGGTCAAGATGGACTTGCCGGTCGGCAATCCGCCGCCGCCAGCAACGCCGCCGGAAATCGTGCAGATCGACATCGACTTCGACGGCACGACGACATGGAACGGCGCACCCGTGCCGGATCGTGCGGCGCTCGAGTCGAAACTGACGCAAGTCGCGGCGGAACCGGTGCAGGCGGAGATCCATCTGCGACCCAACAAGCTGGTGCCGTACAAGGACGTGGCGGCCGTGCTGGCATCCGCGCAACGCGTGGGCGCGACCAAGATCGGCCTGATCGGTAACGAACAGTTCATGCAATGACGAAACGGACGAGCCGATGAACCAGCGACGATGGAAACGGATGATGGCGGTGACGGCGCTCGGCACGGCATGCATGCTCGGCCGGCCGGCGTTGCCGGCGGATGCGCTGCGGCCGGACGTGGCGAAACCGCTGGCGGCGGCGCAGGAGCTGTACCGGGCGCACAAGTATCGCGATGCACTCGGCAAGATCGCCCAGGCCGCGGCCGTGCCCAACCGGACACCGTACGAAACGTACATGGTGGAAGAGATGCGCGGCGCCGCGGCGATGGCGGCAGGCGACTCCGGCACGGCCGCGCAGGCCTACGAGACCGTGCTGAACTCGGGGCGGCTGTCGGGCGAGGACGAGCAGCGGACGACGGCGGCGCTGGCCGGCATCTACTTCCAGCAAAAGAACTACCCGCTGGCGATCCGGACCGCGCAGCGCTACCTGAAGGCGGGGGGAACGGATCCGGAAATGCGCACGCTGCTCACGCAGTCGTATTACCTGTCGAACGATTGCGCACCGGTCGTGAGCCAGTTGAAGGCGAGCACGGACGCGCAGGCGAATGGCGGACACGCGCCGGATGAAGGGCAGTTGCAGATGCTCGCGACCTGCGCACAGAAAGTGAAGGACGGCAACGCGTACCGCGGTGCGCTCGGGCTGCTGGTGGCCTATCACCCGAGCCCCGCGTACTGGGACGAAATGGTCACGGCCATTCGCGGCAACCCCGGGTATCTGTCGTCGCTCGACCTCGACATCTACCGGTTGCGCCGTGCGACAGGATCGCTCGCGACGGCCGACGCCTACATGGAGATGACGCAGCTCGCGCTGGTGGCGGGACAGCCCGCCGAAGGCAAGCAGGTGATCGACCAGGGGTTCGCGGCCGGCGTACTCGGCAAGGACGCGCAGGCGGACCGCGAGAAGCGGCTGCAGACGCTCGCCGCCAAGCGCGCGCAACCGGGCGCGGATGCCGCGACGCCGGTGGCGCCGCTCGATGCGGGGATGAACCTCGTCTTTGCGGGCCATGCGCAGCAGGGCTTGCCGATGATGGAGCAGGCGATCGCGAAGGGCGGGCTCGAGCATCCCGATGCGGCGCGACTGCGGCTCGGCGAGGCGTACTACGTGGCCGGCCAGAAAACGCGCGCGGTGCAGGTGCTGCGCACGGTCAAGGGGGCCGACGGTTCCGGTGACCTGGCCAAGCTCTGGACGGCAGTGGCATCCCGGTAACGCAACGGAACGGCGCGACGGCGCGCAATGCAGGCGCGGTCGGCAGGCGGCATGCCGCCGCTGTAATGCAAGTGCTAGACGGTCAGGTCCGACGAGGAAAAGGGGTAGCCTTGTTAGTTAGTAAACCGAATGAAATGTGCGAAGGCCGCATGACCGTGCCGAGCCGGAATCGCGCTGCGCCGCGTGCCGCCTTCGTGCGACAGCAGCGTGTAGCCGGGTGTCACGCCCGGCCGGTCGCGTCATCGCTTCGGTCAAGGATCGCCGACATCAAACCGATTTCGACTGCGAGGTTCCGTCTCTCCATGCCTTTGCCCCCTGATGAGTCGGTGCTCGTCGCCGTGTCGCTCGGCAACAAGATCCGGGCGCTGCGCCAGCGCCTGAAGCTCACGCTCGACGAAACGGCGACCATCGCCGGCATTTCGAAGCCGTTCCTGTCGCAGGTCGAGCGCGGGCGGGCAACGCCGTCGATCACGTCGCTGGTCCGGATCGCGAAGGCGCTCGGCGTGACGATGCAGTATTTCATCGACACGCCGACGGAAGCGCGCTCGGTGTGCCGCGGCAACGCACTGAAGTATTTCCAGTTCGCGAATTCGGCCAGCCTGTTCGCCCGGCTGACGAACCTGGTGGACGGCCGCAAGCTCGACGCAATTCTCGTGCGGGTGCCGGTGGGGCAGTCGCCGTCGGAGGTGACGACGCATGCGGGCGAGGAGTTCGTCTACGTGATGCGCGGGCAGGTCGCGCTGACGCTCGAGGATTGCACGTTCACGCTGAACGAGGGCGATACCGCGCATTACGAATCGACGATGCCGCATGCATGGCACAACACGGCGGACGAGGAGGCAGTGATCGTCTGGGTCGGCACGCCGAGGCTGTTCTAGCGGCGCGGTGCGCCGCGATGAAGAAGAAGTACCCGATCGACAGCGGATCGCACGTGGTGCGGCGCGAGAACCGTGTCGTCGTCCGCGGGAATTTCCGTTGATCGAATCGGGAGGCAGTATGCAATGCGCTCAATGCAGGTAGTTAGTATGACGAATCAAAATCAAAAAAGACGGTGGTGCTGAATGGCGCGGGTGCCCCGAGGCCGATCCGTTCGAGTCATCGCAGTCGGAAGGGTGGCAATCGCGGGTTCCGGTACACGGGCGCCCAGGACGTGCAAGGAATCCACAAGATTCCGGCGCGCAGCAGGTGGGGTCTTACTACGAGCGAGAGGGAACAAGATGAAGCAAAGAGTTTTGGCGTTGGCCATCAAGAGGATAGTCTGGGCGGAACTGGCGCTGACGGCCGTACTGGTGCCGCCGGCGTTCGCCCAGAGCCAGCCGGCGCCGGGCGCCGTCGCGGTCGCGGATGCGGTCGCGACCGGCGCGCCCGTGACCGTCGCGCAGGCGGGCGGCACGTCGGGCGCCGCCGCTGCGACGGGTGCCGCGGCGCCCGACGCGGCGTCCGGTGCGGCAGCGGAGGCCACGCCCGCGACATCCGGTGCGAACGGGCAGGGCAAGGTCGCGCAGATCAAGCGGTTCGAAGTGACGGGCTCGCTGATCCGGCAGGCCGACAAGACCGGTTTCCAGCAGGTGCAGACGATCACGCCGAAGGAAATCCAGGCCAGCGGCGCGGTGACCGTCACCGACTTCCTGCGCGATGCGGCAGCCAACTCGGCGAACAGCTGGGGCGAGGGGCAGTCGGGCAACTTCGCGGCCGGCGCCGCCGGCATCGCGCTGCGCGGCCTGTCCGAGAAATATACGCTCGTGATGATCGACGGCCAGCGCGTGGCGCCGTACGCGTTCTTCTCGAACAGCGTCGATTCGTTCTTCGACCTCAATACGATCCCGCTCAACGATATCGAGCGCATCGAAATCGTGAAGACGGGCGCCGTGTCGCAATACGGCTCGGACGCGATCGGCGGGGTCGTCAACATCATCACGAAGCACGATTTCCGCGGCCTGCAGCTCGACGGCAGCCTCGGTAGCGCGATCAACGCCGGCAATGGCGACGGGACGATAAAGTTCGGCGTGCTCGGCGGCTTCGGCGATCTGAACGCCGACCGCTTCAACGTGACGGCGGCGCTCAGCTACTACAAGTCGAACGGCTTCACGCTCGCCGACCGCGATTCGACCCGCAACCAGGACTTCACGGGCAAACCGGGCGGCTTCTCGCTGCTCGCGCCGTCCTACTGGAACATGCCCGGCGGCGTCGCGCAGGCGTTGAGCGGCGGCTGTCCGTTCGGCGGCTCGGTGCATCCGGCCGTGTCGAATTCGCTGTCGGCCGGGTCGCCGGGCACGGTCTGCGCGTACAACACCGCTGAAAGCACGTCGATCCTGCCGATGACCGAGCGCCTGAACGCGAAGATCCATGCGGACTTCAAGATCGACGACAAGACGACCGCGTTCGCGGATTTCCTCGAGAGCTACAACACGACCACGACCAACGACGGCCTGTGGAACAACGTGATCGGCAACCCGCAGAACCCGGCGCTCGTGTGGAATCCGCAAACGAAGCTGCTGTCGCCGTTCAACACGGTCGTGCCGATCAGCAATCCGTACAACACGACGGGCGCGGCCACGCCGCTCACCTATGCGTTCCCGAACACGGTCGCGCAGAAGACCTGGGCCAACTACTGGCGCGCGGCCGCCGGCATCAAGGGATCGTTCACGCTGCCGTACGGCGACTGGGACTGGGCGACGTCGGTCAGCCATTCGCAGAGCACGGTGTCGAACGTGTTCACGAACCAGCTGAACGTCAACGCGCTGAACAACATCTACCAGAACGGCACGCTGAATTTCGCGAATCCGGCGGCGACGCCGAACGGATTCAACGGGCTGTACCAGGAAGCGAACAACCTCGGCATCTCGAAGCTCGACACGATCGACGCGACGCTGTCGACGCCGAACCTGTTCCATCTGCCGACCGGTGACGTCGGTATCGGCTTCGGCGCGCAGTTCACGCACCAGAGCGAAGTGCTGACGCCGGGCTCGGAATACCTGAGCGGGGCCGTCGTCACGCCGGACCTGGAGACGGTGAACGGCCAGCGCAACGTCGCGGCCGTCTACTATCAGATCAACGTGCCGATCCTCGAGAACCTGACGTTCAGCCAGGCAGGCCGTTACGACCACTACACGGACGTGGGCGGCGCCTTCTCGCCGCGCTTTGCGTTGCGCTACCAGCCGATCAAGGCCCTCACGCTGTATACGTCGTACAACCGCGGCTTCCGCGCGCCGACCTTCGTCGAGGACAGCAAGTCGCAGACGCTCGGCATCCAGGTCGACCCGGCCACCGGCCAGAACTATACGTCGATCACCGTCGGCAACCCGAACCTCGCGCCGGAACGCACGCGCAACTTCAACATCGGCTTCCAGGTGTCGCCGAGCCGCTACACGGATCTCGGTTTCGACTGGTACAAGATCCGCATCGACAACGTGATCGGCCAGGGCACGCCGTCGCAGGTCGTGACCGATCCGACGACGGGCCAGTTGCTGTACAAGGTGATTCCGTACCAGAACCTCGGCTACCTCGACACGAACGGCTTCGAAGGCACGTTCCGCCAGGGCCTGCCGCTCAAGGGCTGGGGCACGGTCACGCTGTCGGGTGACTGGGCGTACATCAACAGCTACAAGATCGGTTTCCCGGGCGGCACGCCGGTGAACGGCGCGGGCAACAACTTCACGATCACGCAGCCGTTCGGCGGCAGCTTCCCGCGCTGGCGCGGCAACACGACGCTGGACTGGAACTACCGCAAGTTCGATGCGGCGCTGACGTGGGAGTTCACGGGCCCGTACGCGCAGAATCTGCTGCCGGCGCCCGCGCCGTCAAAAGTCGGTTCGTACAGCCAGTTCAACCTGATGATGACGTACACGGGCTTCAAGAACTGGACGATCTACGGCGGCATCAACAACATCTTCAACCGCACGCCGCCGTACGACCCGATCTTCGCGAACGGCACGCTGGACCAGAGCGGCTATGACACGTCGGTGTATTCGTACATCGGCCGGTTTGCGCAGATCGGCGCGACGTACAAGTTCTGATGGCGATTGCGATGCACTGACAGGCTTTAGACCGGCCGCTCCGCGTCCACCCCCCCCCTTTATGGAGCGGCCTTTTTTCGCCTGGCGCCAAGACGGCGCGGCTTGCAGGATCTTCTACAGCACGAACACCCAGCGGGACGCGGCGGGCACGCGGCGTCCGGCACAGGCTTCGACCGCGCGCGGGCGTCACGCCCGCACGCTTCCGGACAGACTGACCATGACACTGTTGAAATGGCGATGGACACGTGAGCCGCGCCGCGCGCGCCCGACGCGCACGCATGCGCGGATGCGCAACGGCACGCGTGCCGCGCTGCTCGCCTGCGCGGCGCTGTTCGTGTCGGGCGGCGCCATGCCACGGGCCGCGCTCGCGGTGTCGGCGATCTCGCAATACGACCAGCCGAAGTATCGGCCGGATTTCACGCATTTCGACTATGCGGATGTGGATTCACCGAACACCGGCACGCTCAATTTCGAAAACTACGACGAGCGGCAAAGCTACGATTCGCTGAATCCGTTCCTCGTGCGCGGCTCGCCCGCGCCGGACATCAAGAACCTGATGTTCGACACGCTGATGCAGCGCAGCTGGGACGAACTCGCGTCCGAATACGCGTTGATCGCCGACGACGTCGAGATCGCGCCCGACGGGACGTCCGCGACGTTCCACATCAACCCGGCCGCGCGCTTCTCGAACGGCGACGCGATCACCGCGGCCGACGTCAAGTATTCGTTCGACACGCTGACGAGCCCGCAGGCATCGCCGATCTACAACGCGCAATTTTCGATCATCAAGCGCGCGGTGGTGGTCGACAGCCATACGGTCCGTTTCGAATTCAAGCACGCGGAGCGCGACGCGGCGCTGATCGCGGGCGACCTGCCGGTGTTCTCGCCGAAATGGGGGCAACGCGCGGACGGCACGCGGCCGCCGTTCGACCAGATCGCGAACACACCGCCGATCGCGAGCGGCGCGTACCTGATCGAACAGCGCAAGAACGACAAGCAGATCCGCTACGTGCGCAACCCGCACTACTGGGCCGCGAACCTGCCGTCGCGGCGCGGCATGTTCCGCTTCTCCCGCGTGTCGTTCAAGCTGTACCTGGACGAGTACACGTCGCTCGAAGCGTTCAAGGCCGGCGATATCGACGCGCGGATGGAATACAGCTCGACGCAATGGGCGCGCAAGTACGTCGGCAAGAATTTTCGCAACGGCCTGCTGAAGAAGGGCGAATTCCCGGACGGCCCCGCGCAGATGCAGGGGTTCCTGATCAACATGCGCAAGCCGATGTTCCAGGACGTGCGCGTGCGGCGTGCGCTCGCGCTGGCGTTCGACTTCGACTGGATGAGCCGGATGATGTTCTACGGGCAATATCGCCGCACCAGCAGCTTCTGGGAAGCGAGCCCGTTCGCGGCGTCCGGCATGCCGAGCGCGAAGGAGCTCGCGCTGCTCGAACCGTACCGGTCGACGCTGCCGCCCGAGGTGTTCGGCCCGATGGTCAGCCAGCCGTCGACGCTGCCGCCCGGTTCGCTGCGCGCGAACCTGAAGGAAGCGCGCGACCTGCTTGCACAGGCCGGCTGGCACTATCGCGACGACGCGCTGCGCGACGCGAACGGCACGCCGATGACGATCGAGATCATCGACGACCAGCCCGGCATGGACCGCCTGATCCTGCCGTACACGCAGGCGCTCGCGACGCTCGGCATCCACGCGTACCTGCACGAGATCGACAGCGCCCTCTACCTGAAGCGGCTCGACAATTTCGAGTACGACATGACGACGTACATCTACCTGCCCGTGACGATCCCGGGCGCGGAGCTGACACGCCGTTTCGGCAGCGCGGCCGCGTCGGAGCCGGGCTCCGAGAATTATCCGGGCGTGAAGTCGAAGGCGGTCGATGCGCTGATCCGCGCGGCGCTCGCGGCCAACACGCTCGACGATCTCGAAACGGCCACGCACGCGCTCGACCGCGTGCTGATCAACCTGTACGCACTGATCCCGCAGTACTACCTGCCGAACGCACGGATCGGGTACAAGGCGACGCTCGGCCATCCGGCGGTCGTGCCGGACTCCTATCTGTACGAGGACTGGATCATCGACTACTGGTACGTGAAAAAGCCGGCGGCGCAACCCGCTCCGGCGGCCTGACGGGGAGCAACGATGCTGGCATACATAGTGAGGCGGCTGCTGCTGATGATCCCGACGCTGCTCGGGGTGGTGACGATCACGTTCGCGGTCACGCAGTTCGTGCCGGGCGGCCCGGTGGAGCAGGTGCTCGCGCAGTTGCGCCACGGCAGCGCACGCGGGGGCGAGGCGGGCGGAGGCGGGGGCGGCTACCACGGCAGCCAGGGTGTCGATCCGCAGCAGATCGAGCAGATCCGCAAGCAGTTCGGTTTCGACAAGCCGCCGCTTGAACGCTACGTGCTGATGCTGAAAAGCTATGCGACGTTCGACCTCGGCCAGTCCTACTTCGCGCACCGCAGCGTGTGGGCCGTGATCCGCTCGAAGCTGCCGGTGTCGATCACGCTCGGGCTGTGGACGGTGATCCTCACGTATCTCGTGTCGGTGCCGCTCGGCATCGCGAAGGCGGTGCGCAACGGCTCGCGCTTCGACACTGTGACGAGTGTGCTGGTGCTGACCGGCTACGCGGTGCCGGGTTTCGTGCTCGGCGTGCTGCTCTTGATGCTGTTCGGCGGCGGCACGTTCTGGCAGGTGTTTCCGATGCGCGGGCTCACGTCGGACAACTTCGACGACCTGACGCTGATCGGCAAGACGCTCGACTATCTGTGGCACATCGTGATGCCGGTGACGGCGGCGGTGATCGGCAATTTCGCGATCGTCACGATCCTGACGAAGAACACGTTCCTCGAGGAAATCGGCCGGCAGTACGTGCTGACCGCGCGTGCGAAGGGGGCGCCGGAGCGCGACGTGCTGTGGAAACACGTGTTGCGCAATGCGGCGATCCCGCTGCTCACCGGGCTGCCGGCGGCGTTCGTCGGCGCGTTCCTGAACGGCAACCTGCTGATCGAGACGCTGTTCTCGCTCGACGGGATGGGGCAACTGTCGTACGACTCGGTGATCCGCCGCGACTATCCGGTCGTGCTCGGCTCGCTGTTCCTGTTCACCCTGATCGGTCTGCTGACCAAGCTCATCGCGGATATCTGCTATGTCGTCGTCGACCCCCGTATCCAGTTCAGCCGTCTGGACCACTGATTCCCCGTGCGCGTGCGCGCCGTCGCCGTCGCCGTGGCGGCGCACGTGGCAGCGCTTTCGCGCGCAGCCGCTTGGTTATGCGAGCCTCGTGATCTTCGCGGCGCTGTTCGCGCTCAGCCTGTGTGCCGACGTGCTGTCGAACGACCGGCCGCTGCTCGTGCGCTACGACGGGCACTATTATTTTCCGATCGCGAAGGACTATCCGGAAACCGAGTTCGGCGGCGACTTTCCCGCGAAGACGAACTACCTCGATCCGTACATCCGCGCGAAGCTCGAGTCGCACGGCAATTTCGCGATCTATCCGCCGAACCGCTACCGCTACGACACGATCGACTACTTCGCGTCGCGGCCGTATCCGGCGCCGCCGTCGGCGAGCAACTGGCTCGGCACCGACCAGTTCGGGCGCGACGTGCTCGCGCGGCTGCTGTACGGGTTCCGGCTGTCGGTGCTGATGGCGTTCGCGCTGACCGTGTCGGGGGTGCTGGTCGGCGTGCTGACCGGCGCGCTGCAGGGCTTCTACGGCGGCCGTACGGACCTGTTCGGGCAGCGCCTGATCGAGATCTGGAGCGCGCTGCCCGACCTGTACCTGCTGATCATCTTCGCGTCGCTGTTCACGCCGTCGCTGTGGCTGCTGTTCATCCTGCTGTCGATGTTCGGCTGGCTCGTGCTGTCCGATTACGTACGCGCCGAATTCCTGCGCAACCGCACGCTCGATTACGTCAAAGCGGCACACACGATGGGGCTGACGAATGCGCAGATCATGTGGCGCCACGTACTGCCGAACAGCCTCACGCCGGTGATCACATTCCTGCCGTTCCGGATGAGCGCCGCGATCCTGTCGCTGACGAGCCTCGATTTCCTGGGGCTCGGCGTGCAGCCGCCGACGCCGAGCCTCGGCGAGTTGCTGCAGGAGGGGAAGAACTACCTCGACGCATGGTGGATCTCGGTCTCCGCGTTCGCGGTGCTGGTGGTGACGCTGCTGCTGCTGACCTTCATGGGCGACGCGCTGCGCAATGCGCTCGACACCCGTGCGCGCGGCTCGGCGTTCGGCGGGGGGCGATGATGACGAACGCGTTGCTGCAGATCGACGGGTTTTCCGCGCGCTTCGGCGCGAAGGCTGCGGTGCAGGACCTGAGCCTGTCGGTCGGTCGCGGCGAGCGCGTGGCGCTCGTCGGCGAATCGGGCTCGGGCAAGAGCGTGACGGCGCTGTCGATCCTGCGGCTCGCGCAGCAGGCGACGCTGTCGGGACGGATGCTGTTCGACGGCGAGGATCTGCTCGCGAAGACCGAACAGCAGATGCGCGGCATTCGCGGTGCCGACATCGCGATGGTGTTCCAGGAACCGATGACCGCGCTGAATCCGCTGTATACGATCGGCAAGCAGATCGCCGAGAGCCTGCGGTTGCACGAGGGGTTGCGCCCGGGCGACGCGCGAGAGCGGGGAATCGCGTTGCTGCGGCGCACCGGTATCCCCGAGCCGGAGCGTCGTATCGACAGCTTTCCGCACCAGTTGTCGGGCGGGCAGCGCCAGCGCGCGATGATCGCGATGGCGCTCGCGTGTCGGCCGCGCTTGTTGCTCGCGGACGAGCCGACGACGGCGCTCGACGTGACGGTGCGCCAGCAGATCGTCGATCTGCTGATCGAATTGCAGGAGCAGGAGGCCGCCGCGCGCGGGATGGCCGTGCTGCTGATCACGCACGACCTGAATCTTGTGCGGCGCTTCGCGCAGCGCGTGGCCGTGATGGAGCAGGGCGTGCTGGTGGAGACGAACACGACCGGTGCGCTGTTCGCCGCGCCGCAGCACGTGTACACGCGCCGGCTGCTCGACAGCGCACCGCAGCGGGACGTCGAGCCGGTCGCCGCCGGCGCGCAGACGATCCTCGACGTGCGGGATCTCGCCGTCGACTACCGCATCGCGGCGAAGGGCTGGCGCGGTGTGCTCGGCAAGACGACGTTCCGGGCCGTGCACGACGTGAAGCTGAACCTGAGGCGCGGCGAAACGCTCGGGATCGTCGGCGAGTCGGGGTCGGGGAAATCGACACTGGCGGCGACGGTGCTCGGCCTGCAGCGGCCGGCGGCCGGCTCGATTGCGATCGACGGCATGCCGCTCGACACGCTGCGCACGACGGGTGGCCGGCGCGCGCTGTACGGCAGGATGCAGGTCGTGTTCCAGGACCCGTTCGGCTCGCTGTCGCCGCGGATGACGGTCGAGCAGATCGTCGGCGAGGGGCTCGCGGTGCACCGTCCGCAGGTGGCCGGGGCCGCGCGTCGTGCGCGCGTCGCCGCGCTGCTGCAGGAGGTCGGGTTGCCGGCCGAATCGATGCTGCGCTATCCGCACGAATTCTCCGGTGGCCAGCGGCAGCGGATCGCGATCGCGCGCGCGCTGGCGGTGGAGCCGGAACTGCTGGTGCTGGACGAGCCGACGAGCGCGCTCGACGTGTCGATCCAGAAGCAGGTGCTGAATCTGCTGACGAATCTGCAAAAGAAGTACAAACTGAGCTACCTGTTCATCACGCACGATCTCGCGGTGATGCGTGCGATGGCCCACCGGGTCGTCGTGATGAAAGCGGGGCGCGTGGTCGAGGAGGGCGATACGCTCGACGTGCTGCATGCGCCCACCCATCCGTATACCCGCGCGCTGCTGGCGTCGTCGATGCTGGCGCCGGAGCGCGGCCCGCAAGAGAGAACCGATGATTGACGTGAACCGGGCGAAGCGCGCCCAGGTCGCCCGCGCGCGGCGCGGCGGTGCCGATTTCGTTGCTGTTGCCCAAGCCGTCCGGCGGTCCCGCGCCGGAACGCCGGCGGTTCGCTGACGCGTGCCCATGCCGTCGTTTTTCATCGATCGTCCCGTCTTTGCGTGGATCGTCGCGCTCGCGATCGTCGTCGCGGGCGTGCTCGCGATTCCGCAGCTTCCGATCGCGCAGTATCCGCGCCTCGCCCCGCCGCGGGTCGTGATCACCGCCGCGTATCCGGGCGCGTCGACCGAGACGGTCGACGGCGACGTCGGCAGCATCATCGAGGAAAGCCTCGACGGTGCCGACGGGCTCCTGTACTACGAGACGAGCAGCGACGGTCACGGCAACCTCGAGATCGACGTGACGTTTTCGCCCGGCACCGATCCGGACATCGCGCTCGTCGACGTGAACAACCGGCTGAAGCAGGTCGAGTCGCGGTTGCCGCAGCAGGTCGTCCAGCAGGGGATCGGCGTGTTCAAGGCGGCAAACACGCTCCTGATGCTCGTCACGCTGACGTCGACCGACGGCACGCGCGATTCCGCGCAGCTCGGCGATTACCTGAACCGCTACGTGCTGCGCGAATTGAAGCGCGCGCCGGGCGTCGGCGCAGCCGAACTGTGGGACGCCGACGAGGCGCTGCGGGTCTGGCTCGATCCGCACAAGCTGCGCGAATACGGGGTCGGCGCCGACGACGTGATCGCGGCGATCGGTACGCAGAACGCGACGGTGACGGCCGGCGCGATCGGCGATGCGCCGTTCCCGGGCGGCCAGCAGCTCACCGCGTCGATCGTCGTCAAGGGGCAGCTCGCATCGCCGGACGAGTTCGAGCGGATCGTGCTGAAGTCGAAGACGGACGGTTCGGCGGTGCGCGTCGCCGACGTCGCGCGGGTCGAAATCGGCCGCGACGACTACTCGTTCTATTCGCGGCTGAATGGCCGGCCGGCGGCGACCGTCGGCATCCAGCTCGGCCCGCGCGGCAACGCGCTCGAAACGTCGAACGCGATTCGTGCGCGGCTCGCCGAGTTGTCGAGGACGTTGCCGCCGGGCGTCGCGATCGAGATTCCGTTCGACGGCGCGCATTTCGTGAAGATCGCGATTCGCGAAGTCGTGCTGACGCTCATCGAGGCGGTCGTGCTGGTGTTCTGCGTGATGTGGCTGTTCCTGCGCGACCTGCGCTACACGCTGGTGCCGACCGTCGTGATTCCCGTCACGCTGATGGGTGCGTTCGTCGCGATGTGGGCGTTCGGGCTGTCGATCAACGTGTTCACGATGTTCGGCCTCGTGCTGGCGATCGGCATCCTCGTCGACGATGCGATCGTCGTCGTCGAGAGCGTGCACCGGGTGATGGAGGAGGGCGTGTCGCCGCGCGACGCGACGCGCCGCGCGATGAAGCGGATCGGCGGGGCGATCGTCGGCGTGACCGCGGTGCTGACCGCCGTGTTCGTGCCGATGGCGTTCTTTCCGGGCACCGTCGGCGGCATCTACCGGCAGTTCGCGGTGGCGATGATCGCGTCGATGCTGGTGTCGTCGTTCATGGCGCTGTCGCTCACGCCCGCGCTGTGCGCGAACCTGCTGAAGCCGGTCGCGCGACACGACGGCGCAACCGGCCGTGCGCGGCGACGCGGGATCGGCGCGCGCCTGGCCGACCGGTTCGGTGCGGCGTTCACGCGCGCCGAAACCGGTTATCGCCGCGTCGCGGTGTTCGCCGTGCGCCGCACCGGCATGGTCGTGGCGGTCTACGTGGCGCTCGTGATCGTCTGCGGGCTGCTGTACTGGATGATGCCGGGCGGCTTCCTGCCGACCGAGGACCAGGGGCAACTGCAGGTGATGATCCAGTTGCCGGCCGGTGCCACGCAGGCGCGCACGCTCGCGGTCGTCGAGCGTGTCGAGGCGGTGCTGCATGCGGAGCCGGCGATCGCGAACGTGACGAGCGTGATCGGCTGGAGTTTCGCGGGCAGCGGGCAGAACGTCGGGATGGCGTTCGTGGAGCTGAAGGACTGGGCGAAGCGCGACTCCGACGCGATGGCGTTGCGCGACCGGCTCAACCAGCGTTTCGGTGCGATCCTCGACGGCGACGTCGAAGCGTCGCTGCCGCCGTCGGTGCGCGGTATCGGGCATTCCGACGGATTCACGTTCCGGCTCGAGGATCGGGGCGGTGTCGGGCTCGATGCGTTGAAGGCAGCTCGCGAGCAGCTTTCCGAACGCGCGAAGGCCGATCCGTTGCTCGCCGCCGTGCATTTCGAAGACCTGCCGGACGCGCCGCGTATCGAGCTCGACGTCGATCGCGCGAAGGCGTATGCGCTCGGCGTACCGTTCGAGCGGATCGCGGGGCTGCTGGGCGGCACGTTCGGCTCGAACTACATCAACGATTTTCCGGCGTCGGGGCGGATGCGGCGGGTGATCATCGAGGCCGACCCGACCGCACGCGCGACCGATGTGCAGCTGATGGCGTTGACGGTGCCGAACCGTACCGGCGACATGGTGCCGCTGTCGGCGATTGCCGCGCCGCACTGGACGATCGGCCCGGTGATGCTGAATCGCTACAACGGTTATCCGTCGCTTGACATCAGCGGCCGGCCGGCGACCGGCACGAGTTCGGGCGCGGCGATGGCGGAGATGGAGCGGCTTGCCGGCGCGTTGCCGGCCGGGATCGGTTTCGACTGGGTCGACGCGGCGCGCGAGGAGCAGGTTGCCGCGCGGCAAACGCCGCTGCTCGTCGGGCTGTCCGTGCTCGCGGTGTTCATGGCGCTGGCCGCGCTGTATGAAAGCTGGACGATTCCGCTGTCCGTGCTGACGATCGTGCCGCTCGGCATGATCGGCGCGATTGCGGCGGCGCTCGCGCGCGACATGCCGAACGACGTGTATTTCAAGGTCGGGATGATCACCGTGGTCGGATTGGCGGCGAAGAACGCGATCCTGATCGTGCAGTACGCGCGCGATCTGGCCGGGCGCGGCGTGCCGCTGCGGCAGGCGGTGATCGACGCGGCTGCCGCGCGGTTCCGGCCGATCGTGATGACGTCGATGGCGTTTTTGCTCGGGGTCGTGCCGCTCGTGCTGGCGACGGGCGCGGGTGCGGAAAGCCGGCGGTCGATCGGGACCGGCGCGTTCGGGGGCGTGCTCGCCGCGACGATGTTCGGGCTCGTGTTCGCGCCGGTGGCGTTTCGGGTGGTGGCGTCCGTCGGCCGGCGTGGCAAGCATGTTGCGACGACGCGGCGGGAGGCGCGGCGGGCGGAAACGGTTGGGGATCTGGAGATTGATTGACGGTCGCGGAGGGTTGTTGGCGACGGAATCAGGGGTTGGGAGACGTGAATATCGTATTTGACATAATCAACATTATCGACAGTTTGCGTGTAAGAGCAAAGTTGTAATGTCGCGTTTTGGGCCCCGAGAATGCAGTGATTCGCACCCGTGATCGGGCCCATCGGTAGCCGCGTGTTATTCGTCGGTAATCCGACTGGCGACATCGGCCGCGCCACCCTTGACTCTCAACGCATGCTCGGCGCCGAAGAAGATCTGGGTTTCGTCCGACTGGGCTTCGCGCACGAAAGTTACGCGTTCGGGATTGACGTAGACGGCATTGCCATTCACGTCTTCAAAGTGCACAAACTTGGTTGCCATAGGTCTTTCGCTGTCGTTATGTGATTGGCAACGAGAGTCGCTGCCGGGCGAAAAACACTATCAGAGGAGGTGCGATTTCACAATCGGGAATCCGGTTTTGCCGGATTGGCTGCGCTCAAGCAGCCCAGGCCGCCGGACTCGAACCGACTCGAGCGTGTCTGGCACCGCCCAACCCGGATTCGAAGTCCAGCCGCACTAGTGTGGATCGGGGCCGTTGACGGAGACATGCAGCCATGTCTGTCAGCTTTCGAGTCCGAATGCCCCCTCCTCGCCTCGATCAAATCGCCACTTCAGGCGGCGCCTGACGAAACAGGCGCGTAATCCAGCACAGATACACCAGCCCGAGCGCGAACCACACGACGCCGAGCACGAGCGCAGTTTTCTCGAGGCTGACGAGCAGCCAGATATCGGACACCGCGCCGATCACCGGAAACACGATGCCGCCGAACACGCCGATCCTGCGGTCGCCGTGATTGCCCGACAGGTACAGCCGAATCACGCACAGATTGACGGCCGTAAAGGCGAGGAACGCGCCGAAATTGATGAACGACGTCGACGTGGCGACATCCAGCTTCAGCGCGATCAATCCGACGACGCCGGCAAGCGCGATGTTGATCGCCGGTGTCTTGAAGCGCGGATGAATGAAACCGAAGATGCGCTTCGGCAGGATTTCGTCGCGGCCCATCGCATAGAGCAGCCGGCCGACGCTCGCCTGAGCCGAGATGCCCGACGCGAACTGCGCGAGGATCAGGCCCGCGAGGAACACAGTCACGAACAGATCGCCACCGATCATCTTCGCGACTTCGAACGCGGCCGAATCCGTATCCTTGAACTCGACGCCAGGGTGTGCGAGCTGCATCGTGTACGCCGCGATCACGAAGATCGCACCACCGATCAGCGCAATCAGCAGGATCGCGCGCGGCATGTTCTTCTTCGGATCGATCGTCTCTTCGGTCAGCGTCGAGACGGCGTCGAAACCGAGATACGAATACGCGGCGATCGCGGCACCGGCCATCGTCGCGCCGAACGGCACGTGCGGCTTGAAGAACGGCTCGGCCATCGCGATACCGCCCGCGCCTGCCGCCGCCGACGCGTAGTGCCAGCACAGCACGACGAACATCGCGACGATCGCCAGTTGCACGACCATCAGCACGATATTGAAGCGCGCGGCCAGTTCGATGCCGACGATGTTCAGGCCGCTCGTCAACACGATGAACGCAACGATCCAGATCCAGGTCGGCACATGCGGAAATGCCGCGTTCAGATACGCGGCGCCGATTAACCAGATCACCATCGGCAGGAAGAAATAGTCGAGCAGCGTCGCCCAGCCGATCATGAAACCTACATGCGGGTTGAAGGTCTTGCGCGTGTACGTATAGGCGGAGCCTGCGGCGGGATAGAGCCGCGCGAGCTTGCCGTAGCTGAGCGCGGTGAACGCGATCGCGATCAGCGCGAGCAGATACGCAAGCGCGGCCGTGTCGTCGCTGGCCTTGGCGAGCACGCCGTAGGTGCCGTAGACGATCAGCGGAGCCATATAGGCGAGGCCGAACAGCAGCACGGACGGCAGTCCGAGCGTGCGCTTCAGGCGCACGGGTTCATGGGATGACGACGCTTGCATGTTATCTCCTGGGCCCGCGGGGGCCGATACGAATGCCTTGGTGCCACCCGGCCGGCATTTCAATGGAATGGGCGGGCATGCGCGAGGCGTGGCGCCCGCGCGATGCCGTAGAGGGACTGCGAATCCGGATTACTCGGTGTGGTGACGGCGCGCGTCGATCATGAGCGCGCGATGCCCGTTCGACTGTTCGACAGGCGCGAGACCGAGCGCGACGCGTGCGTCGTGCAGATAGCTGTAGTGTTCGCGGCTCGCTTCGAGACGCGTCAGATCGAGGTTCGCCTGCACGACCGCCTCGTCCCGGCCCAGCTCGACGGTGGTGTCGCCGAACGGATCGACGAGCGCGGACAGGCCGGCGAACGTCAGGTTGTCGTCGCCGGAACCGCAGCGGTTCACCATCAGCGCGAACATCTGGTTCTCCATCGCGCGTGCCGCGATCGCGCGGCGATGCACGGGGCCGAACGGGTCCATGTTGCCGTTGGTGACGATCAGCAGATCGGCGTCGAGCGCACCGACGGCGCGCGCCGTTTCCGGGAATTCGATGTCGTAGCAGATCAGCAGGCCCACCGTCAGGCCGTTCCAGATGCAGGTCGCGAAGCGGTCACCCGGCGTGAAGACGCCGACATCCGACGCCCACAGATGCGTCTTGCGATACCGCAGCACGATGTCGCCCTGCTCGTCGACGAGCACCGTGGTGTTGTAGAACTGTCCGCCGTCGCGTTCCGCGAGGCCGACCGCGACGGCGACGCCCTTCTGCCGTGCGGCGTCGCGTACCGCCGACAACGCGGGACCGTCGAGCGTCTGCGCGATATCGGCGACGTTTTCCCGGGTCGGGAACCCCGACAGCGTCGTTTCGGGGAACACGATCAGCTTCGTGCCGCCTGCCAAGTCGACGCGCTCGATCGTCTCGATCACCTTGCGCGTGTTGTGCGCGACGTCGCCGTCGATCAACGCGAGTTGCGCGAGTGCTACCTGCATGAAGCCGTCTCCTTCCAATAACCTTTCATCGGTGTGTCGCAGTCGTTGGCACGTCCCGTACGACGCTTCGGCAAGCGAACCAGCGCATGACCCGCTGCCTTTCGAAGTGAGGCCGATTATCGGGGTATTATTTTTGACCTGAAATTCCCCGCCAGGGTTACCCTCACCGGAGGACACGATGGACTTCGAATGGCGAGATCTCGCTTTTCATCGGGAGATTGGTTCGGCCATCGACGCCCTCGATGGCCCGCATTTCTGGGCACGCCTCACGCGCGTGCTCGAGCGGCATCTCGGTTTCGACAACTGGGTCGCGCTGCGTTTCGCACGCGATGGCGCGCCGCTCGTGCTCGCCGAACAGGCGATGCCCGACGGCAAGATCGACCTGATGTTCCAGGACTATCTGGCCGCGCTCTATCAGCTCGATCCGTTCTATCTCGCCGCGTTCGAAACGCAGGCGTCGGGCTTCTACACGCTGGCCGACGTCGCGCCGGACAACTTCCGGATGACCGAGTACTACCAGCGCTACTTCAAGAAAAACATCGTCGGTGACGAAGTGCATTTCAACGTCGTGATCGACCGGGATCACACGCTGGGTTTTTCGCTCGGCAAAACGAGCAAGTACGACGAACGCGAGATGGCATTGCTCACGCTGTACTCGCCGTGGGTGCTGTCGTTGATGCAGCAGCGCATGCGCTTCGAGAAGTTCGCGGTGAAAGAAGCGCCGGGTACCACCGAAGGCGAAGCGCCCGACCTGCATGCGCGCTTCGGCATGCTGACCGGAAAGAACGGGCGCGGCGCGCTGACGACGCGCGAAATCGAAGTGGCGATGCTGTCCTTGAGCGGCTACTCGTCGCGTGCGATCGGGGAGAAACTGTCGATCTCGTTCGAGACCGTGCGCGCGCACAAAAAACACATCTACGCGAAGCTGGGTGTCGGATCGCAGTCCGAACTGTTTGCGATGTTCTACGACCCAGGGAGAACGAGCGAGCCCGCGTGACATGCGTGACTCGCGTCCAGATCGAGCCGCAGATTCGTCACGAACGCGGCCCCTGGTTCGTGGGACAGCGTGAATCCGAGCGATCGCGCGAGGCCGGTCATCGCATCGTTCTCGCTCAATGTCGTGCCGACCATGCGCTTCATGCCCGACCGTCTCGCCAGATCGATCAGGCTCGACAGCAGCGCACGGCCGAGTCCTTGCCGTTGCCACGCATCGTCGATCACGATCGCGCACTCGACGACATCGGATTCGCCATCGTTCATCGCGTAACGCGCGACGCCGATCAACCGTTCGCGGCCGCCGGGCCGAATCGTCGCGATCACCGCGCCTTCCCGCCGGCGATCGATGCGGGTCCATCGAACCATCTCGTCCTCGGTTGGCTTGCGCGCCGACATCAGCCGCATGTAGCGGCTCTGGTTCGACAGCCGGTCGACCAGGTCGCGTTCGATCTCGAGATCGCGGTGCTCGATCGCACGCAGGAGCACCGGCGTTTGGTCCCTCGCCTCCCAGATGTGCCGGATGCTGAGGGCCGGTGCGTCCGGCACCGCATCGCGGGACGGAGCTTGTTCGATCTCGATCGTATCCATCCATGCCTCCGCAGGGTTGGCGTGCTGCCCGCCGTGTGTCGGGATTCCTTTCGACACGGAAAGCAAACCGCTTTCGGCTGGCGCTTCATCATGCATCCAGTCTAGCGATACGCCCGCCTCTCCCCCAGGCGTGCCAGATCAAAGCGGTTTTCCAATCGCATCAATAATGCCGGCCGGCAGGCGGCGTAAGTACGACGGCCTGTCGGCACCGTGCGGCCCCGTCACGCGGGGCCTGCTCCCCGTTCGTCGCCGCTCGCGGCACCCGCATCCCGCCGCGCCGATTATTGACCGATCCGGAATGCCGCATTCAGCGCCACCCTCTTACTCCGCGTCGGAACGTTTCATACAGTGGCATCAAGCCCGGACGACAGCGCATCAGCGACGCCGCCCGGATCTTCCCTCCCGCGCATCGGATACGTCCATGGAACAGCCGCTTTTCTACTTCGACGATTTCACGGTCGGCGACACCTTCGTCGGCGACTCGGTCGAGGTCACCGAGGCCGACATCAAGCGCTTCGCCGCGGAATTCGATCCGCAGCCGTTCCATCTCGACGACGAAGCCGCGCGCGGCACGATGTTCGGCGGCCTGGCCGCCAGCGGCTGGCATACCGCGGCGATCACGATGCGGCTGCTCGTGCTGAGCGGGCCGAAGCTGGCGAACGGAATACTCGGCGCCGGCGCCGACGTCGAATGGAAACGGCCGACGCGCGCCGGCGACGTGCTGCGCGTCGAGAGCGAAGTCGTCGAACTGACGCCGTCCCGGTCGCGCCCGCAGTACGGCGTGCTGACGCTGCGAACCAGGACGGTCAATCAGCGCGGCGAAGTCGTGCAGATTCTGACCGCCAGGCTGATGGTCGAGCGTCGCGCCGCGTGACGCGCCCTGCCCTGCACCGCTCAACTAGCGGCGCGCAGCCGGATTGCGGTTTAATGGCGACTCCACTCTCGACTGGAGTCGCGCACATGGACCGCATCGCTGCGATGAATGCCTTCGTCCGCGTCGTGGAGGCCGGAACCTTCACGAAAGCGGCCGATACGCTCGACATGCCGAATGCGACGCTGACGCGGTTGATCCAGAAACTCGAGGAAGACCTGCAGGTGCGCCTGCTGCATCGCACCACGCGATCGGTGACGGTCACGCCCGAAGGGGCGATCTACTACGAGCGCGTCGTGCGGCTGCTCGCCGATCTCGCGGAAATCGAATCGTCGACGACCCATGCGCGCGCGAAGCCGTCCGGCAAGATTCGCGTGGATACGGCTGCGGCGATCGGCACGCTCGTTCTCGTGCCCGCGCTCGCGGCATTCTATGACGCCTACCCCGACGTCGAGATCGAACTCGATATCGGTAACAAGCGTACCGACCTGATCGCCGAAGGGATCGACTGCGCGATACGCGCGGGCGAAGTCGACGAGCAGTCGCTGGTCGCGCGGCAGATCGGCAGCTTCGGCTTCACGACCTGCGCGACGCCCGCGTTTCTCGACACGCACGGCACGCCTGCATCGCCGGATGCACTGCGCGATTTACCGACGCTCGGCATGATTCCTTCCCGCGGCGGCCGCTCGCTGCCGTTCCAGTTCTCGGAAGGCGGCAAAAGAAACGATCTCGCGCTGAATCATCGGCTCGTCGTGAACGATACGAATGCCTATCTGGCCGCGGGCCATGCGAACCTCGGCATCATCCAGGCGCCGTCCTATTCGGTCCGCGCCGCCATCGCCGCCGGCACGCTCGTGCCGATCCTGGAGGACTGGACGCCCCATGCGAATCCGGTCTACGTGATCTACGCGCCCAACCGCTACCTGAGCGCGAAAGTGCGGGTGTTCATCGACTGGGTCATCGCGCTGTTCGAGCGCGACGAACACCTCAGGCGCCGCTGACGCCGCAAACGCGGAGGGTTAGCCGTTCGCGGATTCGGCTTCCGCGTCGTCCGCACCACGTATTTCGCGCACGAGCCGTTCGATGCCGGCGTCATGGAGGCCGAGGCGCGCCAACGCGTGCACGGTCGAATCGAAGTAGTCGCGCGACGTGCCGAGCGGGCCGTGGCCGGTACGGATCAGGTGTGCGACACGGTCGAGCGCGTATCCGCCGAGGTAACGGTCGTGCGACCGGTTGACGACGAACGTCAGCGCGCGGATCGCCCGGCCGTCGACCTTCGCCGTAATCCAGCGCGGCTGGTATGAATCGGCCAGCATTTCGCGCCGCCACAGCAAGCGCAATTCGGCTTCGACCTTGGCCGCGTCGATCCGGTACAGCACGCCGTCGCATTTGCCGCCGCGGTCGAGCGCGAGCATCGCACCCGGTTGCTCGGGCGTGCCGCGCGCGATGATGAGCCGCAGGCAGAACGCGCGGTGCCAGCCGTCGACGCGCGCAACCGATGAGCCGGCCATGTCGAGCGCCGGATTCCACATCAGCGAACCGTATGCGAATACGTGGAGATCGCGCCCGGATGGGTGACGGTCGAGCGTGGCCCGCAACGTGCGTTCGAGTTCCGCATCGCTTCGCACCGTCATGCCGGCCGGCGGATCCGCGCGCAGCGCGTGCAGCAGCGTGCCTCGCGCCAGACGCTCGCGCGTCATCTCGTAGTCGGAGTCGGTGGTGCGTCGATCGTCGGACATGGCCGGATGCGATTGCGCGTCGTGGTGATGAAACGACTGTAGATTGCGCTGCCGGTGCGGGGAAGCCGAGCGCGAACAATGCGCTTTTGTCGCGAATGAAAAAGCGAACGCGATGTGGGCGACGTGCGACCAGCGGCCCTTTTCATCGGGCGGCACGATCGCCCCGGCATTTTTGTTCCAACTGGAACGTTGAATTGGAGCGGCGGCCATTTATCGCGGCGTCGTTCGATCCTAAGCTCCGCTCAACGACTGAAACACAGGTCGCTTCGCCCAATATTCCGGAGGTGGTCATCATGAAATCGCTGATTCGCACACTCGTCGTTGCATCCGCACTCGCCGCGCCGGCAGTCGTTTTCGCGCAGGAAGCCCAGCCGCTGACGCGCGCGCAGGTTCGCGCCGAACTCGTCGAGCTGGAGCATGCCGGTTACAACCCGATGGACTACTACTACGCGGAAAGCCTGCAGGCCGCCGAAGCGAAGGTTGCACGCCAGCATGAACGTGACGCGCAGACCGAATCCGGCAGCAAGCAGGTCATGGTCCAGGCGGAAGCGCATTCGCCGCTGAACGTCACGCGGAAATGAAGTGTCGCGGTGCACGGGAACCGGCTTTCCGTGCACCAGCTGCTACGCCCTTCTCGCTTACCTCAACGCGCGACGGAGCACTTTCCCGACCGGTGACTTCGGCAACGCGTCGATAAATTCGAATTGTCGAGGCACCTTGTACGCGGTCAGGTGCTCGCGGGCGAATCGCTGCAGAACGTCTGCGGTGAGTTCGCGCCGCCGTGACACCACGAACACCTTGAGCGCTTCACCCGTCTTTTCGTCCGGAACGCCGATACACGCGCACTCGACGACTGCGTCATGCAGGCTGATGACGGCCTCGATCTCGTTCGGGTAGACGTTGAATCCGGACACCAGCACGACGTCCTTCTTGCGATCGACGATCGACAGGAATCCGTCCTTGTCGAGCATGCCGATATCGCCGGTTCGAAGATAACCGTCGGCGGTAAAGGTATCGCGGGTTTCCTCCGGCCGGTTCCAGTAGCCGCTCATGACCTGCGGGCCCTTTACCGTGATTTCGCCCGGTGTGCCGATCGGCGCCTCGTCCCCCTCTTCGTCCAGCAGCTTGATGTCGGTCGACGGAAACGGCACGCCGACGCTATCTCGGCGCGCGAATGCATGAGGCGGCGTGGCACAGACGCTGGGCGAGGCCTCGGTCAACCCGTAGGCACTGAGAAGATGGCAGCCGGTCAGTTCGAACCACCTTCTCGCGACGCTCGCCTCCACCTGCGCGCCGGCGCCGATCGTTTGCCGGAGGCAACTGAAATCCAGTGCACGAAACGGCTCGTGTTCGAGCAGCGCATTGAACAACGTGTTGACGCCAAGCAGAAACGTAAAGCGATGGGCGCGGAACGCGTTCGCGAAATGTTCGAGATCGCGCGGGTTCGGGATCAGCACGTTCTTGCATGTCATCGCCACCGAAAAGAAGCAGCCGACGGCCAGCCCCATGATGTGATAGATCGGCAGGACGGTCACGAGACACTCGTCACCGCGCGTGAAATCGGCGCCGAACCAGTCGCACATGATCCGGGTGTTCGCGATGATGTTCCGGTGCGACAGAATGGCCGCCTTGTTTTTTCCCGTCGTGCCGCCTGTGTACTGCAAGAACGCATTCATGTCCGGTGTCACGACCGGATCGCGATAGGCCACGGTGCGACCTGTCAGGAGCGCGTCCTTGAACCGGCACCGCTCCCCTTGCTCCGGACGCGCAGCGGGCATGGCCGTTTGTCGCGCCCACTGCGCAAACGACGGCATTTCGTCGGCCGCCGCGACGACGACCCGGCAGGGCCGTCCGTCGACGTCGGCCGGCACCACGTCCAGCGCCGATTCCGCCACGACGAGCAGGCTCGCGCCGCTATCCTGCAGATTGAACAGCACCTCGCGCGCCGTATAGAACGGATTCAGGTTCACGAGCGTGAGGCCCGCCCGTAGCGCGCCGAACACGACGACGGGATAGTGAAGCAGGTTCGGCAGCATGATCGCGACGCGGTCGCCGGCATGCAGCCCTTCGACGTTCAACAAGTAGCCGGCGAACGCGCGACTGAGCGTATCCAGCTCCCGATAACTCAGTGTCGAGCCCAGACATACCATAGCCGTCTCGTCGGGGCGCGCGTCGGCGGCCCGGGTGAGGAAATCGACCGCCGACCGATAGCTTTTGATGTCGATGTCCGCGGGAACACCTTCCTGGTACTGCCGCTGCCAGATTCTCTTCATGCTGCCTGCCCCCTGACTGGGTTCGTTCAATCGGCCGCGAGTGCGTCGCGCACGAAGTCGAGCCGGTCCTGCCCGAAGAACATGTGTTCGCCGACGAACATCGTTGGCGCGCCGAAGAGCCCTCTGGCAACCGCCGCCTCGGTATCCGCCTTCAGCTTGTCCTTGACCGCCTGGTCCTGGCTGATCTCGTAGAGCAGCCGAGGATCGAGATCGGCGTCTCGCAAGACCTTTTGCAACGTCTCCATGTCGCCGAGGTTCTGCGGCGTTTCCCACATCGCCCGGAACATCGCGTCGACATATCGCTGGAACAACGCTTCGTCGCGCATCTGCGTGCCGGTGGCGCCGCGCATCAGGACCAGCGTGTTGATGGGGAAATACGGGTTGTATGCGAAGCGCACGCCGTACTTGCGCGCGAACCGTTCGAGATCCTTGCGCATCCACGCGGACTTGGCGGGGATCGTTGCCGGCGACGCATTGTTCGTCGCCTTGTGGATACCGCCCAGCAGGACCGGCTTGAAGACGAGTTCCGCCTGATGGTCGGCGGCGATACCGGGAAGCTGGGTCCACGCGAGGTAGGCCGTCGGGCTGCCGAAGTCGAAGTAGAAGTCGATGCGTTTGCTCATGGAGATTCCTGTTGGATTGCGGGCCGTCGAGACGGATGACTCACCACGTCTCGCGCCACGGCCGCAGATCCAGCTCGTGCGTCCACGCATCGCGAGGTTGGGTATGCAGATGCCAGTAGTTGTCGGCGATGTGATCCGGATTGAGGATGCCGTCTTCCGCCTTCGTCGCGTACCGCTCCGGGAAATTCTCGCGAATGAATTCGGTGTCGATCGCGCCGTCCACCACGACGTGCGCGACATGGATGTTCTTCTTTCCCAGTTCGCGCGCCATGCTCTGGGCCAGTGCACGCAGTGCATGCTTGGCGCCGGCGAACGCGGCGAAATTGGCGGACCCGCGAATGGCGGCGGTCGCGCCGGTGAAGATGATGGTTCCCCGCTCTCGCCCGACCATGCGCTTCGCCACTTCCCGGCCGAACAGGAAGCCGCTGAAGCAGGCCATTTCCCAGATCTTGTAGTACTTGCGCGCGGTTTCCTCGAGGATGCTGCACGGCACGTTCGCACCGATGTTGAAGACCATCGCCTCGATCGGGCCGATCTCCTGTTCGATCCGCGACACGACATCGATCACGTCTTCCTCCTTGCGCGCATCGGCCCCGAAACCGACCGCCGCCCCGCCCTCGGCCTCGATTTGCCGGATCAACGGTTCGAGCTTGTCCGCCTGGCGACGCACCACGCAGGCCACCAGCCCTTCGCGCGCGAAGCGTCGCGCGATGGCGCCGCCGGTCGCATCGCCGGCGCCGATGACGAGCGCTGCCGGTCGGCCCTTCACGATCTCATTGGTCATCTCTTCTCCTTCATTGATTAACGGTCGTTTACTTATAGGGCACAGGTCCCGATCTGCCTAGTCATTGATTACCCTAGTACTGTCCGGATTTCGCGGAAAGGCGGTTGACGGCCTCCGGCGGCGCCAGGCGGGCGTGCTAACATCGATTGGCCCTTTTCCGCGTCAACCTTGGCGTTCGTGATCGCTGCGAGTCCAGGCTTGAATGGCCGGCAACGGACGGCTATTCTGAATTTGAATTTTTTGCCAACGATGGATCCCGGCGACCATGCGCTACTCAAGTACCCACAAGGAAGAAACCCGCCAGAAGCTGATCGCCCAGAGCCGAGCGATCGCGAAGCGCGGCGGTTTTGCGACAACGGGCATCGATGCGTTGATGGCGTCGATCGGGCTCACCGGCGGTGCCTTCTATACGCACTTCCCTTCGAAGCAGGCGCTGTTTGAAGCGCTCGTCAGCGAAGAGGTCGAGAAGAGCGCGGAGATGCTGGCCGGGGACGATGCGTCGCCGGCCGACCATGTCGCACGTTGTTTGCGAAACTACCTGAGTTCGGTTCATGCGTTGCACCCGGAGGACGGCTGCGTGTTGCCGACCCTCGGGTCGGAGATCGCACGCGCGGAACCGGAGGTTCGGGAAGTCGTGGAGCAGGCACTCAAGCGCACGCAAAAGAGCTGGAGCGGCCGCACGGGCGATGCCGATGCGGCATGGGCACTGATTGCCCAATGTGTCGGCGCATTGGTGCTCGCACGCTCCGTGGAGTCGGAGCGCACGCGCAAGGAGATTCTTGCCGCCAGCCGGCGCTTTCTTGGCAAGGCGCTGGCGATCGATTCGCTGCGCTGAGCCGGGTCTTCACCTCTCGCCGGCGCCCGTGCTAGCGCTGCCAGCGCGCCGGCTCCAGCCAGATCGGGAACGACAGGATCACCGCCAGTCCGCGCCGGTCGATACCGTCCGCGACGTCGACCGACCCGCCGTGAGACGCGGCGATTCGCGCGACCAGCGACAGGCCGATGCCGCTTCCCGGCTGTACCGTACCGGGCACCCGGTAGAAGCGTTCGAAGATCCGCGCACGCTCGTCGACCGGCACGCCCGGCCCGTCGTCCGCGATACGCAGCCTGACCCGCGCGCCATCCGCGTCCGCTGGACTGTCGCACGTGATCTCGACCCGCCCGCCTTCGCGGCCGTAACGCAGCGCGTTGTCGAGCACGTTACGTACCGCAATCGCGATCTCGTCCAGGTCGCCCCAGACGTGCACCGGTTCGACCGCGACCCGCATCGTCTGTCGGCGTGCATGCGCCGCCGCGTCGAAGTCGCTCGTGATCAGCGCAACGAGTCGCGACAGGTCCACCGGCCCGTGCTGCTCCGCGCGCGATCCGGCATCCAGCCGCGCCAGTTCGAGCAATTGCCCGGTTAGCCGCGCGCTGCGCTCGACGCCCGTGGCCAGCCGGCGCAGGGCTGCGTCCTTGTCCGCCAGACTGTCCGCCCGCAACGCCACTTCCGCCTGAGCCGACAACGCCGCCAGCGGAATGCGCAACTCGTGCGCCGCATCGCCGATGAAACGGCGCTCGGTGTCGACGGCCTGACTCAGCCGCGCGAGCAGACGATTGAACGATTCGACGAGCGGCCGGAGTTCGCGCGGCAGCGTCGTCAGCGGCAACGGCGAGAAATCGAATGCGGCCTTCCGCTGGATCGTGCGCTGAACGTCGCGCACCGGCCCGAACGACCAGCGGATCACCCACCAGATCGCGACGCCCAGCATCCCGAGCATCAGCGCCGTATTGAACAGGCCGAGTTGCAGCGCATTGCTCGCCTTCTCCTGCCAGGTCGTGGCCGGGCCGCCCGTCTGAACGCGAATCCGGCGCGCCGGATCCGACAGCGAGTAGACCCGCCAGGTCTCGTCGTGCGCGACGCCACGCCCGGTGCTCACACCGTATCCGTCCTGCGGATCGGCCTTGAGCGCCGGCCCCGGCGCATCCGCGCTGTGCATCACGTTGCGGCCATCGACCCAGATCTGGAATGCGACGTCGTACTTGCCGTACGCGGCTTTCGGCAATACCGCCTGAGCGCTTGCTTCGGGTAGCCGATCGATCGCATCGGGCAACGACAACAGCAGCAGTTGCGCGGCGCCCTCGAGCATGCCGTCGCGCCAGCCGCGCTGTTCGCGCCACAGGCCGATGCCGAGAAACGCGCCCCAGCCCGCCCAGAACACGATGACCGTCGCCATCACGGTCGCGAGCAGGCGCAGGCGTAGCGACTTCATGCCGTGCCCTCCCCGACGCGATAGCCGAAGCCATGCACCGTCACGATCAGTTCGTCGCCGAGCTTGCGCCGAAGCTGATGGATGTACACCGCGATCGTGTTGCTTTCGATCGCGCCGTCGTTGCCGTACACGCGCTCTTCGAGCTGCGTGCGCGTGACGATGCGCCCTTGCCGCTCCATCAGCGCGACCAGCGTCCGGTACTCGTGAATGCTGAGCGCAACGGGTTCGCCGGCGCGCGTGACTTCCTTGCGCGCCGGATCGACGTGTACGTCGCGGTAGATCAACCGCTCCGACACGCGGCCCTGGCTGCGGCGCGTCAGCGCGCGAAGCCGCGCATAGAGCTCTTCCAGCTGGAACGGCTTGACCAGATAGTCGTCGGCGCCTGCGTCGAGGCCGCGGATCCGGTCGCTCAGCTGATCGCGCGCGGTGACGATCAATACCGGTGTCGGGTCGTAGTTCTCGCGCATCGCGGCGAGCAGCGTGAAACCGGACGCGCCCGGCAACTGCAGGTCGAGCAGCACCGCGTCGTAGCCGTGATCGACCAGCGCGAGCCGCGCGGCCGGCACGTCGGCCGACCAGTCCGCACGCCAGCCGTTCTGCGCCAGGCCGGCACGAACGGCATCGGCCAGCATGACATCGTCTTCCACCAACAGGATATGCATCGGTTTCGCTCCTCGAATGACGAGGTCACCAGCCTGACGGACCGCGATTAAAAACTTCTTAAAGCCAGGGGGCCACGATCCGTGTCGATCGCCGCATTGCCGGTGCAATGCATCTGGCGCTGACTCGAGAGGCCCGCCATGACCGTGTTCTGTCGTTCGATTCCGTTGCTGCGATGCAAGGCGGCACGGGGTTCCACCCTCGCGCCGTCCCGGTGCGGGCCATTCTGGCATGGAATGTCGTGCGTGTTGCGCGCCTGCCGCACGGGAGCGGCGCGATGAACCAGTTCGCCACGCTCGTCCCGTTCGGCCTCGCGCTCAGCCTCGCCGGTACCAATAGCATCGCCTGCCTCGTCGGCCTGTCGCTGATCGAGCGGCTGATCCCCGTGCTGCCGTCGCACGTACTGCTCACGATGATCGGTGTCGCCAGCGCGCAAGGGGTATGGACGATGCCGGAAGCGATCATTGTCACGGTGCTCGGCAGCTTCGCGGGCTGCCTGTTTCATTACGCGCTCGGCAATCTGTGGCCGGAAGAGCGCGCGCTGACCCTGCTGCGCCGCCTCGCGCCCCTCGGCAGGCTGCAGCCCGCAAGAATGGACGCGCTGATCGCGGGAATCCGCGCGCGGCCGACGCGCCTCGCACTGTGGTCGCAACTGGTGCCGTTCGTCCGGCTCGTCGCGCCGGCGCTCGCCGGATTGCTGGAAACGAGTTTCGCTCGTTTTGCGTCGGGCGCCGCGGCCGGTATCGCGCTATGGAACACGCTGTTCATCACGGCTGGCTATCTGGCCGCGCAGGTAACCATCTAGCCGGACATTTCAGTTACCGATCGATTCCGCCAGGAGCTTGTCGATGCGAATCCCCGAATGGATGTTGTTCCTGCGGTCCTGGTTGCGCCATCCGCGCCGGGTCGGCGCGCTTGCGCCGTCCGGCCCGGCGCTCGCCGCACTGATTACCGCGCACATTCCGCGCGGCGGCGCATCCGTGATCGAACTCGGTGCGGGCACCGGCGTGTTCACGCGCGCACTGCTCGCACGCGGCGTCGCGAGCGACAGGCTGGTGCTGGTGGAAGCCGATCCGGCCTTCGCGAACGCCTTGCGGCATCAGTTTCCCGCGCTGCGGATCATGCAGATGGATGCGGCCCAGCTCGGCATGACGGGGGATTTCTTCGGCGGGGAGCGCGCCCATGTTATTGTGAGCGGATTGCCACTCGTCGCGATGCCGGTCGAACAGGCCGTCGCGATCGTTCACTGCGCCTTCGCGCGCCACCTGGCTGCCGGTGGTGCGTTCTACCAATTCACGTATGTGCCGCGCTGTCCGATCCCGGCGCGTTATCTGGAGGCTATGCGCCTTCGCGCAGTCCGAGTCGGCATCGCGTGGATGAACTTCCCGCCCGCCTTCGTGTATCGCTTCGAACGTCGGTTCGATGCGGCCGGCCACCAGCGGCCTGGCACGCGGCCTCTGTCAGAGGTAGTCGCGCAAGCCACTTCTTCAACCAGCCTCGACACAACCCGATTCTCCCGTACACCATCACTCGACTCGAGCGGCGCCGGGCAGTCAACAGACGGAAGTCCATCATCATGAACGCTCTCGGGTACTGGCTGATGCTCGGCCTGCTACGGCTCCTGGCCATTCTTCCGTACGCGCTGGTCGCGCGAACCGGCAGCGGCATCGGCGCCGCGCTTTACCGCATACCGAGCCGCCGCAAACACGTGGTGCATGTGAACCTGCAGCTCTGCTTTCCGCTGAAGACCGACGCGGAACGCGACGTGCTCGCGCGTGCCCATTTCGAACATGTCGTGCGGAGCTACCTGGAGCGCGGCTTCCAGTGGTTCGGCAGCGCGCGCTCGATCAATCGGCTGGTCGAACTGGACAGCCACATCGATCTCCACGATCCGGATGCGCCGCCGACGATCTTCATGGGTTTTCACTTCGTCGGCATCGAGGTGGGCTGCATGCTCTATTCGTCGTCGCTGCCCGTGGCGGCGCTCTACACGCGCATGTCGAACCGTCGCATGTGCGATCTCGCCAAGCGTCAGCGCGGACGCTTCGGCGCCGAGATGATCGAACGCAGCGCGAGCGCGAAACACCTCGTCAGGCTGCTGCGCGCGGGCACCCCGGTGATGCTCGCCGCGGACATGGATCACGGCACGACAGGTTCGGTGTTCGCGCCGCTGTTCGGCGTGCAGGCCTGCACGCTGACGTCGGTATCGCGGCTGGCGAAGCTGAGCGGCGCGCGGGTCGTGCCGTTCGTGACCGAAGTGCTGCCGGACTTTCGCGGCTACAAGCTGACCATCTTCGAACCGCTCGGCAGTTATCCGACCGATAGCGAGTCGATCGACGCGCGCACGATGAATGCGTTTCTCGAAGCGCAGATCCTGCGATTTCCCGAGCAGTACTACTGGGTGCACCGGCGCTTCAAGCATCGTCCGGCCGGCGAGCCAGGCGTTTATTGACGGCTGCGTGAGCGGCACGGCCGGTGGCCGCGGCCGTCATACGCCGCCGTTCGTGCCGACCAGCCCGGACGCTTGCAGATCGCTCAGGTCGGGAACCGTCGACGAAAACGCCGTCGACTGCATCGCTCGCTGTGCGAGACGCGCCAGTTGCGGGAAGGCATCGCCAGTGATCGCGTGCGGCATGACGACCGCGGCACTCTGAAACGCGATGACCGTCATGATGTCGGCTTGCGAAATGCGTGCGCCGAGCAACCACGGTTCTGCATGCGCTGCATTCAGTACGCCGAAGCCGGCCTGCATCTGCTCCAGGTAGCCGGCCTGCAGATGCGGCAGCCGGTGAGATTCGGGGCGCAGCATCAGTTCGTCGCAATAGCGCGCCAGCTTGTCGTAACAAGCCGCCGCATAGCTGACGAGCTGCATCGCGCGCACCCGCTCCGGGCCGCCGGCAGGCATCAGGCGTTGCTCGGCCGGGACGAGGCTGTCGAGATAATCGACGATCGCGCCGCTGTCGATGAGCACCTGCCCGTCGTCCAGTTGCAGCGCCGGGACCCGCTTCATCGGGCTGAATGCCGCGACGCGCTCCGGTTGCAGGTATGCGTGATAAGGCAGATGCTCGAACGGAATGTTCAGCAGATTCAAGGTCACGCCGGCACGGCGCGTGTACCCGGACAACCACGGACCCACCAGTTTCATCGCGCACGCTCCACGGACATCGGTTGAACGACTTGGCGAAATCCAGTTTAAGTCAATTCATTCACGCTCAACCTGCACGCGCGCAGCGGCTGCCGACCAGTCGGGCAATCGCGTAGCCGCCGTGGCGTGTAGCGGCCTTTCCTGCCGCGGTTTAGACTGCGCGCTGGGCGTAACGGCCCGGGTTGCGGCCTCCCGTGCGTATCGAACGCGACGGCGGCTTCATGAATTTTCAACGCGTCGTTCTGGAAGGTTCGCGTCATGGATATCGTGTTGGCCATGAGAGTATTCGCCCGCGTCGTGGAAACGAAAAGCTTCACGCGTGCGGCCGAGACGATGGACCTGACACGCGGGCGCGTGACCGTGATCGTCCAGAGCCTCGAAGCGCACCTGAAAGCCCGGCTGCTGCAGCGCACCACGCGCAGCCTGAACCTCACGGCGGACGGCGCGGCCTATTACGAGCGATGCGTGCGCGTGCTCGCGGATCTCGACGACATCGAGAATTCGTTTCTCGGCAAGGAGCGCTCGCCGCGCGGCAGGCTGCGGGTAGACATGCCCGGCGCGCTCGGGCGCGTCATCGTCATGCCCGCGCTGAGCGATTTTCATGCGCGCTATCCGGACATCGACCTGATGCTCGGCCTCGGCGACAAGCCGCTGGACCTGGTCCAGGAAGGCATCGACTGCGTGGTGCGGATCGGCACGCTGCAGGATTCGTCGCTCGTGGCGCGACGCGTCGGCATCTATCAGGGCGTGACCGTCGCGAGCCCCGGCTATCTCGAACAATCCGGCACCCCGCAGACACTCGAAGAACTCGCCGATCACCGTACCGTGAACTATTACTGGGGGCGCACGGGGCGGATCATGCCGCTCACGTTCGACGTCGACGGCAAAGCGGTCGAGGTGAGGATGCGCGGCCCCATTGCCGTGAACGACGCCGAGGCCTATCTGAGCGGTGCGCTGAAGGGCCTCGGCATCGTCCAGGGCGCCCGTTTCCTCGCGCTGCCGCACCTCGAATCGGGTGCGCTGGTCGAGATCCTGTCGCAATGGAAACCCCTGCCGCTGCCGATCTCCGCGGTCTATCCGCACAATCGCCACCTCTCCGCCACCGTGCGCGCGTTCGTCGACTGGATCGCCGAGCTGTTCCGCAACGATCCGCGGCTGTCCAGCACGCCCGAGGCGGATGCGCGCTGCGGCCCGGTCAGCATCGACGCACAGGATGGCGACGCGCTCGACCCGGACGATGACGAGGAAGAGCCGATAGCGTAGCCAGGCCCCGCCGGCAAAGGCTGCCGCATTGTTCTCGCGGAGAGAACACTGTTGCGGCAAACACGAGATTTATCCGTTCCGCGGTAACAACCAGAATGCGTTCATTGTTCAAGCACATGAGAACGCAGCCGCGTTGACTGGTATGTCTACCGTTTCCCTTTCAGGTTTGCTGGTCGAAGAAGCGCGTATCGCCGGCTACAGCCAGCCGATCGACGTGCGCAGCTTCCGGCCGTCGACGCACCGGCACCCGCTCTCGATCGTCCTCTATTTCCACGGCGGCCTGTTTACCGCCGGCTCGCTCGACGACACGAATGCCGTCTGCGAGACGCTCGCGTTGCAGGCGCGTGCATGGGTGCTGTCCGTCGGCTACTCGCTCGCCCCGGCCTTCCCGTTTCCGAATGCGGTGGAAGACGCGCATCGTGCGTTGCAGTGGGTGCGCGCGGAAGCCAGGGCGATGCGTGCGGACAAGCGGCAGATGGCCGTCGCCGGCCACGACGCCGGCGCGAATATCGCCACCGGCCTTGCCGCGATTGCGCGCGACCGCGGCGACGCCGGCATCCGTGCGCAGGTGCTGCTCGCCCCGCTGCTCGACCCGAGCATGACGCGCATCGGCCGGGACGCGATGCACGCGGCATCCGCGATCGACACGCTGGCCGCCAGCTACCGCGCGTATCTGCCGACGCTGTCGCAGCGCGTTCATCCGTATGCCGCACCGCTCGAATCGTGCCGCCTCGCCCATCTGCCAGCCACGTTCATCGCCACGGTCGAGCACGACCCGCTGCATATCGAAGCCGAACATTACGCCGCGTCGTTGATCGCCGCGGGCGTCCCTACGGAATGTGCGCGTTTTGCCGGCACGACGCGCGCCGGCATCGCGACGCATGCGCCGACGCTGCTCGCGGCCAGCGGTTTCCTGCAGCGCCAGCTTGCGGGCAGTTGACCGGCCATCGCTTTCACGACGGCCTTGTGTACAGCGTATTCGAAGTCCCTTGATCGATCTTCACCCACTCAGGAGCACGCATCATGAAACTCAGCGGAAACACCCTCTTCATCACCGGCGGCACGTCGGGTATCGGCCGTGCGCTGGCGGAAGCCCTCCACCGGCGCGGCAACAAGGTCATCGTCGCGGGCCGGCGCAAGGCGCTGCTCGATGAAATCGCGCGGCAGAACCCCGGCATCGACACGGTCGAGCTCGATATCGGCGACGCGGCGCAGATCCGCACGGTGGCCGCGCAACTGATCGAGCGTTATCCGGCGCTGAACGTCGTGATCAACAACGCGGGCATCATGCCGTTCGACGATGCCGGCGGGCCGCTCGACGACGAACAGGCGGTGCAGCTCGTCACGACGAACCTGCTCGGCCCCGTGCGCGTGAGCGCGGCGTTCGTCGAGCACCTGAAGCAGCAGCCCGACGCGACGATCATCAACAACAGCTCGGTGCTCGCGTATGTGCCGCTCGCGGCTACGGCCCTCTACTCGGCGACAAAGGCCGCGATCCATTCGTACACGCTGTCGCAGCGTTTCGCGCTGCGCGACACCAGCGTGCGCGTGCTCGAAATCGCGCCGCCGTGGGTCGACACCGACCTCGTGCACAAGAGCGGCGACCCGCGCGCGATGCCGGTCGACACGTTCGTTGCCGAGACGCTCAAGCTGCTCGAAACCGCGACGACGGAGGTGGTCGTCGAGGCAGGCAAGCCGTTGCGCGACAACGCGGGGCCGAACGAACACGCGTTCGTCGAGCAGTTCAACCAGTTCATCGCGGACAACCCGATTCCCGTCGCATGACAGCAGCAAGCGCCCTCTCTTCGCGGCGCGGGAAGATGTACTGAAGACGCTTTTTCATTCACCCTGCGGTGTCGTTTCGGACCCTCGAGCCCGGGCGAAAGCCAACCGGAACGAACGAAACGACACCTCGAATCATCGGAGTCCGAATCATGTCAAAAGCACTGGAAGAAAAGAATATCGCGTTCGTTCTCGACGCGCTCGACACGTTGTTCAACAAGAAGGATTACGACAAGGCCGCGCAGTTCTGGTCCGATGCGTACATCCAGCACAGCCAGCACGTGCCGGCCGGCCGCGACGGCCTGTTCGGTCTCGTCGACTCGATGCCCGACCTGCGTTTCGAGTACGACATGGTGGCCGCCAACGGCGATTTCGTGTGGGTGCACAGCCGCTACAGCAACTCGGCCACGCCCACCGCGCTGATCGCGATGGATATCCTGCGGATCGAGAACGGCAAGCTGGTCGAGCATTGGGACGTGCTGCAGAACGAAGCGGCGCGCAGCGAATCCGCCGGCGGCCATCCGATGTTCGGCGACACGTTCGGCGACGAGCGCTAACGCGCTCGCGACAGGCCGCTCAACCCACGGAGGACGCAATGAGTACGCTGCTCGAACAGGCCATCCACGCGCATGGCGGGATCGACAACTGGGACAGGTTTCGCACGGTTTCGGCGGAACTCGATATCGGGGGCGCCGTCTGGCATCTGAAAGGCCAGCCCGACCTGTTCCAGGGTATCGAACTGGCGGCCGACCTGCGGCACCAGCACGTCGCCATCACGTCGAGGGCCGGCGGCTGGCGCGGCACGTTCGAGCCGGACGTCGTTGGTATCGGTGCGCTGAACGGCGCGGCACGCGAAGAACGGCGCACGCCGCGCGACGCGTATCAAGGCCATACCCAGCCAACCCGTTGGGATCGCCTGCATGCGCTGTACTTCACCGGTTACGCGCTCTGGACCTACCTGACCATTCCGTTTCTCTACGCCCGCCCGGGTTTCCGGACGGAAGAACTGCCCGACTGGCACGAGAACGGCGAAACCTGGCGGCGCCTGAAAGTCACGTTCCCGGAAACGATCGCGAGCCACAGTCGCGAGCAGGTGTCCTACTTCGGCGAGGACGGATTGCTGCGCCGCCACGATTACACGGTGGACGTGATGGGAGGTGCGCGCGGCGCGAACTACGCGTCCGGCTACCGCAATGTCCGCGGTGTGATGGTGCCGATGTCGCGCCGGGTGTTTGCGTACGACGACACGATGCAAAAGATCGACGAACCGCTGCTGGTGTCGATCGATTTCCGCAGCATCGATTTCCACACCGAATAAGCGTGTGACGCCCTTCACTTTCGCCGGAGATTTTCATGAAAAACCAGACCCGCCAGCCGTTGCTCGAACCGATTCGCATGGGAGATCTCGATCTGCCCAACCGCATCGTCATGGCGCCGCTCACGCGCATGCGGGCCGCGAATCCCGAGCATGCGCCGACCGCGCTGCACGCCGATTATTATGCGCAGCGCGCGTCCGCGGGGCTGATCGTCAGCGAAGGGGTTTTCGTGAGCGCCGACGGTTTCGGATGGGCCGACGTTCCGGGCCTGTGGAGCGACGCGCAGGTGCGCGGCTGGCGCGTGGTGACGGATGCCGTGCATCGCGCGGGCGGCCGTATCGTCGCGCAACTCTGGCATACGGGTTCGATCGGGCATCCGGATTTCCTCGGCGGCGCGGCGCCGCCATCCGCTTCCGCGGTCAATCCGGAACAGCAGAGCGTGACTGCGTTCGGCCGCAAGGACACCGTCGTGCCGCGTCCGATGACCCGGGACGAAATCCGGCGCACGGTCGCCGATTTTGGCCGGGCAGCGCGCAACGCGATCGCGGCCGGCTTTGACGGCGTGCAGATCCAGGGCGGATACCACTACCTGTTCAACCAGTTCCTCAACGTTCGCACCAACCTGCGTACCGATGAATACGGCGGCTCGGTCGAGAACCGCGCACGCTTCCTGTTCGAGGTCGTCGAAACCGTGGTCGAGGCAGCCGGCGCACAGCGGACGGGGATCAAGACCGGGCCGGCGACGTCCGAAACGGGCGCATTCGTTTCCACCGACGAGACCCTCGCGACATCCGACTACGTGATCGGCCGGCTCAACGAATTCGATCTGTCCCATCTGCTGCTGATGGGCGCGATGACCGACCTGTCGGCCACGCCGCTGGCCGGTCTGGCCGGCGACGGGATGTTCCGCCATTTCCGCGGCCTCTACCGCGGCAAGATCATCGCCAACGTCGATCTCGATCGCGTGAACGGCAACCGTCTCATCGACGCGGGGCTGGTCGACATGGTGGCCTTCGGCCGCCCGTTCATCGCCAATCCGGATCTGCCGGAACGCTTCGCGACCGATGCACCGCTGGCCGAAGTCGTCTGGCCGACGGTCTATGGCTCGACAGCCCACGGTTACACCGACTATCCTGCGCTGCAGACGCTACCGGCGTGATGCGGCGACGGGGTGTCATCGAAGGAGAACATTCATGTCACATGCGTCGCCCGTCAACGTCGCGATACTCGACGATTACCAGAACATTGCGCTCGACCTGGCCGATTGGTCCGTGTTGCAGGGTCGTGCGAACCTCACGGTTTTCAACGACCACGTGGCGGACGACGCCCGGCTCGTCGAGCGCCTGAAGCCGTTCGACGTGCTGTGCGTGATGCGCGAGCGCACGCCGCTCACGCGCGCGATCATCGAACAGTTGCCCCATCTCAAGCTGATCGCGTCGACCGGAGCCGGCAACGCTTCGATCGATGAAGCGGCGGCCGCCGAGCGGAACGTGAAGGTCGTTCACACCGGATATCGGTCCGCGCCGACCATCGAATTCACGTGGGCCATGATTCTGGGCCTGGCCCGCAACCTTGCCGTCGAGAACCGGTCGGTGCGCGACGGCGGGTGGCAGGTCTCGCTCGGCACGGAGCTTGCCGGCAAGACGCTGGGCCTGCTCGGGCTCGGCAGGGTCGGTTCGGCCGTCGGCGTGATCGGCCGCGCGTTCGGCATGAACGTGATCGCGTGGAGTCAGAACCTGACGGCGGAGCGCGCCGAATCGAAAGGCGTGCAGCGGGTCGGCAAGGATGAACTGTTCTCGTCGTCCGACTTTCTGTCGATCCACGTCCGCCTGAGCGAGCGGACGCGAGGCCTGGTCGGCGCCGCCGAACTCGGCCGGATGAAACCCACGAGCCGCCTCGTCAATACGTCGCGCGGCCCCATCGTCGATACGGCTGCGTTGCTCGCCGCGCTGAAGAGCGGGCAGATCGCCGGGGCCGCGATCGATGTCTACGATACCGAGCCGCTGGAACCGGCGAACCCGTTGCGCTCGCTCGACAACGTGCTTGCCACACCGCATATCGGCTATGTGACGCGCGAGCTCTACGAGACTTTCTACGGCGATACCGTGCGCAACATCGTCGCATGGCTCGACCAGACGCAATCCCCTGCGCTTCCATGACTTTCGGTAAACCCGGCGCATGCGCTGCATGACCTGATGCGAAAGACCTGACAGAAACGAAAGGCCGCGCCCCGATTCGGGCGCGGCCTTTCAATGCATCGGCCTTCATTCGGCGTTCGGCGTTCGACCGACAGAAGCATCACCGCCGAACGCCTGCCCTCCCCCTTTCAATGCGCGGCTGCCGCAGCGTCGCTCGACCCGCTTGCCTTGCCTGGCTTGGTGATCCAGATGAGCGGGATGATCAGGATCATCACGACCGCCGCGCCGTAGAACACGTCGTTCAGCCCGAGCATTGCCGACTGCGACTGCACGACGTGGTCGAACAACGCATACGACGATCCCTGGCCGAGGCCGAGCAGCGAATGGTAGCTGTCCATCTGCGTATTGAAGAGCGGGTTGGTCGGGCTCGATTGCTGCGTCAGGATCTCGTGGTGCATGATCGTCCGGTTGTTCCACACGACGCCCGCGAGCGACGTGCCGATGCCGCCGAAGAACATCCGCGCGAAGGTCGACAGGCCTGCCGCGGCCGGCACCTTTTCAGGCGGCTGACCCGACAGGATGATCACGGTCAGCGGCGCGAAGAACAGCGCCATCGGGATACCCTGCAGCAGGGTCGGCAGGATGATGTAGCCCTCGCTGATGTCCGTGAAGAAGAACGTGCGCATGTAATAGACGATCGCGAAGCCGACGAACGCGAGCGTGCCGATGATGCGTGCGTCCGAACGCGGCAGGAGCTTGCCCATGATCGGCGCGCCGATCACCGCGAAGATGCCGAGCGGTGCCGTCGCGAGCCCCGAGTCGACGGCGCGGTAGCCGAGATATTCCTGCATCCACTGCGGCAGCAGTACGAGCGTGCCGAAGAAGATCCCGTAGGCGATCGCGATCGAAATCGTGCCGCCGAGGAAGTTGCGCTGCTTGAAGAGCGTGAGGTCGACGACTGGATTCTTGTCGGTCAGCTCCCAGATGATGAACAGCACGAGGCCCACGACCGCGACGATGGTCAGGATCACGATCGTGCTCGACGAGAACCAGTCGAGATCCTTGCCCTTGTCGAGCATCACCTGGAGCGACGCGACCCAGACGATCAGCAAGGTCAGCCCCACGAAGTCGATCGGCAGTTTCCGGGTGGGCGTGTCGCGCTTGCGGTACAGGAACCAGACCATCGTGGCCGCGAACAACCCGACCGGGATATTGATGTAGAAGATCCACGACCACGCGTAGCTGTCGGTGACCCAGCCGCCGAGCGACGGCCCGACGATCGGCCCGGTCACGACGATCATCGAGAACAGCGATAACGCCAGCGACGATTTCGCCTTCGGCCACGAACTGAGCAGCAGCGCCTGCGACATCGGGATCAGCGGCCCCGCCACGAGGCCTTGCAGCACGCGCGCCCCCAACAGGAACGGCAGCGACGGCGCGATGCCGCACAGCCACGATGCGAGCACGAACAGCAGGATCGAGCCGACGAACAGCTTGACCTGCCCGAGCCGCTGCGTGAGCCAGCCGGTCAGCGGGATCGCGACGGAATTCGCCGCGGCAAAGACGGTGATGACCCAGGTGCCCTCGTCGACCGATACGCCGAGGTTGCCCGAGATGGTGGGAATCGCGACGTTGGCGATCGAGGAATCGAGGACGGTCATGAAACCCGCGAGGCCCACGCTCAACGAGCCCAGTGCGAGTGCCGTCCCCGTCAGCGGAGGAGGATTCGATTGATTGGCGGTCATGGTGATAATCCGGTTACGGTCGGGCCGGCGACGCGGGCGCAGGCTGCTTCGCACGCGCGTTCGCCGGGCGTCGGGAGGTCATTTGTTGGCGGCGATGATGTCGGCGATCGCGGCATCGGCCTGATCGCCGTATTTCGCGAACACGTCGGTCTTGTCGATCGACGGCGGATCGGTTTCCGGGCCGGCGCTGCGCTGCTCCTTCACGTTGACGTCGACATTCATCGACAGCCCCACGCGCAACGGATGCTTTTCCAGCTCCTCCGGCGGAATCTCGATCCGCACCGGCAACCGCTGCACGACCTTGATCCAGTTGCCCGTCGCGTTCTGCGCGGGCAGCAGCGCGAGCGCCGACCCGGTGCCCGGCGTGAAGCCCACCACCTTGCCGTGGTAGACGGCCGACGAGCCGTAGACATCCGCCGTCAGCTCGACCGGCTGCCCGATGCGGATGTGGCGCAGTTGCCACTCCTTGAAGTTCGCGTCGACCCACACCTGGTTCAGCGGCACGACCGACATCAGCGCGGCCCCCGGCGACACGCGCTGGCCGACCTGGACCGAGCGCTGCGCGATGTAGCCGGTGACCGGCGCCGGCAGCGTCGTGCGCGAATAGGCCAGGTACGCGTCGCGAACGCGCGCGGCGCTCGCCATCACGTCCGGATGCTGGTCGACGGTCGTGTTCGACGTCAGCGCGCGATTCGAGCCGAGCTGCTGCTTCGCGGCGTCGAGCGCGGCCTGCGCCGACCGCACGGCGTCCCGCGCATGCGAGATGTCTTCCTCCGACACCGCGCCCGTCATGCCCGTCGACTGGCGGCGCCGCAGGTCGTCCTGCGCCTTCGCGAGATCGGACTGGCGCTCCGCGATGTTCGCGCGGTACTTGTCGTCGTCGACATACAGGCCGTGAACCTTGCGCACGGTCTGGCCGAGATTCGCTTCCGCCTGCTGCAGCGCGATCTTCGCGTCGGCGGGATCGATCTGCACGAGCGGCTCGCCGGCCTTTACGATCTGCGTGTTGTCCGCGTTCACCGCGATGACCGTGCCCGATACCTGCGGCGTGATCTGTACGACGTTGCCGTTGACGTAAGCGTCATCGGTATCGACGTGATAACGCGCGTCGAGGAAGTAATAGGCGCCGTAGGCGGCGCCGGCGATCCCGAGGGACGCGGCGACCAGTGCGAGCAGCGCGCGGCGCTTGCCCGGTTGCTTCGGTGCGTCGTCGGTCGGCTGTGAATCGGGGGTGTTCATGAATGGCTCCAGTCAAGGTTGAGGTTCAAGGTTTTCCGTTCGGCGTGCGCGAGAGCCGCCGAATCAATCGATCAGTTCGACGCCACGGGGTGCGACGGCGCGGGAATCGGCGTTTCGGCACTCGCCGCGAGACCGGCATGCGACGCATCGAAGCCGCCGCCGAGTGCCTTGATCAGCCCGATCTGCTGGCTGCGACGGCCCATCTCGAGATTGACGACGGCCGTCTCGGCCGCCAGCCGGTTGTCGTCCGCGTTCAGCACCTGCAGTTGCGGGTTCAGCCCTGCGCGGTAGCGGGCGATCGCCAGTTGATAGGCGGTGGTTTGCGCATCCAGCGCCTTGCGCGCATCGACCAGTTGGAGATCGGTCGAGCGGATCTGCGTGACCTGCGTGGCGACGTCGGACAGCGCGCCGATCAGCGTCTGGTTGTAGGTCGCGACGTCGTAGTCGAAGTCCGCATAACGACCCTTCAGTTGCGCGCGTAGCGCGCCGGCGTCGAAGATCGGCAGGTGAATGGCCGGGGCCGCCTGGAACTGCCCGCTGCCGGCCGTCAGGAAACGGCCCCAGCCGAACGCGTCGAGCCCGGCCGCCAGCGACAGATTGACGTCGGGGTAGAACTCGGCCTTGGCTTCCTTCACGTCGTGAACGGCCGCGTCCACCTTCCAGTAGGCCGCGACGATGTCGGGCCGGCGCGACAGCAGGTCGGCCGGCAGATTGTCGGGCAGCGCGACGACGTCGCCGCCATGCAGCGCCGGCACGGCGATCGCGAGGCCGCGATCCGGGCCCGCGCCGAGCAGCGCGCCCAGCTGGTAGCGCACCGTCTTGATCTGGCCGTCGAGATCGCTGACGCTGGAACGGCTCGTCGCGGTTTCGCCGTACGCGGTCTGCCGCTCCACGTTGCTGTCGAGGCCCGCATTGACGCGGCCTTCGGTGAGGTGCGAAATCGTCTCGCGGTTCGACACTTCGCGAACCTGGATGTCGCGCAGCGCGTAGAGCAGCGCGAGCTGGTTGTAGGTGCTCGCTACCGACGCGGCGAGCGTGATGCGCACCTCCTCGGCTTCCGCGTCCGCCACCTTTTCACTGGAGACGGCCTGACGCAGCCGCTCGCGGTTCTTGCCCCACAGGTCGAGATCCCACGACACGCTCGCCAGCAGGCTGTTCTCGCTCTGCCACGAGCCGCCGTATGGCGGCGGCACGATGCCGTTTTCGGTGTAGCGCTGGCGCGTCCACGTGTAGCTGCCGTTCGCATTCGGATAGAGGGCGGATCGCGCGGTGCCGATATAGGCCGACGCCTTCTCGATCCGCGCATGCGCCTGGTCGATCGTCGGGTTGCCGCGCAACGCTTCGTCGATCAGCGCCGGCAGTTGCGGATCGCTGAACTGGCTGGCCCAGTTCATCGCCGGCCACTTGCCGCCTTCGGCCGGCAGGCTCTCGGTCGACGCGAACTGCGTCGGGGCCGCCATCTGCTTGTCGCTCTTGATGCCCGCGTAGTTCACGCAGCCGGCCAGGCTGAACGCCAGCGCCGCGGCGGCGATCCATCCCTTACGAACGCCCGACTGCGGCCGGGGGAGCGAGTGATACGTCATCGTTTCCATTTCCATGTTTCCCTGAGTCATCAAGTCATCGAACGATTAATGAGTGCATATGCACAAGTTGGCGATCCGGCAGTCGTGCATCAATGTCTGGAACGGCATGAATGAGTTGTCGGGGCGGCTAACTGTCTGACGTGTCGTGCGTCATGCGAAACAGTTCGCGACGCAGATATGCCGCCTGTTGCGAGCCGAATTCGCGTTCGAAGCTCGCCTGCGCCCTCGCCCAATGGACGGCGGCTTCATCGAGCTTCTTCGATCCATGCGTGGTCAATACGACCTGGAGCCGCCGATGGCGCTTCCCTTCGGCGGGCGCCGCCACCAGCCCGCGCCGCAGCAACGGCTTGAGGGCGCGCACCAGCGTCGTTCTGTCCATCACCATCGCTTTCGCGAGTTCGGCCATCGTCAGGCCGGCCCTCAGGCCGAGCGTGCCGAGGATGCTGAACTGCGTGGGCGTGATGCCGACGGCGGACAGGTGGTGCTCGTAGAGCTTCGAGATATGCCGCGAAGCCTGGCGAAGCGCGAAACAGTCGTCGTCGAGGAGGTCGATTGAGTGCATGCGCACAGCGTAGTGCGCGGCCTGCCACGGGGCGATGGCAGGCGGGTTATCAGATTGTTGTCGCCGGGTGCAGTAATGGCGCGCGGATTGCGGCTTACCGGGTTTTCGATGTTTCGAAGAAATCGACCGCGTGGTCGATGAACGCGCGGACCTTGGCGGGCAGCAGCGTCCGGTTGCTGTAAGCGAGTTGAAGCTCGATGCTCTCGTCGATCAGCGGGAACTCGGCAAGCAGCCGCACCAGCCTGCCGGACGCCAGGTCGCTTTCGACCAGCGCCAGCGGCGTGATGCCGATGCCCAGCCCCTGCAGCGCCATTTCGCGGTTGAACGCGGGACTGTTGGACGAAATGTCGAAGCTCAGCGCAACGGCGAACTCCTCTTCGTCGATGCGGAAGCGGAGGTCGGGACGGCGGATCGACGCCGACAGCGGCACGAAATGGTGGCTGGCCAGATCCGACGGATGCGTGGGGGTCGAGCTGGCCTTCAGGTAGTCGGGCGTTGCAACGAGGACGATCGGAATCCGGTCGAGCACCCGGATGACGGTCGTTTCGCTCATCAGCATGAAGGGCACGACGATGCCCAGGTCGTACCCTTCGCCGACCAGGTCGACCGGCCGTTCCGTCAGCGTCACGTCGAGCGTGACCTTCGGATGGGCCCGCTTGAATCCGGCAATGAGCGGGACGAGCCGGTGGATCGTCGCGGTCGCATGCGCGACCAGGCGCAACACACCCTGGGCCTCCCGCGTCTGGTTCGCGACCGCCGCCTCGACCGTATCCACCTCTTCGAGAATGCGCACGCAGCTTTCGTAGAACCGCTCGGCGGCTTCCGTGAGCGATATCCGGCGGGTCGTCCGGTTCAACAGCCGGCACCCCATCCGCTGCTCGAGGGCCGAGATCGCCCGCGATACGGCCGGCGGCGCCATGCCGTGATGATCGGCTGCGCGGGTGAAGCTCTTCAGTTCCACCACCGTCCGAAAAATACGCATGCTTTCGATGTAATCCATGGCCGCATCTCGAGAACGGGTAGAGGTCAGACGCAACATCGGCGCGCTTCAAGGGGGCTTGTGACGCGAGACGGTGTTGCAGGCTTGTTCGCCGAAATATAGCAAAACCGGACCGCCGGGCCGATGCAGGCGGGCTGTCGAAGACCGCTTCCCTGCCCTCGAATCGATCATGGGTCGCATCGGAATGGTCTGGGTGGAGACGTCAGACGCGTTTGTGAAATGACGAGTTTGGATTTTCGATAGCACTATTGTGATAAGAAAAGTTATCCGGATAGGCGGATGAATTTATCCAACTGCGTGTTCCGTGACGGGCAAATCGGGGCCGGTGTCGGCCGTATTTCGACCGTGCGCGCGCCCCGCTTCAAACCCTCCCTCCCCCCATTTGTTCCCCCGACGCAAGACTGTTGCTCCACGGTGGGTGTTCGAAATCGCGATCGGCACGCCTACAGTCTGCCCATCGGATTCATCGATCCGGTCGGCACCGAAGCCGAACACCCATTACTTATCGAGGCATGTCATGAGCGCATCCAAAGTCATCATCGTCACCGGCGCATCGCAAGGCATCGGCGCGGAAACGGTCAACGCATTCCGCGCACGCGGCCATCGTGTCGTCGCGACGTCCCGGTCGATCGGCCCGTCGAACGACCCCGATCTCGTCACCGTCGCGGGCGACATCGGCGATCCGGCCGTCGCGCGGCGCGTGGTCGACGCGGCAATCGAACGCTTCGGCCGCGTCGACACGCTCGTCAACAACGCCGGCGTGTTCATCGCGAAGCCGTTCACGCAGTACACCGCGGACGACTACGCGCAGATCACGAGCGTCAACCTGAACGGGTTCTTCCACATCACGCAGCGCGCGATCGCCGCGATGCAAAAGCACGGCAGCGGCCACGTGGTCAGCATCACGACGAGCCTGGTCGATCACGCGAACAGCAACGTGCCGTCGGTGCTCGCATCGCTGACGAAAGGCGGATTGAATGCGGCGACGAAGTCGCTCGCGATCGAGTATGCGAAGGCCGGCATCCGCGTGAATGCCGTGTCGCCGGGCGTCATCAAGTCGCCGATGCATGCGCCGGAAACGCATGCGACGCTCGCGTCGCTGCATCCGGTCGGCCGCATGGGCGAGATGAGCGACATCGTCGGCGCGATCCTTTATCTCGACTCGGCGCCGTTCGTCACCGGCGAGATCCTGCACGTCGACGGCGGCCAGAGCGCCGGGCATTGAGTGCAGCGTCGAAAGAACGCGCCGGCGTGCCTATCGCGATGCGGTGGCGCGTTTGGGGCGCGCACCGCCCGCCTGCCTGGCGGGCGCGCGCTCCAGATGCTCGACGAGAAAGTCGACGAACACGCGCACGCGCGACGACAGAAAGCGCGCATGCGGGTACAGCAGCATGAACGGCCGCGACCGGCCGCCAAGGCCGGGCAGCACCTCGACGAGCGTGCCGGCGCGCAGATCCTGTTCGACGATGAAGCGGTAGGTCTGGAACAGGCCCGCGCCGCTGCGCGCGAGCGTCACGCCGGCGAGGACGTCGCCCGACGCACTGTAGTTGCCGGTCGTCGCGATCTCGATCTCGTCCGATCCGTCGTCGAACAGCCAGGGAATCGGCCGCCCGCTGCTGGGCAGTTCGAACTGGATGCATTCGTGCGCATGCAGATCGTCGATGGCGGCCGGCGTGCCCGCGCGCTTCAGGTAGCCGGGCGTCGCGACGACCACGAGTTCGGCGTCCTCCAGCTTGCGCGCGACCAGCGTCGAATCGGCCGGTGTGCGGCCGCGGATCGCGAGATCGAAGCCTTCCTCGGCGAAGTCGATGTTGCGGTTGCTCAGGTGGGTTTCGACACGCACGTCCGGATACCGCTCGCGAAACGCGGGCAGCAGCGGCAGCACGCGATAGTGCCCGTACGGCGTCGGCATGCTGATCCGCAGCACGCCGGCGGGCGTCGCCTGCTGGCCGGTCGCTTCGCGTTCCGCGTCGACGAGTTGCGACAGCGCATCGCGACACTGCTCGAAATAACGCCGGCCGGAATCGGTCAGGCGGATCTGCCGTGTCGTGCGCACGAACAGCCGCACGCCGAGACGTTGCTCGAGCCGCGCCACCGACCGGCTGACCGCGGCCGGCGTGACGCTCGCCGCGGTTGCCGCCAGCGTGAAGCTGCCGAGTTCGGCGGCGAGACAGAACAGCTCGATGCTGCCCAGCAGCAGATCGTCGAATTTGCGTTGCATGGGGCGGTTCCTGCCGTCGCGCGATGGAGCAACGAGTGTGCATGAATATCGCGCGGGAAACCAGCGAGTGTACGTGGTCGAACGCGGCCCGTATCGGCGCGTCGCGCGCGTTGCGTCATGCGTTACACCGCGTTGTGAATCAATTGCGCGGCTGACATTTACCGGCTTTGGCCACATCACTAGAGTGACTGACAGGCACTACCGATCGCCTGATCCATTTTCCCGCAAGGAGCACGACATGACCGTCGAACAGAAACTGGCCGAACTCGGCCTCGCGTTACCCGAACCGCCGCAACCGCTCGGCAGCTATACGGCCGCAAGTGAGGCCGGCAACCTGCTGTTCGTATCGGGGCAACTGCCGCTCGTCGACGGCAAAGTCGCCTACACCGGCCGCGTCGGCGAGCAGTTGAGCGTCGACGAAGGCCGGCATGCGGCCCGGCTTGCGGCGCTGAACGTGCTCGCGCAGATCCATAAGCATCTGGGCGGGTTCGACCGGCTGCGCAAGATCGTGCGCGTCGAGGGGCACGTGAGTTCGGCGGACGGATTTTTCGGGCAGCCGGCCGTGATCGACGGCGCGTCCGACCTGTTCGCCGCCGTGTTGGGCGACAAGGCGGGACACGCGCGCTCGGCGTTCTCCCAGCGCCAGTTGCCGGCCGACGCGGCCGTCATCCTCGTCGTGATCGCCGAGATCGACCCGGCCTGACGTATCGGCCGCCCCGCGCGACCGCAAGCCATTCCCGCGGGCGTGTTCGCCCGCCCTGCCCGGGTTTCATCGCCTGCCCCGTTACCGTGGATATCGGGGTTTGATCGTCCGGAAGCCTTGTCCAGCCAAGCCAGACACGTTCCGGATACATTGAAATACAAAATATCGGATGCGATCTAATCGAATGCGCTTGACATGGGTGGTCGCCTCGACGAAACTCCATCGCATGCGATCGAATCGCATCAGAGAAAACCTGCTGAACCCACTGACGGAGCAAATGATGAGCAAGATCGAAAAAGTGCTGTACACGGGCAAGACGCATACGACTTCGGGCGGCCGCGACGGTACGGCGCGCAGTTCCGACGGCCGCCTCGACATCCAGTTGTCGTCGCCGGGCAGCGCCGGCACCGGCACCAACCCGGAACAGCTGTTCGCGGCCGGCTGGTCGGCCTGCTTCATCGGCGCGATGCAGCTTGCGGCGCGTGCCGCGAAGGTGACGCTGCCGGAAGATCTGGCCGTCGACGCCGAAGTGGACCTCGGCACGGCCGGCAACGCGTACTTCCTGCAGGCACGTCTGAACGTGAGCGTGCCGGGGCTCGATCGTGACGTCGCGCAGCGCCTCGTCGATGCCGCGCATCAGACCTGCCCGTATTCGAAGGCGACGCGCGGCAACATCGACGTCGAAATCCGTATCGCATGAACGTGGCATCGGGCGGCCGATGTGCTGCCTGCCACATTCCAGACTTCTTTCCTATCGAGGTGAATGATGAATATCCGACTGATCGCCGCCCTTCTCGTCGCTGTTTCGGCTTCTGCCGCCGCACCGGCGTTCGCCAATGAAACCACCGTGACCCGTGCGCAAGTGCGCGCCGAGCTGACCCGGCTTCAAACGGCCGGTTATCCGCTGAATCGCGCCACCGATGCGACCTATCCGAACGATCTGCAGGCCGCGCTGACGCAGATCCATACGGCCGACGCGGTCGCGGCCAACGAGCGGGCTTCCGGCTACGGCAGCAACGGCGACGCGGCGACGCAAGCGGGCCGCCCGCACGCCGTCAGCGTGGCCGACCGCTCGGTGTATTTCGGTCATTGAGCGCCGCGCGCCGATACCTGAACGCTGAATCCTTTCCATTCCTGTTCTGAATCGAGGTAAATGATGAAAACCCAATTGATCGCCGCCCTTCTCGTCGCTGTCTCGGCTTCTGCTGCCGCACCGGCGTTTGCCAATGAATCCACCGTGTCCCGCGCGCAAGTGCGTGCCGAGCTCGTCCAGCTCGAACAAGCCGGTTATCGGCCGGGCCGCGCGAACGATCCGCACTATCCGGACGACCTGCAGGCCGCACTGACGCGCGTTCACGCGAACGACGCCGTGGCGGCCGATGCAGCGGCATCCGGTTACGGCCGCGACGCCGTTGCCGCCACGCAGTCGGGCAGCCGGCCTGCGACGCGCGTCGCCGAGCGCTCGATCTACTTCGGTCATTGAACGAAACCGCGATCGGCGCCGATGGCTGGCGTGCGGTGCGTGATTCCCGAATTCCTGATTTCCTGTCGAGGTAAAAAATGAAGACCCAATTGATTGCCGCCCTCCTCGTTGCCGTGTCGGCCGTCGCCGCCGCACCGGTGAACGCCAGCGAAAGCACCGTCACGCGTGCACAAGTGCAAGCGGAACTGGGCGCGCTGCAGCAAGCCGGCTTCCAGCCGAACCGGCCCAATGACCCGTACTACCCGGACAATCTCCAGGCGGCGCTGAGCCGGATTCACGACGATGGCGCCGTCGCCGCCGATACGCAGGCGTCCGGTTACGGCCGCGACGCTGACGGCGCGGCCCAATCCGGCAACCGCAGCGAGGTTCGCGTGGCCGAGCGCTCAATCTATTTCGGTCACTGAGCGTGGCGCGACGCAATCGGTCGCCAACGTCCGCCACATAAAGCGCATGCGATGTAATCGCGTGCGCTTTTCTATTTGGGGCGACTGGATTTACAGCGCCAATTCAAGCGGCCGCGGTGCGACGTCCGCGCCCGATCCGGTCTATTCTGTGCGGCACGAAATCTTCAATCGAGGAGCAGCCGATGCCGGATACCACAACCGGGAACGCGACAAGCGGCGCACACGCGCTCGACCAGGTCGTCTGGAACGCGCTCACAAGCAAGCAGCGCCGCTTTGCACTCGGCAACGACCGCGCGTTGCGGTTTCCGATGGCCGTTGCGCCGTTTGCCGCGCTCAAGGACACGAGCCCGGCATCCTTCGACGCATTGCGCGAGCTGATCGCCGCGCACGGGCCGGCGGCGCTGGTCACGCCGGACGAGATCCGGCCGCCGGCGGGATTGTCGGTGATCCGGCGCGCGACGTTGCTGCAAATGGTCTGGCAAGGGACGCTCGAACCGGCATCCGCATCGGAGCACGTCGCACTCGCCGAAGCCGATGTGCCGGACATGCTCGCGCTGACCACCGCCGCGCAACCCGGCCCGTTCGGCCCGCGCACGTTCGAACTCGGCGGCTATATCGGCGTACGCAGCGAAGGCCGGCTCGCCGCGATGGCGGGCGAGCGGATGCGGCTCGACGGTTATACCGAGATCAGTGCCGTGTGCGTGGATGCCGCGTTTCGGCGGCAAGGTCTTGCGGCGCGACTGATCCGTGCGTTGATCGCGACCATCGGCGCACGATCGGAAACACCGTTCCTGCACGTCCTCACGACGAACCAGGTCGCGATCGAGCGCTATCTCGCTCTCGGTTTTGTCGTGCGTCGCGAGATGAACCTGCTGGTGCTGGGGGAAGCGCAGGCCTGACGATGCCAGCCGACGCCGCTCGGGCGTCGGCCGGCTCTTGTATGGCGTTTATTCTTCGGTCGACCGGATCAGGTTGCCGCGCAGCGTGACGATCGCCTTCTGCATCTTCGCGAATTCGTCCGGCTTCAACCCGGTGGCCTCGACCAGATTCATGTCGAGCCCCTTCTCGCGCACGCGGCGGCCGCTCTTCGTCAGGCTGACGAGCACCTGGCGTTCGTCCGACGGATCGCGGTGCCGCTCCAGATAGCCCATCGCCTCGAGCTTCTTCAGGATCGGCGTCAACGTATTGGATTCGAGGAACAGCTTCTCGCCGAGCTGACCGACCGTCTGGTTGTCCTGCTCCCACAGCGCAATGATCGTGATGTATTGCGTGTACGTGAGGCCGAGCTCGTCGAGGATCGGCTTGTACGCCTTGCCGAACGCGAGGTTCGTCGAGTAGATCGCAAAACACAGGAAATCGGACAGCTTCGGCGCGGCGGGCGATGGTGCTTCGGTCGGTTTCATGAACTTCCTCCAGCGACGCGAACGGTCGCAGATAAGTGCATTATATATCGCGTGCGATCTTATCGGAAGCATGATAATCGGTCTCGATGAACCGGCGGGACGGTGCACCGCGGCCCGATCGCCGTCAGGCCTGGCTGCGGCGCTTGCCGGTCTGCACGCGGCTTTCCGAGCGCAGCGAGCATTGCACCGGATGGGCGATTTCGGTCGCGAGCCCGCCTGCGGCAAACAGCAGGATCATCAGCCAGCGCTTCATGCGTCCTCCACGACCGACAGGCTCGCGCCGTTGGCGACCGTCGCGTCCAACGCATACGGATCGATGCCGTCGAGGCAACCGAGATTGACGCGCCAGCATGCCGGGTCCATGCGCGTCCGATGGAACGGATAGATGCCGCAGCGACTGCAGAAATAGTGTCGGGCCGTGTGGGTGTTGAAGTGGTAGCACGTCAGCGCGCCCTCGCCTGCGACGATCTTCAGGTCGTCAGCGGGGAACATCGGGCTCATCAGCGCGCCGCGGCGGCGGCACAGGCTGCAGTTGCAGCGGGCGGCCGGTGCAATGGCCGTTCGGACTTCGAATTTGACGGTCCCGCAATGACAGGACCCTTTGAACCAGGTTGCAGACATGATGCGCTCCAGAAGAGGTCATGCCTGCTTTATAGCGGACCCGCGCAGCCGCGTTGTATCGCACTGTATCCGCGGTCCGAGCAGATACAGAACATTGCAAATCGGCGGCCGGCGGTGCAGGTTCGCGCGCTGATCGCCGGCATGTGTGCGCGGCTTGCGAACCGCGCGCGGTCAGTCCAGCGCGTGCTGCAACCGCACGATCGCGGCCCGCGTTTCGCGCTCGAGCGTCGCGAACAGCTCGGCGGCCGGCAGCGCGCGCACGAGCGGCGCCGCCTGCCCGGCCCACTGCGCGCCGTAGCCGAATTCGCCCTTCGCCTTTGCCGCCGCATGCAGCGCCTTGCCCGCGTCGTACGCGATCGGATACGCGGGTGTGGCCGGCGCATGCGGATCGTCGCCGAGCGCGGTCAGCCGGTTCGCGATGCCGCGCGCGACCCGGCCCGAGATCGCGGTCGTGAACGTGGTGCGGCGTGTCGCGTCGCCGAGGATCGCACGGCGATAACCGTCGTCGATCGACGTCTCCGGGCACGCGACGAACGCGGTGCCGAGCTGCGCGGCCTGCGCGCCGAGCGCGAGCGCGGCGGCGATGCCTTCGCCGTCCATGATGCCGCCCGCGGCGATCACGGGCAGCGCGCATTCGCGCACGATCAGCCGCGTCAGCGCGAACGTGCCGAGGCGATCGTCGCGGGCGGTCGAATCGAACACGCCGCGGTGCCCGCCGGCTTCGATGCCCTGCGCGACGATCGCGTCGATGCCGGCGGCGGCGATCTGCCGCGCCTCGTCGAGATTCGTCGCGGCCGCGAACAGCGTGATGCCCGCGCGCTTCAGCGCGGCGATCACGTCCGCCGACGGCAACCCGAAATGGAAGCTGACGACGGCCGGCGTTTCCTCGACGAGCATCGCCTGCATCGCGTCGTCCGCGACGAAACTCGTATAGATCTCGGACAGCGATGCGGGCGGCGTCGCGCCGTATTCGCGGAACGCCGGCGCGAGCCAGTCGAGCCACGCGCGCTCGACCACCGCGTCGGCCCGGGCCGGACGGTGGCAGAACACGTTGATGTTGAATGGCCGGTCGGTGAGCGCGCGCGTGTCGCGGATCATCTTGCGCGCGCCGTCGGCATTCGTCGCGCCGACGCCGAGTGAGCCGAGCCCGCCCGCGTTCGATACGGCGGCCGCCAGCGCCGGCGTGCTGACGCCGGCCATCGGCGCCTGCACGATCGGCGCGCGAATGCCGAGCGTGCGCAACAGCGTCCGGTTATCGGTCGATTGATTCATGTTGCTTGCCTCCTGCACGATCCGTCATCGAAATGCGTCGGCCGCATGTCGGCCGACGCGTGTTGGTCGGGTCCGGCACGACGCGCGTTCGTCGTTCTTTGCACATAGCCGGACATGTGAAAACGGTGTCGAAAATGATGGGCAGCGTTAAGGTGCGGTGCACGGAGCGCGCAGCGAACGGGTGTGTTGTCGCTGCTTCCGGGCGCGGCATCCGCAACTGCGACCATCCTACGCCATGCCACGATCCACTGGCCAGCCGCTATCGGCCGCGCGCCCAGTGCGCGAGTACCGCGCAGGCCGCCAGCAGCGCGCCCGTCACGAAGAACACCGAATGCAGGCCGAGCGCGACGCCGATCTGCCCGCCGATCACCGGGCCGATCACCTGTCCGCTGAACTGCGCGGACTGCAGGTAACCGAGCATCTGCCCCGTCGCGCGCTCGTCGACCGATTGGCGGACGAGCTTGCCGATCGACGGCAGCAGCCCCGCGAGCGTCATGCCCATCAGCACGCGCAGCGCGGCAAGCTGCCACCAGTGCGTGACGAATGCCTGCGGCACCATCGCGAGCGCGGTCAGCAGCAGACAGCCGATGATCACGTTCCAGCTGCCGATCCGGTCGGCCAGCGCGCCGAGCCGCGCGGCGGTCAGCACGCTGCCCAGCGCCGAACACGCCATCACGACGCCGGCGACGCGCGCGAGGCCGTCGCCACCCACGCCGAGGCCACCGATATACACCGTGATGATCGGCTCGATCGACATGTTCGCGAGCAGCACCATCATCGCCGTCACCAGCAGCGCGGCGACCGCCGCGCGATTCGTGCGTTGCGCCGTGCCCGCGGCCGCACCGGCGGTACGTGCTTTCGCGTCGGTGTCCGCGTGGAAATCTTCCTTCACGAAGAAGATCGTCAGCAGCGCGGCGACGGCGATCATCGCGCCACCGGCGAAAAACGTGCCGCGAATCCCGACCCAGCCCGGCAGCAGTCCGCCGACGAGCGGCCCGACGAGATTGCCCGCGAGCGCACCGGTCGACAGGATGCCGAGCGCCCAGCCCGCGCGCTCGCGCGGCGCCTGCGTGCCGACCATCACGGTCGACGCCGACGCGTAGCCGCCGACGAGCCCCGCGATCAGTCGCAACGCGACGAGCTCAACCACGTTGTGCGCGATGCCGATCAGCGACATCACGATGGCCATCCCGATCGCCGCGCGCACGAGCATCGGCTTGCGGCCGAAACGGTCCGCGAGCCGGCCCCACAGCGGTGCGGTGACGGCCGTGCCGAGAAACGTCGCGCTGAACGCGACGCCCGACCACTGGATCACGGCCGACTGCGAGTCGACGCCGAGTTGCCGCACGTACAGCGGCAGGAACGGCAGCAGCATGCTCAAGCTGACGAGCGTCGTGAACGATCCGAATACGCAGACGGCGAGATTGCGCCGCCAGTAGTGCGCGTTGCGTTCCGCATAGCTGGCGGCGGGCCGTTCGGCGAGCGTCGGCGTCGGCACGTGTGCGGTCGTGCTCATCGCGCCCTCGCGATGCGAGTCGGGCCGACCGGGCCGGCACCGGCGGCACACGGCGTGCCGCGCCACGCGTTGAGCGCACGCGGCTGATCCAGAAGGGCTTGATGCATGTCGACCTCCATTCGCTGGACGGACGCCACGCGCGTCTGTCGGTTGAAGAAAGTCTAGATTGACTCGAATGTCGAGAGAATCCCCGTCGCGCGAAAGCCATTCTTCCGCGTTGCGGTTCAATCGCCGTCGGTGATGGCGGCCAGCTGTGCGAAATGCTCACGCAGGCGCGGCGTCGCGAAATCGACGAACGCGCGCACCTTCGGGACCGACAGCCGTCCGTAAGGTGTGACGAGATGGATGGGCAGCGGCGCATGTTCGCTGTCGCTCAGCACGATCCGCAGCGCGCCGTCGCGCACCGGTTCGGCGACGTGATACGAAAACAGCCGCGTGACGCCGTGGCCGGCGACGGCCGACGCGACCGCGCCGCGGATCGTGTTGATGATGAAGCGCGGCGCGAACTGGACGACCTGCGGCAGCGCCGATGGCCCGGACGGCGGGAAGCTCCACGAGTCGAGCCCGAAGTGCGTCATCGAGATGATCCGGTGCTGCGCGAGATCGGCCGGCGTCTCGATCGCGGCATGCTTCGCCAGGTAATCGGGCGACGCCACGACGACGCGCCGCACCGTGCCGACCGGAATCGCGACGAGTGTGGAATCGGTCAGGTGCGCGATGCGCAGCGCGACGTCCATCCCTTCGTCGATCAGGCTGACGGGACGGTCGAGCAGCTGCAGGCGGATCGACACGGCCGGATGGCGCTCGATGAATTCGTCGAGCAGCGCGCGCAGCACGTCCTCGCCCGCGGCGACCGGCGCGGTGATCGTCAACATGCCGCGCGGCGCCGAGCGTTCGTCGGCGACCAGCATGTCGGCTTCCTCGAGATCGGACAGGATGCGGCGGCACGCGGCCGCGTAGCGTTCGCCGGCCTCGCTCAGCCGAATCGTCCGGGTGGTCCGGTACAGCAGCGCGGTGCCCGTGTGCGCCTCGAGAAAGGCGATCGCACGGCTGACCGCCGCCGGCGAGCGGCCGAGCCGCCGGCTCGCACCCGCGAGGCTGCCCTCGTCCAGCGTGGCGACGAACACCTTCATCGCGTCGATTCGATCCATGGCGTGTGAAATGGGGCGAGCGGTCGTGTGATTGGCGGCGGGCCAGCGTGCAGTCTACCGCACGCGGGTGCGGTGCCTTGCCGGGGGATGCTGCGGCAGCGGTTTTGGCCCTACAATGCGCAGGCGAAGAAATCGCACGAACGGCCGTCACGACGCCGCGTTCATCGAACGCGGCGCCGGACATTCAAGCGGTTGCGCTGAATAACGAACAACAACCTGAACAGCACTCATGAAAAGAAGAACATTTCTCGCGCTGCCCGCCGTGGCAGCGTCCGGCATGCTTGCCGGCTGCAGCGATTTCGGCCCCGTCACCAAGGAATGGATGAAGGATTCGAAATACGACGAAACGTTGTCGACCTTCCTGATGACCGCCGACGGCAAGCAACTCGTCGTGCTCGGCACGAAGTACCACTACATCTTCGATTTGCCGCCGAGTCTCGCGACTGTGTTCAAGGCACCCTATCGTCCGAAGCTTCAGACGGCGTTCCTCGATTTCGAGGCGCACGGCGAGCGGATCACCGGTCGTTATGCGATGCGACTCCCCTATGCGGATGCGCCGGACGGCTCCGAGATGAGAGCGCGCGCGCTCGCGGACGGTTTCAAGAAAGAGTCCGGTTACCTGGAGGAAGACGGCACGATCAGCGGCAAGCGCTACCTGCCGAACGAGGTCACGCCGTCGTCGGTACCGCAGGCGTTCAATCGTCCGTATCAAGTCACGGTGACGGAGAAGCTATCGGCAGTCGGTAAAGGCGCCAAGCTGGCGTTGTCGCCGATTACGATGGCGGCGGACGGCGTGTTGGGGCTGCTCGGCGTCGCGCTATTTCCGTTCGCGCTTACCGCATTCATCGTCATGGCGAGCTAGGACCGGCGCATCGCGGTCTGGCCGCGATGCGTCGACAATCCCGCGACACACCGGAATCGATGATGAGATCTCCCGCCCGAAAGCTGCTCCGGATCGGTTGCCTGGCTGGTTGCCTGGCCTTCGCGCACCACGCAGTCGCCGAAAGCGACTGGGACGCCGCGCGCCATGTCCGCACCGACTGGGTGTTCGCGTCGATGAAGGAAAGCGATGTGCGCCCGACGCTCGATCGCACGCTGAAGGACCAGGTGCGCTGGGCCGATTTGCCCGGCAATGCCCCCGACGCGGGCAACTTCCAGTGCACGAAGCTCGCGCTTCCGCCGTCGTCGGCCGAAGCACAGGCCGCATTCGACGCAGCGCCGTCGCCGCGCGGCCGCGACGCCGACAACGCCTATGCGAAGGCCGCATCGCTCGGTTCGTGGCGTGCGGCCGCGCGTCTGGCGAACAGTTCGCTCGACGACGAGGATTGGGAAGGCGCGCAGCCGGTCATCGCGTGGCTGCTCGTTCATCACGTGCCGGCCGGCTACAACAAGCTCGCGGACGTGCTGCAGGCGATGTCGGGCTACGACGGCGAAACGCCCGGCGAGCGCATGCGCGGGATGATCGCGTCGTTGCGCTGGCGCGCGGCGCGCGAAGGCGACCCCGTCGCGCAGATGGAGATGGCCGATCTGTTCGAGAAGCTGGGCAAGACGGATCTCGTCACCGCGCTGCGCGCGTGCGCGACGCAGCAGAATCCGGAATTGAAATGATGCGCGTCGCGCCGGTACGCCGCTCGTGACATTCGGCGTACCGGCGCGAGCAATCGCGTTGTCGTTTCAGACTTCGTACCGCACCGCATGCGCTTCGGTCGGCAGCGGCAGATCCCAGCGCAGCAGCATTGCCTCGAGCGCGCGATTCGTCAGCGACGTGTCGCGCCGCGCGTTGCGGCGCAACAGTTCCGCGCGCGGCTGTTCGAGGTAGACGAGCGTCACGTCGGCGCCGTACGCATACAACAGGTCGAGCGTCTTCTTGCGCATCAGCGGCGACAGGTTCGTCGCGTTCCACACGAACGGCCGCCGGTCGCGCAGCAGCGCTTTCGCGGCATCGACCGCATGGTGCGCAACCGCGCCCTCGTTCTGGCCGTGACGCAGCCCGAGTGCATCGCGCGCATCGTCGAACGACACGACCGGCAGATCCGGATGATGTCGTGCGACCCATGTGTTCTTGCCCGACGCCGGCAGGCCCGACATCACGACGACCTGCGAGCCCGGTGTGCGGAACAGCGGATAGTCGGGATGCACGTCCGCGCCGCGGAAGTAGCTGAGCGCCGTGTGCGCGTCGGCGAATGCGCGGGGCTGGCCGTAACAGCCCTCTTCCCGCGCCAGTTCGCGCAAGAGTTCGATGTTGTCGAGCACGCGCTGGGTGTCGGCGCAGATACGCCCGCGGATGTCGGCTTCGGCGAGCAGGCACAGCAGCGGGATGCTGACCTGCCACGACAGCTCGCGCGCGATGAACTCGGGCGTGCCGCGGCGCGACCCGCTCATTGCAAAGAACGGCACCTGATGCACGCCGATCATCCGGCAGATCGCCTCGCGCACCGCGAACGGAACGCCGGCATCCCAAAGCGCGATGCGCGCATCGATCGCCCCCTTGCGCGAGTGGCCGGGATGGCCGATCGCGCCGGTGACGGGATCGACGACCGTCGTGCTGTACTTGGCGATGTCGTGCAGCAGCGCGGCCAGGAACACGATTTCCTGGTCGGCGCGCGACGCGGCCCGATAGCCGGGCAGCGCCAGCAGCGCGTCGATCACCATCATCGTATGCGTCCACACGTCGCCTTCGCCGTGATGCGCCGACTCCTGCGGCGTGGTCTTCGCGTGTTCGAGCGCGGGAAACGCCGCGAGACACGCGCGATAGTCCGGCTGCTGGCCGGGCGCGGGCACGAGTGCCTGCAGATATGCGTATTTCATGATCAAGACTCCTGTCGAAACGGCGCACGGCCGTGTCGTCGTTATTCTTTTGCGGGTGCGACCGGGATCGATGCCCACGTTACCGTCGGGCGCGGCGCATACAGGTCGACATCCGGCGCGAGCAGGTTCGGGACGAACGGCTGCTCCGAGTGATGGCGCGCCGAATCGAGAATGGCCTGCACGAAATCGTGGCGCACCCACTTCAGGCGCGCGGTCGTCGCGTCGTCCGTCTCGACCTTCACGTAGAGCCCTTCGGAGCGTTCCGACTTGTCGCACTGCTGCCATGCGCGCGCGAGGTCGAGCCCCTGTCGTCGCACGGTGTTCTCGAATGCGCGGCGCCAGTCCGGCGTCTTCGCGAGCGACGGACCGAGCAGCGCCTTCAGGTCGGCCAGCCGCGCCGGCGCGATGCCTTCATACAGCACCGGCACCGACAGCACGGGCCCGTCGGCGAGCAGCGCGCGGCGCGCGGGTGTCGACAGGAAGCGGTCGGTCGCGCGGTCGAACACGTCGAACTCGAAGAAGTGATGCGGCAGCGCGTCGTAGAACACGGCGTGCTTCTTGCTCATCGTCTCGCCGTACATCACGTAGCGATCGCCGAGGCGCTCGAGCAGCCAGCCGGCATGGGCCGCGGCCCAGGTCTTCACGAAACCGAACTGCCGTTCGCGGCCGCCGCCGGCCAGATAGTGGCCGCGCGACTGCAGCAGCAGTTCGCCCGCCGGGCTGAAACTGATGCCCGTGTTCGCGCCGTCGAGCTTTTCCTCGACGACGAGGTGTGCGCCCGCGAGGGTGCGATAGGGAACGTGGTCGTGACCTTCGTCGCCGTCCTGCAGGCGCGAGCCTTCGAGGTGCGGCGTGCGCGGATAGCGGGCGAGGTCGAGCGATTGCGCGTAGGCGCGAAAATCCAGCGTCATGGTCTTTCTCCGGAAACAGGGGAAAAAGCCGACGACGTGAACGAACGGATGGAGTGCGTTACGGTGTCAGTGCGAGTCCGGGCGCGGCCCTGCGATCATGGTTCCGGTGCCGTGAGGCAAACGGAAACGGGCAGGACGACACGCGGCCGGGACGGCAGTCGTCGGCGTATCAGGCGAAGGGACGATTGAATGCGGGCACTTGGATCACCGATTCGATGAGGGTTCAGGGATGAAGCAGGCGGATGCTACGAAACGGCTTTTCAGCTGTCAAGCGCGACCGGACACGCCCGTCGAGGCGGCATGCATCCGTTGAACGCCCGTCGCGGCGCGCCGCACACGCGATCGATGCGCAAATGATCCGGATTCCTATGTGTGTGTTTTTCGCCACATCGAACCAGAATTCGATCGGCAATGCCCCGCCGCCCGCTTGCTGCGTCCGTTGTGCGCATGCTAGAGTCGCCGCCATTCCGATCAACCCCTCACTCGCAAGGAGAAGAAAAACATGACGTCATACCAACGCTCCTCCCGTCGCGGGTCGTAGTTCGGGTTTTTCGCGTCCGTCCGTTTCATCGTTCACGCAACGCAGCACAATGCATCGCCGTCCTGGCGATGAGCCGGATCGTTTCGATCCGGTGGTGCCGCCCTCTTCCCGACTTCAGATGTCGAGCAGCGCATGCGTGCGCTGCCCGTGCCATGGCCCGCCGTTCTTCCTTTTCATCGAACGGAAACCTCCATGGGCAATTCCATGCAATACCTGGCCGAGCGCATCACGCTGTGCGCTTGCGCCACCACCTGGATCGAAGGTGAGGCGATCCGGCAGCTCGAGCACGCTGCCACGCTCCCCGGCATGCGGCGCGTCGCCGGCATGCCCGATCTTCACCCCGGACGCGGCTACCCGGTCGGCGCCGCGTTCTTTTCGACAGGCCGGCTGTATCCGGCGCTGATCGGCGGCGACATCGGCTGCGGGATGGCGTTGTGGCAAACCGCGCTCGACGCGCGGCGCGTCAGCGCGTCGAAGCTCGCGAACCGGCTCGGCTCGATCGACGCCACACCCGATGCAAGCTGGCAGCCGCTCATCGCGGCCGCCGGGTTCGCGGATCATGCGTTCGCCGCGTCGCTCGGCACGATCGGCAGCGGCAATCATTTCGCGGAAGCGCAGCGGATCGATGCGGTGTACGACGCCGACGCCGTCGAGGCGCTCGGTCTCGAGCGCGATCGCCTGCTGTTGCTCGTGCACAGCGGATCGCGCGGCTTCGGCCAGTCGATCCTCGAGCAGCACATGCGCGAGCACGGCTACAACGGTCTCGACGAGACGGATGCCGCGTGCACGGCTTACCTTGCACGTCACGATGCGGCGTTGCGCTACGCGGTCGCGAATCGCGACCTGATCGCGCGGCGCATGCTGGCGCGCTGGCGCAGCGACGGCCGGTGCGTGCTCGACGTGAACCACAACCTGGTGAGCCGCGCGCGCGTCGACGGCGAGCCGGGCTGGCTGCATCGCAAAGGCGCGACGCCCGCCGACGCGGGGCCCGTCGTCATTCCCGGGTCGCGCGGCGACTACAGCTACCTCGTCGCGCCGGTGCGGCCCGACGATGCGGCCAGCCTCGCGTCGCTCGCGCACGGCGCGGGCCGCAAGTGGGCACGCGGCGATTGCAAGGGCCGTCTCGAACGGCGCTTCACGCCATCGCAGCTCACGCGCACGCCGCTGGGCAGCCACGTCGTCTGCGAAGACCGCGAACTGCTGTACGAGGAAGCACCGCAGGCGTACAAGCCGATTGACAGCGTCGTCGACGCGCTCGAGGCGGCCGGCCTGCTGCGCAAGCTCGCGCGGCTCGCGCCGGTGCTGACCTACAAGACCTCCGGGGAGGACCGCCGATGCTGATGCAGATTTCGTCGGCGCACGGCGCGCTGGAGTGTCAGCTCGCCACGGCCAACGCGTTGCGGCGCCTGCAGGCGGAAGCCGAAACGCGGCGTGTCGTCGTGACGGTGCTCGATGCGCAGCCCGGCGAACGGCCCGGCACGCTGCGCTCGGCGCTGCTCGATCTCGACGGCGACGGCGCGCAGGCGCTTGCGGACCGGTGGACCGGCACGCTGCAATGGATTTGCGCGAGCCCGTACCGGCTGCGCCATCCGCGCAAGAACTGGTTCATCGGCGTCACGCGCTGTGCCGATGCGGCGCCACCGCCGGACGGCGACGTGCGGTTCGAAGCCATGCGCGCACGCGGCCCGGGCGGCCAGCACGTGAACAAGACGAGCTCGGCGATCCGCGCGACCCACGTGGCGACCGGCCTGTCGGTGCGGGTGGAAAGCGAGCGCAGCCAGCATGCGAACAAGCGTCTGGCGCTGCAGTTGCTGCAGGTGCGGCTGCAGCAGGAGGCCGACCGACACGCGTCGGACGCGCGCCGGCAACGGCGGCTGCAGCATTTTGCGCTGGAGCGCGGTAACCCCGTGCGCGTGTTCCATGGGGCGGCGTTCGTGCCGGCCGATTGAGTGCGGCAGCCCGGCCGTCGGCGGCTGTTACGCCGGCGGCCGGGCAATCGGGCTCATGGTTTTCCCGGCCCTCCGGTTGCGCAGGCGCGCAACCGGATCCAGTGCACAACCACCCGCCGCGCAGGCTGCACCGGCCTGCCGCACACACGCCGGCCGCCGCGCGATCCCTACCCTTTCTGCACGGGAAAGGACACTTGAGACATCCGCAATTATCACGTGCCCCGGATTTGCCCACCATGTGTCGGACGATCGGCGCAGCCCGCATGGCCGGCCCTTTACGGGCCTCGCGGTGCCTGCCGTCGCGTCGTGCGACCGGCCGCATTGCGCGACGGCATATCGATAATCAGGAGACACGATGAACAGCCAATCCCTCGATCTGGGCGGCACCGCTGGCGAGCCCGCGTCCGCCCGGCCGCCGGCCGCTCCCGCCGGCGTCGGCGTCGATGCGGCGGCCCTCCCCGCCCGCCGCGTCACGCTCGGCGATTTCATGGACGACCTGCCGGTCGGTGCATTGCACCGGTTCGTCGTCTGGGTGATCGGCATCGGGCTGTTCTTCGACATGTACGAGATCTTCCTCGTCAGCACGATCGGTTCCGCGTTGCAGAACGAATACGGGTTGAGCCGGCAGAGCGCCGATTTCAAGCTGCTGCTGGCATCGGCGTTCATCGGGATGTTCGTCGGCGCGATGTGTCTCGGCACCCTCGCCGATCGCATCGGCCGGCGCAAGGCGTTCCTGTTGACGCTCGTGTGGTACAGCGCGTTCTCGCTGGTCGGCGCGTTTTCGGTGAACGCCGACATGCTGGTCGCGTGCCGGTTCCTGACGGGCATCGGCGTCGGCGCGATCTATCCGGTCGCCGACAGCTTCCTGTCCGAAATCCTGCCGAAGGAAAAGCGCGGACGGCTCGCCGCGTGGGCCTATACGACTTCCTATGTCGCGGTGCCGCTCGTCGGTTTCCTCGCGCTGTGGCTGAACCCGCTGCATGTGGCCGGCGTGGCCGGCTGGCGCATCATCCTCGCGATCGGCAGCCTCGGCGCCGTCTACGTGCTGCTCGTCCAGCACCGGTTGCCGGAGAGCCCGCGCTGGCTGCTCGCGCAAGGCCGCACGGCCGACGCGCACGCGGCGCTGCGACGCTTCGCGGAAGGCACCGGCGTGCGCGTGCCCGAGCAATTCGCGGAACCGGCCGAGCCGCAGCGGCCGCTCGGGCTCGGCGAGCGCATCGCGCTGCTGCGCCGCGAACCCTACGGCGCGCGCTATGTGATGCTCGCGATCTTTCACTTGTTGCAGGGCTTCGGTTATTACGGTTTCGGCACGCTGGCCGGCACGGTCGTGAAGAGCCGCGGCTTCGACGTGACGGACAGCACGCTGTTCATCGCGCTGTCGTTCGTCGGTTATCCGATCGGCTCGCTGCTGTCGATTCCGCTGCTCAACTGGATCGAACGCCGCACGCTTGTGATCGTGTCGATCCTGTCGATCGCCGTATTCGGGCTCTGCTTCGCGTATTCGGGCAATACCGTGCTGATCGTCGGTTTCGGGTTGCTGACGACCTGCGCGTCGAACGTGTTCAGCAACGCGTATCACGTGTACCAGGCCGAGATCTTTCCGGCGCGCGTGCGCTCGACGGCGATCGGCAGTACGTACGCGCTGTCGCGCATCGTCAGCGGCGCGCTGCCGTTCGTGTTGCTGCCGGTGCTCGTCAGCCACGGCGCGGGCGCGATGTTCGGGGTGATCTCGATCGCGCTCGGCATCGTCGCGGTCACGCTGCGCGTGCTCGGGCCGCTGACCACGCGGCGCAGCCAGGATGAGATCAATCCGGTTTGAGCGTGTGCCAACCGATGGCGGGCGCAGTCCGACGAGAGATACGTGTCGATCGATGGCTGCGTCCTTCAGTCCTGGCCTGCGCGGCAAGGATCCGTCGACGACATTTCCGCTTGAGAAACGACGACCGTGAATTCGATCCCCGATTCAAAATTCAATGTCATGGTCGAGAACCGCGGATCGTCATCGAGGTAGTGCTTGTACGGTCGAACGGCGTCCTCGGCCGTGTACATGTTGTCGGCGAGGACGATCGATCCCGGGCGCAGCAGGCGCTCGATCCCCTTGAACAACTTCAGATAGGCGTCGGCCCATACGTCGATGAAGACCATGTCGAAGCTACCGTCCAGTTCGGCAACGGTCTCGAATACATCGCCCTCCCGCAGGTCGACATGGGCGTCCAGGCTCGCAGCCCTGACGTGATCGCGCAATCGTGCGCACTTGAGCGCATCGCGTTCGGTCGCGACGACCACGCCACGGCCCAACGTGCGCAGCGCCTCGGCGAAATACAGCGTGGACACGCCGCATGAACTGCCGAGTTCGAGGATTCTGGCCGGCCGTTGCGAGAGCACCATGTTGCGCAAGAATTCTCCCGTTTCCGGCGACACGGCCAACGATAACGCACTGCCTTGCGACGCCTCGAAGTCGTCGGTGGACAGCCCGAGCGTTTCGAGAAACCGCCCCCGCAGACGGGGGGCGATCGCGTCGTATTCGTCGGCTAACGACAGGAAATCCTCGTTCGATCCCTGGAACTGCGCGCGGGCGCGGGCGATGATTTCGGTCCGGCTCTCTTCGTGGAGCTGTCGCAGAAGACCGAGGGTGGGTGAATCCATGTGCGTTCCTGGACGAGATTGATCACGTCGACGCGGTATCCGGCGACTGCGCGTCCCGTCAGGGTTGCCGCGCGGTCGCTCGATCGCGGCGATACACGGGGGCTGCTAAGCCGTTCGGGCGAGCGTGATGGCGCGCTCGGGGCACGCCGTCACGCACAGTCCGCATGACCGGCACGCATCCGCATTCGGCGTGTAGGCGACTTTCATGCCATGCACGCGCAGCTTCAAGCGATGCATCAGATCAAGGCCGACGTAATCGGCGTTGTCGATGCGACGGACCTCGAACACGTTCTCAGGGCACACCTCGACGCAATCCCCTTTGCCTTCGCAACGCTTCAGATCGACGACCGGCGCGATCACGCCCGGTTTCTGTTTGCAGTCGCCCGTTGATGTTTCGCGCACGTTCACTCTCCCGTGGGCCGGTTGCTGCCGGCTTGCCACGCGGTCCGGAAATGCTCGCGTTCCTCGGGTGTCATGGATTCCCACTTGCGCCAGTGGCGCCGGCCGCGCCAGCCGTGGTGCCCGCGGAATCCGCCGAACAGGATGCGGCTCAACACGAGCAGGCCCAGCGCATGGGCGAAGTCGATCGTCCGGGCGCCGACGAACAGCGCCGGAATCACCCAGTTCCATAACATCATGACGATCCAGCCGAGCACGCCTATGGCGATCACGACGAACAGCGCCTTGCCCGCACATCTGATTCGAAAATTCATCTGTCGACTCCTCTAGGTATTGTCCAATTCGTCATAAATGAGCTGCAGCCGGGCACGCAGATGCAAGACCGCATAGCGTTTGCGAGCGAGCAGCGTATTGAGCGCGACACCGCTTTGCGCGGCCATCTCCTTGAAGGACTGGCCGTCCAGTTCGTGCGCGACAAATACCTCGCGCTGATTCGCCGGCAACTCGTCGAGCGCATCCTGCAACGCCTTGAGCAAGAGCGTGCGAGCGTAGAGCGCTTCGGGGCCGGCATCGTGTGCCGGTAGCGCAAGGTCCAGGCGATACTCGCTGTTCGCTTCGTCGTCGGCCTCGAGCAGGTCGGCCAGCGGCTGCTCCTTCTTCTTGCGAAAGCGGTCGACGATACGGTTGCGCGCGGCACGGAACAGCCACGCGCTCACCTGTTCGATGGGCGCGGGAAGCCGGTAAGCCTGAACGAATTCGTGAAACACATCCTGCAGAATGTCCTCGGCATCGTCCGGATCGCGTATCCGACGCCGGATAAAGCTCACGAGTCTCGTTCGCTCACGCGTCACGATCGCGGTGATGTCGCGGTCTGGGTCGGTCATCGTGCGTGAAGTGGGTGGCGATTCCATGTGCCTGAAGACGTTTCAGGCGCGCGAATATTGTGTCGAGTGCGAAAAATGACTGCCGAGCGCGTCGGCTTCACGGGGACGCCGCCAAGCAAGCGGAATACCCGTTTGTCCGGCCCGGACGTCATCGCCGACACAGTCGGGAACGGTGTAAAGATAGTGCAAGGAACGAATCCGCGACGACAACGCGGAAAATGCGCTTCGCGGCAGCGAAACGTGCGGGCGGCAGGCGTGTGCCGTGCTCGCGATTGTCGGCTGCAATCGAACAGTACTCCGCGAGGGTCGTTCGCGGTCGTCTGCCGATCGATCTGGCGCGGATACGTCGAATCGGTTTCCTGCAGCGGTGGGCCGAACGCGCACCGATGATCACACTTCCTCGAAGCCGCACCGCGTCAACTTCTACCGCTTGCGGGCTGGCCTCAACGCGCCGACATGAAATCGAACAGCTTCGCGATATCGGTCGACAGCACGGTGCCGGCCTTCACGCCGACCCACAGCGTGCGCGTCGCCCACGCATCGTCAAGCTTCACGACCCCGAGCCGAGCCGCGCGCTCGCCGGTCACCGCATCGCGCGGCAGGATGCCGATACCGAGCCCGGCCTCGATCATCCGGCTCACGCCGTCGAAATTCGATACCTGGATCCGCAGCTTCAGCGAACGCTCGACCGCGAATGCGGCGTCGGTCATGCGCGCGAGCAGCGAGCTGCCGTCGCTGAGCCCCACGTAGTCCTCGTCGAGCGTGTCCGCGAAGCGGATGCTGTCGTGCGTGGCGAACCGGTGCGTGCGCGGCACGAGCAGCACGAGTTCGTCGCGCCGATACAGCCGCCGTTCGATGCCGGGCGCCGGCACGTTGTCGGCGAACACGCCGAGATCGGCCTTGCCGGACGCGAGCGCGTCGACGATCTCGTGGCTCAGCCGTTCCTCGAGACTCACTTTGATGCCCGGATTGACGGTGAGGAACGCGGCGAGATCGGCGGGCAGGAACTGGACGATCGCGGACGTGTTGGTCCATACGTGGACATGGCCGCGCACGCCGGCCACGTAGTCGCTCATCTCGTGCGCCATCCGGTTGACCTGCTCGATCACTTTCGCCGCGTGGTCGAGCAGTGCGCGGCCCGCGGGCGTCAGCTCGACGCCGCGTGCATGCCGCACGAACAGCGCGCTGCCTGTCACGCTTTCAAGCTCGGCGATCCGCTTGCTGACCGCGGACAGCGTGAGCTGGCCGTGTTCGGCGGCCTTCGTCAGGCTGCCGTGCTCGGCGACGAGCGCGAACACGCGCAGCGACTGCAGATCGAAATGAAGCGGGTTCACCATGTCGTGGGTCCTGGGAAGGCCGTTCGGCGCAAGCAAATCATCGCGGCGGCCTGACGCCGATCATACGCCCGGCCACGTGTGCGCGATATGGCGCGGCTAGCGCGGCGCGATTGCCTGCAACACGGCGAGCATCTCGCCGTGCGGGTTCGCGAGATCGTCGAGCACGTCGAAGTGCTTCATGCCCGGCAGCCGCACGTGCGCGATCGGTTCGCCGGCTGCGTCGCATGCCGCCGCATAGTCATGCGCTTGCCGAGTCAGTTCGGGCAGTTCGTCGTCGCCGACCGCGACGACGGTCGGCACGCCCGGCCCGATATGGCGCAGCGGGCTGCAGGTATCGATTTCGTGCACGGTGAGCTGCAGCTTGTCGTTCAGGCAGCACAGCGAGATCGGTTCGAGATCGACGAGCGGGCTGATCGCAAGCGCCGATACGACGGCCGGATGCGCGCGATGCATGGCCGTCAGGTGGCCGCCTGCCGAGTGACCGCTCAGGTGGATCGGCCGCTGCGCAGTGCCCAGGCCGTCGGGATCGGCGGCGAGGTAGTCGAGCAATGCGCCGATCTCGGCAACGATCTCGGCCATCGACGCGACCGGTGCCAGCGTGTATTCGGCGAGTACGACGTCGAAACCGCGCGCGAGCGGCCCGCTCGCCGCGTACGCGAAATCCTCTTTCGCGCAGTGCTGCCAGTAGCCGCCGTGAATGAACACGAACAGCGGCGCGCCCGGTTGCCCGCACGACAGCCAGTCGAAGCGCTGCGCGGGGCGCGTGCCGTAACGCAGGTCGCGGCGGCCTGGCGTCGCGTTGTAGAGTGCCGCGCTGCGCGCCTGGCACGACGCGAGCACGGCCGGGAAATCGGGAATGGCCTTCGTGTTCAGGTAGGCGGCGTCGAGCGCCGCGCGGTCCATGCCGCGATAGAGGATCGTCATTCGGGGAGCGCCTGGGTCGGGTTGCGGATGCGCGGGGAGGTTTGCCCTCCCCGCTGCGAAGGCGGCGGCCGGGCCGACGCCGTTGCGCCATTATCCGCAGCGTGGCCGGGGCCGGCTATCCGGAATCGGCGGGCGCGGCGCTGATCTGTCCGCTTTCGGCGAAGGACTGCGGTGCCCGTCAGATCAACTCGGAGATCTCGATCAGGTTCAGGTCGGGATCGCGCACGTACACCGAGCGGATCTTCTGCGTCGCGCCGGTGCGCTCGACCGGCCCCTCGACGATCGGCCAATCGACGCGCTTCAGGTGCGCGATCACGTCGTCGAGCGGCACCGATGCGATAAAACACAGGTCGAGCGCACCGGGCACCGGCACATGCGCTTTCGGTTCGAACTCCGCGCCGCGTACGTGCAGGTTGATCTTCTGGTTGCCGAAGCGAAACGCGAGCCGGCCGGCACCGAAGGTTTCGAGCTGCATCTGCAGCACCTCGGTATAGAAATGCCGGGTCCGCTCGGGATCGACGCAGGTCAGCACGAGATGGTCGAGGTGGTCAATCAGCGCCATGGGGTTCTCTCCTGTTCACGAGAAAGCGCGTTGCGCGGGCATGTCGCCGGCGTCGGCGCGCGGTGGCGGATGAAGATCCGAGCGGCGCCCGGCCTTCAGGATCTGGCTCGGCACGTCATGCCCGATCAGCGCGGGCAGCCGTGCCGATGCGGCGAGCACGGCCGCGAGATCGATGCCCGTATCGTAGCCGTCGAGGTCGAGCATGTGCACGAGTTCCTCGGTGCAGGCGTTGCCGGTTGCGCCCGGCGCGTACGGGCAACCGCCGAGCCCGCCGAGCGACGCGTCGAAGCGGTCGATACCGGCATCGAGCGCCGCGAGCGTGTTCGCGAGCGCCATCCCGCGCGTATTGTGAAAATGCAGCGCGAGCTGCAACGCGCCGAAGCGCTCGCGCGCGCGTTCGCCCAACGCGCGCACCTGCGACGGAAACGCCATGCCCGTCGTGTCGCACAGCGTGAAGCCGTGCACGCCGAGATCCGCGAAGCGCTGCATCCACGCGAGCACCGTTTCGGCCGGGACGTCGCCTTCCATCGGGCAGCCCATCGCGGTCGACAGCGACACGTTGATCGCGGTACCCGTGCCGCGCACCGCGTCGATCACGTCGCGCAGTTGCGCGAACGATTGCTCGCGCGTCATCCGCAGGTTCGCGCGGTTGTGGCTTTCGCTCATCGACATCACGAGGTTCACTTCGTCGACGCCGCACGACAGCGCACGCTCGGCGCCGCGCACGTTCGGCACGAGCACCGTATAGACGATGCCCGGCATGCGCACGATGCCGTGCATCACGGCCTCCGCGTCGCGCAGCGCGGGGATCGCCTTCGGCGACGTGAACGACGTGACCTCGATCTTCGCGTAGCCGCATGCGCTCAGCGCGTCGACGAGCGCGATCTTGTCGTCGGTGTCGACGAATGCCGCTTCGTTCTGGAAACCGTCGCGTGTCGCGACTTCCTGGATGTAGAGCCGTTTGCGTTGCGTGCTCATGTCGTCGTCTCCCGTATTCCGTTCAGATCACGCCGCGCGTGCGCCAGTCGCCGCGCGTCGCGGCATCGATGCCGATCGATTCGAGCACCGCATCGGTATCCGCGCCGAGCGCGGGCGCCGCGCGCTCGATGCGCCCGGGCGTCGCGCCGAGTTTCGGCACGATGCCCGGCACCAGCACGGGTGTGCCGTCGGGCAGCGCGGCGTCGACGATCATGTCGCGCGCGCGGTAATGCGGATCGGCCGCGATGTCCGAGACGTCGTAGATGCGCCCGGACGGAATGCGCGCGTCGTTCAGCGCGGCCAGCACGTCGTCGAGATCGTGGCGCGCGCTCCACGCGCCGATCGCCGCGTCGATGCGCTCGACCTGTGTGACACGCCCGTCGTTGTGCGCGAGCGCGGGATCGTTGCCGAGCTCGGGCCGGCCGATCAGCTCCATCAGGCGCCGGAAGATGCTGTCGCCGTTGCCGGCGATCAGCGCATATTTGCCGTCACGGCAGCGGTACGCGTTGGTCGGTGCGATGCCGGGCAGGCTGCTGCCGGCCGGCTCGCGCACGGCGCCGAATGCCGAGTATTCGGGCAGCAGGCTTTCCATCATGTTGAACACCGATTCGTACAGCGCGACGTCGACGACCTGCCCCTTGCCGCCCTGCTGCTCGCGATGCCGCAGCGCGAGCAGCACGCCGATCACGCCGTGCAGCGCCGACAGCGAATCGCCGAGCGAGATGCCGACGCGCACCGGCGTGCGGCCGGGTTCGCCGGTCAGGTGCCGCAGGCCGCCCATCGCCTCGGCGATCACGCCGAAACCGGGGCGGTCCCGATACGGGCCGGTCTGTCCGAAACCGGACACGCGCAGCATCACGAGCCCCGGGTTGATCGCGGACAGCGCGTCCCAGCCGAGCCCCCAGCCTTCGAGCGTGCCGGGCCGGAAGTTCTCGATCAGCACGTCGGTCTCGGCGACCAGACGGCGCACGACGTCCTGTCCTTCGGGCGTACGCAGGTCAAGCGTGAGCGAGGTCTTGTTGCGCGACTGCGCGGCCCACCACACCGATGTGCCGTCGTGCAGCAGCCGCCATTTGCGCAGCGGGTCGCCGAGGCCGGGCGGCTCGACCTTGATCACGTCCGCGCCGAATTCGGCGAGCATCCGGCCCGCGAACGGCCCGGCGATCAGTTGGCCGAGTTCCAGCACGCGGATGCCGTCCAGGGGTCGCGTCATGACTGTCTCCGATGAAATCGTGTTGTCGATGACGGCGATCATGACGGCGTTCGCGCACGGCGAAAATCGATCGATGCTCAACCAGCCTTTCCGAAACGGAAAGGCGCGGGCCGGTGCGATTGCGGCAGCCGTTCTCGTGCGGGTGCGTCAGCCTTTCCATCCGGGAAAGCGGGCTCGCGCAACGGTCAAACGACGGCGCGCACGCCGGCGGCAGAATCGAACCCGTTCCGCGCCCGCCGGGCGCCTGTCAGCGAGATCCGCCATGTTTTCTGTTTCCTCTCCCGCGAAGATCGTGTTTCTCGACCGCGCGACGCTGTCGCCGCAGACCGTGCTGAAGCCGTTCCCGTTTCCGCACGAACTGCATGCGTTCGAACGGACGGCCGCGCACGAAGTCGCGGCGCGCATCACCGACGCCGACATCGTCGTGACCAACAAGGTGCGGCTCGACGCGGCGGCACTCGCCGGCGCACGGCGCGTGCGCATGATCGCGATCGCCGCGACGGGGACCGACATCGTCGATCTCGACGCGTGCGCGTCGCGCGGAATCGTCGTGAGCAACATACGCGGGTATGCGGTCCGCACGGTACCCGAACATACGTTCGCGCTGATCTTCGCGCTGCGCCGCAGCGTCGTTGCCTACCGCGACGCGGTGCGCGCGGGGCGCTGGCTCGACAGCGGGCAGTTCTGCTTCTTCGATCATCCGATCCGCGACCTGGCCGGTTCGACGCTCGGGATCGTCGGCGACGGCGTGCTCGGGCGCGCGGTGGCCGGCATCGCGCGTGCGCTCGACATGCGCGTGCTGTTCGCGGCGCACGGCAATGCCGACGGCGCCGACTACGTGCCGCTCGACACGCTGCTGCGCGACAGCGACGTGATCACGCTGCACTGCCCGCTCACGCCCGCGACGCGGCACCTGATCGATGCAGCCGCATTCGCGCGGATGGCGCGCCGGCCGCTGCTGATCAATACCGCGCGCGGCGGACTCGTGGACGAAAGCGCGCTGGTCGACGCGCTGCAATCGGGGCAGATCGCGGGTGCAGGGTTCGACGTGGTTACGCAGGAGCCGCTGCCGGCCCTGCATCCGTTTCACGCGATCCTGTCGCATCCGGCGTTCATCCTGACGCCGCACGTCGCATGGGCAAGCGACGAGGCGATGCAGGCGCTCGCCGATCAGCTCGTCGACAACGTTGCCGCGTTTGTGGCGGGCGAACCGCGGCATGTGGTGTGACTCGTGTGATGGACGCCGCTGAGCGAGATCGTTTCAGCCGCGCAAACAGAAAAGCCCCGCTCGATTGCTCGAAGCGGGACTTTCTGAATGAGGGGCTGCTTGCGCCAACGACTCGGCACGTGACGGGTTCGTGCATCTGCCCTATCGTGCGGTCGGTTTCTGAATGCCTTATGAGCGCTGCTTTAAGGTATTCAGACCGACGGGGATGCAGTGCGTCGCGGAAAGGCGGCTTAGTAAGCAGACATCTCGACGCAAGGATCGACCTTGGACGGCGAGCAGATGGCCGAATACTTGGCGCTCTCGCGCATCAGCGCTTCGCCTTCGTGCAGTGCGATCTTGATCTCGGGGTGACGCTCGTACGCGAGGAATGCCGAGCACACGACCGCGGACATCACGATCAGGGAAAACACAAATTTTTCAAGGGTTTGGAAACGTTCAGGCATGGTTCGACCTTTCTCTTAGCCTGAGATTATACCCTGAGATAAGGGTTTTCCCTATAACCCGGCCTGCATACCGAGGATGCCTTCGACCGATGGCGGACCCGGTGCTTGCGCCCTTTTTTAGTTGTTCCGTGCTTGAGCGCCGGTCGCGGGTGCTGAACGACACGTGCCCGTGCGCGGGTGGTGCTTGCACGGGCAACCGTCATCGATGGATTGCTGTCAGCGGAGCGCGTGGAAAGGCGCGGCTTTCATGAGCGAGAAACCGTGCGCGGCAGGAAGGAAGTGAACAGCCCGCCGCCGGCGCATCACTGCGGCGCCGACGCGCCGCTTGCCGCGTCGCCGTGCCATGCCTTGCCGATCTGGTCGATCAGCGATTTCGCGGTGCCGGTCGCGAGTGCCGCGTCGACGCCCGACGTCTGCCACGAGCCGTCGGCGGCCTTCACGAAGGTCAGGTTCGCACGCGACGGCGAGTAGTCGGCATTGCGCCACGTGACCACGACGTCGCACGAGTACGTGCGGTCGCCGAGCTTCTTGCAGTCGCCGTCGGGCTTCGCCGACACGACATCGGCCGATACCGGCAGCGGCTGGCCGAACAGCGCGTTCAGGCCGCCGTGGTTTTCCGCTTCGAGCGCGCGGCGCACCGCGGCGTCGACGTCGCTCGATCCGGGGCCGTCGTGGAGCAGGTTGCAGGCGGCCAGCAGGGTCGATGCACAGCCGAGTGTCAGCAGCGTTTGAAACTTCATGGATATCCGTCAATCGAGTGAGCGTCGGGTGGCGCGCGGCGACTTGCACGAAGGCAGTCGCCAGGCCGGTACGCCGCGTAGTCTGCAACGTCCGCGCGTCGTTCGCGGTATCCATTTGTAACCAATTGCACGGACGCGCAGCGGCACGGCAGGCCCTCTTCTCTTCTACTGCCGCTCCTGCTTCACGCGGCTGACGAGCTGCGTCGGGCTGACAAACTGCAGCGCGATCACGACCCACACGAGCGTGATGGCCATGTAGATCATCGCCATCGCATCGATCGACTGCGGCGCGCGCACGCCGGTCGAGAACACCGCGTAATACAGCGCGACGACGAGCGTCTGCGTGCTTGGGCCGGCGGTGAAGAACGTCAGCTCGAACATCCCGATCGTGCGCACCAGCACGAGCAACCCGGCCGCGAGCATGCCGGGCACGAGCAGCGGCAGCAGCACATGGCGGAAATAGCGCCACGTGTTCGCGCCGAAGATGCGCGCGGCGGCTTCGAGATTCGGATCGATCTGCTCGATGAACGGCGTCATCACGAGGATCACGAACGGCAGCGCCGGCACGAGGTTCGCGAGGATCACGCCCGGCAGCGTGCCGGCGAGCCCGACCTTGTACATCACGGTCGCCATCGGAATCCCGTACGTGACGGGCGGCACCATCAGCGGCAGCAGGAACACCAGCAGCGCGAAGCGCTTGCCGCGAAACTGCACGCGAGCCAGTGCATACGCGGCCGGCACGCCGAGCGCGATCGACAGCAGCACGACCGCGCCGACGACCTCGACGGTCACCCACAGCACGCTCGCGAGCTGGAAGTCCTCCCATGCCTTCGCATACCAGCGCAGCGTGAAGCCCTGCGGCAGCGGCGTGCCGAACCAGCGGGTCGCGACCGAGTTCACCGCGACGGTCGCGATCAGCAGCATCACGTTCAGCAGGAAGAACGCCATCAGCCCCCAGACGAGCGCCTTCCACGCGCGACCGGCGAGATTGCTTCTCATCTTTTGCGGTTTCCTCGCGTTGACCGGCCGTGCATCGGGCGCGTCCTGCTTCGGCGGCCAGGCTCGCGCGGCATGATTGTCGGTCGCCATCAGCCCTTGCCTCCCGTCACCGCGCCCGTATAGAAGAAGCGACGCGCGCCGAGCATCGATGCGACCACCAGCAACTGCACGAAGCCCATCACGATCGCGATCGCCGACGCGAGCGAATAGTCGTAGCTCTCGAACGCGGCCTCGGCCGCCGCGATCGAGATCACGCGCGTCGGCCCGGCCGGCGCGCCGAGCAGCACGGCCGACGGGAACACCGAGAACGCCTGCACGAACGACAGGCACGCGGCCATCGTGAGCCCCGGCACGAGCAGCGGCAGGTAGATCTGCCGGAATTGCTGCCACGGGTTCGCGCCGAGCGTTGCGGCCGCGCGTGCGAGCGTCGGGTCGATGCCGCTGATGTACGACAGCATCAGCAGGAACGCGAACGGAAAGCCCGACACGATCAGCGACAGCAGCACGCCCCAGTAGTTGTGCGTGAGGCGCACTTCATCGGAGTACAGGTGCAACCCCTGCAGCGCCTGCGGGAACCAGCCGTTCGGCCCGAAGTACGTGAGCATCCCGTCGGCCACGAGCACCGTGCCGAGCGTGACGGGAATCACGAGCAGCGTCGTGACGAACTTCTGGTACGGCGAATTGCGCCGCAGCGCGAACGCGACGGGCACCGACACGCCGACGTTGATCAGCGTGGCCGGCACCGCGAGCTTCAGCGTGACGAGCACGGTCGGCCACATCGCGGTATCGGTGAAGAACTGCACGTAGTTCGCGAGCACGCCGCCGCCGTTCATCGGCTGGAACGACAGCACGAGGCCGTACGCGAACGGGTAGATGAACAGCGCGGCGATGAACGCGAGCGCGGGCGTGACGAGCCAGGCCTTCGTGTCGCGCGGCGTGCCGGCCGCGAGCGCGCTCATGCGGCCTCCCGGCATGACGGCGCTGAGGACGGGCCGCTCATGTCGGCTCTCCCGGATAGACGAGCGTGCGCGACGGCGCGACGCGCAGCCGCAGCCGCTCGCCTTCCGCGAATTCGCCGGCCACGCGCGCCCAGATCGGGCCGAACGGCGTGACCGCGCGGATCAGCGAATCGCGGCCGCCGTACTCGACCGTTTCGACCGTCGCGTCGAACGTGTTGTCGCCGGCGTCGTCCGCGCGCTCGATGTCGTCGGGGCGCAGCGCGACCATGACGTCCTTCGCGTCGAAGCCGGCCATCGGCACGCCCGCGACGCGCACGCCGCCCGCCGTGACGTTCACGTAGTCGCCGGCCATCCCTTCGAGCGTGAACGGCAGCACGTTGCGATAGCCCATGAAGCGCGCGACATGCAGGTTGTGCGGACGCGTGTAGACGTCCTTCGGCGACGCGACCTGCTGCACGACGCCCTCCTTCATCACGACGATGCGGTCGGCCATCGACAACGCCTCGTCCTGGTCGTGCGTCACGTAGATCGTCGCGCGTTCGAGCTGCGTGTGGATGCGGCGGATCTCCGCGCGCATCTCGATGCGCAGCTTCGTGTCGAGGTTCGACAGCGGCTCGTCCATCAGCACGAGCGGCGGCTCGATGACGATCGCGCGCGCGATCGCGACGCGCTGCTGCTGCCCGCCCGACAACTGCCCGGGCAGCTTGCCCTCGTGGCCGACGAGCTGCACGAGTTCGAGCGCCTGCTGCGCGCGCCGCCGCGTTTCCTGCTTCGGCACGCCGCGCATCTTCAGGCCGAAGCCGACGTTGTCGAGCACCGACATGTGGGGAAACAGCGCGTAGTTCTGGAACACCATCCCGAAGCCGCGGCGCTCGGGCGGCAGCACGTCGATGCGCGTGTCGTCGAGCCAGATGCCGCCGCTCGTGAGCGGCTGCAGCCCCGCGATGCAGTTGAGCGCGGTCGACTTGCCGCAGCCCGACGGGCCGAGCAGCGCGATGAACTCGCCGCGCCGGATCTCGAGATCGAGCCCGTTCAGCGCGGCGACCTGCGCGCCTTGTGCGTTGGTGAAACTGCGGCACACGCCGTCGAGACGCAACCGTTCGAAACTGTGCTTCATTGCGCGAACTCCATGGACGCGGGCGCCGCGGCGCCCGCCGGTTCATGCGTCACTTCGACTTCTGCGAACCGATCTCGCGATCCCACTTCTGGAACGCGGCGACCATCGCCTGCGCGTTGAGCGGCTGCACGTGCGGGCGATCCGCGAGCAGTTTCGCGTACTCGGGGCGGCCGAACTTGCGGATCACTTCCTGGCTGTGCGCGGGCGCCATCTCGAGCGTCACGCCCTTCACCGCCGGGCCCGGATAGAAGTAGCCGTCGTCATAGGTCATTGCCTGCTGCGCCGGTTCGAGCAGGAAGTTCATCAGCTTGAACAACACGTCGAGCTTTTCCTTCGGCACGCCCTTCGGGATCACCATGTAGTGCGCGTCGTTGACCCACGTCATGTTGTCGAACGCCTGGATCCGGAACTCGGCCGGTACGATGCCGAGCGCGCGCGGGTTGAGGTCCCAGCCGGTGACGGTCACGGTCATGTCGCGCGTGCCTTCGCCGAGTTCCTTCATCACCGCCGACGTGCCGCCCGGGTAGTACGGGACGCAGTCGTTCAATGCCTTGAGGAACGCCCAGGTCTTGTCCCAGCCGTTGATCGGATCCAGCGGATTCTTGTCGCCGAGCACGTACGGCAGCCCCATCAGGAACGTGCGGCCGGGGCCCGAATTCGCCGGGCGCGCGTAGATCAGCTTGTTCGGGTGCGCCTTGCACCACGCGAGCAGCTGGTCGGGCGTCTTCGGCGGGTTGCCGACCTTCGCCGGGTTGTATTCGAGCAGCGGGCCGGCCGGCATGTAGGTGACTTCGAGGCCGAAGCCCTGTGCGAGATCCTGCATCTTGCGCGGGCCGGGTGCGTACTTGTCGAGCACGCCGGGGAACGCGGCCGCGTCATCGGGCAGGAGTTTCTGCCACAGGTTTTGTTCGATGCCGGCGGCCAGCGCATCGGTGCCCGTCAGCACGAGGTCGATGTCGGAGCGCCCGGCCGCCTGCATCGCCTTGATCTTGCCCGGCAGCTGCGGCGCGGGCGCATTCGTGAACGTGACGGTCGACACGAGGTTCGGGTTCTTGTCCTTGAATGCCTCGATGGCCTTCTGCGTGAGCTGCAGATTGCCCGCGACGTCGACGATGTTCAGCGACACGGGTGCGGCAACGGCTGCCGTGGCCGACAGCGTAACGCCCAGCGCGAGTGCGATCCGGCGAACCCGGCGCGCGATCGTGGTTGTGTTCATGTCTCCTCACTTCGGTCGGTGGATGGGACCTTTCTTTCAGGAAATCATGACGGCGTTATACGATGTCGGTCAACAAAAAACCATGGCGCGCGGGGCGGGACTTTCCCTGACAAAAACCTTCCGGTTGTTGACGATTTGCGTGCTGACCGATTTTGTGGAACGTCGCGGCATCGACGGTGCGGCGTGTTAGGACGTCGTATCTCGGCAGGCGGCGAAAAGGAATCGGCTCAGCGCGACATGGCGGGCGGACGATGATCGGGGAAGCGCGCCGGAACCTGATCGGTCCCGGCGCATGGCGGAGGGAGGTTCAGGACGCGCCGAGCGCCGCCACTTCACCGATCAACCGCTCCGCGTCATGCCACTCGCCATACCCCGACGCCGGGTTCAGATGCCCGACCTCGCCGAGATCGACGAGTTTGCTGCCCCACCCCGCTGCCAGCGATTCGACGCGCTCGAAGCGCGCGAGCGGATCGTTGCGGCTCGCGGCGACGACGCTCGGGAACGGGAGGCGCGCGGTCGGCACCGGCGTCCAGCCGTGCGCGTCGATCGCGTCCGGTGCCGGATAACCGGCGGGCATCGGCGTATCGAGATCGGCCGGCGCCGCGAGCAGCGCGCCGTGGATCGCGCGCGTGGCCTGCCGCGCCCAGTGCACGGCGATCATCACGCCCGCGCTGTGCGCGACGAGGATCACCGGGCCGTCGATCGCGGCGAGCGCCGCATCGAGCGCCGCGACGCGCGCGGCACGGCTCAGTTTGTCGGCTTCGAGCGGTGCGACGGAACGCGCGTTCGGCAAGCGCCGTTCGAGATGCGTCTGCCAGTGGTCTTCGACGTGATCGCGCAAGCCGGGCACGATCAGGATGGTGGGCGCGGTCGCCAGGGTCATGTTGCCTCCGGGAGGGTTCGGGAAAGTTGGGATGCGCGCCGTTCGCGTTCGACGCGCGCGAGATCGGCCGCGTAACTCGCGCGTCCGATCGCGAACAGCACGGCGGCCGCGAGCGGCACGACGGGAATCCATTGCAGTGCGCCGACGAGCCCGGTGCGATCGGCGACCCACCCCGTCAGCAGCGGGCCAGGCGCCATGCCGAGCAGGTTGTTCGCGAGCGTGAGCGTCGCGAACGCCGACGCGTGGATCGCGGCCGGCGTCAGGTTCGCGACCATCGCGCCCGACGCGCCGGATGCGCCCGCGCCGACCAGCATGCCCGCGCAGATCAGCGCGAGCTGCAGTGGCCCGGGCGGCAGCCGGAACGCGACGGCGAGGCAGACGCCGGTGATCAGGCAATAGGCGATCGCGGTCAGCCATTTGCGCGAACCGTCGGCGCGGCCGACGCGGTCGGTGACGATGCCGCAGCCGACCATCCCGACGCCCGCGAGCAGCACGAAGCCGGCCGCGAGCACGGCGGCGCGGTCGGGCGCCATCGCGTAGTAACGGTTCAGGTAGCTCGGCAGCCATGCGAACAGCGCGCCGGGCACGAACAGGTGCAGCCCGCTGCCGATATACGCGCACACCACCGAGCGCGACGCGAACAGTCCCGACATCAGCGCACGCACGCTGCCGCGCAGGTCGCGCGGCGCGTCGGCATCGCGCCGGCACGGTTCGACGCGGCATGCCGCGAGCCGCCGTTCCGTGACGACACCGCGATACGCGACGAGCAGCACGATGCCGAGCACGGCCATCACGCCGAACGACCAGCGCCAGCCGAGATGCGCGCCGACCAGGCCGCCGAGCGCCATGCCGAACACGGAGCCGAATGCGCCGCCGGCCATGAACGCGCCGGTCAGCGTCGCGCGCAGGCGGGCCGGGAAGATGCTGAGGATCAGCGCGACGCCGACGCTGCCGTACGCGGCTTCGCCGAGCCCGACGAGGCCGCGCGCCACGAGCATTTCGGTGTAGTTGGTCGACAGCGCGCAGCCGAGCGTCGCGACGCTCCACAACGCGGCCATCAGCACGATGCTGCGCACGCGTCCGAAGCGATCGGCGAGCACCGACAGCGGAAACGTCAACAGGCCGACCAGCAGCGCGACGACGCCGGACAGCGAGCCGAGCTGCGTGTCCGACAGTCCCCACGCGTGCTTGAGCAGCGGAAACACGGCATTGAGCACCTGCCGCGACATGTAGTCCGACAGCAGCAGGCCGACGGTCAGCCCGAACACGAGCCATGCGTAGGCCGGCGCGCGCCGCCCGGTGGCCGCCCGCTCCTGCAGCGACGGCTCGACGTGATGAATCAGCATGCGTGTCTCCTCCGGCACCGGTGCGGCAACGCGCCGGCGCGGCTTGCGCGGCCCCGCTCCGTCGGCCGGAGTCCGCCCTGCGTCATGCGCAGGGGTGGGTGCCGCGCCACAACGATCGGCGGGCGGCGGCCGCGCTGGCGGGCCGCCCGGATGCGCAGCGCGTCAGGCCGCGCGCAGCGGTACGTTCATCTGGCCCGGCCGGCGGTTCGGCGCCATCCCGAGCTGCGCGAGCGTTTCGTCGACGCCGTCGTACTGCACACCGATCCGGTAGATCGCCTTCGCCTCCTTGCCGGTCGCGATGTCGCGGCCGAGTTCGCGCGCGATCCGCGCGCACTGCTCGACCTGCTGCACCGACGTCATCCGGTTGCCCTTCTGGTCGATGATCGTGTCCTCGATCCCGCAGCGCGGATGCAGGCCCAGCGCCATCGCGACCGTGTTGATCGGCAGCACGTTCTTCATCAGCGATTCGAGCGTGATGCACGCTCCGTCCGGACAACGCCGCACGAATTCCATGAAGTTGTACGGATTCGGGCCGTCGAAGCCGCCGCCGATGCCGACCCACGTGACGTTCAGCGGGCCGCGATAGACGCCGCGGCGGACGATCCGCTCGAGCGTTTCGAGCGCGTGCATGCCGGTGAGCTGGAAATGCGGCTGGATGCCGGCCGCCTGCAGCCGGCGCAGGTGTTCGTCGACCCAGCCGGGGCCGGCCGGCACGGTCATCTCGCGGTACGCGTCCCAGTACGCGGTTTCGTTCAGCGACGTGCCTGCGATGTCCTGGCGGTTCATCAGCTCGGTGATGTTCATCTGCACGGTGTTGATCGCGACCGTCACCTGGTCGGGCTTCGGCGTCAGCTCGGCGAGCATGTGACGCGTGTCGTCGGACAGCCATTTCGCTTCCGCGCCGTCGCCTTCCGGCGCGAACGAGATCGAGCCGCCGACCTGCAGGATCATGTCCGGCACGGCTTCGCGCAGCCGGCCGAGCAGCTCGTTGAATTTCGACAGGCGCTTGCTGCCCTTGCCGTCGAGTTCGCGCACATGCATGTGCAGCACCGTGGCGCCCGCGTTGTAGCAATCCACGGCCTTCTGCACGTGCTCGTCCATCGTCACCGGAATGTCTTCCGGAAAATCGGCGGGCATCCATTCGGGGCCGTACGGCGCGACCGTGATGACTACCTTGTCCTGGTTTTCCGGGTGCAGCGAATCGTCGAGAAATTGCATGTCGTCCTCCAGTGGAAATCGTTGTGTTCGGGCGTACGGGCGTGCGTATCCCGCCGTGCCGGGCGGCATGCCCGGCGCGTTGTGTGGGGTTGCGTTTCGGTTAGGGTGTGGCGGCGCTCAGTACGGCACGTCGCCGACGATGCCCGCGCGCTCCATCCTGCGGACGCACGGCGGGTAGTCCATCACCGCGTAATGCTGGGTGCTGCGGTTGTCCCAGATCGCGACGCTGTTCTTCTTCCAGCGCCAGCGCACCTGGTATTCGGGGATAAAGGCCTGGCTGATCAGGTACTGCAGCAACTGGCCGGCACCCGGGTTCGCGTCCTGCCCGAAGCGCACGCGCCCGGGCGTGTGGAAGTTGGTGAAATGCGTGGTGAACGCATTTACGTACAGCACCTTCTCGCCGGTTTCGGGATGGGTGCGCACGACCGGATGCTCGGCGTCCGGATACTGCGCCTTCAGCGCGAGCCGCTTGTCGATCGGCATCGCGGCGCCGAAGCTCGCCTCGATGCTGTGGCGCGCGCGCAGCCCGTCGATCTGCTGCTTCACGTGGTCCGGCAGGTTGTCGTAGGCGAGCACCATGTTCGCCCACATCGTGTCGCCGCCAACCGGCGGACCCTCGACGCAGCGCAGCACACAGCCGAACGGCGGCGCCACGCGCCAGCTCGCATCGCTGTGCCACGCATTCTCGTAGCGGTCGTTCGGCTGGTCGGGCGACTTGTAGATCCGCACGAGCCCCGGGTGGTCGGGATCGCTGCCGGCGACCGGATGATCCTCGAGCTCGCCGAAGCGCCGCGCGAACGCGATGTGCTCGGCGCGCGTGATGTCCTGGTCGCGCAGGAACAGCACGCGATGCCGGAGCAGCTGCGCTCGGATCTCGGCGAACAGGCCGTCGTCGTGCACGGCGTCGGCGAGGCTCACGTCCAGCAGTTCCGCGCCGATCGCGCAGGTCAGGGGTTCGACTCGCATGCGCGTCTCCTCAGACGATGAACACCGACGAACCGGTCGTCTTGCGCGATTCGAGATCGCGGTGCGCCTGCGCGGCGTCCTGCAGCGCATAACGCTGGTTGATCTCGATCCGGATGCGGCCGGCGGCGACGTGCGCGAACAGTTCGCCGGCGAGGTCGTTCTTCTCGGCCGGATCGGCGATGTAGTCGGCCAGCGCCGGGCGCGTCAGGTACAGCGAGCCCTTCATCGCGAGGCGCTGCGGGTCGAACGGCGGGATCGGGCCCGACGCGGTGCCGACGCACACCATCAGCCCGCGCCGCTTCAGCGAATCGAGCGAGCCTTCGAAGGTGTCCTTGCCGACGCTGTCGAACACGACATCGACGCCCGTGCCGTCCGTCAGTTCGAGCACGCGTTGCGCGACATCCTCGCGGCTGTAGTCGATCGTATGGTCGCAGCCGTGCGCGCGGGCGATCCCGGCCTTGTGCGCGCTGGACACGGTACCGATCACCGTGAGGCCGAGCAGCTTCGCCCATTGCGACACGATCAGCCCGACGCCGCCCGCGGCCGCATGCAGCAGCAGCGTGTCGCCCGGCGCGAACGCGTGGATGCGGCGCAGCAGATAGGCCGACGTCAGGCCGCGCATCGTCATCGCCGCGGCGGTGTCGCACGCGATGCCGTCCGGCAGCCGGATGAGTGGCGCGGCAGGAATCAGTCGTTCGGTGCTGTACGCGCCGAGCGTGTTCAGGAAGCCCGTGTAGGTCACGCGATCGCCGACGGCGACGTTCGTCACGCCGGGGCCGACGGCCTCGACCACGCCTGCTGCCTCGACGCCGATGCCGGACGGCAGCGGAACCGGATACAGGCCGCTGCGGAAATAGGTATCGGCGAAGTTCAGGCCGACCGCCTCGTGCCGCAGGCGCACCTGGCCGGGGCCCGGGTCGCCGACGTCGACTGCTTCCCAGCGCAGCACGTCGGGGCCGCCGGTTTCGTGGAATCGCACTGCATGTGCCATCTTGTTCTCCGTAGGGTGTCTCAGTCGGATGCGCGCCGCGCATCGTCGATTTCACTCGCGCCCGGCGGCGTCGCGGCTGCGCCGCCCGCCAGGCGCCGGTCCAGTTCGGCCCAGTCGGCGTCGCCCAGGTAGCGCCGCGCGGCCGGGAATATCACGCCTTCGATTCGCCCCATCTGCTCGAACGCGCCGCGCGCATAACAGGCGAGCGCCGTGTCGAACGCGGGCGACGGCAGCCCGTCGGATGCGATCCGCGCCAGCGCGTCACATGCTTGCGCGTCGCGGCGTTGCTGGCGGTCGAGCTCGTCCAGTTCGGCCGCGACGCTCTCCGTGCGGGTGCGCAAGGCCGCGAAGAGTTGCGCTTCGGCGGCCGTGCCGAAACGCGCGCGTTGCAGGGACGCGAGCGCTGCCAGCGTGCCGCCGATGTCGACGGCTTCTGGCGCGGCCGCCGGTTCCGCCGCTTCCCCGCCGTGCGCGATCAGCCCGTGCAGCATCGCGGCCACGTCGCGATGCGCATCGAGGCAGCGGGCGATCACGCGCGCCGCGGCCGGCGGGCGCGGCGACGCGCATACCAGCACCGGCACGTCGCACATCGCGAGCAGCAGCTGCCGCTGCCGGCATTCGGCTGGATCGGCGTCGGGCGGCAGTGCCGCCATGCCGATCAGGTCGCAGCCGAGTTCGCGGGCCAGTGCGGCCGGCGGTGCGCCACCGGCCGCCGGGTGGCCGGCCCCCGCGATCGCATGGGACAGGCCCTGCGCCCGTGCGGCGGCTTCCACTTTCGCACCGTGTTCGGGCAGCCGCGCTCCGGATAAACACGAGTCCGGCGCAGCGCCGGGCAGCACGAACGTGACCCGCGCGCCGACCGCACGGGCCAGTTCGAGCGCATGGCCGATCGCGTCGATGCCGCCGGGCGCGCCGTCGACCGTCACGAGCAGATGGCGGTACATCGCGCCGCTCCGCTTATCCGGCGGTCGGCGCGCTGTACCGCGCGCCGGTCGATTCGATGTTCATGGCTGCCCTCCTCGTTGCGTTCGTGATGCATCTGAACCCATGCTATCGGCGCCGCGCCGCGGCGGCCCCACTCGTCGCGGGGGGGATTGACGCGCGAACGCGGTTCGGCCGATCCTTCCCCCCACGCCCACCCCGGACGCTGGCCCGCACGGCACCGCCGGAATCCGACTCCTGCCCCGATGGCCCACCCACCCGATCGCGCCGACGCGCCCCCCACCGAACTGGTCCTGAAGACGACCGCGCCGCGCGTGCCGGCGCAGTTGCTCGCCCGTGCGCGGCTGAGCCTTGCCGCGCCGGCCTTCGACGGCCGTCCGGTCACGCTCGTGCAGGCGCCGGCCGGCTACGGCAAGACGTCGCTGCTCGCGCAATGGCGCCGCGAAACGCTCGCGCTCGGCCGCGCGGTCGTGTGGCTGTCGGCCGACGAACGCGACGACGCGGCGCGGCTGCTGCAGGGGCTCGTGCAGGCGGTGCGGACCGGTTGCGCGCGGCCCGGCTTCGGGCGGCTGATCCCGGTCGGCGCTGCGGACGCGGCCCGCGCGCTGGAGGGCGTGACCGCGTGGCTGGCCGAGGTCGCGCAGCTGTCGATCGACGCGCTGCTGATCGTCGACGACGCGGAGCGGCTGCCGGCCGCCGGGCTCGATGCGCTGACCTACGTGCTGCACAACGCGCCGCAAAACCTGCATGTCGTCGTCGCGGCGCGGCGCGGGCTCGATCACACGGCCGGCGACCTACTGGCCGGCGGGCAATGCACGCTCGCGGGCCCCGACGCGCTGCGCTTCACACTCGACGAGACGATCGCGCTGGTCGGCGCGCGCTTCGCGCAACGAGTCGACGCCGACGCGTGCGCGCGCTTGTTCGAACGCGTCGACGGCTGGCCGCTCGGGTTGCAGCTCGCGATGGCCGCGATGGCGCGCTCGGCCGATCCGCGCCAGGCGGTCGACGCGCTTGGCGCGCGCGTGGACGGCACGCGCGACCGGCTCGTCGAGTTGTTGCTCACGAACCTGTCGGCCGACGACACCGCGTTCCTGACGCGCACGAGCGTCGCCGATCGCCTGCATCCGTCGCTGTGCGCCGCGCTGCTCGACGATGCCGCCGCGCCCGACCGCCTCGCGCGGCTCGCGCGCGACACGCCGCTGTTCATCGCGTCGGACGATTCCGACTGGTGCCGGCTGCATCCGCTCGTGCGCGACACGCTGCGCGACCGCCTGGCCGCGGGCCCGGACGCCGAACGCAACACGCTGCACGCGCGCGCGGCGGCATGGCTCGACGCGCACGGGATGACCGAGGAAGCCGCGCGCCACGCGTACGCGGCCGGCCAGTTCGAGACCGCGTACGCACTCGCGCAGCGCTGCCTCGAGGATGCGATCAAGCAGGGCCGCATCAACGACGTGCTCGACTGGCTCGCGCTGTTGCCGGATGCCGAACTCGACAAGCGCCCGACGCTGCGGATCGCGGTGGCCTGGGCCCTTGCACTCGGCGAGCGTCATGTCGAGGCGCAGCGCCAGATCGCGGGCATCCTCGCGGCGCCCGATACGCCGCCCGCGATGCGCTACGAGTGCGCGCTGATCCTCAGCGCGGCCGCGTATTACGCCGACGAAATCGACCGCTTCGTCGAGCTGTTCGAACCGTGGGCCGATTTCATGCCGCCGGCGGCGACGTGGCTGGCCCAGATGCATGCGAACCGGCTGTCGGCGCGCGCGATCATCGTCGGCGAGCCGGCACAGGCGCGCCGGTTCCAGCAGGCCGCGCCGCGCGGCGACACGGCGGCCGAGTTCGGCTACGTCGCGCGCTGGGGCGAACTGATCACGGGCCTCAGCTATCTGTGGGAGGGGCAGATCCGGCTCGCGGACGACGTGCTGTCGCCGGCGCTGGCCCGCGCGGAAGCCGATCTCGGCCGCCGCCATCCGCTGACCTGCATGCTCGCGGCGATGTGCGCGGCGATCGCCTACGAAGCCGACCGCATCGACCAGGCCGCCGCGCTGCTCGCGAACCGGCTCGACGTGCTCGAACACGCGGGCATCCCCGACACGGTGCTGCTCGGCTACCGCACCGCCGCGCGCATCGCGCTGCTGCGCGGCGTCGAGCATCGCGCGATCGACCTGCTCGAGGCACTCGACGCGATGGGCGTCGCGCGGCGGCTGCCGCGCCTGTCGGTCGCGAGCCTCGCCGAGCAGGTGCGGATTCACGCGGCGCGTTATCGCGAGGCGACCTGTCATGCGCTCGTCGAGCGCATCGACGCGATCGCCGCCACCGAGTTTCCGTTGCACGGGCCGCTGTGGCGGCGGCCGGTCGTGCTGCTGCAGGCGACCGCACACGCGGGCGCGGCGCTCGCCGCGCGCCGCTGGGACGACGCGAGCGCGGCCCTCGACGAAGCCGCCGTGCTGGCCCGCGAGATGAGCATGGGCCGCGCGCGCATCGAAATCATGGCGCTCGGCGCGTTCGCGCGCGAGCAGTCGGGCGGCGGCGGCCGCGCGCTGCTCGACGAGGCGATGAACCTGGCCGACCTGTTCGGGCTGACGCGCACGCTCGCCGACGCGCATCCGGCCGTCGCCGACTGGGCGCGCCGCGTCGGCGACGAGGCTGCCGGCGACGGTCCTGCGCGCCACGCGCTGCCGCAGCCGCGCATCGTGCCGCCCGCGCCGCGCAGCGCGGCCAGCCCGCGCGCGGTGCCGAGCGTCGTGCTGACGCCCAAGGAGCGCGCGATTCTCGAGCTGCTCGCGCGCAACCTGTCGAACAAGGAGATCGCGGTGGCGCTCGCCGTCGGCGAGGAAACCGTGAAGTGGCACCTGAAGAACCTGTTCGGCAAGCTCGACGCCAGCTCTCGCAAGCACGCGGTGCGCCGCGCGCTGGTGCTCGGCCTGCTCGAAAGCGCGCCTTGACGGCCGCTTGAGTCTGCCTGAAACGGCCTGACCGGCCTGCGCCGCCCGCCCGTCGCGGCCGCGTCGCCGCACCCCCTTCGATTCTCCGCAACCCTGCCCCCCGCGCGTGGGGGGGAGCGGCCGCCCGCCGTTGCGTAGTCTTTCCGCACGGCTCGCAGCGGCGTCGCCTGTGACGCCTTCCCGCCTGCCTCGATGCTTCCCCGCTTTACCCGGACGGGCTCGATCCCGTCCGGTCCACTACGATCCTGGAGACTTCGATGAAGACGAAACTGGCCGCGCTCGCGGCGCTTGCCGGCTGTTCGGCGCTCGCGCATGCGCAATCCTCCGTCACGCTCTACGGCGTGATCGACACGGGCCTGCTGTATCAAAGCACGTCGGCCGCGTCGTTCAGCCCGACCGCGCCGAACACCGGCAAGGTGTTCCGCATGAAGGACGGCGGCATCTATTCGAGCTTCTGGGGCATCAAGGGCAGCGAGGACATCGGCGGCGGCTACAAGGTCAACTTCAAGCTGCAGGGTTCGTTCGACAGCGGCACCGGCAAGCTGCAGCTGAGCGACACGCCGGGCGCCGTGGCGATCTTCAACCAGATTGCGTCGCTCGGCGTGTCGGGCCCGTTCGGCACATTCACGGCCGGCCGCCAGATCGTGCCGATGATCTACGCGATGGCCGATACCGACGTGCGCAACGCGCAGTTCTTCGGCAGCGTGCTGACCGCGTGGCTCGGCCTGAACACCGCGGCCGGCTGGCCGGGGACGAGCACCAACGGCGCGATTGGCGCGCTGTACGACAGCAACGCGCTCGTCTACCAGTCGCCGACGTTCGCGGGCGCGTCGATCGCGCTCGAATACGCGCCGGGCGGCGTCGCCGGGCAGTTCCAGGGCGGCACGCGCGAATCGGTCGTGCTCAAGTACGCGAACTACGGGCTGAACCTGTCGGCGCTCTACTACAACGGGCATGACACGAACCCGGCGCCGGGTGTCGCGCCGACCGGCGTCGACAACAACCGCTTCATGTACTTCGGCGCGAAATACACGATCCACGATTTCTCGGTGTCGGCGTCGTACGGCAACGGCAGGAATCCGTCGCACGCGGACCGCGTGAACCTCGACATGCTGTCGGCCGGCGTCGGTTATCGCTTCACGCCGGCGCTGCAGGTCGCGTCCGCGGTGTATTACCTGAAGGATCGCAACAACTCGGCGAACAAGTCGACGTCGGTCGTGCTGACCGCCGACTACAGCCTGTCGAAGCGCACGATGGTCTATGCGCAGGTCGGCCACGTGAACAACCGCGGCACGATGGACCAGATGCTCGTGTACGGACAGCCGGTCGCGCCGGGCGTCGGCACGACGGCCGCGATGGTCGGATTGCGGCACAACTTCTGACGACGCGGTGCGCTGACGCGGCGCCCGGGTGCGACTCGCGGCCGACGCCTGCATCGATTGCGAGGATCGGCTACAGTGGGCGTTTTTCGGCGCGCCCCGCCGATGCCGCCCGCGCCGCGGATCGTCCGCGGCACGCGACTGGTTGGCGGGGCGCGGTTCACCCACCTCGTCGACGAGCGAACTTCCATGCCCGACCTGTCCGCCTTCCCGATCACGCAAAAGTGGCCGGCCCAGCATCCCGACCGTCTCCAGCTCTACTCGCTGCCGACGCCGAACGGCGTCAAGGTGTCGATCATGCTCGAGGAAACCGGCCTGCCGTACGAGCCGCACCTCGTGCGCTTCGACACGGACGACCAGCTGTCGCCCGCGTTCCTGTCGCTGAACCCGAACAACAAGATCCCGGCGATCATCGATCCGAATGGCCCCGACGGCAAGCCGCTGCCGCTGTTCGAATCGGGCGCGATCCTGATCTATCTCGCGGACAAGACGGGCCAGCTGATCCCGAAGGATCTCGCCGGCCGCTACGAGACGATCCAGTGGGTGATGTTCCAGATGGGCGGCATCGGGCCGATGTTCGGCCAGGTCGGCTTCTTCCACAAGTTCGCCGGCCGCGACTACGAGGACAAGCGCCCGCGCGACCGCTACGTCGCCGAATCGAAGCGCCTGCTCGCCGTGCTCGACGCGCATCTCGCGAACCGCAAGTGGGTGATGGGCGATACCTACACGATCGCCGACATCGCGATCTTCCCGTGGGTGCGCAACCTCGTCGGCTTCTATGAAGCGGGCGATCTCGTCGGCTTCAGCGAATTCCGGCACGTCGCACGGGCGCTCGACGCGTTCGTCGCACGTCCGGCCGTCGCGCGCGGGCTCAACATCCCGGCCCGCGGCTGACCGGCAGCGCGGGCGGGTGGCCCGCGATTTGTCCAGCCCGTCGCATTGCGCGGCGGGCGTGTCTTTCCGCCCGCCTGGCGCGTTCGTATCGCGCCACGCGGCGCTACTTCCGGCCCTGACTTTCCGGCGCCGTTTCCTCCAGCCCCGCCAGCAGCTTTTCCAGCAGCCGCGACAACTGCGCCTGTTCCGCGTCCGACAGCGCGGCCAGCATCGTGCGCTGGTTGTCGATGTGCGCGACAACGGCGTCGTCGATCAGCGCGCGGCCCGTTTCGGTCAGCGCGACGAGCGTGCCGCGCCCGTCGGCCGGGTTCGGCCGGCGCTCGACCCAGCCGGCCCTCTGCAGCCGGTCGATGCGCGCGGTCATCCCGCCCGACGACATCATCAGCGCGTCGTACAGCGCCGTCGGCGTCAGCGCGAACGGCGCACCGCCGCGCCGCAAGGTCGCGAGCACGTCGAATTCGCCCGGCTGCATCCCGAAGCGCGCAAACAGCGGATTGAGACGGTCGCGCGCGATCACCAGCGCGGCTTCCTGCAGACGCCCCATCACCACCATCGACGACGCGTCGAGATCCGGGCGCTCGGCGCGCCATTGCGCGAGCGCATGCGCGGCTCGATCCATTGATTAACCCTCCTCGGCTCACCAGTTATCTTGACGTCGAGATAAATCGGCGTTTATCTTGACGTCGAGATACTTTACCTGAAAACCCACGGCACCCGGACGGATGCCGTGCACCGATACCGAGGGCCTGTCGATGAATCGCTTCACTTCCCCCGGATGGCGGCTCGCCGCCATCGTGCTCGTCGGGCTGAACCTGCGGCCGGCGCTGGCCGCGGTCGGCCCGTTGCTCGACATGATCCAGCGCGCGACCGGCATGAGCGACGGCGCGGCCAGCCTGCTGACGACGATCCCGGTCCTGCTGATGGGGCTCGGCGCGCTGAGCGCGCGGCGCCTGCAGCGCGTGACCGGCATTGCGGGCGGCGTATGGCTCGGCGTCGCGCTGATCGGGCTGGCCTGCGTGGCGCGCATCGGCGCGCAGCACGCGTGGCTGCTGCTCGCGAGCGCCTGCTGCGCGGGCATCGGGATCGCGATGGTGCAGGCGCTGCTGCCCGGCTTCGTGAAGGCGCATTTCGCGACGCGGATCGGCGGCGCGATGGGCGTGTATTCGACGTCGATCATGGGCGGTGCGGTGCTCGCGAGCGTCGTCGCGCCGTTCGCCGCGGCCCGCTGGGGCTGGCTCGCCGCACTCGCGGGCTGGGCGTTGCCGGCGGTGGTGGCCGCGCTCGCCTGGCCGCTCGCCAGCCGCGGCGGCGATGCGCTCGCGGCCGGGCCGGCTTCGGCGTCGAATGCGCAGCCGTCGCGCTCGCCGCGCGCGTGGCGGCTCGCGCTGTTCTTCGGGATCGCGACGGGCGCGTACACGCTCGTGCTCGCGTGGCTGCCGCCGTACTACATGCGGCTCGGCTGGTCGCCGACCGCGGCCGGCAGCCTGCTCGGCGGCGTGACGCTCGCGGAGGTCGTCGCGGGGCTGACGATCTCGGCGGCGATCGACCGCCTGCCCGATCGCCGGCCCGCGCTGCATGCGGCGATCGCGTCGCTGTTGATCGGGTTGCTGGTGATGCTGGCCGCGCCCGAAACGCTCGCGCTGCCGGCCGCGCTGCTGCTCGGCGCGGGGATTGGCGCGCTGTTTCCGCTGTCGCTGATCGTCACCGTCGACCATGCGGCGACGCCGGCCGATGCCGCATCGCTGACGGGCTTCGTGCAGGGTATCGGCTACCTGATCGCCGGGTTGTTTCCGTTTGCGGCCGGCGTCGTGCGCCAGCATCTCGCGGATCTGACACCCGCGTGGGTGGCGATGGCGTGCTTGTGCATCGTGCTGTTCGTGCTGGCGGCGGGTTTTGCGCCGAAGCTCGCGCCGCGTGTTGCGAGCGCCTAGGCGTCCGGCCCCGCGTCAGTCGCATCAGCCCGGTCAGCCCGTCGTATCGCGCTCCGCGACGAACCGCCGATACGCGCGTTCGGACGGGCACCGCCCCAAGTCGCACGCATCTTCGTCGCACAGCCGGCACACCCGGATCGCGTTCTGCATGTCGTCGGCCAGTGCGCCGATCAGTTGCTCGCAGATCGGCATGAGCTGCGCGCACTGTTCGGCCGTCAACGTGCGCGTGAGGTCCGCGATTGCCGTGCCGCGCGCGCCCAGCACTTGCTGCACCGCGTCGTGCCCGGCCTCGGTCAGCGCCAGCACGACCGTCCGCCTGTCCTCGCCGGGCTCGCGCGCGACGAGCCCTTCCTGCGCCATCCGCTCGGCGAGCCGCACGGCGGACGAATGCACGAGCATCAGTTGCCGCGCGAGCGCGTCGATCGTCAGCGTATGCGCCTGCGACAGCAGAACCAGCGCATCCGCGATCGACCCATGCAGCCCCGTCTCACGGGCGATCGCGTCCTCTACCCGGTCGTTCAGCGCAAGCGCGAGCGCGCCCAGCAGATTGTTCAGGCGTTGCTTTTTCACGTAGGCGCTCCTAGTATATGTGTGCGTCACGCATATAATTTAAACCATCGTGTCACCGCTGTCAGCCGCGGCGCGATCCCGTCGATCCGGGCGGCCGCGCGCCCGCATTTTACGTGTCGATATTTCGAGCGGAGTCATCGCATGAACGGCAGCGCGCGCAAGACCGGATGCCTGATCATGGCAACGCTGTGCTGGGGCGTCGCCATTCCGTTCAGCAAGATGGCGTTGCCTGCCCTCTCGCCCGCGTGGCTCATCGTGCTGCAGATCGCCGCGAGCGTCGCGGCGCTCACGTGCGTCGCCGCCGTGCAACGCGTCAGCCTCACCGGCATCGCACCGGCCCAGGTCGCCGTCGTCGCGCTGATCGGCATGCTCGAACCGTGCGGCGCGTACTACCTCGGATTCGTCGGCATGCAATCCACGTCCGCGCTGCACACGGCGGTGATCTTCGCGCTCGAACCGCTCGGCATTCTTGCGTTCAACATCATGCTGTTCCGGTTCAGGGTCGACACGCGGCTGCTGGTCGCGGGCGTCGTCGCGTTGACGGGCGTCGTGGTCATCGCGCTCGGCGATGCATCGGCGGACGGGCACGCATCGCTGCGCGGCGACGCGTTCGTGTTCGCCGGCGTGATGGTGGCCGCGCTGTATGTGTCGCTGTCGACGCAGGCCGTGACGCTCCCGTCCGCGACGACGATGCTGCTGATTCAGCAGGCCGGTTCGCTGCTCCTGGCGCTCGTGTTGCTCGGTATCGAGGCCGACGGCGGCGACGGGCTGCTCCAACTGCCGGCCTGGTCGGCCGTGTGGCCCGCGCTGGCGATCGGCGTGCTGCAGTTCACGCTCGCATTCCTGTTCTATTTTCGCGGTGCGCGCGACAACGCGTCGTACTGGAGCGCGGTCGTGCTCAACCTGATCCCCGTCGTCGGCATCGCCGCGTCGATCCTGATCCTCGGGGAATCGGCATCGCCGATCTACTTCGTCGGCGGAGCGATCACGATCGGCGCCGCGATCTACACGCACCTGCGCGAACGCCGCGCCGAACTCCGGCCGGCGCGCGCGTAGTCAACTCGCGCTCGCGTACAGCGTCGAATCCGTGAACCCTTCGGCATCGAGCACGCGCCCGATCAGGATCAGCGCGGTGCGCTCGATCTGCGTACCCTGCACCTTGGCGACGATGTCGGCGAGCGTGCCGGTCACTCGTTCCTCGTCGGGCCAGCTCGCGCGATAGATCACCGCGACCGGGCAATCGGCGCCGTAATGCGGCAGCACTTCGTCGACGATCCGCGCGAGATGGCGCACGCCGAGATGGATCGCGAGCGTCGCGCGGTGCGCGGCGAGCGAGCCGAGCGCTTCGCCTTCCGGCATCGTCGTCTTGCCCGCGAAACGCGTGAGGATGACCGTCTGCGCGACGCCGGGCAGCGTCAGCTCGACGCCGAGTGTCGCCGCGCACGCGGCCGTGGCCGTCACGCCCGGCACGATTTCGTAGGGAATCCCGAGCGCCTTCAGGCGGCGGATCTGTTCGCCGATCGCGCCGTACAGCGACGGGTCGCCCGAATGCACGCGCGCGACGTCCTGCCCTTTCGCATGCGCGCCGGCGAGCAGCGCGACGATCGCGTCGAGGTCGAGTTCGGCCGTATTGACGACCTGCTCCGCGCGATGGCCGTCGAGCACGGCCGGCGGGACCAGCGAGCCCGCATACAGGATCACCGGGCACGTGCGCACGAGGCGCTGGCCCTTCACCGTGATCAGCTCCGGGTCGCCGGGGCCCGCGCCGATGAAATACACCGTCATCGAAAAATCTCCGTTTATTCGTTGGATGATCGGCCGCGCGGCGTCACGCGCGTGCAGCCGGATCGAGCGCGTCGAGCAGCGCGGCGGCCGAGTCGAATGCGCGGTCGGCGTCGGGCAGCGGCGGCCGGCGCAGCATCACGACCGGCAGCCGGCGTTCGCGCGCGACGTCGAGCTTGGCCTCGGTGGCCGCGCCGCCGCTGTTCTTGCTGACGACGACGTCGACGCCCATCAGCGCGAACAGCGCACGCTCGCCGTCGAGCGTGAACGGCCCGCGCGCGGCAATGATCTGCGCCTGCGCGTTGCCGGGATGCGCGTCGAGGCAGCGCACGAGCCAGAACTGCTGCGGCGGGATCGCATCGAGATGCGCGAGCGGCTCGCGGCCGAGCGTGAACAGCGGCCGCCTGAACGGCGCGAGCGCGGCCTCGATGCCGGCCCAGTCGTCGACCATCCGCCAGTCGTCGCCGGGTTGCGGCACCCACGGCGCGCGGCGCAGCGCCCATAGCGGCACGCCCGCGTCGCGCGTCGCGGCGGCCGCGTTCGAGCTGATTCGTGCGGCATACGGATGCGTCGCATCGATCACGAGACAGATGCCGGCGTCGCGCAAATAGGCGGCCAATCCGGCGGCGCCACCGAAGCCGCCGACGCGCACGTCGCAGCGCAGGTCGCCGGGTACCTTGCCGAGGCCGGCCAGGCTATAGACGTGCCGCGGGCCGAGCGCGCGCGCGATGGTCAGCGCGTCGCCGGTGCCGCCGAGCAGCAGGATGCGCGCGCTCATCGCGCTTGCCCGACGAAGCGGCCCTGCCGGTCGATCGCGAACATCTCGACGGCGACCGTTGGCGGCACGATGTCCCGCGCGACCCGCAGCGCCTGCGCGCAGACGAGATCGCCGAGCGGCACGCCGTCGGCCAGCGCGAGCTTCAACGCTTCCTGGCTCGTGTTCGCGCCGCGCATCGCGGCCTGCAGCGCATCGCTCGCGTCCGCTTCGGCCGCCCATTGCGCGAGCATCGGCAGATCGATGCTCGAATGGCGGCTGTGCAGGTCGAGGTGGCCGGCCGCGAGCTTGCTGAGTTTGCCGAAGCCGCCGCACATCGACAGGCGCGCGATCGGCGCGCGCCGCAGGTGCTTGAGCACCGCGCCCGCGAAATCGCCCATCTCGATCAGCGCCATGTCGGGCAGGTGGTAGTGCGCGCGCATCGCGTCCTCGCTCGCATTGCCCGTGCACGCGGCGATATGCGCGATGCCGTTCGCGCGCGCGACGTCGATGCCCTGGTGAATCGACGCGATATAGGCCGAGCACGAGAACGGCCGCACGATGCCGGTCGTGCCGAGGATCGACAGCCCGCCGACGATGCCTAGGCGCGGATTCATCGTCTTCAGCGCGAGCGCCTCGCCACCTTCGACGCCGATCGTCACGTCGAAACCGCCCGCGTAGCCATGCTCGGCCGCCAGCGCGTCGAGGTGCGTTGTCATCATCTGGCGCGGCACCGGGTTGATCGCCGGTTCGCCGACCGGCAGCGTCAGCCCCGCGCGCGTGACCGTGCCGACGCCCGGCCCCGCATGAAAGCGCACGCCGGGCGCCGCCGCGAGCGCGACGCGCGCGAAGATCAGCGCGCCGTGGGTCACGTCCGGATCGTCGCCGGCATCCTTGATCGTGCCGGCCTCGGCGCCGTCAGCGGTGATCCGGCAGAACTCGAGCCGCATCAACACGTGCTGTCCCTTCGGGAGCACGATCTCGACCGCGTCGTCCGCACGGCCCGCGAGCAGCAGGCGCGCGGCCGCGAGCGACGTCGCGGTCGCGCAGCTTCCGGTCGTATAGCCGAAACGCAGCGGTGCGGGCTGTTCGGGGGTTTCGTCGCGCATCACACGGCCGTCGTGTTCGACGCTTCGACCGCGTCGGGCTTGCGCACGTCATACAGCGTGACCGGCAACGGCTGCCGCCATGTATCGAAGCGACCGAGCGGCTCGGCATGCGCGAGCGACACGCGCGTGAGCGTGCCGCCGTGCGCATCGCGCCATGCGGCGAGTGCCATCTCGCCCTGCAGCGTGACCGCGTTCGCGACCAGTCGGCCGCCCGGTTTCAGCGACGACCAGCATGCGTCGAGCACGCCGGGCGCCGTCGCCCCGCCGCCGATGAAGATCGCGTCGGGTGCGGCGAGCCCCGCGAGCGCATCGGGCGCGCGGCCCGCGACGAGCTGCAAGCCCGGCACGCCGAGCGCATCGCGGTTGTGCTCGATGAAGCGTTGTCGCTCCGCATGCGCTTCGATCGCAATCGCCTGGCACGACGGATGCGCGCGCATCCATTCGATGCCGATCGAGCCGCTGCCGGCGCCGACATCCCACAGCAGCTCGCCGGGCGCGGGCGCGAGGCGGCCGAGCGTCATCGCGCGCAGGTCGCGCTTGGTGAGCTGGCCGTCGTGGCGGTACGCGTCGTCGGGCAGGCCGGGCGTGAGCGCGCGGCGCGGTGCGTCGGGGCCGGCCTGGCAGTCGAGCGCGACCAGATTGAGCGCGGCGGTTTCGTCGACGTTCCAGTCGTGTGCGAGGCCGTCGAGACGACGCTCGAGCGGGCCGCCCAGATGTTCGAAGACACTGATGCGCGTCGGCCCGAAGCCGCGTGCGACGAGCTCGGCCGCGACCGCAGCCGGCGTGCGGCCGTCGGCACTCAGCACGAACAGGCGCCGGCCCGGCAGCAGGTGGCGCGCGAGCGTCGCGAGCGGACGGCCGACGAGCGATACCGCGCCGATGTCCTGCAGCGCCCAGCCGAGACGCGCGGCCGCGAGCGACAGCGACGACGGTGCGGGCAGCACGCGCCATTCGTCGGGGGAAAGCGCGCGCGCGAGCGTCGCGCCGACGCCGAACAGCATCGGGTCGCCGCTCGCGAGCACGCAGACGGGCGACCCTCGCCGCGCGAGCACGCCCGCGAGATCGAACGGCGACGGCCACGCTTCGCGCGCGGCCGGCAGCCGCGCGGGCAGCATGTCGAGATGGCGCGTCGCGCCGACGACAAGCGTCGCGTCGAGCAGCGCACGCCGCGCGCTGCGTCCGAGCCCCGCGTAACCGTCGTCGCCGATGCCCACTACCGTCAGCCACGCCGTCATGCACCCTTCCCCATCGTTCAATTCCATCGTGTCGCCGCGCGGCCGTGAAAGAAGCCGCGCAGCCGTCCGCATTGCGAAAAACGGCATGGTACCGTGTTCCATCGCCCGTTTCATCTGCCGGCCCGCTAGCACCCGGCCATCTTCCACTTCGCCCGTCGCGAACGGCTTGCCGGTCGCGAACCGCGGTCGAAATCGGGTATCCTACGGCCGTTCGTTCGCCGGTGCCCTTCGGGGCCGAAGAGGGAACACAGGGCGCACCGCGCGCCGCTGTGGCTGCCCCCGCAACTGTAGACAGCGAGCCGATCTCCCCCCTCATGCCACTGGTTCGACCGGGAAGGCCGGGAGCCGGTGCCGACCTGTCAGCCAGGAGACCTGCCGGCCAGAAAGTGCGTGCGTGCCAGTCGGCGTCGGGCGGGGTGTACCGATGCGTTGGCCGCGGCGCGACACTGTCCCGGTACCCCGTTGAGTTCCGCCCCCGATTCGATTCCTGCGTCCCCCGTCGTGCGCCCGTCGGCCTGCCCGGGGCTCGTGCGCGTGGTCGCGGCCGCCGATGGCGGGCTGTGCCGGATCAAGCTGCCGGGCGGCCGGCTCGACGCGCATCAGGCACGTGCGATTGCCGCCGCCGCGCGCACCTGCGGCTCCGGCGCGATCGACGCGACCAATCGCGCGAATCTCCAGTTGCGCGGCATCCGCGACAATGCGGCCGACGCACTGACGCGCGCGTTGCTCGACGCGGGTCTCGGCCCACGCATCGACGCCAGCGCCGATGCGGCCGCGCTTGCCGCGAGCGACGATGCTCGCAACCTGATGCTCAGCCCGCTTGCCGGGCACGATCCCGCCGCACTCGTCGACAGCCGTTCGCTCTCGATGCCGCTGCTCGACATGCTGGCGCGCGAACCGCGTCGCGGCGAGCTGTCGCCGAAATTCTCGATTCAGCTCGACGGCGGCGAATCGGTCGCGGCGCTCGATCATCCGCATGACATCTGGCTGGCCGCGTGGCGTCGCGACGACGGCGCGGTACGCATCGCGGCCGGGCTGGCCGGCTGCCCGCCCGTCGCGCATGGCGACCGGCCGGCTTTGGTCGACGTGTCGCCCGATCAGAGTGTCGCGCTGGTCCGTGCCTTGCTGCTCGCGTTCCTCGATCTCGCGCCGGCCGACGTTACGCGGATGCGCGCCCTCCTCGCGACGTGCGGCGAACGCGCACTGCTCGAACGCGCCCAGCACTACCTGCCGTTCCCGCTCGCGGCCGATCCCGCGCTGGCGGACAGGCGGCGCATGCGCGCCGACCCGGCACTGCGTTTCGGCACGCGCCCGTCGCACGACGCGACGCGCTGCAGCGTCGGCGCGCAGTTCGTGCTCGGCCGGCTCGACGCGACGCAACTGGAACGGCTCGCCGCGCTGGCCGACACCGACGGCGACGGCACGCTGTCGATGACGCCGTGGCAAGGCGTGTTCATGCACGGGGTGTCGCGCGAACGTGCGCCGGCCACGCTCGCCACGCTCGCGTCGCTCGGCCTCGTCTGCGCGCCGTCGGACCCGCTTGCGACGCTGGTCGCATGCACCGGCAGCGCGGGCTGCGCGAAAGCGCATGCGGACACGAAACACGACGCGCTCGCGCTCGCCGCCCGTATCGGCCATCCGGTCGACGTACACCTGAGCGGCTGCGAGCGCCACTGCGCGCTGCCGCATCCCGCGATGCACACGCTCGTTGCGGTGGCGCCCGCGCACTACGACCTTTACCGGCGCGACGCCGCCGCGGGCCTCGGCGCCCCGCTCGCGCGCCATCTGACGATTGACCAGGCCGCGGCCCGACTGACGGGCGCGGCACAGCCAGGACACACCGATGCTTGACTACATTCGCGACGGGCAGGAAATCTACCGCCAGTCGTTCGCGACGATCCGTGCCGAAGCCGACCTGTCGCAGGTCCCGCCCGATCTCGAGAAACTGGCGGTGCGCGTGATTCACGCGAGCGGGATGGTCGACGTCGTCTACGACCTGCGCTTCTCGGCCGGTGCCGGCACGGCTGGCCGCGCGGCACTCGCGGCGGGCGCGCCGATCCTGTGCGATGCGAAGATGGTCGCCGAAGGCATCACGCGCGCGCGGCTGCCTGCGGCCAACCGAGTGATCTGCACGCTCGGCGAGCCGGAGGTGCCCGATCTCGCGCGGCATCTCGGCAACACGCGCTCGGCCGCGGCGCTCGAACTGTGGCGCCCGCATCTGGCAGGCAGCGTCGTCGTGATCGGCAATGCGCCGACTGCGTTGTTCCATCTGCTCGACATGATCGACGCCGGCGCGCCGCGCCCCGCGCTGATCCTCGGGTTTCCGGTCGGTTTCATCGGCGCGGCCGAATCGAAGGCGATGCTCGACGCCGACAGCCGCGGCGTGCCGTACGTCGCGCTGCTCGGCCGGCGCGGCGGCAGCGCGATGGCCGCCGCCGCGGTCAACGCGCTCGCGACGGAGGTCGAATGACGGCCGCACGCGGACGACTGTTCGGGGTCGGCGTCGGCCCCGGCGACCCTGAACTGATGACGATCAAGGCGCTGCGCGTGCTGCGGGCCGCGCCCGTGGTCGCGTATTTCGTCGCGAAGGGCAAGAAAGGCAATGCCTATGGCATCGTCGAAGCGCACCTGCTCGACGCGCAGACGCAATTGCCGCTCGTCTATCCGGTGACGACCGAGGCACTGCCGCCGCCGCTTTGCTACGAGACGGTCATCGCCGACTTCTACGATACGGCCGCCGAGATCGTCGCCGCGCACCTCGACGCGGGCCGCGACGTCGCGGTGATCTGCGAGGGCGACCCGTTCTTCTACGGCTCGTACATGTACCTGCACGACCGCCTCGCGCCGCGCTACGACACCGAGGTCATCCCGGGCGTGTGCGCGATGCTCGGTGGCACGGCCGTGCTCAGCCAGCCGCTCGTCTATCGCAACCAGAGCCTGTCGGTGCTGTCGGGCGTACTGCCCGAGCACGAACTGCGCGCGCGGCTTGCGCAGGCCGACGCGGCCGTCGTGATGAAGCTCGGCCGGAATTTCGACAAGGTGCGGCGCGTGCTCGACGAACTGGGGCTCGCGAAGCGCGCGCTGTATGTCGAGCGCGCGACGATGGCGAGCCAGCGCATCGTGCCGCTCGACGAAGTCGACCCGATGGCGTCGCCGTATTTCTCGCTGCTCGTCGTGCCGGGGGAAAAATGGCAAGGATGACGACTCCGCCCGCGATCGTGATTCTCGGCGCGGGCGCACTCGACACCGCGCGGCGTATCCAGGCGCGTTATCCGGGTGCGCGCATCCACGGGCTCGCGTCGCGCGTCGATGCCGACGTGCCGTTCGACGAACTCGGCGCGCACCTGCGCGAACTCTATGCGCGCGGCCTGCCGGTCGTCGCGCTGTGCGCGGCCGGCATCGTGATCCGTTGCATCGCGCCCGCGCTCGCCGACAAGGGCGTCGAGCCGCCCGTGCTCGCGGTCGCGGAAGACGGGTCGGCCGTCGTGCCGCTGCTCGGCGGGTTGACGGGCGTGAACGCGATCGCGCGCGAACTGGCCGAATGGCTCGGCGTCGCGCCGGCGATCACGACGAGCGGCGAACTGCGCTTCGGCGCATGCGTGCTCAACCCGCCCGAAGGATATGCACTCGCCGATCTCTCGCAGGGCAAGCGCTTCGTGTCCGACCTGCTTGCGGGCGCATCGACGCGCATCGATGGCGCGGCGCCGTGGCTCGACGACGTAGCGTTGCCGCGCGACGACGCGGCCGCGCATGCGATCCGCGTGACACCCGATGCGTGGCGCGGCACGCGCGACGAGCTCGTGATCCATCCGCGCAGCGTGGTGGTCGGCGTCGCTGCACATGCCGTGCACGCTCACGAAACGCTCGCCGCACGCATCGAAGCGGCGCTCGACGCACAAGGCCTCGCGCGGCTGGCGCTCGCGGCCATCGTCGCGCCGGCATCGGCGATCGGCGACGCCGCGCTGGAGGAAGCCGCGCAAACGCTCGACGTGCCACTGCGTTTCGTCGATATCGATGACGATGTCGACCGCGACGCGCAAGCCGATGCGGCGACGCTGCTCGGTCGTGCATTGCGCGTCACGCACACGCTGCGCGCAACATCGGAAGGCCTCGCATGCGCGGTCGCGTCGCAGCCGGTCGATCCCACCACGCTCGGCCGCGCGCGCGGCCGCCTGACGGTGCTCGGCCTCGGCCCGGGCGGCGCTGCGTGGCTCACGCCGGCCGCGCGTGCCGCGCTCGACCAGGCGACCGACATCCTCGGCTACACGACCTACGTGACCATGGCCGGCCCGTTTCGCGACGACCAGCGCGTGCACGGCACCGACAATCGCGAGGAGATGCAGCGCGCGCGCCATGCGTTCGAGCTCGCGGCCGAAGGCCGGCGCGTCGTGGTCGTGTCGTCGGGCGACCCCGGCGTGTTCGCGATGGCCGCGGCCGTGCTCGAAGCGCTCGACGAAGCGCGCGACCCGCAATGGGCCGCGGTCGACCTGCGCGTGGAGCCCGGCGTATCGGCTTCGCTCGCGACGGCCGCGCAGGCCGGCGCGCCGCTCGGCCATGATTTCTGCGCGATCTCGCTGTCGGACAACCTGAAGCCGTGGGACGTGATCGAGACACGTCTGCGGCATGCGGCGCAAGCCGACCTCGTGATGGCGTTCTACAACCCGATCTCGCGTGCGCGGCCGTGGCAGCTCGATCGTGCGCTCGACGTCGTGCGCGCGCACCGCGCGGCCGATACGGTGGTCGTGCTCGGGCGCGACATCGGCCGGCCGGGCGCGACGCTCGCGACGACGACGCTCGGCGCGCTGCGCAGCGATCAGGTCGACATGCGCACGATGGTGATCGTCGGTTCGTCGACCACCCGGCGTTTCGCGATCGGCGACGGGCGCGAGTGGGTCTATACGCCGCGCTGGTATCGCTGAACCGGGCTAGCGCGTGAACCCGGCGCCGCGCGCGTCGGCATGCGCCGTGCCGGCCGCGCTGCCGGTTCGCCAGAAGCGGTACACGAGCACGCCGACGATGGCCTGCGCCACGACCACGAACGCGACGCAGCCGGCCCATCCCCAGCGATGCCACGCAGGCACCGGCAGGATCGAGCCAAGACTGCCGCCGAAGTAATAACAGGACAGGTAGATCCCGATCGCCGTCGAGCGCGCCGACGCTGCCGCCTGTGAGATGAACGTGTTGGCCGACGCCTGTTCGACGAACACGGCGGTCGAGCTGAGCGCGAGGCCGGCCAGGATCACCGGCACGCTGTCGGACAGCGTCAACAGCGCCCCGCCGATCGCGAGCGCGGCCGCGGCGAGCCCCGGCGCGCGCGGGCCGCGATGCCGCGCGAGGCGCCCCGCGAGCGGCGTCACCACCACCGCCACCAGAAACACCGCATAGATCGCGCCGATCTCGACCGTGCCGAAGTCGAACGGCGCACGGGCAAGCCGCAGGCCGACGAACGTGAACGTCGCGACCTGCGACGCGAGCACGCACGCGCCGATCGCGAACGACGCGATCAGCGGGCCGCGCGTGACGACTCGCCATGACGGCCTCGTATCCGCATCGTGGCCGGAACGCGGCGCGATCGCGCGGGATGCCGGCAGGCTCGCATAGATCGCCACGCCGGTGACGAGACACAGCGCGGCGACGACGTCGAGCGCGTGCCGCCAGCCCCACATCGACGTCAGCAGGTTGGTCACGAAGCGGCCCGCGAAACCGCCGAGCGTCGTGCCGGCGACGAACAGCGCGCTAATTTCAGCCGACGTGCCGCGATCGAAACGTTCGCCGATAGTCGCGATCGACAGCGCAAAGACGAACGGCATGATCAGGCCGGCGGCAAAGCGCGCGCCGAGAAACGACGTGAAACTCGCCGCATGCGCGGACCACACGACCGGCAGCGCGACGGCCACCGCCGCGCACGCGATCGCGACGCGCCGTTCGATGCGTGCGGCCAGCACGCCGACGAACGGCGCGATAATGGCGACGGCCGTCGTGGTCGCGCTCACGCCCTGCCCCGCGCGCTCCGCGCTGACGCCGAAGGTCGCCGCGAGTTCGTGCAGGATGCCCTGCGTCGAATAGAGATTGAGAAACGCGGCGAAGCCGCAAAGAAAGAACGCGATGCGCGTGGTCCGGTCGTTCATCGGAGAGGCCTGGTCGTCGATGCCGACAGTCTGACGAGCGCGCCGCATGCACGCCAATACCGTTTTCACCGCCATTGATACCGGAACGACAACAATGCTCGACCTGCGCCGCCTCCGTTATTTCGTGGTCGTCGCCGACGAACTGCACTTCGGCCGCGCGGCATTGCGCCTGCGCATCGCGCAGCCGCCGCTGACGCGCCATATCGCCGCGCTGGAAAGCGAGCTCGGCGTTCGGCTGTTCGAGCGTTCGACGCGCGCGGTGCGGCTGACGCCGGAAGGCGCGCTGTTCCTCGAGCATGCGCGCCACGTCGTCAGCGCGGCCGCCGAGGCCGAAGCGAGCGCGCGCAAGATGGCGCAAGGCATCGCCGGGCGCCTCGTGATCGGTTATGCAAGTTCGATCCCGATGTCCGACACGTTCCCGGATGTCATCCGCGTCGCGAGCCGCACGATGCCCGACGTCGAGCTCGCGTTCCGCGAAGCGGCGACCGCCAGCCAGCGCCAGCAGATCGCGGACGGCACGATGGACATCGGCTTTGGCTGGGCGTGGGACGGCGCGCCCGGTGTGCCGGTTGCGTCGCTCGCCGTGTCGCGCGAACCGCTCGTCGCGGCCGTGCCGGCCGGGAATCCACTCGCGGGCCGCGCGAGCGTCGACGTCGCGGCGCTTGCAAACGAAACCTTCGTGACCTTTCCGCCCGGTTACGGTTCGGCGTTGACCGCGGCGCTGGACGACCTGTGCGCGCAGGCCGGATTCACGCCGCGCATCGGCGCGACCGCTGCGCAGATCACGACGCTCGTGTCGCTGGTGGCCGCCGAACGCGGCATCGCGATCGTGCCGGGCTTCACGGCGACGCTGCAGCGTCCGGGCGTCGTGTACGTGCCGCTCGCCGGCACGCGTGCGGTCGAGCAGATCGTGTCGTGGAGCGAGCCGTTTTCATCGGCGTGCGTCGAACGCTTCGTCGCGCTCGCGCGCTCGCTTGTGCAACCCGTATCGGCATGATGCGGGTCAAACGACCCGGATCGCTCTTCCCCCGTGGTTCCGGTGTCCTGGCCGCGCAACCCCCTCTTCCACACCGATCACGTTCGCCAAAACGGGGGATCGCCCTCACCGAATGCCGCAGGTATCGCCGGATTGACGCGCGTCCCGAATGCCGGCGCAGTCGCCCGCGAATTCGATCAGGGCTGCTCGATACTTCAGTTCACCACGATGGTGTAAACCGCACGCGCGTCAGCCAGTCCCCCGTCGTTCGTGGCCGTGACGCCAAACGTGTAACTCCCGGTCCTCCCGGGCGTACCAACGATCCCGCCAGTATCCTGATTGAACTGGAGGCCTGGGGGCAATCCCCCGCTGGTCACCGTGAAACGGACGGTCGCAGGCGTATTCGACGTGATTTTCGCTGCGTAGAGCGTGCCTCGAGCGGCGGCTGGCAAGACTGCGGGGCCCAGTTGCGGTGTCGGCACCGATACGGTCTGCGGATTGCCGATCGGGATGCCTCCGGAACTTACCGGCCGCAACGACCAACTTTGGCCGGGGGTAATGGTCTCCAGGGTCCAGCAGGTAGTCTGGTCGCGAAGCGCGGCCCTTTGCTTTTCGGTGAACGCGCCGAGATTCCTGGCTATTTCCCACTGCTTGATCTTGTCGAGAATCTTCGGCGCCGAGGGCAAGGTTGCCACCCAGCCCCGGAAGCCTATGCCGGCGTTGAGCGCCGCGCCGCGTGCGAGCCTGGTTTCGATCTGGGTCAACGAGAGGTCTGTGATATCGAACCATCCAAGCATGCCCGGCAGGTAGTTGGCCTGGTAGAAGACGTTGTTGCGGTACAGCTGATCCATATCCGGGTTGGTCCAGTTCGCCCGGGTCAGCATATCCCACGCATTCGAGGTCATCCGGCTTGTCTCGCTGATGTATCCATCGTGCCCGGTCTGGGCAGCGTAGGTGCCGTTTATCAACCGGGCAATGCCGAAGCTGCCCCAGCCGGTATCACTGGCGGATTCCACCCCGTCGAAGGAGTGGTACCGGATGCCGACGTTGTTCCTGATGGTCCCCAGCCGGGTGGCGATCTCGTCGATGATGCCGAGGCCGCCGATGGCCCCGTTATACGAATTCACGATCACACTCGCAACGGGCGTGCCGCGCGCGGCCGGGGCGAGGATGGAGTCCCACTGGCCTCGGGTCAGCCCACTGACTTTCCATTCACTGCCGCTCCTTTGGGCATCTTTGTACGAGATGAACTCGTCGCCGATACGTAGCATCTTCACTTTGATCCCGTCCGGCATCGGCACGAATCCACTCAAGTAGAGCATCGCGTTCGTCATGTTCAACGACCGGGACAAGGTGGCTTGGCTGCCCAAGGCCAAACGAGGGTCCGCGGGCGGTGAAACGTAGCGATCGATGGAGGTGGGCGGGCCGACGCTGATGAAGTCCGACATGGTATGAACGCCGACGCGGACACCGTGCTCCTTGGCAGTTTCCACCAGCTTTTCAGCCCCGTTGTCGCTGCCGCCGAAGGTGGAGTCGAACTGATAATGCCCGGTGGATTTCCAGGGGCCGCGATAGTTCTCTGGCGAGTAGATGTAGTTGATTCCCGCGCTGTGGGCGAGGCGGGCAGCCTTGTCGACATTGCCGGTGTCGAGATCGTTCACCACGAAAGACGACTGGCCGCTGGCCTGCGCCACTTTCTGCCACTGGCCATTCTGGGTCGGATACGGGAGGTTTTCACCCGAAGCAATGAACGACAACAGGGTCGTCACGAGCTCCGGTGCGCTGCCGTATAGCGCAATCTTCGATCCGATTACCGAGCCTGCGCGGTCGAGTGGGCCGAGCGGGATCGGATAGCCATCGGGGTTGAGCCGATCGCGCCGGCGCGTGTAGTCGTACGTAAAGGCTCGCAGCACGGCCCCCCATGACGTCTTTGCCGCCACGCTCCACGGTTCCATCGACGCCACGTACAGATTGTACGGATTGGAGATAATGTCGTTTCCCCAGCCGTATTGCGGATATTCCTTGGGCCACGCGCCTTCGGTGCGGTCGTTGAGCGGCTTGAGGCCGATGGCGAATTCGTTGTCTCGTACCACGCCCGCGGCTTCGCCGACGGTCTGGTTGATCGCGACAGGCAATGGCCCCCACAGCAGCGCCTGAACGTCGTAATCGCGGTCGGTCTTCACGCGGGTGACTTCAAAGGTGGCATAGCCGGTCTTCTGCAGGACGCGGACATCGACCTCGAATGCGATGCCGGTGTCATTCGCGAAGGACAGCGTGTTGTCAGCGGCGGACCACCGGACGCTGGCGGGCAACACCAGTATTCCGTTGATCACGAGTCTGACGAGCAGGACGAACTTCCCGGGCGAGATGTAGTTGCGGCCGCTGCGGGAATCGATGAGTTCGACGATGGCGCCGGTGGAGTCCAGGCCGAGCGTCAAGTAGCCAGCCGGAATGTGTAGAGTGCTTGTCATTTTTCGACCTTCCTGACGAGAATGGGGGGCGCGAGCGGCGCAGATGCACCAGTGCACCCTTCCCTCGCGTGCCGTGAGTCAATATTCAGAACACCGAATCGATGCTCGTGACGTACATGCAGCGGTGGTCGGCGGATACCCCGGACATTGGACATGGCCGATCTGGCCGACGGATTCGAGCGCTCCCACCTGCCGTCGACGGCGGCCATCTTTCATCGAAAGGCGACCGTACCGGCTTTCGAAGCGCGATCCTTTACGGCATCGGGATCGCGGGATCTGCGTCGTCCGACAACGCACCATGACCGCCTCAACAGCCCTCGCCGACGCAAGCAACCTGCGCGGAGCATGCGGCGCAACAAGCGACGCCGATGGCGGCCAGCCGCAGTGAATGGCTGCGACTGGCCAGCCGCCGAACTGCCTGGTCAAACTTCCGGCGGTGGAGCCGGCGCAGTTAGAAAAGAGGCAGCGACCGCATTATTCCGGTTCGATTTTTATTGGCTCGGCACTTCGGCGATATACGAAACGTAGAGGTTTTGCCCCCAATCGCTGCCCGAGTAATTGGGAAACACCTTATCTTCGCGGGTGATGTTGACGTTGAATCCGGTCGTCGTGACTTGGGTCACCGTCACCGAGAACGTGTCCGGATAATTGGTTGAGTCGTTGGGGTCCTGGAGGGCCGTCACGACAACAATGGGAGCGGTCGAAAACGTGCCCGGGAACGTGATTTGCGCATTGAAAGGAGGGTTGATCCAGGAATTCTGGTCGCCGCCTGGAACGCTTCCGACTGCCTGCTTTGCTACGATTCTTTCCAGCATTTTGAGCTCCTTATGGATAAGACGACATTGCATCGTGGATGAGCTGCGCGCGAAAGCACTCCGCTCGAAGACAAAGTTATGCCGTGCGCAAGGCGAAAGCGATTACACGTGATTACACGATTGAAGCGGCTGTCAGGCCGTGCCGAGCGTGACGTTTTTATTTCGAAACCGGTGGTAAGTTTTTCTTGATCCAGGCCCAGCGCATTACAGAACAGTGTCGAATCGGCAAGATCGTTACGTATCGAGAATCAAATAACAAAAAGAACACCTAACCATTCACTATTCGGCGCGAATCCTCCAAGATGGGCACGCCGCCGGCCGGGCATGCCCGGTCGCCCGTCCGGCGGCGATACGCGGGCCAGCGTATCCCTCTTCCACTTGGAGAATCCAATGAACAACAATGTGTTGCCGCGTTTCATCCCGCGCGGGCTTGCCGCGGGTTGTCTGCTCGCAGCCGCGAGTGTGTCCCAGGGCGCCGGCGTCTATGCGCCTTTCGTCGACGTCACGCTCTATCCGACGCCGCTCGTCGACCAGATCGGCGTCCAGCAAGGCATCCAGCAGTTCACGCTCGCGTTCGTGGTCGCGGGCAACGGCTGCGCGCCGTCGTGGGGTGGCGTGCAGCCGATCGGCAACGGCGCGAGCGGGGGCCTGCTCACCGCGCTGTCGACGTCGATCGCGAGCTACCGCGCGAAAGGCGGCGAAGTCGCCGTGTCGTTCGGCGGCGCGAACGGCACGCCGCTGATGCAGGCGTGCTCGACGGTCCCCGCGCTGAAGACGGCGTACCAGACCGTGATCGACACGTACGGCCTCACGCATATCGACTTCGACATCGAGGGCGCGTCGCAGCAGGACACCGCCTCGGTCGCACGCAACTTCCAGGCCGTCGCGCAACTGCAGTCCGACTATGCGGCGAGGGGCAAGCCGCTGCACGTCACGCTGACGCTGCCGACGATGCCGACCGGGCTCACGCAGGACGGCGTGAACGTCGTCAACGCGGCGATCGCGAACAACACGTCGTTCGATGCCATCAACCTGATGACGATGGACTACGGCCCCGCGAACATCGACATGGGCGCGGCCGCGATCAGCGCCGCGCAGGCGCTGTACGCGCAGCTCGACACCGCGTTCAAGTCGGTCGGCCAGACGAAGACCAGCGCGCAGCTCTGGCAGATGGTCGGCGTCACGCCGATGATCGGCGTGAACGACGTGCAGGGCGAGACCTTCACGCTCGCGAACGCGCAAAGCGTGCTGAACGCGGCGGTCAACAACGGCTACGGATTCTTCGGCAACTGGTCGGTCGGCCGCGACCAGCCGTGCCCGAACAACGGCGCGTATGCGTCGCCGACCTGCTCGGGCGTCGCGCAGCAGCCGTACGCGTTCGCGACGATCTTCAAGGCGCTCGACGGCAAGTGGGGCGCGGGCGTCACGCAGGACCCGAACTACGGCGGCGGCTCGAACGGCGGCACGCCGCAGCCGGGCGCGCCCTGGGCGGCCGGCCAGGTCTATACGGCCGGCGCGACGGTCACCTACCAGGGCACGACGTATCAGGCGCAATGGTGGACACAGGGCGACGTGCCCGGCCAGGCCGCCGTGTGGAAGCCGGTCGGCGGCGGCTCGCCCGTGTGGTCGGCCACGACCGCCTACCAGGGCGGCACGTGCGTGATGTACCAGGGCGCGAAGTACTGCGCGAAATGGTGGACGCAGGGCGACAACCCGAGTGCGGGCGGCGTGTGGGTGAAGTCGTGATGGTGTGACGCGCAGTGGGCCGTTTCCGGCGCGGCAGGATCGCGCGCCGGCGAACGGCCCGCCGCTGGAGGTGGCGTACTGCCCTACCCGCGTGCGTGCTCGGCCAGCAGTCGCGCCTTCGCGTCGACGAGCAGCGCCGCATGCGTGTCGCGATGCTGGCGGATCCGCTCGGTCGGCCCGACGACCGACAGCCCGTACCAGTCGCCGTCGAGCGTCAGCGCGACCGCGATCGCCGACAGCTCGGGCGCGCTCTCGCCGAAGTTCTCGGCCCAGCCGAGTTCGCGAAACCGCGCGGTCTGCGCGACGAGCGCCGGCAGGTCGGCCACCGTCGCGTCGGTGAAGCGTTCGAACGGCAGCTGCACGCCGAGTGCCTGCTGCGCATCGCCGGCGAGTTCCGCGAAGATCGCCTTGCCGATCGAGTTCGCGTGCAGCGGGCGCAGTTCGCCCGGCTGGCGCGTATAGCGGATCGCCTGCTCCGATTCGACGACGTCGAGGTACGTGACCGACAGGCCCTGGATCTTGCCGAGCACGGCCGTCTCGCGGCTCGCGTCGCGCAGCGCGACGAGATGCGGATGGACGATGTCGACGACGGGATCGGTCGCGTCGATCGCGGCGGCGATCGTCTGCAATCGGCGCGTCGGGTAGTAGCCGCCACGCTTGCGCACTTCGTACAGGTAACCGCGGCTCACGAGCGTGCGCGCCATCGCGAGGCAACTCGACGCCGGCACATTGAGCAGGCGCGCGAGTTCGGTGAGCGGCAGCGGCCGCCGTTCGGCGGCGAACAGCTCGAACAGGTCGAGCGTGCGGGCAACGAGTTTGACGTCCATGACGAGCGCTTGATTCGAAACGGGAAACCGCGCGCCGGCGGGCTGCCGCGCGTCAGTACGACTTCGGCAGCCCGAGCACCTTCTCCGCGATGTAGCACAGGATCAGTTGCGGGCTCACGGGCGCGAGCCTCGGAATCATACACTCGCGCAGGTAGCGCTCGACATGGTATTCCTTCGCATAGCCCATCCCGCCGTGCGTCGCGATCGCCGTCTGGCACGCGTGGAACGCGGCTTCCGCGCCGAGGTATTTCGCCGCGTTCGCCTCCGCGCCGCACGGCTGCCCCGCGTCGTAGCGCGTCGCGGCCTTCATCACCATCAGCCACGCGGCCTCGAGCTGCATCCACGCCAGCGCGAGCGGATGCTGGATCGACTGGTTCTGCCCGATCGGCCGGCCGAACACGACGCGCTCGCACGCATACTGCGTCGCGCGGCGCAGCGCGGCCTGTCCGAGGCCGATCGCCTCGGCGGCGATCAGGATCCGTTCGGGATTCAGCCCGTGCAGCAGGTACCGGAAGCCGTCGCCTTCGTTGCCGATCAGGTCGTCGCGCGACACGCGCAGGTTGTCGATGAACAGCATGTTCGAATCGACGGCCTTGCGGCCCATCTTCTCGATCTCGCGCACCTCGACGCGCGCGCGGTCGAGGTCGGTATAGAACAGGCTCAACCCGTCGGTCGGTTTCGCGACCTGGTCGAGCGGCGTCGTGCGCGCGATGATCAGCATCTTGTTCGCGACCTGCGCGGTCGAGATCCAGATCTTGCGCCCGCTCAGCACATAGTGGTCGCCGTCGCGGCGCGCCTGCGTGGTCAGGTGCGTGGTGTCGAGGCCCGCGTCGGGTTCCGTCACCGCGAAGCACGCCTTGTCGCGCCCGGCGATCAGCGGTGGCAGGAAGCGCGCCTTCTGCGCGTCGTTGCCGAACACCTGCACCGGGTTCAGCCCGAAGATGTTCATATGGACGGCCGACGCGCCGGACAGGCCGGCGCCCGACGCGCTGATCGTGCGCATCATCAGCGCGGCCTCGGTCATCCCGAGCCCGGCACCGCCGTGGGCCGGGTCCATCGCGATGCCGAGCCAGCCGGCCTCGGCGAGCGCCGCGTGGAAATCGGCCGGAAACCCGCCCGCGCGATCGCGTTCGAGCCAGTAGTCGTCGCCGAAGCGCGCGCAGATTTTCTCGATCGCGCTTTCGATCGCGCGTTGGTCGTCGGTCAGGTCGAACTGCATGGACTGCTCTCCCGGAAAAGATGAACGGATGCGCCGCTCATAGCGGAAACACGCCCGTCGCGACCGCGGCGAAGACCATCAGCACGGTGGCGGCGAACAGGAACGGAATCGTGAATTTCTGGTGCTCGGCCAGTTCGACGCCGGTCAGGCCGACGATCAGGAACGTCGCGGGCGTGAGCGGGCTCACCGGGAAACCTGTCGTCATCTGGCCGAGCAGCGCGGCCTGCGCCATCTGGATCGGCGGCACGCCGAGCAGCTTGCCGCTCTCCGCGAGCACCGGCAGCACGCCGAAGTAGAACGAATCGGGATCGAACAGCAGGCTGAGCGGCATCGACAGCAGCCCGAGCACGAACGGCATGTGGCGCGCATGCTCGACCGGCACGTGCGCGACGACGACTTCCGCCATCGCCTTCAGCATCCCGGTGCCGGACATGATGCCGGTGAACGCGCCGGCCGCGAGCAGCACGCTGGCCATCATCAGCGCGGCCTTCGCATGCGCGTCGATCCGCTCGCGCTGGGCCTGCACGTCCGGGTAGTTGATCACCAGCGCGGCGACCGTGCCGAGCATGAACATCACCATCGGGTCGACGATGCCCGACACCAGCGTGACGAGCACGACGAGCGTCAGCGCGAGGTTGATCCGGAAGCGGCCCGGCCGGCGCAACGCGCGTTCGGCGTCGGTCAGCTCGCGCGGCGCGACCGCGAGCGACGCCGCGCCGGCGCGATCGAGCCCGAGCCGCTTCGCCTCGCGCGCGCCGAGCACGTACGCGGTGCCGAATACGAACACGAGCCCGACGATCTGCACCGGGATCATCGGCATGAAGATCGCCGAGCCGGGAATATGCAACGCCGCCGACGCGCGCAGCATCGGCCCGACCCACGGCAGGAAATTGACGCCAGCCGCCATCGACGCGACGCACGCGAGGATGCGGCGATCCATCCCGAGCCGCGTATAGAGCGGCATCATCGCGGGCAGCGTGACGAGAAACGTGACGGCGCCCGAGCCGTCGAGATGGATCAGCAGCGCGAGCAACGCCGAACCCATCACGATGCGTGGCGGATGGCAGCCGATCACGCGCAGCACGCCCGCGATGATCGGGTCGAGCATCCCCGCATCGGTGAGGATTCCGAAAAATAGAATCGCAAAAACAAACATTCCAGCGATCGGGCCGATGTTCTGTACGCCGTGCACGATGAACTTGCCGGTCGTGAGCCCGAACCCGGCCGCGAGCGACGCGGCCACCGGCACGACGATCAGCGCGACCAGCGGCGACAGCCGCTTCGTGATGATCAGGCCGAACAGCGCGACGATGGCGATCGCGCCGATCCATGCGAGCATGATGCGTCTCCTCTGCAGCCGGTGCGCGCTCTGTGCGCGGGCCGACGTGATATCCGAATGGGGGCGTCCGGCTCGCGCGTCGGGTGGCCGCGATGCCGGGATGTCGCGTTGCCGGTCAGTCCCGGCGGGGCGCGCCGTGCTCGTCGTCGGCAAACACCTGCGCCGCGTGTTCGTTCAGCGCGGGCGGCGGCCGCCGGTACGTGGCCGGCGTGCGGCCGAGCTTGATCGGCGACGCGATGCCGCGATGCCGTCCCAACTCGACCTTCATCTCCCGGTGCGCGACGTGCGGGTGGTCGAGCGCCGCATCGAGCCCGAGCACGGGCGCGCACGGCACGCCGCGACGCATCAGCTGCTCGGCAAGCGCCGCGCCGTCGTGTCCGGCCAGCGCCGTTTCGAGCAGCGCGCGCAGCGCGGCACGGTTCGCGCTGCGCGCGCGGTTGTCCGCGAACCGCGGATCGCCGGGCCAATCGCGCGTGCCGAGCACGTCGCACAGCGCCGCGAACTGCCCGTTGTTGCCGACCGCCAGGAAGATGTCGACGGTGGCCGTCGGAAAGCTGTCGTACGGCGTGATGTTCGGGTGCGCGTTGCCGGTGCGCACGGGCGCGTTGCCCGAATGGAAGAAGTTCGGCGTATGCGGATGCAGGATCGACAGCGCGCAGTCGAACAGCGTCGATTCGACGAACTGGCCGCGGCCGCTCGCGTCGCGCTCGCGCAGCGCCATCAGCACGCCGAGCGCCGCGTTCAGCCCCGTGACGAGGTCGACGATCGGCACGCCGACGCGCAGCGGCGCGCCGCCTGCTTCGCCGTTCACGCTCATCAGCCCCGCGAGCGCCTGCACGGCCGCGTCGTAGCCGGGCAGCCCGCCAAGCGGGCCGTCCGCGCCGAAGCCCGACACGCGGCAATAGACGAGGCGCGGAAACCGCGCATGCAGCGCGTCGAAACCGAGCCCCCAGCGCTCCATCGTGCCGATCTTGAAGTTCTCGACGACGGCGTCCGCATGTTCGAGCAGGCCGAGCAGCCGCTCGCGGTCGTCCGGTTTCGTCAGATCGAGCGCGATGCCGAGCTTGTTGCGGTTCACGCCGAGGAAATACGACGCGGTGTCGCCGTCGAACGGCGGGCCCCACGTGCGCGTCTCGTCGCCGGACGGCGGTTCGACCTTGATCACCTCCGCGCCGTGGTCGGCGAGGATCTGCGTCGCGTACGGGCCGCCCAGCACCCGCGACAGATCGATGATGCGCAATCCCGCCAGCGCGCCCTGCTGCTCGTGTTCCGCCATGCGTCTCGCTCCTGCTTCCGGTTGATCGGACTGCCGGTTCCGGCGGTTTGGCGCCTGCGGCGCGACCTTCCGGATTCGTTGAATAATTCTTGTGTGTGAATTTATATTCACATTCAGGAATTATGTTGTCAAGCCCGGATGCACCCGGCTGCCGCATGGAGAACGCCGCCGCGCGCAAGTGGGGACGACACCGAACCCGGGCCGGTTGCGGTGCCGCCCCGCCCTTCGTTAAGCTGACGAAATTCGTTCATCTCGAAAAAATAAGGCGGACTATTCATGAAACGGTTGCTGCTGACGGCCTTCGTGCTGGCGTCGACGCTGGGTGTCGCACACGCGCAGACCCAGACTTTCCAATTCGGCGAAGGACAGACGCAGATGTCCGGCGCGCCGCCCCGGGCCGCCGCGTCGACCGCACGGCCCGCGCCCGCGCGCCGGCACGCGCCGGCACCCCATCACCGGCGCGCCGTTCACAAGAGCCGCCATCCGCGCCACGCGAAGCCGACGCGCAACGGGATCTACACGCACGCGTGACGCGGCGTCGGTCGCGCGACGCCGTGCACGGAACTGTCACGAACGGCCGGTAAGATCGGCGCGGCTGCCTGCATGCCGTCGCGGCCCGCTGCCGGATCACGAACCGCCGACGCGCATTTTCTCCACGATTCAGCACCTGTTTTGCCGAACATGAGTACCGGGCCGGATACCCTCGCCGTCATCAAGGAACGCGCCACGATCGTGTGCCGCCAGCGCAGCAGCGTGCTGCTGGTCGCCCGCACCGCGTCGCGCTGGTCGCTGCCGGGCGGTACGATCCGGCGCGGCGAGACGCCGCTCGAGGCTGCGCAGCGGGAGCTTGCCGAGGAAACGCGGCTGGAGGGGCTCGTGCTCGACTACGCGGTGCAGTTCGGCGGGCTGACGAAGCTGCATCACGTGTTCGTGGCCGAGGTGCCGGCGCACCTGACCCCGCACGCGAGCAACGAGATCGCCCGCTGCAAGTGGTTCACCGTCGACCGGCTCGAAACGCTGCGCGCGAGCGTGCCGACGCGCAAGATCATCGAGCTGCTGCGCCTCGACTGTTTTTCGGCGATCCTGAACGGCCCGCGACGCTGACGCCGATGTCGTCCGCGCCGCTCACGCGCGCAGGAACGGGCCGGCCTTGCGTTCAAGCAGCGTGACGAGTTCGGGCTGCATGAACGCGTACCGGTCGGGGATGTCGAGGCAGACGATCTGCTTGTGCTTCAGGTGAGCGCCGAATAACGCCGACAGCCTGGCTCGGTGCGCACGCTCCATCACGAAGACGATGTCGGCCCAGTCGAGTTGCTCGGCCGACAGGCGCGTGTCCGCATCGGGTGCGAGGCCCGCGGAGTCGGTTTCGACGCCCGGCCACGCGGCGAACACCGCTTCGGCCGTCGGGCTGCGCAGCCGGTTGCGGCTGCAGATGAACAGCGCCCGCGTCATGCCGCTTCTCCGCCCGCTGGCCCGCTTAACCCTGAGGAATCGTGCCCGGTCGCACATACGCGAGCATGTGCGGCACGTAATCGGCCTTGCCGAGCTCGACGCCGTGATGGCGCAGGATCGCGTACGCGGCGATCGCGTGGAAGTAGAACTGCGGCAGCGCCCAGTCGCGCGCGTACTGCTCGCCCGTCATGTCGAACGCGATCCCGTTCGGCAGTTCGAGCGCGATTGGCAGCGCGGCGCCGCCGTCGAGCGCATCCGGCGCGAGTTCACCGAGAAACGCGAGCGTGCCGGCGAGGATGCCCTGCGCGTCGCTCAGCGAGCCGGGCTGCGCATCCGCGTTCCATCCGGCTTCGCGCAATGCCAGCAGCGCCGCCGGCAACGGTTCGCCGCGCAGCCGGTAGACCGGCTCCATCGACTGGAAGCACGAGAAGCGCACCTGTGCGGCGAGCGGATACATGTCGGCCGCCAGCTTCAGCGTCATCACCGCGTCGAGCTCGCCGCCCGCGGCCTGCCGGTGCGCGACAGCCTTGTCGAGCCACGCGGACTGCGCGCGCAGCATCTGGGTAAATGTGGGAACGAGAAGTTGGGTCGGTGACACGTGTGCGCTCCTGTGTAGTGGTTCGCGTCACGATATCAGCGTCGGCGCGAAACTGCATCCTGATCTGGGCCTCGTACGCGACCCGATGCGGATTCGGAGAACCTGTCGCGTGACGCGCGCTATGGTGTGTTTGCGCGCAGTCCCTCTCTGTCTACGCACTCCATGTCAGCTTGTTTTTATGTGCCTTGCCAGCAGCCAGCGGCTACACTCCTAGGATGGATTTCCTACGCTTGCATACTGCAGGATTTCCGAACCCGCCATGCAGACTCACCGCCCTGTGTTGCAAAATACTGTCATCTGGTTATTTAAAAAAGAAGCCACCCTCGTATTTGTAGATCGCTTTCAATGCGGCGGCGGCAGCGCTTTTTACTCGCTCATTTTCATTCATATATTTAATCATGTCTTCATTTAGCGACATAACTGTAATTTGCAAATCATCGCCGATTTTTTTGGGCGAAACATGAAGCATATCCACATTAAATTCCGGCCAATCGAATTGCAGCATCCACGACGAATCTTCAAACTTGGAGCGGAAATCAAGCAACAAGGCAACGATCTTTGGTCGACTGGTGAGGACGCTTGAATAAAAATCTTTTATACAGCCGTGAACAATGGCCTTGTTTGCCTCATGAAGCCTTCCGAAGTCATCCAAAATTCTTGGAAATGCTTCTTTTTTACAAAATACAATATTTGATGAATCGTAGTCGTCGTTGAATATGTAACTCCCTGTATAATGAACCAAGTCGACCTCTGTCGCCGTTATTTCATCCTGGGTGAAATGAATTCGGACCAAATCAGTGTCAACCAGAGACACGAGATTAAATTGATACACTCGAGGATCATCACGTTTTTTCTTCTCTCTAACCTGCAACTCATGGAACTGGGCTTTCATGAGTGACATTACGGAGCCGAACATGGCCGCATCACCTTTCGGAACTCCTTCTGGCTCATTCTTCTTATTTCCGTTTGCCATTTCTTGCAAGGCAAATACGTGATAATCAACTTCCCGGACAACCTCGACCACGCCCATCTCGGCGGTTTTTGAATAATAGTCCTCTATCCAATTTTTACTTTCAAGCAAATGCCTCATTGCGCTACTGTCGGACCAAAAATGCATTCGCTCCCGTATGAAATTTGGATTTGCCCGGTTTTCATCTCGCGACAGAAATGACCAATTTGCGTGCTCTGATTTTTTGCAGCTAATTATCAAGGCTGTGACAACTTGAATGTCGCCGCCACCGGCTTTATATGCAATTATATCCATTTCTCTCGGTTCATCTCGGTCCGAGTCAATGTAATATCGATTGCTGATAATTATCCACCCAGCTTTCCCGAGAAGGAAAACTGTTTCCGCTTCAAACGGGAACCCCGTTTTCGCGACTCCTTCAATGTATTTTTTGATTTCCATAACGTCTCCAGAGCATCTTGCGCTCATTCGAATATACGCTGCCAGCAACTACAAGGGCAATGCAATTACAGAAGACTGGTATTTTCTATGTTTTCCCGTTTCACCCCGAAGCCGACATGCAGCATCAAGGCTTGCCGTGGCGTGCCAGGAACCGGTCGAGTTGCGACGCAAACGTCTTGCCGTCGCGCGCGCTGAACGGCGCCGGCCCGCCCGTGTCGATACCCGCGCTGCGCAACTGATCCATCATCGCGCGCGTCGACAGGCGCTCCTCGATGTTCTCGCGGCTGAACCAGTTGCCGCGCGGGTCGAGCGCATGCGCGCCCTTGTCGAGCACGGCGGCGGCCAGCGGGATGTCGGCGGTGATCACGAGATCGCCGGCCTCGGCCATCTCGACGATGCGCGCATCGGCCACATCGAAGCCGGCCGGCACCTGCACCGCCTTGATGAACGGCGACGGCGGCGTGCGCAGAAACTGGTTCGCGACCAGCGTCACGCAGATTTCGGCACGACGCGCGGCGCGAAACAGCATGTCCTTGATGACGGCGGGACACGCGTCGGCATCGACCAATACTTGCATGGCGGGTTTTTCCAGTGGGCAGCAGAGAAGCGGCGATCATAGCGCACCGCCGGCCGGCAATCAGCCGATCGGGTCCGTGCAAAGCGCATCGGCGGTCACCCACTGCGCGCCCCATGCAGCCGCGAGCCGCGCGCCCTGCCCGATCCGCACGGCCGCATCGTCGAAGTCGACGAACACGACGTGATCGGCCGCCGCGGGTTTCGCCGGCGTCTCGCGCGTGCGCCCGTCGGACAACACCCACAGCCAGCGCTGCTTGTCGGGCTCGCGCCGCGCATCGTGCGCGAGCAGGTGCGCGGCGGCCGCGATGCCGTCCGCGAGCGGCGTGCCACCGCCGCCGTCGACCGGTTCGAGCCAGCGCGCGTTCCACCAGCGCGGCACGGCCGGACCGAAGCGCCGCGCGGCGCCGTTGCCGCCGAAGCAGATCAGCGCGGTTTCGACGCGGTCGCGCGCGGCGCGATCGAAATACGCGACGATCAGACCTTTCGCCAGTGCGAGCCGGTCGTGCGACAGCATCGACGCCGAACAGTCGAGTACGAAGCAATGCAGCGCATCCGGTGCGCCGGTTCGCTTCCGGAAACGCAGATGGCCGTGATGCAACGGATCGCCACGCTTCGCGGCGAACGTCGCCGGCCACGCGACGGCCGTGCCGGTGCGCGCCGTACCCGGCACGCGCGCGGCTGCGCCTTGCTGCCATCGAGGACCGCGAACGGCGTTCGCGGCGGCACCGGCTCGATGGCTCAGCGTTTTTTTAGCGGCAGCGGCACCACGCCTTTCACGTCGCGCAGCCCGGCCGGCTCGGGCCGCAGGTAGCCCCAGTCGCCCTGCGCGACGGCGGTGTCGTTCCCGGTTGCGCCCGGTTGATCTTCCGGCTGCTGACGTGCCTCCGGTGGCGAACGATCGTCGCGTGCGCGGTCCGGCTGCGACGCGCCGGACGACGGCGGCGTACCGGCATGGCGCCGGTGCCGCAGCACGGCTTCGGCCACGCGCGTCACGTGCGACACCGTCACCGCATCGGCCTGCTCCAGCGCGGCGAGTGCGCGCGCGGCGCGCAGCATCACGAGATCGGCGCGCAACCCGTCGACGGCCGCGTCGATGCACAGCGCGCTGACATGCGCATGCACTGCATCGCCGAAATCGAGCATCGGCAGCCGCGCACGCGCCGCGTGAATCCGGTCGCCGAGTTCGCGCTGCGCGGCTGCATGGCGTGCGCGGAACGCGTCCGGATCGAGATCGAATGCCAGTCGCGCCTTCACGATCCGCTCGCGCTGCGCGGCATCGAAACAGTTCTCCAGCTCGACCATCAGCCCGAAGCGATCGAGCAACTGCGGACGCAATTCGCCCTCTTCGGGATTCATCGTACCGATCAGCACGAAGCGCGCGTCATGCGCGTGCGACACGCCATCGCGCTCGACGAGATTCACGCCGCTCGCGGCGACGTCGAGCAGCGTATCGACGAGCCCGTCGGCGAGCAGGTTCACTTCGTCGACATACAGCACGCCGAGATGCGCACGCGCAAGCAGGCCCGGCCGGAAGCGCACGCCGTTTTCGGCCAGTGCATGCGCGAGATCGAGCGTGCCGGTTACCTGTTCGTCGCTCGCCGACAGCGGCAGCGTGACGAACTGCCCTTCGGGCAGCAGCTCCGCGAGGCCGCGCGCGGCGGTCGATTTCGCGGTGCCGCGCGGCCCGCTCACCAGCACGCCGCCGAGCGACGGGTCGATCGCGGCGAGCAGCAGCGCCTGCTGCAATGCATCCTGCGCGACGAGCGCCGCAAACGGAAAGACCGCGCGGGCGCGGTGCAGTGTCGGATCGGTCATCGCCGTCCCCCTTCCTGGAGTTGTTCGCTTTCGAGCCAGACCGCTTCGATCCGCTCGCGATAGTCGCCCGGCTGCTGCCACAGGCCGCGCTGCATCGCTTCGACGAAGCGTTCGCAGATGCCGTGCAGCGCCTTCGGATTGTGCCGTTCGAGGAACGCGCGCGTGTCGTCGTCGAACAGGTACGCGTCGGCGACGAGCGCGTACTGGTGGTCGGACAGCACGCGCGCGGTCGCGTCATAGCCGTACAGGTAGTCGACGGTCGCGGCCAGCTCGGCCGCGCCCTTGTAGCCGTGGCGCTTCACGCCGTCGAGCCATTTCGGATTGACGACGCGCGAGCGGATCACGCGCGCGATTTCCTCGCGCAGCGTGCGCATCTTCGGCGCGACCGGGTTCGCATGGTCGCCGTGGTAGATGCTCGGCTGCTGCCCGGACAGGTGCCGCACGGCCGCCGTCATCCCGCCCTGGAACTGGTAGTAGTCGTTCGAATCGAGGATGTCGTGCTCGCGGCTGTCCTGGTTCTGCACGACGACGTCGATCGTCGCCAGCCGCTCGCCGAACACGTCGGGCGCGGCATCGCCCGCGCTGTTCTGCGCATACGCGTGGCCGCCCCACTGGCGGTAGGCGTCGGCGAGATCGGCGTCGGTCTGCCAGCGGCGCTGGTCGATCAGGTCCTGCAGGCCCGCGCCGTAGCTGCCCGGCCGCGCGCCGAACACGCGCCAGCCGGCGCGGCGCCGCGCTTCGTCGGGCGACACGCCCTGCTCAATCCATTTCGAGCGTTCGCGCTCGATGCGCGCGCGGATCGGGTTCAGCTCCTCCGGCTCGTCGAGCGCGGCGACGGCCTGCACCGCTGCATCGAACAGATGCATCAGGTTCGGGAACGCGTCGCGGAAGAAACCCGATACGCGCAGCGTCACGTCGATGCGCGGTCGGTCGAAGATCTCGATCGGCAGGATCTCGAAGTCGGTCACGCGATGACTGCCGTGCGCCCATTTCGGCCGCACGCCGAGCAGCGCGAACGCCTGCGCGATGTCGTCGCCGCCCGTGCGCATCGTCGCCGTGCCCCACACGGACAGGCCGATCGCGCGCGGATAGTCGCCGCGATCCTGCAGATGACGCTCGATCAGTTGCTGCGCGGATTTCAGGCCGAGCGACCACGCGGCCTGCGTCGGCACCGCGCGCGTGTCGACCGAGTAGAAGTTGCGGCCGGTCGGCAGCACGTCGGGGCGGCCGCGCGACGGCGAGCCGCTCGGCCCCGGCGGCACGAAGCGGCCGTCGAGACCGCGCAGCAACTGGCGCATTTCCTCGCCGCCGCACGCGTCGAGCGCGGGGATCAGCGTCGAGCGCACGCGCTCGATCACGGCGAGCGTGTGCGGCCATGCGCCGGGCGGTGTCGCGTTGGTGCCACCGTTGCCGCCTGCGGCTGCGCACAGCCCGTCCAGCCAGTGCTGCGCGAACCGTTCGAGCCGCTCGCGCGTATCGCCCGCATGGCGCCACGGCGACGCGTCGAGCGCCTGCAGGATCGCCGGGCGCGGGCCAGCCCACGGCGCGGCCCAGTCGGCCGACAGCGGATCGAAGTCGTCGCCGAGTGCGAGATCGCGCGCGAGCGCGCCGATCAGCCCCGCACGCACGCCCTTGCCGTCGCCGACCGGAAAGCGCGCGAGCGCGAGCAGCGTGTCGCGCCGCTGACGGTCGGCCGGCGATACGCCGAACACGTGCAGCCCGTCGCGAATCTGCGCTTCCTTCAACTCGCACAGCCATGCGTCGACGCGCGTCAGCAGCGCATCCTCGTCGCCGGTGTCGCGCGGCGGCGATACGCTCAGCTCGTCGTGCAGCCGATGCTCGGCGATCGTCGCGAGGATCGTCTTGCGCAGCAGCTTCGCGCGCCGCGCATCGACCATCAGCGCCTCGTAGTATTCGTCGACCTGCCGTTCGAGATCCTGCAGCGGGCCGTAGTTTTCCGCGCGCGTAAGCGGCGGCATCAGGTGATCAATGATCACGGCCTGCGCGCGGCGCTTCGCCTGGCTGCCCTCGCCCGGATCGTTGACGATGAACGGATACAGGTGCGGCAGCGGCCCGAGCGTCAGGTCGGGCCAGCACGCGTCGGACAGCGCGACGCTCTTGCCCGGCAGCCATTCGAGGTTGCCGTGCTTGCCGAGGTGGATGACCGCGTCGATGCGATACGCATCGCGCAGCCAGAAATAGAACGCGAGATACGCGTGCGGCGGCACCAGATCCGCGTCGTGGTAGCTCGCGTAGTCGTTCTCGCCGCGCGAGCGCGACGGCTGGATGCCGACGAACACGTTGCCCGCACGCCAGCCGGCGATCGTGAAACGCCCTTGTCGCAGCGTCGGGTCGGCTTCGGGCGGCCCCCAGCGCGCGTTCAGCGCGTCGCGTACGGAAGCCGGCAGCCGCGCGAAATGCGCGACGTAATCGGCCAGCGCAAAACTCTGGAACGCCGGGCGCAATGCATGCACGGCCGCGTCGTTGGTCACGCCTTCGGTGAGCCGCGCGATCAGCGCGTCGCCGTCGGGCGGCAGGTCGGCCACCGCGTAGCCCGCGTCGCGCAGCGCCGCGAGCACGCGCAGCGCGGACGCCGGCGTGTCGAGCCCGACACCGTTGCCGATCCGTCCTTCGCTTTGCGGATAGTTCGCGAGAATCAGCGCGACGCGCTTGCTCGCGTTGTCGAGCGTGCGCAGCCGGCACCAGCCGCGCGCCAGCGCCGCGACGAACGCGATCCGTTCGGCGTCCGGCTGGTAGCGCACGACGTCGACCTCGGTGTGCGGGCAGCGATACGCGAGCCCCTTGAAGCTCACCGCGCGCGTGACGATGCGCCCGTCGACCTCGGGCAGCGCGATGTGCATCGCGATGTCGCGCGCGTGCAGGCCCTGGTTGTCGGCCACCCATGCTTCGCGATTGCCACCGGACAGGATCACCTGCAGCACCGGCGCGTCGCCGGCGAGCACCTCCGGCTCGGCGGCGTCGATCGCGCCGGCCGCGAACGCGGTCGTATTCAGCACGAGCGCGACGCCGTGCGTGTCGCACAGCTGCGTGATGACCTCGCGGCTCACCGCGTCCTTCAGCGACGTCACCGCGATCGGCAGCGGATTCAGCCCTTCCCGCACGAGCGCGTCGGCCAGCGCGTCGAACACGGCCGTGTTCGCGGCCTGCCAGTGCGCGCGATAGAACAGGATCGCGACGACCGGCGCGCCGGGCGTCCAGCGCGGCCGCCAGTCGTCGACGCTCGCGCGGTCGCGCGCCGGGTGATACAGCGCGGCGGCCGGCAGCGGGCGCGGCAGCTCGGGTTCGTCGCCGAAGCCGAGCGTGTGGAACGCGATGCTGCGCAGCAGCGCCTCGGCGTTGTGCACGCCGCCTTCGCGCAGGTAGCGCCACCACAACCGGCACAGGTCGGGCGCGACCGTGCTCTTCGCGACGAGGTTCGGGTCTTCCTGCAGGTCGCCCGAGAACATCGCGAGCTGCTGCCCGCGCTTCGACGCGAGCGACACGGCCTGCTCGATTCCGTACGGCCAGTACGCTTCGCCGCCGAGATGATCGATCACGACCGTCTTCGCGTGGCGCAGCACGTCGTCGACATAGAAATCGACGGACGCCGGCTGCCGCAGGAACGTGACGTTCGCGAGCCGCACGCTCGGAAAGCCGGCCGGCAGCTGCGGCACGACGCTCGCGAGCAGCGACAGCGTCGTGTCGGCCGAGCTCAGGATCACGATGTCGGCCGGTTGCTGGTCGATCCGGACGACGCCCTGCGTATCGTCGACGAAGCCGCCCGGCGTGGTGCGCAGCAGATGCATCGCGCGTTACGCCTGTTGCGGTTCGGCCGCGCACGCGGCGTCGAACGCGCGCTGCAGTGCGGCCGCGTCGAGATCCTCGCCGATCAGCACGAAGCGGCTCGCGCGCGTTTCGCCGTCCTGCCAGCGACGGTCGAAATAGCTGTCGAAGCGGCGCCCGACGCCCTGGATCACGAGCCGCATCGGCGCGCCGGGCAGCGCGGCGAAGCCCTTCGCGCGATAGATCGTGTGCGTCTCGACGACGCGCTGCAGCGCGGCGATCGTCGCTTCGCGCGTGCCCGCGTCGCCCGATACGACGACCGAGTCGAAATCGTCGTGGTGGTGATCGTGATCACCGTCGTCGGCCGAGCCGTGATGGTCGTGACGCAGGTGGATCGTGTCTTCCGACGCCGATTCGAGCCCCAGCAGCATCGCGAGGTCGAGCTCGCCGCGCGTCGCGCGCACGATCTTCACCTGCGGCGGGATCTCGTCGCGGATCGCGGTTTCGATCTGCGCGAACTGCGTGTCGCCGACGAGATCGGCCTTGTTCACGATCACGAGATCGGCGGACGACAGCTGATCGGCGAACAGCTCGTGCAGCGGCGATTCGTGGTCGAGGTTCGGATCGGCGCGGCGTTGCGCGTCGACGGCCTGCGGGTTTTCCGCGAACTGGCCGCTCGCGGCGGCCGGCCCGTCGACGACGGTCACGACCGCGTCGACCGTGAAGCTGTTGCGGATCGTCGGCCAGTTGAACGCCTGCACGAGCGGCTTCGGCAGCGCGAGGCCCGACGTCTCGATCAGCACGTGGTCGATGTCCGCGCGCCGCTCGACGAGCGCTTCCATCACCGGATAGAACTCTTCCTGCACGGTGCAGCACAGGCAGCCGTTCGCGAGCTCGTAAAGCTGACCGGACGCTTCGCCCTGTGTGTCGTCGCAGCCGATGCCGCAACCCTTGAGGATTTCGCCGTCGATGCCGAGTTCGCCGAATTCGTTGACGATCACCGCGATGCGGCGGCCTTCGGCGTGCTGCAGGATGTGGCGCATCAGCGTCGTCTTGCCGCTGCCGAGAAAGCCCGTGACGATCGTGACGGGAAGCTTGCGTAGGGTCATGGTGGGTCCTGTGTCGAATGTGGGTTCAGGCCGAGATCGTCACTTCGATCTCGTCGTAGCGTTTGATGCGATAGATCGCGGCGGATACGAGCCAGCTCGCGAGGAACAGCCCGATCACGACGTAGCCGAGCATCCCGAAATGCGCGGCCGCCGTCGTCGCGAAGTCCCACACGGTGCCCTGCAGCGACAGCTTGTCGGCGAGCAGCGCCAGCACCTCGATGCCGCCGATCAGCGCCGCGACCAGCACCGATACGAACGTGATCGTCATGTTGTAGTAGATCTTGCGGATCGGCCGCACGTACGCCCAGCGATACGCCCCCATCATCAGGATGCCGTCGGTCGTGTCGACGAGCGTCATGCCGGCCGTAAACAGCGCGGGCAGCACCATCACCGACCAGAACGACAGGCCGCCCTGCACCTGCGTAGCCGAGATGCCGAACAGCGCGATCTCGGTCGCGGTGTCGAAGCCGATGCCGAACAGGAAGCCGATCGGATACAGGTGCCAGCTGCGCGACACGATCCGGAACAGCGGGCGGAAGATGCGCGCGAGCACGCCGCGCTGGTTCATCAGCAGGTCGAGATCTGCCTCGACGAGCGGCTCGCCGCGCTTCACCGCGCGAAACGTCCGGTACACGGACACCAGGATCATCAGGTTCGCGGCCGCGAGCAGCAGCAGGAAGAACGCGGATACGCAGGTGCCGATCGTGCCGCCCAGCTCGCGCATGCCGTCGAAGCGCGACAGCGACGCGGCGGTTGCCGCGACCACGGCCGACATCACGATCACGACCGTCGAGTGGCCGAGCGAGAAGAACAGTCCCGCGCCGAGCGGGCTGCGGCCCTCCTGCATCAGCTTGCGCGTGACGTTGTCGATGGCCGCGATGTGGTCGGCGTCGACCGCGTGGCGCAGCCCGAACACATACGCGAGCAGCGCGGTGCCGAGCAGCACGGGCTGGCCGTGGAAGGCGGCGAACGCCCAGACCCACGCGCCGACGTTGAAGGCGATCAGCAACGCATAGATCGCGACGATCTTGCCGCGCAGCCCGGATGAACTGTCGTTGAACAGGCGAAACAGCGAATCGAGCATGACGCTCCTTTGCGAACGGTCGACATGAAGCATGCCAACACGGCCGTCGCTGCGCGGCCCCGTGCGGTCTCGCCCTCCATCGGGCCGGATCATGCGCGCTTGCGCGGGCGGTCGGACGACGGGAATCGGGAAACGCTCGGGTGTCGGGCACGCTGCGGCCGTGGACGATGCGCCGCCTCCCCGCGGCGCTGAACCCCAACGTTTAGGCCGGTATCCGGGCTGACGAACACGCCGCTTCGCCTTCCCGGATGCGCGGGGCATCCAGTGGCGGTCGTCCGCATGCGTGCGGCATGCGGCGAAGCGGCGTTGCATCGTGGCGGGCACGATGCGTTCGCTTACCGTTGCGGGGGCAGCACAGGTTGGCTCGACTGCGACGCAGGCAGGCTCCCTGTTTCCCGTTTAACTGCGTGCGCCGGAGCGGCGCGCGCGAGCACCAAAACGCGTGCGAGTGTAGGCGCCGGGGGCGGGAGCGTCAAGGCGACGAGTGGCCAGGTCGGCCGGATGAACCGGCGGGCAGGGATCAGGCGCGGGTATGCCGGGGAAATCGTTCGACTGTCTGACGCGCCCAGCAACCCGTGCGGGATCGAACGCGCAGTAGTACGGCTCGCCATCCGAAGCGGTTTTTCAGAATTGACGGTTGATCACGTTGTCCGCGATAGCAAGGCCGGCGCCGCGGCAGGTACAGCGTGGGGTTGCGCGCAGAAACGTTCATTCTCTTTGGAGATTCGGATGATTGACGTTGCGCAGCCGATATTCGATTGTCCGATCCAGACAGTTTTCGATGATCGAGATAAACCACTGCGACACATTCGTTCAGACCATGAATATTGCCCGATTGTATGTGGCCATCGTCGTATGGCTGTCGATGGCGCTCTTGTTTCCGTTTGCCCTGAAGGGGATGGATTCCCCCCTTGCAACGGTCGCGAAAGTACTGATGTGGTCGTACTGCATTCTGCAAACGCTGCGGGAATCGAAGCGGTGCTTGTGAAGTAGCCCGCTGCGACAAAAAGCCGATCGCGTATATCGCACCTGTTTCGCCATCGGTATCGACAATCGTCAATCCAAGGAGATTCAACATGCGAAAACTCACTGCGAGTGAAATGAATCGGGTAAGTGGCGGAGACGGAGCCGTCCACGCCGTGCGCATTGGCGCACAGGCCAATCGAGGCAGCATCATGGCCGGTGGGTTCGCCGGAGCGATTTCGGGAGCGGCCAGCGGTGCGCTAAATGGAATGGGGGGCGCTACCGCAGCGGGCGGTACTGCCGGTTGCGGGCTTGCAATAGGCGGCCTGTTTGGCGCCGGTGTTGGCGCACTCGGGTTCGGAAACGGAGCCGCATCGGCCGTCGGCGCACTGGCCGGCGCTGCGGTCTGTGGCCCGAATCGCGGCGGCATCGGCGGCAGTTCCGGCTCGTCCGGAGGTTCAGGCGGCGGTGGATCCTGCGGCGCGGGCGGTTGCTGAAGCCTTACTTGAAACGCCTGGCGGCTGTGCGCCGCCGCGCTTTGCGGGATCGGGGCATGGCCTTCATTTGCTCGGCGACATGTTCGCCGAGCGTCGCAGAGACTGACGACGGGCGAGCGCCCACCCCGCATGCGTTTGCGCCAGCGCGCTGTGCTATCGTAGCGCCGCGTTCGGTGCTCGCACGCGCATTCCGCGCATGCAGTTAAACGGGAAACAGGAGGCGGACGACCGCCCGGCCTGTGCTGTCCCCGCAACGGTACGCCGCCCGCGCGACGCGCTTCCCCGCGCACGCGCCCATGCCGCCCACGATGCCACTGCCCTTCACCGGGCGGGAAGGCCGCGGCCTGGCAAGCGGCCAGCCCGGATACCGGCCGACGCAAGGGGCGAGCCCGACGCTCGCCGAACGCCCGATCCGCGGGGGACGGATGGGGTGCGCATTCCACCCGCGTTCGCGCGGGCTTCGCCCGATCCGTCATGTCTTGCCTGTTTGCCGGCCGCCGATGTGCCGCCCGCCTTCCCCTTTCCACTGTTTCGACACGGTGCGCGCCGTGCCGCGCGCGATGAGCCGCGCGTGGCTCATCGGCGCCGGCCCCGGCGACGCCGACCTGCTCACGCTCAAGGCCGTGCGTGCGATCGGCGCGGCGGACGTGCTGCTCGTCGACGATCTCGTGAACCCCGACGTGCTGCGCCATGCGCGCGCCGACGCGCACATCGAGCACGTCGGCAAGCGCGGTGGCCATGCGTCCACGCCGCAGGAGGCGATCGTCGCGGCGATGCTCGCGCACCTGCGCGCGGGCCGCAGCGTCGCGCGGCTCAAGGGCGGCGATCCGTTCGTGTTCGGCCGCGGCGGCGAGGAACTGGCCGCGCTCGGTGCCGCGGGTTTTCCGGTCGAGGTCGTGAACGGCATCACCGCGGGCATCGCCGCACCGGCCGCACTGGGCATTCCGGTCACGCAGCGCGGCGACGCGCAAGGCGTGATCTTCGTCACGGGCCACGGCGCGGGCGCCGACGAACCCGACTGGCGCGCGCTCGCGGCGACGCGCATGACGATCGTGATCTACATGGGCATCCGCCGGCTCGATACGATTGCCACGGCGCTGCGCGACGGCGGCCTGCCCGGCGATACGCCGTGCGCGGCGATCGAGAACGCGACGCGTCCCGGGCAACGGCACGTGCTCGCGACGCTTGGCACGCTCGTCGAACAGGTCGGCGCGACCGGCATCGGTTCGCCAGCGATTGTCGTGATCGGCCGCGTCGCGGCGCTCGCCGACGATCCGGCGGTGCGTGCGGCGCTCGGCGGCGGTGCATGATGCGCGTCGCGCTCGGCGTCGGTTTCCGCGCGGGCACGACGGCCGTGCAACTCGACGCCGCGATCCGCGCGGCGCTGGCGCTTTACCCGGACGCCGAACCGGCCGTCGTCGCGACGCTCGCCGACAAGGCGCACGCCCGTGCGCTGCGCACGCTGTGCGCACGCCGCGGCTGGCCACTCGTCGCGTTCGACGCGGCGCGGCTCGCGAGCCGTCCCGAACTGGCTGCGAGCGGCCCGTCGGATGCCGCGCTCGCGCGCTTCGGCGTCGCGGGCGTGGCCGAGCCGTGCGCGCAGCTCGCGGCACCGCACGGCCGGCTGCTGGGCCCCAAATCCATCCGGGACGGCGTGACGGTCGCGCTCGCCGGCCCGCTCTGAACCCTTTGTTTCGCTTTCGACAGGACGATTCCCGATGAAGACCGATACCGAATCCCATCAGCGGATGGCCGAACGCCGCCGCGCCGGCCACGAGAAGAAACAGGCCGCCGCCACCCACGAAAAGGGCCTGCTGATGGTCCACACCGGCAACGGCAAGGGCAAGAGCACGGCCGCGTTCGGCATGGCCGTGCGCGTGCTCGGCCACGGCATGCGGCTCGGTGTCGTGCAGTTCATCAAGGGTGCGCTGCATACGTCCGAGCGTGACTTCCTCGGCGCCGTCGCGGAATGCGACTTCGTGACGATGGGCGACGGCTATACGTGGAACACGCAGAACCGCGACGCCGACATCGCGACCGCGCGCAAGGGCTGGGACGAGGCGCGCCGGATGATCGAAAGCGGCGACTACCGGATGGTGATCCTCGACGAGCTGAACACCGTACTGAAGTACGAATACCTGCCGCTCGACGAAGTGCTCGCGACGCTCGTCGCGCGCCCGGACTCGGTGCACGTCGTCGTCACCGGGCGCCACGCGCCCGATGCGCTGATCGACGCGGCCGATCTCGTCACCGAAATGCGGCTCGTCAAGCATCCGTACAAGGAGCAAGGCGTGAAGGCGCAGCGCGGCGTGGAGTTCTGAGCGTGCCGGCCTGCCCCGCGCTGTTCGTCAGCGCGCCCGCGTCCGGCCAGGGCAAGACGTCGGTGACGGCCGGTCTCGCGCGGCTGCACCGCCGGCTCGGCCGCCGCGTGCGCGTGTTCAAGACCGGGCCGGATTTTCTCGATCCGATGCTCCTCGAACGCGCGAGCGGCGCGCCCGTGCATGCGCTCGACCTCGGGATGGTCGGCGAGGCCGGCTGCCGCACGCTGCTGGCCGATGCCGCGCGCGATGCGGACCTGATCCTGATCGAGGGCGTGATGGGGCTGTTCGACGGCACGCCGAGCAGCGCCGATCTCGCGGCCGCGTTCGGCGTGCCGGTCGTCGCGGTGATCTCCGCGAAATCGATGGCGCAGACGTTCGCGGCGATCGCGTTCGGGCTTGCGCGGTTCCGGCCGGGGTTGCCGTTTCACGGCGTGCTGGCAAACCGAGTCGGCTCGGCGCGGCATGCGGAACTGCTGCAACAGGCGCTGCCCGACGACCTGCGCTGGCTCGGGCACGTGCCGGCCGATGCGGGCATCGCGCTGCCTGAGCGGCATCTCGGCCTGCACCAACCGGCCGACATCGGCGATCTCGATGCGCGGCTCGAGCGTGCGGCCGACGTGCTCGCCCAAACGGCGCTTGCCAAATTGCCGCCGGCCGTTGCGTTCGCGGAACCGGGCGTCGCGGCACCGCTGCCGCGTACGCTTGCCGGCAAGCGGATCGCGGTCGCGCGCGATGCGGCGTTCTCGTTCATCTATCCGGCGAATCTAGCGTTGCTCGACGCGCTCGGCGCGCAGTTGCGATTCTTCTCGCCGCTCGCGGACGAGCGCGTGCCGGACGATTGCGACGCGCTGTTCCTGCCGGGCGGTTATCCGGAACTGCATGCGGCGACGCTCGCGGCGAATGACGAAACCGCGCGGACGATCCGTGCGCATGCGGCCGCGGGCCGGCCGATCGTCGCGGAATGCGGGGGGATGGTGTATCTGTGTGAATCGCTGACCGATGTGGACGGCGCAACGACGCCGATGCTCGGTCTGCTGCCGGGCCACGCGACGATGCAGCGTCGGTTCGCGGCGCTCGGCATGCAGCGGCTCGATACGCGCGACGGGCCGATGCGCGGCCATACGTTCCACTATTCGCGGCTCGCGACGTCGCTGGAGCCGGTCGCGAACGCCGTGCGCCCCGACGGCGCGCCGGGCAGCGGCGAAGCCGTCTATCGCAGCGGCGCGGTGGTCGCGACGTACATGCACATGTACTGGCCGTCGAATCCGGGTGTGGTCGTGGCTTTGTTCAGCGGGGAAGCGTTCTAGATTGATCGATGCTGCGCGGGGATCGAGGCGGCACTGCTGATTCGAGATCCAGTTCAGCCAGCGGAGTCATGCCTTTAACCGCCATGTGTTGTCCGCATGCGGACCAGGAAGGCCTCGCTGTCGAAGGGCTGTGGCCTCCCTGATGCCTCGCCCGCCTTCAACGCTTCCTGCAACGTACGCATTTGCGTTTCGTGTGACTCGAGGAGCCGTAACCCGGCTCGCACGACGTCACTTGCGGAACCGTATCGCCCCGATTGCACTTGGGCGTCGACGAATTCGGCAAAGTGGTCGCCCAGGGAAACGGACATGTTTTGCGACATGAGTCACCTCCTTTTCAAGGCGAGCGCCATATACCAAGGCTCTGTACATTTTGTATTCGGCGCTGTGACATTTGCCGATGTCCAGCCCGCGCCGCATGCGTTGCGTCTTTCGTCAGGTCAGGGTTTTTCGCGGCCCGGCGCTTCCGAACGCGAAGTCCGGATCACAGTGCCGTCGGGCGAGAAATGCGCATTGAACATCGCGTCGCCCGATACGCCGCCCTCGGCCCAGTGCCAGCTCCACACCTCTTCATGGCTCAACGCGTATTGCGCGACCTCGGTCGGCTTGCCGAGCAGTTGCCGTACGTCGTCCTTCGACATCCCCGGCACGACCTTCGCGATGTTCGCCGCCGTCAGCGCCTGCGTGATCGACACAAGCCGGCCGTCGGGCCCGAAATCGAGCATGTAGGTACTCGTGCCGTACGGGCCGCGCGGATACTCGAACCGCTGTGAGCCGTCGTCGCCCTGCCTGACCATCTCGGGCTTGCCTGCCTGGCGGAGCACGTCCTCGGTCGTCGAGACGCCCGGCTGCAGGTTGCCGAATGCCATCGGATCGGGCTTGATCGCATTGACCGCATCGGCCACCTTCTGGTCATCACACCCGGCCGCCAGAACGCCGACCGCACAGGCCGTCAGCACGGTCAGAAGCTGTTTTCGCATTTCGTCCACACCTGTATTCATCGAGCCGATCCGGCGTCGCGCGCAGCGTAGCACGTGACCTGTCCCGTCGATGTCAAGGAGCGTCAAATCAGCGTGTGCGGTCCGCGCACGTCCGATTTCGCGGGCGCGCACGCACACACCGGGCGGCGGTCGCCATGTCGCCGCGCCTCTGCGTCAAACCAGAAACGCCTCGGCCAGCTTGACCCAGTAAGACGCGCCGGTCGGCAGCGCGGCATCGTTGAAGTCGTAGCCCGGGTTGTGCACCATGCAGCCGCCCTCCCCGTCGCCATTGCCGATGATCAGGTAGCTGCCCGGCCGTTTCTCGAGCAGGAACGCGAAATCCTCGCTGCCGGTCAGCGGCACCATCCCGTCGATCAGGTTAGCGTCGCCCACCCACTCGCGTGCGACGCCGCGCGCGAACGCGGTCATCTCCGCATCGTTGACGAGCACCGGGTAACGGCGCTGATAGTCGATCGTCGCGGTGGCGCCGAACACGGCCGCCTGCGCATGCACGACTTCCTTGATGCGCGTCTCGAGCAGGTCCCGCACCTCGGGCTTCAGCGCACGCACGGACAGGCGCATCTGCGCGCGATCCGGAATCACGTTCGGCGCCTCGCCTGCGTGGATCGCGCCGACCGTGACGATCGCCATGTCGAGCGGCGACACGTTGCGCGACACGATCGTCTGCAACGCCAGCACGATCTGCGCGCACACGACGACGGGATCGATCGCCTTGTGCGGCACCGCGCCGTGGCCGCCGCGGCCCTGCACGTCGATGGTCACTGTATCCGACGACGCCATGAAGGGCCCCGGCAGGAAGCCGAATTTTCCGGTCGGGAAGCCCGGCATGTTGTGCATCGCGAAGATCGCATCGCACGGGAACAGCTCGAACAGCCCCTCGTCGAGCATCTTCTTCGCGCCGCCGAGCCCTTCCTCGGCCGGCTGGAAAATCAGGTTCAACGTGCCCGAAAAGCGGCGCTCGCGGGCGAGATGCTTCGCGGCCGCGAGCAGCATCGCCGTGTGGCCGTCGTGGCCGCACGCATGCATCTTGCCGGCGATCGTGCTCTGGTACGGCAGGCCCGTCGACTCGTGGATCGGCAGTGCGTCCATGTCGGCACGCAGGCCGAGGCGCCGTGTGCCGTCGCCTGCCTTCAGCTGCGCGACGACGCCCGTGCCACCCAACCCGCGATGCACCGTGTAGCCCCACGACTGCAGTTGCTCCGCGACGAGGTCGCTCGTCGCGAATTCCTCGAAGCCCAGTTCGGGATGGGCATGGATGCGGTGCCGGATCTCGATCATTTCGTCGGCAAGGCCTGCGGGGATCACGCTGTGCGTCATGGGGTCGTCTCCTGTGTCCGGTGGGGAATGTGCAGGCAAGGATAGTCGGTTCGGCGGCAACCGGGCAGACGGAAAGTCGTCGCGGTAGCAACTAGAGGTTGCCGTTTCGAGGCGTGACGCACGGTAAGCACAGCTCGGCCATCCGGACGACTGTCGCTCGCTATGGGGGTACGCGAAACTTCGATTTCCCGTGTATAAGGACCCGGCGATGGCCGCTGAGATATCGAGAATATCGCCTGTTCATCAAGGACTTGCGAATGGTTGTTCATTTTTTGACGTTTGTACATTTTTTGTGTACGCTGACAAAAAAGTGAACAGGCGACCCGCTCCGATGCCCAAGAACGCCACCCTCCCGATGTCGGAACAGCGCGTGCTAGACGAAGCCTGCGCCGCGTTCGAACGCACGACGCGGCGCTTCAAGGCACGGCCCGTGCGCGTGCCGGCCGCGTACAACGCGCGTGCCGACGCGATGATCCGCTTCGACGTCGCCGGGCAGGCATTCGAGATGCCGGTCGCCGTGAGCCTGCGCGTCGAATCGCTGCCGGGTGCGCTCGCGGAATTGCGCCGCGGCGGCGGCGCTGCCCCGATGCCCGGCGAGCGGCCGCTGATGTTGGTCACGCCGCATCTTTCGGCCGAGCTGGCTGCCGGCCTGACCGACCAGGGCATTCCGTTTCTCGACACTGCCGGCAACGCGTGCCTGATTCAGCCGGAGGCAACCGTGATGATCGCGGGCCGGCCGAAACCCGCACGCGCGCCACGGCGCCAAGCATCGCGCGCGACGACGCCAAAGGGGCTGGCCGTGATGTTCGCGCTCGCGACGCAGCCGGGCCTCATCGCGCAGCCGTATCGGGGGATCGCCGCCGCATCGGGCGTCGCGCTCGGCACGGTCAATCTCGCGATGGACGATCTGATTGCGCGCGGCCTCGTCGGGCAGCGTCGCAACGGCGAGCGCCTGATTCCAGACTGGCCGCGCTTCGTGCAGGAATGGGTCGCGCTGTACCCGAGCCGCTTGCGCGCGAAACTGCCGAGCCGCCGGTTTACCGGCCTCACGCCTGACTGGTGGCGCGGTTTCGATTTCGCGGCTTTCGATGCGCGGCTTGGCGGCGAGCCGGCGGCCGACCTGCTGACGCACGACCTGAAGCCGGCCGCGATCACGGTCTATACGCACGGCGCGGTGCCCAACAGCCTGCTGCTCAAGGCTCGCCTTCGCCCGGATGAACACGGCGACGTCGAATTCCTCGAAGCATTCTGGCCGCACTCGCCTGCGCTCGACTGGCGCGAGCAGGATGTGCCGCTCGTGCCGCCGCTCCTGATCTACGCGGATCTCGTCTCGTCCGGGGACAGCCGCAACCTTGCCGCCGCCGAACGGATCCATGACCGATACCTCGCCCATCCGCCCGCTTGAAGTCGATCCAGGCCGACCGCTCGAGCCGGCGGCGGTCGCGCTGCTGCAAGCGCTCAGCACGGCCTGCGCGCGCCTCGACGCGGCTTTCGTCGTCGCTGGCGCAACCGCACGCGACATCCTGATGTGGCACGTGCACGGCATCCGGCCGGTGCGCGCGACACGGGACGTCGACGTCGCGGTGTGCGCGGTGAGCTGGCCATTCCACGCGCATCTCGTCGATGAACTCGTCGCGACCGGGCAATTCACGCGCGCACCGAAACAGCAGCAGAAACTGCTGTTCGAGAGCGGAACGCACGGTTTTCGCACCGAGCTCGATCTCGTGCCGTTCGGGCCGCTCGAAGCGCCGCCGGGCGAGATCGTGTGGCCGCCGGACGGTGAATTCGTGCTGAACGTGCTCGGGTTCCAGGAAGCAGTCGACACCGCACAGCCAGTGTCGATCGACGCACGCACCGTGGTGCCGGTGGCCAGCCTGCCGGCGCTCGCGCTGCTGAAGTTGCTCGCATGGAAGGACCGGCGCGCGCGCCAGAACAGCGACGCGTACGACCTGCTGTTCCTGCTGCGGAATTTTCACGACGCCGGCAATCGCGAACGTATCTGGGATGCCGCGCCGGACCTGCTCGAAACGCACGCGTTCCAGCCAGGTCTTGCCGCCGCCGCACTGCTCGCACGTGATGCGAAACGGATCGCGTTGCCGCAAACGCGCGACGCCATCCGCGCGCTGCTGTCCGACGAAGCGACTTACACGGCACTCGGCCAGGATCTGCTGGCACGCGCGTTCGCACTGTTGCCGGGCGAATTCAGCGATGACGCCGACCGGTACCTCGACGCGTTCCGCCACGCCTTTCTCGTTGATCTGCCCGCCCCGCCCGCGTGACGCGCCGCTGCAAAACAGCCACGCCACCGAGCGTTCGCCCCGCTGCGCTCAGGCCGCCCAGTCTTCGAGCGACAACCCGGCGACCCGGCCGAATTCGCGGCCGTTGTTCGTGACGAGCACCGCGCCGGCCGCGATCGCATGCCCGGCGATCGACGCATCGTTCGCGCCGATCGGCGTGCCGCGTGAGGCGAGATCCGCGCGAATCGCGGCCGTTGCATCGACGGCCGCCGTATCCCACGACAGCACGCCATCCAGCCGCGACACAAAGGCCGTCACGAGTTCCGCATGCTTCGGCGACGCTTTCCTGCCGACCGCGCCGAACCGCATTTCGGCATAGGTAATCGCCGATACGACGATCCGGTGCTGCGCATTGACGCACGATTGCAACCGCGACAACACCACCGGTGGCCGCTCGCGCATGATGAACGAACAGATGTTCGTATCGAGCATATAGAGCGTCGTCACCGGCCGGACTCCGTCGACTCGGCGGCGTCGCCGGACAGGTCGAAACGGCCGGACTCGATGACGGCCGGGCGTTCGGCGAGGAAGTCGGTGTCGGCCAGCGGTTCGTTCGCGAACGAGAGCCACGTGGGACGCACCGGCCGCAGCAGCAGCGTGTCGCCCTCGCGGCGGATCTCGAGTTCCGTCACGCCCTCGAACTCCATGTCCTTCGGGATGCGGATTGCCTGGTTACGGGCGTTCTTGAAAATGGAAACGGTGCGCATGAGCCACTCCACGGGAGTACGATGCGCCCATTCTAGGCATATGCTGGCATATGTCAATATTGGGGGCCGCGAATCGGGCGTCGAGCCCCATGCTGTAGCGGGTGTTTTTGCCATGTCTTCGTGCCTGTCGTCGATGAGGAGAGCGATCCATTCTTCACGACGCAGGCCGCGCGGTCCATATCCCGGACGGCCGAGGCAGGCGCGACGCAGGGCCGCGCGCATCGTCGCCCGCCCGCCTCGTCACGGCAACCGGAAAGTGTCGAAGAATGTGTCGCGCTCGATCATGGTGAGCGCCGCACGCTTGTGCGGGAAATCGAATTCCTTCAGCGTGTGGAACCCGAGCCGGTGCATGTACGCGATGTGCCGCACGTGATCGACGCGCGGCTCGCCGACGAGCCGCTGCGTGCGCGGTTCGTCGACGAACATGTAGTGCAGCACCCCGCTCCACCACGCATGCAGCTTGCCGGCGCTCTGGAAGCGCGAGTCGCCGATCAGCAGGTGCAGCCCGCGATCGTAGTCGTGCGCGTCGTAGAACGGCGCGAGGCGATCCTCCTTCGCCCAGTAGAACTCGAAATAGCCGAACGGCTTGTCGTCGAAATAACCGATCATCGGGTGCATGTGCGGATCGGCGAGCCGCTCGGCGAGATACGCCGCATGCTCGTCGCGCGTGCCGCGCTGGTCCCAGAACTGCGCGACGCGATCGAGGTTCATCCAGCCGCTGAACAGGTCCGCGTGCGCGTCGATGTCGACCGTGCGCAGGCTGAACGTCATCCCGACCTGCGGCATGTAGCGCGAATAGATCTCGCCCGCCGGCGACGGCGGCCGCACCGGATGCCGGTGACCGTTCGTGATCGCGTAGCGCAGCGGCATCCCGCCCGACGCGGGCGCCGTCAGCCACGGCCGCGGGTTCTGCCAGAACGTCGTGCGCGACACGCTCAGGCGCAGCATGTCGCCGGCGACCTGCGCGTTGTCGATCACGCCCTCGCGCACCGCGCGTGCGACGTACGATGCGACGGCCGCCGCACCGGCGCCGCCGAGCGGCACCGAGATCGTTGCCGCATCGTGCCGCGTGTCGGTATTGAACAACGCGACGAACGCCGCGAGCAGCCAGTCCGGCGAGTCGTCGGGATGCCATGCGTCGAGCGTGTGTTCGGCGACCTGTGCCGCCTGGCCGGGCGCGGCGCCGTCGAGCGCCGCAGCCACCTCACCTTCGACGGTGTCCGTGGCACCGGCCGGTTTCGTCAGCGTGTCTTCCATCACAGTGCTCCCGCATCGTGGCGGTCGGCGAGGACGTGAAGCCCCCGCTCGAGCGCCGGAAACAGACTGCGCTGGAAGTTGTTCCAGCGCAGTTCGAGAATCGTGTCGTCCGGCGCGATCGGCGTGTCGAGCACGTCGCAGATCACCTCGCCGGAATCGATGCCGTTGTCGACGTAGTGGAACGATGCGCCCGTCATCGTCACCGGCTCGACGGACGACGTCGCGCCGCTCGCCCAGTCGACCCGTTCGCCGCGCGCGCCGTGCAGCGCATCGAGCGTCGCCCACGCGCCGCGCCGCTGATACGGCGAATCGTCGGCCGTGATGCCCGGGTGGATGTTCGCGATGCGCCGGTGAAAGCGCGCACCGGGCCGCACGAGTTCGTCGAGGATCACGAGCAGCCCGTCGAGCACGACGACGTCCGCGTCGAGTTCGAGCAGGCGCTCGAGCAGGCGGCGCTCGAACGCCTGTTTGCCGGCTACGCGCTCGCGCGCGTCGCGCGGCAGGCGCCGGTACGTCGACGGAATCGAACAGAACAGCTCGTCGACCGGCCGGCCCTGCACCGTCAACCCTTCCGGCAGGATCCACGGGTGGCCCGGCGTGCGCGCGAACCCGTAATCGGCCACTTTCGCGCGATCGGCCGGCGAACCGTCGTCGTCGTCGACGATCACGCCCTCGAGCGTGTAGCGCTCGCCGAGCGGCGAGTCGTTCAGGCGCTCGACGAGGAATTCGAGCGGCGCCTTCATGTAGCGCGTGCCGCCCTGATAAGCGACTGGCTGGCCGGCGCGATCGGCCGCGCCGTTGCGCAGCGACTGGATGTAGACGAGATTTTTCTTCGGCATGGAGGCGTCGTGGAAAAAAGCGGACGAAGGCGCCGCGGCCGGCCCGCGCCGGCCACGAGGGCCGGCCGGCAGGCTGCGGCGCGCAACGTCACCAGTTGTATTTCGCGGTTGCGATCACCGTGCGGTCGGTGCCGAACACGCAGACGTTCATCGACTGGCAACCGCTGATGTAATGGCGGTTGAACAGGTTCGTCCCGTTCACCGCGAAGCGCCAGTTACGCGTGTCGTAATGCACGCCCGCGTCGAACAGCGTGACGCTCGATACCGTCAGCGAGTTGTCGGCCGCACCGGCCGACGCGCTCTGGTAGCGAATGCCGCCGCCGAGACCGAAGCCGGCGAGCGGCCCCGTGTGCCACGTCCAGTCGGTCCACAGCGACGCCATCTGGCGCGGACGCGGGATGTCGACCGGCCAGTTGTTCAGCGACACGTCGTTGGCCTTCACGTTCTTCACGTCCTGGTACACGTACGACGCGATCAGCGACAGGTTCCGCGTGAGCTTGCCGGTCGCGCTCAGCTCGATCCCGCGCGAACGCACCTCGCCCGTCTGCACCGACTTCGTGCCCTCAGGGTCCTGACTCGGCAGCGCAGACGTGAGCACATTGGTCTGGTTGATCTGGTAGATCGCCGCGTTCAGCATCAGGTTCTTGCCGGGCGGCTGCCAGCGCAGGCCCGCCTCGATCTGCTTGCCGCGGGTCGGCTGCGGCAGCCCGCCGCCGAGCAGGTTCACGCCGATCAGCGGGTTGAACGACGTCGCGTAGCTGACGTACGGCGACAACCCATAGTCGCCCTGGTACGTCAGACCGACACGGCCGGTGAACGCCGTCACGTCCGCCTTCGTCGACGTGCCGGCCGCGCGGTCGTCCATCCGCATGTTGACCCAGTCCTCGCGGCCGCCGAGCGTCAGCGTCCAGCGGTTCCACTTGATCTGGTCCTGCGCGTACAGGCCGAACGTGTTCATCGCCGTGTACGTGTTGGTGCGGGACGTCGACGCCGGATCGAACACCGCCGTCGTGACCGGCAGGTAAACCGGGTTGTAGATGTTCAGCGGCGGCGCGGCGGCGAGCCATTCGCTGTCGGTCGCGGTCTGCCGGTTGTACTGGAAGCCGAGCAGCAGCGTGTGCTGGAGCGGGCCCGTCGCGAAACGGCCTTCCACGTTGTTGTCGATGTCGAAGCGGCTGTAGTTCATCTGGAACACGCCGGCCCAGCGCGACACGTCGGTCGTGCTGCCGTCGACGAAGCCGTTGCCGAACACCGAGCCGTTGTCGAGCGACAGGTGCATCAGGCGCACGTTCTGCCGGAACTTCCACGCCGGGGTCAGGTTCTGCTCGAACTGGTAACCGACCGACCACTGCTTCTTGCGGTAGTAGTTGAAGTTCCCGTCGCCTTCATAGACGTCCTTGTTGATCTGCCCGTTCGGGTTCGGCAGCACCGTGCCCACCGCCGGCAGGAAGTTCGACGAGATGTCGCCCCAGTCCTGCAGGTACGTCGCGGACAGCGTCAGCGACGTATCCGCGTTCGGGCGCCAGCGGAACGACGGCGCGAGCGCGACGCGCTGGTCGTTGTTCGGGCCGGTCAGCGCATTGCCGTCGCGCGCGACGCCGACGAAGCGGTACGCGTACTTGCCGTCGGCGTCGAGCTTGTCGCCGACGTCGATCATGAACTGCTTGCGCGCATAGTTGCCGATCTGCACGCCGGCCTCACGCACGCGCTCGCCGTCGGCGAGCTTGGTCTGCACGTCGATGATCGCGCCGGGGTCGCCCGCGCCGTACAGCACCGAGGTCGGCCCGCGCAGCACGGTGATGCTGTCGATCATGTACGGATCGACGCGCCAGCTCGCGAGGTTGATCGTGTTCGGCACCTGCAGCCCGTTCACGTAGGCGGTCGGCGTGAAGCCGCGCAGTGCCGCGTACCAGTCCGAACGGTTGTCCGAACCGTACGACGAGAAGCCCGGCACGTAGCGCAGCGCCGCGTTCACGTCGGTTGCGCCGGTCATCTCGATCTGCTGCGCGGTAACGACGTTGATCGTCTGCGGAATCTCGTTGATCGGCGTGTCGGTCTTCGTGCCGGCGCGGCTGCGCTTCGCGACGAGCCCGACCGTGCCGTCTCCTTCCGAGGCCGCGTTGACGTTGATCGCCGGCAGCGTGCCATTCGGCGAGCCGTTCTGCGCGCCGGTCGACGTACTGGCCGCCGCACCGTTCTGCGCACTGCTGGCCGACGCCGCCGCGCCTGCGTTCCCGGCCGGCGCCGTCTGGGCGTATGCCTGCCCCGCCGCCGCACCGAACGCCACGCTTGCCGCGGCTGCGATCGCACGCAAACGCGTGCCTGTTGCCCACTCCATCTTTCTCTGCTCCACTTTTCTCATGCGGTCTCCGACCGCGCCTTTGTCAAAGAGCGAAAGCCATGCGGCCCGCGCTCACCCCGTTTTCTTGTCGTGCCCGGGCCGCGCCTTCGTTTTGGGCGGGCGCGATCCCGTCTTCGAGCGACGCGCAGATTTCGTCCGCGCGGCGTGCCAGTACCGACAGCAGCGTGTCGGACAATCCGTGGCTGTCTTCGCAGCAGCCTTGCAGGTAGATGCGCGGCGCGAAGTGTTCGGGCGTCGCGAGCAGGTAGTCGCGCGTGACGTCGCCGCGCGTGAGCGCATCGCCCAGGTGCGGCGCGAGCCCTTCGAGCAGCGCCGAATGCGTGTCGCGGCGGTAGCCCGTCGCGAGCACGAGCGCGTCGAAGCGCTCGACGCGCGTGGCGCCGCTCATCCGGTCGCGCAGCGTCAGTTCGATGCGACCGTCGGCGCTGCGCACTGCGCCCTCGATCGCGCTGTTCGCGAGCAGCGCATGACGCGGCGTGCCGTCGATGCGCTGCAGGTACAGCATTTCGTAGATCTGTTCGATCAGCGGCCGGTCGACCACCGCGTAGTTGGTGTCGCGATAGCGATCGAGCAGCGCGCGGCGCGCGTCGTGCGGCTGCGCATAAACGACGTCGGTGAACTCGGGGCTGAAGATCTCGTTGACGAACGGACTGTCGTCGGCCGGCTTCAGCGCGCCGGCGCGCATCACGAGGCTCGCGTCGACATGCGGGAAGCGGCGCGCGAGATCGATGAACACCTCGGCCGCGCTCTGCCCCGCGCCGATCACCGCGACGCGGCGGCGTTCGCCGTCCGGCGACGCGACGAGCCGGTCGATGTCGGTGAGATACGACGACGAATGGATCACGCGGTCGCGGCCGAGCGCGGCGAACGCGTCCGGAACCGCGGGCGTGCCGCCGACGCCGACCGACAGCGCGCGCGTGACCCGCTGGCGCTCGTGGCCGGCGGCGTCGCGCGACAGCACGCGCAGCGCGTCGATCCGCGCGCCGTCGCCGTGCACGGGTTCGATCGCGAGGACGGTTTCGCTGTAATGGACGCGATCGTCGAACGCGTCGGCGACCCAGCTCAGGTAGTCGTGGAATTCGACGCGGGTCGGATAGAAGTTCTTCAGGTTGACGAATTCGTTCAGCCGGCCGCGTTCGAACAGGTAGTTGATGAACGTGTAGCGGCTTTTCGGATCGCGCATCGTGACGAGATCCTTCAGAAACGAGATCTGCATCCGGCAGTCGTCGAGCAGCATCCCGCGATGCCAGCCGAATTCCGGTTGGCGCTCGACGAAGCAATGGGCGAACGTGCGCGCGTTGCTGCGCTCCGCGAGGCGCACGGCCAGCGCCAGATTCGACGGCCCGAAGCCAACGCCGATCAGGTCGAATACGGTTTCTCTCTGCATGTTTCAGCTCCCTTGTCGGTGAATCCGGCCCGTCAGACGTGACGGCCGGAGAAGAACGTCTCGCGCAGCGTGCGCATCCACAGCGGCTGCGCGTCGGCCAGCGCGAGACGGCGCTGCCGCGCGAAGCCATGCCGCGCGAGATGGTCGGCAACCCGCGCGTGGCCGGCCGGAACGGCACAGCCGACCGCTTCGGTACGCAGGTCGTCGAGAAACAGGTAATGAACGACGGACGGCAGCCAGCCCGCCACGCAATGCGGGCCGCGCCAGCGCGACTCGCCGACCAGCATCCGCAGCCCGCGGTCGTAGTCGCGCGCCGCGACGTGCGGTGCGAGCGCGTCTTCCTTCAGCCAGTAAGCCTCGAAGTACGCGAACGGCTCGCCGTCGAAACAACCGACGAGCGGCGTGACGTGCGGATCGGCGTCGGCCGCGCCAGGCTGCGCGCCCGGCCAGCCGTCGCGCACGCGCGGCTCGGCGAACCAGCGCGCGACCCGCTCGGCATCGTCGGCCGGCTGCCAGCCGTGCAGCGTGAAGCGCACGCCGAGCGCCGGCAGGTCACGCGCGTAGACCTCGCCGCGCGGCGCGGGCGGCCGGCGCGGGTGACGCCGGCCGCCGGTCAGCATCGGCAGCGTCGCGCACGGCAGATGCGGGCCGACGAGCCAAAGATCGGCCTGCTGTGCCCAGCCGTCGCGTACGCAGCGGCCGCCGTCGGCGAGCACGCCACTCGCGCGCAGCGCATCGAGCGCCACCGCCGGCCATGCGGCCGGATCGAGCCGGATCGTCGCGTGGTGCGCGCCGTCCGAAAACGCCGCGGACAGCGCGGCCAGCAGCCCACGCCGCTGGTCGGCCGGCGCCGCGCGATGGTTGTACGCGACGAGGCGCAGCGTGCCGTCGTCCGCGAGTTGCGCGCGCAGCAACTGCGCGCCGATGCCGTCGCCCTGCGCGACCCGGATCTCCGAGCCGTCGCGCGCGGCGAACAGGCCGTCCGCGAACGCGAGGCGGCACGTATCGGGCATCGTGAATCCGTCCGGACGCACTTCAGCCAGCATGGCGTTCCTCCTGTCCTGTTTCTGCTTGCGCATCGAGCCGCGCGCCGAGCGCCGCGAGCGTCGGCGACGCCAACACGTCGGCGACCGTCAGCGCATGACCGGCGCGGACGGCCGCGTCGACGAAACGCACGACGTCGAACGACGTCGCGCCGGCTTCGAACAGGTCCGCGCCGGGCTCGGGCGCAGCCGTCGCGAACGTGTCCGACCACAGCGCCGCGAGCGCGGCAGCCGCGTGCGGCGTGTGGGACGGCGTGACGGCGAGTGCGCCGCCGCTTGCATGGGCGATGCCAGCCATTTGCGCGACGGCAAGCGTATCGGGTGCGCCGAGCGCAGCCTCCGACGCACCGGCGAAGCGCGCGACTTCGTCGTGATAGACATCGACGAGCGTATCGACGAAACCGCGGTCGAGCAGTTCGTCCGCATACGAGAACGCGGCGCTCACGCGGCCGTCCGGATGCTCGACGACGTCCAGCTCGAGCGTGAACACGACGCGATGGCGCACGTCGTCGAACGCCGCGAGCGACAGGCCGGCCCAGTCACGAGCGGCCGCGCCCGTCGGGCGCAGGTAGTTGAACATCACCTGGAACAGCGGATTGGCCTGCGCGGTACGCGGCGCGCGCAGCGCCGCGACGACGTCCGCGAACGGCACGTCCGCATGCGCATACGCGGCGAGCGCCGTGTCGCGCACTTGCGCGAGCACGTCTGCACGGCGGGCGGCCGGGTCGATTCGCGTGCGCACGACGACCGAATTGATGAACAGGCCGAGCGCATCGCGTGCCGCATCGCCGGTCAGTTCGCGTGTCGACGCGAGCACGCCGACCGGCTGGTCGGCCGCGCCCGTCGCGCGGAACAGCGCGGTATTGAGCGCCGCGTGCAGCAACATCGGCAGCGTCGCGTGCGCCGCCGACGCGGCTTCGCGCGCGGCGCGGATCAGCGGCGCGTCGAATTCGAACGCGATGCGGGCCGCGCGCCATTGCGGCACGACCGGCGCATCCGCGCGCTGCGGCAGCACGCGTGACGGCAGATCGGCCAGCGCGTCGTGCCAGTACGCGACGCGGGCCGGATGGCACGGCGCGGGCAGCACGAGTGGCGCAGCCGCTTCGGCCGGCACGGTGTCACCCTGCACACGAGCGACATAACAGGCGCGAACCGCATCGAGCCACAGCTCGATTGATTCGCCATCCGACACGATGTGATGGATCGTCACCGACAACACGTGGTCGTCCGTGCCGAGCCGCAGCACGCGGGCGCGCCACAGCGGCGCATCGGCCGCGAAGTCGAATGGCGCGAGCGCATCCTCGTCCGTCAGCGCCGCCGCGCGGGCGAGCGCATCGGGCTGCGCCGACAGGTCGACCAGCGGCAGCGCAACCGGTGCCGCCGCGTCGATCCGCTGGCCCGGCAACGCACCGTCGCGGACGACGAGTCGCGCGCGCAGCGCCGGATGCACGGCCGCCGTCGCCGCGAACGCGGTGCGCAGCGCATCGACGTCGAGCGGGCCGCGCACGCGCAGCGCGACCGGAATGTTGTACGCGGCGCTGTCCGGCTGCGCGCGCCACAGGAACCACAGGCCAAGCTGCGCGGGCGACAGCGGCCATACGCCGTGTGCGTCGGGTTTGGCGACCGCGACGCCCGGCGCTGCCGCACCGGCAAACGCGGCGCGCGGTGCGTCAGCCACCTGCAGCGCGTACTGCGCGAGCACCGGCGCCTCGAACAGCGCGCGCACCGGCACGTCGCGGCCGAGCCGTTCGGCCACGCGCGTCGCGACGCGCACGGCGGCGAGCGAATGGCCGCCGAGATCGAAGAAATGATCGCCGCGGCCGACGCGCTCGAGATGCAGCACGTCGCACCAGATCGCCGCGAGCGCGGCTTCGTCGCCATCGCGCGGCGCTTCGTACGCACGCTCGACGCGCACGGGCGCCGGCAACCGTGCGCGGTCGACCTTGCTGTTCGCGTTGCGCGGCAGCGCGTCGAGCACGATCAGTTGCGCGGGCACCATGTAATCGGGCAGCGTGCGGCGCAGGTGCGCGTCGAGCGTCGCGGCTTCGACGGGTTGCGCGGCCGCCTGCGCGTCGGCGGTCAGTTCGACATACGCAACGAGTTGCGCGAGCGCGCCCTGCCCGTGCACGACCGCGCACGCTTCGCGCACCGCGTCGTGCGCGGCCAGCTGCGCTTCAATCTCGCCGAGCTCGATACGCAAGCCGCGCAGCTTCACCTGGTGGTCGACGCGGCCGATGAAGTCGAACACACCGTCCGCACGGCGCCGCACGAGGTCGCCCGTGCGATACAGCCGCGCGCCCGGTGCGCCGTACGGATCGGGCACGAAACGTTCGGCCGTCAGCGCCGGGCGATCGAGATAACCGCGCGCGACGCCGATCCCCTCGCCGCCCAGATACAGTTCGCCGATCACGCCGACCGGCAGCGGATGCAGCCGCTCGTCGAGCACGTGCGCGGTGCGCGCGCCGACCAGCGTGCCGATCGGCAGATACGCGGCGTCGCCGAGCTTCGCGAGATCGTCGCCGGGCCGGAACATCCACAGCGTCGGCGTGATGACCGTCTCGGTCGGGCCGTAGCCGTTGACCACGCGCACGTTCGGCAGCGCGCGGCGCAGCATCGCGAACGCCTCGCGCGACGTCGCCTCGCCGCCGACGGTCAGCGACCGCAGCGTCGGCGGCGCACCGTGCGCGAGCGCCCATTCGGCGAGTTGCGCGGCGCAGCCCGGCGGCACGTAGGTCATCGTCACGCCGTCGCGGACCATCATCGCGCAGGTCTGCGCGGGCGGCCACAGCACGTCGGCCGTCACCGACACGGCGGCGCCCGACATGTATTGCGAGAACCAGCCTTCGTGTGCGCCGTCGAAGTTGACCGACTGGAACAGCAGGAACACGTCCTGCTCGCCCGCGCCGTAGCGCTCGGCGATCGCCGCGCAATGCAGCGCGAACGACGCGTGGTCGACGATCACGCCCTTCGGCTTGCCGGTCGAGCCCGATGTGTAGATCGCGTAGGCCGCATGGCCCGGCAGCACATCCGGCAGCGTGACGTCCTCGGCTTCGTCGAGCGCCTCGATTTCGTCGGCGCGCCAGACGCGCAGCGACGGCAGCTCGGGCAACGACGCGGCGCTCGCGCCATCGGTCAGCACGTGTGCAATGTTGGCATCGCCGACGATCTGCGCAAGCCGCTCGCGCGGATGGGCCGGATCGAGTGGCACGAACGCGGCGCCCGACTTCAGCACCGCGATCAGTGCAACGAGCAGGTCGACCGAGCGCTGCAGCGCCACGCCGACGCGCATCTCCGGCCGCACGCCGGCCGCCACCAGATGGCGTGCCAGGCGCGCCGCGCGGGCATCGACTTCGCCGCGCGTCAGCGCGCGATCGATATCGGCGACGCCGCGAGCATCGGGCCGCGCGTGCGCATGCGCGGCGATGCGCGCATGCACGGGCATGAACGGTTCGGTATCCGTCGCGCCCGCCGGTGCATTCCACGCAAACAGCTGTGCCCGCTCGTCGGCCGGCAACCAGTCGAGATCGCCGACCGGCATGTCGGGGCGCGCGAGCGCGTCGCCGAGCAGCGTGACGAAGCGCGCGGTCAGCCGCGCGATTGCGTCGGCGTCGAACAGGTCGAGCGCGTAGATGAACGCGGCGTCGAACGTCCCGTCGGGCGTTGCCTCGACCGACAGCGTCAGGTCGAACTTCGCGGACGGCGTGCCGGACGGCAGCAACGCGGCCGACGCCGCGCCGAGCGCAGGCAGCGCACGGCGTTCGCCATACGCGGCCATCACCTGGAACAGCGGATGGTGGCTCGCGCTGCGCGGCACGCCGAGCGCGTCGACCACCTGCTCGAACGGCACGTCCTGGTGCATCTGCGCGTCGACGAGCGCGCGCTGCGTGCGCGCGACCAGCGACGAGAAGTCGCCGTGCGCGGGCACGTCGACGTCGATCGCGAGCGTATTGACGAAGAAGCCGATCAGGCCGGCGACCTCCGCGCGTTCGCGGTTCGCGGCCGGCACGCCGACGCAGATTCGCGCATCGCCGGTCGCGCGCGCCAGCAGCGCATCGAGCGCGGCGAGCAGCACCGCGAACGGCGTCGCGCCCGATGCGGCCGCGAACGCGCGCAGTTGCGCACCAACGCGCGCGTCGAGCGAAAACACGTGGCGTGCGCCGCGCGCACTGCGGCGCGCCGGCCGCGCGGTGGCGCCCGGCAGCGTCAGCACGCCGCGCTGCGGATCGAGCCGTTCGCGCCAGAACGCAAGCTGGCGATCGCGTTCGCCGGCGTCGAGCCAGCGACGCTGCCACAGCGCGTAGTCGGCGTACTGGATCGGCAGCGGCGCGAGCGGCACCGGCCGGTCGGACGCATACGCGCGATAGAACGCCGCGAGTTCTTCCAGCATCACGCCCGACGACCAGCCGTCCGACACGATGTGGTGCACCGTCAGCGCGAGCCAGTGATGCGTCGCGTCGAAGCGCACCAGGTGCGCGCGCACGAGCGGCGCCGCGCCGAGATCGAACGGTTCGGCTTCGTCGGCCGTCGCGACGGCCTCCGCGCGCGCGGCACGCTGTGCGTCCGGCAGCGCTTCGAGATCGGTTTCGCGCCACGGGCAGCGCAGCGGCGCGTGGATCGTCTGCGCGACACCGTCCGGCGCCTCGTCGAAAGTGGTACGCAGTGCCTCGTGGCGTGCGATCAGCGCGTCGCACGCGAGACGCAGCGCATGCGCGTCGAGCGGGCCCGTCAGCGCCAGGCGCTCGGTGATGTGATACGCGTCGGGCGCGTCGATCAGCCGCGCATGCAGCCACAGCCGCGTCTGCGCGAACGATGCCGGCACGCGGTCGCTGCGCGGCGTGCGCGGCGGGATCGGCAGCACGCGAAAGTCGATGCCGGCCGCGCCGAGCTTGTCGATGAAGACCGCGCGCTGCGCGTCGGGCAGTTGCGCGAAACGCGTCGCGAGCGCCAGCCAGTCGGGTTGCACCTTCGTCATCCGTCGTCCTTATTGGGTTTCCAGTTCGCCGAGCAGCGCGTCGATCGCGCTCGCCGCATCGGTCGCGCCGCGCGCCGCGCAGGCCGCGTCGATGGCTTCCGCGCAGCGCGCGAGCGTGCGCGTGTCGAACAGCGTGCGCAGCGGCAGCGCGAGCCCCCAGTGCAGGTTTGCCTGCGCGTGGGCCTGCGTCGCGAGCAGCGAATGGCCGCCGAGCAGGAAGAAATCGCCGTCACGGCCGATCGCGTCCACGTGCAGCACGCGTTGCCAGATCGCCGCGAGCGCGCGTTCGGTGTCGGTCGCGAGCTCGACGGCTTCGGCCACTTCGCGCACCGGCGCCGGCAACGCATGGCGGTCGCACTTGCCGTTCGGCGTGACGGGCAGCGCATCGATTTCGATCAGCTGCGACGGCACCATGTAGGCCGGCAGTTGCGCGCGCAACGCGTCGAGCAGCGCCGCGCGGTCGAGCGGGCCCGCGTCGCCGCGTGCGACATAACCGATCAGTTGCTCGTCGCGCACGATCACGACCGCATCGTTCACACCCGGCGCCGCGCGCAGCAACGCCTCGATCTCGCCCGGCTCGATCCGCTGGCCGCGCAGCTTCACCTGCGTGTCGACGCGGCCGAGGTAGTCGAGCGCGCCGTCGGCGCGGCGCCGCGCGAGGTCGCCGGTGCGGTACATGCGCGCGCCCGGCACGAACGGATCGGGCACGAAGCGATCGGCGGTCAGCGCCGGACGGCCGAGATATCCGCGCGCCAGGCCCGCGCCCGCGAGGTACAGCTCGCCGGTCGCGCCGGCCGGCACCGGTTGCCATGCGGCATCGAGCACGTGCAGCTGCAGGTTCGCGATCGGATGGCCGATCGGCACCGCGACCGCGTTCGCGTCGTCGGGGCCGCAGGTCCAGTGCGACACGTCGATCGCGGCCTCGGTCGGCCCGTACAGGTTCACGAGCGTCGCGTTCGGCAGCAGCCGTGCCAGCTTCGCGACGAGTTCGGGCGCGAGCGCCTCGCCGCTCGCGACGATCAGGCGCACGCTGTCGCATTGCGCGGCGGCCGAGAAATCGTCGAGATACGCGGCGAACGCGGCGAGCATCGACGGCACGAAATGCAGCACCGTCACGCCGTGCGCATGGATCGCGCCCGCCAGGCGTGCCGGATCGCGATGATCGCCGGGCGCGGCGATCGCGAGCTTCGCGCCGATCGCCAGCGGCCACACGAATTCCCATACCGATACGTCGAAGCCGAACGGCGTCTTGTGCAGCACGACGTCGTCGCGCGTCAGCCGGTATGCGTGCTGCATCCACGCAATCCGGTTCGCGAGCGCGCCGTGCGTGTTGCCGGCGCCCTTCGGCTTGCCGGTCGAGCCCGACGTGTAGATCAGGTAGGCGAGCTGCGCGTCGTCGACCTCGGCGGTCGTGTCGGCGGATGCATCGGCCGCTTCATCGGCCAGCAGGTCCGCCGCCGTCAGCAACTGCGTCGCGGCACCGTCGCCCAGCGCGGCCTCGACCTGCTCGCGCAGGTGGGCCTGCGTGATCGCGACGGCCGGCCGCGCGTCGCGCAGCAGGTACGCAATGCGCTCGGCCGGATAGTCGGGATCGACCGGCAGGTACGCCGCGCCGGCCTTCAGCACGCCGACGAGCGCCATGACCATGTCGAACGAACGCTCGACGCACAGTGCGACCGGCGTGTCGGGCCGCACGCCGCGCCGGCGCAGCGCGGCCGCGATGCGCGACGTGCCGGCGTCGAGTTCGCGATAGGTCGCGCGATGCACGCCGCCGTGAACATCCGCGTATTCGAGCGCGATCGCGTCCGGCATCGCCTGTGCCGCAGCGGCGAACTGCAGGTGCAGCGGCTGTCGTTGCGCATCCGGCCATGCACGCGCGGTGTCCTGCGCCAGTGCCAGTGAGGCACGCGTCGCGTCGTCGGCGATCGACAGCGTGCCGAGCAGCGCGTCCGGCGTGCGGGCCAGAGCGTCGAGCGCGCAGGCGAACGCGCGGTGCCATGTCTCCACCTGCCGCGCATCGACGCGCGCGGTGTCGTAGCCGTAGTCGATCGTCAGCTCGGCGCCGCTTTCGATCACGAGCGTCAGCGCGAAATCGGTGGCTTCAATGCTGCGCACGCCACTCAACACGAGTGCGCGCGGATCGGCGTCACGCGCCGTGTCGTCGACCGGGTAGTTCTCGAACACGACCAGCGTGTCGAACAGCGCACCGCCGGCGCCGCGCGCCCAGCGCTGGATGTCGGCGAGCGGCGTGTGCGCATGCTCGGCGGCGGCCGCGTTGTCGCGCTGCAAGGCCTGCAGCCAGTCGGCCGCGCGCTGCTGCGGCGCGGGCGCCGTGATTACCGGCAGCGTGTTGATGAAGAGACCAAGCACCGTGTCGACATCCGCGAGCGCATCGGGGCGGCCCGCGACCGTCGCGCCGAATGCGACGGCCGGCTGGTGCGTCATCCGCTGCAGCGCGAGCGCCCAGGCGCCCTGCACCAGCGTGTTGACGGTCAGCTTCAGTGCGCGCGCCGTCTGCGCGACGCGCGTCATCGTTTCCGCGTCGAGCGTCGCGCGCCACGTGACCATTTCGGCGTCCGCGCGATCGGCCGCGCGTTCCGCGATCAGCGTCGGCGCGTCGAGCCGTGCGAGGCGTTCGGTCCAGAAGCGCTCGTCGGCAGCGCGGTCGCGCGTGCCGAGCCACGCGATGAAGTCGCGATAACGCAGCGCCGGGCGGCTGGCGAACGGCGACACGGCATCCGGGTCGCGATAATCGCGCAGCACGTCCGCGAGCAGGCGCGCGGTGCTCCAGCCGTCGAGCAGCACGTGGTGACGCGTCCACACGACGCGCCATGCGTCGTCCGTCACGCGGATCAGCGTGAGCCGCATCAACGGCGGCTCGCGCCAGTCGAAACCGCGCGCGCGGTCAGCCGCGAGCCAGGCGTCGAAATCGGCGTCGAGCGTCGCGCCGCGCGCACGCCAGTCGAGCTGTTCGACCGGCATCCGCGCATGGCGATGCACGCACTGCAGCGGCGCGGCTTCGTCCGGCATCACGCTCGTGCGCAGGATGTCGTGGCGCGCGACGGATGCGTCGAACGCGGCCGCGAGCCGGTCTGCGTCGAGCGCGGTCGCGGTCGCGACGAGCTGGTTCACATAGCTCGCGTGACCGGGCGCGAACAGCGCGTGGAACAGGATGCCCTGCTGCATCGGCGACAGCGGATACACGTCGTCGATCGCGCGCCAGTCGAGCGGCGTGCGTTCGATCGCGGCCTGCGTGAGGCCGGCGGCCTGCGCGAGCGGAAAATCGCCCGGCGTCGCGCCACCGCCGCGATGCGCGACCCGCGACGCGCACGCTTCGACGAGTTCCCGCAGCGCGGTCGCGAAGCGTTCGGCGAACGCGTCGATCGTCGCGCGTTCGAACTGCGGCGCGCCATAGACCCAGTGCACTTTCAGCGTGCGTGCGCCGTCGCGGTCCGTATCGAGGTATGCGTGGATCGCGAGCGTATTGCCGAGCGGCCCCTGCGGATCGCGCTCGACGCCGGTGCCGCCGAAGCGCGGCACGAGCGTCGCGTCGCGCGGCGCGTCGAACTGGCCCAGGTAGTTGAACGTGACGCGCGGGCGCGGCACGGCGGCCAGCGCCGCGCGCGTCGCCGCGTCGCCGTAGTGCGCGAGCACGCCGAAGCCGAGCCCCTTGTGCGGCACCGCGCGCAGCGTGTCCTTGACCGCGCACAGCGTGTCGCGCGCCGTTGCCGCGACCGGCAGCGTCACCGGGTAATGGCTCGTCAGCCAGCCGATCGTGCGGCTGGCATCCGCGTCGTCGAACAGCGCCTCGCGGCCGTGTCCTTCCAGTTCGACACGGCACGATGCGGCGCCGCGTGCGCCGGCCAGCGTCAGCGCGAGCGCCGCGCCCAGCAGTTCAATCGTCTGCGTGCGGTAGGCCGCGTGCGCGTCGGTCAGCGCCGCGCGAGTCAATGCCGCGTCGATCGTCTGCACGACGACGGCCGCATCGGCATTCGTCGCCGCGGCGTCGGGATGATCGGGCACGAGGTCGTCACCCTGTGCCATGCCGGCCCAGTACGCGGCCTCGGCTGCGAACGGCGATGCCGGTTCCGTCGCGGCGCGTGCGAGCCGTGCGGCCCATGCGTCCGCGCGCAGGCCCGGCTGCGACAGCCGGACCGGCGTGCGATCGCACGCGGCGCGGTAGGCCGTGTCCAGGTCGTCGAGCAGGATGCGCCACGATACGCCGTCGACGATCGCATGGTGAATCGCGAGATAGAGCTGCGTCGAACCGTCCGGCAGCCGTGCCGCGCACGCGCAGGCGAGCGGCCCGCGGCCGAGGTCCAGACGGCGCTGCAACGCGTCGAAGCGCGCGAGCGCGTCGGCTTCGTCGCGTGCGGCGACGTCGACGAACGGTAGCGCGTCGTAAGGCTTCGCGGCATCGCTGGCGTGCCACGTGCCGTCCGCGCCGCGCGCGAAGCGCTGGCGGAAGGCATCGTGATGCGTCAGCACCGCATCGAATGCCCGCGCGAACGCATCCGCGTCGAACGGCCCGCGTACATCGAACGTGACCGACTGGTTCCAGTGGCCGCGATGCGGGACGTCGAGCGCAAAGAAGCGCTGTTGCGCGGGCGTCAGGATCGGCGCGGCCGCCGGCGCCGCCGCTGCGGTCGCCGTGGCGATTGCAGGCTGTGCAGCAGCACTCACGTCCTCGGTCTTCGCGATGCGCGCGAGTTCGGCGACCGTCGGACCATCGAACAGCTGCTTCGGCGTGAAACGCACGCCGCGCTTGCGTGCACGGGCGATCACCTGCAGCACCAGGATCGAATCGCCGCCGAGTTCGAAGAAGTTGTCGTCGCGGCCGACCTGCGGGGCTTTCAGTACCGCCTGCCAGACTTCGGCGAGCACCGTTTCGACCGCGCCCTGCGGCGCGTCGCCGGACACGCTCGCGACCGGCGCAGCCGCAAGTTCGCGCAGCGCCGCGCGATCGATCTTGCCGTTCGCGGTCACCGGCAGGCGTGCGAGCGCGACGAACTGCGCGGGCACCATATAGTCGGGCAGCTTCGCGGCGAGCGCCGCGCGCATCGCGGCTTCGTCGAATGCCGTGCCATCGCGCATCACGACGAACGCCGCGAGCCGCAGGCGGCCGTCGTGCTCGATCGCGAGCGTTTCGGCCTGCGCGACCGGGCCGGCCGCGCGCACGGCCGCACTCACCTCGCCCGGTTCGACGCGGTAGCCGCGAATCTTCACCTGGTCGTCGATGCGGCCGAGGAAAGCGATCCGGCCGTCCGCGCGCAGGCGCACACGGTCGCCCGTGCGATACAGCCGCGCGCCGGGCGTGAACGGATCGGGCACGAAGCGTTCGGCGGTCTGCGCCGGGCGGCCGAGGTAGCCGCGCGCGACGCCCGGCCCGCCCAGGTACAGTTCGCCCGTCGCGCCGGCCGGCACGCACGCGCCGAACGCGTCGAGCACGAGCGCGCGCGCATTCGGCAGCGGCAGGCCGAGCGGCACGCCGCTCGCGGGATCGCGCGCGTCGGCGGCAATCGACGCCGTGTCGCACGCGATCGCGCCGACCGTCGCTTCGGTCGGCCCGTAATGGTTGATCACGCGGCAGGCCGGCGCGAGCGCGGCCAGGCGCGCGACGAGCGCCCACGTGAGCGTCTCGCCGCCCGTCACGAGCGCGTGGCGCGGCAGTACGTCGGCCGGCACGCGTGCGTCGAGCAGTGCCTGCAGGTGGCTCGGCACGATCTTCAGCACGCCGACGTCGCGGCTGCGCATCTCGTGAGCGAACAGGTCGGGATCGAATGCGCATGCGGCGGGCAGCAGGTGCAGCGTGCGGCCCGCGCACAGCGCGCCGAACAGCGTCGTATGGCCGAGGTCGGCCGCCACGGTCGACACCATCGCGAACGACGCGTCCGGTGCGAACGCGAGTTCGTCGAGCATCCCCTGCACGTAGTCGGCCAGCGCGCCGTGCGACACGACGACACCCTTCGGCGTGCCGGTCGACCCTGACGTATAGATCAGGTACGCGCCCTGTTCCGGATGCGGTGCGACGCGCACGCCGGCCGCATGGGCGAGCGTCGCGTCCTGTGCGAGCGCGTCGACGTCGAGCGGCTGCGCATCGATGCCGGCCGGCCACGCGGCCGTATCCGCGATGAGCGCCCAGCGCGCGCCGCAGTCGGCTGCCGCCGCGGCGAGTCGTGCGGACGGCTGCGCGGGATCGAGCAACACGGCGAGCGCACCGGCCTTCAGCGCGCCGAGCAGGCCGACGACGAAGCGGGCCGATCGTTCGATGCAGACGACGACCGGCGCTTCGGCGGCGGCACCACGCTGGATCAGCGCGCGTGCGACGCGATTCGACGCGTCGTCGAGTTCGGCGAACGTCAGCGACGCCGACGCATCGGCAAGCGCGACCCGATGCGGGTACGCGGCCGCCTGCCGCGCGAACGCGGCGACGATGTCGGCATGCTCGACCTTCAGCGCACGGCCGTCGCGCGGCTGGCGCGAGTCAGCCGATGCGTCGCACGGCAGCGCGGCCGTCGTGCGTAGCGGATCGTGCGCGGCCGCGCCGACGAGCGCCGCATAGCTGTCGAGCCAGGCGCGCGCGGTATCGGAGTCGATGCAGTCGGTCGCATAGGCCGCGACCAGTTCGATCCCGTTCACGTCGTCGGTGAAATCCAGTGCGAAATCGAAACGAGCGGCGAGATCGGGCCCCGGCGTTGCAACCGCCGTTGCGCCCGGCAGCACGCTGTCGTGCCGCGCGTCGAATTGCTGCGCGAATTTCACGCGCAGCCATTCGTCGCCGCGTTTGACCGGCGGCTTCACCGCATCGACGACACGCTCGAACGGCACATCCTGGTGCGCAACCGCGTCGAGTGCCGCCGTGCGCGCCGCGTCGACCAGCGTGCGGAACGGCAGCGTCGGCGCCACACGCACGCGCAGCGCGACCGTATTCAGGAAGAGACCGAGCAGCGCACGCGTTTCCGGGCGCTGGCGATGCGCGACCGGCACCGCGACGACGACATCCGTTGCACCGGTCAGACGCGACAGCCACGCGTCGAGCGCGGCCAGCAGCACCGTGAACACGGTGGCCTGCGCGTCGCGCGCGAGTTGCCGCACGTCGGCCGCGACCGCGTCGGGCAGGCGCACCGATACGCGCGCGCCATGCAGCGTGCGTGCGGCGCCCGGCTGCCGATCGACCGGCAGCGCGAGCGGGCCCGGCACGTCGCGCAATGCGCCGCGCCAGTAGTCGAGCTGGCGCTCGCCCTCGCCGCCCGCCAGCATGTCGCGCTGCCAGTCCGCGTAATCGGCGTACTGGATCGGCAGATCGGGCAACGACGGCTCATGGCCTTCGGCATACGCGCGGTAGGCGGCCGACAGTTCGTCGAACGCGCAGCGCGAGCTCCAGCCGTCGGTGATCGCGTGATGCGCGGTCAGCAGCAGGCGATGACGGTCGTCGGCGAGTGCCACGAGCGTCGCGCGCAGCAGCGGGCCGCGCGCGAGGTCGAACGGTTCGGCCGCGTCGCGTTCGGCGAGACGCGCGGCTTGCGCATCGCGCGCGGCCGGCGGCTGGTCGCGCAGGTCGATCGCGGCGATCGATACCGGCAGATGCGCATGGATCCGCTGCATCACGACGCCGTCGTCGTTGTCGACGAGCGTCGTGCGCCACGCTTCGTGCCGTCCGATCACGTGATCGAGCGCGCGCTGCAGCGCGTCGCGATCGAGCGTGCCGTCGATGGTCCAGTGCGCGGCGATGTGATATGCGGCGCTCGCGTCACGCGTTTGCGCAAGCACCCAGAAACGTTGCTGTGCGAGCGACGCCGCACGGTCGACATGCGGCGCGCCGGATGCAGCCGCACCGATCGCCGTGCGACGCGCGGAAATGGCGGCCAGCGGTTCGCCGGTCTCGCGTTCCGCTCGATCGACCGTTCCTGCCAGCTCGGCGAGCGCCGGATCGGCGAACAGCGTGTCGAGCCGCAGGTTCACGCGCCAGGCGGCACGGATCGCGGCCTGCAATTGCATCGCGGCGAGTGAATCGGCGCCCAGCGCAAAGAAATGGTCGTCGCGCGACGGCGTCGCGTCGAGGCCGAGCAGCGTCTGCCAGAGGTCGGCGAGTTGTTGTTCGGTCGGCGTGCGCGGCGCGTCGCCGGCACCGTGCGTCGTGTCGCGCGCGGCGGCAATCCGCTCGCGCAGCGTGGCACGATCGATCTTGCCGTTCAGCGTATACGGCAGCGCATCGCAGCGCACGAACCGGTGCGGTTGCCATGCCGCCGGCAGTTGCGCGGCCACGTGCGCCTTCAGCGCCGCATCGTCGGCCGCCGCACGCAGTGCAACACACGCGATCAGCCGCGTCGGCCCATTGCCGGTTTCGGCGACCACGGCCGCGTCGGCCACGGCCGGATGCGAGCGCAGGCACGCGGCGATTTCAGCAGGCTCCACGCGTACGCCGCGCACCTGGACCTGGTCGTCGAGGCGGCCGAGGTAGTCGAATGCGCCGTCGTCGCGCATGCGTGCAAGGTCGCCCGTGCGGTAGACACGCGCACCCGGCTCGCCGTCCGGATCGGGAATGAAACGTTCGGCGGTCAGTGCCGGGCGGCCGTGATAGCCACGTGCGACGCAGATGCCGCCAAGCAGCAGCTCGCCCCCTTCGGCCGTATCACCGGCGTCGCCGCCGTCAATGCGCGCGACGCGCGGGCCGATCACGCGACCGATCGGCAGCGACGCATACGCGTCGTTGGCGGCCAGCACGGGTGTTTCGCCCGGCTCGACCGGCCACAGCATTGGCGAGATCACAGCTTCGGTCGGCCCGTAACCATTGATCAGGCGTACCGACGGGAACGTGCGGCGCACGAATTCGAACGCCTGTTGCGGCAGCGCTTCGCCGCCGAAGGCAAGCACGCGCAATGCCGGCGGCACGCCTTCGCGCGCGGCGACGGCCGCGAATTCGCGCAGGTATGCGGGCGGAAATGCGGCGACGTTGACCGACTCGCTCATCATCAGCGCATGCGCGGCGTCCGGCGCGAACGGCTGCGGCGGTGCAATCGTGATGCTGGCGCCGACCGCGAGCGGCGCGAGCCAGCATTCATGGGCGGCGTCGAAATTGACCGACGCGAAATGCAGCAGACGGTCGCCGGCCTCGATCGGCAGCGCGGCCGCGAGCGCGTCGCAGTGCGCGGCGAGCGGCCCGTGCTCGACGACGACCGCCTTCGGCGTGCCGGTCGAGCCCGACGTATAGATCATGTATGCGGCCGCACGCGGGTGTACGGGCACGTCTTCGTCGTCGGCAACGAGATCCTGCCCGCCCGCCGCTTCGGCTGCCGCGTCGAACGCGTATTCGAACGGCGCGCCGAGCGCCGCCCGGCCCGCTTCGTCGACGATGCCGTGCCGCAATTCGGCATCCTGGACGATCCAGTCGAGGCGCGCGGCCGGATGGCGCGGATCGAGCGGCACGAACACGCCGCCCGCCTTCAGCACGGCCAGCAGCGCGACGAACAGCTCGCACGAGCGTTCGACGCAGACGCCGACCCGCACTTCGGCGCCAACGCCGGCCGCGCGCAGTTGCCGGGCCAGCCGCGACGCACGTGCGTCGAGCACGCCGCGCGACAGGCGCAAATCATTCTGGAAAGGTGCCGCGATTGCGGGTGCGTCGGGCGCGACGCGCGCCAGTTCGCGGATTCGGTGATGCAGCGCAGTCGGGAAACTCGTCATGTGCGTGAAGTCCTTCGGTCCGGCCGCTACGGCCAAGTCTCGGGGCCGCTTGGGGCGGCTTCACTGGTGTGACGAACGGCGCGGCCGATTTTTTACCGTTTTGCGCTCAAAGTGCGTGTGGCCACATTTTTTGCAGGCGCCGCTAAATATTTGCGCGGCCCGTTCGTCTATCAGGGAGGAAAGCCGGATCCAGGCCCGCCCCGTCCGACGCTTTCGCCTCCGTTTTGCCGTTTCCGCGTATTCACTTGCCTTCCCTCTACCGACGTTGCCGATGACTGCTGCCCACGAGCCTTCTTCCCCGCCGTCCCTCGACGCCTCTCCCGCCCGCCCCGCGGCCCGCCTGATCCTCGCGCTGTTGCGCGAAAGCCGCGCGTCGCTCGCGCTTGCGCTCGCCGCGTGCGTGCTGAACGGCGTCGCGAGCGTGCTGCTCGTCGCGACGCTGAACCGCGCGCTCGCGACACCCGGCGCGGCCGATGCGTCGCTGGCATGGCGCTTCGCGCTGTGCGCGGTGATCGCGCTCGTCACGCGGATCGTGTCGGGCACGCTGTTCGCCCGCCTGTCGCAGGACACGATGGCGCGGCTACGCGTGCATCTCGCGCGGCGCGTCGGCGCGGCCGAGCTGCGCGACATCGAGCGGATCGGCGCGGCGCCCGTACAGTCGGTGCTGACCGACGACGCAACCAACGTGTCGATGCTGTTCTTCGCGCTGCCGAACCTGGTCATGCACGGCTCGATCGTGTTCGGCTGCCTCGGCTACCTCGCGTGGCTGTCGTGGCCCGTGTGCGTGCTCGCGCTGGCCGCGATCATCGCGGGCTCGCTCGGCTATCACACCGGCGACCGTCGCGCGATCGCGTCGCTCGAGGCGGCAGGCAAGGCGCAGGACCGCCTGTTCGGTTATCTCGGCTCGCTGTTTTCCGGCGCGAAGGAACTGAAGCTGCACGATGCGCGCGCACGCCAGTTCGTCGACGGCCAGCTCGGCGCCGCGATCGGCGAAGTGCGCGACCACCGCCGTCGTGCGTTCAGCGCGTACGCGGTCGGGGTCGGCTGGATCATCTTCCTGTTCTACGTGTTCCTCGGCGTCGCGTCGTTCTGGCCGCAGCTCGGCGTGCATGCCGATGCGGGCGCGGCGGCCGGCTACGTCGTCGTGTTCCTGTTCATGCTGGTGCCGCTCGACGGCCTGCTGAACAACCTGCCGACCGTCAACGCGGCGCGTGTGTCGCTCACGCGGATCGAAGGCGTAATGGCCGAGTTCGGCGCGCTGCGCACGGTGCCGCCCGCGGCCGACGCGCCCGATGTGCCGACGGCCGGCGCCGTCACGCTGCGCGGCGTCACGCACGCGTATTTCCACGAACGCGACGAACGCATGTTCAGCATCGGGCCGGTCGACCTGACGATCAAGCCGGGCGAGCTCGTGTTCATCGTCGGCGGCAACGGCAGCGGCAAGACGACGCTCGCGAAGGTGCTGACGGGGCTCTACGAGCCCGAGGAAGGCACGATCGAGGTCGACGGCCGGCCGATCGGCTGGCGCGAGCGCGCCGCGTACCGGCAGCGCTTCAGCGCGGTGTTCAACGATTTCCACCTGTTCGATGCGCTGCTCGGCATCGTCGACCCTGACGATCCGGCCCGCGCGCAGGCCGATGCACGCGCGAACGCGCTCGTCGCGAAGCTCGCGCTCGACCACAAGGTGAAAGTGGTCGACGGCGCGTTCTCGACCCGCGCGCTGTCGACCGGGCAGCGCAAGCGGCTCGCGCTCGTCGTCGCGTATCTGGAAGACCGGCCGTTCTACCTGTTCGACGAATGGGCGGCCGACCAGGATCCGTCGTTCAAGGCCGTGTTCTACGAGCAATTGCTGCCCGAACTGCGCGCGCGCGGCAAGGCCGTGATCGTGATCACGCACGACGATCGTTATTTCGATCTCGCGGACCGGCTGCTGAAGCTCGACAACGGACGCATCGTCAGCGACACGATGCCTGCGCGTTCGCATGCGCGGGACGGCGCCGATGCGCTGAGTGCGTAAGCCGTCCATCGATGAATCGCCGACGCGCGGCAACCGCAGCGTGTCGGCGATGTGCATTTCGGAATGGAATATTGCGGATGAGCGGACGAGCGGAAACGCCGAAGACACCCGCCATCAAACCAACGACAACGCCCTGCCCGTCAAAGCGGCATGCTCCGCCGACACACGTTCACGCGCTCAACGCACGGCCGGCAGTTTCAGCATCGTATCGGTCATCACATCGGCCAGCTTCAGCGCCGACATCGGCCCGCCGAACCCCCAGATATTGCGTTCGATCAGTGCGATCCGGCGGTCGCGCAGCGCGGGCACGAAGCGCCACACCGGTGAATCGAGTTTCGCCGACAGCGGCACGTCCATCCCCGACGCGGTCACGAACAGTACGGCCAGGTCGCGCTGCCTGAGCAGGTCGGCCGACGTCACGTACAGCGTGCCTTCCCGTGTCGGCTTCTTCGGCCATGGATCGAGCCCGAGCGCACGCGCGAGACCCGCCGACGTGCTGTTGCCCGTATAGGCCCAGTAACGGTCGGGCAAGCCGAGATCCTGCAGCAGCGCAATGCGCTCGCCCTTTCGGCCCGCGGCCGCGAGGCGCGCCGCATTGCGCGCGATCCCCGCGTCGAGTTGCGCATCGACTGCCTGCGCACGCGCGTCGCGCCCCGTGACCGTACCGATCGTCCGGAAGATCTGCCGCATCCAGTCGAGCTGCGTGACCGGCACGCCGTCCTCGGAAACATTCGGGCTGAACTGGAACAGGATGGTCGGCGCGATCCGGTCGAGCGCGTCGAAAATCGGCGCATGCCGGAAGCCGACGCCGATGATCAGATCGGGCTTGACCGCCGCGATCGCCTCGAGCCCCGGCTCCTGCCGCGAGCCGATGTCGGTCACATGCGCGAGCCGGTCGCTTTCGTAGCCGAGCCAGCCCGGATAAAACGCGGTATCGGCCATCCCGACCGGCACGATGTCGAGCGCGATCACGCTTTCCGCGAACATGAAGTCGAGCGCGACCACGCGCTGCGGCCGCGCGGGCATCGTTTTGCTCGCCTGCGACACGACGGGATTGCCGGCGAGCGACACGGCACGCGATTCCTGTGCGCCGCGTGCGTCGCCGGCAGCAGTCACTGCGGCAGCTGTTGCGGAAAACGTGCCGCAGCACGCGGCGCCGAGCGCGGCGAGTGCGCCAAGCGCATGCCGGCGGCCAGCGTGTGTCACCGGATCGCGTCCTGCTCGGCCAGCGCCGCGTCGTCCATCGTCAGTAGCAGGGGGCAGCTTCCACACAGTTGCGTTTCTCCAGGAATTTCGTAGCGCAGGCAGCACACGCGGCGCGCGCGAAACGGCGTCGGCAGCAGCGGCGAGCGCGGCACGGCATCGCGCACCGGCACGCGCAGCGGATTCGGTTCGCAGCCGTTGCAGGTCGAGCCGAACAGCCAGTCCGCGTCGCGCACCGGATCGGTCGCGCATGGCAGCGAACGGCAGGTGTCGAGCAGATAGTCGAGCAGGTTGCCCGCGTTGCTCCACAGCACGCGCGGCGTGACGCGCCCCATCGCCGCGAGCAGGTCGATCACCGCGCCGAGATGCGCGATGAGCCCCGCATAGCGCGGCGCGGGTTCGTCGCACGGCGCGCCGAGCGCGTCCGCCGCGAAATACAGCGCGGCGGGCATCCCGTCGTCGAGCGCGACGAAGGTGCGCTCGGGCGTCATGTCGAGCGGCCGGCCGAGCGTCAGCGCGGCGACGACGCCAGCGGGCGCCGCACGGCCGAAATAGTATTTGCTCCATTGCGACATCAGCGCGCGCGCATGCTGCGCCGGATCGCCGCCGTAATGGCGGACCATCGCGTCGAGCACCGCGTCACGATGCTCGGGCAGCGCGCTGACGGGCACGACGACCCGGCCCGGCGCATGCGCGTCGTCGGGCATGCCGAGCCAGACGACGTCGAGATGATCGGCAAACGGTTCGGGCGCGAACGCCGAGAAACGCATGGCGTGCGCGCCGCCGGGCAACGTCGTCATCGCCCCGCGCGCCGGGCGCGGCGCCCCTCGAGAATCAGCAGCCCGAGCAGGTATGGCGCGCCGATCAACGCGGTCAGCACGCCGGCCGGCACTTCGCGCGGCGCGACGACCGTACGGGCCGCGAGATCCGCGACGCCGAGAATCAGCGCGCCGCACGCGGCCGCGAGCCACAGCCGCGTGCGATGCCGGCGTGCGCCGAGCATCGTCGCGACGTGCGGCGCCATCAATCCGATGAAGCCGACCGGCCCGACCGCCGCGACGGCCGCGCACGCGGCGAGCGTCGCGATCGTCAGCGCGAGCGGCCGCAGTGCGGCGACCGGCAGGCCGAGCGCGGCCGCCTGGTCGTCGCCGAGCGCGAGCATGTCGAGCGGTCGCGCGAGCCACGCGAACACGGGCACCGCGAGCACGCACCACGGCAGCAGCATCGACACCTCGCCCCAGCTGCGGCCGTAGGTGCCGCCGACGAGCCACACGACGAAGCGCGCGGGCTGCACGCTTTGCTGCGTGATCAGCCATTGCGCGAGCGTCGTCCATAACGCGCCGATCGCGATGCCCGTAAGCGCCACCGCGAGCGGCGCATAACGATGCCGGTGATTCAGCGCGAGCGTGATCGCGAGCGACAGTCCGCCGCCGATCAGCGCGGCCGCCGCGAGCGTGACATGGCCCATCAGCGGCCAGGTCGACAGCGCGAACAGCGTGACGAGCCCCGCGCCCTGCGTGACGCCGAGCACTTCGGGGCCCGCGAGCGGATTGCGCACGACGCTCTGCATCGCGACGCCGCTGACCGCCAGCAGCGCGCCCGCGAGAAGCGCGCACAGCAGGCGCGGCATGCGCAGGTCGATCAGCATCCGCGCGAGCGCATCGTGTCCGGACAGCGCGGCGAACCAGCGTGCGGGCGACAGCCATTCGGGGCCGGCCGACACGCCGACCAATACCACGAGCACACCGGCAACGACGAACAGCGCCGTACGCAACGGCCAGCCAAGCCGTTCGAGCCAGCCGACGAACCGCGTCGATCCGCCGCCCGCCGTGCGCTCGGCGTCCGCGTGCAGCACGCCCGACCACGCGGCACCGCGCCGAATCATCGCGAGCATCAGCGGCGTGCCGACCAGCGCGATCGCGACGCCGGTCGACAGCGTCGCGTCGAGGCCCGACGCGAGCACCGCGCTGTCGGTGACGAGCACGAGTGCGCCACCGGCGAGCGCCGACAGCGGCACCATCACGCCGAGACGCGCCACACGTGCGCCGCGCACCTGGCGCAGCAGGTTCGGCGCGACGAGCCCGACATACGACAGCGGGCCCGCGATACTGACGGCCACGCTCGTGAATGCAACCGCGACTATCGTCGCGGCAAGCCGCGTCGCATCGACGCGTACGCCGGCAGCAGCCGCCGCATCGTCGCCGAGCGTGAGCGGATTCAGCGGCCGGATCACGAACGGCAATGCGAGCAGCGGCACGACGAGCCAGCGCATCGAGAGCGCGAGACCCGTCGCGCCCGGCTGGTAAAGGCTGCCGTTGGTCCACAGCGCGGCGCCCGCGATGTTCTGCTCGAAAAACGCGAGCACGAGCGTCGATAGCGCGGCGAACAGCAGCATGCAGACGCTGCCCGCGAGCACGAGGCGCAACGGTGTCGCGCGCCAGCCGCCGGCCGCGACGATCGCGCATGCGGCGGCGGCCAGCCCGCAGACGAACAGCAGCGGCACCGACGCGACGCCCGCCAGCGCCGGCACGAGCATTGCCGCGAGCAGGCCGAGCTGCGCGCCGCCCGTCACGCCGAGCAGGTCGGGCGACGCGAGCGGATTGCGCGTGAGCGACTGGAACAGCGCGCCGGCGATGCCAAGACAGCCGCCCGCGACGAGCGCGGCCGCGACACGCGGCAGGTTGAGATCGAACAGGAAGACGTGCGCAAGCGCGGCACCATCGCTGCCGGGCGCCGCGTCCCACCACACGCGTAAATCGGGTGTGACGCGCAGCGCCGCGAGACCCGCGATCAGCACGACGAGGCCGATCGCGATCGCACCGGCCCGGCCGGTGGCCGCGCCCTTCCCCGTCGCCGCGAGGCGCTTGCGCATCGCGAACGTCGTCATACGGCGAGATCCCGGTCGAAGACGCCGGCCGCATGCGGCGTGGCGGTGCTCGACGGCCCGTAGGCCGGCACGCACATCGGCGCGCCCGTCTGCGGATGCGCGAGTTTCAGCATCTCGACACCGAACGCCGCGCGCAACCGCGCCGGTTCGAGCATCGCGTCGGGCGAGCCTTGCGCGACGAGGCGGCCCGCGCGCATCAGCACGATCTCGTCGCTGTACGCGGCCGCCTGGTTCAGGTCGTGCAGCACCCAGACGATCGTCAGCCCGCGTGCGCGGTTCAGCGCACGCAGTGCATCGAGGATGTCGAGCTGGTGATGGATGTCGAGATAGGTCGTCGGTTCGTCGAGCAGCACGATCGGTGCCTGCTGCGCGAGCGCCATCGCGATCCACGCGCGCTGGCGCTCGCCGCCCGACAGCGCGCCGACGTCGCGGCCCGCGTCGTCGGCGAGGCCGCTCGTCTCGAGCGCCTCGTCGATCGCCGCATGGTCGGCGCGCGACAGGCCGCGCAGGAAGCCGCCGTACGCATAGCGCCCGTACGCGACGAGTTCGCGCACCGTGAGGCCCGACGGAATCTGGTTGAACTGCGCGAGCATCGTCAGCTCGCGCGCGAGCGCGCGACGGCGAAACGACGCAAGGGGCTTGCCGTCGACTTCCACATGGCCGGCACGCGCGGGCTGCAGGCCCGCGAGCGTGCGCAGCAGCGTGCTCTTGCCGCAGCCGTTCGGGCCGCACAGCGCGGTTACGCGGCCGGCCGCGATCGACAGATCCAATCCGTCGATCACGACATGGTCGCGATAACCTACCGTCAGCCCCCGCGCGGCAAGCGCGGCGGTACTACGCGTCATCGGTCCTCCGGTCGGTCGCGCGCGGGACCGTATAACTCTGCGCCATCGCGACGACGACCTTGCGCGGTCCTTCGAACGGGTCGCGTGCATGCGCGGTCAGCATGTTGTCGAGCATCAGCACGTCGCCCGTGCGCCACGGAAACACGATGCGCTGCTGGTCGAGCACGCCGCGGATCTGCGCGAGCGCATCGGCCTCGAGCGGCTCGCCGTCGCCGTAGTACACGTTGCGCGGCACGTTCTCGAGCCCGACCGCGTCGACCAGCGCTTCCTGCATGTCGTCGTCGAGCGCGGACAGGTGGAACAGGTTGGCCTGGTTGAACCACACACGATCGCCGGTGCGCGGATGGCGCGCGACGGCCTGGCAACGTTCGCGGGTGCGCAGCAGCAGTTCGCCGTCGTCGTCGGTGCGCCATGCGCATTCGATGCCGCGCGCCGCGCACATCCGTTCGACCTCGGCCGGCTCGTCGGTGCCGAACGACTGCTGCCACGGCAGGTCGAGCCCCTGCCCGAAATTGCGCACGTACAGCAGCTCGCGCCGCTCGAAGCGAGCAATGAGCGCCGGATCGAGCGCGCGGTAGACGGCACGACTGTCAGCGATCGGTGTCGCGCCGCCCTTCGGCGCCGCGAGCGCGCAGTGGAACCAGATCCGCAACGGCCATTCGCGCGTATACGACTGCTCGTTGTGCAGCGGAATCGCGCGGTGCGGCGGGTATTCGGTCGACGTGTAGACGGCGCCTTCGACCTGGCTGCGCGGCGTCGACGCGTATTCATAGCCGATCAGCGGATCGCCGAACGACGCCGCGAACTGCTGAAACGTGTCGATCGACGGCACGTGAAAGCCCGTAAACAGTACGCCGCCCGCGCGTTCGAGCGTGTCGGCCGCGATCTCGCGCGCCAGCGGCGCGACTTCGTCGATCGACATGCCGTCGCTAGCACGCGGCGACACGACGGTGGGCAGCCCCGGCTCGATACGCAGGTCGTCGAGCGTCGGCAACGAAAGCAGGGTCATGCAACGTCCTCTTCAGGTGGCGCGCCGGATCGCGGCGCAGCGGTTCACGACACGCGCGACGCGCGCTCGCCGTCCATCGCGCGGCGCAGGCTTGCGGGGCGCATGTCGGTCCAGACGGTCTCGATGTGCGCGAGACAGTCGGCCTTCGGGCCGCTCACGCCGACCTCGCGCCAGCCGGCCGGCACGGGCCGGAACGTCGGCCAGATCGAATACTGTTCTTCGTCGTTGATGACGACCGTATAGACGAGATCGTCGGTGTCGGCGGAAGGCGTCGTGGCTTGCGTCATGATCGGAAAAAAGCGGGAGACGGTTGAAGGAGGCGAAGCGGCGAATTCGGCCGCCTCTGTCTGATAGACGATTGGCCGGCGCGTTTTTTTACCGCCGCCGCGCGCGGCCGCCGAGGAACACCGGGCACGCGACGCCGCGATGGCACGCGTCGAGGCATTCCGCGCAATGACGCTCCGCGTCGCGCACCATGAAATGCACGAGCGTCTGCGACACGTTCAGCGCGCGCGCCGCGGTCTGCAGCGTTTCCTCGCGCAGCCGCACCATCTCGAAGGCCGCGCGGCTGCGTGCCGGCAGGTCGTCGAGCGCGGCCCATACGCGCCGCAGCGTATCGCGCGTCATCAGCGCGGCTTCCGGCGTCGGCTCGGACGACGGCACGTCGTAGCCGTCGTCCTCTTCCGTGTGATAGACGTTTTCGAGACTTTGCCGGCGGCACGCGTCGATCGACGCATTGCGCACCATCCGCGTCACATACGCGACCGGCTGGCGCACCGCGTCCTGGTTCGGGAATTCGACGAGCTTCACGAAAACATCGTGCACGACGTCCTCGGCACGGCTCGCGCAACCGACGAAGCCGCGCGCGACATTCACCAGCATCGCGCGATGCGAGATCAGCACGTCGAGCAGCGCACCCTGCACGCGGGGCTCCGCGGCACGGCGCGCACGCGGCGCGGCGCGCGGCGGCAGGTCCGGATAACTGCCGAGGAACGGGTTCGCCGTTGCCGCCGCCGGTCGGTCGAGCACTTCCGCCATGGCCATCGATCTGCTCCGTCAAATTCCGAGATAGCGCAATTTAACGTAAACGCAAATCATTCTCAATCCGATTACCGAATGGCCCTTTCAGTTGTCAGGATTTGTCTGAACAATTGACGGAATCGCTGCGTGGGCGGATGGGACACCCGCCATTGGCCGCGGTGTGCGGTCATCGGCAATCCCGAACGGCGTGACCGGCTTGCGCGTCGCCGGCACGATCTTTCACGTGCCTGACGAAGCGCCTGCACCTGTCATGGGCGGTAGCAACTTCTTACCACGTGAAATTTAGGGGGCTCGTACGATCTAGCTGCTGTTTCCAAGGGAGAAAACCATGAAATCCATCGTGTTATCCGCTGTCATGGTCGGCGCGCTATCGAGCGTGATGCTGACCGGATGCGTTGCCTACCCTGCCGGTCCGGCTCAAGTCACGATCGGCTGGCATGGCGATCGTTACTGGGACGGCAATCGCTACTGGGAGCGCCACGACTGGGAAGCGCAGCATCAGCGCGGAAATGACGATCGCCGGGACGACCATCGGGACGACCGGCGCGACGATCAACGGCCGCAGTGGTAATGCCCTTCCTGCATCGGTGATCCGCACTTCAACGACAAGGACTTCAACATGAAAACGCTACTGAAAACGCTGACCGTCGCGGCTTTGGCCGCCGCCGTGCTCGTGCCGGCCATCGCCGAAGCGCATCAGCACCGCGAGTGCCACTTCGATCATCATCATCACAAGGTGTGCCGCTGGGTGCGTTGAGCATCACGCAGCAGATGAGAAAAAGCGCCGGGATGCCGGCGCTTTTTTCATTGTCGCGACTGACCGTACGGTGCCCGGCCCTGGTTCGCTCAATAGATGAACAGCCGGATCGTTGCGGTCGCATCGAATCGCCCGATCTTCGGCGGCCCGAACGACTTCAGCACGGCGTCCATCAAGACGCTCTGGTTCATCACGTTGGACGGGAACTGAGCCAGATTGAACTGTTCGTTGAACGGAATCGCCTTGCCCTGGCTGTCCTCGATGCCGATACCGAAATTGCTGTCTTTCGCGGGCACCAGCAAGCCGTTCCGAACCGGATAGCTCGTTTCGAAGTACCCGTCGACGCGTACCGCGACATTGCATTTCTTGGTCAACGACAACGAGAACCGCTTGCGCGGCACCGCCGGCATGAAGCCGTTGCCGACCGCCTGCACCTGTCCGAAATTGACGATGCCCGGTTCGGGCGTGACCAGCACGTCGACGAAGCACGGCGTCGGCTTGAGGTTGCGCAGGCCGCTCAGGCGATACTGGAAGCTCGGGTTGTACGCGTTCAGCCCGAACTCGCCATCGAACTGGAACACCGTGTAGATATCGCTCGGCGGCTGAACCCAGTTGCCCTTCTTGCGCACGACGACCTGATAGTCGATGCTGATTCGCGTCTGCTGGCAACGTCCGCGGTCGAAGTCATACTTGCTGCATGGCGGCACCGAATAACCGGTGAACACCCCGCCGCCGCGGTTGCTGGTCTTGTCGAAATAGTCGATGCCCTTGTAGCGGATACCGATCTCGAGCCCCCATGACGCAGGGTTCGTGCGATTCGGATTCGCGTAGAAATAGATGTTGTCGACGACTTTCAGGCTGCCATCGTCACCCAGATCCTTGTAGCAATACCCCGATGTCGTGCGCACCGGCGACACCCAGATCACATATCCGTCCGGCGCGTCGGTCGGATACGACGCAACGCCGCCGATCGGCTCGGTCAATGAAGTCGCACCGCTGTTGGTCAGACACCGCAGCGCCCATGCGGGCTGCACGGCCGCGACCAGCAATACGAGCACGATCCAGCGCAACCATGCCGCCGGCGATTCCCGATGCCGCATTCCCCCGCTCATTTCTTCACGCTCTTGCAGGCACCCGCATCGCACGCATACTCGACCGCCACCTGGCCGCCGTAATCGTCGATATGCGTGACGAACAGCGTCGACGGCGTCGCGGCCTTGAACGGCACGTCGGCCGTGCTCATCGGGCTCACCATCACCGGCTCGATCGGCACCGGCGTCTTCTGCGCGCCCGCGCTCACGTCGACCACCGTCACGTGGTACGGCGTCGGATTGTCGAACACCAGCTTGTGCGCGGCCGCGTCCACCCGCAGCGTCATCGGCAGCGTCCAGTCCTCGTCGCGTGCGGGCTGCACGGCCTTCGGCCGGTAGAACAGCTTCATCTGCGTATGCAGCGCGATCTGCAGCGTGTTCGGCGTATCGGTCTTCGGCGGCACTTCGCGGATGTTCAGGTAGAACACCGATTCGCGATCGGCCGGCAGTTCGGTGCCGGGCAGTTTCGCGATCCGCAGCACGTTGCGCTCGTTCGCCTCGACGCGCTGCAGCGGCGGCACGACCATCAGCGGCGACGTGATCTTGTTGCCCTTCGCGTCCTCGAGCCACGACTGCACGAGATACGGATACGTCGTGCTCTTGTTGGTGATCGTGACGATCGCGGCCTGTTCGCCTTCGTTGAAGATCACGCGCGTGCGATCGGGCACGATCGCCGCATGAGCGGCACCCGCGAGCAGCGCGCCGGCGGTCGCGAGCACGCATGACGCGCGCCGCAGGAAAGAAAGGGACAAAGAGTTTTTCATCGCTGGATCCGTGAAATCATCGTTCGACCCGCGCGGCCGCTGCGTGCGACTCGCCGGGCGTCTGGCACGTCACCGGGATCGGCGTGCCTTCGAGTTGAAGCTGGTTCGGCAGTGCGTCGACCGTGCAGAGCGTGCGTTCGCCCGCGCGCACCGCAAGCGTGGATTTCGGCTGAACCTGGGTCAGGAACGCGGCGCCGCCCTCGCCGACGATGCCGAGCTCCTTGCCGTTCGCCGCGTCCTGCACCGAGGCACCGAACGGCAGCGGCTTGCCGGCCGGGTCGGTCAGCGTCAGGTACAGGTTGCTGCCGCGCGCGGCGGCGAACTTCACGAAGCCGATCGCGCCGTCGGTCAGCACCATGCGCTGGATCGGGTTCGTCACCTGCACTTCGAGCGGCAGCTTCTCGACGTTGACGGTCGCGTCGTACACGTTGTACGGCGAGATGCCGTCGAGCACCGCGTAGCCGCGCGAATTGGTATGCGTGAGCGTGCCGGACAGCGGCACGTCGGGCACGCCGTCGGTCGACACCAGCAGCCGCGTATCGCCCGCGTTGCCGTTCGCATGCGCGGAAACACCGTACTGCGTCGCGACGAACGAGCCGTCGACTTCGAGCGACGCGGCCGCATACGCATTGGCGAGCGTCGACGCCTGTGCCGTGAGCTGGTACGCCGACGTGCGCTGCCGGTAGCTCGCGTTCGCCGACGCGCGGCCGTCGGTCGCGCCCGCGTTGACCTGGTAGGTGCGGCCGTCCGGATCGTCGTAGATATAACCCGCGTTCACGCTCGTGCTGCCGCTGCCCGTCGTCAGGTTCGACGTGACGGTGTGGCGGCCGCCGATCGGCAGCGTCGCGGTGACCGAGAACTGGTTGCCGCTTCCGCCCGCGCTCTGCGTGCGAAATGCCGACATGCTGACGTTCACGTTGCGCAGCGCGCCGATCGAAAACGCGCGCGTCAGCGTGAGGCCGACACGCTGCTCGGACGAGCGCGCCCAGTAGGTCGTCTGGTCGTACGAGAAATAGGTCGACGTGTCGCCGAAGCGCTTCGACATCGTCGCCGAGTAGCGCTGCTTGCTGTTGGCCAGGCCGTACGCGGTCGGATCGCCCGAGAACTGCGCGAAGTTCGTGTAGTCGCGCTCGGAGAAGCGATAGCCGAAGAAACGCACATCGGCGTCGAGCCCGTCGAAGTGCTTCGAATAGTTGATGCGATACGAGTTGCCGTTGCGCGTCGCGCCGTTCCACCACAGGCGCGCCCGCGCATGCGTGACGTCGGCCGACACCGCGCCGAACGTGCCGAAATCGCGGCCGACGCCGAGCGCGAGCGACGTGTAGCCCGACGCGGCGATGAAACCGCCATACACCGTGACGTCGAACGGCAGGCCGTACGCCATTTCGCCGAAGCCGAAGAACGGCGTGATGCCGGCGCCGCCGAACAGGCGCGGCTTGCCGACGGCGGCCTTGTAGCGCAACTGCCCGGTACGCGCGAGGAACGGCACGGCGGCCGTCGTCACCTGGAAGCGCTGCACGCTGCCGTCCTCTTCCTCGACCGCGACGTCGAGCGTGCCCTGCACGCTCGTGTTGATGTTCTGCAGCGCGAAGGCGCCCGGCGACACGCGCGTCACGTACAGCACTCGGCCCGCCTGCGACACGGTCACGGTCGCGTTGGTGCGCGCGACACCCGCGATCAGCGGCGCATAACCGCGCAGCGAAGGCGGCAGCATGCGGTCGTCGCTGCGGATCGACGCGCCCGTCAGCGCGAACGTGTCGAAAATGTCGGAGGTCAGGTAGTCGTCGCCGAACGTCACCGTCGACTGGATCGACGGCAGCGCGCGAAACGCGTAAAGCCGGCTGAAGCGGAACGTGCGGTCCGCGTACGCCGTGTTGCCCACGTTCGATTGCGCCTGGTAGTCGCCGCGAAAGCGCCATGCATCCCAGTTCGCGCCAACCGTCCCGTAGGCCTGGATCGAATTCGTCTGTCCGCCGCCCGCACCGAAATTGCGGTTCGTGTTCGCGATCACGCGATAGTCGAGCATCGCGCCCGGAATCCCTTCGGACCAGCGCTCCGGCGGCAGGTAGGTCGAATCGGTGAACTCGAGCGCGGCCTGCGGAATCGTGATCTTGAGCCGCCCATCGCTCTTCAGGTAACGCACGGTCGCGCCCTCGATCGCACCGAGATCGACGCAGCGTCCGCCCTGGAAGCGCGGCAGGTCCTTCGCGAGCGACGGCTTCAGCCCGAACTGCGCGACGAGCTCCGGCCGCAAGCACGGCTTGCCCGCCCCGGACGCGTCCACCGCGATGAACTCGATCGACTGCAGCCCGTAGAACAGGTCGTTGACCTGCACGTCGAGCATGTATTCGCCCGGCAGCGTGAAGTCGGCCTGCGAGAACTGCGACAGATCGACATTGTTCGTGCCGTCGATGTTCAGAAACGACGAATTGAATTCCGTCGCATGGCTCTGGCTGCCGACGACCAGCACGGAGACGCAAAGGAAGGAATGTCTGATTCGCACGCGGCGCTACCGGAAGTCCGAAAGGGAGAAAAACGGGAGGAATGTGAACGAGGAAGGGTGCGCGCACCCTTCCCCGGTACGGCGGCTTACTGGTAGCGGACCGTGAAGTTCGCGACGCCGTCGGCGGTACCCGGCGTGACGCCGGCTGCCGTCGCTTCGTACATGGCTGCGAAGCGGGCGATGTTCGTGCCGTTTTGCAGCACGGTCGGGGCCTTCTGCTCGGCGCCGTTGTCGAGGTATTCGCCCGACGCGGCCTGCAGGCGGATGCCGACGTTGGTTGCCGAACCGATCGTGGCGAGCAGCTTCGGCTGGCCCGCGCTCGACGTGCCCGTGAACGTGAAGTACGCGTTCTGCGCGATGCTCGTGTCGCAGTCGGTCAGCTTGATGTCGAAGTTGGTCGGCGTGGACTTGTCGCCAGCCTGCTTGAACACGTTGGTCGGCACCTTGCCGAGGTTCACGGTCTGGTTGACCGAGCCCGAATCGATGCCGCATGCGCCCGCGACGATCTCGCCCGTGAAGTTGATCGTGCCGGTGCCCGCTGCGAAGGCCGAGGTCGACAGGGCCGCGAGTGCGACAGCGGTCAGGATGGATTTTTTCATGACGTTTCCCGTAAGGAGTGCAAATGGATTGGACGACGTGGCGGACACAAACGGCAGCGTGTGGTTGGCTTCCGTCCGTCACGAGGCGGCATTATCGAGATAATCATGAAAGATTTCTGTAAATCATTGTCAAATGTCTCTGACAATGTCCAATTTACCCCCTGAAAATCACATTCTTTCCTGCCAATTTTCAATCCTGTATTTTTTATCCGCAGTCCTTTTTTATTTGACGGAACCAATTGAAGATTAAAGATATTTTCGGCCAGCAACGATCGACATCCCGCCCAGCCTTGCTGGCATTGACTCACCCAAGATCCATCCCGCAAAAGACAAAACATTGTCCAATGCCGCCATCGTTGCCAAGCGACAACGCCAATCCCAATTCATTTTCAACAACCAGGAAATTAAAACGGAGCTTCAATCAACCCCAATTTAGCGCGCAAACGATTGCGACATAAATACAAACGTTTTACCGCGACACTTTGCCACCCTCATTAATTCCAATACATGGATTAATCGGAGCGTCAATTCCCGATCGGGAATCGAACGCATGCGCGGCCGTCGGAACGCAATTTGTCCGCAGACTGGATGACGCAGGAAAGAAAGAGACGCGGCACACGTGTGCGCCAGGTTGCGACACGATCGGTCGCGCAAGGCGGGACGTTCCGGACGGTGCACGCGTGCACTGTCGCGGGACGTAAAACGTTTGGCAGGCTGGGGCCGACGGGGAAAGGTAACGCCGCTGGCGATCGGCGATACGGCAGGTAACGATGTCAGTGAATCGACGGCGGCACGTCGAATCGTGCCGCCGCCGTCTTGCCGCCCGACGCGCTGCGGCGTCAGGCGAACGGGCTCACGCGGAAGCCGCGGCCTCCGCTGACGACGGCGCCCAGCCGCCGCCGAGCGCGCGATACAGCGCAATCGCGTTCGCGAGCCTGAGCTGCTTGAGGCGGATCAGCTCCTGCCCCGACTCGTACGTGCTGCGCTGCGCGTCGAGCAGTTCGAGATACGTCGCGACGCCGCCCGCGTAGCGGCGCTCCGCGAGCTTCAGCCGCGCGCCGTCCGCCGTGTACACGTCCTGCTGCGCGGCCAGCTGGCGATCGATCCAGTCGCGCGCGGCGAACGCGTCGGCCACTTCGCGGAACGCGGTCTGCACGGTCTTCTCGTATTCGGCGACCGCGATGTGCTTGCGCGCGTTCGCGACGTCGAGGTTCGCGCGATTGCGTCCGCCCGCGAAGATCGGCAGCGTGATGCGCGGCGCGAACGTCCATACGCTCGTGCCGGCCGCGAACAGGCTCGAGAACGCGTCGCTGACCGAACCGTAATCGGTCGTCAGCGCGATGCGCGGAAAGAACGCCGCGCGGGCGGCGCCGATCTGCGCGTTTGCGGCCTTGAGCCGCGCCTCGGCCTGCCGGATGTCCGGCCGTCGTTCGAGCAGCGCGCTCGGTGCGCCCGGCGCCACGGGCGCGATCGACAACGTATCGAGCGCGGTCGCGTCGCCGGGCACGTTGCGCGCGAAGTCGCCCGCGAGCAACTGCAGCGCCCGGACGGCCTGCGCATGCTCGCGCTGCAGCGCGGCCTGCGATGCGCGTGCGGATGCCACCAGCATCTCGGCCGAACGCAGCTCGATCGCATCGCTCGTGCCGGCCGCGTAGCGGCGCTGCGTGAGCGCGGCCATGCGTTCGCGCGCATCGAGCGTGCGCTGCGCCAGCGCGAGTTGCTCGTGCAGCGAACGCTCCGATACGTACGCGCTTGCCACTTCGGCGATCACGCCGATGCGGACCGTGCGCTGCGCATCGGCCGTCGCGAAATAGTCGGCCAGCGCCGCGTCGGACAGGTTGCGCACGCGGCCGAACAGGTCGAGCTCGTACGCGCTGACGCCGACACCCGCGCGATACAGCCCGCTGATCGCGCTTTCGCGCACGACCGGGTCGTACTGGCGCGCGCGTTCATAACCGAGATTCGCATCGACCGACGGCATCAGGTCCGCACGCTGCACGCCGTATTGCGCACGCGCCTCCTCGAGCCGACCGGCCGCGATCCGCAGGTCGCGGTTGTTCGCGAGCGCCGCGTCGATCCACGCCTGCAATGCCGGATCGGTGAAATACGCATGCCAGTCGTCGAGCAGCGCGGCATCGGCCGCGGTGCCCGGCGCCGCAGCCGGCGCCAGGCTGCCGTCGGCCGGTGCATAAGTGGACGGCACGGGCGCCGCCGGACGCTCGTAACGCGGCGCGAGCGAGCAGCCGGCGAGCGCGAGCGCGACGGCCAGCGCGAGCTGAGCGCGCAGCGCGGCGCGTGCATTCAGCGCAAACATCATTGCGATCCCTCCATCGTCGCCGGCTGCGCCCCGCCGCGCCGGCGCGGGCCGACGTCGAACAGGCGGCCGACGATCACGAAAAACAGCGGGACGAGGAACACCGCGAGCACGGTCGCCGTGATCACGCCGCCGAGCACGCCGGTGCCGATCGCCATCTGCGCGCCGGACGCGGCGCCCGACGCGAACGCGAGCGGCAGCACGCCGACGCCGAACGCGAGCGACGTCATCACGATCGGCCGCAGCCGCAGGCGCGCGGCCTCGAGCGCCGCGTCGACCAGCGACATGCGCTGCGCGACCAGATCCTTCGCGACTTCGACGATCAGGATCGCGTTCTTCGCGGACAGCCCGATCGTCGCGATCAGCCCCACCTTGAAATAGATGTCGTTCGGCATCATCCGCAGCGTGACGCCGAGCACCGCGCCGATCACGCCGAGCGGGACGACCAGCATCACCGCGAACGGGATCGACCAGCTCTCGTAGAGCGCCGCGAGCGCGAGGAACACCACGAGTACCGACAGCGCGAACAGCATCGGCGCCTGCGCACCCGACAGCCGCTCCTCGAACGACTGCCCCGACCACGAGAAACCGATGCCGGCCGGCAGCTTCGCGGCGATCCGCTCGATCGCGGTCATCGCCTCGCCGCTGCTGTGGCCTTCCGCGGCCGAGCCGTTGATCGTGAACGACGGATAGCCGTTGTAGCGCGTAAGCTGCGGCGGCCCGAGCGTCCAGTGCAGCGTCGTGAATGCCGCGAGCGGCACCATCTCGCCGCGCGCGTTGCGCACGCGCAGCTTCTTCACGTCGTCGGGATCGAGCCGGTGCAGCCCGTCGGCCTGCACGACCACGCGCCGCACCTGCGTGCCGTGCATGAAATCGCCGATATAGTCGGAGCCGAACATCACCGCGAGCGTCGTGTTGATCTCTTCCATCGACACGCCGAGCGCGGAGGCCTTCGCGCGATCGATGTCGAGCTTCAGCTGCGGCGCGTCCTGCGTGCCGGCGAACATCAGGTCGGTCAACGCGCGGTCCTTGCCGCCCGCCGCGAGCAGTTGCTCGCGCGCGGCGCTGAAGGTCGCGTAGTCGAGCCCGCCGCGATTCTGCAGCCGGAAGTCGAAACCGCTCGACGAGCCGAGATCGGGCAGCGCCGGCGAGTTCATCGCGAACACCGTCGTGTTCGGCGTGCCGCCGAAACGTTCGTTGATGCGCGCGACGATCGCCTGCACGTGATCGTGCTCGGCCTTGCGCTCCTTCCAGTTCTTCAGCGTGACGAAGATCATCCCGCCGTTCGGCCCTTCGCCGTACAGGTTGAAGCCGCCGAGCGCGAACGTATACGCGGCCGGCTCGTCGTTGCGGATATACGACTCGACCTCACGCACGCTCTGCATCGTTTCCGCGAGCGGCGTGCCTTGCGGCCGGATCACCATCACCATGAAGTTGCCCTGGTCCTCGTCCGGCAGGAACGCGGTCGGCAGTTGCGTGAGCATCAAACCCGCGGCCGCGGTCAGCGCGCCGTATACGACGAGCCAGCGCACCGGCTTCTTCAGCATCGCGCCGACACGCGTCGCGTAGCGCTGCGTCGCACGCGCGACGAAACGGTTGAACCAGCCGAAGAAACCGCGCTTCTCGTGATGGTCGCCATTCACGGGCTTGAGCAGCGTCGCGCACAGCGCGGGCGTCAGCGACAGCGCGAGGAACGCCGAGAAACCGATCGACACCGCGAGCGACAGCGCGAACTGCCGGTAGATGTTGCCCACCGCGCCGCCGAAGAACGCCATCGGCACGAACACCGACGTCAGCACCACGGTGATCCCGATGATCGCGCCGCTGATCTGCGTCATCGCCTCGACGGTCGCGTCGTACGGGCCGAGCCCTTCCTCGACCATCAGCCGCTCGACGTTCTCGACCACGACGATCGCGTCGTCGACGAGGATGCCGATCGCGAGCACCATCCCGAACATCGTCAGCACGTTGATCGAGAAGCCGGCCGCATACATCACGCCGAACGTGCCCGCGAGCGCGACCGGCACGACGAGCGTCGGGATCAGTGTCGCGCGCAGGTTCTGCATGAACAGGAACATCACGAGGAACACGAGCACGCCGGCCTCGATCAGCGTCGTGACGACCTTGTTCATCGACACGCGCACGAACGACGACGTCTCGTACGGGATCTGGTACTTCACGCCCGGCGGGAAGTACGCGGACAGCCCGTCCATCGCCGCGCGCACGCGCTTCTCGGTGGAGACCGCATTCGAGCCGGGCGCGAGCTTGATGCCCATGCCGGTCGCGACCTTGCCGTTCACGTACGACGGATAGTTGTAGTCGTTGCCGCCGAACTCGATGCGCGCGACGTCGCGCAGATACAGCGCGGAGCCGTCGGCCTGCGTGCGCAGCGCGATCGCGCCGTAATCGGCCGGCGTCTTCAGCGGCGCATCGGCGAACACGGTCGCCGCGATCGGCGCGCTGTCCGGCACCGCGCTGCGGCCGATGTCGCCGATCGTCACGCGTGCGTTGTGCGCGCGCACGGCCGACGCGATGTCCGACGCGGTGAGGCCGTGCCCGGCCATCTTCACCGGGTCGGGCCAGATCCGCATCGCATATTCGGCGCCCCAGAACTGCACCCTGCCGACACCCTCGACGCGGCGCAGCGTCTGCACGACGTTCGCCGACGCATATTCGCCGAGCTGCACGTCGGTCATCCGCCCGTCGTCGGACGTCAGCGACACGACGAGCTGGATGTTGTCCGCGGCCTTCTCGACCTGGATGCCGTCGCGGCGCACCGGCTCGGGCAGCCGCGCCTCGACCGTCTTCAGCCGGTTCTGCACTTCGACGGCCGCGAGATCGGCGTTTACGCCCTGCTTGAACGTCAGGTACAGCGACGCCATCCCGGCGCTGCTCGTCGCCGACGTATACATCAGCCCCGGCGCGCCGTTCATTTCGCGCTCGATCAGCGCGGTCACCGATTCCTCGACGACCTGCGCGGACGCGCCCGGGTACGTCGCATAGATGCTGACGACGGGCGGTGCGATGTCCGGGTACTGCGCAACGGGCAGCGCGCGGATCGCGAACGCGCCGCCCAGCATGATGAAGATTGCGATCACCCACGCGAAGACGGGGCGATCGATAAAAAAACGTGCCATGGTGGTTGGTTTGAACCGGTCAGGTTTGACGGGCGGCCGCCTGCGAAGCGGCCGCTGCCGGCGCCGCCTTCGACGGCGGTGCCTTCTCGACGGGCTTGACGGCCGTATCGGGCGCGAACTGCGCGGCGTTGTCGACGATCACGCGCTCGCCGCCCGTCAGGCCGCGCGTGATGCGCCAGTCACGGCCGCTCATCTGGTCGGCTGCGACCTCGACGTCCTTGACCTTGCCGTTCGCGCCGACCACGCGCACCGACGTACGGTCGGCCGTGCGCAGCAGCGCGTCGCGCGGCACGAGGATCGCCCGCTGGTCGACCGCCGTATCGAGCGCGATCCGCACATACGCGCCCGGCAACAGCTCGCGCTCCGGGTTCGGGAACAGCGCGCGCATCGCGACGGTGTCGGTGGTCGGATCGACCGCGAGATCGCTGAACAGCAGCTTGCCCTTCAGCGGATACGCGGTGCCGTCGGCGCGCAGCAGCGTCACCGCGATGTCGTGCTGCGCGATGCCCGTCGCGCGCCCGCTCTTCACCGCGCGGCGCAGCGCGTCGACGTCGGCGGCCGGCTGCGAGAAGTTCACGTAGATCGGATCGAGCTGCTCGACGGTCGTGAGCGGCGTCGCCTGGTCCTGGCCGACGAGCGCGCCTTCGGTCACGAGCGCGCGCCGTGCGCGGCCCGCGATCGGCGCGGTGACGGTCGCATAGTCGAGCTGCAGCTGCGCACGCGCGAGCTCGGCCTTCGCGGACGCGACCTCGGCCTTCGCCTGCGTGTCGCCCGCGATGGCCTCGGTATGGTCGCGCTCGCTCACCGCGCGGTCGCGCACGAGATCGTCGTAACGGCGGCGCTTGTCGCTCGCCGCGAGCAAAGCGGCCTGCGCCTTCGCGAGCGCGCCCTGCGCGGCGTCGCGCGCGGCCTTCAGCGGCGCGGGATCGATGCGGAACAGCACCGCGCCCTGCTTCACTTCCTGGCCTTCCTCGTAGGTGCGCGCGGTGACGATGCCCGCGACCCGCGCGCGCACTTCCGCCTGCCGGTATGCGTCGAGCCGGCCCGGCAATTCGACGGTCATCGGCACGGCCGTCGGGCGCACCGTCACGACGGTCGCCTGCTTCGCGGTCTCCGGCGCTGCGTCCTTGTCGCCCTTTCCGCATCCGGCCACGGCCAACACGGCCGCCAGTACGAACGGCGCCAGCCCGTGGCGCAACAGGGAGCGATTGTTATTCATGTGTGACCTCGGATCGTTCGCCGCCGATACAATGCGGCGGCTCAGGGTGGCCGATTATAATCAGTCACGACTGATTAAATAAACGCTGTTTCGATCTGACTGCCACACTGTCTCAATAAAACGACAGCGAATTGTAAGGAAACTCACGACATGGCCCGCAAGACCCGGGAAGAATCGCTCGCCATCAAGCACCGGATCCTCGACGCCGCCGAGCTCGTGCTGCTCGAGAAAGGCGTCGCGCAGACCGCGATGGCGGACCTCGCCGAGGCCGCCGGGATGTCGCGGGGCGCCGTCTACGGCCATTACCGCAACAAGATGGAAGTGTGTCTCGCGATGTGCGACCGCGCGTTCGCGCGCACGTCGGAAGGTTTCGACGCGGGCGACGGCCTGCCGCCGCTCGCCACACTGCGGCGCGCCGCGTCGCACTACCTGCAGGAATGCGGCGAGCCGGGGCCGATGCAGCGCGTGCTCGTGATCCTCTATACGAAATGCGAGCAGAGCGAGGAAAACGGCGCGCTGCAGCGGCGTCGCATGCTGCTCGAACTGCAGATGCTGCGGATCACGAAGGCGCTGCTGCGCCGCGCGATCGCGGTCGGCGAGCTCGCCGCCGATCTCGACGTGCACCTGGCCGCCGTCTATCTCGTGTCGCTGCTCGAAGGCGTGTTCGCGTCGATGATCTGGACCAACCGGCTGCGCGGCAACCTGTGGAACGACGCCGAGGCGATGCTCGACGCCGGTTTCGACACCGTCCGCATGTCCGCCGCGCTGCGCGGCCGCGCGCAAAAATTGCCGGACTGACTAAAATCGTCGTAACAAATGCTGATTTAACCCGATTTACCGCACTGCGAAACGAACGAGCTGACCCCCTTTAAAATTTTTAACGTTTCGCGGAACATCGGTAGACTGACGCTGTCATCTTTCTTTAGCGTCTTCGTGATAACCGGGTTCGACCCGGTATGCACGCCGCCGTTCGAAGCGGGCCCGCCCCGCGCGTTGGGTCGAACGGAAACGACACAGGCCCCTGGCGGGGCCTGTTTTGTTGCACGCCCGCCGCCCGCCCCGTCGCCCTTCGACGGTTGTGCCGCCGTCGGCCCCTGCCCACACCCCCTTGAACCGCTCTCCTGGATGTGGACACCTTGGTCAAGTCTGCCGCAACTCCTGATGCTTTCGCGCCCGGCCGCGCGCAGCGCGTCGTGCGCGCGCTCGTGCCGGCCGCCGTGCTCGGTGCCCTCGCCGCCCTCGGTCTCGCCGCCGCGCTACCGGCCGTGTCGCAACTGCCGGGCGCCGTCGATACCGGCACCGCCGCACTGCCGCAGCGCGTGCTGTCCGACACACCGTTTCCCACCGCGCAGCATTTCGTGACGAGCGAACTCGCCCGCACGATCGGCGAGCGCAATGAACACGTCGAACGCAACGACCGCAGCCTGCAGCCGGGCCTGTTCGCACCGCTCAGCGCACACCGCAACGACATGCTCGGTTATGCGAGCCTGTTCCAACTCGCACCGCCCGAGAGCCAGCACGGAATGCGCGCCGGCAACATCGAGCTCACGCTGTCCGATACGCTGAACCGTCTCGACGTGCCGCCCGAGGTGCGCATCCAGCTTGGCGATCTCGTCACCGGCAAGGTCGCGATGCGCGCGAGTGCGCAGCGCGGCGACTATTACCGCGTCGCGTTCGACACCAACGACGGCACGCCGCGCCTCACCGCGTTCGAGTTGCGCGTCGCCGGCCGCACGTTCGGTGCGATCTGGTTCCGTGCGCCCGGTGCCGAACACGGCGCGTACTACGCGCTCGACGGCTCGCCGCTCGAAGCCGCCGCGTTCACGATGCCGGTCAAGTGGACGCGCATCAGCTCGTTCTTCGGCGAACGCATCCATCCGCTGTCGCAGGCGATGGCGTTCCATACGGGCGTCGATCTCGCCGCGCCGACCGGCACGCCCGTCGACGCGGCGGCCGACGGCGTCGTGTCGTTCGCCGGTTTCGATCCGGGTGGCTACGGCCGCTACGTGATCGTCGATCACGCGGACGGCTACTCGACCTACTACGCACACCTGTCCGCGTTCGCGCGCGGCCTCAAGACGGGCGAAAGCGTGAAGCAGGGCCAGCGGCTCGGATCGGTCGGGATGACGGGTGCCGCAACGGGCCCGCACCTGCATTTCGAGGTGCGCGTCGCGAACAATCCGGTCGACCCGCTCGTCACACTCGCCAGTGCGCAGACGGCGCTGTCCGACATGCAGCTCACCGCGTTCCGCCAGGAAGCGGCCCAATGGCGCTTCCGCCTCGCGTCGATCGATACGACGCCGTTCGCGTTCGCGCAGAACGACGGCCCGCTGTGGGGCGATTTCGCGACCGACAAGTCGACGCTGCGCGCGGTCTTCAACACGCACTACACGGCGTCGTAACGCGCGTACCTCCCGCCGTCGCGCCGGCAGCGGCCAGTCGTCTGCCCTTCTTGTCAGATCTGCACGCCGCGCCCGACCTGCGCGGCGTGCGGTCCATCGCGGATCATTGACGTTTCGTCGCCGGACGTTCTCCACGGCCACGGCCGTGATGCATCGTCACCGCGCGGGCTCCGTGCGCTCGGCCGTCGTCTGCCCGACGCGTTCCGCACGCGGGCCGCGCGACAGCAGCCAGCGTGCCGCACCGTCGAGCGACGTGCACAGCACCAGATAGATCACCGCGACGAACAGGAAGATCGGCGCCGGATACACCATCAGCCGGTTGTTCACCTGCGTCGCGACGAACGACAGTTCCGGCACGCCGACGATATACGCGAGCGACGTGTCCTTCACGAGCGCGACCCACTGGTTCACGAACGACGGCGTCATGATCCGGATCGCCTGCGGCAGCAGCACGTAGCGCACCGTCTGCCAGCGCGTGAGCCCGAGCGACAGCCCGGCCTGCCATTGCCCGTCCCCCGCCGCGACGATGCCCGCATGCACCGCATGCGCGAGATACGCACCGCCGATCAGCGCGAGCGCGCAGACGACCGTCGCGAGCCCCGGCACGTCCATGTGCAGCAGCATGGGCATCAGGAAATACGTCCAGAAGATCAGCATCAGCACCGGAATCGCGCGGAAGAAGCCGATGAACGCGAGCAGCAGCACGCGTACGGGGCCGCGCGCGAGCGTCATCGCGACGCCGAGCGCGACACCGAGCACGGCCGACGTTATGGCGGACGCGATCGCGAGCACCAGCGACAGCGCGGCGCCGCCGAGCGGGCCTTCCGGGAATGCGCCGACGAGCAGGTACGGCAGGTTGGCGAGCAGCAGTGAAAAATCCATCGTCAGCGCCCCGCTCCCAGCCTGTCGCGCCATTGCGTGGCCGCGTATGCGCCGGCCTCGATCGCGGCCACCGCCGCGACGTACAGCAAGGTCGCGACGCCGAACGCGGCGAAGGTCTTGAACGTTTCCGTTTCGACCTGCCGCGACGCATACGACAGCTCGGCCACGCCGATCGCCATCGCGAGCGACGAGTTCTTCACGAGATTCATGTATTGACCGCACAGCGGCGGCAACGCGATACGCACGGCCTGCGGCAGCACCACATAACGCAGCGACTGCATCGGCGTGAGGCCGAGCGCGGCCGCCGCGTCATGCTGTGCGCGACGCACGCCGCGCAGGCCGGCTTCGCATTCCTCCGCGACGAACGCGGCCGTGTACGCACTCAGCCCGACCCAGCCCGCGACGAATTCGAACGACGGCCATGCGAGCGTGAACGGGCCTGCGCTCAATGCATGGCGCGCGTTCAGCCACGCGATCCACGTGTCGGGCAGCAGCGACGCCACGCCGAAATACCAGAACAGCAACTGCACGAGCAGCGGCGTGTTGCGGAACGCGACGACATACGCGGACGCGGTCATTCGCAGGGCCGTGCTTCGCGCGTGACGCATGACCGCGAGCAACAGCCCGCCGGCGGTTGCGGCGACGGCCGACGCGGCCGCGAGGCCGAGTGTCAGCAGGAAACCCTGCCAGAGCCAGAACAGATATTTGGGAGCCAACCCGAGCATGCCTGGGTGCGCGCGCTAAGCGCGATCGGAAGAAAACGGAAAGCGCCGCGACGCCGATGTTCCGGCAGGTCGCGGCGCGCGTGCGGCGTGAATCAGGTCTTGTCGCCGATGCGGAAGATGCGCGTGAGCGGCGTCTTCGTCGTCGGCCCGAACCATGCGTCGTAGATCTGCGTGGCGCGGCCGTTCGCCTCGAGCCCCTTCAGCGTGTCGTTGACGAAGCCGAGCAGGCGCGTCTCGCCCTTCGGCACGCCGACGCCCATGTAGTCGTTCGAGATCGTGAACGCCGGGATCTCGTAGTTCTGCTTGTCGGGCACGTTCGCGAGCAGGCCGATCAGCTTCGGGCCGTCCTGCGTGATCGCCTGCACGTTGCCCGCGCGCAGCGCGGCGAACGCGAACGGCGTGTCGTCATAAGCGACGATCGTCGCCTTCGGGAATTTCTCGCGCAGCGTGATTTCGTTCGTCGTGCCCTTGTCCGCACCGACGCGCAAGCCGCTCAACTGGTCGGCCGATTTCAGCACGCCCTTCTTCGCGAGAAACTGCTGGCCCGACGAGAAATACGGAATGCTGAAGTCGACCTGCTTCGCGCGCTCGTCGGTGATCGTGAAGTTCGCGAGCACGAGATCGACCTTGCCGGAGGTCAGGAACGGAATGCGGTTCGCGGGGTTGGTTGGCTGAAGTTGCAGCTTCACGCCGAGCTTGTCGGCAAGCGCCTTCGCATAGTCGACGTCGAGACCGACGATGTGGTTGTTCTTCGCATCGACATAACCGAACGGCGGGTTGCTGTCGAACGTCGCGACGCGCAGCACGCCGGCCTTCTTGATGTCGTCGAGGCGATCCGCATGCGCGACGGTGCCGGCGGTAATGAGCGCGGCCCCGACGAGCCACGTAGCGAGAGTGTGGAATTTCATGAGCACGACCTGTCTTGTTATGAAGGCCGCCGCGGATCGCGCGGCGGCCCGGTTCGAGGAACATCGCGACGCGTGTGGGTCGCGAAGCCGCTAACGTATCAGCGCGTGCGGCGAATTCGAACCAACAAATGGTGCTTTGCTCAGCGGGTTTCGTGATGAGCGATACCGGCCGCGGGCACGGCATGGCGCTGCGCCCTTCCCGTCGATCCTTGCCTTATCCGGCGAGCGAAGCGGCCGCCTCGTCGATCAGCGCGGCGACCGCCACCGGTTTCGACGCGAGCGACGCGTGGCTCGCATCGAGCGTGATGACCTTGCGCGCATTCATCCGCGCCGACATCCGCTCCTGGTTCTCCGGCGCGATCATCCGGTCCTCGCTCGAGATCTGGTACCACGACGGCTTCGCGCGCCACGCGGGTGTGCTGACGGTGTCGGCGAACGTGCTCGCCAGCGGCGCCTTCTGCGTGACGGCCATCACGAGCGCTTCGTCCGACGAAAGGTCCTGGCAGAAGCTTTCGTGGAATTTGTCGGGCTTGAGCCACAGAAAACCGTCGCTGTCGGGCGCGAGATTCGGCGCGGCCACCGGCAGGTGTTCCTGCGTGATCGCGCCGGGGCTTTCGCCGGCGTCCGGCGCGAACGCGGCAATGAACACGAGGCCCGCGACATTCGGCAGGTTGCCGGCCTCGCTGATCACCGCCCCGCCGTACGAATGGCCGACCAGCAGCACGGGGCCGTCCACCTGCCTGACCATCTTGCGCGTGCGTTCTGCATCGTCGGCGAGCGATGTCAGCGGCATCTCGACCGCATGCAGCGACACATGCCCCTTGCGCGCAAGTTCGACGATCACTTTTGCCCAGTGCGCGGCGCCGCCCCAGAAGCCGTGCACGAGCACGATCGCGGGTTTGCTCATGGTGTTTCTCCTTGACGTGGCATGTCATCGAAACGTCACCGGTCCGGCCGATCCGGACCGCCGCGCGGACACGCAGCAACCAGCATAGGCGAGTCGCCTCTCGCCACCAACCCCGCACGGGCCGACGTGGGATGCAGCGCACCAAAAAAGACGCCCGCTGCAAGCAGCGGGCGCGAATCCCAGTCAAGGAGGTGTCACACGAACTACGGGTTCAGATTAAGGAAATCGCGCGTCACGGACAACGAATCGATTTCCATATCGATATGACACGACACGCTCATGCCGGCACTTCCCGGGTCGAGCAGTGGATGCCGCCGCCCCCCGACGCGATGCCGAGGATGTCGACCTGCACGATCGCGCGGTTCCCTGCATACGGGCGGATGGCGGCGACCGCGGCCGCGTCGGCCGCCGCGTCGTTGAACTTCGGCATCACGATCGCGCCGTTGCACGTGTAGAAATTGATGTAGCCGGCCGCGAAATGCGACAGTTGCTTTTCGCTCAGGCTCGTGCCCGCGGACGTGCCGAAGTTGACCGGCGGCACGAGTTCGACGATCTGCAGCGGCCGGCCGTTCGCATCCGTCTGGCCGGCAAGACGCTGCCGGTTCGCGTCGGTCAACGCGCGTTCGCCGGTCGAATTCGACGCGTCGTAGCAGCACGCGACCACACCCGGCGCGAGAAACCGCGCATAGAAATCGACGTGGCCGTTCGTGATGTCGCTTTCGCCGGCCGGCGTCGCCGCGCCACCGGCACCGCCCACGCCGGCACCGCGCGGATAGGTCGCCGTGCCCGGCAGCCAGATGATCTTGCGCACGCCGAGCGTACGCTGCAACTCGGCGAGCACGGTATCTTTCGCCGTCGGCAGCAGTGTCGCGTTGGCGATGACACCGTTCGGGATGTCGAACAACTGCGGATTCCGGTTCACGTGCAGCACGGCCGATTCGGTGAGGATCGCCGTCGCATCACCGTCGAATTCGATCGCACCGCCTTCGAGCGTCAACGTGCTTCGGATCAGGTTCGCGCCTTTCGTCTGTGCCATCCAGCCTGCCACCGTGCTGTCGCGGCCGAACGGCTGGAAGAACTTGCCCGCCTTCGACCGGTTGCTCGCGGCGGCTACCGCCGGCGGGATCGTCGCGCCGACGCCGTCGGTGTTTGCGTTGCCCCACCCGTTGAAATTGAAGCCGACCGCATTCAGCGCATTGCCGTTCGCGGTGTCCCTGACGAACACGCAACCCGTGTCGCGCACCCAGAAGTCGTTGAAGCCGTCGGCGAGCGGCACGAGGTTGATCCCGCCCGTGCCCGCCGGACGCGCCGCATAACGTGCATGCAGGTCGGGATTCGCGACGCTTGCGGTCGTGAGCAGCGCGCGGGCCGCGTCGAGATCGGCCGGCAGCACCAGCATGTTGACCGGCTCGGTTGCGCCGATCGCTTTCGCGACGTCCATCAGGTCGGCCCGAACCCGGTCGATGCCGGCATCCGTGCTTTGCGACGTGACGGGCATCCAGATGCCTTCCGTGCCGGACGCGAAAGCCATGTAGGTCGACGCGTGCGGCGCATCTTCGGCCGGCAGCCGGTACACGGCCTGCCGAGCCGACGGCGTCGGTGGCGTCACGCGCGGCGCGGAAGCCGCATCGGACGCTCCGTCGCCGCCACCGCACGCGGCCAGGCTGCCCAGCAGCGGCATGCCGAACCACGCGGCCGAACAGCGGAGGAAGCCGCGTCGGCCGGTATCCGGCTTGTGCCGCACGTGTTTGTCCACGCTTGCACGGGTCCCTTTTTTCGTCATGTGTTCACTCCATTGCGCAGCCGGCGCGCGTGCCGGCTCCCGTCCATCTGGACAGGTTCCATATTGTTGATCAGTAGTCCGGAACGACCGGTGAATGTCGACAGCCGTGCGAACCGGTCACGCAGACCGGCCCGCGACCGTGCTCAGGCCGGCTGCTGTTGCGTGGTGCAGTGGATGCCGCCGCCGCCCGCCGCGATGCCGTCGATATTCAGCTGAATGACTTCGCGGCCGGGAAACAGGTCGACGAGCGTGTCGCGCGTATTGCGGTCGGCCCGGCTGTCGCCGAACTGCGGCGCGATCACTGCGCGGTTGCACACATAGAAGTTGATGTAGCCGGCCGCGAACTCCGCGTTCTCGTAGGTGTGCCGGACGGTCTTCGGGCCCGGCAGCACGACGACCTTCAGCGGGCGGCCCTTCGCGTCGGTGGCTTTCCGCAGGATCTCCAGATGCTGTCGCGTCACCGCGTGGTCGTACGAGGACGGGTCCGTGTCGAGCCCGGCCACCACGACACCCGGGCTCGTGAAGCGCGCGTAGAAGTCGGTATGCCCGTCGGTGATGTCCTTGCCCGCGATGCCGGGCAACCAGATGATCTTCTTCAGCCCCAACAACCGGCTCAGCTCCGCCTCGCACTGGGCCTGACTGACGCCCGGGTTGCGGTTCGGATTGAGCACGCAGCTGCGCGTGATGATCGCCGTCCCCTCGCCGTCCACCTCGATGCCGCCGCCTTCCAGCACCAGCCGCGTATCGACCAGCCGCGCACCGGCGCGTTCGGCGACGAACGGCGCGACTTCCGCGTCCTGGTCGTGTTCCTGCTTGTTGCCCCAGCCGTTGAAATTGAAGCTCACGCCGCCGAGCTGGCCCGACCCGTTCTTCACGAACACGGGCCCCGTGTCGCGCATCCACAGATCGTCGACCGGATGCTGGACGAGCTCGACCGACGAGCCGCACAGGCGCGACGCGATCGCGTAGTCCTGTTCCCGCACCAGCATCTTGAGCGGCTCGTGCGCGGCAATCGCCTTCGCGACCGCGGCGAGGTTCTCGCGCACCACGGGCAAGAGCCGCGCGCCCCAGATGTCCTCGCTCGGGCCGAACGCCATCCAGGTCGCCGTGTGCGGCGCGCCCTCGTCCGGCATGTGCCAGGCCGCGCCCTGCTGCGCATGCGCGGCGCGGCCGAGCAAGCCGCCCAGCGTGCTGGCGGCCAGCGCCGCGCCCGATACGGACAGGCCGCGTTTCAACAGTTGACGTCTCGTTGTCATGGCATTCCTCTTTCGCTTGCCGGTTGCTTCAATTGTTTCATGGTGTGCCGTCACGGTCGCGCCGTCTTGAAACCGAGCCAGGTTCGGCCTTCGAGACGCATCGTCGCCGGCGATTCGGCGATCGGCGTAAACAGCGTGCGCCGCGTCGACTCGTCCGGATAGATGCCCGGATCGCGCACCAGCGCCGGGTCCATCAGCTTCAGCGCACCCTGGTTCGCATTCGCGTAGCGCGTCGAATTCGAGATCTTCGCGATCACGTCCGGCCGCAGGATGTAGTTGATGAACGCATGCGCGTTGTCCGGATGTTTCGCGGATGCCGGAATGACCATCGCGTCGAACCACATCAGGCTGCCGATGCGCGGGATGTCGTACACGATATCGCGCTTCGGATCGCGCGCCTTCGCCTTCTGCGCGGCCAGGTTGATCGCACCGGAGAAGCCGACCGTCACGCACAGCTCGCCGTCGACCAGCTCGTTCGCATCGGACGACCCGACGAACTCGCGGATGAACGGCCGGACCTTCATCAGCATCGCCTGCGCGGCCGCGTAATCCTGCGCGGACGGATGCATCGGATCGCGGCCGATGTAGCGCAGCGCCAGCGGCAGCACCGTGCTCGCGGAGTCCTGCAAGCCCAGCCCGCACTGCGCGGCGACACGCGCCGCGAGCGCCGGGTTGAACAGCAGGTCGAGGCTGTCGGCCGGCATGTCCTTGCCGAGGATCGCGCGCACTTTGGCGCGGTCGTAGCCGACACCCACGGTGCCCCACATGTACGGCACGCCGTACTGGTTGCCGGGATCGGATTGCGCCATCTGCTTCAGCAGCGACGGATCGAGATACTTCAGGTTCGGCAACCGGCTCTTGTCGAGCTTGCGAAACACGCCGGCCTGGATCTGCTTGGCCATGAAGTCGTTGGTCGGCCACACGAGGTCGTAGCCGCTGTTGCCGGTCAGCAGTTTCGATTGCAGCGTCTCGTCGCTGTCGTATGCGTCGTAGCGAACCTTGATGCCGGTTTCCTTCTCGAACGCGGACACGGTATCCGGCGCGAAGTAATTGCTCCAGTTGTACAGGTTCAGCACCTTCTCTTCGTCGGCCCGGGCCGTTCCGGCCAGCACGCACAGCGCGAGGCCCGGCACCGCGAAGCGCAGCCATCCTTTCCGTTTCATCGGCCACTCCTCATCGATAACAGGACGACACGCCGTCGCTGGTGAGCAAGGTGCGATACATCTCCGGGCGGCGATCGCGGAAGAAACCCCACGATTGCCGGTCGGCGCGAATCGCGTCGAGGTCGAACGTGTGCACGAGCACGGCTTCGTCGGTACGGTTCGCCTCGGCCCGCTTCTCGCCCGTGTGATCCGCAATGAAGCTCGACCCGTAGAACACGCCCGTGAGCCCCTGCTGCTGCGGATTGCCGTTGCCGAAACCCACTTCGCGGCCGATCCGGTTGGCCGCCACCACCGGCACCATGTTGGCCGCTGCGTGGCCCTGCATCGTGCGCTGCCAGTGGCCGGCCGAATCGAACTCGCTGCTGAACGGCTCCGAGCCGATGATGGTCGGAAAGCACAGGAGCTCGGCGCCCATCAGCGCGAGGCAGCGCGCCGTCTCCGGGTACCACTGGTCCCAGCAGATGCCGATGCCGATCCGGCCGAAGCGCGTGTCCCACACCTTGAATCCGGTGTCGCCGGGCGTGAAATAAAACTTCTCCGTATAACCCGGCCCATCCGGGATATGCGTCTTGCGGTAGACGCCTAGCACGCGTCCGTCGGCATCCGCCACGGCGATCGAGTTGTACGCCGCATTGCCCGCACGCTCGAAGAAGCCGATCGGCAGCACGATGCCGAGCTCGCCAGCCAGCGCCGCGAAACGGGCGATCTGCGCGTTGCCTTCGAACGGCTGCGCAAGTTCGAGATGACGCACGTTCTGATCGACGCAGAAATACGGCATCGCGAACAACTCCGGGCACAGCACGAGATTCGCGCCCTGCGCGGCGGCCTCGCGGATCAGGCGCTCCGCGGTGGCCATGTTGTCTTCGAGATTCCAGCTGCCCGACGCCATCTGGACGGCGGCGACGGTGATGTGTTTGGACGGCATTGCGATTGCTCCTCGGTGGGATCGGAAACCGCGGGTGGAACGTCGCTCAGCGCGCGACGGACGGCTGCTGCTGCGTCGAACAGTGGATGCTGCCGCCGCCGATCGACAGCGTCGGAATCGGCAACATCACCACGTTACGCTCCGGGAACGCGCGACTGAAGACCTCGCGCGCGGCCTGATCCTGCTCGACGCCGAACGCGGTCACGATCACCGCGCCGTTCACCAGAATGTAGTTCGCATAGCAGTCGCAGTAGCGCTCGGAGCCGAAGCGTTCGCTGACGATCGGCGACGGCAGGTCGATCAGCTCGAAACGGCGCCCGGCCGCGTCGGTCGCGAGTTCCAGCGCACGGCGGTTTTCGCGCATCACGCGGAAATAGTCGCCCTGCTCCGGCTGCGCGGCCTGGCACAGCATCCGGCCGGGCGCGATGAACGACGCGATGCCGTCCACGTGCCCGTTCGTCTCCACTTCGTCGGGATTGCCCGGCAGCCAGACGATCTTCTCGACACCGAGCATGCGCCGGAGCTCCGACTCGATCTCCGCGCGACTCAGGTGCGGATTGCGATTGGGATGCAGCAGGCAGCTCTCGGTGGTGACCAGCGTGCCCTGCCCGTCGACGTAGAACGAGCCGCCCTCCAGCACCATGTGCGAATTGAAGATCTCGGCGCCGGCCGCGCGCGCGATGTCCTGCCCGGCCTGCTGGCAGCCGTCGTACGGCTGGTACTTCTCGCCCCAGCAGTTGAAGCGGAACACGGCCGCGCCGAGCTCGCGCCGTTCGCTGACGAGGAAGATCGGCCCGCAATCGCGCAGCCAGTTGTCCTCGGCCGCGACCGGCAACACGTCGACACTCGCGCCCACCAGCTCGCGCGCGGCGTCGGCCTGACTGTGATGCACGGCCACCACGCAGCGCTGATAGCGGGCGATGGTCCGCGCGACCAGCGCGAATTCGCGGCACACCTGCGCGTAATGAACGCCCCACAAGTCCTCGCGCCCTTCGAGAACCGGCCATCCAAGCCACGTGGCATCCATGGATTCCCATTCGGCGGGCATCCGGTAACCGCGCTGGCGAGCATCAAAGCGACCCATCGATCAGCCTCCGTTGTGATTGATGGCCGATTGTGCGACAGGTTAAACTTGATGAATATTGATATTTTTTGGCCAAATCAATCAATTCACCTCATACCTCAATGCAACGCGTTCCGTCCCTGAAACTGCTGACCGGCTTCGAAGCCGCGGCCCGGCTGGGCAATTTCTCGCGCGCGGCCGACGAGCTGCACCTGTCGCAATCGGCGATCAGCCATCAGATCCAGCAGCTTGAAGCGCAACTCGGGCAGCCGCTGTTCCGCCGGCGCGGCCGCGGTGTCGAACTGACCATCGCCGGCGAGGTCCTGCAGCGCAGCGTGCAGCGCGCGATGGACACGTTGCGCGGCGGGCTCGACCGCATCGCGACCTATCTGAACCCGGGGCTCGTCGTGCTGGTGTGTCCGGCGCCGTTGCTGCACGGCTGGCTGCAGCCTCGCCTCGAGCAGTTACAGGAGATCCTGCCGGACCTGTGCCCGCTTCTGTCGACCGACGAGACCGCACGCTATGTCGATGAGATCGACGTCGACATGACGATCGGCACGCGGCCGATGCTGCAGCCGGGCCTGCTGGATATCCCGTTCATGCGCGACGAATGGGTAACGGTGTGCGCGACGGCGCTCGCCGAGCAGCTCGAACGCATGCCGCGCGGCGAGCACCCGCGGCATGCGGGGCTCATCTGTCTCGAAGCGAGCCTGACCGACGAGCGTCTGGCGACGGTGTTTCGCGAGCAGTTGTCGGATTTCCGGATGCACGCGATCTACGACGATCAGCGGCTCGTGCTGGACGCCGTGCTGCGCGGCCGCGGCCTCGCATGCCTGCCGCGCCTCGTCGCGCAGGCCGGCCTCGACCAGCGCACGCTGACCGTGCTCGCCGACTACCCGCGCCTGCCCGGCACCACGTGGTGGCTGTCGCGCATCGACGGCCCGTCGCGTTCGCCGATCGTCGAGCGGATGTTCGAATGGCTGGTCGAGCAAGGCCGGCAGTCGGGCGCGCCCGATCCGGCATCCGCCGCCATGCTGCTGCCGCCCGCGTAGTCGCGCGCCGCAAAAAAAACGTCCCGCCGGCTGGCGGGACGTTCGTCACGATGCGAGTGCGCGCGCGGCGCAATCGATCACGGTTCGTGGCGCAGATACCCTTCCTTGCTCGGATCGCGCATCCGCCACGACACGATCAGCGAGATCGCGCACAGCACCGTCACGTACCAGTAGAAGGTTTCCTCGCTGCCGACCGACTTGAACCACAGCGCGACGTACTCGGCCGAGCCGCCGAAGATCGCGTTCGCGACCGCGTACGACAGGCCGACGCCCATCGCGCGCACTTCCGGCGGGAACATCTCGGCCTTGATGAGGCCGCTGATCGACGTGTAGAAGCTGACGATCGCCAGCGCGACCGTGATCAGCACGAACGCGGCCACGGGGCTCGTCACGTCCTTCAGCGCATGCATCAGCGGCACCGTGCCGATCACCGCGAACGAGCCGAACAGGATCATCGACGTGCGGCGGCCGATCCTGTCGGACAGCGCGCCGAACACCGGCTGCATCAGCATGTAGACGAGCAGCGCGACGGTCATCACGTTGCTGGCCGTCTTCGCGTGCATGCCGGCCGTGTTCACGAGGTACTTCTGCATGTACGTGGTGAACGTGTAGAAGATCAGCGAGCCGCCGGCCGTGAAGCCGACCACCGTGAAGAACGCGCCCTTGTGCTGCCACACGCCGCGGATCGTGCCGGCGTCCTTCTTGTCGCGCGACGCGCTCGTCGACGTTTCGTCGAGCGATTTCCGCAGGTACAGCGAGATCAGCGCGGCCGCCGCGCCGACGACGAACGGAATGCGCCAGCCCCACGCCTTCAGTTCGTCGGCCGACAGCGTCTGCTGCAGGATCACGAGCACGAGCAGCGCGCACAGCTGGCCGCCGATCAGCGTCACGTACTGGAACGACGCGAAGAAGCCGCGCCGGCCCTTCAGCGCGACCTCGCTCATGTAGGTCGCGCTCGTGCCGTATTCACCACCCACCGACAGGCCCTGGAACAGGCGTGCGACCAGCAGCAGCGCCGGCGCGAGCGCGCCGATCTGCGCATAGGTCGGCAGCACCGCGATCACCAGCGAACCGCCGCACATCATCAGCACCGAGATCATCATCGCCGCGCGACGGCCGTGACGGTCGGCGATGCGGCCGAACAGCCAGCCGCCGATCGGACGCATCAGGAAGCCGGCCGCGAACACGCCGGCCGTGTTCAGCAGCTGCGTCGTGGTGTTGCCGCTCGGGAAGAACGCCGGCGCGAAGTACAGCGCGCAGAACGAGTAGATGTAGAAGTCGAACCACTCGACGAGGTTGCCCGATGAGGCGCCGACGATGGCGAACACGCGCCGCCGGGTGTCATGCGCAGACAGCGCAGCTTGGTCGGTCTGGACGTCCATGGGTTGGTCTGTTCCTTTTAGTACTTTCTGGGCGAGACGGCTCGGGGCCGCCGCGTACGGTCACACGTGGCACCGGTTCCGGCGCACGGCGCTACGGGATTTTAGCGAAATGTAAAGTAACAGGCTTTCCGGGTTCGTCCGGATGTAGAAAAATATTCTCCCGCCGCGTGTTCGTCATATGAAAACGCCAGCCCGCAGGCTGGCGTCCGATGCAAACTATCCGAAAGCACCGCTCACACGCGCACCTCCGGCGGCACATAGCGGCACTCGTAGCGCTTGCGCACGGTGCCGGCCTCGTCGACGCTTTCCAGGTACACGTCGAACTGCCAGAGCCGCGCCATGTGCTTGAGCACCTCGTCGCTGTCGTTCGACAGGTGGCGGTTGTCGGTCATGAAGTGGCGCAGCGTGAGGCTGCGGTCGCCGCGCGTGTTCACCGCCCACACCTGGATGTTCGGCTCGCGGTGATGGATGTCGTACTGCCGCGACAACGCCTGCCGCACGTACTGGTAACCGGAATCGTCGTGGATCGCCGACACCTCGAGCGAATCGCGCATGTCGTCGTCGAGCACCGAGAAGAGCCGCATCTCGCGGATCAGGTTCGGCGACAGGTACTGCGCGATGAAGCTCTCGTCCTTGAAGTTGCGCATCGCGTAGTGCATCGCCGGCAGCCACGGGGTGCCCGCGATCTCCGGAAACCACTTGTAGTCCTCTTCCGTCGGCGCCTCGCAGATCCGCCGGATGTCGCTCATCATCGAAAAGCCGAGCGCATACGGGTTGATCCCGCTGTAGTACGGCTTCGTGACGGGCGGCTGGTAGACCACGTTGCTGTGCGAATGCAGGAACTCCATCATGAAGCCGTCTTCCAGCTTGCCCTGGTTATACAGCGTGTTCAGCAGCGTGTAGTGCCAGAACGTCGCCCAGCCTTCGTTCATCACCTGCGTCTGCCGTTGCGGGTAGAAATACTGGCCGATCTTGCGCACGATGCGGATCACTTCCCGCTCCCACGGTTCGAGCAGCGGCGCGTTCTTCTCCGCGAAATACAGCAGGTTCTCCTGCGGCTCGGGCGGATAGCGGCCTTCCTGCTCCTCCATCAGCTCGGGCTTCTTGCCGGGCAGCGTGCGCCACAGTTCATTCACCTGCGACTGCAGGTACGCCTCGCGCTCGCGCCGCAGCGCCGCTTCCTTCGACAGCGACGGCTTCTGCGGCCGCTTGTAGCGGTCGACACCGTAGTTCATCAGCGCATGGCACGAATCGAGCAGTTCCTCGACGCGATCGAGACCGTAGCGCTCCTCGCATTCCGCCACGTAGTTCTTCGCGTACACGAGATAGTCGATGATCGCGTGCGCGTCGGTCCACAGCCGGAACAGGTAGTTGCCCTTGAAGAACGAATTGTGCCCGTACGCCGCGTGCGCGATGACGAGCGCCTGCATCGTCATCGTGTTCTCTTCCATCAGATACGCGATGCAAGGGTTCGAATTGATGACGATTTCGTACGCGAGGCCCATCTGGCCGCGGCGGTAGCTCTTCTCGGTCGAGAGGAAGTGCTTGCCGAACGACCAGTGACGGTAGTTGACGGGCATCCCGACCGACGCATACGCGTCCATCATCTGTTCGGCGCTGATCAGTTCGAGCTGGATCGGGTAGATGTCGAGCTCGTACTGTTCCGCGACCTGCGAGATGTGCGTGTCGTATTCCTCGAGCAGTTCGAACGTCCAGTCGGACGGGCACGGCAACGGCTTGCGTTCGGCAACGTTCATACGCGCTTCCTTTTGCCCGACACCGGGCAAGTCGGCGGCCGGCGGCGGTGGTTCGGCCTGCGCGCGTTGCTGCGCCGCGGCAGGGCCGGCCGTGTCGTCGCCGGAGGGGCGCGGCTCGTAGCCGCGCGACTCGTTGTGCAGATGGCGGGTCGTCATGACATTTCCACCTGCTTTTCGAACAATTCGCGAAACACCGGGTAGATGTCGGCAGCCGATTCCGCTTTTTTCATCGCCAGATGCGGCTGCGACAGGGCCAGCTGCGCGTATTCCAGCCACAGGTTCTGCTCTTCCGGCGCGACCTGGATATACGCGAAGTAACGCGTCTTCGTGAGGATATCCTCTTCCAGGATTTTGCGACACTTGGGCGAATCGTCGGTCCAGTTGTCGCCGTCGGACGCCTGCGCGCCGTAGATGTTCCACTCGGTCGGCGAGTAGCGTTCGTTCATCACCTTGCGCATCAGCTCGAGCGCGCTCGACACGACCGTGCCGCCGCTCTCGGTCGAATGGAAGAAGGTATCTTCGTCGACTTCCTCGGCGCGCGTATGGTGGCGGATGAACACGACCTCGATGCGCTCGTAGTTGCGCTTGAGGAACAGGTAAAGCAGGATGAAGAAGCGCTTCGAGAGATCCTTGCGCTGCTCGTCCATCGAGCCCGACACGTCCATCAGGCAGAACATCACGGCCTGGCTCGACGGCTGCGGCTGCTTCACGCGGTTGATGTAGCGCAGGTCGAACGGATCGATGAACGGAATCCGCCAGATGCGCCCCTTCAGGTGATGGATCTCGGCCTCGAGCGTCGCGATTTCCGCGCGACGGTCTTCCGGATCGCTCTTCATCAATTCGAGCTGCGCCTCGAGTTCGCGCAGCTCGTTGACGAGCGGCGAGCCGAGCGCGATGCGCCGGCCGAGCGCGCTGCGCAGCGATCGCACGACATCGATGTTGTTCGGCGTGCCTTCCGCCGACCAGCCCGCGCGCACGTTCTTCCAGCTCGGCACCGTGAGCAGGTGCGTCTTCACGAGGCGCGGCAGTTCGAGATCGTCGAAGAAGTACTGCATGAACTCGTCGCGCGAGAGCTCGAACACGAAGTCGTCCTGCCCTTCGCCCTCGTTGCTCGCCTGACTGCCCCCGCCGCCCGCGCCGCCCTGCGGACGCGGAATCTTGTCGCCGCGCACGTAGTCCTCGTTGCCGGGGTGCACGTACTCGCGACGCCCGCCCGGCCCGTGCCGGAAATTCGGCTCCGCGATGTCCTTGCGAGGGATCGTGATGCTCTGCGTGTTCTGGATGTCCTTGATGCTACGGTCGCGCACCGCGTCGGACACGGCACGACGAATGTAGTTCTTGACGCGACGCAGAAAGCGTTCGCGATTGGCGATACTCTTGTTCTTGCCGGCCAGCCTGCGGTCGATGATTTGATGAAGCACTGCCGGTCTCCCGCTCGAAAGTCGAAATGCCGGGACGCTCGCCGCACATGCCGTCTCCCGTCATGCGGGCGGCGCCTCTGAAAGCGCCCGTACGGACTCGCCGCACGGGCGCGGTACCGCGCGCGTCATGACGACTTGCGCACACGCAGGTACCAGTCGCAAAGCAGCCTCACCTGCTTCGGCGTATAGCCCTTCGCGACCATCCGGTTCACAAAGTCCTCATGTTTGCGCTGCTCCTCCGCCGACCCCTTCGCGTTGAACGAAATCACCGGCAACAATTCCTCGGTGTTCGAGAACATCTTCTTCTCGATCACGACGCGCAACTTCTCGTAGCTCGTCCACACGGGGTTCTTGCCGGCATTCGCCGCCCGCGCACGCAACACGAAGTTCACGATCTCGTTGCGGTAATCCTTCGGATTACTGATGCCGGCCGGCTTCTCGATCTTCTCCAGCTCCGCGTTCAACGCGGCGCGGTCGAAGCTCTCGCCCGTGTCGTGATCGCGGAATTCCTGGTCCTGGATCCAGAAGTCCGCATACGTGACGTAGCGGTCGAAGATGTTCTGGCCATACTCCGAATACGACTCGAGGTAGGCCGTCTGGATCTCCTTGCCGATGAAATCCGCGTAGCGCGACGCGAGCACGTCCTTCACGAAGGACAGGTACTTCTGCTCGGTTTCCGGCGGGAACTGCTCGCGTTCGATCTGCTGTTCGAGCACGTACATCAGGTGCACGGGGTTGGCCGCGACCTCGCTCGAATCGAAGTTGAACACGCGCGACATGATCTTGAACGCGAAGCGTGTCGACACGCCCGTCATCCCTTCGTCCACGCCCGCGTAGTCGCGATACTCCTGGTACGACTTCGCCTTCGGATCGGTGTCCTTCAGGTTTTCACCGTCGTACACCTGCATCTTCGAGAACAGGCTCGAATTCTCCGGCTCGTGCAGGCGCGACAGCACCGAGAACTGCGACATCATCTTCAGCGTGCCCGGCGCGCAGACGGCTTCGGCAAGCGACGAGTTGCGGATCAGCTTCTCGTAGATCTTGGTCTCTTCCGACACGCGCAGGCAGTACGGCACCTTCACGACGAAGATCCGGTCGAGCAGTGCCTCGTTGTTGCGGTTGTTGCGGAACGCCTTCCACTCCGACTCGTTCGAGTGCGCGAGGATCACCCCGTCGAACGGAATCGCGCCGAAGCCTTCGGTGCCCTTGAAGTTGCCTTCCTGCGTCGCGGTGAGCAGCGGGTGCAGCACCTTGATCGGCGCCTTGAACATTTCGACGAACTCGAGCAGGCCCTGGTTCGCGAGGCACAGGCCGCCCGAGTAGCTGTACGCGTCGGCATCGTCCTGCGCGTACTGCTCGAGCTTGCGGATGTCGACCTTGCCGACGAGTGACGAGATGTCCTGATTGTTCTCGTCGCCCGGCTCCGTCTTCGCGATGCCGACCTGCCGCAGGATCGACGGATAACGACGCACGACGCGGAACTGGCGGATGTCGCCGTTGTATTCGTGCAGCCGCTTGACGGCCCACGGACTCAGGATGCTTTTCAGGTAGCGGCGCGGAATGCCGTACTGTTCCTCGAGGATCGGGCCGTCTTCGTCGTAGTCGAACAGCCCGAGCGGCGATTCGTTGACGGGCGAACCCTTCAGCGAATAGAACGGCACGCGCTCCATCAGTTGCTTCAGACGCTCGGCGATCGACGACTTGCCGCCGCCCACCGGACCGAGGAGATAGAGGATCTGCTTCTTCTCTTCGAGCCCTTGCGCAGAGTGGCGGAAGTACGCAACCACCTGCTCGATCACTTCCTCCATTCCGTAGAACTCACGGAATGCGGGATAGACCTTGATGACCTTGTTCGCGAAGATCCGCGACAAGCGCGGCTCGTTGCGGGTATCGATGTGTTCAGGTTCCCCGATTGCTGCCAGCATGCGTTCACCAGCCGTCGCGTACGCGGATGGATCGTTCTTGCAGAGCGCGAGATACTCCTCCAGCGAGAGCTCTTCCTCTCGCGTTTTTTCGAAGCGGTTCGCGAAGCTGCTGTAAATATCCATGCTACCTCCCTCGCCTGAGTCTGAAGACGTGCCTGCCTTCGTACGACTGCGCAGAAGCAAGCGCGTTCGAATTCATCCTAAACCCTTTCTGTTTTTTTTTCACGAACTCTTCGTATGAAGTTCGTTATTCTCGACAACACCGCTTGGACAACACATTTCGTCGTTTTACAATCGATCTCCCGAGCCGCAGAAACTGCATCCGCCGCGTCTCGTCGAACGACAGAACGTCTTGTGCGTTGGACACATCCGACGTTGCCACTTCTCCCCTTCATCCCTATACGTTCGAGCGGCCGTTTACGACGACACGCTTCGCGCGCCGTTACAATTTTTTTGCGCAACGCCCTTACGGAGATACCCGTACCATCGATGCGGACATACGACACGCATCGTTGCGTGGATCCGTCGGCACAGGTCACGCGATGCACACGACGATGCACGATCGTGCATGCGCGCTGTCACATTTTGTTCGCCGCAAAAACGACAACGCCCGCAGGTCGCGGGCGTCGTTCGTCACCAAATGGGGATAGATGCGCGGCACGCGCGAATCAGAAGGTCTCCCAGTCGTCGGCGCCGGCGGTCGCGGTCGCTGGCGCCGGTGCGGGCGCAGCAGCGGCGGTAGCTGGCTTGCGCGCCGGCATCGCCGCGGCCGTGCGTTTCGGCGGTGCATCGCGATCATCGCGCGCCACAGCCTGACCTGCGGCCGAAGATGCACGCGGCGCATGACGCGCCGCAACCGGAGCGATAGCACCCGAGCGCGCCGCGTCGCCGTCGAGCTGGAATACCGACGCCGTTTCGCGCAGGCGCGCCGCCTGTTCGTCGAGCGACTGCGCGGCGGCCGCGGCTTCCTCGACGAGCGCCGCATTCTGCTGCGTGACCTCGTCCATCTGCGCGACCGCGCGCGCCACCTGGTCGATCCCGCCGCTCTGCTCTTCGGACGCCGCCGCGATCTCGCCCATGATGTCCGTCACGCGCTGCACCGCACCGATCACGTCGCTCATCGTGCGCCCTGCTTCGTCGACCAGCGTGGAACCCGACCGGATGCGCTCCACCGACGCGTCGATCAGCGCCTTGATCTCCTTGGCCGCGGCCGACGAACGCTGTGCAAGGCTGCGCACCTCGCCCGCGACGACCGCGAAACCGCGGCCTTCCTCGCCCGCGCGCGCCGCTTCGACGGCCGCATTCAGCGCAAGAATGTTGGTCTGGAATGCGATTCCTTCGATGATCGCAATGATGTCCGCGATCTTTGCCGAGCTGTCGTTGATCTCGCCCATCGTGCCGACCACCTGGCCGACCACCGTATTGCCCTTGTTTGCAATCTCCGAGGCGTTCGCGGCCAGCGAGCTTGCCTGGCGCGCATTGTCCGCGTTCTGTTTCACCGTGCCGGTCAGTTGCTCCATGCTCGACGCGGTTTCCTGCAGCGCGGCGGCCTGTTCCTCGGTGCGCGACGACAGGTCGATGTTGCCGGCCGCGATCTGGCGGGCCGCCGTCGCGATCGACTCGCTGCCGCCGCGCACGGTGCGTACCGTGTCGACCAGTCCGCGCTGCATCTTCGCCAGGCCCTCGAGCAGCTGGCCCATCTCGTCGCGCCGCTCCACGACGATCGGCCGGCGCAGGTCGCCCGCGGCGATCGCGTCGAAATGCGTAAGCGCGTCGGCAATCGGGCGGCCGATCGCGCGGCTCAGCGTCAGCCACGACAGCAGCGCGGCGCCGATGCCGGCCACGAGCGCGACGATCGACAGGACCCGCAACGTGTCGAACATCGATTCCGCACTGTCGAAACCCGCCTTCGCGTCGGTGAACTGGAAGTTGCGCAGCGCTTCGCTGGACACCGCGAGGTCGTTGTAGAGCGCCTGGAGCTGCTTGGCGCCGTCGCCGATGCGATCGCGCTGGTCCGCTCCGAGGATGCTCGCGAACGCGTCACAGCCGCGTTGCAGCGCCTGTCGCTTCGCGGCCACATCCTGCGCGAGCCGATCCTCCTCCGGCCCGCGCGGCAGCGCGAGATACTTCTGCCACCACGCATCGGCCTGCGTACGCATCGCGCGGCTGCGCTCGACGGCGGCCGCCGAGTCCGGTGTGCCGGTCAGCAGCGCCGCGCGGTCGAGCGCGAGGCGCTCGCGCGCCGCGAACATTTCCGCGACCGCCACGTCGACCGCGCTCGGCATCTGGTTCGTGAAAATTTCGCGCGTCGAGTCGTTCGAACGCGTCATCCCGTACAGCCCGAGCACGCCGGTTACGCCCAGCAGCACCGCCAGAAACGCCATCGTCAAACCGATGCGCGCGCGAATCGTCAGGTTCCTGAACACCATCATCCTTCCTGTGTAGCGACGTCATGAACGGGCCAGGCCCGTTGGCTCGAAGCATTGCTTCTCCTGGTGCATTTACGACCGTGCGACGCACAACTTGATGGTTTTCACGGATTTTTTCGAATAATTCGTCTGTTTATTACAAACAGCTGAACGAATAATGCAACATCGTGCAATCTCGGCAAGCAGGATGGAAAAAGGTTCGCCGGCACTCCGGCGCGTGGCCGCGCGCGCGGCCGGCCGTCTCGTGTGACGAGCCGGCCGTGCTGCGGAATCGGGGATCGGGGGTTGGAGATCGGGCCCTAATCGGCCAGTTCGGCGAGCGTCGGAATCGACGGCTGCGCGCCCGCGCGCGTGACCGACAGCGCCGCCGCGCGTTGCGCGAAGCGGATGGCGGTGTCGACGTCCGCGCCGGCCGCGAGCCGTGCGGAAAAACCGCCGATGAAGGTGTCGCCGGCCGCCGTCGTGTCGACGGCCTGCACGGCCGGGGCCGGATAGTGCCGCGCGGCGCCGTCGGCCGTCAGCGCAAGCACGCCACGCGCGCCGAGCGTGACCAGCACGTTGCGCGCGCCGCCGGCCTGCAGCGCACGGGCGGCAGCTTCCGCCTCGGCCGGATCGCGCACGGGCAGCGCGGTCAGCGCCGCCGCCTCGACCTCGTTGGGGATCAGGTAATCGACGAGCGGCAGCCAGCCCGCCGGCAACGGCGCGACGGCCGGGGCCGGATTGAGCACCACCGTGCGGCCGAGCCGCCGTCCGGCCGACAGCGCCGCGAACACCGTGTCCGGCGGCGTCTCGAGCTGGCAGATCAGCACGTCGGCCGACGCCAGCGTCGCCTCGTGGCGCGCAACCGTTGCGGCCGTGACCTCGCCGTTACCGCCCGCGACGATCACGATCGCGTTCTGGCTCGCATCGTCGACGACGATCAGCGCGACGCCGGTCGACGCCGACGTGCTCGTCGCGAGCCCCGCGCAGTCGATTCCCTCGGCTTCGAGGCCCGCGCGCAATGCCGTGCCGTGCGCATCCGCGCCGACGCAACCGATCATCGCGACCTGCGCGCCGAGCCGCGCCGCGGCGACGGCCTGGTTGCCGCCCTTGCCGCCCGCCGCCTGCGCGAACGCGTGACCGGCAAGCGTTTCGCCCGGCAGCGGCAGCCGCGGCGCACGCACGACGAGATCCATGTTGAGGCTGCCGACCACCGTCACGCGGCCGGCGCCCGCCACGGGCGCCGTCATGCGCGGCCGCCCGGTGCAGGCGGCTCGCGGTAGATCGCGGTCGATTCGCGCAGCACGAGGCGCGGCGACACGACCCGGCGGCGGCTCGGCGCGGCCGTCGACCCGCCGCCGATCCGCTCGATCAGCGTCTGCGCGGCCATTTCGCCGAGCGCGCGCACCGACTGGCCGACCGTCGACAGCGCCGGATACGTGTAGCGGGAAAATTCGATGTCGTCGAAACCGATGATCGAGCAGTCGTCGGGCACGCGCATCCCGCGCTCGGCCGCCGCGCGCAGCGCGCCGACGCCCATCAGGTCGTTGCCCGCGAAGATCGCGCTCGGCCGCACCGATTCGAACAGCCGCGACGCCGCGTGATAACCGCCGAGGCACGAGAAGTCGCTTTCCGCGATCGCGCCCGGCATGATGTCGATCCCGCGCTCGGCCATCGCGCGGATGAAGCCGTGCACGCGCATCGCACTGACCGCCGTGTCGGTCGGCCCCGTGATGCAGCCGATCTTCGCGTGCCCGAGTTCGAGCAGATGGCGCGTCGCCAGGTAGGCGCCGCGCTCGTGGTCGATCTGCACGAGGTCGGCCGCGAGCCCCTCGATGTTGCGGTCGACGACGACGAGCGGCGCATGCGCGTCCGCGAGCGTCTCCGCAAGCACCGCATCCTCGCCCGCCGACGCAACGATCAGCCCGTCGATGCGTTTTTCCTGCAGCACGCGCAGGTAGTTGCGCTGCTTCTTGGGATCGTCGTCCGAATTGCAGAAGAACACGCAATAGCCGTTGGCCGCGCACTGGTCTTCAATGCCGCGCGCAAGCTCCGCGAAATACGGATTCGTGCTGTTCGGCACGACGAGGCCGATGGTCGCCGTCGAGCGTGCCTTCAGCGAGCGCGCCACGGCCGAAGGCACGTAGTTCAGCTCGCGGATCGCGCCCTCGACCTTCGCACGCACATCCGCGGACACCGGCCGCGAATTGTTCACCACGTGCGAGACGGTCGTAAACGACACGCCCGCCATGGCCGCCACATCCTTGATCGTCGCCATTTCCCGTTTCTCTCTGGTCTGTTCTGTCTGTCGTACTACCGGGCGCGCGCGCGCCGGCTGCGATACGTGTCGAGCACGACCGCCACCACGATCACCGCGCCGGTGATGATCCGCTTGGTCGGCTCGTTCGCACCGATCTGCGCCAGCCCCGCGGCCAGCACGGAGATGATCAACACGCCGAAAAACGTGCTGATCACCGAGCCGCGCCCGCCCATCAGGCTCGTGCCGCCGATCACGACGGCCGCGATCACCTGCAGCTCGAGACCCACGCCCGCATTCGGGTCGGCGGCCTCGAGCCGCGAAATCTGGAACAACGACGCGAGCCCCGCGAGCGCGCCCATCAATGCGAATACGAGAATTTTATACGGACGCGGGTTAACCCCTGCAAGTCGGACCGCTTCTTCGTTGGTGCCGATCCCGACCAGATAGCGTCCGAACACGGTGCGCGTGAGCCCGAACTGGGCCGCGATCATCACCGCGACCGCGATCAGGAACGCCGGCGAGATGCCCAGCGCGATCGGATTCGACAGGAAATCGAACGCGTCGCCGATATAGGCCGTGCGCGAATTCGTCAGCTGGTACGCGAGGCCGCGCGCGGCCTCCAGCACACCCAGCGACACGATGAACGACGGGATCCGCCAGCCGACCGTGACGGCGCCCGTCAGCGCGCCCGTGACGGTCGCGGCCGCGATCCCGATCAGCGCGGCCGGCAGCGGCCCCCACTGCCATTTCAGCGCGGCGACGCTGACCATCGACGCGGCGAGCGCGAGCACCGAGCCGACCGACAGGTCGATCCCGGCGATGATCAGCACGAAGGTCATCCCGACCGACATCACGACGAGATCGGGAATCTGGTTCGCGATCGTGCTGAACGTATCGTAGGTCAGGAAATGCGAACTCAGCATCGAAAACAGCGCGATCATCGCGGCGAGCGCGCCGGCGAGCCCGAGATAGTTCGACAGGCCGAGCCGCGTGCCGGACAGCGTGCGCGCGCGGCGCCCCGTCGCGGTCTGCTGTGCGCCTGCGTCGGTCGGGGATACGGGAGGCTGGGTCATTACTGTCGTCCTGTCGTCGAAGTGCCCGGAGCGGCGCCTTGCGCCTGCCCGGCGTCCGGATGCTGCGCGCCGCCCGGCGGCGTCTCGCGGCCGAAGCCGGCGAACGCCGCGGCCAGCAGCGCATCCTGGGTCCAGTTGCCGCGCTCGAACACGGCGGTCATGCGGCCGGCCGACATCACGCCGATCCGGTCGCAGATCAGCATCAGCTCGCGCAGGTCGCTCGACACGACGACGAGTGCACGGCCTTCGCGCGCGAGCGCGCCCATCAAAGTGTAGATCTCGAACTTCGCGCCGACGTCGATCCCGCGCGTCGGCTCGTCGAACAGCAGCACGCCCATGTCGCGCGCCAGCCAGCGGCCGATCACGACCTTCTGCTGGTTGCCGCCCGACAGTTCGCCGACCGCCTGCGTCGCGCCGTGCGTGCGGATCCGCAGCGCGTCGATCTGCTGCTCGGCGAGCGCCGTTTCGCGCACGGTATCGACGATGCCGCCGCGCGCGAACCGGTCGAGCTGGCCGAGCGACACGTTCGCGGTCACCGACTGCGACAGCAGCAGCCCTTCACCCTTGCGATCCTCGGTGATCAGCGCGATGCCGTGCTTCACTGCATCGACGGGCGAACCGATCCGCGCCGGCTTCAGCGGCTGGCCGACCGCGATCGTCCCCGCATCCGGCGTGTCGGCGCCGTAGATCAACCGCAGCAGCTCGGTGCGCCCTGCGCCGATCAGCCCCGAGATGCCGAAGATCTCGCCTGAGCGGATCTCGAGCGACACGTCGCGCACGGCCGTCCCGCGCGAGAGACCCGACACGACGAGTCGCGGCGCGCCGATATGGCGTTCGCCGAGATCGATGTGCTCGCCGATCTCGCGCCCGACCATCAGCGTGACGAGCCCGTCGGACGTCGTCGCCGCCATGTCGCCCGCATGCACGAGCCGGCCGTCGCGCAGCACCGCGACTCGCTCGGCGACGCGCGCGAGTTCCTCGAGCCGGTGCGAGATGTAGACGATGGCGACACCGCGCGCCTTCAGCCGGTCGATCTGCTCGAACAGCAGCTCGACTTCGCGCGCCGTCAGCATCGCGGTCGGCTCGTCGAGAATCAGCACGCGGCAGTCGCCGATCAGGTTGCGCGCGATCTCGACCATCTGCTGGTGGCCGATGCCGAGCGCGCCGACCGGCGTATCGGGATCGACCGCGTCGAGCCCGACCTGCGCCATCGCGGCACGCGCGTCGTCGCGCAACCGCGTGCGGTCGATGATCCCGAAGCGCCGTGGCAGGCGATTCAGGAACAGGTTTTCGGCGACCGTCAGCGTCGGCAGCAGGTTCAGCTCCTGCATCACCATGCGCACGCCGAGCGCCTCCGCCTGCGTGCGGCTCGCCGGCGCATACGCGTGGCCGCCGAGTAGCATCGTGCCGGTGGTCGGTTCGACGAGCCCGCCGATGATCTTCGACAGCGTGCTCTTGCCGGCGCCGTTCTCGCCCGTCAGCGCAAGCGCATGGCCCGCCTCGAGCGTCAGCGTGACGTCGGCGAGCACGGGTTCGGCATAGGTCTTGCCGATGCCGGAGACGGACAGCACGGGATGGGCTGAACGGGAGGGTTGGAAGGTCGGTTCCATCGCGATCCTGGTTGCGGCCGCTTGTACGCGGCGCGCGGGTGTGACGCTCACAAGTGCATGTGCATGCAGTGGCCGTGATCGCGCTCACCCCTGATAACGGCCGCCGCGCCGGATTCTTGAGGGCGGCGGCCGCATCGGGGCCGCGTCACTTCGTCACGAGATCCACCGGCGTCTCGACCACGCCCGACATGTCGGCCTGCTTGCGATGCTCGGCAATCGCCTTAAGCGCCGTGTCGATGCCGAACACGGCCTGCTTCGCCGCGTATTGATCGGCGGTCGCGACCACGCGGCCGTCCTTCAGCATCGGCTTGATCGCGTTGATGTTGTCGTAGCCGACCACAAGCACCTTGCCTTGCTTGCCGGCCGCGCGCACAGCCGACACGGCGCCGATCGCCATGTTGTCGTTGCCGCACAGCAGCGCCTTCAGGTTCGGGTATTCGTTGAGCATCGCGGATGCGACCGCATTGCCCTTGTCGATCTCCCATTCGCCCGACTGCACCGACACGACCTTCATCCCGCCCGCCTTCATCGCATCCTGGAAACCGGCCGTGCGCTGCTGCGCATTGGTCGTCGTCGACACGCCTTCGACGATGCCGACCTGGTCGCCCGCCTTCAGCCGCTTCGCGAGGTAGTCGCCGATCTTGCGCGCGCCCTTGCGGTTGTCCGGGCCGACGAACGGCACGTTCAGGTTCTTCGACTTCAGCACGTCGGGATCGAGCCGGTTGTCGATGTTCACGACGATGATGCCCGCATCGACCGCCTTCTTCACGACCGGCACGAGCGCCTTCGAATCGGCCGGCGCGAGCACGATCGCGTCGACCTTCGACACGATCATCTGCTCGACGATGCGGATCTGGTTCGCGGTGTCGGTCTCGTCCTTGATGCCGTTGGTGATCAGGTCGAACTGGCTGGCATTGTGTTTCTGGTATTCCTTCGCGCCGGTTTCCATCGTCAGGAAGAACTCGTTGGCGAGCGACTTCATCACGAGCGCGACCTTCGGCTTGGCCGCCGATTGCGCGTGGACGGCCGGTGCGGCAGCGACCGCGACGGCGGCGAGCGCGGCGGTCAGGAAGCGACGGCGAAACAGGACATTCATACACATCTCCTGGCGACTGGCCCAATGGGCCGGACTGTTGTTTTAATGTGAGCAAACGTTTGCGCCACACTACCCGAGCAATGGCCATCGATGCTGCTGTCGGTACCACGAAATGGAAGCGAGGCAGACGGCCGACTGCCTGGCGCGTGCTGTCGTTGACGCGCCGCCGCCAGCGGGACCGCCGGCGGAGTGAGGGCTATGCTGTACCGATTCGCTTCGACGCGCAACCTGTCTGATCAATAATTAAGGGTTTATTCGGAGCGCGTGCATCGCGCATCACACCGGGTCCTGCGGTGCGAGTTCGTCTTCATCGGACGACGGCGGCTCGCCGAAGCGGTTCGCATGCGGCGTGCCGGCGATGAAGCCGTTCATCACGAACAGCGCGATCGCGCCGACGATCGGCACGAAAATCAGCAGCATCCACCATCCCGACTTGTCGATGTCGTGCAGCCGCTTCACACCGACGGCAAGCGACGACCACACCGCGACGACCGCGATCGCGACCAGCACAAGCATCGCCAGTAGCGGCAAATCGTCATCCGGCGAACCGCGGGAACCCGCATCGAAAACCGCGCCGATCAACGCGGAAACCAGCGCGTAGATCCACCACGGCATGCGGCCGATCCGGCCTTCGAAGGAAAAGAGAAACCATTTGAGATTCATTGTTTAGTGCTTCTCCGTACGTGTTGCGTGTTGCGCGCTGCGTGATGTGCGTTCGAGTGGGTTGGAACCGGCAATCCACATGCGTTGTTTGCTGAACGATGAGGGCTTGTCGGTTTCGCTTCTCGCACTTCGACGCAGCGTTGCGCGTTGCGTTGTGCCGCGGGGGCCGGCCGGTCAGTCAGGATGACAGCCGTGGAGCGGCCCGAACGCCCGTCACCCGGCATTCAGGCGCATTGAATCATATCTTCCGAAGAGTAGCCCGTTCGACAGGGCCGAAACGAAGCGTTCGAATGTGCCGTCTTGTTTTTCTGCTGGCAGACGAACGCGTGTCGAGCGCCGCTCGCGACGCATCGGACTGGAAACCGCGACTGCGGTCGATGATTCGTTGAGTCGGTCAACCATGACAGCGACGGCGCATCCCCTGCTCCTGCCGCCGCCCTGTGCATGGCAGCCTGCGCGCACGTCGCGCCGTCCGCGGGCAACTTTCCCGGACGGCGCGCGGCGCGCCGCCGTCAGACGGCTTCGCGCAACATCCCCGCGATTTCCGCTTCGTTCAGGTGCGGCGCGAACATCTCGATCAGCCGGTACGCATACGCGCGCAGGAATGCGCCCTTGCGCAGCCCGACCCGCGTCGTGCTCGCCTCGAACAGATGCTGCGTATCGAGTTCGACAAGCCCGGTATCGCGCTGCGGATCGTAGGCCATCGCCGCGACGACGCCGATCCCCATCCCGAGTTCGACGTAGGTCTTGATCACGTCCGCGTCGATCGCGGTCAGCACGACGTCGGGCACGGCACCCGCCTGCGTGAACGCCTGGTCGATATGCGAGCGGCCCGTGAAGTCCTGGTCGTACGTGATGATCGGGTATTCGGCGATTTCCTCGAGCGTCAGGTTCTCACGGCCGACGAGCGGATGGCCCTTCGGCACAACGACCGTGTGATGCCACGAATAGCACGGGAACGTGACGATGTCCGGATAGCGGTCGAGTGCCTCGGTCGAGATGCCGAGATCGGCCTCGCCGTTCAGGATCATCTGCGCGATCTGCTGCGGGCTGCCCTGACGCAGCGCGAGATGCACCTTCGGGAACACGTCGGTGAACTGCCGGATCACCTTCGGCAGCGCGTAGCGCGCCTGCGTGTGCGTCGTCGCGACGACGAGGTGGCCGCTGTCCTGGTCGGCGAACTGGCGTGCGACGCGGCGCAGGTTCTCGGCGTCGAGCAGCATCCGCTCGATCAGCTGGTGCACGGCCTTGCCGGGCTCCGTGAGCCCCGTCAGCCGCTTGCCGCGCCGGATGAAGATGTCGACGCCCAGTTCATCCTCGAGATCCTTGATCTGCTTCGACACGCCCGACTGCGACGTGTACAGCACGTTCGCGACTTCCGTCAGGTTCATGTTCTGGCGCACCGCTTCGCGCACGAACCGCAATTGCTGAAAATTCATGGGTATGCCTCTTAGGCTGTCGTTGTTTGATTGTCGAATCGGAGCGGTTTCCGCCCTCTGCCCAGCATTCTCTCGTCAACGCGCGGGAAACACACGCACCGCGCGCGGCACGGCCGTCGCACCGTCGCCGACCTGCAGCGAAAGCGCACGCCACGCGTCGCGATCGAGTTCCGCCTCGAGCGCGCCGCCCGCGCGCGCCTCGAGCTCCACGCGCACCGAACCGCCGAGCGGGATCACACGGCGCACGTCCACCGCGATGCCGTCGCGGTGCCCTTCGCCCGTCGGCCAAAGCTGCAGGTCGTGCGGTCGCACGTACGCGTTCGCGGGGCCCGCGAAATCGGCATCGACCTCGATCGGCGCGGCCGCGCCCTCGGCGACGAAGCCGCGCCCGGCGACCGTGCCCGGCAGCCGGTTGGCAGCGCCGAGGAACTCGTACACGAACGCGCTCTGCGGATGATCGTAGACGTCCTGCGGGCTACCGACCTGCTCGACGTGGCCGCGGTTCAGCACGACGATGCGGTCCGCGACTTCCAGCGCCTCCTCCTGGTCGTGCGTGACGAAGATCGTCGAGATGTGCAGGTCGTCGTGCAGACGACGCAGCCAGCCGCGCAGTTCCTTGCGGACCTTCGCGTCGAGCGCGCCGAACGGTTCGTCGAGCAGCAGCACCTTCGGCTCGACCGCGAGCGCGCGGGCGAGCGCGATGCGCTGGCGCTGGCCGCCCGACAGTTCGGACGGATAGCGCTGCGCGAGCCAGTCGAGCTGCACGAGCTTCAGCAGGTCGTGCACCTTGTCGCGAATCGCGGCTTCCGACGGCCGCTCGCGGCGCGGCTTCACGCGCAGCCCGAACGCGACGTTCTCGAATACCGTCATGTGGCGGAACAGCGCGTAATGCTGGAACACGAAACCGACCTGACGGTCGCGCGCGCCGACCGACGCGACGTCGAGCCCCTGCAGCACGACCTGGCCGGCGTCCGCGTGCTCGAGGCCCGCGATCACGCGCAGCAGCGTGGTCTTGCCGCAGCCGGACGGCCCGAGCAGCGCGACCAGTTCGCCGGGCGGGAAGTCGAGCGAGACGTTGTCGAGCGCCGTGAAATCGCCGAAGCGCTTCTGAAGATTACGGACGGTGATGCCCATTCTGGTTGCCTCTTTACGATTTCGACGAAACGGCGGCGACGGGGCCGGCATGTGCGGGAACGGCGTCGCGCGCGCCGGCAAGTTCGGCGGCGAGATGACGCTCGGCGAGCAGCTTCAGCGCGAGCGTGACGAGCGCGAGCAGCGCCAGCACCGACGCCACCGCGAACGCCGCCGCGAAGTTGTATTCGTTGTACAGGATCTCGACGTGCAGCGGCATCGTGTCGGTCACGCCGCGGATATGGCCCGACACGACCGACACCGCACCGAACTCGCCCATCGCGCGCGCATTGCACAGGATCACGCCGTACAGCAGGCCCCACCGCACGTTCGGCAGCGTCACGCGACGGAAGATCTGCCAGCCCGACGCGCCAAGCACGCGCGCGGCCTCTTCCTCGTCGGTGCCTTGCGCCTGCATCAGCGGAATCAGCTCGCGCGCGACGAACGGAAACGTGACGAAGATCGTCGCGAGCACGATGCCCGGCACCGCGAAGATGATCTGCACGTCGTGGTCCTGCAGCCACGGCCCGATCCAGCCCTGCGCGCCGAACAGCAGCACGTAGACGAGGCCCGAGATCACCGGCGACACGGAGAACGGCAGGTCGATCAGCGTCGTCAGCAACGCCTTGCCGCGGAATTCGAACTTCGCGATCGCCCACGATGCGCACACGCCGAACACGAGGTTCAGCGGCACGGCGATCGCGGCGACGGTCAGCGTCAGCTTGATCGCCGCCCAGGCATCGGGATCGGCCAGCGATTCGAGGTAGAAGCCGACGCCCTTTCTCAGCGCCTCGACGAACACCGCGGCGAGCGGCACGACGAGGAAGAACGCGAGGAACGCCAGCGCGATGCCCGTGAGCAGCCAGCGCACGACGCGCGACTCGCTGACGGGGTCGAGCCGCTTCGCGGCGCGCCCGCGCGCGGCCGACGACGGGGTTTTCAGCACGACGGTGGCCTCCTGATTCATTGCTGGCCTCCTGCTGCGGTTGCGACGACGGTCGCGGGCGCGGGGCCGCTCGCGCCCTTGCTCGTGCGACGCTGCAAATACCATTGCAACGTGTTGATCAGCAGCAGCATCAGGAACGACACGACCAGCATCACGACCGCGAGCGCGGTCGCGCCCGCGTAGTCGTACTGTTCGAGCTTCGTGATGATGAGCAGCGACGTGATCTCGGATTTCATCGGCACGTTGCCGGCGATGAAGATCACCGAGCCGTATTCGCCGAGCGCGCGCGCGAACGCCAGCGCGAAACCGGTGAGCAGCGCCGGCAGCACGGCCGGCAGCACGACGCGGCGGAACGTCAGCCAGCGCGACGCGCCGAGGCACGCGGCGGCCTCTTCCTGCTCGCGCTCGAAATCCTCGAGCACCGGCTGCACGGTGCGCACGACGAACGGCAGCCCGATGAAGGTCAGCGCGACCAGCACGCCGGCCGGCGTGAACGCGATCTTGATGCCGAGCGGCGCGAGATACTGGCCGACCCAGCCGTTGGTCGCATAGACGGCCGCGAGCGAGATGCCGGCGACCGAGGTCGGCAGCGCGAACGGCAGGTCGACGATCGCATCGACGATCCGCTTGAACGGGAACGTGTAGCGCACGAGCACCCACGCGACGAGGAAGCCGAACACGGCGTTGATCAGCGCGCCGCCGAGCGCGGCCGAGAACGTCAGCCGGTACGACGCGAGCACGCGCGGCGACGTGACGGCGGTGACGAACTGGTCCCACGACAGCGTCGCGGTCTTCAGGAACGTGGCGGCGAGCGGAATCAGCACCACGAGGCTCAAATAGGCCACCGTGATGCCTAGCGTCACGCCGAAACCGGGCAGCGCGCTCGGCTTGCGAAAGGTGTACGTCGTCATCGGATGCTCTTGCTGGGTCGTTGCTGCTCATGGGTCCGACGCAAACGCCGGCGCATGAATCGCGCCGGCGGCCCGTCGGGGATGCGGCGCACTGCGTGGCGCACCGCTGTCGTTATGGCGTTACTGCGGCTTGTAGATCGAATCGAACACGCCGCCGTCCGCGAAATGCGTCTTCTGCGCATTCGTCCAGCCGCCGAACGTGTCGTCGACCGTGTACAGCTTCAGCTTCGGGAACTGCTTCGTCAGTTCGGCCGGCACGTTCTTCGAACGCGGCCGGTAGTAGTTGCGCGCCGCGATCTCCTGGCCCTGCGGGCTGTACAGGAAATTCAGGTACGCGTCGGCCAGCTTGCGCGTGCCCTTCTTGTCGACCACCTTGTCGACCACCGCGACGGGCGGCTCGGCCAGGATGCTCACCGACGGCACGACGATCTCGAACTTGTCGGTGCCGAATTCCTTGACCGACAGGAATGCCTCGTTTTCCCATGCGATCAGCACGTCGCCGATCCCGCGCTGCACGAAGCTCGTCGTCGCGCCTCGCGCGCCCGAATCGAGCACGCCCGCATTCTTGTAGAGCTTCGTGACGAATTCCTTCGCCGTCTGCTCGTTGCCGCCCGGCTTGTGCAGCGCGTACGCCCACGCGGCCAGGTAGTTCCAGCGCGCGCCGCCCGACGTCTTCGGGTTCGGCGTGACGATCGAGATGCCCGGCTTGGTCAGGTCGTCCCAGTCCTTGATCCCCTTCGGATTGCCCTTGCGCACGAGGAACACGATCGTCGACGTGTACGGCGAAGCGTTGTCGGGCAGGCGCTTCTGCCAGTCCTTGTTGACGAGCCCCTTGTTCGCGAGCGCGTCGATGTCGTAAGCGAGCGCCAGCGTGACGACGTCGGCCTGCAGGCCGTCGAGCACCGATCGAGCCTGCGCGCCCGAGCCGCCGTGCGACTGCTTGAAGTTGACGGTCTCGCCCGTCTTCGCCTTCCACTCCTTGCCGAACGCCTGGTTGAAGTCCTGATACAGCTCGCGCGTCGGGTCGTACGACACGTTCAGGAAGGTCGTATCGGCCTGGGCATGCGTCGCGACGCCCAGCGCCGCCGCCGCGCCCAGCGCGAGTGTTGCGATCAGGCGGCCCACCCCGCCCACCAGCCCCGTATTGCGCTTCGCCATCCTTGGTTCTCCAGTGTTGTCGGTATTGCGATGTCGGGCCAGTCTAGCGAACGGGTTACATGATTAAAAATAATCGTTCTTCATTTTTTAATACTCAAAAGTGCTAACGCAGACGGGATGGACGGTTGCGGCGGATAAACCGGCGTCCGGACGTCGCGGAATCGCGTCGGAACCGGCGCGATCGCGTCGAACCTCACGTAACACTTGAATTTCGCGAAGTACTGTATAAAAATACAGCTCACTGTCTATCCATACAGTTGAGCCATGACCAAACTCACCGCCCGTCAGCAGCAAGTGTTCGACTTGATCCGTCGCGCGATCGAACGCTCCGGATTCCCGCCCACCCGCGCCGAGATCGCGGCCGAACTGGGCTTCAGCTCGCCGAATGCGGCCGAGGAGCACCTGCGCGCACTGGCGCGCAAGGGCGTGATCGAGTTGGCCGCCGGCGCGTCGCGCGGCATCCGCCTGCTCGGCCTCGAAGATTCCCCGCACCAGTTCACGCTGCCGCATGCCGGCCTGATGCAGCTGTCGCTGCCGCTCGTCGGCCGCGTCGCGGCCGGTAGCCCGATCCTCGCGCAGGAGCACATCTCGCAGCATTACGCGTGCGATCCCGCGCTGTTCTCCAGCAAGCCCGACTACCTGCTGAAGGTGCGCGGCCTGTCGATGCGCGACGCCGGCATTCTCGACGGCGACCTGCTCGCCGTGCAGAAGCGCACCGAAGCGAAGGACGGCCAGATCATCGTCGCGCGTCTCGGCGACGACGTCACGGTCAAGCGCCTGATGCGCCGGCCGGGCGGTCTCGAGCTGATCGCGGAGAACCCCGATTACGAAAACATCTTCGTCAAGGCCGGCAGCGCGGAATTCGCGCTGGAAGGCATCGCCGTCGGGCTGATCCGATCCGGCGAACTCTGACATTCCGTCTCGTTAGGAGAACATCATGGAACGCCTTGCCCGCCTGCTGCCTTTCCGTCAATTCGGTCGCCTGCGTCATCTGCGCGGCCGCACGCCTTGCGCACCGCTGTCCGCGGCGGCGCCTGTGGAAGAAGAAGTCGCAGTCGAACGGCAGGCGTCGCTGCTGCCGTCAGCGCTGCCCGCCTTCGCGCGGGTATCGCTGAACGCCGGTCTGAATCACGCGGAACCCGCGCGCCGCGCGCCGGTGCGCGTCTATCACGGCCGTTCGCGCCTGATCATGGTCGGCACGATCGATGCCGTGTGCCGGATGATCGATCGCTGCATCGCCGAGGAACGATCGGCCACGCCAGGCGGTCTCTGATTGCGGAACATCCCCGCACCGGAGGCAACGTGACTGGATCTTCGGGCCGCGCATGGCGGCTCAAGCCCCTGCTGATCGCCGTGCTGGCCGTCGCCGTCATTGCGGCGATCGGCTATGCATACGCGTCGCCGTACGTCGCGCTCGGCCGCCTGAAATCGGCGATCGACGCGCGCGATGCGCAGGCCATCAGTGAATATGTCGATTTTCCGTCGCTGCGCATCAGTCTGAAGCAGCAGGTCACGGAAGAGTTGATGCGCCGGATCGACGCGGTGAAGAAGGACAATCCGTTCGCGGTGATCGGTGCGCTGATCGGGTCTGCGCTGATCGGCCCGCTGGTCGATGCATACGCAACCCCGGAGGGCGTGGCCGCGCTGATGAGCGGCTTGCCGCCGCGCGGCAATCCAGGCGAGCGTCCGCCCGAATGGTCGAATCTGCCGCAAGGCAATGCACCGGCCGCACCGCCGGCCAATCCGGCTCCGGCGAGCGCAGCCGTTCCGGGCAGCAACGCGGCCACTGCGGCTGCGTCATCGCCGGCACCGGCCCCTGCCGCACCGGCCAGCCCGGGCGATGCAACCCATCCGCCGCACCAGCAGCAAACCAGTGCCGGCTACCGGAATGTCGACGAATTCGTCGTGACCTATCAGCGAAGCGCCGACGGCACCCGCTATGCGGCGATATTCCACCGCTTCGGCCTGTTCTCGTGGAAGCTGTCCGCGATCGACCTGCATGCGTAGCCGGCCGCGGTCGACGCCCGCGCCGCTGATACGGCGCGGCGCCTGGCCGGCGCAAATCGCCGGTCAGGCCGTCGTCAAGTCATCAGATCATTTGCCGCTCGCCGTAGCCGCTTCACGCTCGCGCGCGATTTCGGCCTTCTGCTCTTGCGCGGACGAGCACGCAACCAGAATGCTGCAGTTCACACGGTCGAGCAGTTGCGTATTGCCCGACCCCATCCACCATCTCGACAGCCCGCTACGGCACCGGTGGCCGACGACGACGAGGTCAACCTTCAGTTCCGTCGCGAGATTCGCGATTTCGTCGATCGGATAGCCGAACGCGAAATGGCCTTCGGCCTGTACGCCGCGCTCGCGCAGCCAGTTCACGCCTTCCTGCAGGATTTCGCGCGCGGTTTCCTCGAATCGGCCACACGCGACGTCGGTCAGCAAACCCGCGCTTTGTGCAATGCTCGAACGCATGTCGACGACCGACAGCAAATGCGTCTCGGCCTTCAGGTCCATTGCGAGATTGGCACCGCAACGCAGTGCCTTGCGCCCTTCGAGCGAGCCGTCGTAACACAGCAAAATCTTGTTGTAGCTAGCCATGAAACCTCCCTATCGCGACAACGAGCCTACGCATTCATCATGGTGCGCCGCAATTCAGGACGCAAGGGATGGAAAACGCTGATTCGCCCCGCTCGGCGCGTGCGCGATGATGCAGTGCACGATCGGTGCGCGCATGCATCGCACCGTGCAGGCATGCCCTGAAGAGACGCAGTCGATGCACTAGAATGGCCCGTTCGTACTCCGGCGGGCCATCAGGCGTCGGCCTCGTGCGCTTCGGTCATGCCCATGTGACACGCATTCGCCCGATCCGTTCGCAAACCGGCCACGCAGCCGACAGCGGAACGCCGGTGCGCCCGCTCACAATGACAACATGCCCATGTCCGTCGCACCGATCGATTTACGGAACGTAGAGAAGCGCTATGGCGACAAGCTCGTCGTCAACGGTCTGTCCTTCAACGTGCAGGCCGGCGAATGCTACGGCCTGCTCGGGCCGAACGGCGCCGGCAAGACCACGACGCTGAAGATGCTGCTCGGCCTCGCGCATCCCGATGCCGGCACCATTTCGCTGTGCGGCGAACCGGTTCCATCCCGTGCACGGCATGCGCGCCAGCGCGTCGGTGTCGTCCCGCAGTTCGACAATCTCGACCCCGACTTCACCGTGCGCGAGAACCTGCTCGTGTTCAGCCGCTATTTCGGAATGTCCGCGCAGGATGCCCGTGCGCTCGTGCGGCCGCTGCTCGAATTCGCGAAACTCGAGAACAAGGCCGATGCGAAAGTCGGCGAGCTGTCGGGCGGCATGAAGCGCCGCCTCACGCTCGCCCGCGCGCTCGTCAACGATCCCGACGTGCTGGTGCTCGACGAGCCGACGACCGGCCTCGATCCGCAGGCGCGGCACCTGATGTGGGAGCGGCTGCGCTCGCTGCTCGCGCGCGGCAAGACGATCCTGATCACCACGCATTTCATGGAAGAAGCCGAACGTCTGTGCGACCGCCTGTGCGTGATCGAGGAAGGCCGCAAGATCGCCGAAGGCGCGCCGCACGCGCTGATCGAATCGGAGATCGGCTGCGACGTGATCGAGATCTACGGGCCCGATCCGGCCATCCTGCGCGACGAGCTGTCGGCGTTCGCGAAGCGCACCGAGATCAGCGGCGAGACGCTGTTCTGCTACGTGAGCGACCCCGAGCCGCTCAGCGCGCGGCTCAAGGGTCGCCCGGGGTTGCGCTATCTGCATCGCCCGGCCAATCTGGAAGATGTGTTCCTGCGGCTCACCGGCCGCGAAATGCAGGACTGAGCGACCATGGACGTCCGCAACTATTCCGCCGCCGCACCGTCGGCACCGCCGCGCGAGTCGCGCTTCGCGATCGCGATGCCCGCGAACGCAACCAACTGGGTTGCCGTCTGGCGGCGCAACTATCTCGTCTGGCGCAAGCTCGCGCTCGCGTCGATGTTCGGCAATCTTGCCGATCCGATGATCTATCTGTTCGGGCTCGGTTTCGGGCTCGGCCTGATGCTCGGCCATGTCGACGGCGTGTCGTATATCGCGTTCCTCGCGGCCGGCACGGTCGGGTCGAGCGTGATGATGTCCGCGAGCTTCGAGTCGATGTATTCGGGCTTTTCGCGCATGCACGTGCAGCGCACCTGGGAAGCGATCATGCATACGCCGCTCGCGCTCGGCGACATCGTGCTCGGTGAGATCGTCTGGGGTGCCAGCAAGGCGATGCTGTCGGGTGTCGCGATCATGCTCGTCGCGGGGGCGCTCGGTTATGCGCGGTTTCCGTCGATGCTCGCGGCGCTGCCCGTGATCGCGCTCGCGGGCCTCGCGTTTGCGAGCATCGCGATGATCGTCACGGCGCTCGCGCCGTCCTACGATTTCTTCATGTTCTATCAGACGCTCGTGCTGACGCCGATGCTGCTGCTGTCCGGGGTGTTCTTCCCGATCACGCAGTTGCCGCCGATCGCGCAGCATGCGGCGCATGCGCTGCCGCTCGCGAACGCGGTCGAGCTGATCCGGCCCGCGATGCTCGGCCGGCCGGCGACGGACGTCGCGTTGCATATCGCGGTGCTCGCCGGCTACGCGGTCGGCGGATTCCTGCTGTCCGCGTGGCTGTTCCGGCGGCGGATGATGCGCTGACAGCCGGCGCGCGGTGCGCCGGCTTCACACGACGACGTCACTCGTCGTCGTCGCTCCACGGGATCTCGACGTCGGTCAGGAACGCGACGGTCGCGAGCGGGCCGCCTTCCTGGCGGCCGAGCTTGCCGTCCGCGCGATGCCATTCGACGCGGAATTGCGTGCCCGGATCGTCGGCAACCAGATAGACCGTGCGCAGTTCGTCCGCGTCGGCTTCGTCCACCGGGCCGTCGAACGACACCAGCATCTTCTGCGGCCACAGCCCGTTGACGGGATCGTAAATGCGGTCGCCCTGCGGAATGTCGATGCTGGCTTCGACGCCGATCGTTGAAGAGGCTTCGATGATCATCGTGCCGAGCGCGTTCAGCACGGCAGTTGCCCGCGCGGAATTGGCCTGGCGGATCGCGAGATCGCCGCGCGTCAGCGCCTTTTCGAGTCGAGGATGGATCTTCGGTTGGGTCATGCGTTTTCCTGTTTGCTTCTTGTAAAGGGCGCCGCACGCGTGAAGCGGCGACGCCGGATGAATACGACGTTCGCGCCCGATCGGCGCATCGCTTGCGCGCGTCAGAACCCGAACGCGACCGCGAGCAGTCCGCTCGCGATCCCGAACACGACGACGAGGACCGCGACGATCGCCAGCATGTAAGGCTTGAACGACCGCGCGAGCATCGCGAGCGACGGCACGCTGATCGGCGGCAGCGTCATCAGCAGCGCGGCGGCCGGGCCGACGCCCATGCCGAGCGACAGCATCGCCTGGATGATCGGCACCTCGCCGGCCGTCGGGATCACGAACAGCATGCCCGCGACCGCGAACGCGACGATCCAGCCGAGATGATTGCCGATGTCCGGGCCGATATGCGGGAACAGCCATGCGCGCGCGGCGCCGAGCAGCAGCACGAGCACGATGTACTCGGGCACGAGGCGCACGGCCATGCGGGCAAGCAGCTTCACCCAGCGGACGAACGGATTGCCGGCCGCGGCCTGCTCGGCCGCCAGTGCGGCGAGCTGCGCATCGTCGATGCTGCGGTCTTCGGGACGCGCAATGCGGTTCAGCAGATAGCCGATCCCGAACACCATCGCGATGCCAAGCACGAGACGCAGCGCGCTCCAGTGCCAGCCGAGCACGAAGCCCATGAACACCAGCGCCGCTGGGTTCAGCACCGTGTTGCCGAGCCAGAACGCAACCGCACCGCCCGGCGATGCATGGCGCGCACGCAGGCCCGCGACGACCGGTGCCGCGCAGCACGTGCACATCATCCCGGGCAGCGACAGCAGGCCGCCCGCGGCGACGCTGCCGAAGCCCGTGCGGCCGAGCACGCGCGCAACCCAGTGCGCGGGCAGCAGCGCCTGAACGGCCGAACCGAGCAGCAGGCCGAGCACCATCGCCTGCCAGATCGCCTTGCCGTACGCCCATGCGTAGTCGAGCGCGGCCTTCAGCGACGGCTCGGGCGCGACCGCCGACGTGCCCATCAGGATCGACTGGCCGATCGAATGATGCTCGGCGGCAACGAACGCCTTGTTGTAGTACGGGAACCATTTCACATAGAACAGCCCTGCGACCGCGATCAGCAGGAAGGTCATCCAGCCGAGGGCCGGATTGGGTTGGGTGCGTGTGGTCGTCATCGTGTGGTCGTCGATTTGTCTTTGTCGGTAACGGATTCCGCGCCTGCCGCCAGCGCGGCCGACGCGGGCAGCCCGGCCAGCGCGAGCTGGGCCAGCAGCGAATGCGCCTGATCGCGCACGTCGGCCGCGTTGGGCCGGAAAGCGAACGTCAACGCCCGGTTCGGCTTGTTGTACGTTGCGCGGTACGTGCGCGCATACGCGGGATCGTAATGCTTGTCGATCAGCGTCGTGAACAGTTCGGCCCGCGCGTTCGCATCGATCAGCGCATTCCAGTGCGCCACCTCTTCGCGGCTGTGCAGGCCGATCAGCCGATGGAGTTGCGCCTTGAACGCCACCGGTGCGTCGAACAGGTGGGCGTAATCGTCGAGCAGGAATGCGATGCGCTCGTCATGTGCCGCTTCGACCTGCACCCACGGCCCCGCGTGAAACGCGTCGATCAACGCGATCGGCAACTGCACGAGCCCGATCTTGCGGCTTTCCGATTCGACGAACACCGGCCATTCGGGGTCGAAACACCCAAGCGTTTCGACGAGCCCCGAATCGAACCCCTTTTGCGACGGCTGCGGCCTGCCCGGCAGCGCGCCGAGCAGCGAACCGCGATGGCACGCGAGCGCCTCGAGATCGAGCGTCTGCGCGCCCGCGTCGCGCAGCGCGTTCAGCAGGCGCGTCTTGCCGCAGCCCGTATGGCCGACGAGCGCGATGTAGCGAAAGCGCGTCGGCAGCGTGTCGAGCGTCGCGCACACCGAGCGGCGATACGCCTTGTATCCGCCGTCGAGCTGGCGTGCCTGCCAGCCGATCAGGTTGAACCAGGTCGTCATCGAGCCCGAGCGCTTGCCGCCGCGCCAGCAGTAGATCAGCGGCCGCCAGTTGCGCGGACGGTCGGCGAACGTCGTGTCGAGATGGCGTGCGATGTTGCGCGCCACGATCGCCGCGCCGACGCGCGTCGCCTCGTAGGGCGACACCTGGCGGTACATCGTGCCGACGAGCACGCGCTCTTCGTTGCTGAGCACGGGCGCGTTCAGTGCGCCGGGAATATGGTCCTCGGCGAACTCGAGCGGCGTGCGCACGTCGATGATCTCGTCGAACTCGCCGACGCGATCGAGGGTGACAATCAGGTTCTTCAATTTGGCGTCGAACAGGGGCGATGCGGCTCGATGAGCCGCATGGGCGCGGAAGGCGGATTGACGATTATCTCACGGGCCGGCGTCTCGGGCCGCGCGCGGCGGCCGGCGGCGGCGATGCGGCCTGCATCGCGTCGATCAGATGGTCGCGAAACGCCCGTACCGACGCGGGCAGATCGCGCCCCGCCATCGTCTGCACCTGGATGCTGCGCTCTCGCAACTGCGGGTTCGTCACCGGCACGACGACGAAGCCGTCCGCGTCGCAGCGGTCGCGCACCGACAGCAGCCCCGTGAACATCACGGCGCCGGTGCGCCGCGCGTAGCCGTACATCGCCGCCGTGTTGTTGCTCGTCAGTTCGGGCTCGAGCAATAGCCCGTCGAGCGCGCACGCGATGTCGATCAGCTGGCGCACCGTCGTGCCGGCCTCGGGCAGCACGTGCGGGTGACGCGCGACATCGGCGAGCGACACCGCGTCGCGCGTCGCGAGCGGATGGTCGTGCCGCACCAGCGCGAAGATCGGCGCGCGTTCGGTGTGCTCGACGCGCACGCCCTTCTCCGGCGCGAGGCTGAAGGTCAGTGCGACGTCCGCATCGCCATCGCGCACGCGCCGCGTCGCGTCCGCCGGCGACACGACCCACACGGTGAAATCGACGCCCGGGTGGCGTGCCTTGAAGCTCGCGAGCGCGCCGGGCAGGAAATCGATCGCGAACCCTTCCGAGCATGCGATCTTCAGCAGGCTGCCGTGCAGCGCATCGAGCCCGCCGATGTCCTTCATCACGTGCTCGGCCTCCAGCAGGCTGCGCTGCGCGAACGCCAGCAGCCGCTCGCCGGCCTCCGACAGTGCCATCCCGCGCGGCCGGCGCTCGAACAACGGCGCGCCGAGCTCGCTCTCGAGCTTCGCGATCTGGCGGCTGATCGCCGACACGGCCACGTGCAGCCGCGCGGATGCGTCGCTGATCGAGCCGGTGCGCGCCACTTCGACGAAATACCGCAACGCGAGGCCGTGCAGGAAAGCCGCCATCGTTCTGTCTCCGTGCCGCTCCCGGCTGCGCTGCTTTGCCTTTTCGGCAAAGAAAGGTTCGAAATTCGATCATTGTGACAAAAAAAACGGCTTTCTAGAATCGATCGCACTTCACGCTGCGCACGTGATCCGCATGCGCCGCGAACCCGACCGAGGAGACCCGACTTGAGCCGTACCGCCGCCATCCAGCACGCGCTGAACCAGTTCGAATCCGGTGCGTTCTTCACGACCCTGAGCCGCCGCGTCGGCCTGCGCACCGAAAGCCAGGAAAGCGGCAGCGGTGCCGCGCTGCGCGCGTACCTGACCGACGAGATCGCCCCCGAGGCCGCGCGCCTCGGTTTCAGTTCGCGGATCGTCGACAACCCCGTCGACGGCGGCGGCCCATTCCTGCTCGCGTCGCGCCACGAAGACGATGCGCTGCCGACCGTGCTGATCTACGGCCACGGCGACGTCGTGCGCGGCTACGACGCGCAGTGGCGCGCGCCGCTGTCGCCGTGGACACTGACGGCCGACGGCGACCGCTGGTACGGCCGCGGCAGCGCCGACAACAAGGGCCAGCACACGATCAACCTGGCCGCGCTGGCGAGCGTGCTCGACGCTCGCGGCGGCCGGCTCGGCTTCAACGCGAAGCTGCTGATCGAGATGGGTGAGGAAACCGGGTCGCCGGGCCTCGATGCGCTGTGCCGCCAGGAGCGCGACGCGCTCGCGGCCGACGTGCTGATCGCGTCCGACGGCCCGCGCATCGCCGCCGCGCGCCCGACCGTGTTCCTCGGCTCGCGCGGCTCGGTCAACTTCAAGCTGAGCCTGCGCGCCCGCGACGGCGCGCACCATTCCGGCAACTGGGGCGGCCTGCTGCGCAATCCGGCGATCGTGCTCGCGCATGCGCTCGCGAGCCTCGTCGACGCGCGCGGCGCGATTCGCGTCACGGGGCTGCGCCCGCCGCCGATCCCGGCCGCCGTGCGCGACGCGCTCGCCGACCTGTCCGTCGGCGGCGGCCCCGGCGATCCGGCGCTCGATGCCGGCTGGGGGGAACCCGGCCTGTCCGCGGCCGAGCGCGTGTTCGGCTGGAATACGTTCGAGATTCTCGCGTTCAAGGCCGGCAACCCCGAGCACCCCGTCAATGCGATCCCGCCCGTCGCGTATGCGCATTGCCAGCTGCGCTTCGTCGTCGGCACCGACTGGAAAGCGCTGCAAGCGCACCTGCGCACGCACCTCGATGCGCACGGCTTCGGCGACATCGAGATCGACGTCGAACGCGGCGCACCGGCGACGCGCGTGCCGCCGGACGATCCGTGGGTCCGCTGGGCCGTCGCGTCGCTGGCGCGCACCACCGGCAAGAAGCCCGCGATCCTGCCGAATCTCGGCGGCACGCTGCCGAACGAAGTGTTCGCCGACACGCTCGGGCTGCCGACGCTGTGGGTGCCGCACTCGTACCCGGCGTGCTCGCAGCACGCGCCCGACGAGCACCTGCTCGCGAGCGTCGTCAGCGAGGGGCTGCAGATGATGGCCGGCCTCTTCTGGGATCTCGGCGACGCCGCGCCGCCCGTTCGCCGCGCGGCGCCCGCCGCGGCCGGCGCCACCCTGTAACGCGCTTCGCCCCTTTCACGGGACCTGCACACACGATGAATACGACCACCCTGACCTCGCAGGAAGCCGCCCGCCCCAGCGCCGCGAAGATCCGGCGCATCATCTTCGCGGCGTCGATCGGCAACGCGCTCGAATGGTTCGACCTGATCGTCTACGGCTTCTTCGCGGTGACGATCGCCAAGCTGTTCTTCCCCGCGACGAGCGAAGCAACGTCGCTGATGCTGACGCTCGGTACCTTCGGGCTGTCCTACCTGATCCGGCCGATCGGCGGCTTCGTGCTCGGCGCGTACGCGGATCGCGCGGGCCGCAAGGCGTCGCTGCTGCTGTCGATCGCGATGATGATGGCCGGCACGCTGCTGATCGCGTTGATGCCGACCTACGCATCGATCGGCATCCTCGCACCGCTCGGGATCATGCTATCGCGGCTGATGCAGGGCTTTTCCGCGGGCGGCGAATTCGCAAGCTCGACCGCGTTCCTCGTCGAGCACGCGCCGCAGCGGCGCGGCTTCATGTCGAGCTGGCAGTTCGCGAGCCAGGGCCTCGCGACGCTGCTCGCCTCCGGCTTCGGCGCACTGCTGACCACCACGCTGACACCCGCGCAACTCGAAAGCTGGGGCTGGCGCGTGCCGTTCCTGTTCGGTCTCGCGATCGGCCCGATCGGGCTGTATATCCGCCGCTACGTCGACGAAGGCGTCGAGTTCAAGACGCAGGCGCGCTCCGAAGCGCCCGTGCGCGAGCTGTTCGCGGATCAGAAATTGCGGTTGCTGCTGTCGATCGGCGCACTCGTGATCTCGACCGCGATCAACTACATGGTGCTGTACATGCCGACCTATGCGATCAAGCAGCTCGGGCTGCCCGCGTCGACCGGCTTCGCGGCGACGCTCGCGACCGGCTTCGTGCTGACGCTCGTCACGCCGGTCGTCGGCCATCTGTCCGATCGCACCGGGCGGATCCGCATGATGGTGGTCGCGGCTGTCCTGATGCTCGTCTCCGTGTGGCCGACGTTCGCATGGCTCACGCGCCACGCGTCGTTCGCGACGATGCTCGCCGCACTGATCTGGATCGGCATGCTGAAGGCGATGTACTGCGGCGCGCTGCCGGCGCTGATGGCCGAGCTGTTCCCGCCGCAGACGCGCGCGACGGGGCTCGCGGTCAGCTACAACACGGGCGTCACGCTGTTCGGCGGCTTCGCGCCGTTCGTCATCACCTGGCTGATCAGCACGACCGGCAACCGGCTGTCGCCGGCGCTCTATCTGATGGGCTGCGCGCTGCTGAGCCTCGCCGCGCTGTTTGTCGCGCGCACCCGGCTCAAGATGCGGTAACGAAGCCAGCGACGGCGCCACGATGCGCCGCCGAAGCGGCCCGTCGCGGCATCGTTGCCGCCCGGGCCGCGTGCCGTTTACGGCGCCGGGTTCGGCTGTAGTTCGTGCAGCGCGTCGATCTCGGCGAGGATCTCGTCGGACAGCGTCACGTCGATGCTGCCGATGTTCTCCTTCAACTGCGCGAGCGACGTCGCACCGACCAGGTTGCTGCGCACGAACGGCCGGCTGTTGACGAACGCGAGCGCGAGCTGCGCGGGCGACAGCCCGTGACGCTGCGCGAGCGCGACGTAACGCGACGTCGCGTCGACGGCCTGCGGCTTGCTGTAGCGCTGGAAGCGCTCGAACAGCGTGATGCGCGCGCCGGCCGGACGCGCGCCGTTCTCGTACTTGCCGGACAGCCAGCCGAACGCGAGCGGCGAATACGCGAGCAGGCCGACGCCGTCGCGATGCGTGAATTCCGACAGCCCGTTCTCGAACGTGCGATTCAGCAGGCTGTACGGATTCTGGATGCTCGCGATGCGCGGCAGCCCGAGCTTCTCAGCCGCGCGCAGGAACTGCGCGACGCCCCACGGCGTTTCATTCGACACGCCGATCGCGCGCACCTTGCCGGCTTTCACGAATTCCGCGAGGACGCCGAGGGTTTCCTCGATCGGCACCGTATAGGCGTCGTCGACCCACGGATAGGCCGGGCGGCCGAACGTCGTCGTGCTGCGGTCGGGCCAGTGCAACTGGTAGAGATCGACATAGTCGGTCTGCAGGCGCTTGAGGCTGCCGTCGAGCGCCTCGGTCAGGTTCTTGCGGTCGAACTGGTTGCCCTCGCCGCGGATATGGCGCGGATTGTGCGGCTGCCGCGCCGGCCCCGCGATCTTCGTCGCGAGCACGATGCGGTCGCGCTGCGCGCGATGCTGCGCGAGCCACGTACCGATGTACTGCTCGGTGCGCCCCTGCGTGTCGGGCTTCGGCGGCACCGGATACATCTCCGCGGCATCGATCAGCGTCACGCCCTGCCCGAGCGCGTAGTCGATCTGCTCGTGCGCGTCGCGCTCCGAATTCTGCTCGCCCCACGTCATCGTGCCCAGACCGATCAGGCTGACCTCGATGCCCGAATCGCCGAGTGTGCGGTATTCCATGCTGTTCCTGTCGCGTCGGTGGAAAGCAGAAACGCTATCACATTGAAGCGGCCGCTTCAGACTTGCGCCGCGGACGCTTACAGGCGGCCTTCGCCGCCATGGATGTTCACGCGCCTGCGCGGACGACGGCCCTGGCGCCCTCGTTACTGTGGCCGCTGAATGAAACAGGTCGCCGACGCATGCGCGACGATCTTGTCGTCCGGTGTCTTCAGCGTGCCCTCCGCGACGCCCAGCGAGCGCGACAGGTGGATCACGCGCCCTTCCGCGATCAGGTCGGCGTCGCGCGGCACGGGCCGCAGCATCTTCACATGCAGATCGACCGTGCCGTAACCGACACCCGCGTCGAGCATCGAATGCACCGCGCAACCCGTGACCGAATCGAGCACCGTCGCGGCGAACCCGCCGTGCACGCCGCCAAGCGGATTCAGGTGCCGGCCGTCCGCGCGCGCCGAAAACTTCACATAGCCGAGTTCGACGTCCAGCGGACGCATCGGGATCGTCTCGGAAATCGACGCGAGCGGCGCGTCGCCCGCCACCGCGGCACGCAGCAGATCGAGACCGGACAGGGAAAGCGGATTCATCGGGGTGTCTCCGGGTTGAAAGCGCGTCGCCGCGCGAGTAAGTTCTAAATTGGAACTTATTATTGACAACGATGCCGGCCGTTGTCAACGTAGCCGTGCCCGTTACAACCGAAGGCGGGTTCTATAATCGAACCCGCTATTTCGCTGAACCGCCGCAAGAGACTCGACGATGAAATGGGATGACATCGGTACGCTGAACTGTTCGGTCGCGCGCACGCTCGCCGTGCTCGGCGACCGCTGGACCATGCTGATCCTTCGCAACGCGTTCCTCGGCTGCCGCCGTTTCGACGCGTTCCAGACCCAGCTTGGCGTCACGCGCCATGTGCTGGCCGAACGGCTTGCGCGACTCGTCGACGAAGGCGTGCTGGTCAAGCGTGCGTATCAGGAGCGCCCGCCGCGCTTCGAATACCGGCTGACGGACAAAGGTCTCGACCTCTACCCGGCCCTGCTCGCACTGATGTCGTGGGGCGACCGCTGGAAGGACGACGGCCAGGGGCCGCCGGTGCAATTGCGCCACCGCACATGCGGCCAGCTGATGCATGCGGTCACCGTGTGCTCGGCCTGCGGCGAACCGCTCGACGCACGCGACGTGCTGCCGGAGCCCGGCCCCGGGTGGATCGCATCCGACCAAGCAGGCGCGCCGGCGGTCGAGGATTGACGCATCGCGCGCGCATGATCGACTGACGCCGACGAGTCGTTCTTTGCACGCGCGCTTCCATCACCGGCCGCAACGAGCTCGCTCGACCGCGCTCGCGCATTGCTTGCGCATCGCTATCCCGCAACGGCAAGCGCAATCACACGCCGCCGTCGGCAACATCCGTCGATCAACCTGATCGCATACACGGATACCGCACAACGCAACTTTGCGTCATTGCCACGGCCACCACCGGCCATCGCGCGTGCGAATCCCTTCGCATCCGCACGTGACCGAGCCGCCGCGTCTGCGTTACACTCACGGCCCGCTGTCTCGAAATTGTTCGCTGTCCAAGATGTTGTCGCGCAATCGCCTCGCCGCCGCCTGTCTCGCCGCTTCCCTGCTCGCCACCCCCTTCGCCGCTTTCGGCAAGACGCAAAGTGAATCGCTGCTCCAGCAAGCGATCGACTTCGTGTCGCGATGGCTGCCCGAGCCCACTCACGAAGCACCCGCGACGCAGGTTGTCGAATCGGCGTTCTCGCCCGACGGCGGCGCCGAGGCACTCGTGCTGAAAGCGATCGGCGCTGCGCGCAGCTCGATCCGCGTCGCCGCGTATTCGTTCACGTCGCCGCCCGTCACGCGCGCGCTGCTCGCCGCGAAGCGACGCGGCGTCAATGTCGCCGTGGTCGTCGACGACAAGGGCAACCGCGCAAAGAGCAGCAAGCAGGCGCTGAACCTGCTCGTGAACGCCGGCATCCCGACCCGCACGATCGACGCCTATGCGATCCATCACGACAAGTACCTCGTGATCGACGCCGAGCACGTCGAAACGGGTTCGTTCAACTACAGCGCATCGGCCGCCAGCCGCAATTCCGAAAACGTCGTGGTGGTCTGGAACAATCCGCAACTCGCATCGCGCTACCTCGCGCACTGGCAGAGCCGCTTCGACCAGGGCACGCCGTACCGCTCCAGCTACTGACGCGCGCCGCACTTTCGCGCGGCGCTCGCCGGCTCGCATTCGATCCGCCGCGTTGCCATAGGATCGGCGAGCATCGCGCGACGTTCAATTCGGCCGAATGGCCAGTGCGCCGCCTCACGCATCGAGCGACACGCGCGACAATCCGCGCTCAATGGATTTCAGGCAGCCGCCCGGTTGCGGCACCGGCCTGCGCGGTCGGCGCACAGCGGTTCGCGTGTCCGTCCACGCCGCTTGCCGAAGGCGTCGACAAACCGCGGGCGCCCCCCGGCAGCGCACTGCTCACGCAATCCGTGCCGAATGCCAGCGCGTTCTGCACCATCGGGTAAAGGAGATACAGCGCAAACGCGAGATAACCCGCGTACAGAATTCGAACCATGGTGCGATGGGATGTGATGAACGATTGGACTCGTCCTATTTACGGCACGCCGCCGAGCACCTTGAGGCATCGCGCATTCGATTCCGTATCGGGACGAAACGCAGGCCCATGACGCCCGCTTCTCACCGCATCTGCATCGATCCGGATCAAGCCGAAACCGGTCGCACCGGGCTTCCGGCTTGGCGATGCGCCGAATAATGCGCCATACTGGTCGGCATACGATCCGATGACCGGCTCGCAGCCGGGACAAGAGACAAGGCCCATGCAAATCGCACCGAAACCGGCCAACGAGGCGGCCCGGCTCGATACGCTTCATTCGCTCTCGATCCTCGACACGCCACCCGAAGAGCGTTTCGACCGCCTGACGCGCCTCGCGCGCCGGCTGTTCGACGTACCGATCGCACTCGTCAGCCTCGTCGACGAGAATCGCCAGTGGTTCAAGAGCCATGCGGGAATCGACGTCACGCAGACGTCGCGCGACGTATCGTTCTGCGCCCATGCACTGCTCGCCGGCAATACGATGGTGATCCAGGACGCGCTGAACGACAGCCGCTTCCACGACAACCCGCTCGTCACCGGCGCACCCGGCATCCGCTTCTACGCCGGCCGGCCGCTTGCCGCGCCGAACGGCACACCCATCGGCACGCTGTGCCTGATCGACACGCGGCCGCGCTCGCTCGAGCCCGACGAACTCGCGCTGCTCGGCGATCTCGCCCACATGACCGAACGCGAGATCGCGGCGCTGCATTTCGCGACCACCGACGAGCTTACGCAGCTGACGAACCGGCGCGGCTTCGAGATCCTGGCCCGCCACGTGCTGAGCCTGTGCGATCGCCTGGGCCGCCACGCCACGCTGCTGTTCTTCGACCTGAACGATTTCAAGACGATCAACGACCGCTTCGGCCATGCCGAAGGCGACCGCGCGCTCAAGGCATTCGCCGATACGCTGACGGGCGCGCTGCGCGACGGCGACGTGATCGCACGGCTCGGCGGCGACGAGTTCGTCGTGCTGCTGAGCGCCACCGATCCGGCCGACGCCGTCGAGCCGGTCGAACGCGTGACGCACGCGCTCGCGTTGCGCAACGCGGCCGACGCGCGCGGCTACGCGATCCGGTTCAGCGTCGGGCACGTCGCGTACGATCCCGCGCGCCACCACGCGGTGGCCGACCTGCTCGCATCGGCCGATCACCGGATGTACGAGGACAAGCAGCGCGGCAAGACGGCCGGCACGTGACCGCGGGCGAACCGGGTGCGGGCCTGTGCCGCCACCCTGCCGTTCAACCGCGGCTGCGCGGCTATGTCAGCTTCCGCACGGCGGTGCGCTGGCCATCGCCTCCGCGATCTGCTCGGGCGTCAGGTCGCGCTGATGCGTCGCCAGCGACCAGCGGTGTCCGAACGGATCCTCGACCTGTCCGTAGCGATCGCCCCAGAACATGTCGGCGGCCGGGATCGTGACCGTCGCACCGGCCGCGACGGCCTTCGCGATCGCCGCATCGGTGTCCGGCACGTACAGGTGCAGGCAGACCGACGTGCCTTTCAGCGCCTTCGGCCCGAGCGCGCCGTGCTCGGGCATTTCATCCACCAGCATCAGTGTCGAATCGCCAATCGCGAGGCACGCGTGTGCGAGCCTGCCGTCGGGCATCGCCAGGCGAAACAGTTCGTTCGCACCGAAGGCGCGCTTGTAGAAGTCGATGGCGGCGGCTGCGCCGGCGCAGATCAGGTGCGGCGTCAGCGTGCGCATCCCTTCCGGGATCGGTTTGACGGACGTGGACATGGGTGTCGCTCCTTCAGTCGGTTGTCGTATCGGAAAACGGGACGGACGCGCGATGCGCACGCCTCCGATGCTACGACGGACGAACCCGACGGAAATCGACATGGCCCCCGACATTTTTTTGTTTTTCTGAGGGGTGGGTCGCTCAGGCCGCGCTCACAAGGCGTCGTCGGCCCGCTCTTCCGGCACGCCGAACTGTCGGCGACATGCCTCCAGCAATCCGGCCACCGCATCGAGCGGAAGATCGGCAAACCGGGAGATCGGCAGCATCACGCCGCCCGGCACCTTGGTGCGCGATGAATACGCCGAGAACTGGTAGCCGATGTAGCGATTTCCGGCGACGCTGATGATCCGGAACTCGGTGACGTCGCGCCATGGCGTAACGGGTTTTTCGCGCGCCGAGCCGATCAGCCTGAAACCCGTTTCGTCGACATGCAGCGCCATCTTGCGCCGCGACGAGACGAAGAAGGCGGCACTCGCCAGCGCCAGCAGCACGGCCAGCGCCGCAACCGGCCAGAGCGTCGGGTCCGCTGCATAACCGCAGAGGCTCGCCACGGCCAGCACCGCGCAGACGATTGCCCGTCTTGTCAGGCTCCGGCTATCGACCGCCAGCGTGACCGGCAGCTGGCCGATGACCGTTCCCGCGACGGGATCGACGTGCAAGCCCGAATCGTTTGTTTCGTGTTCGCTGTTCATCGCTCAATCAATTGCATCGACGGCAATCGGCCCATCGAGGTCGAGCGCCCTATCAACACGCCGGGAACGAACCGGAAGACAGGGATCGGCGACGAGCGCCTTGTCGACAAGAATTCGTTGCGGCCGGGAAAGTTCTGCGTCGCCGCGCACTCACACGCTTTCATTCGCAGGGAACGGACACCGTTCGGTCAGCGTCGGTCAATTACACACCTTGACGGTGGCGTTGGTCGTGCATTGACCGACGGCCCAGTGACTCTGCCCCGCCAGATGAGGCGCCAGGCCGATACCGCGGATCGGCACGGCCGGCGACGACGCCGGAACGGCTGCCGACGCGGTCTCGGGCGACGGCAGCGGAGCCGGCTCGGACGCGGTCTGGCAGGCCGAGAGCGCCAGACAAAGCGCGGATACCAACGGGGCGATAAGAAGTCTGGACATGGTCTCGGGCGCGTGTGCGATATTCGCTTCGGGTACTGGCTCGCCGACAGTCGCGCGGCGCATCAAACCGTTCGGCGCAACAGCACGACAGCATGGCGGTTGTCCGATACTACTCCTCGCGATCGGCGTTGTGCGAGCCGGCCTTTCGGCCAGCTGCCGCAATCGATGCGGCGGCACCCGCTACCGCCTGCGCGTGCCGCTCCGGTCAGATTTGCGGAAGATCCCGCAACGTGCGCGACTCGCTCGTTGCATCGATGTCGAGCTCGATGCCTTCCGATGCGTCGCGATACAGCACGCGTTTCAGCCTCGGCCCGATCGCGGTTGCGTCCGACTCCGAGAAAATCGCACGGACATCGTTGCCCGACGCGAGCGCGTGCGCCACTTCCGCCACCGGCGCCTCGCTCGGCTTGGCCGCCCACGACCGGTCGGCCGGATTCACGGCCGCCCAGCGCACGTGCGTCACGCGCGCGCTGAGCGGATCGATTCGGACACCATTCACCGCAAACATCGACATCGGATTCTCCTTCGAAATTTTTGCGGCCCGCCGCACCAACGCGCCGGGTCACGGGCAACCCCAGATCTCGCATACGTTACCCGCGGGGTCTGCCACGGAAATCGCCACCGTGCCGTCGCCGTAGTCCCAGTCGTTCAGGATGCCGACGCGGAGCGATTCAAGTCGTGCAACGGCCTCCGAGACGTGTGGCACTTCGATTGCCAACGCGATTCCATGGCCGGTCGGACGAAACTCCGGATACGGAAACTCGCCACGCCTGCCGGTATGAACGGTCAGCGTCGCGCCCTGAACGACAAAGCGATGCCACGGATTCCCCGCGGCCGACACACCGTCGGAATGCACCGGAAGCGCGAGCGCCAGACGGTAGAAATCAACCACCGCCCGATAGCGATCCTCTTCGACCGGCACCAGAATGCCCAGATTCGCGATCATGTGCGCCTCTTCGGCCAACGCGATTTTCGATGATACATTGGGACGCTTTGCAACCGTCAACAGACAATCGTGTACGGGAGAAACACATGACCGACGCCTGGGGAACCTTCCCTGCCAGAATGGGCGACCATCAGGCTTTCATCAGCTTCAACCACAGCTTTGCGGAGATCGCGGAAGGCGATCCGCGCACGTCGCTGCTCAGCGTGCGCGTCCCCTTTGCGCATCCGACGCCCGAAGGGCTGCCGACCGGCGACGAGTTCGCCGATCTCACGACGATCGAGGACCTGCTGGACGCCACGATCACCGCGAAAGGCGGTGTTCAGGTCGGCCGCATCACTGTCGACGGCAATCGGGATTTCCTTTTCTACGTGCCGTTCGACGAAGAGGCGGCGGCAGAGATCGTCGACTCGCTGGCCGACCAGACGACCTATGCGCTTCAGTACGCCCACCAGGACGATCCGGACAAGGAGGCGTATTGGCAAACCCTCTACCCGACCGACGACGACTGGCAGATCATGCGCGACATGCGCGTGCTGGATGCGCTGCGGCAGAAAGGCGATGCCAGCGACGTGAGCCGGCGCGTGATGCACTGGGCGTATTTCCAGGACCCGAGCGACGCGCACCAGTTCGCGGACTGGGCCGAAGCGAAAGGCTATCCGGTCGAATCGGTCGCCCCGACCGAGGACGGCAAGTCGGCCGTACGGTTTTCGCACGAAGGAACCATGGCGCTGGCCGACATCACGCGCCATACGATCGCGATCAATCGCGAAGTGCGTTCGCTCGGAGGGGAATACGACGGATGGGAAACCAGCGTCGAACAGACTGGCTGAGCGGGTCGACATGCGCGTTGCGCACGACGTGATGCAGCGCATTCGGCGCAAAAAACATCCCGGCAGCGTGGCTGCGCGCCGCCGGGACCAAGGCATCGCCGGCAGAAACCGGCGATGGGCCTGAGGGTTCGCTCAGGCACGAGGAAAGCGATTCGTACGGATCAGGCGAACGGATGCCGGGGCGCGATTACGCAGCCTGCCGAACGCCTGTCCGGTTCCGCCGACGCACCTTCCGGCGTCGGACGGGCAAAAAGCCCCGCTCCTGCGCGAGCGAGCGGGGAAACGGTTGACCGGGCCGGGGAAGAACGGTCAACCTGCCAAATTGTGATCGGGGGCCGCGCAACAGTCTGTGCGGCAACTCACCATTTGGTGACAATCCCGCGGCAACCGGCAGGCTCGCGTGCCGCGCGGCCAGCGTCACCACGATGACGGGCAACAACACCACCGCCCCGCTGGTATGGAGACGCGTCGATCGATTTCCGGAAAGACCATGCAAGCACGGCGCCGAGATGCTCGGGCATGTCGAAAATGTCCTGATATTTCTTGCCGCCCTCGCTGACGAAAAATCGGTCGACAAGCTATTCGTATCCGCCGCCTCTGAACAGCATTGCTGTGCAGCTTGTCAGACCGGCATCGGGAATGAGTGATCGCGCCAGCCGTCAGCAGCGTTCTTCATTTCATATCTGGAGTTCGATCTTGATTTGATTCAAGCGGACGTATTCAGATCCGGGTTCAGTTTCCGGTCAGGCGCGTGTATTGTCAAAGCAGGGATATTCTATTTTTTACCGTGACTCTGGTTTCGTTTTCTTATACGGCATTTCGCGAAGCCGTAATTCACGAGCACGATAACCTGCGTCACGACACCCCGGTTTCGTCATCAAGGCGAACCGCTGGAAAACCAGTCGGCAACCATATCGATCCAGTCGAGATCGCTGACGATTTCAATGACGGTCTCGCCGACGATTTCGGCAGTCGATGAAGTTGCCGCCACCGCGCCCGAAGCCACCACGCTCGCCTTCGCAATCTCCGCTGACGCACCCGACCTCGGATCCGCAAGCCGCTCCAGCCAGTCGACGATATTTGCGCGCGCATCTTCCTCATCGGCGAAGTCGTTTCGTTCGAGGAAGCGATCGAACACGATCCATGCGAGGGTCTTGCTTCGCGCATTGGATTCGAGCTGCCAGTCGACAACACCGGTCCGGCCGGACTCCCTGATTTCGAGCGTCGCGGTGAAACAGTAATCGAGGTATTCGATCTCAAGTTTCGACGCCATGTTTTTCTCCGGTCAATCTGATCTCTCGGTTCTTATGATGATCCGCGCCTGCCCGGCTTCGCGATGCCATGTGAATCTTGCATGAATTTCGTGCGGCGTGTCATTCCCGCCGGCAGTATCGCGATATTCTCGTGACCCATCGATATCGACCACCGACGCATGACCACATCCGCTTTGCCGGTCATGCCACCTTTTGCGCTTTCGCCTCCGGTCCCGCTGCGGGCCGCTCCGTTTTCCTATCCTGGGTATCAATCTGCTCCACTGTTGCAATCGCGCTGCTAAACTCCGGCCACAAAGACCGCTTGCACCACCAGAGGAAACAATGGCACTCGCCCGCGCACAACAGAACGGCGTAGATGTCTGGATTATCCAGCTTCCCGGGCACGTCCCCTATGCCTATGCGCACCTCAAGCGGGTATTCTCGTCCGACGACTCGCGACATCGGGTCGTGACGATCGACCTGAAGAAACTGCTGGCATGTGCCGACCGCGATACCACGGACTACGTGCTGCCGTCAGTTCAGTACTGGGCCCCTGGCAAAGCCGCGGGTATTCGCGAGTTCCTCGATCCGGACCAGGACAGGATTCCGGACATGCCGTTCATCACGTTTCGCGAAACGAGAACGCGAATGCTGCTCGGCATTCCCGGCCTGTCGAAAGTCGGCGTCGCGTCATTCCGCAACGGTCAGCATCGTGCACGCTATCTTGCCTATGCAGGCGCAACGACGCTGCCCGTCGAAGTGCACGAGACGGAAGCCGATTTGCTCGTGCACTATTGCGGCGCGTAACGGCGAAGCAAATTCAGCCTTTACCCGGCGTGACTTCGGCGTGGCCGGGAGTCGCTGCATCGCGGGCGACCGTTCATTCGATTGCGGACGAGCGCCTAGGCCTGTATCGCGTAGATTCGGTCGGTGACCTCCGTCTGGCCGATGCGGCTCGTTTCGACACCCGCCAACTGCCAGCCGTTGTGCTCGTAAAAGCCGATCGCGCGTACGTTGTCCTCGAGTACCTGCAGGTGGACCTTGTCCACACCGAGCGTCCGCGCCCACGCGCGAACGGCTTCGATCATGCGCTTGCCGGTACCGCTGCCGTGATGCGACGGATGAACATGAAGGCAGTCAAGCAGCACGCCGAGCACCGGATCGACCGGGCGTTCGGCACTGACGAAACCAACGGGCTTGCCATCCGACTCGGCGATCCGCACAAGGCCCCACTCCTCTTCGTTGCGATCGAGATATTTCCGCCACCGAACCGCGTGTTCCGTCGGCACCTCGTCGGACAGATAGGCGGCCGGAAGGATATGGCTGTATGCGGTTTGCCAGCTCAGCGTGTGCAGGCGAGCGATGTGGCTTGCGTCGTGCGCTGTCGCGGCTCGAAGCGTGGTCCGGGTTTCCTGCATCGGCGGCAACTCCTTCTGCTTGTTCCATTGATCGGAATGTCTTGTCGCAAAATATACCGTGCTTTGCGGTATGCGAAGGTCGCCACGGGTCCGATGCCTTGGCGTGGCGTGAGTGCGGCGCAGTTGTTGAAGCCGTCGCATCGATACGTCTTCGCCAGACTCCGCGACGGAGTTGCATTCTGGGACGGCTTGTCGTCGGGACATTGGCGCGCAGGCAAAAAAAAATCCCGACACCGTCACTGGTCGTCGGGATCGAACGGCCCTGCAAAGCATGCGGGCACGAGGAAGTCACACATTACACGAATGAAAGACTGTTGCGCGTTGTCGGTTCGCGCCAAGTCCCTGCTCTATTCCGCCAAGTTGCCGGTTTGAAGCCGCCGTAAACGAAAAAAGCCTGCTCGCGCAGTACGCGAGCAGGCAAGAAAACGGATCAGCATTCGAGGCACGAGGGCTGTCCAGGAAAGATAACGGCACGGCGCGTGCGAACCTTAGCCTGAGGCGAGAAAGAAAGCCCCGTTCGCGAACTCGCATGTGCGTTGTCGGCACAACGCGAACGAATGGCGAGCACAACTGGCACATGCCGAGCGGGACAATCCCGATCGTGGAAGCGCGTGTGCACGGCGAGCCCGAGGATCGGACGAAGATGGCAGTCACATGCATGGATCATGGAAAGCGAAGCCACGATGGCATCGATCTTTTCGTCCTGACGCTGAAGGTGCTCTTCGGCGGCGGCCGCGTTCACGTTGACGCGCTGTTCGAGAATCGAGAAGCGGCGGTCCCCCGCGGGCGGCTGTTGTGCGACGCTTTTGAACGGTCAGTACAACGGATACCAGGTCGCATTCACGCCCCGGCAGAGGTACCCGTGTCCTGCCCCTGCAGCGAGCGATGTCGCCGGAGCTGCAACTCTTCCGGATGCGGCAGTGAGCGAGAGTGCGGTAACGGCCTGCGTCGACGAGAACCGTGCGATCGAACCGTCGTAGCTCGACGTGCACGCCGGAAGAGTGATCGTCAGCGCAGCGAGTGTCGCGACCGGGTCGATCAGCGCCGTCTGCGTGCCCGATGCGATCGTCACGACCGCGCCGCTCGCCGGCGCGGAATATGTGTAGGCCTTGTCGATCTGCTGCTGGCTATTCGCGATCGACGTGCCCGAGATCGCGCCGCCAACATTCAGCGGGCCGAGCTTCACGTTGCGCGAGTAGTTCCCGAGCGTGTTCGACGCAACGTATTGCGACAGGCTGTAGATGTTGGTCGTCGGGACAGTCGCGTTCACGCCATAACCACCGTTGTAAGCGATGTGGCGCGTCGAATCGATGGTGATGATCGTGCTCGCGTCGTCGACGCGCATGCCGTCTTTCGTCGCGTTATAGAGCTGGCCCGGCCCGAGCGAGATGCGGCCGTTCGGCCATTTCTGCACGTAGATCTCGATCCCGTTCGGACCGCCTCCAAGCATGCCGGCCGATCCAAACGCGCCGTTCAGGACGATCGGCGCATTCGAGGTCAGTGAGTCGTTGATCCAGACGCCGTATCCGTACGAGCTGTCGGAAATGCTCTGGTCGCTGAAAAAGATCTCGCGGTTCAGGCGCGCGGTCAGCGAATTGTCGATTTGGTAGTTCGTGCCATTACCGTACGCGAGCACCTTGCCGAAATAGACGCCGCCCTGGCCGCCGCCCACGTGGTACCCGATGTTCGAGAAGGTCACGACACCGTCGTCGAGGAAGATGTCGGAGCCCTCGTCGCTGGTCGGCGCCCCGTTCATCATCAAGCCCTGGTTCCGGACCTGAATGTTGAACTTCGAGTACTTGAAAACGTTGACGTTGTCGAGCCAGATGCCGTTGTACAGCTTGCGCGACGGTTGCCCGAAGACGCCCGCGTCGACGTCGAACAGCTCACTGCCGTTCTGCATCCGTTTCAGATGCAGCGCGGCGCCGGCCGTCATCGTGGTGGTCGAGTCGAAGCGCAGTCCCGAGATCGACCAGCCGGTCATCGACGTCGTGCCATCGCCGACGGTCCAGAGGTCCGAGGTCGTATTCGAACCAGTGTACAGCAACACCGTCTGTCGCGCGCCCGCGCCGCGGATCGACACGTTCTGCACGATCGGGAGCGCCTTCGGCGTGCTGAATACGCAGGTGCCCGCCGGGAACACGAGCAGCTCGCCCGCGGTGAGGTTCGTCAGCGCCGCGTTCATCGCAGCGTCGTCGTTCGTCGTGCCGTCGCACTTGCCGCCGAAATCGCGGAAATTAACGACGTCCTGCAGCTTGTCGATGATCGTGCGCGAAACGCTGCCCGGCGCGGCGCTGCGGAACTGCGATACCGACGAGTACATGCTCTTCAGTTGCGCAGCCGTGGGGGCTTCGCCGGGCGCACTCTCTGCGCGTGCAACGAGCGATATCGCCAAGGCGAGTGCAAGCGCCGTGGCGGGTAGCAGCGCGAGTATTCGTTTCTTCATTGCTTCGGGTTCCGTGCGATGAATGGGAAGTCGGCGACAGTCATCGCGACCGCAACCATGTCGGCGAGTTCCTGTTGGTGCGTCAGCGCGGCAAGGATTGACGCCCTTCCATCCTGCCCGACATGCCGGATCTCCGCGACCCTTCGCGACTGAAACGTCCGAATGCCGTTCGTATTTCGGCGCAGTTTCTGAGTGCCCTTCTTGAAACGCCCCGGAATTCGCTTTCGCTGCCCGTGCAACATGCGTCGCCATCGCTACGCGACAGCAATGCCGATGAACGGAATGACAGCTGCTGCCTTTGCACGAAACAATTCGAGCACAGCACAGAGATATTTCCGATGACTTACGCGAAATGAATGAATGGCGAGCAGAACGCTCAGGAGATGGCGAGGCCCGAATCGGCGCTGTTGCCCGAATGGCTCGCACAAAGCAAAACAGGCGCCGAAGCGCCTGTTTTGTTCAAGAATTTTGGGGTGGCTGATGGGACTCGAACCCACGACGACAGGAATCACAATCCTCTCATCCATACATTCCCGGATGTTGACCGAAATTCCAGCCACAACGCAAGCCGTTGTCATCATTGAGTTTCCCCGGAAAATCGGTTACAGAATCCTGTTGACCTCTGTTGATTGATGTGCCAATAATGGGGTTACACGGCAGTTACATGGCTCTCATGTAACCCGAAACCCGGTGGGTGGCGCAGTGGCAAAGGTCAATTTCACGGCAGGTCGCGTCAACGGGCATAGCTGCCCGGCTGGCAAGTCGCAGGCGTTTCTCTGGGACAGCGGCGCGTCCGGCCTCGGCCTCCGTGCTACGGCTGCCGGCTCACTCGCTTACATCTTTCAAGGCAAGCTGAACGGGGCGACCGTGAGGGTCACGATTGGTTCGCCGAAGGACTGGAGCATTGACGCTGCTCGAGACGAAGCGCGCCGCCTGCAACGTCTGATTGACGCCGGCAAAGATCCGCGCGAAGAAGCCGCCGAGCAGCACAAAGCACGCGAAGCGCGTAAAGCTGAGGCGCGCCGCCAAGACGCGACGCTGGCAGACGCCTGGAAGGCGTACATCGACGCACGCCGTTCCAAGTGGAGCGACCTGCACTACCGTGACCATGTAGCACTCGCCAGTGCCGGCGGCCAGCCGAAAAAGCGCGGCAAGGGGCTAACGGAGCCCGGGCCCCTTGCCGCGCTAATGCCGCTGAGGCTTTCGGACCTGAACGCCGAGCGCGTCGGTGACTGGCTGGCCGAGGAAGCTTCTCACCGTCCGGCACGTGTCCGGCTGGCCTTCAATCTGCTGCGCATATTCGCGACGTGGTGCGAATCGCGAGCTGAATATCAAGGCCTCATCGACCAGCAAGCCGTCGCGACCCGCCTTTCTAAAGACGCGCTGCCAAAGCAGGCTGCCAAGACCGATTCCATCCAGCGCGAGCAGCTGGCCGCATGGTTTGATGCCGTGCGCCAGCTCAGCAACCCGGTGATGGAGGCGTATTTGATTGGCTTGTTGCTGACCGGCGCGCGCCGCGAGGAATTGGCCGAATTGCGCTGGGACGACGTGGACTTTCGGTGGCGCAGCCTGCGCTTAAAGGACAAGGTGGAAACCGAGACGGGGCGAGTAATCCCCCTCACGCCCTACCTTGCCGGTGTTCTGATGGAATTGAAGCGTCTCAATGACACGCCGCCGAATGTCCGCCAGATGCGCAGCCTGGAAGCCAAAGGTGAAACTTGGCAGCCGTCAGAGTGGGTATTTTCCAGCAAGACTTCAGGGGATGGCCGGCTCGCCGCGCCGAACAACGCTTTGCATCGCGTCTGCGGGATTGCCGGCATTGCACCCGTGACGTTGCACGGCCTGCGCCGTTCGTTCTCGAGTCTTGCCGAATGGACGGAAGTCCCGTCAGGCATCAAAGCCCAAATCATGGGACACAAGCCGTCTGCCATTGCTGAGCGCCATTACAACGTGCGCCCGCTCGACCTTCTGCGCAAGTGGCACGACAAACTGGAGGCGTGGATCCTCGATGAAGCCGGCGTTGAATTCACGCCGGAACCGGAGAGGCCGGGACTAAAGGCAATTACCGCAGCCTGACGGTATCAGGTAAAGCGGCGGCGCGGGTGCTGGAACACATCGCGCCGCCTGACCACAACCAAGCTGGAAGGAGCTTGAATCATGGCTGAAGTCGATTGTATCGCTCGCAATCAGGCAGCTACCGACGAGGAAGTCTCGCAGGTAGCGAACCGGATTGAACGTTTGCTCCACTCACTCGTGGCAATGCACGACCTTTGCGTCGAAAGAATCAGCAATCCGAGTCCCGACGAAACGTCGTCGTTCGTTCTCTTGCGGGAATTGCTGCGTTCCGCGGCGCGCGATACCGAAAACTGCGCGGAGATTCTCAACGGCGACCCAGGCGGCCTAGGTTATTTCGAAGGCCATTTCGGGCGCATCTAGTAACGAAGAGCGGCGGCCAAGGTGTTGGCGCACCAAGACCGCCTGACCACAGCACGACCTGTAAAGAAGGTTCGTATCATGGCTAACGCCGATTCTACCGAACGCGTTCTCATAGACGGATTTGTACCTGTGTCCGTCGACGACATCGAATACACCGCAAACATCACCTACGAGCAGGCCGAGGCGATGAGGGCAATCTTTCGCAGCATTTCCCGGCTGACGGATGACCGCGAAATCAAAGCTCTTTGTGAGCACGGTGCTCTGCAAGCAGACCTACAGGCGAACGACATCGACGGAATTCGTGAAAGAGCAGCAAAGGCAGGTTTCGACGCGCGCGGGGTTCGTCATGGCTAACAGCAATTCTACCGAGCTTGTCGCCACCGCTACACGAAGCGTGAACGATGCAGTCAGCAGCCTGCACACCTTATGGACCATAGTCGAAAAGTCGCTCGACAACGGAACGGACTGGGCTACTTGCGAAATGATTCATCAGTTGCTGCCGCTAATTGGTGGCAAGCTGGACGCAGCATTGGGAGCAATGGGCGGCAGCCCGTGCGGCTTGTTTGATGACGTGCTGGACAAACGCGGCATCAAAATCACGGCCCCCTCAACGGTGCGTACTGACGCCTTCCAACAATAACCCGTTACCTCGGCGCGATTGAGCGCCGTTTTTATTGAGGAGCCGGTTATGAGGCTCGAACAATACGAAATTCGCGACCGTGCATATGGTGTTTGGCACCGTGCACCGTCGATTAGCCGATATTTGCAGGCGGCTCAAGCTGAATCGCTCACAATGGTTGACCTCGATTCGGTGCTGTTCACGGAATACGACAACGGCGCCAAGGTTCCTTTGGCTCTCGTTGAAGTGGCTCGCGACATCGGCCAAGAGAAGCCAGCCGGCGTGATACAACATCTGGCGCAGCTTGCCGATGTGCCCGCCTATGTCGCGCTATACACACCATCCGATGCAGCGAATCCAGCCAACCCCAATTGGTCGGACATCATGGCTTTCCGCGTGAAGCGCTTGTGGCCCCGCCCCGAACCAGGCTGGCGCGTCCTCTCCCCGGCGCAATGGGCACGAGCGCTGGTGCAGATCCGCGGATGGCAGATGCGACGATTCGAAGTGCAAGCTGCGGCGAACGACGACCGTTATTGATGGCGCGTTAGCTGTAGCATCGTGGCTTGCTCCTGCCTAGCTCGACGGGGCGAAGAGCCGGATACCTTCACCGGCCTGGCAGGGGCTCCCAAATTGAAGGTTCGCACGTGAAGGTGTGCGGATGACAACGCCGAACTGGACTCACTGGGGGAGCCGGAACATGCAGTTCTGGACGCCCGAGCAAGCAATCTCCCTCTCGCTCCATATCGACCCTGACCAGCCAGTTCCAAAACACTTGCGCACGTCCTTCGCGGAGCGCCTGCGTGAGCTACAAGGCGCTATCGAGGAAAGAAACCCGCATCTCACGGTACGGCTCGGGAAGGTCGAGCGAAGCACCTTCGTTTTCTGGGCGAGCCAGTGCGAAGACCACGAAGATTGGAAAATACCGCGAGAATCACCCCTATACAAAATTGCGGTCGACGAACCGATTCCGGAGCAAGGCACACAAAATGCCGCCGAAATCCACGAGAACCGCTATCGGGCGGTCGGCGAGTATGCGCAAAGCGCGTCATTCGACGTGGCTGAATTGGATGCGTGGGCCGTGGCGAACCGAATCCCGGGCTCGTTTAGTACGCTGCTGACGCCGGACAGCGTAGGCGCGGATCTTCCTTCCGCACGCCGCTTTCAGCCCTGCTCATCCCTCTTGGTACTAATTGCATCGGCATTCGTGCCGGCAGACATGGAGCCGCATGAAGCGCAGGCGCAATTGCTGGCGGCCGGCGATACCGGCGAATACCCAAACGCGGTCAGCCGACTTCTCGACCTCGTCATGGGGCGTTACGAGCGCATGCTACTAAGCGCGGTCTTCGATGGTGAACTCGACCTGTACGACACGTTGACAGGTACAAAGATTGACGTGCATGCAGCCCGACTGGGCTACAAGGCGAATCCAGACGCCTATCTGCAAGCCGCAGATGAGCGTGTCATGGCTGCCCACGTTTACAGGATGGCCGAGCTCGTCAATAACAATGAGGAATTCATCGACTGGGATTACTGGGCCGGCAAGATGCCACGGTGGACAGCTAACCAGGCAGTACGTCTGATGGCAGCGCTCGACCCGGCGAAGCATACCGATTTGTCGTTTAAGCGGAATGAGACTGCGGGCGCTGCGAAGGAACAAGCTAAGCGCCTGGAAACGCTGGCTGCCTCGCATGAAATTACGGATGAGTCGCCGAGCAACTGGCTGAAATGGGCGGATAGCCTCCGCGAGCCGGTGCATGAGGGATGCCGTAATGCCGTATTCACGTCGGCTATCCCTGTCGCCTGGGCTGCCGGGCTTCCAGCAGAAACACCCGAACAACGTCAAAGGCGCCGGTTAGCCCGCTTCCGAGAATTGGGCGGGGATATTCGGAAGGCTGGCGGCGGCCAATGGCAACTGACGGGCACGCGCGGCGTGCTTGCAGCGTTGGCGCGTGAGGAAAAAAGCGCGGGACGTGCGCGCCACGACGCCAGCGACATACGCAAAGAACTCGAGAGGGCCGCTGCGGCTGAAAATCGGGAGCAAATCGGGAGTTGATTCGGGAGGCTCCCGAAATACGAATCTATCAATGCCGAAGCATAAAGCCGAACACGGCGGAACCTTGGGCGTTGAAACGAATTCGGCACGTTGTCAACGTCTCAAGGCCAGCCGCGCGAGGCTAGCAATTGGACGTTGATATGACCACCATCCATAGCACTCCCACCAGCCTCACCGCGCGCCATATCGAGGCAGTTCTGCCGACCGACGAAGCAGCCGCGGCGCTTAATCGCAAGCCACAGACCCTTCGCAAGTGGGCCTGCCTCGAAAATGGCCCACTCCGCCCCGTCCGTATCAACGGGCGCCTCGCTTGGCGTGTCTCAGACATCCAAGCATTGCTGAGCGGCGAGGTGGCGTAATGGAAAAGAAAAACGGCCGCCAACCGAAGCCGACGACCGCCAATACGCAGCGCGACTTTACCGGAACATCAAATCCACGTCACCTTCGGGTGCTGAACGCAGCACTGCACCGACCAATGTCGCGCGAAGAGGTCGACCGTGTGGCAGGCGCGTCAAACGGACCTGACTTGATTTTCGACCTGCGTGATAAGGGGCTGGATTTCCCCTGCCATCGCGTTCCGTGTTTCGACCGCGACGGCCTCGAGGTCAAGCGCGGTATCTACGCCCTTAGCGCACTTGACCGACGCAAAATCGCTCGGTGGCTCGCCCGCCGGGACAAGGGGGCAGCATGATGAATGGTCACGACGCCGCGCGCGCACGTGACGCCCTGTTCTCGCTCGATGCCGGGTGCCCGCGCAGTGAGTGGGTGAGTGCCGGCATGGCAGCGAAGGCAGCCGGCCTGTCCGAGGCTGATTTCCTCGAATGGTCGGCGACCGGTGCCAATTTCGGTGGAGAACGTGACGCCAAGTCCGCATGGAAGAGCTTTAACGAGGATGGCGGCATTGGCCCAGGCACGCTATTCAGGATGGCGATGGATGCCGGCTGGCGTGATACGCACCCGCGCAACGTCACGCCGGCGGCGCGCGTACCGGTCGCGAAGCCGACGAACGTCGACACTCCCCGGAAGCCGCGCACCGACCTGGCCGCGACGTTCGACAGCTATCCGCGCGCAAGCGCCGAACATCCCTACATCGTTGCGAAACGCGGCACGCCGGACGGCCTGCGTGTAGTGCCGAAAGATGACACGCTCGCCATCGGCGGGCAGCGCGTCGCCGGCTGGCTGGCGATACCGGTTCGCTCGTTCGACGGCATGCTCTGCACGGTCCAGTTCGTTCCACCCCCGGGTGCCGGGAAGAAGCTCAACGCACCAGGCGCGTCGTTCAACGATGGCTTGTTCATGGTCGGCGACATCACACCGGATGGAACGCTATACGTGTGCGAGGGCATCGGGCAGGCGTGGGCGTGCGCCAAGGCGGACTATCACGCCGCCGCTGCGGTCACGTTCGGCTCTGGCCGCACTCGCTCCATCGCGAAGGTGCTGCGCAAGCGGTTTCCGGCGGCGCGCATCGTCATCGTGCCGGACCGCGGCAAAGAGGCAGACGCCGAAGCTATCGCCCGCGAGCTTACCGGCGCGTGGGTCGAATTGCCCTCCGACAAGCCGGCGAACTATGACGCGAACGACTACGAGGCCCAGCACGGCATCGACGCACTGGCGGATCTTCTCCGAGCCGCCAAGACACCGCCGATGCGGTATCGGCTCCAATCGGCCGATGACCTGCTCACCGCGCCGCCGCTTCGCTGGATGCTTCAGGGCGTATTGCCCGCCTCCGGGTTCGCTGCCGTGTACGGGCCCTCTGGCTCCGGCAAATCATTCCTAGTGCTCGACCTCTGCACCGCCATCGCAACGGGCGCCGAATGGTTCGGGCGGCGTGCACATGCGGGTCCCGTGACCTACGTATGTCTCGAGGGCGAGGCAGGCTTAAGCAAGCGGGCACACGCATGGAACGCGCATCGCGGAATGCCGCTGCCGGACCGCTTGCACTTCGTCACCCAGCCGCTCGACTTGCGCCAGCCTGAAGACGTTGCCGACCTATGCGCGGCTATCTTGGCCGTCGGCGGCCGCAATGGATTGCTGGTCATTGACACGCTGAATCGTGCGGCCCCTGGCACGGACGAGAATTCGAGTGTCGACATGGGACACCTCATCGAAGCGTGCAAGGAAGCGCAGCGTCGGCTTTGCGGCGTGGTACTGCTCGTCCATCACACCGGCAAGGATGGCACGAAGGGGCTCCGCGGCCATAGCAGTCTGTACGCCGCTCTCGACGCCGCTATCGAGGTTTCACGCAATGACGGGCGCCGGGAATGGAGCGTCGCCAAGAGCAAGGACGACGCCGACGGTGGGCGCAATGCGTTCGCTCTACGCGTGGTCGAACTGGGTCACGACGAGCACGGCGAACCGGTTACCTCGTGCGTTGTCGAGCCCGACGAGAGCGCCAAGGAAGTGGCGCGAGTGAAGCTACCGCAGGGCGGCAACCAGCGCATCGCGTTAGACGCCCTCGCCGAACCGCTGCGCCAGTCCCAGGACTTCGGTAAAGGCGATGCGCCGCCGACCCATCCTTGTATCGAACTCGAGGCTGCTGTCCGCCTGGTGGCATCGAGCCTGACATGCGAGTCACGAAAGCGAAACGAGCGTGCCAGGGCGGCCGTGACCGGCCTTGTAGCGAACGGAATCTATGGTTCCAAGGACGGCTGGCTATGGCGCAAATGACCCACCTTCCCGCCCTTCCCGGAGTCCGTCCCGTTCCCGCCCGTATCTATATATACGGAGCGGGAAAAAACGGGACCCAGAAACTCCCGAAACGGGACAAAACGGGACATTTCGGGAATCAGAACCGCGAAGGATCCGCGCTAGCGTGGACGTGTATTGGCAACTCGGGCGGCGATAGCTGCCTACTGGAGGTGAAAGATGATTGATGGTCTGGTGAGCGGGAAGCTTCATGGGACAGCGGCAAGCCGAACGGGTCAGAGCGGCACGCAGTTTGTGACCGCCAAAGTGCGCGCCGCCGCGGGCGACGGCGAAGCGCTGTTCGTGAACGTGATTGCGTTCGCGGATGATGCGCAATCTGCCCTACTGGCGCTCAATGACGGCGATTCCGTGGCACTGGCGGGCACGCTGACGCCAAAGGTATGGACGGACAAGCGCGGTGACGCAAAGCCGGCGCTTGACATGGTGGCGCACGCGGTGCTGACCACATATCACGTGAAGCGCAAGCGCGCCGCCATGCAGGGCGAAGGTAAAGGTCCGGGGCGTACTGGCAGCCGGCCGGCGGATGGCAGCAGCCGGACGGCACGCGAATCCGAGCTGCCAGACGACGCAATCGACTTTTAACGGAGGTAAGTGAAATGGCAATCTTTGGCTTTGGAAACGACCCGACCGCTGGTCCCGGCGTTAGCGGGCTCAACGGCTTCTTCAACGGCCCCGCTGCCTATGGCGATACGGGTCTGACGGGAACCGTTACAGCGAACGGCTCAGGGCTCAACACGGGGATGAGCGGCAATCTCGGCGGCGCATTCGGTTTTGCGCCTACGGGGCTGTTCAGCGGCTTCCTACCGGGTGGCGGGATGAGCGCAACACAGAGCGGTGCGCTCGGCGGCGGACTCTCGGGTGCTGTAAATGGCGCTGCTCCGATTGGCGGCGCAACGATGGGCGGCTTCAATCCGGCGCCCTGGATGCTGGGTGCAGCCGGTCTAGCCGGTCTCGGCCTGTTAGCGGCGAGGGGAAATCAGCAGGGCACGATGGGCGGCGACCCAGTAGCGCATTTCGCCTACGGCAATCCGTCGGTGAAGTTCGCGCCGCCGCCCACCCAACTCCCTTACATGCACATCGGAGGGTGAGTTGCGCCACTAAAATAGGGAGAAATAGTGGTCGCGCTGCCTGAGAACAGGCAAAAAACAGGCAGCGCCCTGACTGCTTCAACAGGCGAAAACAGGCGGCGCGTTTGGCTGGTAACAGCCAAAAAACAGCCAAACAGCGGATGCTTTGAAATCAATCAGAGAAATTCAAACGCCGGACAGAGTCAGCCTGCGAAAAGCTATTGGCGTCAATTGGTTGGCACGACAGAACGGAATCATTCTCGGACAGATACGCGCGCGCGAGGGGCGAATTTTCCGAGTCCATAAAAAGGCCACGAGTTCTCGGACCAATACGCGCGTGCGTGCGCGAGGCGCATGGCCACGGTAAGTTATCGGTAAAAAACCGGTCGATACCGTGGGAGCGCCAATTAGTATTGGCCGGAATTGGCACCGAAGTTACGGCCCGATACGGGAAGCTACCCGCCTTTACCCGAATACGCGACGCAATAAGCCCGCGCGGAAGGATTCAGCATCGGGGCTGCGAGAGCACTACCCGGGCCTTTTGTTGCGGAATCCGCGGCGGATCCATCCGACCGCGAGGAAAAGAGCCCCGACCGTCACACTCACCCAGGCAACAATCGAAACAGACACGACTAGCGCGCCTCCCTTCGCCGTCGCAATCAAATCGTCACGCTGCTGCGCCTGTTGTGCGGCGTATTCGGCTCTTGGTTGCCTCGCAAAGTCACACGTCGCCGCTACCGCCGCTTCAAGCGTGGACACGAGGTCCGAAACAGGACCTGTATCACCCGGACGAGATTGCACACGCGGGGAGCTTGGCGCTGGTTGAGGGGGCGAGTTTCGGCAGTCATCGTAAGCGGAGAGTGCTTGCTGGTACGCCGTCGTCGCTTGCCGCTCAGCGTTTCGGACGGCGTCCGCGTAATTCACCACCGCAGCCACTCCGGCCAGAACGGTCACTACCACCCAAATACGAGTCCATCCGCCCATTTTGCTCCCCGCAGCTATCGTGTTTCACGGGGATGGTAGCGGATGTCGGGCGAGTTGCGTCAGTAGCTAGAGCTACCTCTCCGACGTTAGAGAAGAGTCATGCAGGGGCGCCAAGCTTTCCGACGTTAGACATGCCACCGAGAAACGCGGCAAGGTTAGATGCCTATTTGCCCATGCTTGCCTTTTCCGCCTCGCAAGGCTGGCATGGGGCGGCCCAGTCGAACCCGTCTCCCTTCTGGACAATCTTCGGAAATCCGTTGGAAGCTCTCACCGTGTTGCAGTTGGGCCAACGCTTATCGAACGTCCGCACAATCATCCGGTCAGGCGGTAAGAATTTATCTAGCCATTGTGGCCCGCCGTCCTTTTGTAGCAGGTCGATAGCCAGCACATGTACACCGGACAGTGGAATATCTGTCCAATTGCTTGGACACGAAGCCTCCAAAGCCTTCAATTCTGGCGTCGCGGCATACTCGGGATTCCCGCCGAATACATATCCCGCGTCAAACAACGCTTTCTTGGTCAGCGGTTCGCATTGAGCCCATGCCGTCGCCTCTGCCGCCGTCGTCGGAGCTTTGGTGTTGATTGACGCCCAACAGGTATCAAACCATTCCTGTCCCGTCTGGTAAAACCAGCCCCTACTTGCTCCCCATGCGACCACCGCCGCAATGACGATGACGCCCAACGCACTGCTTCCGCTATCGTTGCTGCTCACGTCGGCCCCCGCCTCTTTCTATTAATCGAAAGCATTATCGGAGTTGAGGAGGTAGTGAGCAATCGGACACCGGGTGGCGAAGCGACTGGGACGCAACGAGCCTAGTGACGAATTGACTAAATCCGGTTACACCAAGGTTACATGGAAACCAGAAAGCAAAAAGCCCAGTCGCAATGACTGGGCTAAGTGCTTGAATTCGTTGGGGTGGCTGATGGGACTCGAACCCACGACGACAGGAATCACAATCCAGTACTGAAAGTGCCATTTTTCCCGAAAAATCAATGCGTTAGGATTTAGATTTCGGAATAATTTGCATGTTTTGGGACCATATGTGGCAACGGTTTGCGAGCGGTCGTTCCGAAAATTTGGCGGCAGATTATGCGCTCCGGGGCGCCGGCTCGGATGTCATTTCGTCTGCCGGGTAGAGCTGCAGCATCGAGCGCGCAGCCTCGACGTCCGGTGTCGTCAACCATTCTTCCCAATCGTCGGGCCGCAGGATCACGACCGACCGCTTCTCGTCGGCCGGCTTGTGCATGCGCGACATCAGCGGATGGCCGTCGGCGTTGACCGTGATCATAGCCATCGCGCAGTGCTCGGTGCCGTCGCGGTTCGTCAGCGTGCGCCAGATGCCGGCAACGCACATCGTCGGCCGGTCATCCGCGCCGATCCTCTGCCACACGCATGGCCCATTGATCCATTTGCCTGCCGCGTCCTGCCGGGCGTCCGGATATGATGGCTCGATCACATATTCGGCCGGGATCAGACAGCGCCGACCGCTGCGCCACGCCGGCCCGTACAGAGGAGATTTCCCGACGTTGTCGTCGCGCGCGTTCATCGTGCTGCGCATGGGCGGCGACGGCCTCCCCTCCTCCTTGGCCTTCTCGATATTGGCCTTCTGGATTGCGCACGGCCAGTACCCGAAGCCGGCTACCAGGGGCGTGAACCGGCCGTCGACGTGCACGACGATCGGCGCGGGGTAGTCGGTGTACACGTCGAGCTTCCATGGCGTCTGTCGGAACAGGTCGCCGAAGCTGTCGATCTTCAGCTCGCTAAGGCCAGATTCCTCGCCTGGCGCGCGATAGGTTGTGCACATCTGCCGTCCCCTATTTTCGTTCTTGACGGCCCTATCTTACCCCGCGATACACTGTACATCCATACAGTATGTATTTCGATGCCATGCTCAGCAAGACCCTTCCCGCCTTCCAGTCTCCCAGCAATCACGAGCTTCGAGAAATGTGGCGACGCTACCCCGAGGACCACGAGGTGCGGCGCCTGATCCTCGAAATCGTCCGATGCCGACTGCAGTTCAGGGACGCGAACGACCTGCGCGAAACAGTCCAGAAAGTCTGGACCGAGGATGTCGGGGGCCACCTCGTGGCCCTCTACCAGCTACGTCTGATTTTGCAGGATGAGGCCAGATTGGCCAAAGGCTGAATGCGCGCGGATGCCGGCGCGTAACCCGAATGTTCAATCGAAATCGGCCGCCGGCCCGCGGCGAGGCCAATGCTCGGCGCCTCAAGTGGCGCCTCCGATATTACGAGACGTAAGACAGTTGATGCGGTAAACTCACGCGAAAATGTGATGGGTAAGGAATGAAAACTCGGCTCGAAATTCAACACCTCGTCAAGATCATCAAAGACGAGTTCAAGGGCGCTCCCCTCGAAACGCAATTGAAAGAATTGCGCCGCGGGGTCGAATTCCTGTCCTATGCGTTTATTGTGGCAGTGATTACCCTGTTCGTGATCGGCCCGTTGAATTTCCAACGGGACATCATCGAACCAATTAAGGCGATGCTCTAGATGACGTACGCCTTGATCCCTTCGTCGAACGGGTCTGCCCTCGGCAACTCTTTGAAGCCGAATCGCGACATCGTTTCCCGGATAGTCGACTCCGACTCTCCGGGGTTAAGTGCCCGAGTAACCGAAGGCTCGTCAGATGTTGCGATCTCCAAAACCGCGTCGCCTTCGATGCTGTCCCGGAAACGAAATACGCCGGCAAGGCAAGTATCGCTATCGTTCAGATCTTTTGTCATTTTCGTTTATCAAATAACGCTGCACCAAAAACAAAGACCCTTCAAATCAAATGGCCGAAATTGGAGATGCGCATGATCGATCAGGAATTTGACCACATCATCAGCCTCGGTGGTCATTGCCAAACAGCATACCAGATCCGACGACATTTCGGGACGGACAAGGCCTATCCCTTCGACTGGTGGGTTACGCCGACCAAGGCGCTTGTCGAGCTTCTTGAGAGTGGTTTTGTCGATATTTTCCGCGAAGACCACATGAAAATTGTGCAGGAGGACACCGGGCCTGCGGTAATGTGCGGCAAATACGGCCTGATGCACTATCATGATTTCGACGAGGCAAAAATCAACGGGGTGTACTCGCCCTACCTTGTCCGCAGCAAATGCGCGCAAAACAACAGCAAGTTTTCATACCTGATAACTCGGTTACTGAACCTATCGGGGAAAGTGCTATTCGTGCGATTCTCGCACGGGTGGGTTCAGAACTACGAGCACACGACCATGTTCGACGAGGAATTGCTCACGCGATTCATGGCTGCCATGCGAGCGATGCTTCCGAACGTCGAGGTCAACTTCCTGTTGCTGAACGACTACAACAACCATGCCGGCTTAGACGGCAACCCGTTTCCCGGCGTCTACACGTCCGTCGTAGACAATTACGACGAGAAGCTATGGTACGGGAGCAATCAAGGCTGGGACGAACTCTTCGAGTACCACAACCTCAGACTGCGTCAGCCTGGCGCGATCGATGAGCCGCCCTTTCACGCGGAGCACCAAGCGATCGACGACGGCCCGAAGGATGTGAGCCCACAACCTCAGGTCGAAGAAGCATCGCAGTAAGGGTTCGACGCACACTTCGTTATAAATAAGAAGACCGCTTATGCAAGCGGTCTTTTTGTTTATTCTGGCTCGACTCTGGCACTAACGTATCTGACCATCAGAAGTCCAGTGAACAATGTGACGAGATCAGCGAATATCATGTATTCGACGTCATAGTGTGGCTTTACTAAGGATCCGAAGTATCCCGAGCGAATCATTTCACACCCGTAAACCGTAGGTATCCACTTGACGACCTGCTGAGCCCGCTCAGGGAGCCAGTCCATCATGAACGCCGCACCGGATAGCGGGAAAAGCAAATACGCGACGGTGTGCCAAATTCTGTCATAGGTTTCGCTAATCTCGCTAAGCGATCCTATGATAAACCCAAGGCCAACAGCAAAAATCGCGAGATATACCCATCCCGTCAAGATGAGCAAGACATCTGCCGGCGGCTCCATCAACCCGATTGCGATGAAAAACACCGACAGGAACAGAAACGACATTGTTGCACCGGATGCCTCGAGAATCGCTCGGGACAAGAACAAATCAATCACGCGGACATTGCGGTGAAACAGCAAACTGTGATTTGGAAGAATTGCCAAAGCACATCGGTTCGCAGTATTACGCCACAACAGAATCGTGGAATATCCGGTCACCGCAAATGCAGTGATAGATAAGTTCGATCCGTGATTGAACTTCGCCACATTCCAAAGCGCCGTCACCCCGAGGGTGAACGACATGGGCTCGAAGAAAATCCACAAGAACCCGATGTTGTGGCGGCCGTACCGAGTGATGATCTCGCGCATCAGCAACGCACCGACTACTCGACACTGAATCTGAAGGGAACGGAACAACGATGTGTCGTGATTTGCGCCAAACATATCTGCGGTCAGTGTGTCGTGTTGCGCGCATTCTATCAGCTTGATGCGGCGCACGAACGCCATCAAGGCGTCGCGGCGCCGCTCACACGGCCGGACGGCAGTTCCGTCGAAGCAAGCGCTGCGATAACCCGCGCGATCGCATGATCCGTCACGTTCGCAAACGGCAGCGCCGCGCGGCCGACCTGCTGAATGACGCCAGCGTGGCGCCAGTCAGGCGGCAGATCCGGAACGATGTCGTTCCCGTTCTTGTAGAGGCTCAGGGGCACCTTCGCGAGCAGCGACGCGACGCTCCCGTTCGTGCTGACTCGCGGCGGCTCGAAGCCATAGACGGCCGCCGGCGGATTGCAGCCGACCACCATCGCCGCGGCGCCCATGATCGCGATCGCGGCGCCGAGCGAGTGCCCGACGAGCGTCACCGGACGGCCGCCGATCGCAGCGAGCACCGGCACCGAGATCGCTTCCCATGCAGACCAGAAACCATGGTGCACCTGCCCGACGCCGATCACGTCGATCGGATGCGCGTCCAGATCGGCCGCCACACAATCGAGGTTGTCCGTGCCCGGGAAGGCGACGACCAGGCCGGCCGCCGTCTGCCGTACGATCGCGCGCGAAGCGCTATCCGCTTTCCCGATGTCGGGTTTCGCGGAATACGCCTCCTGCGCGAGCAAAGCGTAGTCGCGCGGGGTCATTGCAGCGGCACTCCGGCGAGCGGCGTCGACGCCGCGACAGGCGCGGTTGTGGCGGTGATGAGCTGATCGATCATCCCCTGCACGAGCGGCCCGAACGTCTGGAGCGCGAGCAGCACGACCTGCTGCTGCGGGAGCGCCGGGACGGCCTGCACGATCGTGATAGCCATCGGCAGCAGGCTGTCGTGGATCGTTCGCAGATCCGTCACGTTGAGCTGCGCTCCGGCTGTGCAGATGGCTTCGTTCGAGGCGATGATGCCGGGCTTCGCGGCATCGCCTGGGACGCCGCTCAGCAGTTGCTGCTGCGCTGGCGTGAGCAGCGGCGAAGCGGCGATGATCTTCAGGTCCGCATTGACTATCGGGCAGGCCTGCGTGAACTGTTCCTGCAGCGTCGGCAGCGATTTGCAGCCGGCGACGAGTGCGACGGACGCGACAAGGCCTGCCGCGAGCAGCATGAGCTTCTTCATGGGATTCCTTCGGGAGTGATGCCGCGAGGCGCGGCGGACGGGTTACTGCTGAGCGATGGCTTGCGGGAAAAAGCGGTTGACGAGGGCATGACCGAGCGTGATCAGCCCTGCCGCGAGCTGCAGCTGTGCGTCGAGCGGAATTTTCACCCCCATCGCCGATGCAGCCCAATCGATGAGCGGGACAAACGACGATGCAGTGAACGTAACAGCACCGGTTTGCAGAATGGATTTCGGCATGGCTTACTCCTTCAGGGGCTGGACGAGTTCGTCCGGGGTGAAGACGAACCCGGCCTTGCGCGGGAACGCCTGAAACACGAAGGTCGGGAACGACCGGTGATGGATGCCGTGCGCCGGCGAGCGGTGGAACTTAGCCGACAGCGGCAGCATGTTCGTCATCGCGTCGACGAAGGTTTCGGGCTTGGCCGGGTCGAACGCATGCCAGTCGAAGCCGCGCAGTTCGACGAGCTTGCAGACGAGCCAGAGGAACGATTCCTCGACCGGGTACAGCTCCTTCGTCGGCCGATCGGTGACCGGGTCGAGCACCGGAATCTCCTTGATCTCGCCGAGCGCGACGCCGCGCACGGCCGCCCAATCGATCGCGTCGGAATCTGCCCACTCGCAGAACAGGTGGTGATACTCGGGCGACGGCTGGCCGCTGATCGAGCAGCGCAGGCCGGCCGCATGCCCTACTTTCTTCGTATGCCGGAACGTCGCCGACTCGGTGCGCGGCGGGTGGTCCGGGTAGTACTCGATCTCGACTTCTGTCACGCGCACAGCATGCTCGCCCGCGATCTTCGGCAGAGCGGCGAGGCCAGCGGCCGTGCATTTCTCGCAGCGCTGCTCGAGCGCGACGTCATGGCTGCATCGGGTCATATCTGGTCCGGAAATGAAAAAGCCCGGCGCGCGGCCGGGCGAGATTGCGAAATTTCGAAAAATCGAAAACTGATGGGTCAGGCGACGCCGAGCGCCTTCTTGCAGGAATCCCAGAGCGCCAGGCGGTCGGGCATGCCGTTCGGCGTGGCCGACGAGCGCGGGTTGCCGATGTTGATCGCGCGGCTGATCGACAGAAAGTCACCAGCGTCGGCGAGCGCGCTCAGGCCGTTGTCGACCCAGAACTGCGCCGATACTTCCGCGGAGATGCTCGGCTGAACGATCTGGCCCGGGTTGCCCTCGAGATCGACGCCGATCTTCTGACCCATCACCCGGAAGTTGTAGCGGCCGGTAATGCCGATCAGGCCGCCCGCTCGGAAATTGAACCCGTCTCCGGGCTCGGTATTACCGAGTTCCTTCGCCTTGGTCGAGGGAGGCTCATACGCCCGTTGCGCGGGCGTCGGCCCCCAGATCTCGCGGAGCCATTGGAGCCGGCCCGACTCGTGCCCGCACTGCGCGAGAAACGCGGCCTGCCGCGCGGGCGAGTCGATCGCATACATCGCCATGACGGCCGACAGCGGGTCGGCCCACGGCGTCGCGCGCGCGAGCGGGATCTGCAGCGCGGCGGAAAGAGTTTGTGGTGTCATGGTCATCCCAGAAGAAATTTCACGACTGCATGCGCCCAATCGGGAATGGGCTCATGTCGCAAGTAACGAAAAACGATCAGGACGACGGTGCCGAACGCGATCGTCGGACCGGCGACGTGCCGGACGAGGAAGCGCCACGCATCGGCGAGACGGCACAACGCGCGAACCGCGCGCGTGCCGCCCTCCCACGTGTCGACCATCGACTGCGTATTCGTCTGGATCAGAGATACCGAGGCAACGATGTCGTCGATCTTTTGGTCCTGACTTTGCAGGTGCTCTTTTGTGGCCGCGGCTGTCTCGTTGAGTCGCTGCTCCAGTTTCGAAAAGCGACGTTCTCCTGCGCGCAGGCGTTCCTCGACGCGCGCCGGCGCCGATACGTTGTCGGTCATTCATCCCCCGGAAATGAAAAAGCCGCCCCTCGGGCGGCTGATGTGTGACTCTTATGCTGGTCAGTACAACGGGTACCAGGTCGTATTCGCACCCCGGCAGAGATACCCGTGGCCCGCTCCTGCAGCGAGCGAAGTAGCCGGAGCTGCCACGCTCCCGGACGCGGCGCCGAGCGTGAGCGCGGTAATGGCCTGCGTCGACGAATAGCGCGCGATCGAGCCGTCATACGCACTCGTGCAGCCCGGCAGCGTAATCGTCAACGTCGCGAGCGTGGCGCTCGGGTTGATAATTGCCGTGCCCGTTCCGCTGGCCAACGTAACCGTAGCGCCCGTCGCCGGCGTGCTATACGCATACGACTTGTCGATCTCCTGTGCGCCGTGGCTGATGCTGCCCGACAGCGTCAGCGCGCCGGTTGCGCGCACGAAAAGGGCGTACGTTCCGAGATAGGTGCCGGTGTCACTGTAGGCGCCGAGCGCCATGTTCGAACCGCCGTTTGAACCTGAGCCGGGTTCAGACGAGCCATCCGTGAACCATTGCCAGCGCGGCACGCCATTTGCGGCCCATTGGATTGCTCGCTGGGTGCCGGGGGTATAAAACAGGCTGACACCGAAATTTCCTGTGAATGCTTGGCTCGTCACGTTCGCGGACTGGTTGCCTGATGCATTCGATGCCATGTACTGCGAATAGTTGTAGATATTCGAGTCCGGCACCGTCGCATTGACCGCATACCCACCGTTGTTCAGGATTTGCCGACCCTGGTCGATGCTGATGATCGTGCTCGCATCGTCGACGCGAACACTATCCGCTGTCGCGTTGTACAACTGCCCGGGCCCGATAACGATGCGGCCATTCGGCCATTTCTGCACATAGACGTTGACGCCAACGCCGCCCGTGCCGAACGTTCCGGCAGAGCCGATGTGTGCGTTGAGCGTGATCGGAGCATTCGACGTCAACGCATCGTTGAAATGGAAGCCGTAATTCGTGTTGCCATCGGAAACGGTTTGCGAGCTGAAGAAGATTTCTCGATTCTTCCGCGCGACAAAGCTGTTGTCGACCCGATAGTTCACGTTGTTGTAAAACGCAAGCACCTTGCCGAAATACACGCCGCCCTGCCCGCCACCGATCTGAAACCCAACGCCGGAGAAACTCGCGACAAGGTTGTCCAAAAAAATGTCAGAGCCTTCGTCACTGGACGCCGCACCGTTCATTGCGACACCAACCTCTTGCACTTGCTGATTGCCGATGTCGTATTTGAATACGTTGACGTTGTCCAGCCAGATGCCGCGCCACAAATTGATCGATGCCTGATTCAACGAACCCGCGTTCACGTCGATCAGGTTGTTTCCGTATTGCAAGCGACGCACGTGCAACGCCGCTCCGGACGTCATCTTCGTGCTCGACTGGATCGTGAAGCCCGAGAAGTTCCACCCCGTGAGTGACGTTGTTCCGTCACCGAGCAAGATCAGGTCGCTCGTGGTGTTCGTGCCGGTATAGAGCAACGTGGATTGCCCACTACCCGCCCCACGAATGCCGCCGTTGCTGATCAGAGGCAGCACCTTTGGCGTCGTGAACGTGCAGGTTCCGGAAGGCAGCGTCAGCGTCAGGCCGGGCGCAATCGCGGCGAATGCGCTCGTCATCGCCGCGTCGTCGTTGTTCGTGCCGTTGCAAGTGTTCGGACCGCCGAAATCCTTCAGGTTGATGGTGTCCTGAAATTTGTTCGTCAGCGTGCGTGCAACGCTGCCCGCAGCACCTTGCAGGTACTGCAGTTGGCTTGTCGCGCCGGTGGCAGTCGCCGCGCCGGTGCCGCCCGATGCAATTGCGATCGGCGCGCCCGTTACGGTCAGCGTCGGGACCGTAAGCGGGCCGGTGAGCGCACCGCCTGACAGAGCGAGCACGTTTTCGAAAGCTGAATTCAGTTGCGCCGCGGCCAGGATCTGGCCGGGAACGAACTGAGCAAGAGCCGACTGCCCGAAGACGAGCGACAGCGCAAATGCGGCGAGGGACAGTGCCGCGAGGATTCGATTCTTCATGTTGTCAGCTCCACACCACTGCTTGAATTGCTGCGAGCGTCGTCGCTGCAGCAACCTGATTGACCAGGTTCTGCTTCTTCGTGAGCGCAGCCAGGATCGCAGCCTTCCCGTCTTGGCCCGCTTGCTGAATTTGCGCAGCCGTGTGCGAGACGTATGCCCAGACACCGGTCGAGTCTTCGCACCAAAACGGCGTCGTCCATCCCGCAGGCAAGCCCGGATACATCGATGCAAGCACCGAGGCCGTCAGGTTCTGCTGATCAGTGATCGACGCCGGATAGGTGTGCACGGCCCCCAAGGCAGACGACTCAAAGCCGGCCGTGATCGCGTTCGAACACGCCGTCATCAGCGCGGCAATCTGCATGGCGCGCGCGGCCTCAAGCTGCGCGTTGATAGTTGCCGCCGGCACGGTCTGCGTGAGTGCGCCGGACACCACGTACCACATGCCAGTCTGTGCTGCGGCGTGTTGCGCGTCGGTCAACTCGAGCAGGGAGGTCGCCGGCGGCAATTCCGCATAATTCAGCGCATCCGTGTCGAGGAGTTGCAGCACGAGTGCGCTGCTCGGATCGAAGTAGGCGTATTTCATATTTTCAGCACTCAATGATTGCAAGACCCTGACCACCGGATCCGCCGTTGCCGGCGGTCCCTGCGGCACTCCCATAGCAGCCACCGCCGCCGCCGCCGCCACCGCCAAATGCAGCGCCGGTGCCCGCTTGACCAGCCCCCTGAGCCGCCCTGCCACCAGCGCCACCGCCGCCGAATAGCGACGAAGCACCGAAGCCGCCATTGCCCATGTAGTTGCCGTCGTAACCGGTTTGCCCCCCGGGGTTTCCGGAACCGCCGACGCCACCGTTGCCGCCCCCGCCAATCGCGTTCACGCTTGCCGCGCCGCCAGCACTACCGGCACCACCGCCCGTCAGAGTTGCGAGCGTTCCGATTACCGTGTTGCCGCCTGCCGTTGCTGCTGCCCCGCCAACAACGCCACCAAGACCGCCGGCGCCGATCGAGATATTGATCACCTGCCCGGGGGTCACTGCGAACCGAACGCGAACCAGATATTGGCCACACCCACCGCCGCCACCGCCGCCACCTCCGACGATTGCGGAAAGCCCGGAAGTGCTTGCTCCAGCGCCCCCACCCCCACCAGCCGCCACAGCACTCACCCAGATCGCAGTGACCGTCGGAGGAACCGTGAACGATCCGTTCGACGCGAACGTCGCGACCGTCTTGATCTGTTGCAGTTGGCCGAGGCTCACGGCCTGATTCGGCGTTACCGCGCTCGCGACCGCAAAGGCCTGCGTCTGGTCCCCGTTCACCGCCGCGGCGGATGCGAGCAGGTTCGCCAGCAGCGTCGCAGTGGTGCCGTCGTCGATTGCCGGCTGGCCGGTCCGCGTGACGATGAACTGCGCGAGCACGGCGCTCATGATGGTCGACTGCCGCCACGCCTTGTTACAGGCAGCGGATTGAGCAGTGCCTGACTGGAAACCCTGCGAGATCGCCGCGAGAGCAGCGTATGCGGCCTGAGAGAGCACGTTCGCGCCCGCACCTACCGCGAACGGCAGGAAGTCGTTTTCGATTGCCATGTGAAGTCCAGAAAGTGCCGCGACGACGCGTCAGGCGAGCGTCGATACGTCGAGGGAGAAGGTGTAGTCGAGAAGGTTTTGAGGAGTGAGGCTATCCGTCGACCACGAGCCTGCGTCGAACCCAGCGACGTACTCGTTGTCAACGTCGAAGCCGAATACCGGCGTCCCGTCAAGCGATGTGAAGGCGTAATTGACGTGGACCGCCTCCGGCTTCAGAGACAGAAAACCCTTCGTCAGAAGCGCTGCATACAATGCATTGGGTTGCTTTCCAGCAATGCCGATCGTGATCGACATATCGCAGTGATCCTCGATGAAAACCAGTGTGCCGGGGGGAGCCAACATTTCAAGGATCTCGCCGGCGGCATCCGGCGTTCCGTCCCAGTGGTTCGCCGCGATCTTCGCGCGCAACGCCATTCGATACGTTTCGTCGTCCAGCGATACGAGGCCAGAATCCGGGTCATACGGGCCTTTCCACGCACCCTGATCAAAGCCGAGCCCGTAGATGTCGAAGGCGAAGTACACGCCAACCAGTGGCGTGCTTACCTGCCGCGCAAGGCCGATCCATTGCCCCAGTGTGTCGAGCTGGTCACCCACTGCCGAATCGAGATCAAAGAGCGCCGGCATGCCGCCGAGCAAGTTGATCTGGTCAACGATCGGAGACACCCATGCTGCGACGACCGCCATGAATATCGGGCGCGGCTGGTGCTCCGAGGTGATCAGCCCGGTGTAATCGTCCAGTTCTGCCATGCTCACCCCGTCGTGATCGTCACCTGGTTAGCCGTACAGGAGGCCGATTCGTTGAACAGCAGCCCGACGTCCGGCGACCCGACACCGCGCGGACCTGTAAGCACGAGGCTCGCGATCTTGAACGTCGATGCGCCGCTGATGGATTTCGCCTGCGTGACGCATTCGTCCCATTCGACGCTCTGCGCTGCGCCTCCGCCGATCACGACGCTGTTGATGTACGCCGCGATCGCATTCTGCATGGCGATTCCTGTAGCGGTCGTATAGCTAGGCAGCGCACGAATCGCGACTGCGACAGCGATCGGCGCGTCAGTGGGCCGGAAGAATTTGATGGTCACCGGCATGCCGTATCGGTTCGTCGTGTTGATCTGCGTCGTGCCGTACGTGCCGCCGCCCGGGGTCTTCTTCATCGCGATCGCGTTAGCGATTGCCGTGGCGTCACCGCCTTCGACGACGAGCGAAATTGAGTGCGACGGGATGCCGTTAGCATCCGTTACGCTGGTGTCGTTCTCGTAAGGCTGGCATCGCGTCACGCCAGGCAGGTTTGCGACAGCGCCGGTGATGCCGTCGAGCACCGTTTGCGACGGCAGAGCCGTCGACACGCCCTGCCGAACGCGCAGTGCCGGGTCCGGCTCGACCGGTGCGCCCGGAGCCGCATCCGACGCGTTCGTAACCGTCTGCCAGCCGCGCGTCGGCGTGCCGATCTGGTTGATCGTGCCTGCCAGCGCCGCGATCGCGCCAATTGTCGTGCACGTCGCCGTGACCGTAATCGCACCGGCAGGCGGAATCGTGACCGTGGCCGGGAGCGCCCATTGGTAGTTGTTTCCGTCCTTCACGATCCCGTTCGTGATGGTCGTGCCGGCCTGCCCGACCAGCGTCAGATCGGCGCTCGAATAGGAAGCAGCCTCGCGCTCAATCCCGTTGATCTTCACGTTGCTCGACAGCGCAGCGCCGACCGCCTTCGACGGGCTGAACGAGTTGTAGACGCCGATGGTGACCGAGTTGCAGTCCGCGATCGCCTCCGCGACCACGGCGAGTAGCTGGCCGTCCTGGCTGTCGGGATCGATATACACGTCGGCCCCATAGATCGCCTGGTACTTCGCTTGGAAGTACGCGTATACGTCCGCGTACGTCGGCGCGGTGATGCCGTTCGCGTCGATGGTCGCCGCGACAGTGGTAAGCGTCGTCGTCACAGGGTGGTCTCAAATGTGGTGGTTCCGTAGAGCGTCGTGATCGTCGCGGTAACGGTCAGCTTCCGCGTTTCACTATCCAGCGCGCTCGAATATGCGGTGATCTCGACTACGCCGGTCGTGCCAAGAATGCATGCGCGGATCGCAGCGTCGGCAGTGCCCTGCGTGTTCTTGCCGATCACCGCCTGTTCCCACGGCATCCCAACGGTCGTATCGAGGAACCACTCGCCTTGCAGGAGACGCAGGCGCGTCAAGACCGCTTGAGCTACAGCATCCGGCGTGTTCACGAGGAAGTCGTTCGCTGACCCGCCGAAGACGTAGTCGCCGTCAGCGTCGAGTTTTCGGTATCTCATGGGTGTCTCAGTTGACCGGGCCGGTCTCGCCGCCTTCGCCGTTCGGATGGGTGTGCGTGTCGTCGATCGTCTTGCCGTTGGCGGTCAGCCGGCCGATGAAATTGATCGTGCCGGTGATCACTGCGGCAGCGCCGCTCACCGCGCTGCCGATCATCCCGCCGAGGAACGAGAACAGCCCCTGCACGATCACCGCGCCGCTGAAACCAGACTGCGGCGAGTTCACGGTCAGCGACGTCGAGGCGGTCAGAACCTGCGTGGGCGCGATCACCTCGAAGCCGCCAGGCGCGACGATCTTCACCTTCTGGGTGCTCGGATTCAGATCGAAAAAGGTCGAGCCGTCGTCGCTGCGTAATTGAGCCGATGACGTGTTAACACCGGCAAGCGCGCGCGGCCGCGATCGGAAGCCGAGTAGCGCGAACCCGTCGGACAGGTCGTGCATGCGTAGCGCGGCCTGTTCCTGAACCCCGCCGGACTGCCACCATGCGTCAATGCTGCGTGACGCAAATACGAGCAAGCATTCGTTGCCCTGAGCGACCGGAAAGGTAAGCGTACAATTGCCGCCAGACGGGAACTGCACCGGACAGTCGACGACGGGAGGCAGTTCGATGGTCGTGACTGTCCCATCGCTTGCCCGGACAGGGATCTTGATCGCCGGCTGCACGACGCAGGTCTGCGCCTCGGCGTTGAATGATTCGATCTCGCCGGGCAGCGCCGTCCAAATGCCGACCTGCCATCCACGCAGCGCCGCGCGCAACGAAGCCAGCTCGTCGTCGACTCGCTCTTTTCGATCCATGGGGGGAAGAAGTGAAGAAATTGACCATAGCCGCTGTCATTGCCGCAGCACTCGCAAGCGGCACTGCCGCGGGAGCCGATCCAGAGGCCTACATCCTCGCGAGCAAGCCCGCCGAATCCGGGGTAATTCCAGCGTCGAGCATGATCTATGCGTTGATTTTGCATAGCCCATGCACGATGCCGATCGCAAACGCACGAAACCTAAAATCGGCCCGAATCTTTAACAACCGATCGCATCCAGAGCGTTACGATGTCGGTTGCTGGGGCATTACCCTCAACCCATCGCACGCCGAGGTGGCAGTGATTGGTCCGACCGGAGACGTCTCGACCGATTTGTCGCTTACCCAATTCACACGCGCGACGATCAACAAAGCCGGAGACGGTTCGGAGCTGGGCCCCGCGATGACGCAGGAAGAGTTCAGGCGAAATCTCGAGACCTACGCGAAGTCCAGAGACTAGCCGTAGGGGTTGATGACGCCCAGTTTGGCCGGAGCGGGAGCGCTAACTCCGCTCGCTTTCGTTGACAGATCGAGACCGGGCGTTACGTCGACCGACAGGCAAATCACCTCGGTGTACCAGTCGTTTCCGCGCGTGTCTCCCCAGAGTTCGTTCGACATCACGTAGTAGAATCCGTCGCCGTTGACTTGGTTTTGAAGCGCGATCCTGCGATTCTCGGCCTGCTGATCAGTTTGCAAGCTGAACTCGTACCGCTGGATACTCGAATTGTCGAGTTGGATCAACCGGCCGATCTTCACGGCCGGGTTGAGCAGCATGCGCACAGTGATGCCGTTCTGCGTCTGCTCGGGCAATCCGACCATGCCCGTTTTCGCGTTGATCACCGGAATTTCACCGGGAACATACGACGTCTCGGGCACGATCTGCAACTGCCCGTCCTGAATCGACCAGAGCGTCTGCGTCGAGCGCGCGACCGTCTCGAGATGATCGCGCGCCATTCCAAACAGCACTTGTCCGCGCGGCATCGGGTTGGACGGCATATCAGCGATGTAGCCAGCCGTCACACCGAATTTCCCCATCGCCTTCAGGCACGCGTCGACGACGTCTGCATGCGTTGAGCCCGCCGCGAGCGTCGTGTTCACCACGGCGAAGTTGTACGCCATGTCACCGTCGGCAGCCGTGATGTCAATGTAGGTGTCGGTCGGGCTCTCGCGCCCGCGCCGCACCTGGATGATCGAGCCATCGAAGATGATCCCGTAGTTGCCCTCGTAACCGGCCTGCAGAACCACGCGCGTGAACTCGGCAGCCGCGCGCTGCGCCGTGTTGTCGGATACGTTGTACACCCGGATCCGCGCCGAGTTTGGAGTCTGGAGATCGCCACGCTGCACCCGGAATACGATCCTCAACCCGGATAGCTCCAGTGCATCACCGGCATCCGGGCCGATGATCAGTGAAACCTTGCGGCCGAATTGCGTTGCCATCAGTCAGTCACCCAGAAAACGTGGGAGCCGATCCCCAGATCATCGAACGTCGGAACGTCATCAGGATCTGCCGAACCCTGCACCCACAGACGGCCCCCGAAGCCGAGATACGAATATTGGCCGAGCAGATCGACGCCGGTAACGAGCGGGATGCCTGAGACCAACGGGTTGCCATTCGCGTCAGCGATGTCGAGAATCCAGCCCGTGCCGCCGGCCGCGCGATACTGGACGGTCAGCCGATAGATGAGGCTACTGAGCGTGATCGTGAATGTCTGCGGATCAGGCGTCAGCGGGATTTCATAGAACGTCGTCATCACATGCTCGTAGGTGAAACCGAGCCGCCCGGCGCCGGCGTCGCCGGCACGGCCGACTTCGCTCCCGCGTTCTGCGTCTCGGCAGTGGCGGCCGGATTCGCCTGGTTCGCGCGCGGCGGAAGCTTAGTCGCCTGCGTGCTCACGATGTTGACCTGCTTCAACGATGCCGTAAGCATCAATGCCGACCCGGACTTCTGGTCGGTGACTACCGAGATCGTGCCGATCAGCATGTTCGAGTACTTCCGCCGCGTCGAGACGATGTCGATCGGTTTGCGAATGCTCTGGATCTGCAGAAGTTGGCTGTACACCGCATCAACATATGTGCCGGTTGCCATAGAATTAGCACCGGTATCGTCGAAAGGCACGACGGCCGCGCCGAGCAGTGCCTCATAGTCAGCATTGCTCCATCCGCACTTAATCACATACTCACGCGGCCGCATGTACGCGTGGTCGTTCACCGGAGCGCCGGTTTCAACCGGATGCTCGGTGACGACCACTTCGTCGCTGTACACCTCTTCGATGGTCGCCGCGATCCTCACGCTGCCGATCTTCTTGCTACCGACAAGCGTGACGTCGAGGATGTCGGACTGTGTCGTCACGAGAATGCCCCCTTCATGTTGCGCACCGTGGCATCGGCGACACCCTTCTGTTCGCGCGCTACCGACCGCGCGGTCGCGTCAGGATCGCTCGACCCGTTCACTTGGATCTTGACGTCCTGGTTGATCTCGACGCGGTTCGATGCGCCGCCCTGACCGGAAGCCGGAGCCAGCCATTCAGGGTTCTGCAACGCGTTCGACATGATCTTCTTGAGCTTCGTACCGTAGTTGCGGTCCTCGGCATACACACCGGTCAGCGCATCTGCAAATGAGAACGCATTGCCCATCACCTTCCGAGCGTTCGCATACGGCTTTCCCTTCACCAGCAACTGCGCGTGCGCGTCGAACGCGTCCTCAAGCGTCTTGAACCGGCGAAACTTCGCCTGATACGGCGTGCCGTCGGCTCGGTGATCGAGGCCCCATACGAAGTCCTGCCCCTTCCCCGCTTGAATGCTGAACGGGTTGTTGCTTCGTTTCGACAGGCCGCTGCTACCGAACCCACTTTCGAGGGCCCACTGAGCAAACGTCACCAGCCAAGGGACGCCGTATTTGCGTTCCGATTCCTTCGCGGCTGCAATCGCAGCGCGCACGCGGTCGAGAAACCCGGGCGCGGATAGATTGCTGCCGCCGCCAGACGTCGCGGGCGCGCTGGATGCTGGTGCCGCGGGAGCGGGCCCCGACGCGCCGTCGATAGTCGGCCCAAGGGCCTGACGCCGGCGAAGCTCCTCATCCTCGCCGCTGTTCAGATCGCCGCTGTGCAGCAGCAGACCCAGCCCACCGGCCAGCCGCGCAGCAAACGGCAACAGCCTGCCGAGCAGGCCGCCGGTACCCGCTGCAGCGCCGGCCGCCGACGCGGCCGCCGTAGCGCCTCCCATCGCGCGCAGCGCCGCGACCATTTTCCAGATACCGCCGATGAGTTGGAACCCGCCGAGCACCTTGAAGATGCCGACAAGCAGCAGCAGCTTTGTCGACCAGCCGTCGGTCGACTTGTCCATCTCGACAAACTCGTCCGCAAGCCATTTCAGCATCGGCGCGATTGCTGTTGCCGCGTCGGCGAACGCATTCGCGATGTCGCCGACCCGGCGCGCGATTTCATCGCCGTGTTCATCCATCCACTTCTGGAAGTGATCGAGCTGCGGCCCGATCCTCTGCAGCATCACGCCTTCGATGCGGATGCCGAGGTTCTCGAACGTCGTCCCGATCTCGCGCAGTCGCACCATGAACTGGTGCGAATCGTCAGCCGCCTTATCGAGCCCGGTCGTCGCCGACATCTCGCGATATTGCTTCAGGAACTTCTCAAAGTCCCCGTTGCGCATCGCGAGCATCAGGTTCTCGTCGATCCCGAAGATGTTCGCGTACTGGCTCGCGCGCCACGTCGGCATCTTGGAGAGCGCGCCGCCAAGGTCCGACATGATGTCGACCGTGTCGCGCAACTCGCCGTTCGCGTTCCGCGTCTGCACGCCGAGGCTGCCGAGATAGCTTTCGCCGGCCGGGTTGTTGCGCAGGAACCTCGCGAGGTTCTCGATCGTCCCGAACGCAGAATCCGTCGAGACGCCGAGGTTGCGCGCGGCGTAATCAAATGCTCGAAGATTCGTCGCCGCGGAATTCGTGCGCTGCGAGACGAAATACAGCCGCTCTAGCTTCGAGGCGAATGCCGAGACGCCGGCGCCCAGCGTCAGCGCCGCGCCGGAGATCGTAGCGATCAGGCGCGTGACACCCTTCGTCGCGCCATCGACGCCTTCCTTGAAGTTCTTCAGCCCCTTCTCGTCGACCTTGAAGCCGAGCGCGACCAAGAACTCGCGGATGACGACGGAATCAGCCATTTTCTCTTTCCATTCTGCGGCGCGCGGCCGCTTCGTTGTCCGCCCGGACGGCGAGGTAATCGTTCATCAGCGCGACATCGGCCAAGCCGAGCGTCCCGTCAATCAAGGATTCGTACTTGCACATTTGTGCGCGCGCTGGCTCGAGCAGCCAGTCCTCGCCCCCGGGCAGCGTCTTCAACCAGCCGTAGTCGCCGCCCCCGGGCTGCTCGCTCGGCTGATAAGCAGCCCGTTGATAAAAGGGCCGAGGTTCTCGACCACGACTCGCACAACGAGCGGCAGCATCGAGCCAATGTCCATGTCATCGAACATTGAGGTCTTATGAGCTGCTGCCCAGACCTTCGCCCAGCCGTTCATGTGCTGGCGCTCGACTACCGACAGGCACGTGCCGAACACGTACTCGGCATCCTCGTCCTTCAGGCCCGCGAGCGCGTCGGCGAACGGCTGCAGCACCGGCGCGATCGAGTCGACCAGGCCGAGTACGTCGCGCTGTTGCGCAGCGGGAGCATTCTCGCCGGAGGCGAGCGCCTCGAGCGCCGCATTCGCGGCCACGTTTCGTCCACGCTCGATCTCGGCGTAGAACTTCATCAGCACCGGGATCATCGACGGGATGATCGGCGCGATGCGGCGGCTCACGTGGAACTGCTGCATCGCGCTCAGGCGACCGATCTGGTACCGCTTACCGCTCAGTTCGATTTCGGTCGCCATGATCAGTACGTCCCAAGCAGGCTGTCGATCTTGATCGAGTCGAAGACCCATTCGACGATGTCGCCGTCTTCTGCATAGGTCAGGTTCGGAGCCTTCTTGAACGCGCAGCTACGCGCGGTCGCAATGTCGCCGGCCGCCGATTGCGTCACCTCGATGAGGTTCTTTCCCCACAGTGCACTCGACAGCGACTGCGCGTCGTACATCGCCATAAGCTTGGCGTTCACGGGCGAAGTCTTCAGATAGCGGAGCGTGACCTGGCCGGATTTGTCGGCATGCAGGCTGTGCATGCCTTCCCCGTCAGAACCGACCGTCATCGTGTTCTTGTCGTTGGCGCGCGCGATCGTGATGCCCTCTTTCGCGGTTGCGTTTCCGTAGCCGAGTTCGAAAGCGCCGGTCGGCCCGATAATCGTGGCCGTGACGTCCTGAAACGAATAGGTGCTCATATTGCTTGGTCCTCTTTACCGGTTGACGGTGATCGCGATGTCGCAGTCGCCGATAGCTCCCGCTTCCTTAGCCGCGACTTGGAAGGACACCGACTTGCGCGCCTCCCGGTCAGCCTGCGATTGCGACGAGATGGGCGGCGTATAGACGTAGTAGCCCTTCGACAGCGTCTGCCCCTGCACGATGGCGCCGAAGCCGGCTGAGTTCCAGACACCCGGCGCGAGATAACCGTTCGTCACGGCCTGATCGCACTCCGCCGAAATCGCGCCCGCGATCAGCGCGTTGCCCGCGTCCGTCTGCGGGATCTTCGTCGGGCTCTGATACTGCAGGTTGTACACGCGCGTCTGGATAGCGTTTTTGAACCAGATCGCGTTGTAGATCGAGTCGACGAACACACCGCTCGGCGTGACGCCGTACTGCAAGATCGCGGTGTTGTTCTGGTACGAGACGAACACGTTGCAGTTCTTCGCCTGCAGGGCGTCGGCCTGCGTCGTCGACAGCGTCTCGGCAACGATGCCCGGCTCCTGCTTGTAGTCCATCGTGATCGTCGTGCTGTTGCCGTTGAAATCGACGGTCAGCAGGCGGCCGAGGAACGAGCTGATCGCGTACGGGCTCGCGCTCGAGTACTGGATCGTGGTGTACTGGACCTTCAGTGCCTTCAACCGGCTGGCGAGGTCCGTCGTCACCGTGGGGTCCAGCGACTGCGGATTCTGCGTCGTGATGCCGTAGATGTGAGCCTGATCGGCCTCGATCATCTGCGCGACCGCAACGTGCTGGTCATCAGTCACCGAGGTGTCCGCGAACTCGAACCCGAGGAACTGATTTGAGAAGCGGTCAAGGAAGATCGCTACTGCGGCCGTCGGCTGCTCGGCGGCGATGCCGTTCACCGGCGCCGATGCGAGCGAACTCGTCAGGCCGAGCATCGCCGAGATGTCGGTGCCGGCGCCAGGCGCGGTCGCGTAACTGAGCGTCGATGCAGCGACCCCGCCGGCGAGCGTGGCACCCGACAGAGTAATGGCCGCGCTCGATTTCGCGAGCGTGATCGCATTGCCGGCGTTGCCAACCGCGATCGCGGTGACTGTCGTGACGGCGCCGGTCGTCGAGTAGCTGCACTGCGACAGGTTTGCGTCCGTCGATGCTGCGAGGAACGTCTGCAGGTTGACTGCCGTCGCGCCAGCGTTGGCGCCGATCAGCACTTGGCTGCCCACCGGGGCGGCCGCAACGAAGGTAACCGCGGTGCCGTTGATGGTGACCGTATCGTTTGCTGCGGGGTTCGCCGTCAGCGTGATCGTGCCGTTCGCGGCGACGCCCGTCCCGCTGGACTTGCTCGTCACCAGGAACTGGCTTCCGGTCCACACGACCGTCGCATACGATGCGAGCGCCGCCTGAACGATCGCCGCCACGCCGTTGAGGTTCGATGCAGCCGAGAAATTCAGCGCGGTCACATTGCGCGCCGTGCCGTCGATCGTGATGTTGAAGGCGCCATTCGTGATCGCCTGCCATTGCGCGAGCAGCTGCTGTGCGGCCGACAGCGCACCGCCCTTCAACGAGCCCGACGTCGCCGTCTTCGCCCATCGACCGATGCACAGGCTCTGAGGCTGCGGAGTTTGGCCAAAATACAGCTGAGCCGCCAGATACTCCGGATCGACCGTACTGTAGTCGGCCCCCACTTCGGTGATGCCCGAATACGAGCGCATCCGCTCGTTCGTGTCGATCACCGCGGATGCGCCCAGAAAGAGCGCGGTGTTCATGTTCGCGCCCTGCGCCGCGAGCGCCGCGAGGCTGAGCGTCACGTTGATGCGACGCGATACCGGCAGTCCGTTGGACATGCTGATCCCCTACAGGTTGACGTTTATGGTGGAAGTGACGGGCGGCGACGCGTCTGTCGTCGTCGACGCCTGCACGGACTTCAGATTCAGTACTGCGTAGGTGCGCGAGATCTTGCGGCGCAGCCTCACGGTCATGTCGTAACGCCGCACCCATTGCTGGTTGACCAGGTCCGGCGCGGCGCGGATTTCCGAGACGCTGACGAAGGCCATGTCGAGCAGCTTGAGCTGCTCGCGGTTCTGTGGGAGCGCGAGCCCGTCGGCGAGCCGCTGCGCATAGCCCTTGGCCGCCGGCCCGTAGAACGTGCAGAGCACGTCGAGATCCTGGTGGCGGATGTAGGTGTCGCTGCCTTCGTTCGCGCCGTTGTGCACGATCGCGGGGCTCGCGTCCGGCGTCTGGGTCTGGATCCCGAACGCGCACCAGTTGATGCCCGGCTCGGGCTGCTTCTGCACGGTCGGCTGCCATCGCGGCCGCACAAGGTCTGGCGGCAGTGACGTGATGCCCGCGATCAGGTCGTGAATCAGATCGTCGAGGCCATCGTCCTCGGCCGGCGGCGCATCGACGGCTGGCGCCAGGTATCCGCCGGTCGAGCTGTCGTTCATGGGGTTCCCGTCAAGGGTTTGAGGTCGCAGGTGGCGCAGACGAAGCCGCGACCGAAATGCGAGTAGTCGTTCACGTTCACAACCGTGTAGGTCGCGCCCTGCCAGGCGATCTCGTCTGCGTCCGCCGTCCCATCTGGACCACCGTCACGCAGCCGGAGCGGCGTATGCAAGGTGATCGAGCCGACGATTCGACTGCCGTCGGCGTTCCGATGCAGGATGTCGCCCTTGTCGCTTGTCACGACTGCGGCGAATGGGATCGCCGCCGGAGTGTTCAGTGCACGACCATGAACGTCGATTGTTTGTGTCATGCGGTTGCAGACGAGGCCCGTGTCCATGAAATCGGGATCGAGCAGAACGTCAACGACGTCGAGTTGCGCCATGTCGCGAGCACCAACGAAAAAGGGCCGCGCATGGCGGCCCTTGTGAACGGGAGTCGGGTATTTACTTCTTGCGGATCACGTACTTTATCGAATTGCGATACTGGCCGGAAAAGACCAGCGTATTCTCGCGCGTGACGCCGAGACGGCGCCGCGCTTCGAGCGTCGATTCAGCGAGCTGCGGCGCGATGTTGCTGTTGACCTTCGCGCGGACAGAATTCTGCGCAGCGAGACCTGCCATGTTCAGCCGGCGATCGACCTGCTCAAGGTCGCCGTCTAGCGCCGATTCGACGCTCTTCTGCAACTGCGGCTCGAACTTGGGTCGCGCATCCTGCACGCCCGGCACGAGGTGCGGCCGCGCCGGAATGTTATTGGCTGGCGAGCCGTTCTCCATGATGTAGCCGATTTCAGCGTTGCTGATTGGCTGGTCGTCGTCCTTACGGCCTGCGGTGCTGTCGGGCACGCCGACGAGCACTTCCTGACGTACGAGGCCAGAGATCGACTTCAGAATCTCGTCGAGGCGGTCAATCTTCATGCTGCTCATAGGGTGTCCCGATGAGCAGCAATTCGGCTATACCTGCAAGCCGCCGGCGCCCATCATTCTCGCGAGAGTGAGGAAACGGATGCCATACATGGTGCCGTTCCAGAAATCGCCGTCTTTTACGGCGACAGCGCCCGTGTCATAGCTTGCGCTGACCTTGTCGACCGACTTGGACGACTGGGGGGCAGCAATCTGCCCCGGCACGCCGCCGACGGCAGCCATGTTGATGTCCCGCGTCGCGAGCGCGACGTGATGCGCGGTAACCAGGCCGATACCGATGTCCGTCAGTTCCATCCACCGAGTCGGATTCACAAGCGAAACCGCGACCGTCAGCCATATCTGCACGAGCGAGTCGGGATATTTCGTGGCGTCCGAAAATTCGGAGAACGTTTGTCGAAAGCCTGCGATGTCCACTGGTCACCTGAATAGGAGTGCGCGCGCGGCTCCGGATTTTCCGGACAGCCGCGCGCGGGGCGAGGTAGGCGCACCTCAGTGCATCATACCTCCAATTGCGACTAGCGCTTCCCGCTTTGCTGCTTCGACTGGTTGCCGCCGGCGCTTTGCTGCGCCGCATCACCCTTGTCGCGCCCTGCTGCGCGCTGCGCCTCTTCGAACGCGGTCACCCGCGCGTCGAGTTCGCGCTCTCGCTCTGCCAGCGAGGCGCCGAGTGCATCGAGTTCCGCGGCCCGCTTGTCCAGGTCAGCCAGTCGAGCATCGAGCGCTGCCTTTTCGCCACGAAGGAACTCCTCGGCAACCCGCAACGCCGCCTCTCGCTCGGCGGAGCCACCGTCCGCGTCGACGCGCTCGATGCCCTCCTGCGCTCCCGGCTCGCGCGTATGGTGCTTGACGTACCAGTGCGCGGCAGTGGCCGCCGGGAAGCTGTGCTCGCCGATGCCGAACTGCTCGGTCGAGCCGTCGTCGTGACGCAGGGTGAACGCCGTATGGACGTGAAGTTTCGTCATGTCAGATCCCGTCACGATAGGCCGCGGTCACGCCGTAGCGCCATTCGATCTGGCCCAGACGCGACCAGTAGGTCGTGATCTGGAACAGCGAACGGTACTCGGGCGGCGTACGCTGCAGGTCCGTCATCGGGAACTGGACGTACTTCTTGTCGTTGTTGTACGCGACCATGCGGTCGACAGTGCCGAGCTGACCTTGCGTGCCGCCAACGCCGGCGCCGATCAGCCACTTGAGCGGCATGATCTCGAGCTTCGTGCCGCCCTGCGTGCAGATGTTGTTCTCGAGCACGTATTTCAGCAGCGACTGGTTACCAGCGGTGCTGACGATCGTCGATGCGAGATAGCCGTACTGTGCCGGCGGCAGCATCAGTCGGTTCGGCAGCACCTTCCAGCCCGATGCTGCCCATGCGGCCGTGAGGATCTCGTTGACGTCCTTCAGGATTTCAGCCGGCGTCTTCGTCACCCACTGCGGCGTGGTGCTGGCGCCGTTCGCGACGTTCATCACGCTGCCGACGGCGCTGACGGCATTCACCAGACCAGCGAAGCCGAGCGTCGAGTCGCCGATGTACACCAGCTGATCGACGTCCATGTTGCGCTTGAGGTTCATGCCCTCGACCTTCTGGCTGTCGATCGGCATGCCCAGCTTCTGCGACTTCACGAGTTCGGGAACCGTGTACTTGACTTCCGAACCCCACAGGCGCATCGGCTGCGGCGTCTTGCCGATGTCGACGGACGGCCCCGGGAGCGCATTGCCCTCGTTCGAGATCCAGTTCACGCCGTTCGGATTGATACCGCCGCTCTGGGCAAATGCCGAGTTCGTGAACGACGCGACCTCGTCCGCTGCCGAGACATCGGTGCGGATGTAGACATCGCGCGACCAGGTGTATTCGACGAGCGGCTCGTTCAGCGTCTGGTCGAGGCGTTCGAGCTGACCGACGAGGAACGCGCCGGTCGAATCGACCGTTGCCTGGTCGTACGTGTACTGCTGATCAGCGGTACGTGCGCGCACAAGACGGCGCGAGGCTTCGGCGGATGCCGATGCGACGGCGATAGCCGCCGCCGCGGCAAGCGCAGTCGGACCGACCCGGCGCAAATACTTCTGTTCGGACATGTTCATGCGATTTCCTCTAGAAATGCAAAAGCCCCGCATCTGCGGGGCCTTTCAGGGGATGCGCTTATTCAGCGCCGGGTCAGTTGTTGACGGCGATTTCCGTGACACCGTAGGCGTCGGCCGGACCGGTGAAATACCAGTTGGCCGGCATTGCGACGGTATTCGCCGAGGTTGCATCGGCAGCGGCTTCGAATCCGCCGATCGGCTTCCCGGCGGATGCGCCAGCGACGCGCACGTACACCGTGCCACCCTTGGCGGCCGCAGCGGTGCCGTTGAGCTGCACGTTGACGTAGCCGCGGCGCAGGATGTCGGTAACGCCGGAAGCCGGCGGCGTCGACGTGCCGAGCGGGTCGGTGCCGTTGCCTTGGATCGGGTACGGGCGCAGATTCACGCCATATACGAGCGCGGCGGTGTCGGCTGAGTTGTTGATCGGCTGGATCTTGCCGCCAACGAGTTTGACCGGTACACCGAACGACAAGGGCGGAGCCGACGCGTCGATCAGTTGCGGCTCGACGACCGCTGCTTCAGCGCGCTGCAGGTCGCCAGCGAAACCGGCCGGCATGCGGAATTGATAGGCTTGGTACGAGGGCATTTCGGCTCCTTACTTGCGGTTCGCCCAGAATTCGGCGTGAACTTGGTTGATGTCCTTGCGCTCGACGGGTGCGCCGTCGTTCGTCTTGCGCTGCATCACGGTCGAGTTCTTGCCGCGCACCAGCTCGGACGCCGCGTTGAAGAACGCTTTGACCGCGTTGCACGGCATGCCGCCGATCTCCGCACCGCCGGTCACGGCCTTCACCGAGTCGGCATTCTCGTTGTCCATCGCTGCGCGCAGCGCGCGCCGGCGGAGAACGCAGATCGAGTCGACCGTCTTCTTGCGCACGGCCTTGGCGTCGAACGTCGGCAGGCGCACGCCGGGCGCGAGGATCTCGGCGCGCGACAGCGCGTCCTGAAACTCGTCGCGGAGTGCGGTGCTGTCGCCGGTTCGGGCCGAGCCCTTGCCGTCGTCACCATCACCGTCACCATCGCCGGTCATCAAGCCATCGTCGTCGTCACCATCACCGTCACCATCGCCATCGCCATCGCCGGTTTTCGTGCCGCCCCCTTCGAGCTTCGCGACGCGCTCGGCGAGGGCGTTCAGTTTGCCGTCGACGCCCTGCACTGCGGCGAGCACCTTAGCGAGCGGATCGTCTTCGCCGCCGCCATCATCGCCCGTTGCGGACGTCGCGGTCGGCTTCGCCTCGGCCGCACCGGGCATGTGGATGTGGATCTGCGGCTGACCGCCAGCGGCTTCGTCGCCACCTTCGTCACCGGTCATCTCGGTCGCGGCTTGTTCGAACGCGTCGGAGTCGCGCGTCATGAACGCCTTGCGCAGCTTCTCGAGCAGAGTCGACGACTGCGCGGGCTTCTTGTTTGCCATGCTTGAATCTCCTGTCGGAGTGGTTGGATTGCTATCCCCGATGGAGCACACGGGGCCACAGCGGGCGTTTTTCACGAGTGCGACGTGGTTGCCCACAATCACCACCTGTCGCGCCCGCCCAGGCGCAATCTGTTCGTAGTCGGCGTCGTAGCCGTTGCTGACCTGGTCGAGCGCGTCGTCGCCGTCGCTTTGCACGCGGCGGATCGCCTCGGCATCCGTGATCAGCAGATCAGCCAGCATCAGGTCGGCCTGCGCGCCTTCGCCGCGGCGCACGTTGCGCACGGTTCCGCGCGCGACCGACATATAGTTCGCCGGCGTCACGAAATCAGGCGGATGGTCGATCGTGATCGGCTTGCCTTCGAAGCTCGCGAGCGTCTCGGGGCTGAACAGCACGACAGCATTTCGCTCGACAACGATGACGCCGTCTTTCGCCTCGAGACCGGGAAGTTCGAAATAGGCGTAGTCCTGCGATCCGATGCGCGCGATCGGCACCTCTTCGCAGAGCAGGAAGCCCTCCGGCGTGAGCGATTGCCGCGCGCCGATCTTCTCGGACGTGAACATGCCGGACGCCGTGATGCCGTCGCGCGTGTGCGCCGTGGCGCGCGCAGCAGCGCCGCCACACGAGCAGGCGTGGTCTGTTGTGAAAATGCGCATGTCAGCTTTCGAAGCTCGTTCGAACGGCGCGCCTGACGATTCGTTCGACGCGGCCGTAGTTCGGTTGTATCCGCGTGAGTCGGCACCATGCGATGAGGCCGCGCGCGTACAGCGGCAGCCACCACGCGGTCTTCACGCGGATCGTGATTTGCGTCTTCATTCTCATCCCCTCGGCAGAACAACTTCCTGCCAACAGCGACAGCCGTAAATGCAGCCCGCATGTGCGCGGCGCCCGGTGCGCCGGTCCGCGATCGGCGGCTGATCCCATGGGATGAAGCGGCCTTCGAGGATGCGGTGATCGATGCGCACGTCCGAGTCTTCCGAAGTGCGCCAGAAGTACCCGGGGCTACCGACATGTAGCGCGCGAGCCTCCGTCAAGTTCGACGCCGCGCGACTTACCTCGGTGCGCGCGATGAGATCGGCCCGGCTTTTCGCCACGTCTCCCGAGGCTTGGATCATCTTCGAGATCTCGGCAGCCCGGCCGCCGCCCTCCATCCGCTCGATGGTCAGACGGTGCACCCGCTGTGCAGCCTCGAGCGGGATCGACTTGATCAGCGTCACCTGCTCGGTCATCAGGGCGCGCATCATCTCGCCGGTCGGGGCGCCGCGGATCTCATCGCGCATCGCCTTCGACATGTCGGCCGCGCGGCGCATCCACGCCTGCTCATCCTTGCGGTTCAGGTCGGCGATCATCTGCGCGGCCGTGACCTCGGCCCACGGGGTAAGCGCATCGGCGTATCGGCGCAACATCTCCTCGATGAAGGACGCCGACGCCGGGTCGCCGGCCGGGAATCCATCAACAAGGACGCCGACCTGTCCGCCGATCTTGCGCAGCTGCGCCCTGTATCGACGCTCGGGGCCGCTCAGGCGCACCGGATTCTCTGGCCGGCCGCGCCGGCGGTCGAGTGTCAGTGTCATCGTCGTCGTAAGAGTCTGCGGATGATGGAATCGCTCGTTCGCGCTCCCGCGGCCGGCAAAAGGTCAGCCGGCAGGGAAGCATCGATCGGCGGCGGATCGGCGCTTTGATCGTCGCTCTCTGCCTGCGCGATCTGCTCGTCGCTGATGTCACCGAACAAACCGGTGTCTTCAGACGACGCCTTCAGCTCGCGCATGCCCTGGCTGCGCGTGATCAGTTCGGCCTCGACTGCCTTCGTGACAGAGTCGACCGTCTTGTTGCCGATCTCCGACTTCTCGGCGGCCGACATTTCCTGAAGCGGGCGGAAGGTGAAGGTGAAGTCCTCGGGTAGAGGCTCGCCCAAGACCGATCGCGAGAGAATATCGAGCAGGCGCCCAAGCGGCCGACGAAGCTTGCGCTCCTGCCGCGTGTTGACCTTCTCGTGGTATTGCTTCATCTCCCCTTCGCCTGTCGTACCGAGGCCGCCAGGCGATTGCCCGAACAGGCGCGTGAGTGGGATGCCCAATGCGCCGCTCAATTGCTCGGCGAAGCGGATCAGCACGTCGGACAGGCCCGAGAACGAATACTGGTGCGTCTCGAACTTGTCCGTCGAGTCGAGGACCGTCATGCCCTCGTTGGTCTGCGCGAGGCGCGTGAACTCGATCTGCGCTTTCAGGCCGGCGAGCGCCGGGCCGCCCATCGCGATGATTTCGCGAAGCTTCTCGACCTGCAGGACGCGGAGATGCGCCTTGTAGACGAGCTGCCCGGTACCGACCGATGCGCTGTCAAACGCGATCAAGCGATCCCACATCGGCTCCAGGATCGAAAGCCCCCAACCGTTCTCGCTGATGCGCTGGTAGAACGGCAGCGCTTCGCCATCCATGCGGATCACGCGCGAGTAGTGGATCTTCCCCTTCGGCAACCCAGCGGTGTTGGCCAATACGTTGTAAAACATCGGCATGCCCATGTCAGGGCCGAACTCCGTCACGATCTCGCCGACCGGCGGCGCCACCATCCATCGGTCGAGCACGACGAGGCCCTTGAACTGCCCCACGCCGATCGTCTCGCGCCGAAGCGGCGTCGCCATATCTTGGCCGTCGATCAGCATCACCGCGATCGCGCCGCCGTAGAGCTGCGCCCACTTGCCGGTGTCGCAAAGCTGATCCCAGATCGCCAATTCGGTCATCGCGGTGTCGAGCTTCGCGATGGCAGTCGGCTTGAGGCCGGACATCGCAATGCCCTTGCGCGTCATGTCCTCCGGAATCGCATCCACCGCAGCGCGCACGATCCACGAGCCGCGATACGCCGCCTCCAGCCAGATGCGATTGCGGCTCTGGTACGACAGCGTGTACTGCGACGCAGACGACTGATTTTCCGCGCCCCAGCCAAGCCGCGACTGGAAGTTGGCGAACGAGTCGGTCGTGCGGTGCGCCGGTGCAGCGGGGGCCGGCGCTGGCGGCCGGGACTGTCTCTTTCGCGACATTCTGGGAAATCCTGTCGTACTCAACCGGCAAGCCGCTTCCAGACCGACAGGTCTTTCGCGCCTCCCAGCATGTCATTGATGGCGTCGACCATCGGATCGATCTGGTCGTCGTGCATGTGCGTGTCGTCCGCAGTGAACGAATCGCACTCCGTGATGAAGTCGTTGACGAACGGCGCGTCGGCCGGCACGGCCACGTTTCCGACGTCGATGTGGCTGACGACGTCCATGACGCGCGTGAGCTTGTCCTTGACACGCTCGATCCCCTCGATGGGAATTCCGCCCTCCGCCTGAATCTCTTGAATCAGGCCGGTGCCGCTCGACTTGTCCTCTACCTTCATCTGCCGCAGCACAGCTGCGCTCGGATCGTCCGCGCCGACTGCCGCGTGCTTGTTCCAGAAGTCGATCGCGCGCTGCTTCAGCTCCGGCGCCTTCCATTTCCCGCGGATCTGGTCGATCAGATACAGGCGGTTGTCGTAACCAAGCCCCCAGCACTGGAACACGCTGTAGTCGTTGCGCTCGGCCGTCTTCTGCGCCGTATCGGCGAAGATCTTCCGGTACTGCAACTGCGGCAGCGCGCCGTAGCGGAGGAACTTGCCGCTCTGGATGATCCCGCCACCGAGCGGCGCGGGCCGTTGCATGTACTGCCCGCTGAACACGTAGGCATCGGCCTTCTCCGATGCGAGCAGGTCTTGCAGCGGCTCCTTGTACGGCCAGTAGCTGAACCGGCCGTCTTCGTCGCGCTCCTCGCTGTCGACCATCGCGCGGATGTGCTCCGGCAGCGCAGCGACGTAGTCGTCTGTGATCAGCGCGGGGATCTCGATGAATTCCCACTCGCCAGGCAGCTTGCCCGACTTGATGAAGCCGGTCGGATCCTCTTCGGCGAGCCGCTGCATGATCACGATGATCGGCGTGTCAGGATTTGCCTTCCGGCTCTTCACGGTCGACATCAGCTTCCGATTCGCCTTATCGCGATTCGTCTTGCTGTATGCGTCCTCGACCTTCAGCGGATCGTCGATGATGATCGCGCCCTGCCAGCCTTCAGCCATGTGGCCGGCACGGAAGCCGGTGATCTGGCCGCCGAGGGATACCGCATACACGCCGCCGGCCTTCTTGCCGTTGACGACCACGTTCCATCGCTTCTTCGACTTCGCGTCGGCCGCGATCGCCATCGGCCAGATAGCCTGAAAGTCGTCGGAGCCGACGATCTCGCGTGCCGTCTCGCTGTTGAGCAGCGCGAGGTCATCCGAATACGAAATGTGCAGGAAGCGCGCGCGCGAGTTGACAGCGAGTCCGCGGGCAATCAGGTTGATCGCGACAAGCTCAGTCTTCGACGAGCCCGGCGGCACGTTGATGACGACGTTCTTCGACGTGCCATCCATCACGCGCTGCACGATGTCGCAGATCAACACGTGGTGCCAGTTCACGCGGAATTCGATACCCTGCCGCGCGCGGAAAAAGTACTTCGAGAACTCAAGGTGGCTGTCTTCGAGCCGCTTGCGCGTCTCTTTCAGCTTTTGCTGCCTCCGCTCCTCTTGCTTAGCCCGGATTTGCTCCAGGCTGACGCCGAGCAGCGATACGCTCGAGGAGTGCGAGTTCGTCATCGGTCAAATCGTCCAAATCGACCGGGATGGCCGCGGTCTTGATCGGTGCGCCGTCCTTGCCTGTGTGCTCCAGCTTCTGCCGGTTCGTGAACGCGCCGCCCGCTTCCTTCGCGGCCTGCTCGAGCAATTGCGCAGCGACCACCGTGTTACCGGAGCGCGACGTGCGATCGAACAACCGGCCGAGCTGACGCAGCCGGTACGCCTGATCGGCGATGGGAATCTCGGCGACCTCGCGGCGGAATCGCTCGCGCGTCGAGTGGAACAGGTCAACCCACTTCTTCCCGACCTCCTTCCCGGCAACCTTCGTCGGGTCGTACTGGGCGACCTGCACCCGGTGAACTTCGATGCCGAATTCGGCTTTCACCGATTCCGATACCTCGGTGGGGGTGTCGTAGCAGGCAAGCGCTTGCACAATGAAGCGCTTGACCGCCTCATTGAGCGTTGCCATGGCGTATGTCCTGTAGCGGCTGAGTAGCGGTTATGCGGCGCGCAGCATGCACGTTCCGCACGCGTGTGCGATGTTGATTCGCCCGATCTCGGGCGCCTTCTGTGCGGCAGCGACAAACTTCGCTGAGTCGCCCGCGCCGGCGTCGATGCCGTAGCGCCGGACGATGCCGACGAACTCCTCGACGTCGTGCCCGCGGATGCCGAGCTTCGGCATTCCGTCCTTCGTGAAAGCCGGAGCGCCGAACCCGTCGTCGCGTTGGCCGATGTGATACAGCTCATGCTCGACGAGCGCGCACCATTGGAGGTCTGAGCACTCCCGTGCGTACATCGCGTCGAATGTGATGAGGAAGTCCGGCACGCGGCCGAACCACTCGTAGAACTGTTGCTCCTGCCGTGCCTTCTGCCACCCTCCGGCGCGGATCATCACCTCCTCGCATTGGCCGACAACGCGGCGCATCTGCTTGGTGTAGTCCACGGCGGCCCAGAGGTAGGCGATGTCGGCATTCCACAGGTGTCGATGGTCGTCGTTGTGAAGCGGCGCCCCGTCGCGGAAGATCGACTCGTAGACCCAGTCGCTCACGTCGCGCGCGGGCATGATGCGGGTCGTCATGCTCTCGTCGGCGAACATCTCACCAGGCGCCATCGGCCGCGCACTCGCCGCGTCAGTTACTGCGGCGTCGGCTCTCTTTCGGCGCGCCATCTGACCTCCAGCGATGCGTGTTGTTGGGAATCGGTCACGCCCGGCGCTTGGGAAAATCCCGCCGAAGCGGGCAAAGGCCCAGCACGTACCCCGTCGTGACCTGCGGCGGTTACTCATAGATCGGCGCCACTCGTCCGCTAGGCGCCCCGGCGTGCAATGAATAGGTGCGCGCTCTCCAGCCGGCGCCGTCCTCGCATAGCGTTAGATCGACGGTGGCCGGGAGCGGCGCGAGAGAGCGTGCGCGCCGGTCTGTATCCCGGCATATCTCTGTGCGCATTCACCCTCACGGCTGGCGACTGGCTTCCCTATACGACCGGGGCGCAGAGTCGAACTGCACCCCTACTCCTAACCCGGAAGTCGCTCGCGGTAGGTTCCGCAGCCAATCGCCATGCGTGAAGATGCCGGGTGATCCGCATTCCGACCGGCCCGGCGCCAGTCCTCATAGCCGCTGCGGTTCAGCGTTCCCGAGCCTTTCGGCCTCTTTACGGGGCAGTCGCGCGATCGTGCAGGATTCCTCCTGTCGTTCTTCGCGCCATTCGCTCTCACTGAAGCAACCCAACCCGTTCGACGATCTGTCGCGTTCGACGGCCCTCGGCCGCAGTCTGGTTGCTTGAGTGAAAGCGCGGGCTCTGCACCCACTTGCCGGCTTGCGTACCGGGCCCCTCCTCTGGCGGGCAGTGAAGGAATCGAACCTCCGCGGCTCGGATTTGGAATCCGTCCCGCTCCCTGAGCTACCACCCTCAGGCATGGCCACTGTCCGTGCGCGCTACTTCCTCCAAGAGGGATTGAGCGGCCATGCCTGAGAATGTGTAGAGACCCGCTCGCGGCTCATGCCTATCCGGAGTCCGGAGATCGGGTGGCACTGAGCGGTCCCTTGTTTGCGCGCGCCGCGGGCGGTAAGCGGCGCACCTAGCCCGAACAGGGCCATTTCGTTGAATCGAATCAAGCGCGGTCGCGCATGTACTGCTGCCGGTTACGTATCCGGCGGCATGCCACTGCCCGTTACTTGACCTTCGCGTCGCTTGGCAGGCGCAGATTCAACAGGTCGCGGCCGACTTCTTTAACACTCGCTCGACGGGCGAACCCCACTCTTTCGCGGCGGGGGGAGCAGTACCAGCAGCATCCGGTTGGCGTTATTTCATGTCACACCTCGTCAGTAGCCCGTGTTTGCGAGCGACAGCGCATTCCACGCGGCCGCAGCCTCGACGTGCTCGGGGTTGTCGGGATTCAGCGGTTGCGCGTGCGGGCGCATGTCGACGACAGCCAGCTCGAGGCCAGCATGCTCGGCCATCACCCGGCGCGCGACCTCGATCGCTTTCGTCAGCGTCATTCGCTCTCCGCGTAGTCGAGCAACTGGCCGATCGTCTCGTCGAGCGCGAGGCAGGCATCCGACATCGCGTCGCCGAACGTCGCGGCGCACCACATCAGGCCGAGCAGCGGCCAGCATGACAACCAGGCGGCCGCTCTCATGCGGCACCCGTCAGGCGTCGGCGGCTGTCGGCCGCCAGATCGGCGCGGCGCTCGATTTCTCGGAACCGAGCCTCTTCGATCGCTTGACGGCGCCGGTTCGCCCGGGCCCGCTCGTCGCCCTCGCGAATGCGGCGGATCAGGCGACCGAAGACGCCTCGCAGCGTGACCGTTAGTAGCGCCACGCCACAGAACAGCAGGCAAATGACGGCCGGATAGGCATTCGGACTCACTTTCCCTCCTCTCTCCCGGCGCGACGGGCCGCGGAACTGACTGTCACGGAAAATTCCCTTGCACAAAGCGATACCATGTTGGTATCCTTTAATTGCACTCGAACACCGACAAAACAGGAGCAAGCCATGTCGCGCAGATTCGAAATCTCACGCGATGCGCACCTCGATCGCGCGGCGGCACGCCACTACGCCGAGTACGACGAACTTGACGATCTCAACGAGTTCGCCGGCGAGCTGATCAAGGAAGCACTGCAGACGCTGCCGGCCCAAGACCTGGTCGCCGGTCTGCAATCAGTAGAACTATCGGACGCGGAACAGATCCGCGCCGCGTATCACGATGACAAGGCGCTTGCCGCACTTGTCCGGGAACTGGTGAGGAAGTCGATCACCGATAGCGCGTCAGAGAAAGCGCGCAAGCATTTTGCTGAGCATCACTGACCACGATCAATCAGGGAGGATTAACCGATGAAATGCATACTCAGACGTCTAGCGTTATTACGGCCGCCGATCGGCAGAAATCAAGCCGATCGGCCGAAACCGGCACACGGAGCGTGACGAAGCCATGTGCTCGCGCGCGCAGCGAAACCCAGTGCTGAGGTTATAGCCCATGACGTTACGAGAATTACGATGAGCCCGCCGAGCGCGGGCTTTCGCTTTTCAGTGCGCCAGAAACACAACAGCCGCCGCGCGATCTAGTCGGGCGACGGCCGAAGAATAAAAAACCGCCACGGCATCCGTTCGGCGGAAGCATCCCATGAGGGACACGGAAGGAACCGACACTGATGCGCCCTCTCAGCGCGCACCAATGACACGGTACAGATATAGTACCGAAAGCTATGCGGTATCGTCAAGCGGAAACTGACACCATGTTGGTATCCGTTTTGGACGCAAAAACGAGCGCCCTCATCTTTTCCAAAACCTCCTGTCGGCGGTCTGCCGGGATGGCGCTTGCCATCGCGCGCATCGCCTCGATCTCCCCCCACCCCGGCGATAACGCAGACGCCGCGCGCACAGCGGAATCTGCATCGCAGGACACGGCGGTGCGCAGTGAAGTACCTTCCATTTGTTGCCCCCAAGGGTTTGCTTTTGTTTCGAAGTGCGCGGCCTAACGTTCCGCAGGCATTACCTCTGATTACATTTTGACACAGTTTTTTTCCGCGCGCACAAATTTAAATGCGCGCAGAAAAGGTAATTTTTACGTGATTTTGTCTAGGGGTTTTCCAGCAACAAGCGCGGAAAATATCTTGAGAAGGGCCGACTTCGAAGCCTCCGGCGCCTGGGCATACAGTGCCATCACCGCCTCATTGAACGAGCGCGCATCGTCGTTATCAGCAAGGGCCTCTATAGAGTGATCCGTATCCATCCAACCCGGATCAAGCTTTAGCACCTTCTCTATCTTGTCTGCTGTTTCAGTTCCAATGACTTTGCGCTGATTGTTCACTTGAGAGACATAGACGCGATTCATTTCGAGGCGCTCTGAAAAGGCCTTCAGCATCCCTCTGTCTTTAGCATCCGGATCGGCGCGGCGTACCTCGTCCTTGAACTTCTGGAAAAGAAACTCAAAGTTTCTCCAGCGTATTTGCTCGATAGTGTCAGCCATGATTTCGGTTCCAATGTGTTCGCCAGCTCTCGCCCCCGTAGCTGGGGCCTCGCTGCGTTTATTCGTGAGCGGGCGCGCCGCTCCAGTGCGCCAAGATAGTGGTCTCTATTGGGCGAATAGTGAAGCGTTTTTGTCCGAAACGCAACCTTAGAAGTATCTTTTTTATGGTTATCAATGGCTTACGAAAGTAGCAACTGCCCTCACGCAAGGATACTTTCGAAGGATCGGATGCTATACTGGTATCCGATCTACCAACCAAAGGAGCCAGCCCTTGAACGCCAAGGAATTCCACGACCACTACGGCTTGGACGTCGTGCGCCGCATCGTCGACCGCCTCGAAGTCAGCATGATCTACTGGAACGGCATCAAGAACGGCCACAAGGCCGTCAGCAGCGCCCGCGCGCTCCAGTTAGCCCATCTCAGTTCCGAGTACATCGGCCCGAACGATGAACCGATGACCGTGATCGATCTCCTCGGGCTGCGCGATGTGCCTGGCCGCATTACCGGCATGGGCCGCGGCAAAGACAAGCCGGAAACGCCGAGGCCGAAGATTGAATGTCACGCGCAGGCTGCGCAGTAAGGAGCCTACGATGACGACCAAAAACTTACCCTGGTTCCGCATGTACACCGACTCTGTCGACGACGAGAAGCTTCGCCTGATCGCGCCGAGTGACCGCTGGTATTTCTTCGCAATCCTCTGTTGCAAAGGCAAAGGAATTATCGACGAGGCGGGCCCCCTCCTCAAGCGCAAGGTCGCAGTCAAGCTCGGACTGCAGGTCGACGAACTCGAAGAGGTCGGCCGCCGGCTCGCGGAGGTCGGGCTCGTTGATCGCGAAACGCTGCAGCCCTTCGGATGGGAGGATCGCCAGTTCAAGAGCGACGCCGATTCGACGGCGGCAGAGCGCAAGCGCCGGCAGCGCGAGCGCGAGCGCGGCGCCCCCTCCTCCGAACCCGATGGAGAAGGTCACGCACATGTCACGCGTGACAACCACCGTGACGTCACGGGAGATGTCACGGATGTCACGCGTACAGATACAGATACAGATACAGATACAGATACAGATACAGAAGCAGAGGGAGATAAAAACACTGCGCGCAGGCGCGCACCGTCGCGCAAGCGCTCCGTGAACAAAAAAGACGCCGAGGACCATGCCAATGCTGAAAAGCTGATCGCAGAGGGTGTCGATCCGCAACACGCGGCAGACTGGCTCAAGGTGCGCCGGGACAAGAACCTGCCGTTCACGCAGACCGCATGGGATGCGATGAAGACCGAAGCCGAGAAGGCGGCCCTCACGCCGGGCGCCGCCGTGCATTACGCCGCGGTGAAGGGCTGGGCCGGATTCAAGGCGAGTTGGTACGTGAACGAGCAGGCGAAGGATGGAGCGGCGTCGGGGCCCGGCGCGGTGCCGTCGCTCAATCGACAGGAAGCGCTCGAAGCTCGCAACCGTGATGTCGCCGCCCGCGCTGCTGCGCGGTTCCAGTCCCAGCAGGGAGGAATGCCGCAATGAACCCGAAAGACCATGGCGCGTTCGTTGCACTGATCGCCGACGTGCACGCCTTCTATCGGCGCGATTTCTCGGACTTCAGCGCGGACGTATGGTGGAACGCGATGAAGGCGTTCGACCTGTCTGCAATCAAAGACGCGTTCGGGCGTCACAGCGTCAACCCTGACACCGGCCAGTTCATGCCGATGCCAGCCGACATCGTGAAGATGGTAGACGGCTCGACGCAGGATGCCGCATTGGTGGCATGGGCGAAAGTCGACAACGCGGTCCGCTCGTGCGGCACGTACAACAGCGTCGTGTTCGATGATGCGCTGGTCCATCGCGTGATCGTCGAGATGGGCGGCTGGGTGTTAGTCGGCTCGAAAGATGAAAAGGATTGGCCGCACGTGCGCAACGAGTTCGTCAACCGGTACCGCGGCTATCGAATGCGTAGCGAGACGCCCGAATACCTGCCCGTGCTGATCGGCGCCGCGGAGGCTCAGAACAATCGCACCGGCCACCAGAGCCAGCTTCCGGTGATGATCGGCGACACGCGCGCGGCACATCAGGTGATGCTCGGCGGCCAGGATAAGCCGTTGCTCGGCTTCGTGCGCATGAGCCCCGGGGAGGCCGCCAATCGACCTGCGCCGCAGCTCGGCGCCGGTCGCAATCCACCGAAAATTGGCGCATAAAAAACAGCGTGACTTTTTTCCGACTATATCGGATACTTTGTTAGTATCCGATACCGGAATTCACGTTTGTCGGATTTTGACAGTGTTTTGTGTGAAGAATTGAAAACCAATACCATGAAAGGTCTTTAAATGGGCACGACAAAAGCTTCTTTATCTGCCGCGGCGGCGAAGCCTGCATCGAAAGTTGCGCCGGAGTACGTCATCGAAAAGGGCCTGCCGATCCCCTCTTCCACGCGAGGGCGCCCGCAGCGGTATCCGTTCTCGAAGATGGAGATCGGCGACTCGTTTTTTGTCAGCGGCGAGCCGGCCGCTCTGCTCAAGGAGCTGAGCAATTGCGCGAACTATCACCGCCGAAACCATGGCGGCAATTTCGTCGTGCGCTCGGTCAAGGGAGGCGTTCGCGCATGGCGCATTGCCCCCACGGATGCGGCTAAATCTTCGGAGTCCGTATGATGACGTCAAACCAAACCGTATGCATCAAGAAGGATAGCGGCGAAATCGAGGCAGTGGCGAGCGCCGCATCCCCTGTCGAGCAGCCCGCACCGCTGACGGCGCGAGCCGCCCTCGCCGCAATCGAGACGTTCGAAATCGTCGGCGAAAACAACGATTCGCGCGAACCGAACGCTGACGATCGCTTCATCTTGACCGAGTTCATCGCGCATCTGTTCGATGGCTTCACCATCGAGCGGCCCGCAGCAGCCCCGATCGACGGCAATAGCGAGTGCGGGTGTACCGGGAAATGCCTCGACCAGATTGGCTGCCCGAGCAAGGCGTGGAAGCCAGCGCAACTCGCCCCCGCATCGACCGACGAGCGGGCGGCGATGGCAGACACCTACCCTGCGCGACTGCTCAACGAATCAGACGCGTCGCTCGCGTGGCGCGTCGATTCGTGGCACGCACGGCAAGCCCGCGCCGCATCTGCCAGTGAGACGGCGGCGGAAGGGGTGAAACTGCCTCGATACGCGCCGGGCATCGCACTGGACAAGGTTCGAGGTGGCGACGTTGCCGTGATGTATAGCAGGGACGATGGCGAGTACGTGAAGCTGTCGGACGTGCTTCGCTCGCCCGCTATGGCGGCGGAAGCGGTGGCGATCCCGGCCGACGTGCATGCTGCGCTCGACCGCATGTGTTCGCCACTCGACGAATCGCGGCTGAGCGGTCTGACAGCGCAGCTTGACGCGAACTGCATGAAGGTGATCCGCGACTACGTGCTAAAGACCACGCCGACGTCGTTTCAGCAGCGCGTTCAGCCGTGGATGCTGGCTTGCTTCGGCGCCACGATCGCGGCCGATCGCGCGGAGCGCAATCACCGGTTCTACGAAGAGGCCGGCGAGCTTGTGCAGGCGCACGGCATGACGCGCGAGGAAGCGCACGCGCTGGTCGACTACACCTGGTCGCGGCCGGCCGGCGACCCGGCGCAGGAGGCCGGCGGCGTCATGGTAACGCTCGCCGCGCTCTGCCTCGCGAACGGGATCGACATGCACGCGGCCGGCGAGACGGAACTGGCGCGCATCAACGTGCCCGAGACGATCGCGAAGATCCGCGCAAAGCAGGCGGCGAAACCGAAGCACTCACCCCTTCCCGTCGCCACGCCGACTGCCGACCGCGAGTCGTACCAATGGCGCGATACGGGTGCGCTTGAAACGGGGGATGCGTGATGACGGCTATCGGATTCATGTTGATGGTGTTTGGCTACGTGACCGTCGCAGTGATCGGCCATCGTCCGCCGCCAGGCCTGAAGGAGAAAGTGCAGATGGCTGGCGCTGTCTGCATGCTCGTTGGTGCGTTCCTTCTCTGCGGCGTCCTTGCGGCATGGCTTTGGAGGACATTCCCGTGACCTCGCACGAATTCAATCCCCTGTTTGCTCTTCGCATTGTCGAAGACGCCAGCCTCGACGACGTACCGCGGATGAAGGTTTCGCTGCGGTTCGCCGAATTGATGCCCGCTGAATTCGTCGCCGACCTGAATGCGTGGATGCGCGACTTCTTCGGGACCGAGAACCTGATGTACCAGATCAGCGGGGGCACTGTCGTGATGGGGCCCAAGTCGATCGCGGCATTGACCGATCAGATCGCACGAGGTGCCGCATGAACGTCCCGACTTTATGGGAAGGCTCGCCCCTGCTCCCTCCGATTGGCGCGCTCGTGCTGATCTCGCACGGCCGCGACGATCTCGACCACGTCTGCGAAGTCACGAGCTACGAAGTGAAGCCAGGCATGGTCGATCGTGAATCGCATCACCGCGTTTTCGTGAACGTCGTCTATCGCGGCTCTGATACGAAGAACCAGAGACTGCTCAACGAGATCCGGCCGCTGACTCGTGCGAGATCCATTGCGGGAAGTGATGGATGGCGCCCGATCGAATCCGCGCCGAAAGACGGTAGCGTCATCATCCTGTTCGCTCGGGCGAAAGATGCAATCGCGAGCGTCGTCCTGGTCGGCTACTGGCTGGAGCACGGTGATTGCCCCGGCGTCTGGGTGAATTGCGCGTTCTCGCCGAATCGCCCTACCGAAGTCGTGCCGAGCCACTGGATGCCGCGGCCCGCATTCCCGGGCACCGAACGCAGGAGCAGCAATGTATAACGCATCGACGACCAGCTTCTTAGCCTACGTGTCCGTGCGCGACGACGGAACTGTCGCCAACCAGCAGGCGAGGATCGTCGCCCTGCTCCGCACGATCCCGGCCACCGCGTTATCGCGGCTCGACATCGCCAACCTGACCGGAATCCGCCTGTCGTCGGTGTGTGCGCGCGTCGCCGAGCTGCGCGACGAGGGCCTCGTCTTCGAGCCCGGCACGCGACCGTGTCCGCACACCGGCAAGACCGTGAAGGTCGTGCAGGCGACGCCCGACCTGCTCACTCCCGCCGTCCACTGACAAGGAACCCGAATGCATACGGAAACGAAGGTTGTGCATGAAAGCCCGCTCGGACGGCTCACGCGGCGCAGTGCCGATCGCGACGATGCCGAAGCCGCGCGCGTGCCGATGTTCCGCGATATGGACGCCGCCCTGCTCTTTGCCTACACCTGGCGCGCTCGTCCCGGCGTGAAGATCGGGCAAGTCGGCGAGTACACGGGCCCCGACGGCTCCCCGCTGCTGCTGAGCATCCACGAGAAGAAAGCGCAGGCGCAGTTCATCCTCGACGTCGTCGAGTCGCATCTGTCACTCGACCAGCGCGCCGTGCTCGATGCGACATACGGCGGCGAGCGCGGCGAGCGGCCGGCGGCGATCGATCGTCTGCTGCCGCAGTTCGAGCACGTCAACCGGAATCGCTCGCTCGTGCGCTTTCTGCTCATGCGCGATTTCATCTATGGCGAAGGCTACTGCCCGAGCCAGCAGCAGATCGCGAAGGAAAGTGGGGTCAACCAGTCGACCGCCTCGCGCGCCGCCGCCCGGATCACGCCTGAAATCGCGAAGTTGCGGGAGTCGACGCACGCGAAATTGCGGCCGGCGTTCGAGCGCCGCGGCTGGATCGGGAGGCAGGTCGAAAAATAAGTGCAATTTCGCACTTGCATTTCGGATACCTTGTTGGTATCTTTTCAATCAACGAGGTATCCGATCTCGCAACACGAAGGGGAACGACGATGACGACCATCACGATCAACGGCTACGAACAGGACTGCAACTGCGAGCACTGTGGTCGCCCGCTGAAGCTGGGCGTGGTGACGGACGCGAAGGGAACGATCGGCGCGGATTGCTTCGTGAAGCTCATCGCACGCAATACGAAGCGCTATTCGGGCAACGGAAAGCCTGGCGCTGAGCGTGTTCGCGAATACGCCCTGATCGTCGCGCGCGGAACCGCGGATCGCCATGGCCTCTATGGCGCGTGGAACACGTTCGAACTGAAGGCATGAGAGGCCGCCATGAAGAAAGTCATCGATCTTCGCACAGCTCGCAAGGCGGCCGAACAGCGCAAGTACCGCGACACCGTGCTTGAGATCTACGACCGCATGGATCGCGCCGACGACCGGACGAAGCGCGAGCAGGCATCGGAAGTTCGCCGCAAGGCGCGCAACCAGTTCTAACAACCCATCCCGCTACAGGAGAACGACGATGCAAGTCCATGAAATGTTCGGACGCAACGGCTTCCGCATCGAATTGCACAAGTCAGGCGGTTACTCGATGTCGAGATTCGGCGGCGATATTCGCGGCTGGAACGGCGAACACTGCTGCCTGGTTGGTTTCAAGATTTCGGAGCATGAGCGCGCCCGGTTGATTGCCGACGCGCAACGCAGCGGAACGCTGATTTGCTCCACTTGGATTCCCGCCTGAACAACCGCGCCCGCTATAGGAGAGCGACGATGGAAACCGTCAAAGCAGAAGACCTTAAAGGGGGCGATTCGATCGTAGTTGCCGGATCGAACTATCGCGTCCAGAGCGTCGCCCACGGCGCAGTCGAAATCTTGGTGCGCACGACGCAGCGCGTCTGGGGGGAGGCATTCGACACTGTGACGCTCAGCTTTAAGCGGGGCGAGTACGTGTCCACTGACCAATTGTCGATGCCGCAAGAAAAAGACATCCGAAACACCGTGGAGCTGGTGAAGCAAGCACGCGAACTTGCCGATCGATTCGACGCCATGTCCGACACCTACGCCGCTTCAGACGACCGATTCGACGCGATGAAACTCTTGCGCTCGCTCGCCGAGATCGCTGAAAAGGCCGCCTGAACAACCGCGCCCGCCCAATAGGAGATGACGATGCAGATCGCAGGTTTCGGACAAAGCGCCAAGCGCACCGCCGACCAGCTTTACGTGTTGTGGATTCACCTCGGTGAAGACGAGTGCCGCGAGCAAATCGAGGCGCACATGGAATCTGACGGCTTCAGCCAAGACGCGATCGCCATCGAGATCGAGCGTCTCGAAGACGCCGGGAAGTTCTGAACAACCGCGCCCGCCCTGCGGGCAATCACACCACACCATCAGCGAGAAGAGACCGAAATGAATCGCAGACCGAATCCGCAGAAGGCTGTTGATGACTGGAATGCCCGTGTGCAAGTCGGCGCCACTATCCAGTATTCCGAGGTACGCGGCGATGCACCGAAGACCTTCACCACCCGCACCGCAGCTGAAGTCCTGAGCGGCCACACGGCAGTCGTTTGGCTGAACGGCAAGAGCGGTTGCGTGGCAATCAGCCATTGCACGCCGATCTGATCGGCACCGGCAATCACACCGCACCGACACCATGAACACGCGAGACGAAATCGCACGCATGCGCGCCGAAGCGAAGCACTACCGCCAGCTTGCCGCCATCAACCGCCGCGACGTGCGCGCCGCCAAGGCCATCGGCGACAGCGTCGGCGCCCTGAAGGCGAGCATCCGCGTCACCGAGCATGTCCGCAGCGCTCAGCAGCGTGACGCTCGAGCGAAGGAGCTGCGCGCAAGTCTTGCTGCGTGATTTTTCACGCCTGCCACGGATACCATGACGGCTACTCAGATACCGTCCAATGCCTGAAAACAACCGAAGGAAGGAAGCCATGACAACGGAAATCACCCTGCCCGATCGGGCCAAAAAAGCGCTGCGCACGGCCGATCACGAGCCGGCGCTGGTCGCGCTGGTCAAGAAGACAGCCGACATAACCGAGATCAAGAACGCGGACGGCCGCACGCAGTGCCACACCGCCTACATGACGCTCAAGACACGCCGCACCAGCATCCGGACCGCCGGAAAGGAAGCGCGCGACGACGCTACCAAGTTCGCAAACGCTGTCATCGCCGAAGAGAATCGGCTGGTCGCGCTGATCGAGCCCGAGGAACAGCGCCTGCAGAAGCTGCGCGACGCATGGGACGCGAAGGTCGAAGCCGAGCGCCGCGAGAAAGCGCAAGCCGAGCAGCGGCGCAAGGACGGCATCCGCACCAAGATCGACGAGATGCGCGTCGTTCCGCTTGGTCTGTTCGACGCGGCCGCGAGCAAGATCGCAACCGCGCTCGAGGATCTGGAAGCGTTCGAGGTGACGGCCGACGTGTTCGCCGAGTTCGCCGACGCTGCGCACGCCGCGCGCACCGAGGTCATCACCAGGCTGAAGACGATGCACGAGGCTGCAGTACTTCGTGAAGCTGAAGCCGCGCGGCTGGCGGCCGAGCGCGAGGAACTGGCAAAGCAACGCGCCGAGCAGGAGGAACGCGAGCGCCAGGCGGCCACCGCGCGCGCCGAGCAGGAACGCGTCGACCGCGAGCGCCGGGAAGCGGATGCAGCGCGGGCACGCGCCGAGCGCGAAGCCGAGCAGCGCAAGATCGACGAACAGAAGGCCGAGATCGCGCGCCAACAGGCCTCCATCGACGCAGAACGCCAGCGCATCGCCGACGAAGCGGCCGCCCGCCAGCGCGCCGAGGAAGAGGCGGCAGCCGCGCGGCGTCGTGCAGAGGAAGAAGCCGCGGCAGCCGAACGCCGCGCGCAAGCCGAGCGCGCGGCCGCCGAGCAGCGCGAACGGGATGCCGCGGCAGAGCGCGAGCGTGCAGCACAAGCGGCCCGTGAGCGCGCCGAGGCCGAGCGTCAGCGTGCTGAACAAGCGGCGCGCGAGGCCGCCGATACGGCCGTGCGCAACGCCGCGCCGGCGATGCTGGAACTGCTCAACGGGATCGTCTCGCTCTGCGAGCTGTCGGGCGAGCCCGTCGACGGTTTTGCATTCCGCGAGCGCGTTATCCGCGCACGCGGGCTCATCGCGACGCTGCGTCAACCTGAAGCGCAACGGGAGGCGGCATGAACGAAATCAAGAGAGGCGGTCCGGCATTCCCGATCGCGGATCCGTTTGCACTCAACCCGCGCGACCAGGCAGAAATGGAGCGCCTCGCATCCGGCATGACGCTGTGCGACTACTTCGCGACACACATCGACGTCCATCTCGAAGAATATTCGGTCGGATATGCCGAGACGATAGTCGGTCGCAAGATGCCAGATTACGCTACCGACCCGACTGAAAACGCGGCGTTTTGGGCCGAATTTCGCGCGACGATGCGCTATATCGAAGCCAGCGCCATGCTTCGCGCGCGAGATGACGCATGAACACGAAGATCGAACGCGTCGAGCATGCGAACCAGTTAATCCAGGTGATCGGCGCGCACGGACGCCGGTTCTTCTACAACACGCAACACGACCGCTACGCGCGCATTGAAGTCGACGCGCGCGGCAAAATCTGGTTCGTCGACGACTACACGCAGAAGCGCGTCTACACGCACAACAAGGGACGCTGGCGCGTCTTCTCGCACGGCGGCACGCTGCGCAGTTTGGTCGGGCGCATGCGCGACTACATTACGACCGGTTGGCAATTGCCACGCGGCGTGATCGCGCCGAGCTATATCGGGAATCGCAGCGACAACATTTGGGGCTACTCGCCCGAGGCTGCCGAAGCTGTGCGCGCCGCCGCGTTCGAACTTCCGATCGTAGCGACGGCGCCGTGGCCAAGCGATATGCCGCGCGACTACTACGTCATCAGCGTGCACCACACGCATCGCTGGCACAAGTTCATCACTTTGTGGCGCCCCGACGACAGCGGGTATTGCTTCAGGACACCGCGCGCCGGCAGGTACGAGAGCGAGAAGGTGCGCGCGAACCTTGGCTACTACAACAACGGCTGCGCAAACATCGCCGTACCTGTCGACGTCATCGACTCGCTGACAGTGATGACGACGCCCGCGGACCAACTCGACGGCACCGATGGCCCCGCGCTGCTCAACACGCGCGCCATCTGGAAGAAGCTGATCGCGAACGTTATCGCGCGCCCTGAGTACCAGATCGAACCCGAGTTTCCCGGAGCGCGGCGCAAGAAGGAGGCAGCATGAGCACACCGCTGAAGGCGTACATCGTCCACGACAACTATGAAGGTCACGGATGCGTCAGGTTCGCGACTAACTCGGCGACCGCACGCCGCGAAGGCGCTAACGAACTCGGGATCGAATGGGAAAGCGTCGAGTCGTGCCGACGTGCGCCCCATCTCGATGAGTTCTGCCCGGGCCCCGTGCCGCCGGGCGTTCTGATCGAGTCCGGATGGTGGTTCGAGTGCCACGCTTGCGGAGCGCACGTATCGAACGACTATCAGTACGACGACGATGGCAACGAAATCGAACCAGGCGGCTATGTCGTCCGCAAGCAGCAGGTGTTCTGCTGCCAGGAATGCCTCGCGCGCGACGATGCGCGCAAGCGCATGAACGTCGCCGCGCAGAATGCGCTGATCGAACTCGTCGAGGCGAAGTTCCCCGGATGCATCGTGAAGTCGGTGCACGTCTACGGCGACAAACTTGAGGCGTCCGAGCCGGGGCACGGCATCAAGTGTTCGGCACGGTTCACCTATCCCGGCGCCAAATACGACGCCACCTATCACTTTGGCGATGGCAATACCGCTTGGGTTCCGCGCATCGACGAAGAGACCTTCATCGCATTTTTTGGACGTCAGGAGGCACGATGAACGAAGCACTGAAGCCCTGTCCGTTCTGCGGAGGTAAAGCGATCTTGCTCGGCGGCGGCCGGCACATCAACTGCGGCAACGAGCATTGCTATATGACGTCGGTTTGGGCGAAGGCAGAGACGCGCGAGTTGGCCGCCGAATGCTGGAACACGCGCGCCGACGTGACGGCGCCGTGGATCAACGTCGCCGATCGGCAGCCGGCCGCGCCCGGCTGGTATCTCGTGATGCTCGCGCCCGACAACGAATGGGAGCTGATGAGCGACACGCCTCTGCAGGTCGAGTTCGACGCGTTCACGAGAATGCCGCAGGCGTTCACGTATAGCGACGGCTGGCACGACGGGCCGCAGGACATCAGCGACGCTGTAACGCACTGGATGCCGCTTCCGGCCGCGCCGAAGGTGGAAGCATGAAAGCGATCATCTCCGGCGCAGCATGCGCCGCCTTAGCCGTCGCAGCGCCGGATCTTCCGACCCCCGACGTCCGCATCGCATGCACCCTACTCGCCGCGGTCGCGTTCGCGGCGTTCATCTGCAACGTCGGCCGCCGGCCGGCCCGCAAACAACGGGAGCAAGCATGAAGCGAATCACGAAAGAGATGGTCGAGCGCGGCGGCTGGCGCTACTGCTGCGAGTGCCGCAAGACGGGCCCGCGCGTGAAAGCGCACTGGAGTCACGGCGGCCGCGACTACTGCGACGCGCACAAGCCGGATCCGGCGGCATCGCTGAACGATGACCGCCTTAGCGAAGCCGACTATCAGACCTGGATGCAGCTGTAGCCGAGCACACAAAAAACTTGGAATCGGCCCTTGCATATCCGATACCTTGTTGGTATCCTTTATTCATTGCAGCACCAACCACAACGAACGGAAGGAATCAACCATGAACGCAGCTCACGCAGCAAAGCACCTCACGTTATTACGCCCGGCAACCGTGTTCCATCCGCGGCAACGTCCCGCCGCGGAAAAAAATTTGCACATTACGGATACCATGATGGTTACTCATCGTGAAGTGAAGCAGATCCCCGCCCCGGTGATGCTACGCGAACTGGTTCAGGCCGGGCAAGAGCACGTAGCCGATGTAGTGATGCTGGCGGAGCTGGAGCGCCAGACGCGCATCGCGGAGAAATTCGCCGACGCATACGTGCTGCTGCGCGACCTGAGCGACGAGTGGGATCGCTTCGCAGCGCTCCATCCTGATGCGGCCGCCGATGGCTGGCTCGGGCTTCTCGTCAACCGCGCGCGCGTCCTGCGTGCAGAGATCGACGGCATTGCCGATGCGAACCGCGCTTGAGTGGGTGGTCGCGCTGGTCGTGTGCCTCGGCTACGGCGCATGGGCAGCAGCGCAGAACCTAGGAGCGATTCCATGAACGAAGACGACTCTGCATTTTGGCAACAGGTCATGGAGCAAGAACAGCAGCAGTTCGAGGAGGAAAACGGGAATGGAAACAAATCTGAAGGTGTACGGCGCGATAGCCGCCGTCATGCAGGAAATGTCACAGGTCGGGATCTCGAAAGATCGCCGCAACCAGCAGCAGGGCTACAACTTTCGCGGGATTGACGACGCATACGCAGCGCTGTCGCCGATCCTCTCGAAGCACAAGCTCCTGATGCTGCCGCGCGTCACGAAGCGCGAGCAGGTCGAGCGCGTTACGGCGAAGGGTGGCGCGATCTTCTACACGACCGTCACCGTCGAATTCGACCTGATCAGTGCAGAGGACGGGTCGAAGCACACGATCGTTACGGTCGGCGAGGCGATGGACAGCGCCGACAAGAGCAGCAACAAGGCGATGTCCGCAGCGTACAAGTACGCAGCCTTTCAGGCGTTCTGCATCCCGACCGAAGGCGACAACGATGCAGACGGCACATCGCACGATGTCGCCGCGAGGAATGGCTCGTCGGGCCAACACGAAACGACCTCCGCCGCACTTGCGATTGAGGAGCAGATGCGCGGGGCCCGGACGGTTCCCGATCTCGTCGAGATCATGAACAGCCTGACAAAGGAACAGAAGGCTGCAGCGAACGCAGTGTTCAATCAGCGTATGAAAGAACTGAAGAAGGCGGCATAAATGGCATCCGTGAACAAAGTCATCCTCGTCGGCAATCTCGGCGCCGATCCTGAAGTCCGTTACTTGCCGAGCGGCGATGCGGTTGCGAACATCCGCCTCGCGACGACCGATCGCTACAAGGACAAGGCCAGCGGCGATTACAAGGAAGTGACCGAGTGGCATCGCGTCAACTTCTTCGGCCGCCTCGCGGAGATCGTCAGCGAGTACCTGAAGAAGGGTTCGTCGGTCTACATCGAAGGCCGCATCCGCACGCGCAAGTGGCAGGACCAGGCCGGCCAAGATCGCTACTCGACCGAGATCGTCGCCGACCAGATGCAGATGCTCGGAGGCCGCGGCGGCTCGGGCGCTGGCGAAGAAAGCGGCTACGGCGGCAGCCAGCGTGGCAACGGCCGCGCCAGCAGCGCGACGCGTGGGGGTGCATCCGGCGCGCAGAGTCGCTCCAGCGTGCCGGCTGGTGGCGGCTTCGATGAAATGGATGACGACATTCCGTTCTAGGAGGAACGTTGTCGCGCGACAAAATCATTAGGATACCGATATGCAGCTCACGCACTGGTTCGACAAGAGCATCACCCCGCTGCACATCGGCGTCTACGAAGTGCGGCGGAAGCCGAACGGCAAGCAGCTTGTCCGCTGGTTCGCGTTCTGGACCGGGAAGCACTGGGCATGCACGGCACCGACGGTCGACGAGGCATACGCCGCGCGCGAGTCTCCGAGCTACGAAGCGCCGCGCGTTGGTGGCTTCGAGTGGCGCGGCATCAGGCGCAAAAAAATTTCTTCCAGACGGATACCGTCATAGTTACCGCGATACCACAAAGGAGAAGCAAATGGACATCACCCTCGACATCGAAACCATCCCGAGCCAAAACCCGGACGTGCTCGACGCGATCCGTAAGAGCGTCGCGGAGAACTTCAAGGCCCCGTCGACGCTGACGAAGGAACAAGCCGCGATCGACCTCGGCATGACCGACAAGGACGAGATCAAGTTCACGAGCAAGGACGCAATGCTCGCGCGCTGGGTCGAACGCTTCCGCGGCGAGAAGACGGAGGAAGTCGCACAGGAGCAATGGCGCAAGACGTCGTTCGACGGCGCGACCGGCCAGATCGCAGTGATCGGCCTCGCGCTCGGCGCCGAAGAGCCCGAGACGTTCCACTCGGAAGACTGGGCCAATAAGGAGGCGAGCGTGCTGCGCGCCGCGTTCGAGCGCATCGCTGACGCGTACACGCCGAGTTCCGATCGGCGCCCGGTGTTCATCGGCCACTACATCACCGGCTTCGACTTGCGGTTCCTGTTCCAGCGCGCAGTCGTGCTCGGCATCAAGCCGCCGTCGATCATCCCCTTCCACGCGCGCCCGTGGGATGACCACGTGTTCGACACGATGACGCGCTGGGCCGGCCACAACGGCTCGATCAAGCTCGACGGCCTGTGCCAGGCGCTCGGCATCCCGAGCCCGAAGAATGGCATCGACGGAAGCATGGTCTGGGACTACGTGCGCGACGGCCGTATCGCAGAGGTCGCGGCGTACTGCGCCGGCGACATCCGCGCCACGCGCGAGGCACATCGCCGCATGACGTTCGCGCAGCAGCCGGCCGCAATCGAGCGGATCGCGGCCTAACTCGAGCGAGCCATGCGCACCGCGATCATCCCGCACTTATCCGACTACACCGAATACGGCTGCGTCGACGGTGGTGCGTGGTTTCAGCGGCGCGTCGTCAGCTTCGCGGAAATCGTGTGGTGCTGACGGCCGCCGAGTGCTTGGCGCGATTCAAGGCCGCGGTGCGCGACGGGCGCCGCGGCCAGTACGGTGCGGCGACCGAGATCGTGGAGCGCGTGCGGCAGAAGGCCGGCGACGAGGCGGCCGAGTGCGCAAAGCGCGAATTGTGGAACTACATCAGATCGAATAGCCGCGCGTGAGCGGCGCAAACTCAAACGGAGCAAAAATTGAAATTATCCGCAAAGGCAGTTCGTCTGGCATATTCATTCGCAGCGAAGGAAGATATTCGCTACTACATGAACGGCGTGAACATCGAGCCGGCTGATGGCGGGGGAGCCCTCATCACCGCGACGAACGGCCACCGTCTCACGCAGGTTCTCGATCGCGATGCGACCAACGTCGAGCCGATGATCATGTCGCTCGACAAGGCGAGCCAAGCCACCCTGAAGCGTGGCGCATGGGTGTCGACCGAGTTCGACGAAAAGCGCGTGGCGATCCTCGATTCCGATTCTCTTCCGATCCACCTCCAGATCGAGAGCTACCGCGTCGAGGCCAACTATCCCGACTGGCGAAAAATTCTCGGGAATCGCGAGCAATGGATTCGCGGAATCGGCGGGAGCTTCAACATTTCTCTGCTGTTCGACGTAATTCGCCTCGTCGACCAGTGCGTCGACAAGCCCGGCCGCTTTGACGCGCCAGCCGTCACCTTCTACAGCAAAGCCGACGCGGAAGGCAACCAGAGTGCGGCCGATGCCCTGCTCTTCGTCATCGACAGCCATGTAAAGGCGTGGGGCCTCGTCATGCCGATGCGCGATCGAAACGGCGACGATCCGCTGTCTGTCGCGTTCGGGAAGGCGGCATGAAAGAGTGGATTAACAACTGCCACTTCGGCGATTGCCGCGATACGTTGCGCGAGATGGCCGCTGACGGTATCAAAGCACAGACGTGCGTGACGTCGCCGCCCTACTACGGGCTGCGCGACTACGGACACGCGGGCCAGCTTGGGCTAGAAGAAACGCCAGACCTGTACATCGCCGCGATGGTCGGCGTGTTCCGCGCCGTGCGCGATGTGCTCGCCGACGACGGCACGCTCTGGCTAAACATCGGTGATAGCTACGCGGGGTCGTGGGGCTCGCAGGGGCGCCAGGGTAATACCGGGCAAATGGCCGGGAGGTCCGTCGCTGACGTTCGCGCACGGTCGAAAATCCAGGCCGCGCGTATCGAAGCCGGCGCCTATCCGTCGAAGATGACGCGGACCGGCACGATCCCGGAGGACTCCGGCCTCAAGCCGAAAGACCTGATCGGCATCCCCTGGATGCTTGCCTTCGCGCTGCGCGCAGATGGCTGGTATCTGCGCTCCGACATCATCTGGTCGAAAGGCAACCCCATGCCAGAAAGCGTGACCGACCGTCCCACTAAGAGCCACGAGTACCTATTCCTGCTCGCGAAGTCCGAGCGCTACTACTACGACCATGAGGCCATCAAGGAGCTTGCCGTAAGCGATCACGCATCCGGCAACGGATTCAAGCGCGATGCGCGCCTTTCATACAGGGACGAAAACGGCGCGCGCGGCAACGACGAGCAGTGGACCGACGTCGGCGGAAAGCGCAATCGCCGCACGGTATGGGACATCAACACGCAGCCGTACAAGGGAGCGCACTTCGCAGTGTTCCCGCCCGCCCTTGTCGAGCCCTGCGTGCAGGCAGGCAGCCGACCAGGCGACATCGTGCTCGATCCGTTTTTCGGGAGCGGCACGACCGGCCAGGTCGCGTATGCACTCGGCCGATATTACGTCGGCTGCGAATTGAATCCCGACTATGCGCCGCTTCAGCGCGAGCGCATTCAGCAACCGGGCCTAATGCTGGAGATTGCATGAGCGACAAGCAGTTATTCCGACTCGTCCACCCCACCGCACGCCAGCTCGCAAGCCGCGCGTGCATCCAAGCCCCCGACGGCTTCATCGTCGAGATCAAGCCGCCCCCGAAGTCGCGCGACCAGGAGGCTCGCTACCACGCGATGATCGGCGACATCGCCGGCCAGGTGCAGCTGCTCGGCCGCCGATGGGATCGCGAGGACATGAAGCGCCTTCTGGTCGACCAGTTCGTGCGCGACATGAAGTCCGCCGGCACGCCGCTGCACAACAGCGGATCCGTCGTCCCGAGCATCGACGGCACCGGCATCGTGCAGCTCGGCGTGCAAACGCGCGGCTTCCGGAAGGCCGAGGCAAGCGCGTTCATCGAATGGTTATTCGCGTTCGGCGCCGAGAACAACGTCACCTGGTCGGAGACGGCCGCGCACGGGTACGAGGAATTGGCGCGGGAGTTCGCCGCATGAATCGCGCCCTGAAGCCGAAGAAATGCCCACAGTGCCGCGAGGTCTTCACGCCAGCGCGCTCGATGCAGAAGGTTTGCGGGCCCCTCTGTGCCGTATCGCACGCCAAGAAACTCGCCGACCAGAAGGCCACGCGCGCGCAGCGCGACGAGCGCAAGTCGATGCGCGAGAAGCTGGAGAAGGCGAAGACGCGTGGCACGCACCTTCGCGAACTGCAGGCAGCGTTCAACGCATGGATCCGCGCGCGCGACGCCGGGCACTCCTGCATCTCGTGCGGCCGCTTTCACCAAGGCCAGTGGCACGCAGGCCATTACCGGTCGGTCGGGTCTGAACCGGCGCTGCGATTCGAGCCGGACAACGTCCACCTGCAATGCGCGCCCTGCAACACCCACTTATCCGGAAACCTCATTCCGTACCGCGCCAATCTGATCAAGAAGATCGGGCTCGAGCGCGTCGAGTGGTTGGAGGGCCCTCATGTCCCGCAAAAGCTCACCATTCAGCAGATCCAGGAACTGAAGACGTTCTATCGCGCCGAGGTGAGGCGGCTCAACAAGGCGGCAGCGTGAGCCTCAAGATCGTGCCCATCAGCCTCGACGAGGCGAACGCGTTCGTTGCGCAGCATCACCGGCACCACAAGCCTGTCGTCGGCCACAAATTCAGCATCGCTGCAGCTGATGCCGAGGCTATCCACGGCGTCGCGATCGTGGGGCGTCCCGTCGCGCGTGGAAACGATGATGGGTGGACGCTGGAGGTCAACCGCTGTTGCACCGACGGTTCGCGCAACGCCTGCTCAATGCTATACGGCGCCGCGTGGCGTGCGGCCAAAGCGCTCGGCTATCGGCGCCTCATCACGTACACGTTGCCATCTGAAGGCGGCGCAAGCATGCGCGCGGCCGGCTGGAAACTGATCGGCGAGCGCGGCGGCGGAAACTGGAACGTGCCGTCGCGCCCACGAATTGATACCGATGCCGCCCTTCGCGGCCAAAAACTTCTCTGGGAAGCCATATGAAGAACATCCCCGTCAGCCGTTCGCGCCAACCCGAGACCGTGGCTCCTCAGGATCTCATCGACGCGATGCTGCCCGGCCGCGCGTACACGCAAGAGGAAATCGTCAACCTGCTGCCGGACCGGCCACGAACGGCCGCGCGCGAGACGCTGAACGCGCTCGTCAACAAGGGGATCGTCTGGCGAGACGCGAGTGATGCGCGAGCGACTGGCGTGCGCTATTCGCTACCCGACGGCGACGCGTTACGTGCCGCCATCGAGCGCAAAGCAGCACCTCCCCAGCAATCGTTCGGTGCACCGCTCAGCGGCTACGACGAATCCATCCGGAAATTTCGCGAGCTGTGCATGACCACGCGCTTTTAGTTGTTGCCGATCGGATACCATGATGGTATCTTTGATCCTGTAGAAGATAACAACGATTCAGGGAGGAATCGAACATGACCTACTTCACCGCGCAGTTATTACGCCGTCTGCTTGCATCGCGCTGCACGCGTCGTAACTCCATCTCAGGGGCCCGAAATGAAGCGTGACCGGTTCTCTTTGTCGCTCGACCTCGGCAACGAGCTGATCATCGACAACTTCGCCGGCGGAGGCGGAACGTCGACGGGCCTCGAGCGCGCGTTCGGCCGCCACGTCGACATCGCGATCAACCACGACCCTGAAGCGCTGGCAATGCACGCGCTTAACCATCCGTACACGAAGCATCTGTGCGAGTCCGTCTGGGACGTTGATCCGATCGCCGTGACGAACAACCGGCCCGTCGGCCTGGTCTGGCTCAGCCCCGATTGCAAGCACTTCAGCAAAGCAAAGGGAGCAACGCCGGTTTCGAAGAACATCCGCGGCCTGGCGTGGGTCGGCATACGCTGGATTGCGCTGACGAAGCCGCGCGTGCTCATGCTTGAGAACGTCGAGGAGTTCCAAGACTGGGGCCCGCTGATCATCGATGCCGACGGCAACGCGCGGCCGGACCCGAAGCGGAAGGGAAAGACGTTCGAGAGCTTTGTGCGCCAGTTGCGGCAGCACGGTTACAAGGTGGACTGGCGCGAGATGCGCGCGTGCGACAACGGCGCACCGACGCTGCGCAAGCGCTTGTTTCTGGTCGCGCGCCGTGATGGGCTCCCGCTGGCCTTCCCTACTCCGACGCACGCCGAGCCGACGTCGGCTCAAGTACTCAGAGGCATCCTCGCGCCGCACCGCACGGCAGCAGAGTGCATCGACTTCAGCATCACCGCGCCGAGCATCTTCGACCGGCAGAAAGAACTCGTGCGAAACACGCTGCGCCGCGTCGCCAAGGGAATGTGGCGCCACGTCCTCGCGAGCCCGACGCCGTTTATCGTTCCGTCCGCCGACGGCGTGTCGGCGCCCTTCGTCAATGAGCATGCGAACGCCAGCAATCAGCGCACGATGCGGGCCGATGAACCGCTGCGCACGATCTGCGCCCAAGTGAAAGGCGGCCATTTCTCCGTCGTCGCGCCGACGATGGTGAAACTGCGCGGGACGAGCGAGGCGCATCTCAGCGCCGAAAGCATCGAGCAGCCGCTGTCGACTGTGTCAGCTGGCGGCAACCACCATGCACTCGCGAGTGCGCACCTGATCACAATCGGCTACGGTGAGCGCGCCGGGCAGCGGCCGCGCACGCAGGAAATCACCGCCCCGCTCGGCACGGTCGTCGCCGGCGGCGTAAAGCAGGCGATCGTCGCCGCGCACATCACCAAGTTCCGCACCGGCAGCACCGGTGCATCGCTCGACGACCCGATGCCTACCGTCACGGCCAACAGCTTCGTGAAGCGTCCGGGCGGCTCGGCGCCGCTCGGAATCGTCTCGGCGCACCTGATGCACGTGACCCATCACGGCGATCGTGCAGGCAGCACGCCGGCGCATCCGCTGCCGACCGTCACCGGCGCGCATCGCGGCGAGCAGGCGCTGGCCGCTGCTTTCTTCGAGCAGGCGAACGGCGGATTCTGGGAAGACAACGACGGCCGGCCGGCGACGGCCCCGCTTTCGACGATCGCGTCGAAGGGAGCCAATCAGCGCCTCGTCACTGCCTACCTCGTGAAGTACTACAGCTCGGGCGGACAGTGGCAGGACATCGGCGCGCCCATGCACACGCTGCCGACCAAGGCTCGCATGGGGCTCGTGCAAGCGGTGAAGGTTCCGGCGGCATGCCTGTCTGAGGAGCATGCGGAGAAGGCACGAAAGTGCGCGGCGCTGCTGCGTGAGCATCTTCCGGAGGAATTCACCGAGGACGCCGACATGGTGATGATGCACCACGCCGGCGCCTGGTGGGTACTCGTCGACATCACGCTTCGCATGCTGAAGGCTCGGGAGCTGTACCGTGCCCAGGACTTCCCTGACAGCTACATCATCCACGAGATCCCCGATCCGAAATTGCTGTTCGTGGACGGCGTGCAGGTGCCAGGCGATCCGCGCGACATCCCGCGCATCCCGCTTTCGATCACCGCGCAGATCCGCATGTGCGGCAACAGTGTGTCGCCAGCGCAGGCTGAGGCACTCGGCCGCGTCAACTTCGCGCACGAAAAACAATTCGCGTTCGCCGCGGCGTAACCAAGGACCATACCATGACCACCGAAAATAGCCGCGCTGATGCGCTGACGGAAGCCGTAACGCGCACGATCGAGACGATCAAGCGACAACTCGATCTGATCGTCGAACGCGCGCCCGGAGATTTCCTCGACAAGCGGCCCGTCGTGCAGTCGCTCAGCGCGCACGTACGGCGCCTTGAGAAAGCGCTCGCCGCATCCCCTGTCGAGCAGCCCGCAGCAGCGGCGATCGACGATGAGCAGCGCATCGAGGCGGTGGCGCGCGCCACGATCATGGATGCCTGCCAGAGCATTTCGCGCAGCGCTGACGGCGTGAAAGCTGGATGCGCGATTGGCGATGAATGGCCTGATGCCGAGGACAAGGCGTTCTACGACGCTGAGTTGCGCCTGCTCGGCCGATTGACTGCCCTTCTCGCCGCCCATCCGGGCCAGCCGGCGCCGATCGACATGCTGCTGTTCTGTCCGAAGTGCGGTGTCCAGCACATCGATGCCGAAGAATGGCACGACGATCCCCATGACATCGAGCAGGGGCAAATTCGCGTATGGGATAACCCGCCACACCGCTCGCACCTCTGTCATGCGTGCGGCACGATCTGGCGACCGGCCGACGTGCCGACGAACGGCGTCGCAGCGATCCAGACGCGCGGGAAAGCGGATACGTCGGACGGGAAGCCGGAGCCGGCAAGCCGCAGCGTCATCGCTGCCGCGCGCGCCGTGATCAAAGCGGACCGCTCGCAGACGCTGACGACCGAGCACGTCGATGCGCTCGACAACGCGATCAGGATCCAGCGCGGCGAACTGAAGTTGCCGGAGCCGCGCGCCGAGGTGACAGACGCGATGATTGCCGCAGCTGCTAAAACGCTTTCTGATCGCAGCGCCGACGCGTGCAACATCAATCGCGACGACAACTGGATGATTTATGGCGAGCAGTTTCAACAAGACGCGATGGCAGCACTTGAAGCAGCAGAAGCCGCGCGCGCAGGAGATGCATCGTGAAGCACCCTGACTACATCGAAATTCGTGTCAAGCGGCCCGAAGATTACGACGACGTTTGCGCCGAACTGGTTGCGGAGGACTTTCTGGCCACGCATGGCGGCGGCAGTTGGCAATACGAAGTTGCCGATAGCGCTGACACGGGCTGGATCAGCGTCGACGACCAGTTGCCGCCGTACAACCGGAAGATTGGATCGCTTGGCGTTGAGGTGCTGATCTGGCCGGCGATGGAGAGCGGCGAGCGCACGGCGTTCTTCGGGCGGCGCGTCAGCCAGAAACCTTCGTTCTATCGCTACGGCGCACTTGTGCACGGCGTCACCCACTGGATGCCGTTGCCTGCAAATCCGGACGTCGCACACTCAGGAGAAAACCAATGAGCAAGTACAAAAAACGTCGATGCGCTGATCCTTGCCGCGATCGACGAAACGCCGAAGAAGTTCGCCGCCATCAATACCGGTACGGTGCGTCAGGAAAGCGAGCGCATCGCGCGCGAGGAATCGCGGCCGACAGCATTCGGCGAAGTCGTCGGCTGGCGCATTGTCGACCGTCGACTTCAGGCGGCGCGCAAGTCCGGGAAGATCCAGTCGACGACGAAAGGATGGGTGCGAGCATGAAAGCCCTGTCGATCCGCCAACCGTGGGCATGGCTCGTCGCCGCCGGCATCAAGGACATCGAGAACCGGACGTGGCGCACGTCGTATCGCGGGCCGCTGCTGATCCATGCGTCTGCCGGCATGACGCGGCAGGAATACGAGGACGCGTTCCAGTTCGCGCTGGAAGCCGGCGGCATCCAGATCGCGCACCGTATGCCGGGCGTGAATGAACTAGAGCGTGGTGGGATCGTCGGCGTCGTCGACCTGTTCGACGTCGTGCCGTCGTCGCTCCGCACGTCGCAATGGCAAGTGGAAGGATGCTACGGGCTCGCCGTGCGCAACGCGCGCCCGCTGCCGTTCATCCAGTACAAGGGCCAGCTCGGCATCTTCGACATGCCGGATAGCCTTCTGCGGGCGGCAGCATGAAGAAGCCTACCAAAGCGCAGATCGCGCAAGAGAACGTGAGGCGGCTCGTGTCGATCGGCATCGCCGCGCTGGAATACGACCATGCACGGACCGAGGCGAATGCCGAGCGCAAATACCTGATCGCCGCCCGCAAGCTCTGGAGCGAAGACCCTGAGCGCAGCGACGACACGCCGGCCGAGTGCGAGACGCAGTATGCCCTTTCGGCCAAGAAGCGCACACATGCCCGCGCGCGTCTGCTGCGACAGATCGCTCGCTACTGCGAATGGACCATCGAAGTGAACGGGAAATGAACATGCAGGACGCAGCACACGACGTTATCGATACCACACGCAAGCACTGGGGGCTCTGACAATGGCGGGAACGAAGAAGAAGCCGCGCGGCAAGTACGATCCGCGCCGCGCCTTATCGGCGGCCTTGCGCCTCGACGCGCGTGCGCACGGCCGCCGGCAGTTGCAGGAATCGCAGTTGCGAGACATGGGAATCGCGTATCGGATCTCCTTCGACCGGATGCGGGCAGGCCGCGGCGACGTGTCGACCTGGGCGACGATCAACTGCATGACGCACATCGCGATCGCTATGGCCGAGCGATGGATCGGACAAGAGCACGCTGCCGCACTCGCCCGTGCGCTGGCGGCGCTTGAGCGGGCCGAGCAGCACGGACTGGCGACGGACCGCTGGCTGCTCGACGGCGACGCGTTGTCGGCCGTCGGCCTTGCGCTCGACATCCACGACGCGCAGCTCGATGCGGCCACGGTCGGCGACGCCCGGGCAGCGATCAGCGAGGCCGAGCGCCGGATCGGCCTTAAGGTTGGCGCACAACCGGCCAACGACAGCGCGGCGATGCACATGGAGGCGGCGTGAGCGACTATCTTTCAGCAGATGAGCTGGCCGACTTAGTCGGATGCCGCTCTAACCAGCGAGCAGCTATGGTGCAGTGGCTCGAAAGTAATCGCTGGCGCTTCGTAGTCGACAAAAATGGACTGCCGAAAGTCGCGCTCGCTTACCGCGACATGAAGCTAGGATTAGTTAGCGACACCAAGGCAACGAGATATGATGAAGGACCGAACCTCCAAGCGTTCGCGCGTACTTGAAACCAACGAGCCGACCGGCATCGATCGACTCTACAAGCGCACCGGCGTGCGCAAGGTTTCGTTTTGGTACAAATACCCGGATGGCCGCAGCGAGACATTCGAAACTGCCCAGCGCGGCGACCGCGCGGCGATCTTGGAAGCTGAGCGGCGCGCGAAGCGGCGCGCAGTCGACGTTCAAGCCGGGCACATCATTTCAGGCTCGGTTGCCGACGCGATCGATCGATTCAAAACCGAAGTGGATCCGAAGCACTTCCGCGATCAGTCCCGCGATGGGAAGTACGTGCGCGACTCGTATTACGAGAAGCTGACGCGCTTCTTCGGGCGGATGGCGCCGACCAAGCTCGAGACTCACCACGGCTATCAGTACCTCGACGCGCGCGCCGCCGCCGGTGCGCCTATCGGCGCGAACAAGGAAATGGCGCTGATGCAGACGATGTGCAATTACTGGATCCGCTGGGGCATCATCAAGACAAACCCGTTTGTCGGAATGATGCTCAACCAGGCAGACCGGGATGTGCGCACTGTCGAGCGGCAACAGATCGTGCGCTTCTATCTGTGGTCCGTCCGACAGGAGCAAGCCTATCGCACGATGGGCACCGCGGCGATGTTCTGCTACCTGACTGGCTTCCGCGCCGCCGAGGTGCGTCCTTTCCACCTGTCAGGCATAACAGATGCCGGCGTGCGAGTGGTCGGTGCGAAGCGCAAGCGCGGCGAGGCCGCGACCATGAAGCTACGGGAATGGTCGCAGCGGCTGCACGTCGTCGTCGAGCGCGCAAAGCGCGGCCGGAAGGTCGATAGCCTATTCCTGTTTCCGAATCGTCGCGGACAGCCGTATTCGAAGAGCGGGTGGGCGTCAGTGTGGCAGGACGCGATGTATGCGTACATCGGCAGATTTGATTCTCGCATCGCGCGAGAATGCGAGGCAAAGCGCGCACGCGAAGCTGCACAGCGAAAAGGATTCGCCGTCGAGGGGGAGTTGAAGCTGACGCTCGTCGATCATCCCGCGTACTTCTCAATGCTCGATGTGCGGCCGGCCGCGATTACCACGAAACTCGCGAATCGCGATGCAGATGCGTATGATTTCGCCGCGCACGCGAACCCGAGCACGACTCACAAACATTATGATCGACGGAAAGTGAAGGTTGCAAAAGCAACCGAGTGAATTCCGAAAATGATATTTCAGTTCCGAAATTCACATATTGGAAAGCAAAACAGGCACCTAAGTGCCTGTTTTGTTTGGGAATTTTGGGGTGGCTGATGGGACTCGAACCCACGACGACAGGAATCACAATCCTGGACTCTACCAACTGAGCTACAGCCACCACTGATACCGCTTTGTTTCTCCGCTGTTTTTGTTTCAGCAGCGAAGAAGCAAGATTATACGAAGTCTTTTGAATCTTGCAAAGCCTTTTTTTCAAAAAATTCTTCGGCTTCGTTCAGATGCGCGCGCGCCTCGTCGAACACGGCCAGATCGCCGCGCGCGAGCTTCTTGTTGTCGGACAGCACACGACGCCAGCCGCGTGCACCCGGCATGCCGCGATACAGTCCGAGCGCGTGCCGCACGATCGCGCCGAGGTAGGTCCCGCGCTTCAGTTCGGCCGCACAATATTCGATCAGTTGAGCCTCGGCCTCTTCGCGCGTCGGCGCCGCTGCGGTCGACCCATAGAAGCGCGTATCGACATCCGCAAGCACGTACGGGTTGTGATACGCCTCGCGGCCGAGCATCACGCCATCGACATGCTCGAGATGCTGCGCGACCTCGTCGAGCGTCTTGATGCCGCCGTTGATGACGATCTCCAGCGACGGAAAATCGCGCTTCAACTGATACGCATAGTCGTACTTGAGCGGCGGGATCTCGCGATTCTCCTTCGGCGACAGCCCCTTCAGGATCGCGTTGCGGGCATGCACGACGAACGTTTCGCAACCGGCCTCGGCCACCGTGCCGACGAAGTCGCGCACGAACGCATAGTCCTCGACCGCATCGACACCGATGCGGTGCTTGACCGTGACCGGCACCGATACCGCATCGCGCATCGCCTTCACGCAGTCGGCAACGAGCTGCGGCTCGTTCATCAGGCACGCACCGAATGCACCGCGCTGCACGCGCTCGGACGGACACCCGCAATTCAGGTTGATTTCGTCGTAGCCCCACTGCTCGCCGAGCTTCGCGGCGCGCGCGAGATCGTCACGCTCGCTGCCGCCCAGTTGCAGCGCGACCGGCGATTCGTTCGGCGTGAACGCGAGATGCCGCTGGGCATCGCCGAACAGCAGCGCGCCCGTCGTGATCATCTCCGTATATAGCCAGGTGTCGCGCGTCAGCGTACGGTGGAACGACCGGCAATGGCGATCGGTCCAGTCGAGCATGGGCGCGACGGATACGCGGCGGGGAGGAAGCGAGGACGGAACAGACATGGAATTCGGGCAACAGGCCAGGCGGCGCGGACACAACCTGCTATTTTACCGCAACACGGGCCGTGCCGGCCCGACACCCGCTCTACCCCTCACCCAGTTCCGCATCGACCGCCCGCCGCGCCTCTTCCAGCACGCGCTCGATCACCCGCCGTTCGGTCAGCAGCACGCCGTCGACCTTGACGAGCCGCCAGTCGATCCGCACGGCATCGCCCTGCAGCACGCGGTAGTGGGCATGCTCGCCGTCCCAGACCTGCTCGGTCTTCACCTCGATCTCGAAGCCGCGGTACGGCTCGCTGAAATCGCCGAGGTCGCTGCCTCTCGGTTCCATCGCACGCTCCGTGGCAACACGGCGCCGGCCGCCCTTGCAACCGGCGCCGCGCGCTCAATCGTATTCGTCAGACAAAAAGGATTTACCATCCGCGGTCAGGTCGACCCTGTCGGCCGTCGCCTGATAGATCAGCCCCTCGTTCAGCAACGCATAAACGACGTCGTCGAACGCGGCGGGAACCGGCCGGCTTTCGCCGAACTGGTCGATCCATTTCAGCGCCTCGATGGCTTCCGGGGAAAGGATGGGGGTCATGCGTTGGCCTCCGGCGTAGGTGTCGTTCCATCCTAGCACTTCGTCCGGACGCCGAATATCGAGGCAAACGCGCTGCGGGAATCCCGCGCGGCGCGCGCCGACGGGCAAGGCTGCCCGCCGGCACCACACCGGCGCGGGAAACACGCGCTCAGAGACGCGCGATCGATACTTCGGTCGACTTCACGAGCGCGACGACTTCCGCGCCGACCTTCAGTTCAAGCTCGTCGACCGACCGGGTCGTGATCACCGACGTGACGATGCCGAACGGCGTCTCGACGTCGACCTCGGACACCACCGGCCCGCGAATGATCTCCTTCACCTTGCCTTTGAACTGGTTACGCACGTTGATTGCAGTGATGCTCATCGGGTTGATCGCTCCGAAGAAAAAAGTCTCAGAACGGACGGCCGAAGCCGCCCGGAATTAAACGGCCCAGCGGATCTGCCCGACCGGTCGAACGTTGTCTGCTTCATGCACCGTGCCCTGATCCGCCGCGCCGGGCCCGCCGGCGAGCACGCGTTTCAGCACGCGGTCTTCCAGCGCCGCAAACGCCGCCGATGCGCGGGCGCGCGGCCGGTCGAGCGGTACGGGTTGATCCAGCGCCACACGCCCCTGCTCGATGAGCAGGATGCGGTCGCCGAGGGCGACGGCCTCCTGCACGTCGTGCGTGACGAGCAGCGCGGTGAACCGATGCTCGCGCCACAGGCGCTCGATCAGCGCATGCATCTCGATGCGGGTCAGCGCGTCGAGCGCGCCGAGCGGCTCGTCGAGCAACAGCAACTGCGGCCGGTGCACGAGCGCGCGCGCCAATGACACACGCTGCCGCTGGCCGCCCGACAGTTGCGCGGGCCAGTCGTTCGCCCGCTCCAGCAGGCCGACTTCGTCGAGCACCGCGCGTGCGTCGTCGCGCGCACCGCGCCCGAGGCCGAGCATCACGTTCTGCAGCACGGTTTTCCAAGGCAGCAGGCGCGCATCCTGGAACATGATCCGCGTATCGAGCACGCCGCCGCCCTCGCCGCGCGTCACGAGCGCACCGCTGCTCGGCTGCTCGAGTCCCGCGACGAGACGCAGCAGCGTCGATTTCCCGCAGCCGCTGCGACCGACGATCGCGACGAAGCTGCCGCGTGCGATGCCGAGCTCGACGTTGTCGAGCACGGTGCGCGCGCCATAACGCTTGCTGACGCCCGACAGCGTCACCGCATCGTCGGGTGCCGGGCTTCCCGCTCGCCGCCGCGCGAGCGGAACGACCGATGCGCTGCCGTCGCGATCGAGGATCGCCGCGTCGCGCGCATCGCCGTCCGTGACACGCGCCTGCGCAAGCTCGGCCTCGAGGTCTGCGCCGGCGAGCAGGCCATAAGCGGCCGCCGAAGTCGTCGCATTCATGCCTTTGCTCCTGATTGGTAAGCGGGGTGCCAGCGCAACGTCACGCGTTCGAGCCATTTCGCCAGCACGTCGGCCAGCTTGCCGAGCACCGCGTACAGCAGGATGCCGACCACCACCACGTCGGTTTGCAGGAATTCGCGCGCGTTCATCGTCATGTAGCCGATGCCCGACTGTGCGGAAATCGTTTCCGCGACGATCAGCATCACCCACATCAGCCCGAGCGCGAAACGCACGCCGACGAGGATCGACGGCAACGCACCGGGGAGGATCACGTCGCGGTACAGCGCAAAGCCGCGCACGCCATAACTCTTCGCCATCTCGATCAGGTTCGCGTCGACCGAGCGGATCCCGTGATACGTGTTGATGTAGACCGGAAAGAACACGCCGAGCGCGACGAGGAACAGCTTCGCCTTCTCGTCGATGCCGAACCACAGGATCACGAGCGGAATCATCGCGAGCGCCGGGATGTTGCGGATCATCTGGATCGTCGAATCGAGCGCGACCTCGGCCGCCTTCGACAGGCCGGTCGCGAGACCCAGCGCGAGGCCGACGCCGCCGCCGATCGCGAAGCCGAACAGCGCACGCCATGTACTGACCTTCACATTCGCCCACATTTCGCCCGACGTCACGAGCGACCAGGCCGCGCGCACGACCGCCACGGGCTCGGGCAGCACGCGGGTCGACAGCCAGCCGACGCGCGCGCCGACCTCCCATGCGACCAGCAGCGCGAGCGGCACCAGCCACGGCGCGACGGCGCGCCATGCGCGGGCGGCCACGACGGCACCCGTCGTCGATGTTTTCGTTGTCATCGCAGGCCTCTCCTCGCTCAGCTCTGGCTCGCCTTCGGCAGATAGCTGTTGCCGACGATCTCGCCGAACGGCCCCGACAGCGGACCGGTCGCCTTTTCCGCGCCCTTGCCCTTGATCAGCGGGAACACGAGCTCGGCGAAGCGATACGACTCCTCGAGGTGCGGGTAGCCGGACAGGATGAATGTCTCGATGCCGAGGTCCGCGTATTCGCGCATGCGTTCCGCGACCTGCTCGGGATTGCCGACGAGCGCCGTGCCCGCACCGCCGCGCACGAGACCGACGCCGGCCCACAGGTTCGGATACACCTCGAGCGCATCGCGGCCGCCGCGCTTGCCGCCGTGCAGCGCGGCCATGCGGCGCTGGCCTTCCGAATCCATGTTCGCGAACGCCTGCTGTGCACGCGCGATCGTGTCGTCGTCGAGGCGGCTGATCAGCCGGTCGGCGTCACGCCATGCTTCGTCCTCGGTCTCACGCACGATCACGTGCAGGCGGATGCCGAACTTGATCTTGCGGCCGCGCGCTTCGGCGCGGGCCCGGATGTCCGCGATCTTCTTCGCGACGGCCTCGGGCGGCTCGCCCCAGGTCAGATAGGTATCGATGTGATCGGCGGCGATCGCGTGCGCGGCCGGCGACGAACCGCCGAACCACAGCGGCGGATGCGGACGCTGCACGGGCGGATAAAGCGCCTTGCCGCCCTTCGACTGCAGGTGCTTGCCGATGTAGTCGAAACCGCCGTTGTCGTGCGACGCGGCAAGCAGCCCGCGCCAGATGTTCAGGAAATCGTCGGTAATCTCGTAGCGCGTATCGTGATCGGCAAACAGGCCATCACCTTCGAGCTCGGCGGCATCGCCGCCCGTCACCACGTTGATCAGCAGGCGGCCGCCCGACAGGCGGTCGAACGTCGCGGCCATCCGCGCCGCCAGTCCCGGCGAAGCGATGCCGGGACGCACGGCGACCAGGAACTTCAGACGCTGCGTCGCCGGAATGAGGCTCGACGCGACGACCCACGCATCCTCGCAGGAACGGCCCGTCGGCAGCAGCACGCCGTCGTAGCCGAGCGTGTCGGCCGCCACGGCAACCTGCTTGAAATAGTCGTAATCCGCGGCGCGCGCGCCCTCGGCCGTACCGAGATAACGACTGTCGCCATGCGTGGGGATAAACCAGAACACATTCATCTGCTGCTCCTGCTTGACTGTCCTTGCCGGAATTTGGAAAAAACACCGCCCTGCTCGCGTCGCGGATGAGCGACGCATGCATGGTGTGCGTTCGAATCGGGATGGCTCGCCGGTCAGGCCGTGCAGCGGGCGAGGACGCGATTGCACGGCTGTTTCTGGGAAATCAGTCTAGGGATCGGTACAGGGCTTTGGAACGATTTTTTTGAGCTTAGGTTTTCCGCTTTCGTGATTAGCACGACGCTGGAGCGAATATCGCGGCGGCCGGGCCCTATAATGACGCACCTTTCCGAATAACTCCGCGCGGACGGCCCCGGCCGTGCGCGCCTGCGGTGCGCTCATCGATGCAGAAAGTCATCCTGCCATTCCTGTCCGGCTTCCTGGCCGCCCTGTTCTTCCGCGAGGCCACGCTCGCACTCCTTCACACGGCCGACCTGATCGCCGCAACCGGCTTCTCCACGCAGCCGTTCGCGCCGCTCGGCATTCCTGAATTTGTCGCGAATGCGTTGATCAGTGCGTGCTGCGCGATTCCGATGGCGTGGTTGCTGCGCGTCTCGCCGGAACGCGAGGCATCGTGGATCGGCGCGCTCGTGTTCGGCGGCATCGTGCTGACGGCCGCCCGCGTGTTCGCGATCGATCCGCTGCGCGGCATCTGGCCGTCGGGCAACATGATGCCCGTGCTCGCGGCCGGCTTCGCGGCGAACGCGGTGTGGGGCTTCGGTGCGCTCGTGTTCATGCGCGCCTTCATGTCGGACGACGCGCGCGACGAGTAACGCGAGCCCGATCGCCGCGTCCTTCGACCGCGGACGAATCGACATCCATCAACGAAAAGGCCGCCTGCATGTGCAGGCGGCCTTTTCATTTCGATACCGCGCCTGACCCGGCCCGGCTCGCGTCAGTCGCGCAGATTGCGCAGCGGATGCGTATCGGGCGTCCACGGGCTGTCGAACATCGCGAGCACGTCTGCGCGATCGATGTCGGCGGCCGACTTGAAGCGCCAGGCCGGCTGGTGATCCTTGTCGACGATCAGTGCGCGCACGCCTTCGATCACGTCCCCGCGCGCGAACGTCGAGCGCGTGAGATCGAGATCGCGCCGCAGGCAATCGCCCATCGTCGCGCCGCGTGCGCGTTCGACGACTTCTAGCGACACGGCCATCGACAGCGGCGACAGTTGGCTGCGCATCGCGTGGGTCGCCTTCTCGACCCATCCGTCGACCGCCGCGCAATCCTGCTCGGCGTCGAGTGACGCGAGGATCGCGCCGATATCCGGCTGCGCGAAATGCCGGTCGATCCCGGCGTGCGCATCGGCCAGTGCCGACGTATGGGGCGTCGGCACGACCTTGTGTTCTGCCGCCGCGTCGGCCACGCACGCGACGGCCTGCGCACCGCTGTCGATGCGCGCGCTGCGCAGCGTGTCGAGCAGCGCCGGCAGCGCGGCATCGGGCAGATAGACGTCGGCGAGCTGCGCGTACAGTGCGCCGGCCGCGTCGAGCGGCGCGCCGGTCACGGCGAGATAACGGCCGATCGCGCCGGGCGTGCGTGCGAGAAACCAGCTCATCCCGACGTCCGGGAACAGGCCGATGCGCGTTTCGGGCATCGCCATCTTCGTCGAGTCGGTCACGACGCGCAGGCCGCCCGTATGCCGCGCCGCCTGCGAAATGCCCATGCCGCCACCCATCACGACGCCGTGCATCAGCGCGATGTACGGCTTCGGATACGTGAAGATCGTGTGGTTGAGCGTGTATTCCTCGATGAAGAACGTGTCGACCGCATCACGGTCGCCGCGCTGCCACGCGTCGTGGAAGAAGCGCACGTCGCCGCCCGCGCAGAAGGCGCGCGGATGCGGACTGTGCACGGCGACCGCGACGACTTCGGGATCGTCGCGCCACGCGTCGAGCGCCTGCTGCATCAGCCGGATCATGCCGACCGACAGCGCGTTCAGCGCCTTCGGCCGGTTCAGTTCGAGAAAGCCGATGCGGTTCGCGACATACGCGAGCACGTCGGGCTGGGCGGATTCGGCAGAAACGGCAGCGGAAGTGGAATCGGTCATGAGGGCCATCCGGCAAACGGCAGTCGCACGTTCAGTGCGCCTGCATCTTCGAGAACAGGTTCAGCACCACGACGCCCGCGATGATCAGCCCGAGACCGATCACCGCCGGCACGTCCGGCACCTGACGATAGAGCAGCATCGCGACGAGCGTGATCAGCACGATGCCGGCGCCCGACCAGACTGCATAGATGATGCCGACGGGCATCGTGCGCAACGTGAGCGACAGGCAGTAAAACGCGATGCCGTAACCGACGACGACGAGCGCCGACGGCCAGAAGCGCGTGAAGCCGTCCGCCGCGCGCAGCGCCGACGTGCCGATCACTTCCGCGACGATCGCGATCGCGAGCCATGCGTATCCCGGGATCTGCATCGCTCAACTCCTCGCGAGGGCCAGCACGGCGTAGTCCTGGCCGAGCTCGGCACACAGCGCCTCGACGACGAATTCGTGGTCCGCGCGCTGCGGCAGCCCCGACGCGGTGATCGAGCCGATCACGCCGGCGCCCGCGACGGTCAGCGGAAACGCGCCGCCGTGCGGCGAATATTCGCCGATCGGCAGCCCGTGCTTGTCCGCCAGCGTCGCGCCGGCCTGCTGCATGCGCAGGCCGATTGCATACGAGCTGCGCCGGAAATGCGCGACGACGTTGCGCTTGCGGCGCACCCAGTCGGCGTTGTCGGGCGTCGCGCCGGCGAGCGCCGCGTAGAACAGCGGCTGGCCGAACGTGACGATGTCGATCGCGATCGCATGGCCGCGCGATGTCGCGAGGGCATGCATCCGGTTGCCGAGCGCCCACGCGCGGGCCGGGTCGAAATGGGGAAACACGAGCGCCTGTTCCTGCGCGCCGATCGATTGCAGATCGTGAGCGATGTCCATGAATCCGTCGATGCCGTAATGAGAATCGCAACGGCGCCGATGCGATCGCGCAAGGCGCCGTTGCCGAAGAGACGAAACAAACCGTTCGATTCTAGCGCACGCGCCCACCGTCCCGTCCCCACAAGACGCGACACGCGATTGTCAGAAAGTGCTTGCACGCGTTCGGGTAACTCCTTATAATTCATTTCTTCGACGGACGCGGGGTGGAGCAGTCTGGCAGCTCGTCGGGCTCATAACCCGAAGGTCGTAGGTTCAAATCCTACCCCCGCAACCAAACGTCCAGAATTACGCAAAAAGCCCGGCTCCGCGCCGGGCTTTTTGTTTTTCCGCACACGATTCTCTCCCCCTCTTCACGCACGTGCGTCCTGCGCTTCGCGCGGCACGCCGCCCGCATGCGCAGGCGTTCGAGAATGCCACGCCCCGGTGATACACTCGCATTCACCTCGTCCCTTCCACTCGACATGAAATTCTGCTCCGTCTGCGGTCACGAAGTCATCGCGCGCATTCCTCCGGGCGACAACCGTGAGCGCTTCGTCTGCGATCACTGCGGCACGATCCACTACCAGAATCCGCGCAACGTCGTCGGCACGGTCCCGGTCTGGGGCGATCAGATCCTGCTGTGCCGCCGCGCGATCGAACCGCGCTACGGGTTCTGGACGCTGCCCGCGGGCTTCATGGAAATGGGCGAGACGACGGCGGAAGCCGCCGCGCGCGAAACGCTCGAGGAAGCCGGCGCGCGCGTCGAGGTGCAGAACCTGTTCACGCTGCTCAACGTGCCGCACGTGCACCAGGTTCACCTGTTCTATCTCGCGCGGCTCACCGATCCCGCCTTCGAAGCCGGCGAGGAAAGCCTCGAGGTGAAGCTGTTCGACGAAGCCGACATTCCGTGGGACGAGATCGCGTTCCCGACCGTCAGCCAGACCCTGCGATTCTTCTTCGCCGATCGCGCCGCGGGCGACTACGGCGTGCACACCGGCGATATCTTCCGCTCGCTGCGCAACGGCTGAGCCCGCGACCCATGGTCCCCTGGCTCGGCCCGGACGATCCGTTTCCGTCCATCGAACGCGCGCTCGGTCCCGCGACCGGCGCGCCCGGGCTGCTCGCCGCGAGCGCCGACCTGCTGCCGTCCCGCCTGATCGACGCGTACCGGCGCGGCATCTTCCCGTGGTACTCCGACGGCCAGCCCGTGCTGTGGTGGAGCCCCGACCCGCGCATGATCCTCGTGCCGGCCGAATTCAAGGTGTCGCCGTCGCTGCGCAAGACGCTGAAGCGCGTGCTGCGCGGGCCCGAATGGGAAGTGCGCGTCGATCACGATTTTCCGGGCGTGATGCGCGCCTGCGCGCAGGCGCCGCGCCGCGGGCAGCGCGGCACGTGGATCACCGCCGAGATCATCGACGCGTACACGTCGCTCTATCGCTCCGGCAACGCGCACAGCATCGAGACGTGGCATGACGGGCGCCGTGTCGGCGGCCTGTACGGCGTGTCGTTCGGGCGGATGTTTTTCGGCGAATCGATGTACGCGGATGCCACCGACGCATCGAAGATCGCGCTGGCCGCGCTCGTCGCCCACCTTCGCGAGCAGGGGCTGGAGATGATAGACTGCCAGCAGAATACGTCGCATCTAGCGTCGCTCGGCGGCCGCGAGATCGCACGCAAGGCCTTTGTCGCTCACGTGCGCAGCGCGGTAGCCGAACCGCCGATTCCGTGGCAGTTCGACAAGCGCGTGCTCGCCGCGCTGACGGGCCCCGCCGAAACGGCGGCGCCCTCCGGGATCGAGCGCTAGCGCGGCACTCCTTCCCTGCATCGAGAGCTGCCCATGACTCACCCGACTGAGCTGCCGCTTTCACCGCTTTCGGCGCTGCAATTCTATGCAACGGCGCCCTATCCGTGCAGCTATCTGGACGGCCGCATCGCGCGCTCGCAAGTCGCGACGCCGAGCCACCTGATCAACTCCGACATCTACACCGAACTCGTGAAGGCCGGCTTCCGCCGCTCGGGCGTCTTCACGTATCGCCCGTACTGCGACGGCTGCCGCGCGTGCGTGCCGGTGCGCGTGCCGGTCGACGCGTTCGTGCCGGCGCGCACGCAGCGCCGGATGTGGAAGCGGCACCGCGCGCTCGTCGCGACGGTTTCGCCGCTGCACTACGACGAAGAGCACTACGCGCTCTACATGCGCTACCAGTCCGCGCGCCACGCGGGCGGCGGCATGGATCGCGACAGCCGCGACCAGTACGAGCAGTTCCTGCTGCAGAGCCGGATCAATTCCCGCCTCGTCGAATTCCGCGACCTCGACGCGCCGGGCGGCGAGCCCGGCAAGCTGCGCATGGTCAGCATGATCGACATCCTTGGCGACGGGCTGTCGTCGGTCTACACGTTCTTCGAGCCCGACGACCGGCACACGAGCTACGGCACCTACAACATCCTGTGGCAGATCGAGCAGGCGAAAAGCCTCGGCCTGCCGTACGTGTACCTCGGCTACTGGATCCGCGAGAGCCCGAAGATGGCCTACAAGGCGAACTTCCACCCGCTCGAGGGGCTGATCGACGGCCGCTGGAAGACACTCGATCCGGAACGGATCGACCTGCCGCCCGTCGACGCGGCACTGGCCCGCGCGCCGTTGCCGGGCGGGCATTCCGGCTCGGGCTGACGCGCGCCGCCGGGGGCGACGAAGCGAAGCGCGCCCCTGCCGCGCAACTCCCGGTAAAATAGCGGGTTGTCATTCATTCCGGCCGTCCGCCCAATTCCCGTGTTCAGTTCCCTCTATCCGCTGGCCCGCGCATCCCTGTTCAAAATGGATGCGGAAGACGCTCACCACCTTACGCTGCGCGCGCTCGGCGCGGCCGGCCGCACGGGCCTCGCCTGCGCGCTGTCGGCCCGCGTGCCCGACGCGCCGCGCACCGTGATGGGGCTCACGTTCCGCAACCCGGTCGGCCTCGCGGCCGGCCTCGACAAGGACGGCGCGGCCATCGACGGCCTCGCGGCGCTCGGCTTCGGCTTCATCGAAGTCGGCACGGTCACACCACGCCCGCAGCCCGGCAACCCGCGCCCGCGGATGTTCCGCCTGCCGCAGGCCGACGCGCTGATCAACCGGATGGGCTTCAACAACCACGGCGTCGACCAGTTCGTGAAGAACGTCCAGGCCGCCCGCTACCGCGGCATCCTCGGCCTGAACATCGGCAAGAACGCCGATACGCCGATCGAACGCGCCGCCGAGGACTACCTGTACTGCCTCGAGCGCGTGTACCCGTTCGCGAGCTACGTGACGATCAACATCTCGTCGCCGAACACGAAGAACCTGCGCCAGCTGCAGGGCGCGGGCGAGCTCGACGCGCTGCTCGCCGCGCTGAAGGACAAGCAGCAGCGCCTCGCCGACCTGCACGGCAAGCTCGTGCCGCTCGCGCTGAAGATCGCACCCGATCTCGACGACGAACAGGTCAAGGAAATCGGCGACACGCTGCTGCGCCACAAGATCGAAGCGGTCATCGCCACCAACACGACGCTGTCGCGCGCGGCCGTCCAGGGCCTGCCGCATGCGGACGAAGCCGGCGGCCTGTCGGGCCGCCCGGTGTTCGACGCGTCGAACGAGGTGATCCGCAAGCTGCACGCCGAAGTGGGCAGCGAAGTGCCGATCATCGGCGTGGGCGGCATTTTCTCGGGCGAGGACGCCCGTGCAAAGCTCGCGGCCGGCGCGGCGCTCGTCCAGCTCTATACGGGCTTCATCTACCGCGGCCCCGCGCTCGTCGCCGAATGCGTGAAAGCCGTCGCCCGCGAGCATGCCGCATAAGTAATATAGGCATAAACAAACGATATTTATCGATCGATTGCGTTTTTGCTATCATCGATCGCACTATCAGAACAGAAGCCCCCACCGGGGCAAGGAAGCTCACACGATGAAATTTTCGCTGCTGAAGAAGCTGCTGGTTGCCGGCGTGATCGGCACGTCGTTCGCCGCCGCCACCGCGCATGCGGCCGACCTCCTCGACCAGGTAAAACAACGCGGCACGCTGCGAATCGGCCTCGAAGGCACGTTCCCGCCGTTCAACTCGAAGAACCCGCAAGGCGAACTCGTCGGCTTCGACGTCGACATCGCGAAGGCCGTGGCCGCGAAGCTCGGCGTGAAGGCCGAATTCGTGACGACCGAATGGAGCGGCATCATCGCCGGCCTGCAGGCCGGCAAGTTCGACGTGATCGCCAACCAGGTCGGCATCACCGACAAGCGCAAGGAAACGCTCGACTTCTCGCCGGCGTACACGTATTCGTCCGCGCAGCTGATCCAGCGCAAGGACGACACGCGCCAGTTCAAGTCGCTGGACGACCTGAAAGGCAAGAAGCTCGGCGTCGCGCTCGGCACGAACTACATGGACATGGCGAAGTCGGTGCCCGGCATCGACGTGAAGACGTACCCGGGCGCGCCCGAGTACCTGCGCGATCTCGCGGCCGGCCGCCTCGACGCAGCGCTCAACGATCGCCTGATGCTCGCCTACCTGACGAAGAATTCGCAGCTGCCGCTGCGCCCGGGCGCGAACGTCGGCTCGGCGAACCCGTCGGGCATCCCGTTCAAGAAGGGCAACCCGCAGTTCCAGAAGGCGATCGACGACGCGATGGCGCAACTCGAGGCCGACGGCACGTTCACGAAGATCTCGGACAAGTGGTTCGGCATCGACGTGACGAAACCGATCAAGTAAGCACGCCTGCATTTCCCGCCTGACGGCGGGCCGAACAGGGCGGCATCAGCAACGATGCCGCCCTTTGTTTTATTCGTCCGGTTTATGATTGCGCTTCCGCGCAAGCATTCGATTCGTATTCCATGTCGACAACGTCCCTGCTCGTCCAATCGCTGCCGGTGCTCGCCCAGGGCGCCGTACTGACCGTCAAGTTCGCCGTACTGTCGATGGTGTTCGGCCTGCTCGGCGCCGTCATGCTCGCGATGATGGGCATTCGCCAGAGCGAACCGCTCGAAGGCTTCGAACGCATCTGGGTCAACGCGCTCGCGTGGCTGGCGCGCGCGTACGTGAGCCTGATGCGCGGCACGCCGCTGCTCGTGCAGATCTTCGTCATCTACTACGGGCTGCCGAGCCTCGGCATCTCGCTCGACCCGACGCCGGCGGGCGTCATTGCGCTGTCCGCGAACGTCGCGGCTTACATGTCCGAAAGCATGCGCGGCGCGATCAACGGGATCGCGCGCGGCCAATGGCTGGCCGCGTACAGCCTCGGGCTGTCGTGGGGGCAGACGCTGCGTTACGTGATCGGCCCGCAGGCGCTGCGCATCGCGGTGCCGAGCCTGTCGAACAGCCTGATCAGCCTGATCAAGGACACGTCGCTCGTGTCCGTGATCACCGTGACCGAACTGCTGCGCAGCGCGCAGGAAGTGATCGCGGCGACCTACCAGCCGCTGCCGCTCTATCTCGCCGCCGCGGCCGTGTACTGGATCCTGTGCCAGATCCTCGAGTGGGTGCAACGCTGGTACGAAAAACGCCTGTCGCTGCCGTCGCGGCACTGAGCGCACGCCATCCGCCGGGCACGCGTGCCCGGCGCCCCGCCTTCTCCGCTTACTCGCCCGAATAGCGCACGCCGAGCGCGGCGCGCGCCGCATCGGTCATCGCGATCATCTGCCGCGAATGGTCGTGCGTCATGATCGGGCTCTCGGTTGCGCCCGCGCGCAGCAGGTCGCAGAAATGCGCGGTCTCGTAGTTCAACCCGCCGCCGTCGACCGGCGCGTCGAGTTCGACCGACCGCCCGTCCGCGTAGCGGATCGTCGCGCGTGCGGGGTTCCACCACTTCTCGTGGATCGTCACGTGGCCGCCGGCCGCGGCGATCAGTGCGTCACCGCGTCCCATCACGTCGAGCCCGCAAAAAAGCTGCGCGATCCCGCCGTTCGCATGCACGCTGTTCAGGCTCGCGAACATGTCGACACCCGTCGCACCGACGCGGCCGAGCGTCTGCACGTCGAGCGCCGCGCCGAGCCAGTCGACCGCGAGAAATGCCTCGTAGATCCCGATATCGAGCAGCGCGCCGCCCGCGCGATCGAGGCGATAGACGGGATGGTCGTCCGGTACCGACGACGACGCGCAGCCCGCCCGCACGAGCCGGATCTCGCCGATCGGATCGTCCCGCAGGTGCGCGCGCAGCTGACGGTACAACGGAAAGAACGGCGGCTTCATCGCTTCCATGAAAAGCCGCCCGGCGTCGCGTGCCGCACGCAGCACGGTGTCGAGTTGCGCCGCGTTCAGCGTCGCGGGTTTTTCGCACAGCACGGCCTTGCCGGCGGCAAGTGCGGCCAGCGTGTACTGCGCGTGACTGTCATGGAGTGTCGCGATATAAACCGCGTCGATATCGCTCGCGAGGAGCGCCTCAAGGCTCGTGGCAGGCGTGCCGCCGCACGTCCCGCAAAAGGCTGCCGCTGCGTCGGCGCGGCGGGCCCAGGCACCGGCGAGCATGGCACCCGGCACGTGTGCGAGGCTTTGCGCGAAGCGGCGCGCAATGCTGCCCGCACCGACGATGCCGAAGCGCACCGGGCGTTGGTCGTTGTCGTTCATCCTGATCTTCCGTGTCGGTCGTATGACGGTGACCGGCACGCTGCCGGTCGGCCGTCATGATAAACGGCTCGCCAGCACTCGGATGAGCGACACGAACAACGTCAGGCACGCACCGGCACGTCGACAGAGAAATCGCGCGAGATCTCGTCGGCGCTGAAATCGATCAGCGCCAGCGAAGCCGCTTCGGCCTCGCGCGGATCGCGCCGCTCGATCGCGTCGACGACACGCGCATGCGCCTTCACGGCAATCTCGTGCGCCCCCTCCTTCTGCACGACGCGCGGATTCACGAGACGCACCGCACCGCGCACGATCGCCGCCATCTGCTGGAAGAACTGATTGCCGCTCGCCTGCACGATCCGCGTGTGCAGCAACTCGTCGGCCGTGTCGTAGCCCGTGTCGCCGGGCTGCAGCACCTTGAACGCATCGAACGCCTCGCGGATACCCGCGATGTCAGCCGCCGTCGCACGCACCGCCGCCTGCGCGGTCGCACGTGGTTCGATCAGCATCCGGAATTCGATGACGTCGCGCATGAACTGTGGATCGGGTTTTGCCCGAAACCGCCAGCTCACCACGTCTTCGTCGATCATGCGCCAGTCACGCATCGGCCGCACGCGCGTGCCGACTTTCGGCCGAACGTCCAGCATGTCGCGCGCAAGCAACATCGACAACGCTTCCCGCATCACGGTGCGACTCACATCGAACTCTTTCGACAACACATCTTGCGGCGGCAAGATGCCGCCGTACTTGTCTTCGACGATACCCGAGACAAGCCCATCCATCACTTTGGCGACCAGTGACCGGTCTTTGCCCTGCTCCATAACACCTCCCCGTGCGTCGATTTGCGAACACCTGCTCCGCAGTTCCGCCGGCCCTGGTTACTACTGTTCTTATGATCTATAAGTTGATGAGTTCGGGGATATTTCGCTATCTGGTAAACACCTGACAGGGTTATCCCTCTTTTTGACGGGGTGATTTATAAGGCTTCAAAAAAGGCCCGGGAAGCGCACTGCGCCTGCCGGGCCCCGGTTTCCACAAGATTTAAACATTCAATCCATTACGGATGTAACACGCCGTTACGGACTGCTTTTCATTTCTTTCAATTGGCCGAATAAACGATCGTTTCAACGCCGTTTTCCGTGCCGAGCAAGCACAGATTCGCACCGCGCTCGGCGAACAAACCGACCGTCACGACGCCCGGCCATGCATTCACCTGTGCTTCGAAACCGCGCGGATCGGCGATCTGCAGCCCCTTCACGTCGATGATCTCGTTGCCGTTGTCGGTGATGTAGGGTGCACCGTCCTTCGTCACGCGCAGCACCGGCACACCGCCGAGCGCGGTCACGCGCCGGCCGATCGCCGTGCGTGCCATCGGCACGACCTCGATCGGCAGCGGGAACGCGCCGAGCACCGGCACGCGCTTGCTGGCGTCCGCGATGCAGACGAACGTGTCGGCGACCGACGCGACGATCTTCTCGCGCGTCAGCGCGCCGCCGCCGCCCTTGATCATCGCGCCGCTCGCATCGATCTCGTCGGCGCCGTCGACGTACACCTGCAGCGAATCGACCTCGTTCAGGTCGAACACCTTGATGCCGTGCGATTTCAGGCGCTCGGTCGTTGCGACGGAGCTCGACACGGCGCCGCGGTAGCGCGACTTGACGACGGCGAGCGCGTCGATGAAGCAGTTGGCGGTCGAGCCGGTGCCGACGCCGATCACGGCGCCTTCCGGCACGTTCTGGATCACGTAGTCGGCGGCGGCCTGGCCGACGAGGCGTTTGAGTTCGTCTTGAGTCATGGAGTGGTCATGCTGCGGGATTGCGGAAAACCGCCAGTTTACCGGACTCGGATGACAGCCCGCGTTTTTCGGCGCGCGGTGCGCCACGGGTTCAGGGCGCGCCCGCCGCGGGCGCGTTGTCCGCCGGTTGCGAGCCGGGGAAGTATTTGTCGAGCAACGCCTGCGCGATCGCATCGCTTTCGGCGTCCGGATTGCCCGCGTAGTCGGACGGCCGGAAATGCATCTGGAACGCCGCGAACACGCGTCGCGTGCGGGCGTCGAGCACGCCGTCGGTCGGCACGTCGTAGCCATAGCGCGCGAGCTTGAGCTGCAGTTCGCGCACATCGACCGGCGCGTGCGGATCGCGGCCGCCGAGCCGCGCGGCAACCGTTGCATCGTCCGGCCATGCGCCGACGCCGGCCTGGGCCAGCGCGTGCCACGGAAACAGCGGCCCCGGATCGATCTTGCGTTGCGGCGCGATGTCGCTGTGCCCGACCACGCGCGTCGGCGGAATCGCGTAGCGCGCGACGATGTCCTTCGACAGGCGGATCAGCGCCTCGACCTGTTCGGGTGGATACGGCTGCCAGGTGCGATTCTGCGGATCGAGCGGGCCGCGGTTCACGTTCTCGATGCCGATCGACGCCGCGTTCAGCTCGGTCGTGCCCTGCCACTCGCTGACGCCCGCGTGCCATGCGCGTTGCGATTCCGGCACGAGCTGGTAGACGACGGGCATCCCGCGTTCGATACGCGGCTGCGGCGGCACGACGTAATGCACGCTGACCGAATCGCCCGTCAGCGTGCGCAACGATTTCGCTTCGTCGCTTTCGGTGTAATGCATCACGAGAAAACGGATCCGCGAATCGGCACCGCGCGCGTGTTGGCTCGTGTCGGCGTAGTAGGTGCCGCGTTCGACGAGCGACGGCGACGTGCAGGCTGCCAGCACGCACAACACGGCGCAGGATGCGCCAACACGAAGCAGGGTCATCGGTCGCGAATTCCGGGGAGCCGCGGGGCGCGTCGTATCGCGGCACGCGTCGTTCGGGTCAGGCCCGCGCGCATCGCGCGAGACGGGCTGTGTCAGCCCTTCACGCGCCGCTGGCGCACGGCTTCGTACAGGCACACGCCGCTTGCGACCGACACGTTCAGGCTTTCCACGCTGCCGGCCATCGGGATGCTCATCACGTCGTCGCAGGTATCGCGCGTGAGCCGGCGCATGCCTTCGCCTTCCGCGCCCATCACGAGCGCGACGGGGCCGTCGAGCTTCGTGTCGTAGAGCGTCGACGACGCCTCGTCCGACGTGCCGATGATCCACACGCCGGCTTCCTTCAGCTCGCGCAGCGCGCGGGCGAGGTTCGTCACCGTGATGTACGGCACCGTATCGGCCGCGCCGCTCGCCACCTTGGCCGCGGTCGCGTTCAGGCCGACCGCACGGTCACGCGGCGCGATGACCGCGTGCGCACCCGCCGAATCGGCGACACGCAGGCACGCGCCGAGGTTGTGCGGATCGGTGACACCGTCGAGCACGAGCAGCAGCGCCGGGCCCTGGATGCCGTCGAGCAGCTCGGACAGGTTTTGCGCGAGCGGGACGTCCTCGACGCGCGCGACGACACCCTGGTGACGCTCGGTATGGGCGAGGCCCCACAGGCGCGTTTCGTCGGCCGCGATCAGCCGCACGCCCGCTTCCTTCGCGGTGTGCAGGAAGTCCTGCATGCGGCGGTCGCGGCGCGTCTGGTCGTACAGCACCTCCGCAACCGTCGATGCATCGTGCCGCAAACGTGCGGTCACCGCATGAAAACCGTAAAGAACCTTCAGACGTGACATGACTGGAACAACCTTCGATCAAACGTGCAGCCGCGCGACGCGCGCGGCCGCGATCCATGGAAAAGGAAAGCGCCGCGTTGCCGGCCGATGACCGGTGACGCGGCGTCTCTCGATACTGCAGGGCGTGCGCTTGCGCCGCCCCGAACGCTCAATACTTCTTGCGGGCGCGTGTCTTCTTCGCGGTCGGCTTTGCCGCCGCACCGCCACCACCACCGCTACCGCCATTACCGCCCTTCTTCTTCGCGGCGGTACGCGCGGCGCGCGCTTCCTGTACCGCGACGCTCGGTGCGCTCGCGGCCTTCTTGCGACGCGGTGCGGAGTCCTCCGCCGGCGGCAGCGCACGCACGCGCGGGCCGTTGCCGTTGCGATCGACGCCTGCGGCAGCCGGCGCGGGCGACGGACGCGGCGCCTTCACCGGCGTATCGCGCACGAGACGGAAATCGATCTTGCGCGCGTCGAGATCGACACGGCTGACCTGCACGCGCACGCGGTCCGACAGGCGATAGCGGATGCCCGTCCGTTCGCCGCGCAGCTCGTTCTTGATCTCGTCGTACTGGAAGTAGTCCGAGCCGAGTTCCGTGACGTGCACGAGCCCTTCGATGAAGAGCGTGTCGAGCTGCACGAAGATGCCGAACGACGTCACGCCGTTCACCATCCCGCCGTACTCCTCGCCGAGCTTGTCGCGCATGAAGTAGCACTTGAGCCATGCCTCGACGTCGCGCGATGCTTCGTCCGCACGCCGCTCGTTCGCCGAGCAGTGCAGGCCGAGCTCTTCCCAGATCGCCGTGTTCGGGCGCGAGCGGCCGCGCGTTTCGTCGTCGGCCTGCTGCATCGCGCGGGCGCGCGGCGACAGCGCGGTGTTCAGCTCGAAGCCGTCCGGCGCCTTCGGCACGTACTTCTTGCCGGACAGGATCGCGTAGATCGCGCGGTGCGTGAGCAGGTCGGGATAACGGCGGATCGGGCTCGTGAAGTGCGCATACGCCTCGTACGCGAGACCGAAGTGACCGATGTTGTCCGGGCTGTAGACGGCCTGCTGCATCGAGCGCAGCAGCATCGGCTGCAGCATCTGCGCGTCGGGCCGGTCGCGAATCTGCGCCATCAGCGCCGCGTAGTCGCTCGCATGCGGCTTGTCGCCGCCGCCGAGCGACAGGCCCATGCCGCGCAGGAACGCGCGCAGGTTCTCGAGCTTCTCCGGCGTCGGCCCCGCGTGCACGCGGTACAGGCCCGGATGCTTGTTGCGCTTCAGGAAATCGGCCGCGCAGACGTTCGCGGCCAGCATGCATTCCTCGATCAGCTTGTGCGCATCGTTGCGCTGGCGCGGCACGATCTGCTCGATCTTGCCCTGCGAGTTGCAGACGATGTAGGTCTCGGTCGTGTCGAAGTCGATCGCGCCGCGCTTCTGCCGTGCGGCGAACAGCGACTTGTAGACGCCGTACAGGTCCTGCAGGTGCGGCAGCAGGTCCGCGCGACGCGCGGCCTCCGGCCCCTTCGTGTTCGACAGCACGGCCGCGACTTCGGTGTACGTGAGGCGTGCAGCCGAATGGATAACGGCCGGATAGAACTGATACGCCTTGATCTCGCCACGCGCGGTGATCACCATGTCGCACGCGAGCACGCAGCGGTCGACCTGCGGATTCAGCGAGCACAGGCCGTTCGACAGTTTTTCCGGCAGCATCGGAATCACGCGGCGCGGGAAATAGACCGACGTGCTGCGTTCGAGCGCGTCGGCATCGAGCCCGCCGCCCGGCTGTACGTAGTGCGACACGTCCGCGATCGCGACGATCAGACGATAGCCGTCGCCGCGACCGACCTTGACCGGCTCGCAGTAGACGGCGTCGTCGAAGTCGCGGGCGTCCTCGCCGTCGATCGTCACGAGCGGCACGTCGCGCAGGTCGACGCGGAATCGCAGGTCGGTCGGCCGCACCTTGTCGGGCAGCGCGGCGGCCTCGTCGAGCGCCGGCTGGCTGAATTCATGCGGCACACCGTACTTGCGCACCGCGATTTCGATTTCCATGCCCGGATCGTCGATATCGCCGAGCACTTCGACGACACGGCCGAGCGGCTGCGAATGACGGCTCGGGAAATCGGTCAGCTCGACGACCACGACCTGCCCAACCTTCGCCTTCTTCACGTTCTGCGTGATCAGGATGTCGTGGCCGATGCGCTTGTCTTCCGGCGCGACGATCAGCGCACCGTTCTCGTTGAGCAGGCGGCCGATCACGCGCTTGTTCGCGCGATCGGTGACTTCGACGACATGCCCTTCCGGGCGGCCGCGGCGATCGTAGCCGACGATCCGCGCGAGCACGCGATCGTTGTGCATCACCTTCTGCATTTCGCCGTTCGGCAAGAACAGGTCGTCCTGGCCGTCGTCGCGGATCACGAACCCGTAGCCGTCGCGATGCCCTTGCACGCGTCCGGCGACGAAGTTCGACGGATGGGTCAGCTGGTAGTGGCCACGCTTGTCGAGGCGGATCTGGCCGTCGCGTTCCATCGCGGCGACACGCCGGAAGAACCCCTCGCGCTCCTGACGCTTGATCGACAATGCTTCGGCGATGTCGTTGGCGGCCAGCGGCGCGTCGCTCGTACGCAGCACGCCGAGAATCTCTTCACGGCTCGGAATGGGGTACGGATATTTGCTCAAGGGTTTGTCGATGATTGTTCTCGTTGCGTTGACCGATGGTGCACGGCATCAACATAGAGGTGTCCGTCAGACAGTTCTATATTGACGGCGGCGGACCATTCTATCATCCGCCTGTGTCACCAAATAACGGGGAATGCCGCGGGCAGGCGCGACGGCGGCCGGTTTGCGATGCGTCGCAAAAAAGTGTTGACACGAATAATTGGGGCGCTATAATTTCGCTTCTTTGCAGCAAGCAGCTACTGCAAAACGTGCCCAGGTGGCGGAATTGGTAGACGCACTAGGTTCAGGTCCTAGCGGTGGCAACATCGTGGAGGTTCGAGTCCTCTCCTGGGCACCATCTGTTTTTAAAAAGGTCGGCTTCTAGCCGGCCTTTTTCTTTTTCAAGCCCCGGAAAGCAAAATACCCGGGCGCCTTGCACGCCCGGGCTGACATCTGCCCCCTATTCTCCGAAAACGCATCGCTTCCGGTACGACGGAAGCTGCATCACAGCATCCGCTTCAGCACGTCGTTCTTCGACACGAAATGATGCTTGAGCGCCGCGCCCGCATGTGCCGCCACCAGCAAGGCCAGCGTATAGCAGCCGATCCGGTGGAGTACGAACCAGTGTTCGGTCACCGGCCCCGCGCTGAACGGCGTCTTCACGTAAACGATCCCGAACAGCCAGTAACCGTCCGGCACCATCACGAACCCGCTGAACAGGACGAACGCGACGAGCACGTAAATCAACGAGTGCACCAGATGCGCGATCGCGCGCTGACCCTGCGGGACCGACTCGACGTCGGGAGGCGTCCGGCGGAAGAACGACCATACGTACCGCAGCGGAAACAATACGATCAGGCAGCTCGCGAGCGACATGTTGAGCGTCGACACGAAGCGCCAGAGCCCCGGATCGGTGATGAAGTGCAGCGCGAAGCCGGCCGCCATCGTGTACAGGATCACGACCGCGAAGATCCAGTGCAGCGCGCGAGAGAAGCGATCGTATCGGCCGTTGGCAGATAGCGTTCGCTGCGTTTGTATCGGGTAAGCCACCTGCATGATTCATCCTTTATCGATTGTCGGTTCATGGTTGCCATGGATAAGTGGATGAAATTATCGAGGTCGAATCCGCTGCCGATAATCAATCTCAAGGATTTCAAAATATCCGGCGCGACAACGCTCCGCCCTGCCGGCCGCCATCAGCGCATCTCGATCAGGAATGTCATCACGCTGTCGCCGGAGCCCGCCGTTACGCGTTCGCCGTACTGGTAGTACTGCGCGATGAACGGCAACCTGGTCGCCCCGACCTTCGCGTCGCCGAGGCTGTGCCACGCGTTCAGCATCACGGGCACATCGTCCTTCAGCACGCGAATCCCGACACCTTGTGCCGCGTCGTCGCCTTGCAGCTTCAATATGTCCGTGGTGCCCGGCACGGTCTCGCCGAGCAACTGGATCGACAGCGGCGTCGGCCGCGGATCGCCGTACGGGCTGCACGTCAGGTCGATCGCGAATTCGCGCGACGCACGGGCCGCGCCCGGACCGTCGAACGCGGTCGCGGGCACGGCCCCGAGCGGAACGACGAGATGCTTCGAGTCGGTATTGACCGTGCATGCGACGCCGCGCACGTAGCTGCTCGTGACGTGCTTGCGCACGACGTTGTGGTCGGGATCGCCGATCGCAGCCGACGCGTCGATGCTCAGCGCCTGGCCCTGCAGGAAGCCGGGCGTCACTGGCCCGGTCTTGACGAGTTCCATGTCGATCACGTACTCGCGCGCGCTGCCGTCGCCCGGGTGCACGCCGAGCAGGCCGTCGGTGTTGCCGCCGAGATTTTCGCCATCGCGCGTCACGCGCAGCGCAAGTCCTGGCAGGTTGGTTGCCCACAGGTTCATGCCCGGCAGCGCGCCAAACTCGCTCGAATACCGCAGATTGCGCGGCTCGGCATCGTTCTGGCCGTTCAGCGAGCAGGTGACGGTCAGCGTGAACCGGGTCGACTCGACGACACCGCCGACCTCGACGAGGTCGGCGGCCATCGGGCCGAATTCGATCGGATTGAAATCCTCGGGCGCGCTCAGGCAGGTGGCGAATGCAGGCGCCGCGCCGAACGTCAGCGCGGCAAGCGCGGCCCAGCGACACAGGCGCGTGGCAAATCGGGAAGTCACGGGTTTCATGATCGGGATGATGGCGAGGAAGAAGCGTCGGCCCGGAGCGCGGGATGCGTGCGCGAGCAGACGACGTCGAGTTCGGGGAAATGGCGAGGCGCGATCGATGCGCCCATGTCGTACGACAGCCCGCAACGCTCGTCCGGACGCGCGCCCCAGCGCACGAGCAGATCGCCGGCGCGCTCGACGCCGGTGACGAAACCCTGGCCGTTCGGGCCGACCATGCCGACTTCCTTGCCGTCCGTTGTCAGCACGGCGGCGCCGAACGGCACCGGCTTGCCGGTGTCGTCGGCCACGTCGAGCATCAGGCGCCCCGCCTCGACTTCGAACGGCGCCAGCACGACCGCCCCGCGTGTCGGCACGACGTGCACGATCGCGTTGCGAATCTCGAGCTGGCGATCGAGTTCAGCCGTGCGCAGTGCGACGCGATTCTGTCGGTACGGCACGACATGCGGCACGACCGCATAACCCGCACGGTCGGTGCGTACACCGGCGTGCGCGATCACACCCACGTTGGCCGCACCCTCGCTGCGCACGAGCGCGACGGTTTCGCCGAGCGGCTGCGACAGCGTGACGCCGCCGCCATGCACGAGCACGCCGCCCGCCGCGCTGACCGACGTCTGCGAACCGCTGCGCGCCTGGTTGTGAGTGGCCGCGAACTGGCCGGCCGACGCGCGATAGTTCAGGTTCACCGCACCGCCCACGCCGTTCGCCGAACGATCGGCGTCGACGCCGTAACTCAGGCGATCGTCGGCCAGCAGCGTGCCGAACACGCCCACGCGCTGCTCGGTGCCGGCCGTACCGGCGATCAGCGTCGCACTGCCGTACGCCCGCGCCGCCGCACGCGCGCCGCCCATCGGAATCGAGAGGTTCAGCGACACCTGCCGGCTGCTCGCACCACGCGCGCGCGATTCGTTGCTCAGGTTCACGTTGTACGACACGCGCGAAACGCTGCCCGCGTAGCCGAGCTGCACCAGCCGGTCCTGCCCCGCGCCGTCGCGGTACGTACGCCGGCTCGCGCTGACGTACAGCGAACCCGCCCGCCCGAGGTTCTGCGATACGCTCAGATCGCCGCGGCTGCGCTTGCCGGCGCGATATGCCCAGTTGTCGACCGACGCCGCGTAACGCACCGCAATGTCGGACAGGCTGCGATAGCCGGCCGAATAATAATGGTGCGCGGCGCGCAGTTCCGTGCCGGTCGACGCGAACGCCTTCGCGAACATCACGCGCGCCGCGCTGCCGGCCCCCGCCCGCCCCTTGTGGTCACGGTGGCGCGCATGCACAAGATCGACTGAAACCGCGCCGACCCGCGGCATGTTGCGCGCCACGCCGGCCGCCAGTGCGGCATACCCGCTCGCGAACGTCGCGCCGCCGTAGACCGTGATCTCGCCCGGCAAGCCGTAGGCGGCACTCGCCGACGTAAACCATTGCGGCCGGTCGGAATCGGCGCGCAGGCGCCCTGCGGCCGCGCGATACGACCACGCGTTCTGGCGCAGCAGCGTCGGAATGCTCGCCGACGACTGGATGAAGCTGCGCGCTTGTCCGTCCGCCTCGACGATCGTCACGTCGAGATCCGCGTTCGATGCGACCGCGTACAGGTCGTCGATCTCGAACGGGCCCGGCGGCACGTAATTGCTGTAGATGAGATAGCCGTTCTGGCGGATCTCGACCTTCGCATGACTTTGCGCGATGCCGCGCACGACGGGCGCATAACCGCGCTGGCTGTCCGGCTGCATCGTGTCGTCGGACGCGAGTTGCACGCCCTGGAACGCCACGCTGTCGAACACGATATCGGACGTGAAGCTGTCGCCGAGCGTCACGCGGCTGCGCCACGCGGGAATGTCTCGCTCCAGATAGGTATTCGTCAACTGCGTCTGCAACCCCGACGCGTTGCGGTTCACCATCGCGCTGCCGCGCAGCCGCCATGCGCCGAGGTTCAGCCCCGCGCGCACGCTGCCGTAAGCTTCGGTCGCCTGGCCGGACGGCAAATCGCCGTAACGACGCTGCGCGGCGTTGACGCGGTAATCGAAACGCATCGCGTCGATGCCTTCGTCCCATCGCGACGGATCAACCGAGCCGCGCGGCACGCGCTTCATTTTCGCCTGCGGCACCGTCAGCGACAGCGTCTGGCGATCCGGGTCCACCGCGACGGTCGCGTCCGGCATCGCGTTGCGCGGGTCGACGCACATCGCTGCGCGGTCGTTTGCGCCAGCTTCGGCAAGCAGCTGAAACGCCGCCACGTTCACGCCGAACGCATCCAGTTGCGCGGTGCTCACGCAGGGCCGTACCGACTCGTCGCGGGCATCGCGCTCGAAACGGACGTCATGCGGACCGTACGATTCACCATTCACCGTCACCTCGACCGGATGCACGCCGGGCAGCAGCACGTTCGCTTCGGAGAATGCGTCGAGATCCACATCCGCCTGCGTGTTGCCGAACGCGAGGAATGCGGGATTGAATGCCGTCTGCGCGTGCGCGGACCCACCGCCCGCGATCGGCAAGCCGAGCGCGGCGGTCGAGGCGAGCGCGAGCACGCATCGGCGCAGCAGGTGAAGGCGTCGTGTCATGAACGAAGGCGCGGCCGCGCCGGACGAGCGCGGGCCACGTGTATGAAGTCGGGGTAATCGAATGGGTCGGAAACCGCGGCGTGCTAAGCGGCCGTCGGCACGCTTCGCACGCCACGTCGCATCAGGCGTCGTCGGCCGGCATCGTCACCGTGACGGGTGGCGTCACGGCGCCGTAGTCGTTGATCGTGCTGAACGTCAGCGCACCCGGCTGCGTCGCCATCGCCCGGATCGTGCGCAGCGGGTAGGTTGTCGTTTGCAGCGGCGGCGCCATTTCGAGATCGACGTCCTCGGAGGCACCGGCGTCCACGCCGATCTTCGCGAACGTGACGTGATAAGGCGTCGGATTGTGCACCGACAGCAGCGCGCCGTCGCCCGACGGCACGATGCGCCACGTCAGCGCCGCAGGCGCGTCGGCGGCCGAGCCGGTCAACCCCTGCGGCCGGTAGAACGCCTTGAGGCGCGTCTGGATCGCGATCTGCAGCACATTCTCCTGCTTCGGCGCAGCCGGGATTTCCTTCACGTTCAGCCACAGCATCGATTCGCGGTCGGCCGGCAGCGCATGCTTGACGCGCATCACGCGCAACAGGTTTTCCTTGCCGGGGTCGAGCCGCGACAGCGGCGGCGTGACGAAGAACGGCGCCTTCGCGCTGCCTTCCCCCTGCCCGCCATCGATCCATGCCTGCACGACATACGGCTGGCCGTCCGTGTTCTTCACGGGCACGACGGCCTCGCGCCTGTCCTCGTGCAGGATCACGCGCGTCGCGCCCACCACGATGCCCGCGAGCGCGCCGTGGGTCACGCACAGGCCGAACACGCACGCGAGCATACGGTGCACGAATCGAGTCGTCATCGGTCGATCCCCTGCGCTCAACGGTAGTGCAGCGTGAACGACGCCGTGCCGTTCGCCTCGCCCGCCTCGGTCTGGTCGGAAGTCGAGACGTAGTTCGCGGCGAAGTTCAGCACGTTGCTGCCCGGCGTCAGCTGGAGCGTGTCGGTCTCGCTGTTGATGCCGATCGGCTCGCCGTCGTCGTGCATCAACTGGATGCCGACGCCTTTCGCGTCGTCCGTGCCGCCGCTGCCGATCGCGAGCAGCGTCGGATCGTCGCCGTGCGCCATGCCTTCGAACTGCGCACGCACGCCGTTCAACTGGTCGTCGCACGCGCTCAGCGCGATCTGGAACGGCACGCGACGGCTCTCCTGGCCCGCCGCGGCAAGCTGGTCGACACCGATCGCACCGAGCGGCACCTGGATATTGCTGTTGTCGATCTGGCAGGTCGTCGCGACGATCTTGCCGTGGAAGTTGATCGTGCCGTCCGCGGCCAGCGCGGACGTCGAACCGAATGCCGCCATCAGCGCGGCAAACACGAGATGCTTTTGGTACTGTTTCATCGAATGCCTGAGAAGAAAGGTGAGGATGTCCGTTGCCAGTCCGTGACAGCGGAACAGCGAACCCGTCGAGTTCGCAGGCATTATTCCGGCCGCGCCGTGGCGGCCAAACAAATCTGGAAGAATCCTCAATGCGCGATCGCGATCGCGCGCAGGCAAGCCGAACACGCCGCTCGAACCGGCGGCGGCAATCGATGAGCGGGAAGAGCCGAATGACCGGCTCGCGGAATATCGACGCCGGCGGCCCTACCCGCCGGCCCGGCTCAGGTCCGCTCCAGCCGATACCCGTAGTTGTAGACCGTCGTGATCGCGAGCCCGTTCTTCGGCCGCAGCCCGAGGCTCGACCGCAACTTGCTGACATAGGTGGCCAGCGTCGCGTCGTACTTCCGGTCGACGCCGCCCCAGATGCGCTTGATCATCATGTCTTTCGACACGATCTGCCCCACGCTCTCGAACAGCATCAGCGCGAGATCGAACTCGCGCTGCGACAGTTCGACCGGCACGCCGTCGACGGTCGCCGCATGCGCGCTCACGTCGAGCGCGAACTTGCCGACCTCGACGATCTTCGCGCGCTGCGTCTGCGGATAGTATTTGCGCACCTGCGCATTCACGCGCGCAATCAGCTCGCGCTCCCGCAGCGGCTTGATCAGATAGTCGTCGGCGCCGCTGTTCAGGCCGAACACGATGTCGTTCTCGCCGTCGTGCTGCGTCATCATGATGATCGGCAGTGCGTCGGCGAACGATTCGCGCGCCCAGCGCATCACGTCGATCCCCGACTTGCCGGGCACGTCCCAGTCGAGCAGCAGCACGTCGACGCGCTGCGAGCGCACCAGCTCGACGAAGCTGTCGCCGTCGTGCCGCACTTCCGTGTCGTAGCCCGCCTTGTTGAGCCAGCCGGCCACGACGCCCGCCTGGGTCACGATGTCTTCGAGTATTGCGACGATCATGTTCGTTCCGATCTCAGTGTGCCGCACCGTCCGCAGGCGCCGCTGCGTCGGCCGGGGCGGGCGGCAAGTAAACAAAAGCCCATTCGCCATACGCATCGCTGTCGCCGAACGCGTCGTAGCGCGCGGGGAAACCCTGGCGCTTCAGCGGCTGCCCTGGCGCCTCGCTGAACACGCCCATGATGCCGCCGTCCGGCGCTTTCACGAGCCCCCACTGCGTCGATCCGGTCAGCGGATCGGCGTACAGGCGCCGCAGGTGACGCAGCGTCGGCAGGCCGCGGCGATCCTCGAGCAGCGCGTCGAGCGACGCCGGGTAGCGGCTGCCTCCCGAAGCATTGTAGTAGCCGGCGATCGCCGCGCGATACTGGTCGCCGACGAACAGCAGTTGCGCCTCGCGCTCGCGTTGCTGCACCGTCGCCCAGACCCGCGCGGCCTGCGTCATGCCGAGCCCCAGCGCCGCGACGAGCATCAGCACGCCGAGATACGCGATGCCGCGCTGCCTGCGTCGCCTGCAGCCGCGCGGCCGGTTACCAGGACGCATAGTCGCTCCCGTCGAGCGCGCGCCCTTTCGCGCCGCTCTTCACGTCCGCGATGCCGCCCGTCTCGCCGGCCTGCGGCTGCCACGAGCCGCGCTTGCCGGTGAGTGGATCGAGCGGCAGCTCGCGCAGGTAGCGCCGCTCGACCAGTGCATCGAGCGTGTCGGGATCGCGGCCGTGATCGGCCCGGTAGTCGTCGATCGACTGGCGCAGCGTGTTCAGATTGTGACGCAGCACCGTCTCCTTCGCGCGGTCGCTCTGCTTCAGGTAGCCGGGCGCGACGAACGCGGTCAGCGCCGCGATGATCGCCATCACGACGAGCAGTTCGATCAGCGTGAAGCCGGCGGCGCGGCGCGCACGTCTACCACTGGTGGTACGGGACGCCATTGAGGCCCTCCTTGCGATTGGTCGAGCGGATGTCGAACACGTCGTCGCCCGACGAAAACGCGTCGGGGTCGCTCGCGTAGCTGCGCGTCTCCCACGTGTCCTCGGGCGCCCTGCCGTCGCATTCGCACATCGGATCGGCGGGAAGCCTGCGCAGGAAGTACAGCCGCGCGCCGTCCGGCGACTGCTTGTCCTCGACGCCGTCGACGAGTGCGCGCAGGGCGGGCGGATAACCGCTCGCGTCGACGCTGCGCTCGATCCGCCCGTCGACCGCCGCGTCCTTGTACGCGTCGAGCGCCGAGCGGATCACCACCAGCGCACGGCGCAGTTCGGCCTCGTCCGCGCGACGCTTGACCAGATCGGTCAATGGCAGTGCGACGGTCGCGAGCAACGCGAGCAGCGACAGCGCGACCATCAGCTCGATCAGCGTGAAGCCGCGCGCACGGACGCGCCGACGGACGCTCATGCGAAGCTCCGCGCGCGCGACGGCAGTACCGGCGCATCGGCATACAACGGCCGTGCCGCCTCGCGCCCGCCCGCGAAGCGATCGACGAACGCCTGCAATGTGCCGATCAGCGAGCGCACCGCGGCCGTGATGCGATTCTCGCCGCGTGCCGGCAGAGCTGCGGCCGGCGCACGTGCCGGCGTCGCCCCGGCCGCCGGCACCGGTGCCGCGGCACGCGCGATCGCGGCCGGTTGCTCAGACTGCGGCGGCGCGCCGGCTTCACCCGCGCGATCCAGTTCGTTGCGCGCGGCAGCGATGGTCGAACGCAGGCCGGCAGCCTTCGGCGAGGACGCGACCGCCGGCGTCGCCTTCCCGCGCGGCGGTGCCGGCCCGGTGCCGGCCGGCACCGCCTGCGCGACCTTGATCGCCGCAACCGGCGGCCGCCCCGCATTCGCCACCGTACGCATCATCCCCGCGCCGCGCGCGCCGGGCTCGGCAGCCGGGCGCTTCGCGTCGTGCTCGTCCGCCTCCACGGACGCCTCCGGCTCCGCCTCGACGGCCTCGGCCGTATCGGACACCGTGGCCGCGCGGTCGACCGCGGACTTCGCCGGCTCGAGCGGCGCATCCAGATCCGGGCCGACCGACGACGACAGCCGCGCCGGCGCGGCCTGCGCGGATTCGAGCGTCAGCGCTTCGGTGGTCACGCGCGACTCGGTGCCCGACAGGAAGGTCGTCACCGCCGACGTCGGCAGGTCGAGATTGCGTTCGATGTGCGGCGTGATCAGCAGCACGATCTCCGTGCGCTCGTTGCTGCGGCCGTTCGACCCGAACAGCCGGCCAATCACCGGCAGGCCCGATGCGCCCGGCAGCCCGGCAATGCTGTCGGTTTCATTGCGCTTGACGAGGCCCGCAAGGATCTGCGTTTCCCCGTTCTTCGCGGTCATCAGCGTCTCCGCATTGCGCGTGCCGAGCGCATACGCGACGAGTCCGGTCTTCGTGGTTTCCTTCGACAGGATGCTGCTGACTTCCATGTTCACCTTGACGCTCACCTCCTCGTTCAGGCTGATGCGCGGCTCGACCTTCAGCATCAGGCCCACGTCCTGGTAGCTGACCGATTCCGTGACGACGCCGTTCGCATTGGTGGTCGTGACGATCGGCACGCGCTCGCCGATCTTGATGTTGGCCTTCTCCATGTTGCGCACGCGGATCTTCGGATTCGCGAGCGTTCTGGTCTTGCCTTGTTTCTGCAGCAGGTCGATCGCGAGCGCGAGCCCGCCCGCTTCACTCGATACGCCGACGCGGTCGCGATTCAGGCGCAACAGATCGCCGAGTGTAAGCGCGCCGCTTTCCGCGGCACCAAGCGCGCTGAATTGAATCTTGCCCGGATACTGGACACCCAGATCGAGACTGTCGTTCATGTTGACCTCGAGCACCTGCACGTCGAGCGTCACTTCGGACTGCGGTATGTCGAGGCCCATCACGACGCGCTCCGCGACCTGGATCGTCTCCGGCGTGTCGCGCATGACGACCGCGTTCACGCGCTCGTCCACGTAGACGTCCTTCGGCTTGATCATCTGCCGCAGCGCGGCCATCACCGATTTCGCGTCCGCGTGCGACAGGAAGAACGTGCGGATCGCGAACTCCGTATAGTTGCGTGCTTTTTCGGGCTGCGACGGGTAGACGAGCAGCGTGTGCGGGTCAAGCACCTTCTTTTCGAGCTGGTTGGTACGCAGCAGCAGGTTGATCGCGGCCTCGGCGGTCGTGCGCTCGGCGAACAGCGTCGCAGCCTGGCTGGTATCCACGTCGCGGTCGAACACGAAGTTCACGCCGGACACGCGCGAGATCACGTCGAAGATGTTGGCGAGCGGCTGCTGTTTGAAGTTGAGCGACACCGGCTTGCGCAGCGCGTCGGACAGTTGCGGGCGCGCCGCGCGGCCGGCCTGCGACTGGCGCAGCAGCGTGTCGCGCAGGCGTTTCGCGTCCGCGTGGTTCGGCTGCTCGGCGAGGATGCGCCGGGCGATCTCGAGCGCTTCCTGCGGCTTCTCGCCGCCAATGCGCTGCGCACGCGCGAGGTCGACCGCCATCGGCCGGTGGCGCTTGACCTGCTCGAGCGCCTGGCTGGCCTTCAGGTTGCCCGGATCCTCGGCCAGCACGTTGCCGAGGTGATCGATCGCCGCCGCATGGTTACCCTGTGCGACCTCGCGATCGGCCTCCTTCAGCTCCGCACGCACGTAGTCCTGCCGGCTGAATTCGACGGCGGTCGTCAGCGCGATGTCGTCCGGGGCGGCCTCCTTCTGCTGCTGCAGCGTGCCGAGTCGTTCGGCGGGCGTCGCGGCGGCGTCGGGCGCGGCGTTGAACGGGGTGCTTGCGCATCCTGTCAGCGCAAGCGCCGAGATCAGGAGCAAAAGACTGACTTGTCGTTTCATGATGGGTTTCGGCACATGTTGAATTTGGGGGTCATCGCATCGGGACGGGCGGCGACAGCTCGACTTCGGTGCTGTCCCGGGCCACGATCACCGTGCCCTGTTCGCCCAGTTTCTTCAGCCGGTAGCCGTCGGCGATCTCGCCGCCCGGCAGCACGGCGTCGCGCACGCCGCAGCGCGATTCGCACAGCAGGAACGTCCTGCCCGCGCCTTCCAGCACGACGATGCGCTGGTCGTGCTCGCGCCATTCGCCGGCAATCTCGAACGGCGGAGTCGCAGCCGGCTGCGGCGGCGCGTCGATCGGATCGTCGAGCGCCGGCGGTACGGGTTCGGGCGCCGCGACAGGCGGCGGCTCGTCACGCGCCGGCTCCGCGCCGAGCGACGCCCAGCTCTGCGCCGGAAAGACATCGACGATCGGCGCCTGGCCGGCGCCCTCCTGCGCGACACTGCCGCCCGCGACGCAGACGGCGGACAGCGCGAGCGCGGCCGCGAACGGAATCAGGGGCGCGCGCATCATGTGTCAGGCCCCAGCAGGCTGACCCGCAGGTCGGCGCTTACGTTGGCACTGTCGATCCGGTCGCGTTCGATCGACACGCCCTCGACACGCACCATCGGCTGGTCCGCGATCTCGCGCATCGCTTCGCGCAGCCCGACGTAGCTGCCGCTCATCGCGATGCTGATCGTGAGCCGGCGCAGCTTGCCCTTCACCTCGACTTCGCGGCGATAAGTCGCGTGCTTGCGGTCCATGCCGCGCTGCGCCAGGATCTGGAAAATCGAGTACGCCTGCTCGCTGCTGCGCAACTGCTGCACCTGCTGAAGCGTCAGGCCGCCATCGCCGGCTTTTTGCCCCGGCTTCGGCAGCGCAGCCAGCGCCGTCGTGCGCGCGTCGCGCTCGGCCTCGAGATGCTCGCCGTCCGGCTGCAGGTAGAACGCGTGCGCGCCGACCAGCGCCACGACCAGTCCGCCCGCCAGCAGCCCCGGCACGCCGAGCTTGCGGGCCGCCGCGTAAGCGGCCCAGCGCAGCCGCGCGGCGAGCGCCGCGGTGTCGATTGCTTTCAGGTTCGTCATGGGTGTTCGATACTCAGGCTGAAATGAAAGATGTTCTTGCCGTCCTCCGCTTTCGTGCGGTGCTGCAAGAGGCCGATCTTGCGATCCGGGTGACGGTCGTTCAGGCGGTCGACGAAGATGTAGATGTGCGACAGTTCCGCCGCGCCGCCTTCGATGCGTGCCTCGCGGCCGGCCTTGTCGACCGTCAGCGACTTCAGCGCGATCTGCGGTGTCCACGCGTGCTCGATCCAGTCGACCACCGACAGCCCCGAGCCCTTTGCACTCGTCTTTTGCTCGGCGAGCACGCGTTCGATGCGGCGCTGCTCCGGCGTCATGCTCTTCTGCCGGCGCTGCTCGCGTTCGATCGCACGCTTGCGCTGGTCGATGCGGCTTTCGATTGCGTCGACCTCGTCTTGCAACTGATCGACGCGCGACCACTCGCTCGCGGCGAACGCACCGGTCAGCAATGCGCCGCACAGTACGACGGCCGCCCACCGCGTAATGCGCGCGCGCGGCGCCGCGAAATCCAGTTCGCTCGGACGTGTCATGCCGGTTCTCCCGGCTCGCGCACGGGCACGTCATCCATGCCGCCGTCGAGCAGCGTGACGCCGTCCGCGGCCGGCAGCGCGCCATCGAGCGCACTCGCGAAGGCCGCGCCGGCAAGTGGCTGCCCGGCCATCAGCGCCGCGGCGGCAAACCAGTCGTCGAGACGCCGGCCGCCCGCGCGCGGCAGCGTGACCACGTCGGCCCACTCGCCCGCACGGCGAAACACGCACGTGACGACGCGCGGCTGCAGCAGCGCGTAGCGATAGTCGTCGCCGCCCAGGCGACCCGCATGCAGGTCGAGCGAAGCCGACAGCGCATCGCGCAGGCTGACGAGCCGCCAGCCGGCCGCGCGGCTCACTTCCGCGAGCGAGGCGAGCAACGTATCGCAGGCCGCCACCGCCAGGCGCGCGCGGCCGCGCCGCCCGGCTTCGATGCGGATCCGCAGCGCACCGCGCTGTGCGCGAGCCGCGAACAGCGCGCGCGCATAACCATCCCACGCGGCGTCCGACACCAGCCCGTCCTGCCAGGGCAGCACGACGCCATGCGTCCACGGATGCCCGGCGACGACATGCACGCGGTTCTGCAGTGGCAAGCGCGACTTGCGCAGCCCGCCGAGCACCTGCGCCAGCGCCTCGGCGGGCCGGCCCTCGTGTGCGACGGCGGCGTGCGGCGGGCCCGTGCGCCGCGCGCGCCAGCCGTGGCCCGTCCACACGCGCAGCGTGTCGGCGTCGAGCACCGCGACGACGTCATTCCACGGCGATCGCACGCTGCACCTCCTGGAACGTCGTCAGCCGCGCGCGAATCGCCGCGAACCCCGCGTCGCGCATCGACTGATAGTCGGCGTGATCCGCGAGCGCCTGCGCACGCTTCTCGATCGAGCGCTCGAGCAACGCGGCCTTCATCGCCGCGTCGAGCGTCAGCACTTCCGCGAGCCCGATCCGGCCGTGATAACCGGTGCCGCGGCACGTGTCGCAGCCCGGGCCGGGCGTGACCGCATGCTTCAGGTCGTCAAGCGCCACGTCGCGCAGGTCGGCGCCATCCGTTGCCGCTCCGCCGCAATGCGCGCAGATCCGCCGCACCAGCCGCTGCGACACGACGCCGTTCAGCGCTTCGAGAAACGTCGACGGCTCGACACCCATGTAGATGAAGCGGTCGATCACGCTGAAGCCGTCGTTCGCGTGCACGGTCGACAGCACGCGGTGGCCGGTGAGCGCCGATTGCACGGCGATCGACGCGGTTTCCTCGTCGCGAATCTCGCCGACCATCACCGTGTCCGGATCGTGTCGCAGGATCGAGCGCAGCCCGCGCGCGAACGTGAGCCCCTTGCGCTCGTTGACCGGAATCTGCAGCACGCCCTTCAGCTCGTATTCGACCGGGTCCTCGATCGTGATGATCTTGTCGTCGCCGGTGTTGACTTCGGACAGCACCGCGTACAGCGTCGTCGACTTGCCGCTGCCGGTCGGCCCCGTCACGAGCATCAGCCCGTACGGCCGATGCGCGAGTGCACGCACCCGCCGCGCCGTCTGCGCGTCGAAGCCGAGCACGTCGAGGCTCACGCTGTCACCGCGCTGCGACTTGTCGAGCACGCGCATTACCGCGTTCTCGCCGTAGGTGCCGGGAATGATCGACACGCGGAAATCGATCTCGCGGCCCTGCATCACGACCTTGAAACGGCCGTCCTGCGGCACGCGCTTTTCCGCAATGTCGAGCGTGGCCAGCACCTTGAGACGCGACAGCGTCTGCGCGGCCGCCTCGAGCCCCGGAATGTGACGGATCGACTGCAGCACACCGTCGATCCGGTAGCGGATCGACAGGCCGTCCGGCACTGCTTCGAGATGAATATCGCTGGCGCGGCTCTGCAGCGCGTCGTAGAGCGTCGTGTTGACGAGCCGGATGATCGGGCTTTCGTCCTTCGCGATGCTCGCCAGCGAGATCGACTCGATCGCCTGCGCGAGCGAGTCACCCTGCGTATCGATCGTCACGTCGTCCATCGGCCGCTCGCTCGACTCGATGTCGCCGAGCAACCGCTCGACCTCGCCCGGCGCGCTCATGGCCAGTTCGACCGGCCGCGCGCCGAAGCGCGCGAGCAGTTCGTCGCGCACGTGGCGCGCGAACGGATCGGCAACGACCATGCACGGCGCGCCGTCGAGTTCGACCGGCAGCACGCGCCAGGTCAGCGCGTCGTGCAGCGGCAGCAGGTCGAAACGCGTCGGCGCCGCGCGCAGCGCATCCGCGTCGAGCGCACCGACGCCGAGGCAGGCCGCCACTTCCGCGAGCCGCGTCGCATCCGCGCCGAGCAGGCCGTCGACGTACTGCGCGAAACCGATGCCCGATGCTTCCCATTCCGACTGCCAGCGTTGAACGATGTGTTCCGTTTTCATTGAGTTTTCTCCTGTTGGACAGCGGGATCGCGAACGCCTTGCCGGCCGGGTTCGCTATCCGACGCTGCCGGCCAATTCGAAGATCGGCATGTAGAGCAGCAGGACCACCGCGCCGACTGTCGCGCCCACCGCAAGCATCAGCACCGGTTCGAACACCTTGCTGAGCATCTCGATCGCGCGATCGAGCGCGCCGTCGTGAAACTGCGCGATGTGCTCGCACATCCCGCCGAGGTCGCCGCTCTGTTCGCCGACCCGCAACAGCCGCTCGGCGACCGACGTGGTCAGTTCGTGCGCGGCCAGCACGGCCGCGACCGGCCGCCCTGCGCGCATGTCGGTCAGCGCCGCCGCGAGGCGCGCGCGAAAATGCTCGGGCAGCACCTTGCCGGACAGCTCGAGCGCGACGATCGCCGGCGTACCACCCGCGATCAGTAGTCCGACGGTCCGGTAGAACCGCGTGAGCGCGAACAGCGCGCAGATGTCGCGCACTTTCGGCGCGCGCCACGTCAGGCGCTGCGCGGCACGCTTGACGGCCGCCGAGCGGATCGCCAGCACCGCGCCGGCGAACGACGCCGCGACTGCGACCCCGACCGCCATCCCGTTCTCGCGCAGCAGGGTTGCCCACCAGAGCATGGCCTGGGCCGTCGCCGGCAGCGTCGCGAGCGATTCGAACACCACCGCGAAGCGTGGAATGACGAAAAACGCCATGAACAGCAGAATCGCGACGCCGACGCCGATCACGACGGCCGGATAGATCAGCGCGCCGGTGACGCGCTTGCGAACCTGTTCGATCCGCACTTCGTACTGCTGATAGCGCTTCAGGACGACCGGCAACTGGCCGCTGCCCTCCGACGATTCGATCGTCGCGACGAGCAGCGGCGGAAAAATGGCCGGCTGCTGCGCGAGCGCCTTCGACAACGGCTGCCCCTCGACCATCACCGCGAGAATCCGGTCGATCACGTGTTTCGCGTCCTTGCCCGAATCCGCCTTGTCACGCAACGCTTCGAGCGCCTCCATCAACACGAGGCCCGCGTCGAGCAACGTCGACAGTTCCTGCAGGAACAGCGTCAGCGCGAACTTCGATGCGCGCCGGCGGCGTCCGATGCGGGTATCGCGCCGTACCTCGAGCACGACCCCACCTTGCTCCGCGATGCGCGCGCGCACTTCCGTCTCGCTCGCGGCCTCGACCGTCTGCTGCGTGACCTTGCCGCCGGCGAGCACGCTTACCCGAAATACGTCCATCGCTACCTCCGCCATTCGTCGAGCATCGCGAGGCTTGCGTCGCGATCGCTCGTCAGCTCGTGGTACTCGCGCCACACCTTGGTCGCATACGCCTTGCGGGCGGGTTCGCGCTTCGGCGAGGATCCGGCGTTGTATGCGCCGACCGCGTTCCACGTGTAGCCGTGCCGCTCGATGAATCCGGCGAGAATCGATGCGCCGGTGTCGATCGACGTGCACGGCTCGTCGATCAGCCGCTTGCGCGTCACGCCGACCTTCACGAGACGCGGCAGATGCGAGCTGTTGATCTGCATCAGCCCGATGTCGTAGGTGCCGTTGCTGTTCCAGTTCATCGCGCGCGGATTCAGCGCGGATTCCACCGTCGCGATCGCGGCGAGCAACAGCGGATCGATGCCGTGCCGCTCCCCCGCTTTCGTGAAGCAATCCTTGGCCGCGGCGCCGGATGCGCAGGTGGCGAACAACGCCACCGCCGCGATCCAGCGACGCACGCCCTTACATGCCGTATACGAGGTCCGCATCGATGCCGCTCCCGCCGACACGACCATCCCGCCCGAGCGACACGATCTCAGCCTCGCCATCGCGGCCCGGCACGTTCCATTGGTACGCACGGCCCCAGCCGTCCTTCGGTACGGCCTTCGCGAGATACGGGCCGTTCCAGCCGTCGGTGCCTTGCGGCTGCGCGACCAGTGCGTCGAGCCCTTCGTCGGCCGTCGGATAACGGCCCGTGTCGAGCCGGTATTGCGTGGCTGCGTCGCCCAGCGTCTTCATCTGCGCTTCCGTCGACTTGACCTTGGCCTTGTCGACCTGCGAGAACAGCTTCGGACCGACATAGCCGGCCAGCAGCGCGATGATCAGCAGCACGACCAGCAGCTCCAGCAGCGTGAAGCCCTGCTGGCCGCGTCGCTTCGTCCGGCTCCCATTGTTCGGTTTCATGTCGTTTGCCCTCTGTAGAAATCCCGGCGCGACGTCGCGGCCGGGGGCCGTCGTGTTGCAGACGGCGGGTGAGCCAGGCGCTTTCGGGAATACGAGTTCGATTGATGGAAAGCGCCGATCGATGAAGTCATTTTCCCGGTGGCAGGAACATGGCTCCATCTTCATCAAGGAAGTCTCAAAGACCAGTTCAATCCGCCTGTTCGCATCCGTGGCAAATGAAAGAGCCGCGCGCATCGCTGCGCGCGGCTCGCTTCATCTCCTCGTCAGGTCGTTACTTGCTGCAGGCGCCCAGGTCCTTCCACACCTTGCCGGTGTGGTCGGCGCCGGTCGATGCCGGATTGCCCGGAACCTCGTCCTGGGTCCACCAGCGCGCTTCGTACGTGCGGCCGTTGTGCTGCACCTTCGCGCCGCCCGTGTAGGCCGTGCCCTGCTTCCATTCGGCCTGGCACTGCGCGCCTTCGCCGCCGCCCGATTCGCCGGTCAGCTTGAACGTGGTGGTTTCCTGCTTCAGCGTGCCGCCTTCGATCTGCGACGTCGCCACGGCGGTGTGATTGCCCGCCTTCGCGTTCGCGATATCGACGTTCACGTCGCCCTGCATGCGCATCGTCGCGGACTTCGAGCCGACCAGCGAGTTCGACGCGTCGTACACCTTGACGGTGACGTTCGTGTCCTTCGCGTGGTTGAACTTCAGGAAGAACTTCGCGGTCGCCTTGCCGTTCTGGATCTTGAACTCGCCGTTGTTCGAAATGCTGAAGCCTTCGTCGATGCCACCTTCCGGCTGGTGATCGATGGTCGTCTCGGTGCGCACGATGCCGCTGGTGTTCTTCGAGAACACGTCGTTCTTGCCGAGTGCCGGCTCGACACGGCCGTCGCGCTCGACGCCGGCGATCAAGTTCGCCGCCTGCGTGCGGTTGATTTCCTTCGCGAGCAGCATCGGCCACATGTTGCGCTCGCCCTGCTGCGCGGAGCCGATCGTCACCGTGGTCTTCATCGACGGCACTTCGCCGCCCGACTTGAACACGCGATTCATGACCTTGTCGCCGACCTTCAGGTCCATCGTCGGCGCGATGCTGCCGACGTTCGACCAGTTCGGCTTGCCCGGATCGGTGCCGCCGTCGTCACCGGTAATGTTGAGGTCGGCCACGTTGTAGAACATGCCGGCCGTGTCGCCGACGTGCCAGGTCGTCAGCATCACATGATGGCCCTTCTTGTCCGACGGAATCGTGCAGTTGTGCGGGCCGATCTCGTCGGCTTTCTTCATCCCGCCGTCGACCGTGCAGAACGGCGTCAGGTCGAACTGCTCGCGCGTGAGCTTCGCGTTCGGGTTCCAGCCCTGCTTCGTCAGGTAGTACTTGAATTCCTTCGTCACGTGCGGCGCGGTGAAGGTCCACTTGAACTGCTGCGCGCCCGGCTTGATGTCGTTGATCTTCCAGCGATCGACGGCCTGCTCGTTAAGCTCGCTGAACTGCGTCACGCCGCCGCTTGCGATCTCGCCATCCGGCGCGCCGGCTGCCGGGAAGCCCTGCTTGCCTTCGACGCTTTGCGGTTCATAGGTCACCGAACCACAGTTGAAGTTTTCGATCTTGCCCGACTTCGAGCTGCACAGCAGGTTGCGCGACGGCGGCTCCGACAGGTAGCCGTGCGCGAATGCGGCTTGCGCGAAAAACATCGATGCGCAGGCAACGAGCGGCGACAGGGTGAAAAGCGTCTTTTTCGCTGTTCGAGTTCTCATCTGATTCCGTTGGTTGAAAGTTGAGTGGAAGTTGCTTCGATCGACGAATCGCGAACGATCGCCGGACAGTGCGTGACGCGTGCTTGACTGACGAAACGCGGAGTGCAGTATCGACAGGCACGGTGCATCGGCGAATCTTCCTGAACGATCTCTCAACGATGCGTCGCGCGCCGCGCCTGCCACCCGCTTTCCTGAGCGCGGCTCGCATTGAGATTGCATTCAGATTCGTTGCCGTCGTCCGGCTCATGAAAAAGAATGGCCTCGCTTTTCCGGCACTCTTCTTCAACACAAGGATGGATGGCTATCAAATTGAAATCGAATAAACGGACTCCCGGCATCTTGGTTCGACGCCGCTCGCTGCATCGCGCGCACTTCGCCTATGCAGCGCTCGCGGCAGCCAGCGCACTGAGCTTCGCGAACGCCGCGTTCGCGGCGCCCGGCACACCGAGCCTGAAGCAGTACGAAATTACGTCGCAACCGCACGGCTTCGTCGAGATCGACATGCAGAAGGCCGGTGTCGCGCCGTACAAGGACATCGTCAAGCTGAACAAGAAGGTCGACGTGCCGCTGCCGTTCGACATCTGGAGCAACGGCACCGCCGTGAAGGCAGTCGCGGTGGTGGACGGCGTCGTCGATCCCGCTTCCGAGGTCCGGATGACGCCCGGCGGCACGCAAAGCGGCCAGGTGGTCGCGAACGTGAAGACACCCGGTGTGAAGAAGATGCAGGTACGCGTCATCGACGCCAACGGCGCGGCGACCGACAGCGCGCCGCTCGACGTGGTGGTGTTCGATACGATTCCCGAGCTCGCGGACGACCTGCCGAACAACGCGAGCAAGAACCACAAGCCGTATGCGAATACGTCCGGCTCGGTGGTCGGCACGTACTTCGCGACCTGGTCGATCTACGACCGCAAGTTCAACGTCGACAACGTGCCGGTCGAGAACCTCACGCACATGCTGTACGGCTTCATTCCGATCTGCGGCGGCGCGGACGTGAACGCATCGCTCGCGAAGGACCTGCCGGGTTCGTTCAACACGCTGCTGCAGAGTTGCAAGGGCCTGCCCGACTACAGCGTCGCGATCCACGACACCTATGGCGAGATGGCCAAGGCATTGCCGGGCCAGACGGCGAACTCCAAGCTCAAGGGCGTGCTCGGCCAGATGATGGCCGCGAAGAAGCGCAATCCCGACCTGAAGATCCTGCCGTCGATCGGCGGCTGGACGCTGTCCGACCCGTTCTTCCAGATGCACGATCCGGCCAAGCGCAAGGTGTTCGTCGATTCGACCGAGCAGCTGCTGCGCACGTGGAAGTTCTTCGACGGTGTCGACATCGACTGGGAATTCCCCGGCGGCAAGGGCGTGAACCCGTCCCTCGGCGATCCGGTGAAGGACGGCCCGCTGTACGTGACGCTGATGAAGGAACTGCGGCAGATGCTCGACAAGCTGTCGCGGGAAACCGGCCGGACCTACGAGCTGACGTCGGCGATCGGCGCCGGCAAGGACAAGATCGACGTGGTGAACTACAAGGAAGCCACGAAGTACATGGACTACATCTTCGACATGACGTACGACTACTACGGTGCGTTCAGTCTGACGGAGCTGGGTCATCAGACCGCACTGCACGCGCCGGACTGGAAACCGGACACCGCGTATACGACGGACAACTCGATCCGGGCGCTGCTCGCGCAGGGCGTCGATCCGAAGAAGCTGGTCGTCGGCGCGGCGGCCTATGCGCGCGGCTGGAACGGCGTGCACGGTTATGCCGACGGCAACCCGTTCACCGGCACCGCGACGGGACCGCACAAGGGCCAGTGGGAACCGGGCATCCTCGACTACAAGAAGCTCAAGGCCGAGATGATCGGGCCGAACAACGCCGGCATCAACGGCTACGAGTATCACTACGACCAGACGGCCGAAGCGCCCTACGTATTCAACAAGAGCACCGGCGAACTCCTCACCTTCGACGACGAACGTTCGGTCCTCGCGAAGGGCGACTATGTGCGCGCGCATCAGCTGGGCGGCCTGTTCTCGTGGGAAATCGATGCGGACGACGGCGACATCCTGAACGCGATGCACAAGGGCCTCGGCCACGGCGACGAAGGCGGCGGCGGTGCCGAAAACCATCCGCCGGTCGCGAGCGCCGGCGCCGACATGACGGTCACCGGGCCGCAGACGGTCACGCTCGACGCGTCGAAGTCGCGCGATCCGGACGGCGACAAACTGAGCTTCAAGTGGGAACAGGTCGGCGGCGATCCGCTGAAGCTCGCCGATACGACGAGCGCGAAGGCACGCGTCGACGTTCCGTCCGTCAAGCACGACACGAAGTACACGTTCCGCGTGACGGTCACCGATCCGGCGGGCCTGAAGGATACGGCGCAAGTCGTCGTGACCGCGCAGGCCGATGCCACGGTCGAACCGCCGCCCGAGGAAAATCGACCGCCGGTCGCGCAGCTCGGCGGCCCGGCAACGGCGGAAGCCGGTCAGGCCGTGACGCTGTCGGCCGAGAAGTCGACGGACCCGGACGGCGACACGCTGACCTACAAGTGGAGCGTGCCGAGCGGCATCGATGCGAAGCCGGCCGGTGCGACGCTGAGCTTCACCGCGCCCGAACTCGCCAAGGACCAGTCGTTCGTTTTCTCGGTCACGGTGAGCGACGGCAAGCTGTCGAGTACCGCCCGGCACACCGTCCTCGTGAAGGCGAAGGATACGGGCGGCGGTGAAGGCGGCGGTGGCGGCCAGTACCCGGCGTACAAGGCCGGAACGCAATACAACGCCGGTGACGTCGTGTCGAACCTCAGCAAGCTGTACCAGTGCAAGCCGTTCCCGTACAGCGGCTGGTGCTCCGGCGCGCCGAGCGCGTACGAACCGGGCAAGGGCTTCGCGTGGAACGATGCGTGGACGCTCTACGGTGATGACGAAGGCGGCAACGGCGGCGGCGAAGGTGGCAACGGCGGTGGCGGTGAAGGCGGTGGCGAAGGCGGCGGCGATCACCCGCAGTACAAGGAAGGGACGAAGTACAACGATGGCGACATCGTCTCCAACCACGGCAAGCTGTACCGCTGCAAGCCGTTCCCGTACACCAACTGGTGCTCGATGGCGGCGTGGGCATACGAGCCGGGCAAGGGCTCCGCGTGGGATCAGGCCTGGGAGGAATACAAACAGTAAGCAACGGCACAGGCCAGGTCCGGCCGACGGCGCCATCGCGGCGCCGCGGCCGACGTGAAACCCGCGTCTCGTGGCGCCCAACGGCTGATGCCGGTCTCGCCCTCGCCTCGTGCGAGGGCGTTTTCGTTTCCGGTGCCGACCCGGGATGGAAGCTCGAATTCCGCGCGTCATCGGATTCCACGCGCCGCAGCCGACCTCGGACCGGCATCAGCGCGATCGCTCGCGGCAACGACAGCGACACGGCGCAACCGCTTTGCGCCGCGCGCCTTGCGACGAACGATCCGGCTTCGGCGTCCATCGGGACGTGGCATGCGTGACACACGAATGCAAAAAAGGCCGGCCCGGTGCGACACCGGATCCGGCCTTTCATCCGCCTCGCCTCAACATCGGTCGACGATCGCGCATCGCGATGCCGCTACGCCGTTCAGGCCGCTGCCTGTCACGCGTCGTCGAGCATTTCCGCCACGGTTCTCGGCAGACGCACGGTGAAACGGCTGCCCTGCCCCGGCGTCGACTCGACGTCGACCGATCCGCCGTGGCGCTCGATCACCGCCTTGACGAACGGCAACCCGAGACCGACTCCGCGGCTCGCGTCGCGATACGTGCCGTCGACCTGGAAAAAAGGTTCGAACAACCGGCGCAGCGCGCCGGCCGGGATGCCGATCCCCTGGTCCTGCACCGCCACCGAAACCTGCCGGTCGTCGGCGTCGATCCATACGTCGACGACCGTATCCTCGGCCGAGTACTTGATCGCGTTGTCGAGCAGATTGGTCAACGCGCGCAACAGCATGTCGCGGTTGCCGAGCACGAACACGTCGGCGCCGTCGTAATGCGGACCCTCGACACGGATGCGCTTCGCGTTCGCACTGTGCCAGAGCTGGTCGACCGCTTCTGTCGCCAGATCGTTCGCCGACACCGGCACGTATGCGGCCGTATCGAGGTGCTCGGCGCGCGACAACTGCGTAAAATCCTGCGCGACGCGCAAGCTGTAGTCGACGAGCTTGTGCAGGTCGGCGAGGAAATCCTCGTCGGTCGCGCCGTCGGCCTGGTTTCGCTCTTCGAGCAGCGACAGTACCGTCGAGAGCGGGTTGCGCAGGTCGTGCGCCATGTGTCTCAGCGTCAGCCGGTCACTTTCGACCGCGGCCTTGATGTTGTGGATATCGACGAGGCAGATCATGCTCGCCGTCGAACTGTGCTGGTCGCCATCGCCGAACGGCGTCACCATCATCATCTGCGTGCGCCCGTTCAGTGCCAGCTCGGCCGAGTGAATCTTGCCGGTCGCCTTCGCGGCGAGCACTTCGTTATGGGCGATCGCCAGCACGCGCTGCGCGGCCGCGTCGCCGTCCGCGTCGAACGTCTCCAGCATCGCGCGGCCGCGCGCATTGCACATCAGCAGCCGGCCGTGCCGTTCGACGAAGACCGGATACGGCAGCGTCTCGATCATGTCGACATAGGCCGTCTGCCACTCGCGAATGCGCTGCATCGCGATCTCGACCTCGTCCTTGGTCGGCGTCGCGACATCGGCGCCTGCCGCATGCGGCGAGCCGACGAACGCGTGCTTGCCGGCCAGCCCGCGCAGCATCCCGTATTCGTTCAGCAGGAACGCACGCAGGCTGCCGGCGCGCCGCCAGCCGCTCACCGCGAAGATCAATACGCACACGGCGAACAACGGGCCGAGCGGCGTCCAGCACGACCAATGCAAAAGCAGCGCCAGTTCGGCGGCAACGAACGTGGCCAGCCACCCGATCGCGAATGCATACATACGCCAGCCCGGCACCAGCATGCAGATCAGCAGCATGCCCGTCGCGACCGCGATGCTGACGGCGACCCGGATCGCCATCGGCTCGCGCCACAGGATGTGGCCGTCGACCAGCGCCTGCGTCACCAGCGCATCGACCTCGACGCGTCGCAACCGCCCATCTTCCGACGTCGACAGGTCGTACGCACCGGACAGATCCGACATCGCGTCGCCGATGAAGACGATCCGGCCGCGCCATGCCGACTCGGGGATGCGCCCTTTCAGCACGTCGACATACGAATAGCGATCGAGATCGAAACGGGCCGGCAGGAACAGCGCGAGCGAACGCGCTTCGACGCGCCCGAGCTTCGCCACGTGATCCTGCACGAGCTCGCGCACGTCGCCGGCAGGCAGCGACGCACCGGCCAGGCGGATCGCCTGCAGTGCGATATGCGGCAGCTCGTCGGCCGCATCGTCCATCCGGACGTACGGCACGATGCCCTGCACCAGATGGTCGCTGCCGAGCACGACGTTGCGCTGGCCGACGGCCGCCGCCGCGCGGCGCAGCTGCGCCGCGGGCAACAACACGGTGTCGGCACGCGTGCGATCGCGTGCAAGGTGGGCGGGCAGGACGACGCGCCCTTGCCGCGCAATTGCGGCCGCGAGCGCATCGTCGCCGCGCGCGGGACCGAACATCGTCATGTCGAGCACGACGCTCGATGCACTGCCAAGACGATCGAGCACCTGCGCATGTGACGCCCGCGCATAACTCTCGCCGCCGCCCAGTTCGTCGATCGTCTTCCTGTCGATCGCGATGACGACGACGTCGTCGCGTTCGCCGTGATCAGCGCCGGTCGCGACCAGATTCCAGTACAGGCGGTCGAGCGGCGACAGCAGCGTTTCGGCGGTCGGCGTACAGCTGAGCGCCGCCAGCAGCGCAACGCCGGCCGTGAGCGGCCATGCGGATGTCGCGATTTTCCAGACTCGAATGAGCCAGTCAGGCATGGAGTGGCATTCCTCGTTATTGTTTTATTCGCCCGAGTTCACCGCGTTCGCGTGCTTCCTGAATGCTTGCGGCGGTCGGCCGCTTGCTTCGTCGCACGCGTGATCCCGCCACGCTGCAGTCGTTCAGTCAGGCTCGGGCCCGTTGCAACCGCAATTGCGCCGCATGCGGGCGCAGGTTGCCAAGCCGGCATGTTGCCCGAACGGCCTTGATTTTTATTTGGTAACGGATTCATTTCCCCCTTGTCCCATAAGAATTCGAGGTTTTCCGTACTTGTCCTATACGCCCTTCCCGGCAACGGGGCGCGACACCGGGATTTCGCGGCAAACGGGCGAGTGCTGTCGCGGTGCGCGCGACCGGAGAACGAGGGACAAAGTTTTTTCATCGCCTTCGATGAAATTATGTTGACAGTCCCTTTGAACACGCTAAAATAGCGGTCTTCGCATCGCAGCAAGCGAAACGTGCCCAGGTGGCGGAATTGGTAGACGCACTAGGTTCAGGTCCTAGCGGTGGCAACATCGTGGAGGTTCGAGTCCTCTCCTGGGCACCACTTATTTAAAAAGGTCGGCTTCTAGCCGGCCTTTTTCTTTTTCAGGCCCAGGAAGCAAAGCGCCTGCGCGCTTTGCTCGCGGTCCCACTCATCCACCAGCCGGACGACCATCGACACACGGCCGCCCGGCCACCGCCCTCAGGCGCCGTTCCAGCGCTTCGCGGCAATCGCGACACGCTCACCCAGCACTTCGGCCGTCTTTCGGTCGCTCTCGAGAATCGCGTCACCCCCCTCGTCCGCATTTGCCTGCGCCATCGCACCGAGGAACGACCCGAGCCGATTCAGATCGTTGACCGAACCCTTGCTGTTGTTGTTGCCGGGCATCAGACCGAGGCTGACCCACAGCATCTGATGCTGGGCAGCAAAGATAGCCAGCTGCTGCAGTGTCGCCAGCTTGTCGCCGCTTTGCGAAGCCGACACCGTAAAGCCGGCCGCGAGCTTGTCGCGCCACTTGCCCCAATGCTTCGACGATGCGTCCATGAAGCCCTTGAACTGCGCGGACGCACTGCCCATGTAGGTCGGCGAACCGAAGACGATTGCCTTCGCATCGCGCTCCAGGTACTCCCAGTGTTCGTCGATCGCGTCGACAGGAATCAACTTGACCGACACGCCATCGACCTTCTCGACACCACGAGCGACTGCGTCCGCAATGACGGCCGCATGGCCGTAGCCGCTATGAAAAACCACTGCGATTTCAGACATGAGGATCTCCTTGGTGCGGACCATTCCGCATAAACGTAACTGCGATAGTAACATAAATGATCGCGATGCAAACAACTGCGCTTGCGTGCGTGTCGCGCTCCGTTGCGATCGACGACAATCCCCCCGCACCGGGATCGACCCGGCAGCGATATCCGGACACGACGCATCCGGCACGCGCTTCCTTTTCGCCCCGCTTCAAAGACCGCACAAAATTTGTTGACAAGCCCCTCGGCCACGCTATAATTGCGGTCTTTCGCGATGCAGCAAAGCGAAACGTGCCCAGGTGGCGGAATTGGTAGACGCACTAGGTTCAGGTCCTAGCGGTGGCAACATCGTGGAGGTTCGAGTCCTCTCCTGGGCACCATCTGTTTTTAAAAAGGTCGGCTTCTAGCCGGCCTTTTTTCATTTCCGGCCCCGCACAGTCACACCGCGCCGTTGATCTATACGGCGTGACAAACCCCTTCCCTAGCCGTCTTCAGGACGGACAAACCGTCGTCGTCCGCGCGACGTGCGCGCCCCTGCCACCCGAATTCCAAAGTTTTCGCTCCCCTGTTCCGCCCCCCATCCCCGTTTCCCCAACCACCCCTCATCCACGACAAAACCGGGATTTCCCTAGGCTGACATGCCGCCGCTCACGCGGTTAAATAAATCAACGTGATTTATTTAATGCGTCGCCGAGCGGCGCAACATGGAAGGAGACGCCATGAGAAGCCCGCACTTCGGCCAGGGAAGCAATTCGGCCAACGTGCGCCGTTACAACGAGCGCCTGTTGCTGAAGACGCTGCGCCGTGCGGGCAGCGCGTCGAAGGCCGACCTCGCCCGCCTCGCGAGCATGACGGGCACGGCGGTCGGCAGCATCATCGCGTCGCTTGCCGACGCGAAGCTGATCGAATCCGCGGGCCGCACCGAAGGCCAGCGTGGCCAGCCGGCCTCGCTGATCCGTCTCGACCCGCGCGGCGCGTTCGGCATCGGCGTCCATCTCGACCGGATGCGCATCGAGACGGCGCTCGTCAACTTCGCGGGTGACGTGCTCGGCCGCCGCTCGCACGACACGCTGCTGCCTCCGCCCGCCGACGTGCTCGAAATCGTGCGTCACGACATCGACGCGATGCAGGCCCTGCTCCCCGACCACGAGCGCGCCCGCCTGACCGGCATCGGCGTTGCGCAGCCTTACAACCTCGGCGCGTGGATGCGCGAACTCGGGCTCGCACCCGACACGTTCCGCGCGTGGGAAGACGTCGATTTCGCCAGCGACCTCGGCCGCATGCAGTCGCTGCCGGTGTTCGGCGAAAACGACGGCAATGCAGCCGCGATCGCCGAGCTGTTCTACGGATACGGCCGGCAGTGCGACGACTTCGTCTACCTGTTCATCGGGCCGGCGATCGGCGGCGGCATCGCGATCGACGGCGACTGTCTGCGCGGCGTGACCGGCAATGCGGGCGACATCGCCGTGATTCCGGTGCCGCCGAGCCGGCTGGCATCCGCGCCACCGCCGCGCGGCCCGTGGGACATCCTGCTCGCGCGCGCGTCGCTGCATGCGCTCGTGCGCCATCTGCGCCATCACGGCGAGACGGTCGAGAACCGCGCCGATCTCGAAGCGTGCATCGCCCGCGGGCTGCCGGCCGTCGACGAATGGATCGACGACTGCGTCGACGCGCTGGCGCCGGCGTTGCGCGCGGTGCTGTGCGTGGTCGATGCGCCGGTGGTCGTGCTCGACGCCGATACCGACGCGGGCCTCCTCGACGCGGTAACGACCCGCCTGCGCGCGGCGCTCGTGGCCACCGCGCCCGAAGCGCGCGGCACGCCGGTGCTCGTGCGCGGCACATTCGGCGCCGACGCCGGCGCGATCGGCGCCGCGACGCTGCCGATGTTCTTCAATTTCTCCCCGCGGGCCGGCATCCTCAAGGGCGCCCGCACCGACTCGCAGGAGGTCAACCATGTCGCGATCTGAGTCGCCCCGCCCGCTGCTCGAAATGCGCCGGATCAGCAAGACGTTCCCGGCCGTGCGCGCGCTCGACAACGTCAGCCTGACCGTCTATCCAGGCGAGATCCATTCGCTGATGGGCGAAAACGGCGCGGGCAAATCGACGCTGATGAAGATCCTGTCGGGTGCGTACCGCGCCGACGCCGGCGGCGAAATCCTGATCGACGGCGCACGCATCGACATCGACAGCCCGCTCGCCGCGCGCGATGCGGGCGTCGCGGTGATCTACCAGGAGCTGTGTCTGTCGCCGAACCTGAGCGTCGCGGAAAACATCTACATCGGCCGCGAACTGCGCCGCGGCAACCGGCGCTGGGGCACGATCGACCGCGCGGCGATGGCGCGCGGCTGCCAGGACGTGCTCGCGCGCCTCGGCGCATCGTTCGGGCCCGACACGCTCGTCGACACGCTGTCGATCGCCGAGCAGCAGCTCGTCGAGATCGCGCGCGCCGTGCACACCCGCGCACGCATCCTCGTGATGGACGAGCCGACGACGCCGCTGTCGTCGCGTGAAACCGAGCACCTGTTCCGCCTGATCCGCCAATTGCGCGAGGAAGGTCTCGCGATCATCTACATCAGCCACCGGATGGCGGAGATCTACGAACTGTCCGACCGCGTGTCGGTGCTGCGCGACGGCGCGTACGTCGGCACGCTCGAACGCGAATCGCTGTCGGCCGAGCGTCTCGTCGCGATGATGGTCGGCCGCGACATCTCCGGCTTCTACAAGAAGGAACACGCGCCGTACGATCCCGGCCACCTGCTGCTGTCGGTACGCGACATCGCCGACGGCGCGCGCGTGCGCGGCTGCAGCCTCGACCTGCATGCCGGCGAGGTGCTCGGCATCGCGGGGCTCGTCGGTGCCGGCCGCACCGAACTCGCGCGGCTGATCTTCGGCGCGGAACCGCGCGTGCGCGGCGACGTGCAGCTGGACGGCCGCACATTCGGCGCGCATTCGCCGCGCGACGCGATCGATGCGGGCCTCGTCTACCTGACCGAGGACCGCAAGCGCCAGGGCCTGTTCCTCGACATGAGCGTGCGCGACAACATCAACATCTCGGTCTGCAATCGCGATGCACGGCTCGGCGCGCTCGACCTCGCACGCGGCGCCGAACGCGCACGCGACGCGATCACGTCGCTGTCGATCCGCGTCCCCAACGCGAACGTCAACGTCGGCGCGCTGTCGGGCGGCAACCAGCAGAAAGTGCTGCTGTCGCGCCTGCTCGAGACGAAGCCGCGCGTGCTGATCCTCGACGAACCGACGCGCGGCGTCGACATCGGCGCGAAATCCGAGATCTACCGGATCATCAACGAGCTGGCCCGGGCCGGCGTGGGCGTGATCGTGATCTCGAGCGAGTTGCCGGAGATCATCGGCGTCGCGGACCGCGTGCTCGTGATGCGCGAAGGCGAGATCGCGGGCGAACTCGGCGGCCACACGCCTACGCCCATCACGCAGGAAGCGATCATCGCGCTCGCCACCGGCTCGCAGGCCGAACTCGCCGACGCGCACTGAGCCGCGCTTTTCATTTTCCTCTTACATTCAGGTTACCGAAATGATCAACCCGACCAAGCAGCGGAACCTCGCTTCCGCGACGGCCCATCCGGTGGGCGATCGTACTCCCCAGTTGCGCGTCGCCGATCATCGCGCACGCATGCAGTCGCTGATCCGCACCGCCGGCATGCTGCCGGTACTGCTGGTGCTGTGCATCGGCTTCGGCTTCCTGACCGACGGCTTCTTCACGCTGCAGAACCTGTCGATCGTCACGCAGCAGGCGTCGATCAACATCGTGCTCGCCGCCGGCATGACCTTCGTGATCCTGACGGGCGGCATCGACCTGTCGGTCGGCTCGGTACTTGCCGCCGCGGCCGTCGCCGCGCTGCTCGCGTCGACCATCCCCGGCTGGGGCTGGCTCGGCGTGCCGTTCGCGCTCATCGTCGGCCTCGTGTTCGGCGCGATCAACGGCGGCCTGATCTCGTTCCTGCGCCTGCCGCCGTTCATCGTCACGCTCGGTGCGATGACGGCCGTGCGCGGCGTCGCGCGGCTGATCGGCAACGACACGACCGTGTTCAATCCGCAATTGCCGTTCGCGTTCATCGGCAACGGCTCGATCCTCGGTGTGCCCTGGCTCGTCGTGATCGCGTGCGCGGTGATCGCGATCTCGTGGTTCATCCTGCGCCGCACGGTGCTGGGGATGCGGATCTATTCGGTCGGCGGCAATCCGGAAGCCGCCCGCCTGTCGGGCATCAACGTGCGGGCGATCCAGCTGTTCGTGTATGCGGCGTCCGGCCTGCTCGCGGGCCTCGGCGCGGTGATGTCGGCCGCGCGGCTCTATGCGGCCAACGGCCTGCAGCTCGGCCAGTCGTACGAACTCGACGCGATCGCCGCGGTGATCCTCGGCGGCACGAGTTTCGTCGGCGGCGTCGGCTCGATCGTCGGCACGCTGATCGGCGCGCTGATCATCGCGGTACTGACGAACGGCCTCGTGCTGCTCGGCGTCTCCGACATCTGGCAGTACATCATCAAGGGGCTCGTGATCATCGGCGCCGTCGCGCTCGACCGCTATCGCCAGCGCGATTCGGCGCGCACCTGAGCCCTTCCCGTCCATTCAACCTTGCGGCGCAGGCAGGTCCTCCTGCGCCCGTCAGCCAACCGACCTCACGGAGACACAACGACATGTTCAAGCACAAAGCCGCCCTGACCGCCGTCGCCTGCGCGCTCGCCTTCGGCGCTTCCGCCGCCCACGCGGCCGACAAGCCGCTCAAATCGATCGGCGTCACGGTCGGGTCGCTCGGCAACCCGTACTTCGTCACGATCGTCAAGGGCGCTGAAGCGCGCGCGAAGCAGATCAACCCGAACGCGAAGGTCACGGCCGTGTCGGCCGACTACGACCTGAACAAGCAGTTCACGCAGATCGACAACTTCATTTCCGCGCATGTCGACATGATCCTGCTCAACGCCACCGACCCGAAGGCGATCGAACCGGCGGTGAAGAAGGCGCAGGCGGCCGGCATCACGGTCGTCGCGGTCGACGTCGCGGCGGCCGGCGCGAACGCGACCGTGCAGACCAACAACGTGAAGGCCGGCGAGCTGGCGTGCGACTACATCGCGAAGAAACTCAACGGCAAGGGCAACGTGATCATCGAAAACGGCCCGCAGGTGTCGGCCGTGATCGACCGCGTCAACGGCTGCAAGACCGTGCTCGCGAAAAACGCGGGTATCAAGGTGCTGTCGAGCGACCAGGACGGCAAGGGCTCGCGCGAAGGCGGGATGAACGCGATGCAGGGCTACCTGACGCGCTTTCCGAAGCTCGATGCGGTGTTCACGATCAACGACCCGCAGGCGATCGGCAGCGATCTCGCCGCGAAACAGCTCAACCGCCCGGGCATCGTGATCACGTCGGTCGACGGCGCGCCCGATATCGAGGTGGCACTCAAGTCCAATACGCTCGTGCAGGCATCGTCGAGCCAGGACCCGTGGTCGATGGCGCAGCAGGCCGTCAACGTCGGCTACGGCATCATGAACGGCCAGAAGCCGGCCAATCCGATGATCCTGATCGAGCCGACGCTCATCACGCGCGACAACGTGAAGACCTACAAGGGCTGGAGCACCCCGCGCTGATCGCGCCGCCCATCCGCGAAACCGGGCAGTGCCCGGCCGTGTCGCCGCGCGCGACGGCCGGCGCTGCCCGTCCGCTCACTTCAACCGCCGCACGGCTGCGCGCAATGGTGCGGCACAAGGTTTTCACATGACGACGACGTTTCCCCGCCTGATCGTATTCGGCGAAGCGCTGACCGATTTCATCCGCGACGACGCGCAGCACTGGCACAGCATCGCCGGCGGCTCGTGCTGGAACGTCGCGCGCGTCGGCGCGCGGCTCGGCGTGCCGACGGCCTTCGCCGGCACGGTCAGCCGCGACATCTTCGGCGACGAACTGATGCGCAAGAGCGCCGACGCCGGGCTCGACATGCGCTTCATCAGGCAGGTCGACCGCGCGCCGCTGCTCGCGATGGTCGTGTCGAAGCAGCCGCCCCATTATTTCTTCATTGGCGAGAACAGCGCGGATCTCGCGTTCGATCCGGCAGACCTGCCCGCCGGCGCGCTCGACGCGGCCGAGATCGTGCACGTCGGCTCGCTCGGCGTCGTGCGCGAGCCGCTCGCGTCGCGCCTGATCGAGGTTGCGCAGGCCGCGCGCGCGGCCGGCAAGCGAATCTCGTTCGACCCGAACTTCCGTGCACCGATGGCCGCGCCGTCGTATCGCGACACGCTGCGTCGGCTGGCCACGCTCGCCGACTGGATCAAGGTATCCGACGAGGATCTGCGCGGACTGTTTCCCGAACTCGACGAAGCGGCCGCGCTTGCGCAACTGCGCGAGTGGGCGCCCGACGCGACGCTGCTCGTCACGCGCGGCGCAGCCGGCATGCAGCTCCTGCATCGCGACACCGAGTTGTTCCAGCCTGCGTTCCCGACCGAGGTCGCCGACACGGTCGGCTGCGGCGATGCGAGCATCGGCGGCTGGCTCGCAAGCCAGCTTGCACGGCCCGGGGTATCGGCGGCCGAGCATCTGCGCTACGCGGCCGCATGCGCTGCGGTCGCCTGTGAGCATGCAGGTGCCTATGCACCGACGGCTGCCGAAGTGGCCGACATGACCAACCGCCCTGCCGCCGCAGCGCTGTCGCGATAGACGACGCCCACGCGCCGCCGTGTCACGCGGCGGTCGTTCCGTCGCCGCCGCCCGGCTGCTTGCCGGCCTGCAGCAGTTGCAGGCTTTCGTCGACGCTCAGCTCGGACATCGCGTCGTCGTGCAGCGTATCGTCCGCCGCACGGCGCAACGCATGCAGCGCGTGCACCTTGAGCCGCACGAGCGCGAGCCGCAGCCCGCGCGCCGTGCATTCGGCCGCGAACGTGCGCAACGATTCGATCGTCGTGCCGTCGACATCCGGCGTTTCCTCGAGGCTCAGCAACACGGTATGCGTGTCCGGCGCGGCCTTTATCAGCGCACGCACGCGATTCAGCATCCGGTCCGCGTTCGCGAAGAACAGCTGCGCCTCGGGCCGCACGATCAGCACGCCCGGCACCGGCTTCGCGTCGGCATGGCTCGCGACGTCGACGAAATCGTGGCTGTCGCGCAGCCGGCCGAGCACGCTGACGTTCGGTTCCGACAGCTTGCGCAGCGTCAGCAGCAGGCTCACGCCGATGGCCGCGAGCAGCCCGTGCAGCACGCCGAGCACGAGCACCGCGAGCAGCGCGGCGATCACGACGAGCCGGTCGCGATGCCAGGCCCAGTACGGCCGGAATACGGACGGATGCAGCGAGTGGCTGACCGCGAAGATCACGATCGCCGCGAGCACGGGCTCCGGCGTGCGCGCGAGCTGCGGCAGCAGCAGCCAGACGATCAGCGCGACCACGCCCGCCGCCCACAGGCCGGCAAAGCGCGACTGCGCGCCGGCCGCTTCGTTCGCCGAGGTCGCCGAATAACCAGCGCCGACCGGCATCCCGTGCAGCAGGCCCGACACGAGGTTCGCGCACCCGAGCGCGACGAGGTCGCGGTTCGGCGACACGCTGTCGCCGTGCTTCAGCGCGAAGTTGCGGATCGATCCATACGACTCCGCGTACAGGATCAGCATCAGCGCGAACGCGAGTTCGACCGTCTGCATCCATGCGTTGCGGTCGAGGTTCGGCAGGCCGAATTCGAGGTGCCGGAAGTCGATATGGCCGACGATCGCGATCCCGTACCGCTGCCAGTCGACCGCATAACCGACCGCGATCGACAGCACGATCACGACGAGCGTCGCGGGCACGCGCGAGCGGCGCCCGAGCGCGAACAGCAACGCCAGCGCGATCGCACCGAGCACGACACTCGCGAGATTCGCATGCGGCGCGCCGGTGATCAGGTCGAGCGCGACACGCGGCGCATCGCTGTGCTGCACGGAAATCGCGAGGATCTTCGGCAACTGCTTGATGACGATCGTCAGTGCGAGGCCGAACGTGAAGCCGCGCAGCACGGGCCGCGCGACGAAATCCGACATGCCGCCGAGTCGCGCGGCACCGGCCAGGATGAACAGCACGCCCGTCATCGCGACGAGCGCCGCCGCGAGCGCGAGCTGCGCGGCAAGCGCCATCCCCGATTCCGCGAGCACGGTTGCCGCGAGCACGGCGGCCGACGATGACGTCGACGACACGATCGCAAAACGGCTGCTGCCCGTGAGCGCATAGACGACGAGCCCCGACAGCAGCGCGATGAGACCGGCCTGAGGCGGCAGGTTGGCCAGCCCCGCATACGCGACCGCCTCGGGTATCAGCAGGCCGGCGATCGACAGGCCGGCCAGCGCATCGAGCCCGATGCGCCGCGTGCGCGGTGGCGGAGGCGCATCGAGCGCGGAGAAATGGTCGGCATGCTGCGGGCCGGCGTCGGGGCGGATCGGGGTCGTCGTCATGAGGCGGTCGGTGCCGTGCGCCGGTCAGGGTTTGACGGCGATGACGCCCGACCAGCCGGGCAGGTAACGCGCATCCTGATCGTGGGCGCGGTGCAGTGCGACGTCGAGCGCCTTCGTGAAGTTCTTGCGAATCTGGTCGAGCGACACATGCTGGCGCAGGTAATCGGCCCACAGGAATTCGCTGAACGGCGTCGCGTCCTTCGCATAACCGCCCGCCGTGCGCAGCTCGCCGGCGAGGCTGCGGTAAGGGTCGTCCTCGAGTCCGGTCAGCGCCTTCGGCAAATGCGCATAGTCGCGGCGCGACCCGTCCGCGCCGAACGGATGCACCCACTGGTTGTGTTCCATGATCCGCCAGAAGATCGTGTTGTCGAGCCACGACAGATCCTTCAGCAACATCGCGTTCACGCGCGACTCGCCTTCCTCGATCAGCGCGAGGCCGAGATGGTGGTGATCGGTGATGTAGTGCAGCCCGTCCGGGCCGAGGACGGCCGGAAACCAGTGCGATTCGATCGCGGCCTTGCGCGCGCGCTTGTCGAGCGCCTTCCAGTGCTTGCGCTTCGCCTTGACTTCACGATAGCCAACCGTCATCTGCGTCGGACGCAGCGCGTCGAGCCTGACGGGAATGAGATGAACGTCGTTGCCGAGTGCCATGGTCGTACCCCATGTTGCGAAATTCCGGCAACGATACTCCTGATCGGGCGAGCCGTTAATACGTCATGACCTCGATACGCATCCGATTGACGATCTCTGACAACCGGCCGCGCCTGCGCACGACGCTGCGCTACGCGCGCAGATCGTTGCGCTCGAGACGATGACGTATGTAAGGAATGCCATCGTGCACCACGCTCACGCGACGCATCCCGAGCTTGCGCGCGACATTCAGCGAGCCGGTGTTGGCCTCCGCGATATCGGCGATCACGCGCGGCAGCCGCACGGTGTCGAACGCGTGACGCACGACGGCCGCCGCGGCCTCGCTCGCGAAACCGCGCCCCCATGTCGTGCGCACCAGCCGCCAGCCGATCTCGACGTCGCGCGCACCGTCCGCATAGTCGGGAATCAGCAGGACCCAGCCGATGAACGCATCGGGCGCGGCCTTCTCGAAGATCGACCAGTAGCCGAGGCCCGGCGGATAGTCGCGCGTGATCCGGTGCGTGACGAAGCGGCGATGCTCGACGGGATCGTGCCACGGGCCCGCAATGTGCCGCGTGACCTCGGGATCGCGATCCATCGCGATGCACGCATCGAGATCGGCCAGCACGCGCGGACGCAGCCACAGCCTGGCGGTTTCGAGCACGGGCAGCGCGGCGGCGGAACCTTCGGTCATCGGGACTCCTGATTCGGTGATGATGCGCGTCGAGCGCATTACGGAATGGATACAAACAGCCTTCCGGAATGATACAGATGCCTGTCGCTTGTCTCGCGCGGCGCCGTTTCCGTTTTCGAAACAGTTCATTTCGTAGGGATTATTCCCGATTCGACGTTATCGCGCCCCACATCGCGCGGCGCGGCGGCCTACACTCGATCAATGCCCCCGCACCGCGCGCAAGCCGGGCCGGCATCCGCATGCACATCGTGAGCGCGCAAGCCAACGAGGAGACCTCGGACATGAGCTGGACCCGCGAACAACGCAACGTCACGATCGCCGCCTACCTGGGCTGGACGCTCGACGCGTTCGATTTTTTCCTGATGGTTTTCGTGCTGAAGGACATCGCCGCGGAATTCTCGTCGACGATCCCAGCCGTCGCGTTCGCGCTCACGCTGACGCTCGCGATGCGCCCGATCGGCGCGCTGATCTTCGGCCGGCTCGCCGATCGCTTCGGCCGACGCCCGACGCTGATGGTCAACATCGCGTGCTATTCGCTGCTCGAACTCGCGTCGGGTTTCGCGCCGAGCCTGACCGCGCTGCTCGTGCTGCGCGCGCTGTTCGGCATCGCGATGGGCGGCGAATGGGGCGTCGGCTCCGCGCTGACGATGGAGACCGTGCCGACCCATGCGCGTGGCCTCGTGTCGGGCCTGCTGCAGGCCGGCTATCCGAGCGGATACCTGCTCGCGTCCGTCGTGTTCGGCCTCTTCTACCAGTACATCGGCTGGCGCGGCATGTTCATGGTCGGCGTGCTGCCCGCGCTGCTCGTGCTGTACGTGCGTTCGCACGTGCCCGAATCGCCGGCGTGGAAGCAGATGGAGAAGCGCCCGCGCCCGAGCCTCGGGGCCACGCTGAAGCAGAACTGGAAGCTCACGATCTACGCGATCGTGCTGATGACCGCGTTCAACTTCTTCTCGCACGGCACGCAGGATCTTTATCCGACGTTCCTGCGCGAACAGCATCACTTCGATCCGCATACCGTGTCGTGGATCACGATCGTGCTGAACATCGGTGCGATCGTCGGCGGCCTGTCGTTCGGCGCGATCTCGGAGCGGATCGGCCGGCGTCGCGCGATCTTCATCGCCGCGCTGATCGCGCTGCCCGTGCTGCCGCTGTGGGCGTTCTCGAGCGGCCCGATTGCCCTCGCCGCCGGTGCGTTCCTGATGCAGATCTCGGTACAGGGTGCGTGGGGCGTGATTCCGGTTCACCTGAACGAGATCTCGCCCGACGAAATCCGGGCGACCTTCCCCGGCGTCGTCTACCAGCTCGGCAACCTGCTCGCGTCAGGCAACGCGACGATGCAGGCATCGCTCGCCGTTTCGCACGGCAACAATTACAGCCTGGCACTCGCGCTCGTGGCCGGCATCGTCGCCGTCGTGATCGCCGTGCTTATCCTGTTCAGCCGCGAGCGGCGCGGCATCGACATGACGCAATCGGTCAATACGCGTAGCGCCGTCAGCTAGATCCGCGCATTGCCGCACCGCACCATCGCGCGTGCCCCGCCCCGCCGGGGCCGCGCTCAATACTTTCCGCATTCGCACATCGAACTAGAGGAATTTGTCCAGATTCCCCGCTTGCCCGCTCGGCCCGCGATTTTTTATCTTAATAAAAACGACTGTTTGAATCAGATAATCAAATCACCTGTTCGCGGCCGGGCAACCGGCATGGGAGGCGGAACATGGCAGTAAGTCAGGAGGGGCGACCGTCCGTTGGACGACCGTCCGGGGCGCGGTCATCCGGCGCTCGGCAGACGGGAGGGACGAAGGCACGCATCCTCGATGCGGCCGAGGATCTGTTCATCGAACACGGCTTCGAGGCGATGTCGATGCGGCAGATCACGTCGCGCGCGGCGGTCAACCTCGCCGCGGTCAACTATCACTTCGGCAGCAAGGAAGCGCTGATCCACGCGATGCTGTCGCGCAGGCTCGACCAGCTCAACCAGGAGCGCCTCGGCATCCTCGACCGCTTCGATGCGCAACTCGGCACGCACATCACCTGCGAGCACGTACTCGGCGCGATGTTCATTCCCGCGCTGAAGGCATCACGCAATCCCGACCGCGGCGGGCCCGGGTTCCTCCGGCTGATCGGCCGCGCGTACACCGATCCCTCGCCGTTCGTGCGCAACTTCCTGACCGCGCACTACGCGAGCGTCGCGGGCCGCTTCTTCGATGCGTTCCAGCGCGCGTTGCCGCATCTGCCGCGCACCGAGCTCGGCTGGCGGCTGCACTTCGCGATCGGCGCGCTGTCCGGCGCGCTCGCGGGTGCCGAAACGGAAAGCCTGATCGACGAGTTCTCGCAAGGCCGCACGATGAACGACGTGCAGATGATCGCGCGGCTGTCGTCGCTGATCGTCGCCGCGCTGAAGGCACCGATGCCCGACAGCGCGCAGTTGTCGATCTTCGCGGCGGTACTCGACGACGCGGGGGCGAGCGAAGCATTCGGGCTGCTGCCGGGTGCGGCGGCTGCCGATACGGCGACGCTGCATTCCACGAACTGAACGCGCGGGGCCACGCGCGGCTTCCTGTTCACGATTTTTCATACGCGCGGTCACGCGGGGCGCCGAGGCGCCCGTGCTGATCGACCGCGAAGCATCACGTACCGGCAGGTGATAACGCGCCTGCCGGTGCCGAAAGCAAAGACCGGAGATACGTCATGTCAGCTTCCGCAGCATCCGCAGCGGCCCAGGTTCCGCCGAACACCGACGGCATCTGGTACGCGTCGTACCCGCCCGGCGTACCGCACGAAATCGACGTCACGCAATACGCGTCGCTCGTGCAGTTCTTCGACGAATGCACGACCCGCTTCGCCGACCGCGTCGCGTACGTGAGCGCAGGCGCATCGATGACCTATCGCACGCTCGCCGGGAAAGTCGACGCATTCGCATCGTATCTGCAAAGCATCGGCGTGAAGCCCGGCGACCGCGTCGCGATCATGCTGCCGAACACGTTCCAGTACCCGGTCGCGCTGTTCGGCACGCTGAAGGCCGGCGCGATCGTCGTCAACGTCAATCCGCTCTACACCGCACGCGAGCTTACGCACCAGCTGAAGGACAGCGGCGCGCAGACGATCGTCGTGTTCGAGAACTTCGCGAGCACGCTGCAGGACGCGCTGCCGGACACGCAGGTGAAGAACATCGTCGTCACCGCGCTCGGCGACCTGCTCGCCGACGGCTTCAATGCGAAAGGACGCCTGATCAATTTCGTGTTGAAGCACGTCAAGAAGCTGGTGCCGGCCTACCACCTGCCGCAGGCAACCCGGCTGCGCTCCGCACTCGCGCTCGGCGCGCGCGGCAAACCGCAGCCGGTGCAGACGACGCGCGACGATCTTGCGTTCCTGCAATACACGGGCGGCACGACGGGCGTCGCGAAAGGCGCGATGCTCACGCACGGCAACCTGATCGCGAATCTGCTGCAGGCAAAGTCATGGATCGCCGACCAGGTCTCGGGTGACGTCGAAACCGTGCTCACGCCGCTACCGCTCTATCACATCTATTCGCTGACGGTGAATGCGTTCATCTTCATGGGGCTCGGCGGGCGCAACATCCTGATCGCGAACCCGCGCGACATGAAGATGGTGATGAAGATCATCCGCAACGAAACGTTCACGGGGATCACCGGCATCAACACGCTGTACAACGCGTTCCTCGACAACGAGGAATTCCGCCAGCGCGACTTTTCGAAACTCAAGCTCGCGATGGCGGGCGGCATGGCGATGCAGCGCGCGGTCGCGGAGCGCTTCCAGCAGGTGACGGGCCGGCCGGTCGTCGAAGGCTACGGCCTGACCGAATGCTCGCCGATCGTCACGATGAATCCCGTGGACCTGAACGACATGGCCGCGTTCAGCGGCTCGGTCGGCCTTCCCGCGCCGTCCACCGTCGTGCGCTTTCGCCGCGAGGACGGCACCTGGGCCGCCATCGGCGAGCCCGGCGAGCTGTGCGTGCACGGTCCGCAGGTGATGCGCGGCTACTGGCAGCGCCCCGACGAAACGGCAAAGGTGATCGACGCCGACGGCTGGCTGGGCACCGGCGACATCGGCGTGATGGACGAACGCGGTTTCATCCGCCTCATCGACCGCAAGAAGGACATGATCCTCGTGTCGGGCTTCAACGTGTATCCGAACGAGATCGAGGAAGTGCTCGTGATGCACCCGGGCATCAGCGAAGCCGCGGCGATCGGCATTCCGGACGACGTGCAGGGCGAACGGATCAAGGTGTTCGTCGTGCGCCGCGACCCGTCGCTCACCGTCGACGACGTGCTCGCGCACTGCCGCAAGAACCTGACCGGCTACAAGATGCCGAAATTCGTCGAATTCCGCGACGCGTTGCCGCAGACGAACGTCGGCAAGATCCTGCGCCGCGCGCTGCGCGACGAGGAACTCGCCAAAATCAAGGCCGCGAAGCAAGGCTGAACGATCCATCGCTCCGGGAGACGCTGTCGATGAACGAAGGAATGAAGTACCGCGCGCGGCTTGGCGCCACCGCGGCAGTTGCGTGCATGCTGTCGTTCGCGCAGGCCGGCCTGCATGCGCAGGAAACGGCCGACGCCGCGAGCGCGGCGCAGGGCATCGCGCTGCCGGCGGACCTGGCGAAGGTCACGCACGAGCCGGTTGCACAGCAGGCGCGCTGGCTGCGCGCGGCCGCGCAGCGCGGCACGCTCGCGCAACTCGACGACGCGACGCTCACGGCGCTCTTCAAGGCACTCGATCCGCTCGCCGTGCCGCTCTATATCCGTAACGGTCCTAACGGTTATCCGTCGTACCAGTTCACGATGGTGCGCCAGGAGCGCATCAGCGGGAAATGGTCCGACACGCCCGACCGCATGCTCGTGAAGACCACCCGCGAGCCGCTGCGGGTGTATGCAAAATGGCTGCCGGGCGGTGCGCATGCCGGACAGGAGACCATCTACGACACGACGCAGCGCAAGGACGAGATGTACGGCCATCTCGGCGGCCTGCTCGGCAAGATTCCGCTGTGGACGGCACTCGACGGCGCACTCGCGCGCGCCCAGTCGAATCACCAGGTGAAGGATCTCGGCACCGAGTTCATCACGAACCTGTACCTGACCGAAGGGAAGAAATACGAGGAAGCCGGCGTGCAGCGACCGACCCAGGTGGAAGCGAAGACGATCGGCGGCGTGCGCGTCGTCGCGCTCACGTACGAAACGCCGACCGGCCGGCCGCAGTTCTACGCAAAGAAGGAAACCCTCGGGCTCGACCTGCATGCGCCCTATTTCCGGACCGTCGAGTCCTATGACAACGACGGCAGGATCTTCGAGCGGATCGTCATCGAGAAAATCGCGCCGGCGACGCTCGACGACACGGCATTCGACCCGAAAAACCCCGACTACGCGTTCTGATGCGCGCCGACGGGGTCGAACTTCGGATCAATCGTCGTCATCGTCGCCGTGGTGCTTGCGCCAATGCTTGTCATAGTGCCGGTGCCACTTCCGGTAGCGATCGTCGTCCTCGTCGCCGTAGTAGCCGTATCCGTAGCCCGGATAAGCGACCACGGCCGGCTGCGGCGCTACATAGACCGGCGCCGGCTCGACATAGACCGGTGCGACCGGTACGCCGATGCCGACCGACAGATCGACATGCCCCGCCATTGCACTGCCGGAGGCCAGCAACGCCACGCCCCCGACCCACCCTGCCCATCGCCTCTTGTTCATGTTCTGGATCCCTGATATACCGGCCCGCCCGGCTCGCGACGCCAATGTAAGCGCCGCGCGCACACCAAGGTGATACGGTGCTGCGAGAGTCGTAACGCGACGTAACGAAACGGCTTTGGCCATTCGGCCTAATCGCGAAAATGCGCTGCAACGTCTATAGTGGGTTACGGTTCGACACAATCACGGCTGCGCGCTTCCCGATCGAACAGGGTAGAATTCCGCCAAACGGCTTGTGGACGAACACGCCACACACACGCACAACATATTCTCTGACGCAGGCTCCTGCCGCACCTCAATGGCCAATCCCGCAGAATCCCATCCGCAAAACGACTTCATCAATTCGGCGCGCAAGGAACGTAAGCGCGTTGAAATCTATCTCGTCAACGGCATTCGTCTGACGGGGTGTATCGAGTCGTTCGACCAGTACCTGGTGATGCTGCGCACCCCCGTGGGTCTGCAAGGCATCTACAAGCGCGCGATTTCCACGATCCAGCTCGACACGGGCGGCTCGCGCCCGGGCGGCGGCGGCCCCCGCGGTCCGCGCACCGGCGGTCGCCCCGGCGGCCGTGAAGGCGGCGGTCACAGCCCGTACGGTTCGCACGGCGGCTCGCGCGAATCGCGCGGCGACGGCGGCTACGGCTCCCGCGAGCCGCGCGAGGGTTACGGCTCGCGTGAGCCGCGCGAAGGCTACGGCGCGCCGCGCGAACCCCGCGAAGGCTACAGTGCACCGCGCGAACCGCGTGAAAGCTACGGCGCGCCGCGCGACACCGGCGACGCGTCCGGCAACACGTCGCCGTCGGATTCACGCGGCGGCAACGGGCCGGTGATCGTCACGCGCCGTCGGCGAATCGTGCCGGACGGCCAGTAAAACAAAAGGGCAAGCCAACCGGCTTGCCCTTTTTCCTTGTGCGGCCGGCGCGGCATGTCGCCGCACCGCCGCCGCCGAGTTCAGCGTGCCGTCGTCGGCAGGCCCGCGTCGGCCTCGCGCTGCAGCGAACGCACCTGCTGCTGCAATGCACGCAATTGCGACTGGAGTTCGGCCTGCTGGGCCTGCAACGCCGTCGTCTCGCTGCGGACGCTCTTCTGGCGATCCGCGACCGCCGCCTGCTGCTGGCGCGCGATCGAGATATCAGCCTGCAGACGCCGCGCACGGTCCTGCGTGACTTCGATCTGCTTGTCCATTTGCGCCTTCTGCGATTCCAGCTTCGCCGCGCGCAGTTCGTTGACGGCCAGCCGCTCCGCCTGGCGCGAGAAATCGCGATAGATCGCTTCCGCACGCGTTTCGTCGAAGGTCTTGATCACGCGCCAGAACGCCTTCTGCTGGAACAGCGCGACGAAGTACGCACCGTCCTTCACGTTGAACAGCAGGCTCGCACCGTAGCTGCCGTTGTAGCTCGTGCGCATTTCCGTCAGCGTGTGCGCCTGGATCTGGCGCTGCAGGTCGTCGACCGTGCTCGGCCCCGTCGATTCGCCCGCCTGCGGCTGCACCGACGTCTGGACCTGCTGATCGATCACCGGAATCGCGGCCACCGGCGCCGACGCCTGCTGCACCGCCGGCGAAGTGCTGTCTGCCAACCCCTGCGCGTAAGCGCCCTGAATGCCTCCCACCATGGCGAGCAACACGCACGCCCGCCCCAACCCCGTCATATGGCTCATGAAGTTTTATTCCCGCCCGTGTCGTTGTAATTCAGCGCGATTTTATCTCATTAATTACTCGCTTTCGCGTGTCTCGGGCTCTTCGTCGAAGATCTGATATTTGCGCATTTTTTCCCACAGTACCTTGCGGCTGATGCCGAGCTGCTGCGCCGTGTCCTGGCGCCGCCAGCCATTTGCGTCGAGCGCCGCGATGACGCGATTGCGCTCGTTCATGTCCCACTTGCTGCGATCGACGAAGACCTCGGCCGCGCTCTCCGCCGGCACCGGCTGGGCCGAGTTGCGCGCGTGCGCGATCAGCCGCTGCAGCCGTGCGGCATCCCACCCGCCGGTCTGCCGCACCGTCACGCCGACCCGCTCGGCGAGGTTGCGCAGTTCGCGCACGTTGCCGGGGAAATAGCTGTCCGCCACCGAATCCGTCAGCCAGTACGGCAGATCGGACAACTCGGCGAGCCGCTCCTCGCCCACGACCTGTGCGACGAACGACTTGAACAGCGCGATCTTGTCGACTGCGCCGCGCTCTTCCAGCGACGGAATGCTCAACTCGATCACCGCGAGCCGGTAGTAGAGATCCGCGCGGAACAGCCCGTCCTTCACGAGCTGCGGCAGCTTCTTGTTGCTCGCCGCGACCAGGCGGAAATCGACCTTGATCGGCGCCGTCGCGCCGACGCGCAGCACCGCGCCGTCCTCGAGCACGCGCAGCAGCTTGACCTGCTGGTACAGCGGCAGATCGCCGACTTCGTCGAGGAACAGCGTGCCGCCTCCCGCCTGTTCGAAATAGCCTTTATGCGCAACAACCGCGCCCGTGAACGACCCTTTCGCATGGCCGAAGAACAGCGATTCGAACAGGCCGTCGGGAATCGCGCCGCAGTTCACCGGCACGAATTCGCCGTGCCGGTAGCGCGAATGCTTTTCGTGCAGCAACTGCGCGATGCGCTCCTTGCCGACACCGGTTTCGCCGTGCAGCAGCACGTTGGTGTCGCAGTCGGCGAACGTGTCGACTTCGTGCAGCAGTGCCTGCATCGATTCCGAGTGCGCGACGAGTTCGGACGGCTGAGACGTTTCGGCCGCGTGCGCACGCAGTTGCGTGACGAGCTTGCCGATCATTCCGCGCAGTTCGGCGCAGGTGAAGTCGAGCGGCAGGATATGCGAATACTCGGGCGGATACTGCGACGAATCGTGGTCGCGCGCCGCGCCGACCCAGACGACCGGCATGCCGATGTTGGCCTGCCAGTCGCGCAGGAACGCTGCGCCGATTTCGATCATCGTCACGCTGATGATCGCCAGCGACGGCCGCAATGCGGCGCGTTCGGGCGAGATCTCCGCGTTGTCCGCGCGGATCACTTCGACGTCGAAGCTCGCCATGCATCGGGCGACGCGGTCGACAATGTCCGCCTTGCCTTCCCAGACGTACAGGTCGAGCTCTTCGATTGCGGGCGTGGTTCTCATCGGATCTGCTTATTCAGTAAACCGTTTGGGCGACCCCGCAGTTGAGCGAGATCTGGTGGACCGTCGCCGCGCCGACCTGGACGCCAAGCAGATTCAGCAACGGTACGAGGACTGCATCGAGGCTCGAAAGGAGCGGGCCGAGCAGGCCGGTCAAAAATGTGAGCAACGTGGAGACGAAATTCCCCGGGACCGACAGAACGTTGGCGCCGAACACACCGAGGTTGACGTTGATATTCGCGGCCGCGAGTTGCGTCAGCGCCGAACTGAGCGCCGAGCCGAGCGCATTCGAGTTCACCGTCCAGTAGTCCGCATCGATTCCCGGTACGCCATTGAAGGTATGCGATTGGGAAGCGCCTTGTACCTGAACCGATACATTGGACAAGGTCGCCGTCAGCTGCGCAATCCCCAGCACATTCGCGTTGATGATCTGCCCGGGCGACTTGCAACTGTAAGTCGACGACAGGCTGATCTTGCCGGACGAATCGAGCGGCGGCTGGCCGATGCACAGATTGGCCACGCCCGGTTGCGCGGTAATGACGACGGTGCTCGCCGCCTGCGTGGCGGCACATTGTGTCGAGTTCAACGTCGCGGTGCCGGTACCCACTTGCAGATAGATCGGCAGATTGACATCGACTTTCACGCTGAGCAAAGCCAGCAACGCGCCCAGCAGCGGCAACTGCGCCGTGCCAAGATCGACATTGAGATACACCCCCACCGCGGCAGTCGAAGCGGTCGTCCGCCACGTTCCCGTCGACGGATCGATCCCGCCCTCGCCGATGCCGATCGACGGCGGGCTGATGATCTGCACCTGCAACTGCGTCCCCGTCAGCCCGCCGAGATTCAGCGACGGCACGTTGACCGTGACCGCCGGCTGGCCCGTTGCAGCGATCTCGGCGCCGACGAGCAGCAGGTCGAGCAGATCCACCTGCGCGTTGAGCGCTGCCTGCGTATCCGCAAGCGCAACGTTGAGCAATCCGCCCGCCCCGCCGAGGCCGATCGACGTCCCCGGAACGTTGGCGCTCAGAATCGTCTGCAGCGTGGCGAGGCCCGCCTGCAGATTTGCGTTCGCGACGGACGTTTGCGTTGCCGCGTTCACCATCAGTTGAATCAGTTGCGGCAACGTGAGCTTCAGCGCGAGCAACTGATCGACCGTGCCGACGCCCGCGGCCACGACGAGGTCGCCGACCTTCACGTTCGTGCAGGCGAGCGCTTGATACGACCCGATGTTCAGATTCAGGCTGGCGCCAAGCAGCCCGCCGATCAGTCCGTTGACGAGCCCCGGATTACCGGACGTCGGTGCGGATCCTCCGGCGCAACCGACGCCGCCGAGTGCGGCAAGGGTTGCACCGACCGAGAACGTATCGATGTTCGTCGAGCGTGCGGTCGATACCGCGGACACCGGCTGCGGTGGCCCGACGAAGAAGAACGGCACCTGACGCGTAACGATCACCTTGGCCGCGTTCAACTGCGTGGTCCCGGGGGTCGCGGCCACGTAGTAGCTGGGTTTCGGGTTGACCGCCGTATCCCAGCGACCGCATTCGACACTGATCGTGTCGCCATTCGACGTATTGAGCCCGTTCGACTGCGCATTGCTGGTCGCGGTGGCGGTCGGCTGCCCGCATGCGTCATCCATGCGCTGCACGGCCGCGAGCGCGGCCATGTCGGCAATCCGTTGCACGTCCCGACGCTGGTAAAAGAGATTACCGACGCCGATCGCGCCGAGCGTCGTGATGGCGATCAGCGTCGCGATGATCGCCATCACCGAGAACGCCCCCCGCTGTCGTGACGCGAGGCGGAATGCGCCGCCGCTGTGTCGGGTCTTCACCGTTTCGCTCCGTCAGTGCGCGAGGTCGCTACCGGACACTCCGCCGCTGCCGCTGCCTCCACTGCTGCCGCCGCCCGACGCCGACATCGTGCCGAACCACTGCGGAATCGGCGTCTTGAACGAGTCGAGATAGCGCTGATAGGCGTATGTGCCGGCCGCACCGTCGATAGGCTGAGGTGCGGCCGCCGCACGATTCGAGCGCTGCAGGTCGAGCAGCGCATTCGTTGCATGATCGATTTCGGACGCCGGCGGGTTGCCTTGCGCATGGGCGACACCCGCGCAAAGCGTGCACGCGAATGCGATGCACGCGGCCCGCCCGCGGATTGAGGAAAGGTGAAACATGATGGCCTCCGTGAATATCGTCGTTATCGCGCGAAACGCTGCAGCAGCGGGACGGCAAGATCGATGTTGTCGCTGCTCGCAACCGACGGCACGGACGCACTGCCTGGCGTGTGTGCGATTGCACGTTGCTTCGCGCGTATCGCGGCCGTGACCTTCGTCTCGTCGTCGCGAATCTCGCCGCGCACCGCCGGCGAAAGTTTCTGCTGATCCATCAGCCGCCGCGCGTCCTTCGCGTGACCGCTCACGAGCAGATAAAGCACAAAGTTGCTGAGGATTTTCGGGTTCTTCTGTTCGAGTTCAGCCGCCTTCAGCAGCGGCACGCGAGCCCCCGCCAGATCGCCTTCGCGCATCCTCGAATACGCGAGATCGGACAGCGTCGCCGCATCGGTCGGCGCAAGCACGGTCGCCTGTTCGAGTTGCTGCCCGGCAAGCGCAAAATCACCGCGTGCGCCGGCGGTCAGGCCCAACCCGCGATAGCCGCGCGCGGCGAGCGGCGTCGTCAGCAGCTTCGTATAGGCGGCCACGCCGGCGTCGTACTGGCCGGTCGCGCGCAATGCGTCGGCGCGAAGCAGGATCGTGTCCGGTGATGCGCCATATTGTTTTTCGTACTGGTCGATGTGCGCCAGCGACGCAAAATACAATCCCTGCCCCTGCATCCGCTCGATCAGGCCCAGGTACATGCCCGGCGTATCGGGCGGCGCACTCTTGTCGGCAGCGGCCTGCATCAGCGCGCCGCGTTCGGCCTGCGCACCGATCCCGTATCCGGATTCCTTGAACAGCGAGCACCCGCTGGCGAGCAACGTGAACGCCGTCGCGCCTGCGATCGTGCGGATCCAACCAAATCGATTCATCTTGTGTCGCTCCTTCCCCTCATGCCGCATCAGCGTTGAATCGCGGCAAGCGCGGACAGCACGGTCATGATCCCGGGCCCCGCGGTAACGATCAACAGTGCAGGCAACAGCGTGATGATCATCACGCCAGTCATCTTCACCGTCAGTCGACCGATCTGCTCGCGCAGCGTCGCACGACGCCCTTCACGCAGGCGGTCGCCGAACTGCTTCAGCGGCTCCTGCACCGCGCCGCCGTGCTTGTCCACTTGAATCAGCAATCGCACGATCGCGCGCAGATCCTCGTTGTCGAAACTGTTGGTGAGGCGTTGCAGCGATTGTTCGCGCGTGCGTCCGGCCGCGAACTGCCGTTGCGCCACGCCAAGCTCCCACGACAGCACGGGCAGCATGGTCTCAAAATCGTGCGTGACGACCTGGATGCTCTGGTCGAGCGACAGGCCGACGCCCTGCAGCAGCCGCAACATGTCGACGAGCAGCGGCAACTCGGCCGCAATGCTCTGCCGGCGCGCGGTGGCCCGCCGGCGCACGTAGATTTTCGGCAGCATGTATCCGGTCACGAGCGCGACGGAGATCCAGAGCAGCCAGCGCGTCTCGTGCCCGCGACTGACCAGTACCAGCACGGTAAGCGCCGGCAGCAGGATCGCGGAGGCAATGCGCGCGCTGACGAACAGCGCTCTTGCGCGGACGTCGACGAAACCGCACTGTTCCAGCAGCTGACGATCCTCGTCGGCAATCAGATAACGGCTGAAGCCGGTCTCGAGCCATCGCATCCCGACATTTTCGAAACGCGTGCGCAGCCCCGCGAAACGTGCGCGCGGCGCAGCGGGTGCGGCGGCATCGCGCGCAGGTTCGGCGGAACCGGCTCGCACGGCGGCCGCTTCGATCGCCGCGGTGCGGCGGTCGAGCGCATTCACCAGTGCACGTTCGGCACGCTGCACGAGCATGACGCGAACGATCGCGAGCGCGGCAAGCAGCAGCACGCCGATCGATCCGAGCACCAGCGCAAGCGCGCCTAAACGGTTTGCATCCATCGATTCACCTCAACCGCGCGAGCCGGTACAGCCAGAAGCCGCCCATCGCCTGCAGCACGAATGCCAGATAGATCAGCTGACGCCCGGCATCGTCGTTCCACATCACCGTGAAGTAGCGTGGGCTCGTGGCGATGACGAAGCTGCCGACCGCGATCGGCAACAGCGCCAGCACCCAGGCGGACAACCGGGTCTCGGCCGACATCGCGGACAGCTCGCGTTCCGCCTGCTCGAGATCGCGCATGAATGTCGACATCCGGTCGAGCATCACGTCCGCCCGCCCGCCGTAGCGGACCGACAGACGCAGCACCGCGCCGACCAGTTCGAATTCGCGGATGCGATACCTGTGCGCGATCTGCAGCATCGCGCGATCGATCTCGACGCCGGAGCGCAGCATCTGCGACACGTCGTCGAGGCAGCGGCGCAGCGGCATCTCGGCCGTCTGGAGCGCCGACTGGAACGCCGCCGGCACGCTGTTTCCCAGGGTAACCAGCCGCACGATTCCGTCGAGAAACGACGGCAACTGACGAACGATCTTCAGGCGGCGCCGGCTGATTCGCGACGTGATCCAAAGCACGACGAGCACGCCGCCCGCAACGAGCGCGGCCGCCGCCGCGAGCACCCCGCCGGCCGCGCCGGCCCACAGTGCGAGCAGCGCGATGATCGCAAGCGCCAGCACGAGGCCGGCGCGAATCTCGTCGAGACCCGCGCGGTCGGACAATACCGTCCATGCATCGAACACCGACGTGCGCCAGCGCGCGAACCCTTGTTCCGGCTCCTGCGCGTTCACCGTACCGGCCGCCGCGGCACGCGCGGTGCGCGCGTCACCCGCCGACGCTGCGGCGCGCGCACCCTGTCCCACCCGGCTGTCGAAGAACCGTTGCGTGTGTGCACGCCCTTCCCGTACCTGGCTTCCGCGCCACAACAGCAACCCGGCTGCCGCGCAGATCAGCGCGAACATCAGCGCGAGCAAGCTGACGCTAGACATTGAAGCCTCCGCCTCGCCCGAAGTTGCCGCCGAATCCGCCGCCGCTCGCCACAAGCGTGTTGCGGAAGCGCGCAAGCTTCGGCGAATGCGGATGAATGCCGAGCGACTCCCAATGATCGATCTCGTCGCCCTCCGCCGTGACGCGCGCCTCGTAGCGATACAGTTCCTGGGTCGATACGATGTTGTCCGACATGCCGGTGACTTCGGTGATCGACAGGATGCGCCGACGGCCGTTGGACAGTCGACCGATCTGCACGATGAAATCGATCGCGTTGGCGATCTGCCGGCGCAGACTGGCCTCGGTGCCTTGAAAGCCGGCGAAGCCGGCAAGCATCTCGAGCCGGTACAGACACTCGCGCGGCGAACTCGCGTGCACGGTGCCCATCGATCCGTCGTGGCCCGTATTCATCGCCTGCAGCATTTCGAGCACTTCGCCGCCACGCACTTCGCCGACGATGATCCGGTCCGGCCGCATCCGCAACGTGTTTCGCAGCAAGTCGCGAATCGACACGACGCCGCTCCCGTCGAAGCCGCCCGGGCGGCTCTCGAGCCGTACGACGTGCGGGTGATTCAGCGACAGTTCGGCCGTATCCTCGATCGTCACGACGCGTTCCGCCATCGGAATGTGGAACGCGAGCGCATTCAGCAGCGACGTCTTGCCCGAACTGGTGCCACCCGACACGAGGACATTGCAGCGCGCCTCGACCGCAGCCTCGAGCAGCCGGCCGATTTCCTCGTTGTAGGTGCCGTTGCCGAGCAGGTCCTCGGGTTTCAGCGGATCCTTGCGGAACTTCCGGATCGACACGACCGGGCCGTCGATCGACAGCGGTTCGATCACCACGTTGACACGCCCGCCGTCGGGCAGCCGCGCATCGACCATCGGATTCGATTCGTCGAGCCGCCGGCCGACCGGCGCGAGAATCCGTCGCACGATCCGCAGCAGATGGGCGTTATCGGTGAAACGGATCGGCAGCTTCGACAGAATCCCGTGCCGCGACACATAGATGTCGTTGTAGCCGTTGATCAGGATGTCTTCGACGTGCGGATCCGCCAGCAGGTCCTCGATCGGCCCGAAGCCGGCGAGCTCCTTCGTCAGCGCCTCGGCAATCGCACGCACCTCGCTCTCGTTGAGCGGGATCCGCCGCAGCCGCACGAAGCTGTCGATTTCGAGATCGACGAACTGGTTGATCGCCTGCCGCGACCAACGGCCGAATTCGGCGCCCAGTTCCTCGATCCGCGTGAGCAGATGCTCGTGTGCGGCATTCTTGATGTCGTGGAACTGTTGCGATTGCGAAAACGGCGCTGCGCCGTCGGCAAATTGAATGTCCTGTGCCATCGCTTACGACCGCTTCGTAGAGGATTGAATGATTCGCCTGAGTGCCGACAGGCCGCCCGACGCACGCTGTGCCGCTCCCGGCGACGGCGTACCCGCAAGGTGCTCGACCAGCGACCCGAGCGCACGCACGTACGGATCGCGCTCCGCGACCTCGGCAATCAGCTTGCCCTGGTTCGCGGCATGTCCGATCGATACGCGCCGCGACGGCAGCGTCGCGACCAGCGACAGCCCCAGCCGTTCGGCGATCTGCGCGGGCATCAGCCCGAGCTCGGCGTCGAACTGGTTGACGACGAGCCGGATCCGTTCGGTCGCGGCACCCACCTCGCGCAACCCGTCCAGCATCTCGACTGCCGATACGACCGATGCCACGCCCTGGTCGCAAACGAGCCATGCCTCGTCCGCAAGATTCACGACCTGCGCAATGAATTCGCGATTCGGGAAACCGCCGAGATCGACGATCTGGTGATCGAAGAACGCCCGCAGCCGGTTCAGCAACGCCGCGCACGACGCGGTTGCCACTTCACGCAGATCGGCGAGGTTCGGTGGCAGCGTCGTCAGCGCGGCGCCGCTCGAATGGCGCGCGAGCGCGGTCGTCACGAACGTGCGGTCGATCCGGCGCAGGTTGCGCACCGCCTCGACGAAATGGAATTCGCAGCGCGTGTTCAGGAACAGCGCGCCGTCACCAGCCGGCAACCCGAGATCGAGGAGCGCGGCTGCGTGCGCGGGATCGGCGGCTCGCCGCTGCATCAGTATCGACAGGTTCGCGGCGAGCGTGCTCACCCCCATCCCGGCGCGCGCGCCGAGCAACGCAGTGACCTTGCCGTGGCGATGCGCCGGCTCGCCGGCGTTGTCGAGCAACACACGCGTGATGCGCAGCGCCTCGTCGGCCGGTGCGGAAAAATCGACGAAGTCGCGTACCCCCGCGCGCAGCGCGGCGAGTGCGCCCTCGGGTTGCGCGAGCGAGCCCAGCGCAACGACCGGCACACCCGGATGCGACACGCGCACCGCAGCCACAACCGTACTCGCCGCCGCGCAATCCCCCGAGAAATCGATGAATACCAGTGCCGGATTCAATACGCCGATTCGCTGCGACAGCGCCGCACCGTCGAGCGGCGCCCCCTCGACCGCGCCGGCCGAGACCAGCGACCGAGACAGCCATTGCACGCGCTCCGCATGCGAGGATGCGCAGACGAAGTGGTCGGTGACGGCGGGCTCAGCCAAAGAATAGGTTCTCGCATTCATCTTGGATACTCCCAATGAAGCAAGGCATCGCGTCGTGCGCGACGGCCTGCGCTGTCCCGTAACAATTCGGCGCGCTCATTTCGAGAACCCCGGCCCTGCGTCCGGCGATGCCATGCCGCCCAGATACGAACGCCACACGGGACCGTCGCGCTGCTCTGACAGCTCGCCCGGGGTCGCCGGCAGCGGTGCACCCTGCGCGATCGGCGCGACGAGATGCGGCGTAACGATGATCACGAGTTCCTTGTCGGCTTGCTGGTAGCTCAGATTCTTGAAAAACGCGCCGATGATGGGCAGATCCCCCAGGAACGGCACCTTGTTGACGTTGGACGTGGTCTCGCGGTCGATCAAACCGCCGATTACGAAGCTTTCGCCATCGCCGAGCTCGACGGTCGTATCCGCGCGCCGCGTCGTCAGCGCCGGCACCTGGACGCCGTTGATCGTGATCGAGTGCACAAAGTCGAGCTGGCTCGACTCGGGCGCGACCTTCAGCGCGATCCGGCGCGGGTTCAGCACGGTCGGCGTGACGGTCAGCCCGACACCATAGGGCTTCCATTCGATCGAGATCGTGCCGAGCGATTGCGGGACCGGCACCGGAATCTCACCACCCGCGAGGAAGTTCGCGCTCTGGCCGGACAACGCGACGAGCGTGGGCTGCGCGAGCACGCGGGCGAGATTGTTCGCCTCGAGAATCGACAGGTCGGCGAACAACCCGCGCGACATCGAATTGACGACGAGATTGAACGCCGACGAAATCGGCACGTTCGTGTTGTACGTGAGCGAGCCACCCGGCGTCCCGGTAATCGATGTCAGCCCCGTCGGCGCGAATGCGCCGAACGAAAAGCCGTTGCTCTGCTTGAAGAAGTTGAGACCCGCCTGCTTCAGCACCGTACGGCTGAATTCGACGACGCGCACGTCGACCTGCACGACGTTCTTGCCGGAGATCGTCGACGCATCGATGGTCGTCCCGTCCTTGCCGCTGACCGACTTCGCCGCATGAACCGCCCGCTGATGCCCGTCGAGCGTCCCGGACGCACCGCCGATCACCGTCGTACCGCCGTACGTATTCACGCTCGGCGATGCGCCGTCGAGCAGTGCACGTGCCGCGCCGCTTGTGACATTCACGTTGTAGACGGTCGGCTCGTCGCGACCGCGCTCCCAGATCATCACGTTCGTCGCCCCGGCGTTCTTCGCGACGAGCAGCACGCCGCCATGCCCGCCCTTCACGACGAGCACGTCGGCAACCGACGGATCGCCGACCGCAACCCGCTGCAGCGCATGCCCCGTCGCGATCTGCCGTTGCGCGCCGACCGCCAGGCTGATCGTCCCGCTCGTGTCGGCCGCGTCCGACAGCGGCGGCATGGCCAGCGCGCTCAATGCAATAGCTAATCCAATCAGTTTCTTTTTCATTGTTTTGGAGGCATCGAACCGCCCCCCTTCTCTGGTTGTCGTCTTCGTGCCGCTCAGTAGGCGACCGTTTCGGTCCGCCCACCCCGAATCACTTCGATGCTGCCGCCGCTCGTATGCCGCGTGACCAGCCGCGGCGCCGCACGCGGGGCCGGCGCTGTCGTCGCACTCTTCGACAACTCTCCGAGCACCACGCCAGAAGCAGCAAGCGCCGACGGGCTCTTGTCGTCACCCACGCGAACCGCGACGGTCTGCGCCGCGACATCGTCGTCGCGCGGGTTGCGAAGGGCGAGCACGAGCCGGCCGCTCTGCTCGGCGAGCGTCAGTGCGTCAACCTGCGCGGTCGGCACGGCAAGCACCGCGGTCCGCATGCCGACCACGGAGCCGTTCGAACTGTCGCGCTCGGTCGTTGCGTCGCCAAACGACAGCACGCGGATCTTCGACATCAGCAGCCGTGCCTGCGTATTCACGATCTCGGCCGTCGACGTCCCGCCTATCGCCACGCCAGTCCCGTCGCGTTTCAGGTTCAGGAACACGTCGACATAGTTGCCGGGCCGCACACGGTTACCGACCGCGTTGGTTTCGTCGACCTTGATCGCGACGGCCCGCTCTCCCGGCTCGATCTGCTCGGCAAGGCCGGACGACAGTGCGCTTGCGACGATGGCCGCCTGCGCCGGAATGTCGGCAGCCGGGATGCGGCCGACCAGCTGCAGCGGATCGGCGAACGCGCCCTGCGGCGCGGCGGTCGACTGCTGAACCTTCAGTGCATCGGCCGGAATCGGCTGGCCGGCTTGCAATGGCCGTGTTGCCACGACGACAGGCACGCTTTGCGTCGCGACCGTCGACGCAACCGGCGTGACGTCCGCGGGCTTGCGTCCGAGCATCCACGCATAGACGCCGAGCAGGACCGCGATCGCGATCAGCAAGCCCGCAATGATCTTCGTCAGATTGTTGGCCATGATGTTGTTATGTTTCCCCGCTACTCACGATTGAATTCTCCGCGCAACGTTGACGACCGGGCGCCCTCGACCCGGCACGACACCATCGCTGTCGTCTAAATGATGTTGACCGGGCTGATCTGCACCATCGCCGTTCCGGTGAGCGTCGACGGCACCGGCAACAGCGAACCGAGCAGCGGGAACGACGGGATCAGTGGGTTCTGCGAGTACGGATAGGTCAGCGTGATCTGCACGCATAACATCGTCGCATCGTACGAACAGCTGCCTTGTTGTGTCTGCGCGCACGTCGCCCCCTTCAGCCACGTGGTCAGATTCGTTGCGGCCGTGCAGGCGGCCTGGGCCCGCGCCGCGAGCGCGGCTTGCTGCGCTGCCTGCACCGACGCAGCCGCTCCGACCTGCTGATAGTTCAACGCGGCGCGTGCGCCTTCCGTCGCCGCAAGCGTCAGGTTTTGCTGCGCGGCGAAGATCATTCCGTACGTGATGATCGCGTACAGGATCAGAAAGAACACCGGCAGCATCAGTGCGAATTCGACCGCCGTCGAACCCCGCTCGCGACGCCGCATTCCGGGGACAGAATGAATCATCGTCATTGCATCCCCCCGGTCGCAATCCGGTACCCGCACCACAGCACCGCCGGAATCACGAGAAACGCGGCATACGGCGATGCCCGGAAACCGGCGATCTCCAGTGTCGGCGAGCGCCGCTGCCACAACGCGGATACGGGCGTACGGGTTGCGAAGACCAGCGCGCCGGCATGGGCGAACGCGAGCAGGCTCGCCACGATCCAGAGCCAAAACAACGCATGGGGGCCGCACCACGCGCCAAGCACCGCGAATACCTTGACATCCGCGGCACCCATTATGCGCAGTACGAAAAATGGGAAAAGACTGACAATGCCGATCAATGCGCCAATCAGCGCCTGATTCACGGATATGCCAAATGGATTATGTCCGGAGAGTACAAATGCAGACACGAATCCACCGATCACCAGTGAATTCGGTATACGCCTATGACGGATGTCCTCGAGCGCGACGAGCACCGCCCACGCGAGGAAAACCCCGACGCCAGTTAGCAGGATCATTTACGCCCCGAGCGGCAAAACTTACCTACGCGGATTGCCGAAGCAATCCGCGCCCCTAACAACAGGGAGATGAGCAAAAGCTCGCTCGTTACGCCTTCGGCAACTGGTTGGCGATGTAGGTAAACGCCCCCGAGATGCCACCCGTCAATGTGCCGACGGCAGTGACAAGAGCGACGGCGACCAGTCCGGCGATGAGTCCGTACTCGACTGCGGTAACCCCGTCTTCTTCCTTAAGGAAGCGAATCATCATTGCTTTCATTTTATTCCTCGTGCCTGTATTTACGTTCTTTGGCCTTTTATACGTATACATCCCCGCATATCTGGCCCTTGCCCCGCGTCGTTCGCCACATCTGCGTTAGCGTCAACCGGGTGCGCTTTCTTTATAGGTCGCCCCGAGGGGCATGTCTCACGATTTGATGCAAGTTAACATTCGCGATAGTGACCCTCCTCGAACGTTGTGTACCGAACCGTACATTTGCTTACATCTGCTCCGGATTCTATATCCGATCCTATTTAACTTCCAACCTCTTTTAACGACATGGATCGAAAAAAATGACCGTGAGCACAACGTATTTGTACGGCGTTTCGGTACGTCTTACACATAGGATTTACGATAGGTTAGATGTGCACACCTAATCCACCAGTAAAACAATTGCCCTGTCCACCAAGCCCGTAGGGGCCCCACGTTACGTCGCACGCGTAACGCCAATGTTGTGACGTTACGTTACGAAACGGCCGAAACCGTTCTCATTCGTCTGCACTTAAACAGATTCAACAATCTTTCAATTTCCATAACTTCCTTTTCCGACAAGGAATTGCCTCGTTTAAAACCTGTCGTCGAACCGTCGGCCATCGAAATGGCACGACAGTTGCAGAGTAGTCCTCGCACCACTCAACACAACGAAGTTCACAAGACATTTTTAATGCGAGGATGAAATGGACATCAAGGTTATCCCCCATGGCGTGTTCCGGACGACTCTGATCGCGGCCACCGTTGCAGCCATGCTTTCCCTCTCCGCGTGCGGCGGCTCCGGTTCCATCAGCCAAGGCCTCGGCGGCGGCTCCAGCTCGGGCACCGGCGATGCGATCTCCACGTCGGGCGGCGGCGGCTCGGGCACGAGCGGCACCTCCGGCACCAGTGGTACGTCGGGCACGAGCGGAACCTCCGGCACCAGCGGCACCGGCACCTCGGGAACGAGCGGCACGTCCGGCACCAGCGGCACCTCGGGAACAAGCGGCACCTCCGGCACCTCGGGTGTGTCGTCGAACGCAGTGGGAACTGTCCTCGCAAGCGGCAGCAATATCGTCACGGGTGTCGGCGGGACCGTCTCGGGTCTCGGCACCGTCATCTCCGGCCAGTCACTGCCGGGCGTCAACCCGGCCACCACGCAAGCCGCGGGCGGCATCGTGCAAAGCGTAGGCGGCGCCGTTACCGCACTCGGCAACGGCCTCGGCAACGGTCTCGGCCAACTCGGCGCGACGAAGGATCCGATCGGCACCACGGTCGCCAGCACGGGCGGCGTGGTCAATCAGCTCGGCGGCGCAGTCACGCAGACGGGCAACCTGGTCACGAGCCTCGGCAGCGGCCCGCTGTCGCCGCTCGCACCGGTCACGGGCGCCGTCGGCGGCCTCGTGTCGACGCTCGGCGGCGCCGTATCGAACGGCGGCAACACGCTCACCAACGTGCTGTCGACCGGCCCGATCCAGCAAGTCACGCAGACGGTCAGCTCGGCCATCACGCCGATCACGACGATGGTCGGCCAGACCACCCAGACGATCGGCACGGCGACCGGCCTCGGCGCGCCCGTCAACACGCTGCTCGGCACGATCGGCAATGGCCTGAACCAGGCCGGTGCGCTGCTCGCGTCGACGGGCGGCAACCCGGTCACGACGGGCCTCGGCAACACCGTCTCGTCGACCGGCAACACCGTGAAGGCCGTCGGCGGCCTGCTTACGGGCGGCACCGGTGGCGTGACCAACCCGCTCGCACCGCTCACGGGCCTCGTCTCGACCGTCACCGGCGCACTGGGTGGTGCAACGGGTGGCGGCAGCGGCCCGCTCGCTCCGGTCACCGGTCTCGTCTCCACCGTCACCGGCGCACTCGGCGGCGCAACGGGTGGCAGCGGCGGCCCGCTCGCTCCGGTCACCGGCCTCGTCTCTACCGTCACCGGCGCACTGGGTGGCGCAGCAGGCGGCAGCGGCGGCCCGCTCGCTCCGGTCACCGGCCTCGTCTCCACTGTCACCGGCGCACTGGGTGGCGCAGCAGGCGGCAGCGGCGGTCCGCTCGCCCCGGTCACCGGTCTCGTCTCGACGGTCACCGGCGCACTGGGTGGCGCAGCAGGCGGCAGCGGCGGTCCGCTCGCCCCGGTCACCGGTCTCGTCTCGACGGTCACCGGCGCACTGGGTGGCGCAGCAGGCGGCAGCGGCGGTCCGCTCGCCCCGGTCACCGGCCTCGTCTCGACGGTCACCGGCGCACTCGGCGGTGCAACGGGCGGTACGAGCGGCGGCCCGCTCGCGCCGGTCACGGGTCTCCTCGGCGCAGTCACGGGCGCACTCGGCGGCGCGACGGGCGGCTCGGGCGGCAGCAGCCCGCTCGCTCCGGTGACGAACGTGGTGTCCACGGTCACCAGCGCGGTCGGCGCACCGGCATTGACCGGCGGTACGGGTGCAGTCACGAACTCGGGCTCGTCGTCGAATCCGCTCGCACCCGTCACGTCGCTGATCGGCGGCCTGCTCGGCGGCACGCACGGCAAGTAAACCAATATCCATTCATCGAAAAGACAGCGAGGAGTCCTTCATGTCCCAGCAACGTTCCCTCACGACGGCAGCCCTGCGCCAGTGGCGCGTACCCCTCACCGCCTTCGCCGCAGCCTGCCTGCTGGCCGCCTGCGGCGGCGGCGGCGTCAGCTCGCCGCCGACCAGCAGCAACAACGGCCAGAGCAGCACGAGCGGCACGCCCAGCACAAGTGGCACCAGCGGCACGTCCACCGGCACGAAGGGTGTCGTCAGCACGGTCGGCCAGACGGCCACCGATCTCGGCAGCACGGTTGGCAACATCAGCCTGCCGGGCCTCGGCGACGGCGTGACGAAGGGCGTCGGCAGCACGCTCTCCAGCACCGGCACGATCGTCGGTGCAGCCGCCGATGCCGTAAGCAACGGGCTGGGACAGATCGGCTCGACGAAGGATCCGGTCGGCACGACGGTCGCCGGTCTCGGCAATGTCGTCGGCGCGACAAGCAACACGGTTTCCGGCCTGAGTTCGACGGTCAAGGCACTCGGCACGGGCCCGCTCGCGCCGCTCGCGCCGGTCACGACTCCGGTCGGCACCGTGCTCGACACGGTCGCCAACGGCCTGACGGCCGCCGGCACGACAATCGGTTCGACACTGTCGTCGGGTGCCGTGCAGCAGGTTACGCAGCCGCTCAGCTCGGCGATCACGCCGCTCGTGATCACCGCCGGCCAGGTCACGCAACAGGTCGGCACGACGACGGGCCTCGGTCAACCCGTCTCTGGCCTGCTCGGCCAGGTCGGCGGCGCGATCAGCTCGGCCGGCAAGCAGGTCGGCGGCACGTCGAGCCAGCCGCTCGTCGGCGACGTCGGTCAGCTCGTGACCGCGGTCGGCAACACCGTGACCAACGCGGGCGGCCTCGTCAACCCGAACGGTCCGAACGGCGCGGCACCGATCCCCGGCCTGATCACGAGCCTCGTCGGCGGCTCGACGGCTAACGTCCAGAACGGCACGTCGTCGGGTTCCAGCTCGACGAACCCGCTCGGCGGCCTGCTGTCGGGTCTCGGCTCGACGCCGCTCGGCTCGCTCACGGGCGCACTTGGCGGTGCAGCGGGCGGCTCGGGCAGCGGCCCGCTCGCACCGGTCACCGGCCTCGTCTCCACGGTTACCGGCGCACTGAGCGGCGCGGCCGGCGGCAGCGGCGGCCCGCTCGCCCCCGTCACGAATCTCGTGTCGACGGTCACGGGCACGCTCGGCGGCGCAACGGGCGGCGCAGGCAGTGCAAACCCTCTCGCGCCGGTCACCGGTTTGCTGAATACTGTCACGGGAGCAGTGGGCGGTGCAGCAGGATCCGGGGGTTCGAGCCCGCTCGCGCCGGTCACGTCGCTGATCGGCAGCGTCTCGGGTACGGCATCGTCGGGCGGCGGCTCGACAGGTCTGCTTGCGCCGGTAACGGGGTTGCTGGGCACGCTGGGTAGCGTTGGCAAGTAAGGAGGACGGTCGCGCCTCCGCAGCCGGAGCGGATGGCGCGGCCGTACCAATACATCCGGCATGGCGGCACGCGGCGCGCGACACCCTGGTGTCGCGCG
>NZ_JBQVSQ010000005.1:493109-550439 GCF_052952715.1 Burkholderia sp. YIM B11467
CGCGACACCCTGGTGTCGCGCGCCCGCATTAGAAAGAAGACGAAAAGCAAGGCCTACGAGGAAGAACAATGAAATCCAGACTCGACAGATGGATGATGCTGCTCGCCATCGCGGCAGCAAGCACGGCACAAGCACAAACGCGCGTCGGAGGTAACCCGCTCGACTCCCTGCCCCAGATCAACGCGCCGAAAACCGGCCCGAACGTCACCGTGCAGGTCGCGCCCCAGGCACCGCAACTGCAGGAGCTGCTGTCGCGGCGCCTGACGCCGAAGACGTTCCAGGTCGAAGGCGTGAAGTCGGTGCCGTTCGACGAAATCTCGCGTCGCTTCACGCCCCTCGTCGGCAAGGACATCACGATCGGCGAGCTGATCGAAACCGCCAACGGCGTGACGAAGCTCTACCAGGATCGCGGCTACGCGCTGTCGTTCGCGTTCGTTCCCGCGCAGACGTTCGAGAACGGCGTCGTGCGCATCACGGTTGTCGAAGGCTACGTGTCGGACGTCAAGGTCACCGGCAAGCCCGGTGCGATGGAACCGAAGATTCGCGCGATCGCCGCGCATATCACGGCCGATCGCCCGCTTCGCCGCGCGACGTTCGAGCGCTACGTGAACACGTTCGGCCTGCTTCCCGGCCTCACGGTGAAAGCGAACGTGCCGCCGCCGCAAACCACCGATGGCGCCACGACACTCGAACTCGCGGTCGACCGCAAGCCGTTCAACGTCAGCACCGGTATCGACTTCAATCACCCGGGTGTCCAGGGCCTCATTACCGCGACCGAAAACGGCCTCACGTCGTTCGGCGAGCAACTGAGCATCTCCGCGCTGGCGCCGCCGGGACGCGACAAGCAAACCTACTTCGCATTCAGCGGTGCGGTGCCCGTCGGCAGCAGCGGCCTGATCACGCGCCTCGACGCGAGCACCTATCGCGGCAAGCCGACCGACAACCCGGGGCTGCCGTCGTATGTCCAGCGTACGGTCAAGAACGAAAAGCTCGGTCTTTCGGCATCCTATCCGATACTGTTGAACAACCAGCGCAGCCTGCTCGGCACGGTATCGGGCTATGCGGCGCACAACGAGGACAATTACCAGAACCAGATCAACGGCGCGACGCTCGACAACCGGTCGCAGGTTCGCGTGCTGCAACTGCAACTCGACTACACGAACGTCCAGCCGAAACAGGTGCGGAAGCTGAGCGTCAACGTCGCCAAGGCGTTCGACATCCTCGGCGCATCGAAATCGCAAATCGGCACGAACGGCGGCACCACGACGACCTATGCCGACCCGACATCGCTGACCTTCGTGCGCACCGGCGCGACCTTCACGCAAACCAACGAATGGCCGTTCCGGATCGGCACGTCGGTTTCGCTGACCGGGCAATACAGCCCCGACTCGCTGCCGACGTCTGAGCAGATCTCGTTCGGCTCGACGCGCTACGCGCTCGGCTACCAGCCCGGCGAAGCATCGGGCGACTCGGGATGGGGGATGTCGCTGGAGGTCAACCGCGGCTTCACGCCGGGCTGGACATACATGAAATCCGTCACGCCGTACATCGCGTATGACATGGCGCGCGTGTATCTGCACGCGGGCACGCCATCGCCGAGCCGCATGTCGTCGGTCGGCATCGGCGTGCGGTTCACCGACAGCCGTTTCTACAGTCTCGACCTGAACGTCGCGAAACCCGTCGGCGATGCGCCCGTCGAAAGCGCATCGCGCAGCCCGCGCATCAACGCAGCATTCTCGTATCAGCTCAACTGATCGTTCACCAAACAGCCCGCGTCACGCGGGCTGTTTCGATTAGAGTCCCCTCTATAAAACTTGGCGCGCGGTTTCACGTATTCTGGCGAAGCTCGCAACATGCCCGCCCCATGCAGACGGTCGTGCGGGCGCATCGAACACGACATGCAAAATCAAGGAGGATGACAATGATTCAACTGACCCGCCCGTTGCGCGCGCTGGCTGTCGCCGGCGCATTGCTCGCCTGTGCTGCCCACGCATTCGCACAAGCCGACAGCCCGATCGGCATGTGGCAGACGATCGACGACAACACGGGCAAGCCGAAAGCACTCGTGCAGATCGCCGACGAAGGCGACGGTGCGCTGTCGGGCAAGGTCGTCAAGGGCCTCGGCGCGAACGATACGCCCGATCGCCGCTGCACTGCCTGCTCGGACGAGCGCAAGGATCAGCTCATCAAGGGCATGACGATCATCAAGGCGATGAAGAAGGACGGCGATCACTGGGATGGCGGCAACATTCTCGACCCGGAAAACGGCAAGGTCTACAAGTGCAAGATGACGCTTGAAGATGGCGGCCAGAAACTCGTCGTGCGCGGTTACATCGGCGTGTCGCTGCTCGGCCGATCGCAGACCTGGGTTCGCCAGCAATAACGCGGCATGCGCTGAAACGCGCGGCTCAATGAAAAAATCGGCCTGCGACGAAGTCGTCAGGCCGATTTTCTTTGGGTGCGTGCGCAGCAGAAACCGACAGGCATCACGCCGCGTGCTTCATCGTGTCCGACGCATAACCACCCGGTGTGCGATATGCGGGTGCGGCGTTGCTACGCGCCTCCGCCGCCTTCGATTGCGTGTGCTTGCGCATTCGTGCGGACAACTCGTTGCAAAGATTCATGCCTGCGTCGCCATAGAGTTCACGCATGATATTCATCAACGTGCCCGTCTCGTGCCAGACCTTGAAGCGGCGATGGCACGTCTGATACGAAGGGTAACGGCGTGGCATGGCCGACCACGTTGCGCCGCTGTAGATCACCCATAGCACGCCGTTCAGAACGGCACGCGTATTGGCTAACGGCCGGCCGCGCAACTCGGTGCGCGGCTGCATTTCGGGCAGAAGCGGCACGACGCAGCGCCACTCGTGGTCGGTCAAATCGCGATACGGTGTCATGGACATCTCCAGCCTTGGTAACCATGACACAACGATATCGGCTCACCTCAACGATGAATATAAGACAAATCCGAAAATACCCCGAGATTCCGAGTATTTGACCGGAATTGACGTTTGAATCCCGTCAATTGCCGAAAATCGCAATCAAGTCAGCGAAGTATCGACGATGCGGCGCGGCGTTTCGAGATACTCCTTCGATTGCATCTCGGTAATTCGCGAGACAGTGCGCGTAAATTCATTGGCCATCGGGCCTTCGACGTACAACTGCTCCGCCGGCACCGCCGCGGACATCAGCAGCTTGACCTTGTGGTCGTACAGTACATCGATGAGCCAGGTGAAGCGGCGCGCCTCGGACGCCATCCGCGGCGACATCTGCGGCACCTCGGACAACACGATCGCGTGGAAGCGGCTCGCGAGTTCGAGATAGTCGTTCTGCGATCGCGGGCCGCCGCACAGCGTCGCGAAGTCGAACCATACGACGCCGTCCGCCTTGCGCAGCGCCTTCAGCTCGCGCTTCTCGATATGCAGGATCGGGCTCTCGTCGGGTACCGCGGCAAGCTGCGCGAATGCGTGGCGCAGTTCGCGATCGACGTCCGCGCCAAGCGGCGTGTGATACATCTTCACCTGCGCGAGCGTGCGCTGGCGATAATCGACGCCCGCGTCGACGTTGAGCACGTCGAGCTTGTCCTTGATCAGCGCGATCGCCGGCAGCATGCGGTCGCGATGCAACCCGTCCGGATACAGGTCGTCGGGATCGTAATTGGACGTCATCACGAACTGCACGCCGTTGTTGAACAGGCGGTCGAGCAGACGGTACAGGATCATCGCGTCGGCAATGTCCGATACATGGAACTCGTCGAAGCAGATCAGCCGGTAGCGCTTCGCGATGCGCCGAGCAAGTTCGTCGAGCGGATCGGCCTGCCCTTTCAGCTCCTCGAGCTCGCGGTGCACTTCGCGCATGAATTCGTGGAAATGCAGGCGCGTCTTGCGCTGCACGGGTGCGACCGCGTAGAAGCTATCCATCAGGAAGCTCTTGCCGCGACCGACGCCGCCCCACATGTAGACGCCGCGCGGGAGGTCCGGATGATTGATGAGCTTCTTGAACGCGTTCGAGCGGCGCGCCTTGTACTCGACCCACTCGTCGAAACAGCGCTGCAGGCGATCGACGGCCGCGCGCTGCGCGGGATCGGACTGATAGCCGCGCGTGGTCAGTTCGCGCGTGTAGTATTCGGTGACGTTCATCGGGCAAACCGGAAAGAACGAAGGCGAGCGGGAAACCCCGCCCGCCTTCGTCATGAGACGGCTGCGCCGGCCGATGGCCGGCAGGCGCTACACCGTGCTCAGCTGTTCAGCGAGCGCTTGTCGACGGCGAGCGCCGCTTCGCGCATCACTTCCGACATCGACGGGTGCGGATGGCAGATGCGGGCGATGTCTTCCGACGCCGCCTTGAATTCCATCGCCACGACGGCTTCCGCGATCAGGTCCGACGCGTTCGCGCCGATCACGTGCACGCCGAGCAGCTCGTCGGTCTTCGCGTCCGCGATCATCTTCACGAAGCCGTCCGGCGCGTTCATGCCGAGCGCGCGGCCGTTGATCGAGAACGGGAACTTGCCCGACTTGATCTCGCGGCCTTCCGCCTTCAGCTGCTGCTCCGTCTTGCCGACCCATGCGATTTCCGGGTACGTGTAGATCACCCACGGAATGCAGTTGTAGTCGATGTGCGGCTTCTGGCCGTCGATCACTTCCGCGACCAGCACGCCTTCGTCTTCCGCCTTGTGCGCGAGCATCGGGCCGCGCACCACGTCGCCGATCGCGTAGACGTTCGGCACCGCCGTGCGGCAGTGGTCGTCGACGTCGATGAAGCCGCGCTCGTTCGCCTTCAGGCCGATCGCCTCGAGGCCGAGGTTGTCGGTGTTCGGCACGCGGCCGACCGACACGATCAGGCGGTCGGCGTCGAGCGTTTGCGCGTTGCCGTCCTTGTCCGTGTAGGCGATCGACACGCCGTCCGCGGTCGTCTTCACTTCGCCGATCTTCACGCCGAGATGGATGTCGAGGCCCTGCTTCTTGAACAGCTTGGCCGCTTCCTTCGCGAGCGCTTCGTCGGCTGCGCCGAGGAATGCCGGCAGCGCTTCGAGCACCGTCACTTCAGCACCCAGGCGACGCCACACCGAGCCGAGCTCGAGGCCGATCACGCCTGCGCCGATCACGGCGAGCTTCTTCGGCACCGAGTCGAACGTCAGCGCACCTTCGTTGTCCGACACGATCTTGTTGTCGACCGGGATGCCCGGCAGGTGACGCGCCTTCGAGCCCGTCGCGATGATCACGTTCTTCGCGGTGACGACTTCGGTTTCACCCTCGCCGCTCACTTCGATCTGCACACCGGCGTCGGTCTTGCCGGCGAACTTGCCATGGCCCTTCAGCCAGGTGATCTTGTTCTTCTTGAACAGGAACTCGATACCGGACGTCATCTTCTCGACGATCGCGTCCTTGCGGCCGATCATCTTCGCGATGTCGATCTTCACGCCGTCGGCGGTGATACCGTGGTCGGCCAGGTGGTGCGACGCGTTCTCGAACTCTTCCGACGAAGCGAGCAGCGCCTTCGACGGAATGCAGCCGACGTTCAGGCACGTGCCGCCGAGCTTCAGCGCGCCGGCCGGGTTCTTCCACTTTTCGATACAGGCAACGGTCTTGCCGAGCTGTGCGGCGCGGATCGCGGCGATGTAGCCGCCGGGGCCTGCGCCGATCACGACGACGTCAAATTCCTTGGACATGACAATCCTTTCTTCTTGTGCATCCGCACGGTCGCGCGTCTGCGCGCCCGTGCGGAGCGGGTCAATGCGGTGAAACTCGGCTTACAGGTCGAGCAGCAGGCGTGCCGGATCCTCGAGCGCATCCTTCATCGCGACGAGCGACAGCACGGCTTCGCGACCGTCGATGATCCGGTGGTCGTACGACAGCGCGAGGTAGTTGATCGGGCGGATCACGATCTGGCCGTTTTCGACGACCGGACGTTCCTTCGTCGCGTGCACGCCGAGGATTGCCGACTGCGGCGGGTTGATGATCGGGGTCGACAGCATCGAGCCGAACACGCCGCCGTTCGAGATCGAGAACGTACCACCCGTCATTTCCTCGATCGACAGCTTGCCGTCCTTCGCCTTCTGGCCGAATTCGGCGATCTTCTTCTCGATGTCGGCGAGGCTCAGCTGATCCGCGTTGCGCAGGATCGGCACGACGAGGCCGCGCGGCGAGCCGACGGCGATACCGATGTCGAAGTAGCCGTGGTAGACGATGTCGTTACCGTCGATCGACGCGTTCACGAGCGGGAACTTCTTCAGCGCATGCACGGCCGCCTTCACGAAGAACGACATGAAGCCGAGCTTCACGCCATGTTCCTTCTCGAACTTGTCCTTGTACTTGTTGCGCAGCTCCATGACCGGAGCCATGTTGACTTCGTTGAACGTCGTCAGGATCGCGTTGGTCTGCTGCGATTCGAGCAGACGTTCGGCGATACGCGCACGCAGGCGCGACATCGGCACGCGCTGTTCCGGACGGTCGTTCAGCCAGGTCGTTGCCGACGCCGGCACCTTCACGTCCGGCAGCGACGGCTTCGCAGCGGCCTTGGCCGGTGCGGCGGCCGGAGCGGCCTTCGGTGCGCTGCCCGCGGCCAGCGCGTCGCCCTTCGTGACGCGGCCGTCGCGGCCCGAACCTGCGACGTCGCCTGCCGACAGGCCCTTCTCAGCCAGCAGCTTCGATGCGGCCGGCGATGCGGTGGTCGACGATGCGGCTGCGGCGACCGGCTGTGCTGCCGGTGCGGCTGCAGCAGGCGCTGCTGCCGGCTGGACTTCGGCGGCGCCCGCCGCTGCTTCGGCTGCACCTGCCTTCGCTTCGGTGTCGATCGTCGCGATCAGCTGATCGGCAACCACCGTGTCACCGTCGTTCTGCAGCACTTGCGCGAGCACGCCCGCGGCCGGTGCCGGCACTTCGAGCACGACCTTGTCGGTCTCGAGTTCGATCAGGATTTCGTCCTGCGCGACTGCTTCGCCCGGCTTCTTCTTCCACTGCAGCATGGTGGCTTCCGAAACCGACTCCGAAAGCTGGGGGACTTTGACTTCTACGATAGCCATGTGATTTTCCTGGATGCTTAATCTGGGGTGTGACGAGGTTCGTGCGATTCCTTCGGCCGAAACGGCGCGCAACGCGCCCGGCGGGCCAAAAGAGACGGGAAAGCGCAGCGCGCCTTCCCGTTTCGCTTCCGTCGGTTATTTCGCGATCGATGCGCTCTTCAGGCGGCCGAAAGCACCTTCGATCAGGGCCTTCTGCTGCTCGTAGTGCTTCGCGTAGTAGCCAACCGCCGGCGAGGCCGAAGCCGGACGGCCGCTGTATGCCAGCTTCTGCCCGTCCTTCATGCCTTCCTTCAGATGGTGCTCGACGTAGAACCAGGGACCCTGGTTCTGCGGCTCGTCCTGCACCCAGACCACTTCAGTCGCGTTCTCGTACTTCTTCATTTCCGTTTCGAACTGCTTGTGCGCGAACGGATACAGCTGCTCGATACGGATGATCGCGACGTCGTTCGCCTTCGCTTCGCGGCGATGTGCGACGAGGTCGTAATACACGCGGCCCGAGCATGCCAGCACGCGCTTGACCTTCTTCGCGTCGATGCCGCCGTCGGTTTCGCCCAGCACCGGCTGGAACGAACCCTTCGCCAGTTCCGACAGGTCCGACACGGCTTCCTTGTGACGCAGCAGCGACTTCGGCGTCGCGACGATCAGCGGCTTGCGGAACAGGCGGATCATCTGGCGACGCAGCAGGTGGAAAATCTGCGCCGGCGTCGTCGGCTGAACGACCTGCATGTTGTGATCCGCGCACAGTTGCAGGAAACGCTCGATACGGGTCGACGAGTGCTCCGGACCCTGGCCTTCGTAGCCGTGCGGCAGCAGCATCGTGAGACCCGACACGCGGCCCCACTTCACTTCGCCCGACGAGATGAACTGGTCGATCACGACCTGCGCGCCGTTGACGAAGTCGCCGAACTGCGCTTCCCACAGCACGAGCGTGTTCGGCTCGGCGGTCGAGTAACCGTATTCGAAGCCCAGCACCGCTTCTTCCGACAGCACCGAGTCGATCACCGTGAACTTCGCCTGGCCTTCGGCGATGTTCTGCAGCGGCACGTACGTGCCGTCGTTCCAGCGCTCGCGGTTCTGGTCGTGCAGCACCGCGTGACGGTGCGTGAACGTGCCGCGGCCCGAATCCTGGCCGGTCAGGCGTACCGAGTAGCCCGATGCGACGAGCGACGCGAACGCGAGGTGCTCGCCCATGCCCCAGTCGAGCGGCTGGTCGCCGCGCGCCATGTTGCGGCGGTCGTTGATCACGCGCTCGACGAGCGGGTGAACCTTGAAGTTCTCCGGAACCGTCGTGATGCGTTCGCCGAGGCGCTTCAGTTCGGCGAGCGGCACGGCCGTGTCGGCTGCATCCGTCCACTTGCGGTTCAGGAACGGCACCCAGTCGACCGCGTACTTGCTCTTGTAGTTCGACAGGACCGGGTCGACCGTGTGGTGACCGTCGTCCATCGCCTTGCGGTACGCCTTCACGAAGTTGTCGGCGTCTTCCGCGGTGATCACGCCCTGCTGCACGAGCTTCTCGGCGTACAGCGCACGGGTGCCCGGGTGCTGCGCGATCTTCTTGTACATCAGCGGCTGCGTGACGGCCGGCGTGTCCTGCTCGTTGTGACCCAGCTTGCGGAAGCAGACGATGTCGATCACGACATCCTTGTGGAACTGCATCCGGTAATCGATCGCGATCTGCGTCGCGAGGATCACGGCTTCCGGATCGTCGCCGTTCACGTGCAGCACCGGCGCCTCGATCATCTTGACCACGTCGGTACAGTACAGCGTCGAACGCGCATCGCGCGGGTCGGACGTCGTGAAGCCGATCTGGTTGTTGATGACGATGTGCAGCGTGCCGTGCGTGCCGTAACCGCGCGTCTGCGCGAGGTTCAGCGTTTCCATCACGACGCCCTGGCCCGCGAAGGCCGCGTCGCCGTGGATCTGCACCGGCAGCACCTGCAGGCCGTCTTCGTCGCCGCGACGGTCCATCCGCGCCTTCGCCGAACCTTCGACCACCGGGTTCACGATTTCGAGGTGCGACGGGTTGAACGCGAGCGACAGGTGGACCGGGCCGCCTTCCGTCGACACGTCCGACGAGAAGCCCTTGTGGTACTTCACGTCGCCGGCCGGCAGGTCGTCGACGTGCTTGCCTTCGAATTCGGCGAACAGGTCGGCCGGCATCTTGCCCAGCGTGTTGACCAGCACGTTCAGGCGGCCGCGGTGGGCCATGCCGATGATGATTTCCTGCACGCCGCGCTTGCCCGCGTGCTGGACGACTTCGTCCATCGACGCGATGAAGCTTTCGCCGCCTTCGAGCGAGAAGCGCTTCTGGCCGACGTACTTGGTGTGCAGGTAGCGCTCGAGGCCTTCAGCGGCCGTCAAGCGATTCAGGATGTGCTTCTTCTCGTCCGTCGAGAAGTTCGGCGTCGCGCGGGTCGACTCCAGACGCTCCTGCCACCAGCGCTTCTGCTCCGGATCGCTGATGTACATGTACTCGGCGCCGATCGTGCCGCAGTACGTGTCGCGCAGACCCTTGACGATGTCGCGCAGCGAAGCCTGGTCGAAACCGAAATACAGGTTGCTCGCGCTGTACGTCTGGTCGAGGTCGCCTTCGGAGAAGTCGTAGAACGCAGGTTCGAGTTCGGGAATGGCGGGACGTTCGCGACGCTTCAGCGGATCCAGATTGGCCCATTGCGAACCAAGGAAGCGATATGCGCTGATGAGGGACTGGACGTGGACTTGCTTGCGCGCCGCAGCCAGATTGGTGCCGCTTTCGCGCGGGATGAAGGCATTGGCCTTCGCTCGCTCGGCGAACGATTCGACGATCGGGAAATGCGCGACGTCATTGGCATTCGAACCGTCCGTTGCAGGCACATTCTGCAGCGCGTCGAAATACTCTCGCCAGTTCTCGGGCACTGACGCCGGATTATTGAGGTATGCATCGTACAGTTCTTCAACGTACGAAGCATTGCCGCCGAACAGATAGGAGTTCAGCTGAAACTGCTTCATTACATCTGACATTTTACGCTCACCTTTCTTCGAGCTTCTCGAGAAATAGCGGGTTACTCAACCTTCCGCGACACGGCCTGACCGTTTAGCGGATTGCGAATCAAGTCTTGCTTGGAAGGACCTAAAACTTGCGTGCGCGCAGCATATCACAGAACCGATACCAAAGTTCACGGCGAAATGTGCCTGAAAGCACCGCGTGGCGGGGTTTTGCCGGATTGCCACGCGCCCCGGTAACAGTGCTTTGCAGACAACCCGATTGCGCTCCGCGCAGATGCAAAAAAGGCTGCCCGGGGGCAGCCTTTTCCGTCATGCACGGGAACGGTCGAAACGCTTAGTCGACCGCGCCTTCGCGGCTCGCGCGGCGACGCTCGTGCTCCTTCAGGTGACGCTTGCGCAGACGGATCGACTGCGGCGTCACTTCGACCAGTTCGTCGTCGTCGATGAACTCGACCGCGTATTCCAGCGACATCTGGACCGGCGGCACGAGACGCACGGCTTCGTCGGTGCCCGACGCACGCACGTTGGTCAGCTGCTTGCCCTTGATCGGGTTCACGACGAGGTCGTTGTCGCGGCTGTGGATGCCGATGATCATGCCCTCATACAGCGCATCGCCCGGCTTCACGAACATGCGGCCGCGATCCTGCAGCTTCCACAGCGCATATGCCACGGCGGCGCCGTCGTCCTGCGAGATCAGCACGCCGTTGCGGCGCTCGAAGACCGAGCCTTCCTTGACCGGTGCGTACGAGTCGAAGATGTGGCTCATCAGGCCCGTGCCGCGCGTGAGCGTCAGGAATTCGCTCTGGAAGCCGATCAGGCCGCGCGCCGAGATCTTGTATTCCAGACGCGTGCGGCCGCGGCCGTCCGACGCCATGTCGAGCATCTCGCCCTTGCGGCGGCCGAGCTCTTCCATCACGCCGCCCTGGTGCTCGTCCTCGACGTCGACCGTCAGCAGTTCGTACGGCTCGTGCTTCGCGCCGTCGATTTCCTGCATCACGACGCGCGGACGCGACACGGCCAGCTCGTAGCCTTCGCGACGCATGTTCTCGACGAGAATCGTCAGGTGCAGTTCGCCACGCCCCGACACTTCGAACACCGTTTCGTCGCCGGTGTCCTTCACGCGCAGCGCGACGTTGTGGTTCAGTTCCTTCATCAGGCGGTCGCGGATCTGGCGGCTCGTCACGAACTTGCCTTCGCGGCCGGCGAGCGGCGACGAGTTGACGAGGAAGTTCATCGTCAGCGTCGGCTCGTCGACGGTGATCATCGGCAGCGCTTCCGGCGTATCCACCGCGCAGATCGTCGCGCCGATGCCGACGTCTTCAATGCCATTGATCAGCACGATATCGCCCGCTTCGGCCGACTCGACCTGCACGCGCTCGAGGCCCGTAAACGACAGCACCTGGTTGATCTTGCGGTTCAGCACGTCGCCTTCCGGGCCGAAGCGCATCACGACCGGCTGGCCCGGCTTGATGCGGCCGCGCGTGATGCGGCCGACGCCGATCCGGCCGACGTACGTCGAATAGTCGAGCGACGTGATCTGGAGCTGCAGCGGCGCTTCCGGATCGGCCGGGCGGACCGGCACGTGCTCGAGGACCGCCTCGAACAGCGGGCGCATGTCGCCCTCGCGCGCAGCCGGGTCGAGCGACGCATAGCCGTTCAGGCCCGATGCGTAGACGATCGGGAAGTCGAGCTGCTCTTCGGTTGCGCCAAGCTTGTCGAACAGGTCGAAGGTCTGGTTGATGACCCAGTCGATCCGCGCGCCCGGACGGTCGACCTTGTTGACGATGACGATCGGCTTCAGGCCGAGCGCGAGCGCCTTCTTCGTGACGAAGCGCGTCTGCGGCATCGGGCCCTCGACCGCGTCGACGAGCAGCAGCACCGAGTCGACCATCGACAGCACGCGCTCGACCTCGCCACCGAAGTCCGCGTGCCCCGGCGTGTCGACGATGTTGATGTGCGTGCCTTCGTATTCGACCGCGCAGTTCTTCGCGAGAATCGTGATCCCGCGCTCCTTTTCGATGTCGTTCGAGTCCATCACCCGCTCCGCAATCTGCTGGTTCTCGCGGAAGGTGCCGGACTGGCGGAGCAGTTGGTCGACGAGCGTAGTCTTGCCGTGGTCGACGTGGGCGATGATGGCGATATTGCGAAGGGCGCGGGTCATAGAAACCTGGAAATCGTTTGAACGCGCAAACGCGCCCGCTCGTTTTTCACGGGCGCGCGCATTGCAGTTTGGAAAGCATGAAATTATAGCACGTGGGCGTGTCGAGAGCTGGCGAGTACGTTGCAGCGCAACAAACCGGGCCTGCCCACCCTCCCCCGAACGCGCAAATCGACTGAAGGCGCCGCCTTCGGCAAGCCGAAAAACCTTATCGCTACAAGGGCTTCTGGCAACACAAAGCGCGCCCTTTGCCGTTCGATTAACATTTGCCGCGGCAAGCAATTGTACCTATAATGCTGCCTAGTCAACTATTGCAGTTTCAGGGTTTTATGTCGGATTCCTCTACCCCATCGCCCGTTTCGCCGCTGTCTTCGTATCAGATGAACGACAGCGTCGGTTATCTGATGTCGCGCGTGAAGTCGGTGATGACCAACCTCGTCACGCAACGCACGCAGGAAGAGCTCGGCATCACGGGCACGCAGGCGAGCATGCTGTTCATGATCGCGGTCGGCAAGTGCTCGACGGCCGCCGAACTCGCGCGCGAATACGGGATCGATGCGAGCGCGGTCACGCGCCTGCTCGACCGGGTCGAGAAACGCGGGCTGCTGTCCCGCGTCCGCAGCATCGAGGATCGGCGCGTCGTGCGCCTCGAGCTGACCGACGAAGGCCGCGCGCTTGCCGAACGGCTGCCGCCCATTTTCCGCAGCGTGCTCGACCAGGTGCTGGACGGGTTCACGCCGGAAGAAGTCGGGTTCCTGAAGAGCATGCTGCGCCGCATTCTCAGCAACTATTGCGAGACGGCCGGCGGCAGCATCGCGTAATAGTTGCCATAACAATTACTTTTGACAGATTAATGTAAGGAAATCCTTGCAGTGTCCATCATTCATTCCGAGTCAGGGGTCAGCGCGATGAAAACCTCCCCGTTGTCCGTGCGCACCGGGTCGTGCCGCGCCGCCGTCGCCGCCGCGGTCGCCGCACTCGCGCTGGCGGGCTGCGCGAACTACATCGGCATCAAGAGCGACAAGCAGATCGCCCCCGCGTCGCAATTCGAATCCGCCCAGAGCCTGCCGGCCCAGGGCGGCCAGTGGCCGGCGCTCGACTGGGCCAGCCAGTTCGGCGATCCGCAATTGCCGAAGCTGATCGACGAGGCCCTTCAGGGCAGTCCGTCGATCGCGCAGGCGCAGGCACGCATCGCGAAAGCGTCGTCGTACATCGAATCGTCGCGTTCGAACCTGCTGCCGAAGGCCGAGGCCAGCTATTCGTGGACGCGCGAGCTGTATTCGTCGAACGCGCTGTTCCCGCCGCCGTACGGTGGCCAGTGGTACAGCGAGAACAACGTGCTCGCGAGCGCGTCGTGGGAACTCGACCTGTGGGGCAAGAACCGCGAACGCCTGCACACCGCCGTGTCGCAGGAAAAGGCCGCCGAAGCCGACATGCAGCAAGCGCGCATCACGCTCGCATCGTCGGTCGCCCGCACCTATAACTCGCTCGCGCAGCTCTATGCGCTGCGCGACATCGCGCAACGCGAGATCTCCAACCGCGAGACGGTCGGCAAGATCACCGACGGCCGCGTGTCGGCCGGCCTGGATACCAACGTCGAACGCCAGACGGCCCGCGGCAACATCGCGACGACCCAGGCTTCGCTGTCGGATCTCGACGGCCAGATCACGACGGTGCGCTACCAGCTCGCCGCGCTGCTCGGCAAGGGTCCCGATCGCGGGCTGCAGATCGCGGCGCCCGTGATGAACCCCAGCGGCGCAGTCGCGCTGCCCGGCAACCTGCCGGCCGATCTCGTCTCGCGCCGCCCCGACATCGTCGCCGCGCGCTGGCAGGTCGAGGCGGCAATGCACGACGTGAAGGAAGCGAAAGCCGAGTTCTACCCCGACGTGAACCTCGCGGCCGGCTTCGGCTTCGATGCGTTCGGCTGGGGCAAATTCCTGAACTTCGCGAGCCGCCAGGCGCAGTTCGGCCCGGCGATCCACCTGCCGATCTTCGACGCCGGCGCGCTGCGCGCCCAGCTCAAGGGTCGCTATGCGGACTTCGACCTGTCGGTGGCGAACTACAACCAGACGCTGATCAACGCGCTGAACGACGTCGCAACGCAAGTCGCGTCGATCCGCTCGGTCGATCGCCAGATGGGCGACGCGCAGCGCGCACTCGACGCGTCGACGCGCGCGTACGATCTCGCCGTGATCCGCTACAAGGCCGGCCTGTCGCCGCAACTGCAGGTGCTGACCGCGGACAGCAACCGCCTCGCATCGGAGCAGACGGTGACCAACCTGAAGATGCGCCGACGCGACATGCAGCTTGCGCTGATCAAGGCGCTGGGCGGCGGGTTCGACGCGACCGGCACGCCGCTCGCCTCGCCCGACGCCGACAAGCCGACAAAACAGGCCGCCAACTGATCCGGCGCCACCACTACGCAGACACTCGAAATAACGGACGGAGAAAATCGCCATGAGCGACCCTCAACAAAACGCTGCCAGCGCACAGTCGCAGAACAACGGGAAGCGCAAACGGATGATGACGCTGCTCGTCGCGGTCATCGTGATCGCGGCCATCGCGTACGGCCTGTATTACTTCCTCGTCGCCCGCTTCCATGAAGGGACCGACGACGCCTACGTGAACGGCAACGTCGTGCAGATCACGCCGCAGGTCACCGGCACCGTGATCGCCGTGAAGGCCGACGATACGCAGACCGTCAAGGCCGGCGACCCGCTGGTCGTGCTCGACCCGGCCGATTCGCAGGTCGCGCTGCAGCAGGCGGAAGCCAACCTCGCGCAGACGGTGCGCCAGGTGCGCGGCCTGTTCGTCAACGACGACCAGTACCGCGCGCAGGTTGCGCTGCGCCAGTCCGACCTGTCGAAGGCCGACGACGATCTGCGCCGCCGCATGGCCGTTGCACAGACGGGCGCGGTGTCGCAGGAAGAAATCTCGCATGCGCGTGACGCCGTGAAGGCCGCGCAGGCGTCGCTCGACGCCGCGCAGCAGCAGCTCGCATCGAACCGCGCGCTGACCGCGAACACGACGGTCGCATCGCACCCGAACGTGCTCGCCGCGGCGTCGAAGGTTCGCGACGCCTACCTCGCGAACGCGCGTAACGTGCTGCCCGCGCCGGTCACCGGCTATGTCGCGAAGCGCTCGGTGCAGGTCGGCCAGCGCGTGTCCCCGGGCACGCCGCTGATGTCGGTGGTGCCGCTGAATGCCGTGTGGGTCGACGCGAACTTCAAGGAAGTCCAGCTCAAGCACATGCGCATCGGCCAGCCGGTCGAACTGACGGCCGACATCTACGGCTCGTCGGTCCCCTACCACGGCAAGGTCGTCGGCTTCTCGGCCGGCACCGGCTCGGCGTTCTCGCTGCTGCCGGCGCAGAATGCGACCGGCAACTGGATCAAGGTCGTGCAGCGCCTGCCGGTGCGTATCGAGCTCGACCCGAAGGATCTCGACAAGCATCCGCTGCGCATCGGCCTGTCGATGCAGGTCGACGTGGACATCAAGGACGAACGCGGCGACCAGCTCGTCAACGCGCCGAACACCGTCTACGAGACCAACGTGTTCGCGAAGTACGGCGACCAAGCCGACGCCGAAATCGCGCGCATCATCGCCGAGAACGCGGGCGGCAACGCAGCGGCCCCGGCCGCGGCGAAGTCGAACAGCGCCGCGAAGATGATGTAACCGCTCCGACTCCGGAAAAACTACCGACACATGGCACAGGCTCCTGTCTCCCACCCGCCCTTGCAGGGCGGGAAACTCGTGATCGGGACGATCGCGGTATCGCTCGCGGTGTTCATGAACGTGCTCGACACGTCCATCGCGAACGTCGCGATCCCGACCATCTCGGGCGACCTCGGCGTGTCGTCCGACCAGGGCACGTGGGTCATCACGTCGTTCGCGGTCGCGAACGCGATCTCCGTGCCGCTGACGGGCTGGCTGACCGACCGCTTCGGACAGGTTCGCCTGTTCCTCGCGTCGATCATCCTGTTCGTCATCTCGTCGTGGATGTGCGGGCTCGCGCCGAGCCTGCCGTTCCTGCTCGCGTCGCGCGTCCTCCAGGGTGCGGTCGCGGGGCCGATGATTCCGCTGTCGCAATCGCTGCTGCTGTCGAGTTACCCACGCGCGAAAGCGCCGATGGCGCTCGCGCTGTGGTCGATGACGACCCTGATCGCGCCGGTCGCGGGCCCGATCCTCGGCGGCTGGATCTCGGACAACTACTCGTGGCCGTGGATCTTCTACGTGAATATCCCCGTCGGCATCGCCGCCGCACTCGCCACGTGGTCGATCTATCGCACGCGCGAATCGACGGTGCGCCGCGCGCCGATCGACGGCGTCGGCCTTGCGCTGCTCGTGCTGTGGGTCGGCTCGCTGCAGGTCATGCTCGACAAGGGCAAGGATCTGGACTGGTTCGCGTCGACGACGATCGTCGCGCTCGCGCTGATCGCGATCATCTCGTTCGCGTTCTTCGTGATCTGGGAACTGACCGCCGAACACCCCGTCGTCGACCTGTCGCTGTTCCGCCGGCGCAACTTCACGGGCGGCACGATCGCGCTGGCTGTCGGTTACGGGCTCTACTTCGGCAACCTCGTGCTGCTGCCGCTGTGGCTGCAGACCCAGATCGGCTACACGGCAACCGACGCCGGTCTCGTGATGGCGCCGGTCGGGCTGTTCGCGATCCTGCTGTCGCCGCTGACCGGCAAGTTCCTGCCGCGCACCGACCCGCGCTACATCGCGACCGCCGCGTTTCTGATATTCGCGCTGTGCTTCTGGATGCGATCGGGGTACACGACGGGCGTCGACGAGTGGTCGCTCACGCTGCCGACGCTCGTGCAGGGTGTCGCGATGGCCGGCTTCTTCATTCCGCTCGTGTCGATCACGCTGTCCGGCCTCCCCGGTCATCGCATCCCGGCGGCGTCCGGTCTGTCGAACTTCGTGCGGATCATGTGCGGCGGTATCGGCACGTCGATCTTCCAGACTGCGTGGGATCATCGCAACAACTTCCACCACGCACAGCTGGTCGAGCAGGCCAACGTGTACAACCCGACGTTCAACCAGGCCGTCACGCAAATGGGCAGTCTCGGGCTGACGCAAGACCAGGCGCACGGCCTCATCAACAACCTGGCCACGCAGCAGGCCGCGCAGCTCGGCGTGAACGACCTGTTCTACATCTCGGCGGCGATCTTCGTGCTGCTGATTGCGCTGATCTGGATCACGAAGCCCGAACGCGCGGGCGGCGGCGATGCCGGCGCAGCGGCATCGGCGGCGCACTGAGCGTCACCGCGCACCAAACAAAAAAGCCCGGTCGAAATCGACCGGGCTTTTTTTGCTCCGACGGCGCGCTCGCGCCGCCTGGTCATGCAGCGGTCACGACGAGCCGTTCCGGTGCGAGCACACCGTTCGCCTTGCGCGCCACGCCGAGCAGCCGCGTTGCGTCGTAGACGCGCACGCGCTCGCCCTCGGCCGCATCGATCTGCGCAAGTTCCGACAGCGGCAGACGCTGGCCGTGCAGGAACCGCTTCGCACCCGCGTCGTCGAGCCGAACCGACGGAAACGTGGACAGCAATGCATCGACCGGCTGGAGCCATGCATCGCGCGCCGATTCGTCGGCGTCCGACAGCGCATCGAGCGTCACCGCATGCTCGAGCGTCAGCGCACCGACACCCGTGCGACGCAGCATCGTCAGATGCGCACCGCAACCCAGCGCCTCGCCGATATCCTCCGCCAGCGTGCGCACATAGGTGCCCTTGCTGCAGGTCACGCGAAACGTCACGTCGGGCAGCTCGCAGGCGAGCAGGTCGAGCGCATGGATCGTCACGTTGCGCCCTTCGCGCTCGACGGTCTGGCCCGCGCGCGCATATTCGTACAGCGGCTTGCCATCGCGCTTGAGCGCCGAATACATCGGCGGCACCTGCACGATTCCGCCGGTAAAGCGCACGAGCGCCGCTTCCACCGCCGCGCGGTCGCATTCGACGGGCCGCGTGTCGATCACTTCACCTTCCGCATCGCCGGTGGTCGTGCGCAAGCCGAGACGCATCGTCGCTTCGTAGGTCTTGTCGGCGTCGAGCAAGTCCTGAGAGAACTTCGTCGCCTCGCCGAAGCACAGCGGCAACAGGCCCGAAGCCAGCGGATCGAGCGTGCCGGTATGACCGGCTTTCTTCGCGAGCAGCAGACGCTTCGCGCGAATCAGCGCATCGTTGCTCGACAGGCCGACCGGCTTGTCGAGCAGGAGGACGCCATCCAGCGCGCGCCGGGGCACGCGCGGACGTTGGGGTGCTGCAGTCGTCATAGGCCGGTCGCGCTCAATCGTCCTTGATGGGTGCGTCGGCCTCGTCGTCGTCCTTCGCGCGCGTCGAGTTCGCTTCCTTGATCAGGCGCGACATTTCCACGGCCTTCTCGATCGTCTGGTCGTAGTGGAAATGCAGCGTCGGCACCGTATGGATGTGCAGGCGCTTGAACAGCAGGTTGTGCAAGTGACCCGATGCGTGGTTCAGCGCTTCCTGCGTCTTGACCGGATCGCCGGTCAGCGCCGTGAAGTAGATCTTCGCGTGCGCGTAGTCCGGCGTGAGTTCCACGCTCTGGATGGTGACGATGCCAATGCGCGGGTCTTTGACCTCACGCATGATGAGTTCGGACAGATCGCGCTGAATCTGATCGGCGATCTGAACGTTGCGATTGGGGGAAGTACGTTTCCTGGACATGATCGATCCCTGATTCGTTTATCAGGATAATGCGGCCGCCTTTGGCGGGCCGCCATGAAAAATGGGCGGGACAAGCCCAAGCCTGCCCCGCCCATGAGCCGATACGCGACGATTACAGCGTACGCGCGACTTCGGTCACTTCGAAGACTTCGAACTGATCGCCTTCCACGATGTCGTTGAAGTTCTTCACCGACATGCCGCACTCGAAGCCTTGCTTGACTTCCTTCACGTCGTCCTTGAAGCGCTTCAGCGATTCGAGTTCGCCCGTGAAGATCACGACGTTGTTGCGCAGCACGCGAACCGACGACGAGCGCTTGACGATACCGTCCGTGACCATACAGCCTGCGACCGCGCCGATCTTCGGCACCTTGAACACCTGGCGCACCTCGACCGTACCGGTGATGATCTCGCGCTTCTCCGGTGCCAGCATGCCCGACATCGCCGCCTTCACCTCATCCACTGCGTCATAGATGATGTTGTAGTAGCGGATATCGACGCCATTGGCTTCCGCGAGCTTGCGCGCCTGCGCATCTGCACGCGTGTTGAAGCCGATGATGACTGCCTTCGATGCCGTTGCAAGGTTGACGTCGTTTTCGCTGATGCCACCCACCGCGCCGTGCACGATCTGCACGCGCACTTCGTCGGTCGACAGCTTGAGCAGCGACTGCACGAGTGCTTCCTGCGAACCCTGCACGTCGGCCTTGACAATAAGCGGCAGGTTCTGCACTTCGCCTTCGCCCATCTGCTCGAGCATGCTTTCCAGCTTCGCGGCCTGCTGCTTCGCGAGCTTCACGTCACGGAACTTGCCCTGACGGAACAGTGCGATTTCACGCGCCTTGCGCTCGTCCGGCAGCACGATCACTTCCTCGCCCGCGCCCGGCACTTCCGACAGCCCCTGGATTTCGACCGGGATCGACGGGCCGGCTTCCTTCGTCGGCTTGCCGTTCTCGTCGAGCATCGCACGCACGCGGCCGTAGGCCGAGCCCGCGAGCACGATGTCGCCACGATTCAGCGTACCGGACTGCACGAGGATCGTCGCGACCGGGCCTTTACCCTTGTCGAGCTTCGCTTCGATCACGATACCCTTGGCCGGTGCTTCGACCGGTGCCTTCAGTTCCAGCACTTCGGCCTGCAGCAGCACGTTCTCGAGCAGATCGTCGATGCCCGCACCCGTCTTCGCCGACACCGGCACGAACGGCGAATCGCCACCGTATTCTTCCGGCACGACGCCTTCCGTGACCAGTTCCTGCTTCACGCGATCCGGATTTGCTTCCGGCTTGTCGATCTTGTTGATCGCGACGACGATCGGCACGCCACCCGCCTTCGCGTGGGCAATTGCTTCCTTCGTCTGCGGCATCACGCCGTCGTCGGCCGCCACCACCAGCACGACGATGTCGGTCGCCTTCGCGCCGCGTGCACGCATTGCCGTGAACGCTTCGTGGCCCGGCGTATCGAGGAACGTGATGACGCCGCGCGGCGTGTCGACGTGATAAGCGCCGATGTGCTGCGTAATGCCGCCCGCTTCGCCCGCCGCAACCTTCGCGCGGCGAATGTGGTCGAGCAGCGAGGTCTTGCCGTGGTCGACGTGACCCATCACCGTGACGACCGGCGGACGCGGCAGTTGCTCCGCATCGGTGGTCGCTTCGCCTTCGACGAGCAGCGCTTCCGGATCGTCCAGCTTCGCGGCAACCGCGCGGTGACCCAGTTCCTCGACGACGATCATCGCCGTTTCCTGGTCCAGCACCTGGTTGATCGTGACCATCTGGCCCATCTTCATCATCACCTTGATGACTTCCGAGGCCTTGATCGACATCTTGTGCGCGAGATCGGCAACCGAAACGGTTTCCGGCACGTGCACTTCACGGACGATCGGTTCGGTCGGCGCCTGGAACGACGATGCGCTGTCCTGGTGACGACCGCGACCCTTCGGGCCGCCGCGCCAGCCGCGGTCGACGCCGCCGCTCGAATCGCCGCGCGTCTTGATGCCGCGACGCTTCGCCGCGTCGTCCTGCCAGCCGCCCTTGCCAGCGCCCGGCTTCTTGTTGCGATCGCCCGCGCCTGCCGGTGCCTGCGTCGTTGCCGGTGCTGCGCCGGCCGGCTTCTTCACCGCCGGACGCGCCTGCGCACCTTCCGGCTTCGCCGGCTTGTGCAGCGTGCCCTTCGCTTCGGCCGGCTTCGGCGGCTCGACCGGCTTCGGCGGCTCGACTGCCTTGACCACGGCCTTGCGCGGCGTGTTCATCATTTCACGGATCGCACGCGCTTCGGCCTCGGCGGCCGCACGGCGCTTGCTGATCTCTTCCTGCTCGGCGCGCGCCTTGTCCGCCGCCTCACGGGCAGCATCCTCGGCCTTCTTCGCCGCTTCGCGCTGCGCCGCACGTTCGGCAGCCGCACGCGCTTCGGCGGCCACGCGCGCTTCGTCCTGCGCGGACTGCGCACCCGGTGCTTCCTGCTCGGCCGCGGCGGCCTGCTGCTGCGCTGCCGCCTGCTGCTGTGCCGCAGCGGCTTCGGCCGCGGCACGCTTCGCCGCAGCTTCTTCCTCGGCGCGACGGCGCTCGGCTTCGGCCGCTTCTTCGCGGGCGCGGCGCTCGGCTTCTTCGCGCTCCAGACGTTCCTGGCGTTCGCGCAACTCCTGCGCCTGCTTCTCGAGCAGTTCGGCCTCGCGGCGCGCTTCTTCCTCGCGACGCTTCAGTTCCGCATCGTCGTCCGCTTCGGCGACCTGCGCCTGACCCTGTTCCGCACCCTCGCTCACGTCGTCGCGCTTGACGAACGTACGCTTCTTGCGGACCTCGACCTGAATGGTGCGAGCCTTGCCCGTCGCGTCAGATTGCTTGATCTCCGACGTATGCTTGCGGGTCAGCGTGATCTTGCGCTTATCGCCGTCGGTTGCGCCATGCGACTTGCGCAAATGATCGAGCAGACGCGCCTTGTCCGTCTCGGACAGCACATCGTCTTCACTCGCTTTCTGGACGCCCGCTGCCTGCAGCTGTTCGAGCAGCACACCAGCAGGCATTTTCAGTTCCGCGGCAAATTGGGCTACGTTGTTACTCGCCATTCATTCCTCTTAGTGCAAGGACCGATTCCTTGCTGTTAGCATCGGGTCAGGCCATACGGCCGCCATCAAATCAGTGCGCCATGGTCATTTCTCACTGGAACCAATGTTCACGTGCTTTCATGATCAACGCCTTAGCGGCATCCTCTTCCATCCCGGTCATGTCGACCAGTTCATCCACAGCCAGCTCGGCGAGATCGTCTCGCGTCTGCATGCCGTGTTCGGCCAGCTTCGCAAGCAACTCCGGCGTGATGCCGTCGAGGCTCTTGAGATCCAGCGCTGCGTTCTCGACCTTTTCTTCGTTCGCGATGGCCATCGTCAACAGCGCGTCGCGTGCGCGGTTGCGCAGTTCATGCACGGTGTCCTCGTCGAACGCTTCGATTTCGAGCATTTCGTTGAGCGGCACGTAAGCGATTTCTTCGAGGCTCGTGAAGCCTTCGTCGATCAGGATGTCGGCAACTTCTTCGTCGACGTCGAGACGCGCCATGAACAGCGCACGCAGCCGGTCGCGCTCTTCACCCTGCTTCAGGGCGGATTCGTCCGGCGTCATGATGTTGATCTGCCAGCCGGTCAGTTCGCCGGCAAGGCGAACGTTCTGACCGCTGCGGCCAATCGCGACAGCCAACTCGTTCTCGTCGACGACCACGTCCATCGAGTGCTTTTCTTCATCGACGACGATCGACTGGACGGCTGCCGGCGCGAGCGCGCCGATCACGAACTGGGCGGGATCCTCCGACCATAGCACGATGTCGATGTTTTCGCCACCGAGCTCGTTGCGCACGGCCTGCACGCGGGAGCCGCGGATGCCGACGCAGGTGCCGATCGGATCGATCCGCTTGTCGTATGCGATGACGCCGATCTTCGCGCGCACGCCCGGGTCACGGGCCGCCGCCTTGATTTCGAGCAGGCCCTGCTCGATTTCCGGCACTTCCATCTCGAACAGCTTCATCAGGAACTCGGGTGCCGTACGCGACAACTCGATCTGCGGGCCGCGCGCGGTGCGGTCGACCTTCGCGATGTACGCACGCACGCGGTCGCCCACGCGCAGGTTTTCCTTCGGGATCAGCTGATCGCGGCGCAGCAGCGCCTCGACACGGCCCGATTCGACGATGAAGTTGCCCTTGTCGAGGCGCTTCACCGTACCCGTCATGATCTTTTCGCCGCGCTCGAGGTAATCGTTCAGGATCTGCTCGCGCTCCGCGTCGCGCACCTTCTGCAGGATCACCTGCTTCGCGGCCTGCGCGCCGATGCGGCCGAACTCGATCGACGGCACGGGTTCCTCGACATATTCGCCGACTTCGACGTCGGGCTTCTGCTCACGTGCTTCGAACAGCAGGATCTCGCGATCCGGCTCCTGCAAGCCTGCCTCGTCGGGCACGACGAGCCAGCGACGGAAGGTTTCGTGCTCGCCGCTTTCGCGATCGATATGGACGCGGATTTCGGCGCCTTCGTCGAACAGCTTCTTGGACGCGGACGCGAGCGCAGCCTCGAGGGCGCCCAGCACCACATCCTTTTCGACGTTTTTCTCGCGCGCCAGCGCATCCACCAGCATCAACACTTCGCGACTCATTATTTGCGGCTCCTAAAGTCAACTTGCGGAATCAGGCGGGCTTTATCGATATCGGCCAGCGTGAAATCCAGCATGGCCGCCTCGCCCTTCTTCCCTTCAAATTCCAAACCGATCGTTTCGCCATTCGGCGCGTGCAGAATGCCCCGGTACGTCTTGCGCCCGTCCAGCGGCTTTTTCAAGGTCACGGAAACTTCGCTGCCAGCGAAGCGCTCGAAGTCGGCCAGCTTCTTCAACGGGCGGTCGAGTCCCGGGGACGAGACTTCGAGCCGTTCGTAATCGATGTTTTCGACCGTCAAGACGTGCTGGAGCTGACGCGTGACCTTTTCGCAATCTTCGAGCGAGATGCCGGCAAGCTGATCGATATAGATGCAAAGCATGCCGCGCCCGGTGCGCTCGAGATCCACCAGCTCGTAGCCGAGCCCGGTGACCGTGGTTTCTATCAGTTCCGTCAGTTGCACAGTGTCCTCTCAGGTGTTCGCGCCCGCCGCTCGCGATTACACCCGCGGGCGCGCGCCTTAGCCGGCGCAGGAAGCGCTACCCGAGATGCCTAACCGTTTCAGCAAAAAAAAATGGGCGGAACGCCCATCTTCTTACTGGTGGTCGCACCTGAGCCGCACATTGAATCCGTACGCCCAGCGACTCCGCGATTATAGCGATTTTTGGCGCAAACGCCAAGCCAGCCGGTAAAAGCAGCGCGTCGCCTGCCTTTACGGACCAAAAATGCGAAATCGGACTGCCCGATCGCCCGGCGCCATCCTGCCGCGCCGGAAATCGGCCATGCCGGCGGCCATCCAGCGGCACGCGGCACATATATACAGTCGAAAGCAATTAACGCAATGCGTCGTGCCGACAAAACCGGACGGATGCCGATCGTGCCGGCACGCCGGCGGCCTTGCGCCGCCGCGTGCCCGAACGCTCAGCGGCTGCGCGTGCGGCTGCGTTGCGGACGCTGGCCGCCACGCGGGCCGCCGCTGTTGCCGCCGCCTTCGGGGCGATTGCCGTTCGGATTGCGATTGCCACCCTTGGGACCACCGCGCTTGGGGCCCGTGCTCTCACGCTTGGGGCCTGCGCCGTATGACGCGCGGTTGCCATCGACATCACGGCCGCCGCCAGCGCGGTTCCCATCTCGGCCGCCACCGCCCGAGCGGTTGCCATCGCGGGCGCCGCCAGCACGGTTGCCATAGCCCGACGGCGCAACCGGCAGGCTGCCGTAGCCGCTCAGGCCCGGCAGGCCCGGCCCGCCGCGCCGACCGCCGCCGCGACGCGGCTGGTCGAGCTGGCCGTGCGTCGTCAATACCGGCTCACGGCTGATGAACCCCATCGACGTCTCCATCGGATCAGGCTGACGACGCTCGGCCGGACCGGCACCGCCGCGCTTGCCCTTCTCCTCGGACGGCGCCTTCAGGCCGACGGTCGCCATCAGCTTGCGCACCTGCGCGTCGTCGAGCTCCTCCCAGCGGCCGCGCTTCAGGCCGCGCGGCAGCGGGATCGGGCCGTGACGCGTACGGATCAGCCGGCTCACCATCAGGCCGGCCGCCTCGAACATCCGGCGCACTTCGCGGTTGCGGCCTTCGGCCAGCGCGACGTGATACCAGTGATTCGTGCCTTCGCCACCGCCGTCGCGGATACGCAGGAAGTTGGCCGGACCATCATCCAGCTCGACGCCGTGCAGCAGCTTTTGCCGATTGCCTTCGGTGAGCTCGCCGACAACCCGCACCGCGTACTCGCGCTCCACGCTGTAGCGCGGATGCATGAAGCGGTTCGCAAGGTCACCCGAAGTCGTCAGCATCAGCAGACCTTCGGTATTGAAGTCGAGGCGACCCACCGCCAGCCATTTCGCCGTCTTCATCGGCGGCAGGCGGTCGAACACCGACGGACGGCCTTCCGGATCCGCATGGCTGACGATCTCGCCCGTGGGCTTGTGGTACAGCAGCACGCGCGGCGGCTTGTTCGGCAGCTTGCGCTTGACCGGCTTGCCGTTGATCCGCACCTGGTCGGTCGGCATGATGCGCTGACCGATGTGCGCGGGCTCGCCGTTCACCGACACACGGCCGGCGACGATCAGTTCTTCCATTTCGCGGCGCGAGCCCATGCCCGCTTCCGCCAGCACCTTGTGAAGCTTCGGCGCATCGTCGTCCGGCGACAGCACGCGCTTGTTGGCCGGCTGGCTGCGGCCGCGACGCAGCATCGGCGCACGCACGCCGCTGCCGCCCGCGGAGTTGTCCGCATCGAACGCCGGCGACGTCACGTAGGCGAACAGTTCGTCCTGGGACGCATCGCCTTCCGCCTTCACCGGGCCACCTTCAGCCTTCGGTGCACCACCGCGTCGACCCTGGCCGCCCTTGGCCGCGCCTTCGCGCTTGCCAGCGGCGGGCTTGCGACCGCCCTTGGCCGCACCTTCCTTGCGCGGCGCACGCGCCGGCTGCGCTTCGGCGGCCTCGGCCGGCTGCGCATCCGCGCCTTCACCGCCCTGCGACTCGTCTTCGGCGCCCTTCGACTTGGCCGCCGCGCGACGGCGCGCGATCAGGCTGCGCGGGCCTCGCCGCAGACCGCGGCGGGGACGGTCGTCGCCACCCGCGGCCGAAGCGTCCTGCTCCGGTGCATCGTCGGCACGCGCTGCCTGCACGGCAGGCGCGGACGATTCAATATCGTGGATATCTGTCAAAACAACCTCAAAATGTCAGGTCTCGCGCCCGGCGCGGGCGCGGCAAGAAGTTGGCCGCGTTCAGGCGCGACGCTGTTCGGGTTCTGCTTCGTCGTCCGGCAGCGCGTCGGCGCCGATGGGCGCACTGGCGCTTCGTACGGCATCCGCGAGACTGTCGGACGTGTCGTCCAGCATCTCGCAGTCCGCGGGACGGGAACGGGACGCGTCGGCCTGAACAGCCTCGCCGGGCATGTCGCCGGCCGCTTCCGCTCCGTCTCCGGCAGCCGTTTCGGCGGCCGGCTTGCGATCTTCCTCGCTCCAATCCGCGCGCAGCGGCTCGGGCTGCGCACCGGTCGGCGCTGCTTCGGCACCAACCTGTTCCGCTTGTTCCATTTGTTCCGTTTGCCCGCGATCAGCATCAAGCGTATCGCGGCTCGGGATTTCCTGCGTCGTCGCGACGTCCGTCACGCCATCGCCCGGCAATTCGGCCGATCGGCCGGCGGACACCTCTTCCGCCTGCGCTTGCGGCACGTCGTCCGTTGCGTCGTCGGCAACCGGCACGTCACCCTCGAAGTCGATTGCCTGCTGCGCAAGCAGCGCGGCCTCGATGTTCGCGGCCGGCTCTTCGAGCGCGGGCAGGTCGTCGAGCGCCTTCAGGCCGAGATCGTCGAGGAACTGCTTGGTCGTCGCGTACAACGCCGGGCGTCCCGGCACGTCACGATGACCGATCACCTCGATCCAGCCGCGATCCTCGAGCTGCTTGACCACCTGCGTATTGACCGTCACGCCGCGAATCTCTTCGATGTCGCCGCGCGTGACGGGCTGCCGGTACGCGATGATCGCGAGCGTTTCGAGCACCGCGCGCGAATATTTCGGCGGCTTCTCGGGATGCAGGCGATCCAGATAGTGACGCATCGCCGGCTTGCTCTGAAAGCGCCAGCCGGTCGCCAGCGCCACCAGTTCGACCCCGCGGCCGGACCAATCCTGTTTCAGATCTTCGAGCAACGTGCGGACCGTGTCAGCCGACACGCCGTCGGCAAAGAGCTTGCGCAAATCGCCGAGCTTCAGCGGTTCCTGCGCGCAGATCAAAGCAGTCTCGAGGACGATCTTCGCCTCTTGGGTATTCATGCAGCTAGGCCAGACCCTGTGGTCAAACGAACCGGATCAACAAACAGACGAAATGAACGGAAGACGCGCTCGCCCGATTCTGATCGGTCATATTGATGGGAGCACGAACCGGGGGCGGCGAACCAACTTCAGGCCAGGCCCAAACCGGACGGAACAGCACGGCTCAACGACGGAACCGCGTGACTGAGCGCCATATTACGCAAAATTGCCCGGTGCGTAAAGATGGACCGAGCGGGCCGCCGCCAGTGCGCCGCGTCCGCTCCGGCCCTGCTTCAGCGGGCGGCCGCGCCGCGCGCGAGGAACCGGCGCAGCCGCTCGACGCCCGCGTCGAGTCGTGCCGGATCACACGCGTAGCACCAGCGCACGAAGCCTTCCCCCTCCGGGCCGAATGCACGCCCGGGCGCAAGACCGAGCCCCGCTTCGCGCACCAGCGTCTTGCAGAACGCGAGACTGTCGGCCGCGCCCGGCAAACGCAGGAACACGTACATCGCGCCCGGCGGAGGCGGCACCTCGACACCCGGCAGCGTCCGCAGCGCGGCGACCAGGTGATCGCGGGCGTCACGCAGCGCCGAGACGAACGACTGTACGAACGGCTCGCCGTCGCGCAGCGCGACCTCGCCCGCGGCCTGCACGAAGCCCGGCGCGCACGACGTGTTGTATTCGACGAGCTTCGACAGATCGCCCATCACCGATGCCGGCGCAATCAGCCAGCCCAGCCGCCAGCCCGTCATCGCCCACGCCTTCGAGAACGAATTCACGACAACGACCCGCTCGTCGCGCGAAGCGATATCGAGGAACGACGGTGCACCGCCCGCGCCGAACGCGAGCCGTTCATACACCTCGTCGGCGACCAGCCAGATACCGTGACGGCGGCAATGGGCGAGCACGGCCTGCTGATCGTCGCGCGACATCGTCCAGCCGGTCGGATTGTTCGGCGAGTTGATCAGCAGCATCCGCGTATCGGGCGTCAGCGCCGCGAGCAGCCGCCCGACATCGAGCTGCCAGCCCGCATCGCCATAGTCGAGCGACACGCATTCGACCTGCGCGCCGAGGATCTTCGGGATCTCGACGAGATTGGGCCAGAGCGGCGTCACCGCGACGACGCGTTCGCCCGGCCCGACCAGCATCTGCGCGGCCAGCATCAGCGCGCTGACGCCCGAACTGGTCACGGCCACCGTGTCGGCCGCCGTCGCACCATGCCGCGCGCTGACATAGGCAGCAATCGCGTCACGCAGCGGCGCAGTGCCGAGGTTGTGCGTGTAGAAGGTCGCGCCGTCGCGCAGCGCCGCCGCTGCGGCGTCGCGGATGAAGTCCGGCGTCACGCGATCGGATTCGCCGAACCAGAACGGCAGCATGTCCGGCACGCCGAAGCCGGCGTTCGCCACCTCGCGGATCAGCGACGGACGCAGCGCGCGCACCGCGGCACGTGCCGCCGGCTCGCCGGTCACCGGAAAGGAATCTGCGGAATGCGTCATCGAGAACCATCGCCCAGAGACACGATCCGCGTAGTGTACCGGCCTGTGAGCCGGGCCGGCGCACGCCGGGGCACGTCAGTCGAGATCTTCCGCCCTCGCCGGCATCTGCCGCACGAGTTCCCAGATCGCCTGCGCCGCGGGCGACAATGACCGGTCGCGACGGCGCACCAGCTCGACGGTGCGCTCGGTGCGCGGCGTGAGCGGCCGCGCGACGAGTGTCGAGCCGGCCGGCAGCGGCAGCGACAGCCACGGCTGCACGCTCACGCCCACCCCGGCCTCGACGAGCCCGAACACGGTCGCCGAATGCCCGAGCTCCTGCATGACCGTCGCATTGACGTGATGGGCGGCCAGCGCGGCATCGATCAGCGGCCGGCTTCCCGACGCATGATCGAGCAGCACGAGGCGCTCGCCGTCCAGCGCCGTCCACGGCACCTCGGCACGTGCCGCGAGCGGATGGTCGGCACGCGCGACGAGGCAGAACGAATCGGTCATCAGCGGTTCGCAGACGAGATCGGCGACCGTGAGCGGCCCGATCACGACGCCGAAATCGACCTCGCTCGACTTCACCTTGCGCAACACATCGCTCTGCACGTCGTCGCGCAGGCCCAGCGTCACGAACGGAAACTGGCGCTCGCACGATGCAACCACGCGCGGCATCAGCCTGCACGCGATCGTCGGGCTTGCCGCGACGATCACGCGCCCGCGGCGCTGCTCGCCGATCTCGCGAATCTCGCGCAGCGTGTCGTCGAGATCGTCGATCAGGCGCGACACGCTCGCGATCAGGTTCGCACCGACGTCGGTCAATTGCACGTCGCGCGTCGTGCGGTCGATCAGCTTCAGCCCGAGCTCGGCCTCGAGCTCACGCACGCAGCGGCTGACCGCGGACTGCGTGAGCCCGATCTCGTCGCCCGCGCGACTGAAGCTCTTGAGCCGCGCTACCTCGATGAATACGCGAAGCTGGCGCAGCGTGACGTTCATCTCCTGACCTCATCAATCGTCGATATCAATGCACGATTTTAATGCGTGAATCCGGTGCCGATGTACGAATCCGGCACCTGCCGCACATGTTTCGCTGCGGTGCAATATCTACGCAAACGCACGTGGTGCGGGCGAACTGCACAAGATTGGTGATTGTCCCGATTTGCTGGCGGGTTATTTTGGCGTCTTATACGCCCCTAGCTGACTTAGCCGTTAGCTCGCTGCCAAGCGGCTCTCGAGGGATTCACCTCCGACATGGCACGCTTCGTGCATTACCTGGCGCACAGGGCGCAGGTTTCGTCGGACGGAAGAGCAGAAACGCCGCTGCCGGCCAACCGGACGCCCCCACCCGGCACTCGACGATCGAGTGCTTGAAGAGTGCGCGGCGCAGGGCAGCGCACCGGAGTTAGCTTCGCTGAGGTGAGGACATGATGCTGTTCGACGATTTGAGAGATAACGAGTGGGCGCTGGTCGAAGGTCTGTTTTGCTCGGAACCCGCACGGAGTGAGCGACGCGGCCGTCCCCGCGTGGAAGCCCGCTCGGTGGTAAATGCCGTGCTGTGGGTGCTGTCGACGGGCGAAGGCTGGTCCAAGCTGCCGGGACGCTATCCGTCGCCGCCGACCTGCCGCCGTCGCTTCGACGAATGGCAGGCGGACGGCACGCTCGCCGAAATCGTGAAGCGACTCGGCACGAGCGGCCGGCAGATTTCGCTGCGCGGGCGCATCGGCGCAAGCGCCGCGAAGCCGCCCGCACCGCCGAGCCGCGACCGGCTGCGCGGCGCCTTCTGGACCAATCCGGAATCCTGGCGCGCGCCCGTCAAGATGGCGTAACGAATGCTCGATCGGGCGGCTTCGGCCGCCCGGTTTCTTTCCGCGACGCGATCTTTTCGCGACGCCTGCATTGCCATCGATTACCGTTGTCGTGCCGCGATACATCTATTTACCATTATTTACAGCAAGCCTGCACTCCCACGCTTACCTTAGCGATATATCAACAGGCCGCGTCGACGGCTTGAAGGGAGCCCCGCCATGAAAACAATGTCACTGCTCGTCGCATGCGGCATTGTCATTTCGCTGGCGCTGACCGCTCCAGTTCACGCCGATGATCGCGTGAAACCGCCCCATCACCAGCAGGATCACCGGAATACCGTCCGCCAGCCGCCGTCCGCTGCGCAGTCGGGCCGGCAGACCGTGCCGCGCGGCGACCTGCGCGGCGACATTGCCAGCAACGCGCGTGCGCGCATCAGCTCGCAGCCGGCCGACATGCCGCGTCATCCGTAGAACTGCGAACTTCAGGATTTCATCAAAGAAAATGCCCGCTTTCGGGAACTGCGCCGCATGCGACGAGTCACATCGTTGCCATGAGCACAGCGTGGCAGCAGCAAAAGTATCCGGTACGCCCGTATCCTCGCGATACGGGCTTTTTTTTGACGTCGCCGGCTGTGCGGCGACGCCCGAGCGGGATGTGCGCCGCTACAGGCGGCTTTCGAGAATCGCCACGGCGCTCGCTTCGCTCAATGCGTAGTCGTCCATACGGCGATCGGTCCAGGAAAGTAATTTCTCGTCACGTTCGAGGCGCGAAAATTCGGCTCGACCGTTATCGGTCAGCACCGCGATGTCGACCGGTGCGTGGAAACCCGGCGCAGGGGCAACGGTCTTCTGCCTGACCGTGTCCATCAGCCCGAGCGACCGGAGATATTCGAACACGCCCGGGCGGCGTGCCCACGGAACCTGGCGGTACTGCACTCGTCTCAATGCGTCGAGCACCGCTTCGTTGGAATACGTGGCCATCTCGATTCTTTCTTAAAGTGCAGCGACAATGCGAAGCGGCGCGCCGGGCGGGGTCTCCGCCCGCCGATACCGCCACCGGTTCTGGGGGCCGACGTTCGGCGTCGCATCAGGGCCGGATCATCAGCCGTCCATAAAAAGACACCATACCCCAATCAAATTGATTCTGTTCGATTCATTTGTACTTCTCTTCATCTGTTTCATGCTCTGCCGCAAGCGGCGGCGAACCATCGCGATCGCCGCCGTTGCGCTGTTCTGGCTGCTCGCGACAGGCTGGCTCGCGGCACCGCTGATCGCCTGGACCGAGGCGGGCGTCACGCCGGTCGAACACCCTGACATGCGCGGGCGAACCACGCTGATTCTCATCGGCGCCGGAACGCGTCATACCGACACCGGGCTGCGGCCGCCACCCGACGGAGTCGCGCGCATCCACAAGGTTGCGGCGCTCTATCGCATGTGCCGGCAGCAGGCCGAGCGCTGCACCGTGGTGATGTCGGGCGGCGACCCGCAGCACCACGGCGAAACCGAGGCGGCCGTATACGGCCGCCAACTCGTGGCGGAAGGCGTCGCCCCCGCCGACCTCGTTCTCGAACCGAACAGCCGCACGACCTACGAAAATGCGAAATTCACTGCGTCTATACTACGCCCACAGTATGACGACGCACGCATTCTCGTCACGTCGTCGTACCAGATGCGCCGCGCCTTGCTCGATTTCCGCCGTTTCGGCCTCGATCCGCAGCCTGTTTATGCGAATCTCCGGCGCGCGCAGACGGGCTGGCTGCCGCGCTGGCGCAATTTGGCCAACGCCGAGCAAGCGCTGCACGAACTGGTCGGCATCGCGCAATTCCACGTCTATCGATGGCTCGGATGGTTCTGACGACTGCACGGAAACGGCAGCGGAAATGGCGGCGCCAATCAGGATGGCAAGCGCGTGACGAAATTCACAAACTGTTGCGCGACTTCAACGGGGCCTTGCGTTGCGCCTCGATCCGATGCACATTGATCCGTCACTTTTGTTACACTCGACACGCACTCGATTGCAGTCGCCAGACAAAACGGCAACACTCGGGTTCATCACCACTTAGCGGAGGTAAAGCAATGAAGAAGACGTCCCTGGCTATCCTGGTAGCGATGTCGGCGCTGACTGGCGCAGCGTATGCGCAAGAGAGCACGGAAATCAAGACCATTACCGATCCGGCCAAGATCTCCGAGATCGAGCAGCGCGCGCAAGCCCTGCAACAGCAGCAAGCGGCCGAGGCCGCTCAGCCGGCGATGCAAGAAGAGCATCACCACGGCAAGAAGGCTGCTCACCACAAGGCAGCGGCGAAGAAGGCCGGCAAGAAGGCCGCCAAGGCCGCAGACGCTGCCAGCCAGTAAGTTCGGCGGCACCGCACAAGTAAAAAGCCGAATCCGGGCAACCGGGTTCGGCTTTTTTGGTTGCGGTGCCCGTGCGCTGTGCTAAAGTCGCGCACCGAAATTTTCCACCCGTGCGCACCCCGGTGCGGAGGACAGCATGAGCAACATTCAACTCGACATCGAGTGGACCGAAGCCGCCACTCGCCAGATCAAGCAACTGATGCCCCGCGGCTCGGCCGACGCGTTTCTCGCGCTGCCGCCGATCGAGTGCCTGCCGATGGAGGGCGACGTGCTTTTCCTCGGCCCGCAAGGCAAGCAGCAACCGTTCATCGTTGCCGAGCGCCAGTATCACCACGACGGCGACGCCGACTGGACGATCATCCTGATCCTCGACGTACCCGGCACGTCGCACTGACGCGCCGCGGCGACCGGATACGTCCGGTCGCCCCACCCTGCTCAGACGAGCTTCGACAGCACGCGGATTTCGGAACGTTCGATCCAGTCCGCGGCCGCTTCGCGATACGCGAGAATGTGCGCGGAACGCGCATGGGCGGCCAGCGCCTCCTCGCTCTCCCAGCGCTCGACGAATACGAACCGCGCGGGCTCCTTCAGGTCCCGATGCAGGTCGTACTGCAATGCCCCCGCTTCGTTGCGGGTCGGCTCGACGATCCCTTCCAGCGCGGTGCGCAGTTTTTCCTCGGCGCCCGGCTTCGCCACGATCAGCGCCACGACTGCAATTTCCGCCATTCCCGACTCCTTCTTTGAGAAAAGTCCGAGAATACGCGAATCACGCAGCGGCCGCGCCGATGCGCGGCTGTACGACGGCCCCAAAAAAATAGCCCGCGCTTCAGAGAAGCGCGGGCGAAACCGTCGCCCTACGAGGATAGGCGACGGGGCCATCGAGATCCGCACGCTGGCGCGGATCGTCATCAGTTGCGCCGGCGCTTGTCGCACCGGCATTTGAAGACGTCGATACCGTTGATCTGGCGCTCGCGGCGCACACCCGGTACCTGACGCTGTCCTCCCTGCTCTAACGATTCCAACATATAAAGCAGGTTGCGTGCCAGGCCTTGCACGCCAATCACGCCGTTGATTTATAAGGACAATTTCCTCACCCACGCCAATATGACGCGTGCGCTGCCGCCGTAACGCGCGGATGTTACGTAACGTCACGAGGAGGGACCGAACCTCTCGCACATGTGCGCGCCGGCGAGCGGCCATGAAAAAAGCCCGCCAGATGGCGGGCTTTTCGCGGGTGCGGAGAAGCGTCGAGATCAGCGGAGCTGATTCACGAGCAGCCCCATGATCTGGCGAGCCGCTGACGACGTGTCGAGCGCGCCCGAATCGTCGATTACCGCGACGCGCGTCTGGTCGGCCGTGAGCGCCTTCACGTTGACGCGGTACTGCTTCGCCTGCTTTTCCTTCTTGCCGTGGAACAGCTGGCTCCAGAAGCCCTGTTCGGCCGAGGTCAGATCCTTCGGATCGACGTAGCGCACGAAATACAGGCCCTTCGAGCGATCGCGATCGTCGACCGTGAAGTTCGCGCGATCGAGCGCGAGACCGACGTGCAGCCACGACCGGTCGTACGGTTCGCCCAGCGTGACTTCGGACGGCACCGCGGCCGCATCGGCGGCATCGCTGCCTTGCGCCGACGTGCGCGACACGTTCTGCGCGGCAATCGCGGCGGCAGCCTTCGACGATGCGTCGTCGTCGGCCTTCTTTTCCTTCGGCACCACGTTGTCCTTGATGTTCGCGATCGGCGGTTCGCCGTTTTTCGCGCGCTGCTCGTTCTGCGCGAGCACCGCCATCAGCCGCTTCAGGTATTCGGTCTCCAGCGCCGGATCGTTCGGCTTCGGTTCCCACTTGCTCGAATCGTTGTTCGAGCCCGTGATCGCCTCGCGCATTCCCTTCTGGCTGATGAACACGTAGGTGCCGCCGTTCGGCGCCGAATCGAGACGCGTGCGGTACTTGTTGCGCTCGGCCGTCACGTACGAGTTGCCCATCGCCTTCGAGATCACGCTGCGGATCAGGCCGTCGTTGATCTGCGGATGGGTTTCGTTCCAGTCGGTTTCCATCACGCCCTTGTCGCGCTGGTCGACGACGAGCAGGAAGCCCTGCTCCTGCCAGAAACGGCGGACCTGCGGCCAGATGTCGGCCGGCTGCTTGCCGTCGATCACGAGCCAGCTCTCGGTGCCGTCGCGCTGGATGTGCATGCCGGTCACGGCCGGAGCGACGGTGTCCAGGGCGGGCGCCGCCTTCTGGACCTGCTGTAGCGCAGACAGGGAAGTCGCGCCGCCCTGGGGCGGCAGCGAACGCTGATCGGCCGTCTCGTCGAGCATGTTGGGCGGCACTGCGAGCGACGCTTCTTTCGATTTCGAATCGCTCTTGTAGTCCACTTTCGTGGGCGACGACGTACCGCAACCGGCAACGAGCGCGCCGGTGGCGAGCACTGCAGCGAACCGCATGGTAAGACGAAGATCAGTCATGTTCGGGGAATCCTCTTCCGCTAAATCACGGCGCTTTCCGTGGATCAACCTTGGATTTTACCGGGGCCGCGCCGCGATGTGCAAAAAAGCGACCGGCAAGAAAAAACCCGCGTCAGCCTAAGCCGACGCGGGTTCTTGTCTGGTCGGGGCGAGAGGATTTGAACCTCCGACCACCTGCACCCCATGCAGGTACGCTACCAGGCTGCGCTACGCCCCGAAAGAAGAAAAGTATAACAGACACTTTTCCTATTTAGAATCGGGTCGCATGCATTTTGTGAATGTTCTTGTGAAATTTTTTGGCGTGACGGCACCGATACGGGCGCGGACGCCCCTGCCAGCACGACCTGCGCCCCGACTGCACGGCTCGCGCCCCACACTCACCGATTGCGCGCGATGCAGATGACCGTCAGGCCGGCAACGCGGTTGAAGCGGAACATCGGCAACTCGATACGACAGATCATCTTGAGCAAGCCGTTGACGAGCGGATGGTGGCGGCGCAATTGCGACGCCGGCTCGCGCGGATGCGGGCGCGCCCGCTCGCCCAGCCGCAATGCCGCCGCAAGCGGGAACGTGAGACCGAAGTAGTAGGCGCCACGCTCGACGTCGAGCCCCGCACGACGAACCACATCCTCGAGACCGCCGAGCGTATAGCGGCGCTTGTGCTCGAGAAAATCGTCGTGCCCGCTCCAGAGGAACTGGAACGCCGGAACCGTGATCAGGAACCGGCTGCCCGGAGGCGCCCCTGCCACATACTGCGACAGCAGCCCGACGTCGTCGTCGACATGCTCGAGCACGTCCATCAGCAAAACGAGATCGGCATCGAATCGGTCGACGGACCGCCGGAAATGGATGGGCTTGCCGGCCGCCTCGCCATCGGTATCGTCGGCGTAGCTCGTATCGACGCACCACGCTTCCGTCGCCTGCGTGCGTTCGAGCAAATGCTTCGAGAAAAAACCGGAGCCGGCACCGACGTCGAGTATCCGGTTCGCGCCCGACGCGCCGAGGAACCGGCGGATCGCGCTCGCCTTCGACGCGTAGTACCAGTGATCGCCCACCCCCGCACCCAATACGTCGACTTCCTTCAGATCCATGGCGCTTCCCCGTGATGGCTACCGTGCTTTGTTCGATCCAGCCACTGATGCCGATCTTACTCGCCGCCGCCGCCGATCGTAACCGTCAACGATACGCGGCCCGCGACGGCAACCCGCATTCTTCCCTAATCGAAAAGGACGATGGCCGCTTCGCCGCACATCGCTACCGTGCGGTTACCCGGCGCGACATCGATGCGCACGGCCAACCGTCCGACTGCATGCCGATCGATCCGGCCCGCCCCGGCTTTGCCGCGTCGCGCGCGATACAGGGAGCGGCTTCGGTCACCACCGCGGTCGCGACTTCTTGTAATCGTCTTCGACAAAGGGCATTGAATGCATCAGAAAAACGAAATCTCCCGTCGAGATTTTCTCCGGCTGGGTGCCGGCACGATCGGCGTGGCACTGGGGAGCACGTCGCTTCTGTCCGCATGCGGCGGCGACTCGATTTCGGTCGCGCCCGTCACGACGCCACGACTGAGTTCGGCGTCGAACTTTCGCGACACGGCCGGACCGAACGGAACCGGCTATGTGACGGCCAGCGGCGCGACGATGAAGAAAGGCCTGATCTATCGGTCGTCCGCGCTCGCGTTGTCCGCCGCCGACGTCGGCACCGTCGGCACGCTGGGCATCAAGCAGGTCTGCGACCTGCGCACGCCCGCCGAGATCAAGACGCAGCCTGATGTGCCGCTGGCCGGCGCGACGTGGCAAAACCTCAACGTGCTGGGTGCCGCCAGCATCGACCCGCTTCCGACCACCGGCGCAACCGCGACGGCCTTCATGCAGAGCATGTACCGGGCGTTCGTGACGTCGGACACCGCGCATGCGAGCTATCACGCGCTATTCACCGGGTTCGCCGGCGCCGGCGAAAACCTGATCTTCCACTGCACGGCCGGGAAGGATCGCACCGGCTGGGCGACCGCCATCCTGCACACGATCCTCGGCATCCCCCAGCAAACGATTCTCGCCGACTACCTGCTGACCAACGTCTACAGCGCCTCCACCATCGCCGCGTCGGTTGCCCAGGCTCAAAAAGCCGGCGGGCAAAATGCGGCAGACCTGATGACCGCGCTGCAAGGCGCTCACACCGATTATCTGCAGGCGGCGTTCGACCAGGTCACGGCGTCGTACGGCTCGATGACGTCGTACATCGACAACGGCCTGCAACTCGACCAGGCAACGCTGAGCGCCATCCGGCAGCGCATGCTGATCTGACCTGGCCCACGGGCGACCGCGACGGGGCCGGATCGCACGCGGCGTTCGACCGCACCGGCCAAGCGCGTCGCGAATCCGGTGAAACCCGCTCCGGCCAAGGCTGACGGCGGGTTTGTCCGGTCGTCTCGAAACGCGCCTGCCGACGGTCCGCACCAACCAAACGACCGTTTGATCCGGTCACCCGGCCAGCCCGAATCCATTGTCCCGCAGCGCGCCGGCTCGCCGCGCCCGCGCGCCCGTTGTTTGGTAACGCCGCTCTAGCGCGCTATGACACACTGCACCGCATCGACGCTCGCGCCGCGCGTTGGCGCGCACCGCCGTCGATCACGACAAGACATGGAGACAGACGATGCGGAATGCGGTCCGGCGCGGCCATCGCTCGCCTTTGGCAATTTTCGACTGGATTTCCGGCCCGCGACGCGCGGCCGCCCCGGTCGGGTACAAGACAACCCGCGTATTCGGCTGTGGCGCGCTTGCGCTTGCGCTCGCGCTGCTCTGCGCCGGCTGTGCAGAATCGTCCGCGCAACGCGACGGCAACCCGCCGGTCGCGTCGACGAAGATCGAACGCACCAAAGCCGAACGCCTCGCCCGCGAGCAGCAGGTCGCGCGCGCCGTACCGTCGCTCGCGTCGATCAGCCTCACGCAACCGCGCCCGTTTTCGCTGCGTGACTCGGGCCAGAACGGCGCAATGACGTTCCTGCGTGACGTCGATTTCCGCATCGTCAACAACCTCGGTTTCTTCATCCACCAGTTGTCGGCCACGCTCGTGCCGACACAGGCCGGTGCGCCGATCGTGTTCGACGATCCGACGAGCTTCGAGATCGACGTGCACCAGGGCACGGTCACGCTCGACAATGCGAAGCTGACCGCCCTCTTCAATACTTATATCTTCGGCTACCGCAACGCGCCGCTGCGCAACCTCGCGGTATCGGCCGGCGACGGCGTGATCCATCTGCAAGGCGAAATGCAGCGCGATGGCTGGGTGCCGTTCTCGCTGACCGGCACGCTCGCGATCCGCGACGGCAGCCAGCTCGTGTTCCACCCGACCGGCGTGCGCGTATCGGGCATCAACGCACAGCCCGTGATGCGCGCGGCCAACGTGAAGATGGCCGACCTGCTGAAAGTCCAGACGCCGATCGCGCGGCTCGCCGGCGACGATCTCGTGATGTCGGTCGACAAGCTGATGCCGCCGCCGCGCCTGAAGCTCACGATCACCGCGTTGCGCGTGACACCGGCCGGCCTCGACCTGACGCTCGACGACGGCACGCATGCCGGCTTCGCGATGCCCGCGAACGCACCGCAGCAGGCAATGGTCATTCGCGGCGGCGACGTGAAGTTCATGCGCTCGATGCCGATGAACGCGGACATCCTGATCGGTCCGGTCGATCCGGCGAAACGCGACCAGACTTTCGTGTTCGATCTGTATCACTATCGCGACCAGGTCTCGGCCGGCTACTTCAATTTCGACGAAAACGGTGCGATGGCAATCCGGATGCCTTCGTACACGGGCCCGGCCAGCGGCGCGCTGCTCGGCAACGCAGCCGCGCGCCTGAACGACAGCTTCCTCGCCACACAGCAGAATGCGCTGCGCGACGTGCGCCAGCACTGGGAAGCCTACGCGCTCGCGGCGGACACCGTGCGACCCGGGATGCAGAAGGTCGCGATGCGGCGCTCGTCGACCACGCCGTTCAACGAGCGCCACGTGTCGAACCGCAACCCGACGATCCATCTGCGCAACGTCGACTTCAACCTGTCCGGCGACATCGGCTTCCATGTCGAGGATCTCGACGTGGAACTCGTGTCGAAGCGGCCCGGCGAACCCGTCGATCTCGACGATCCGAACCAGTACGACATCCGCATTCTCGGCGGCACGGTCGTCGAGTCGTGGAAGGCGATGTCCGCGCTCTTCAACAACTACCTGCTCGACTACTCGCCGCGTTCGCTGAACGACCTGCAACTGAGCGCGGACGGCCAGAACCTGCGTGTCCAGGGCGGCATCAAGCTGTGGAATCACGTGCCGGGCGTCTGGCTGCCGACCGACATGAAGGGCTCGCTGACCGTGCTCGACGACCGGCACCTCGCGTTCAAGCCGGCCCAGGTGTCGGTGCTCGGCATTCCGCAGGCAAAGCTGCTGCGCTCGCTCGGCATCGAGCTCGCTTCGCTGACGCCGCTGCAGCGGCGTGGCGCGGAACTGCGCGGCGACACGCTCGTGCTCGACCAGTACACGGTGTTCCCGCCGCCCGTGCTGAACGGCAAGCTCGGGCAAGCAACGGTCGAGCGCGACGGGCTGCGCCTCACGTTTCGGCGCGCGGCGGGCGCGCCCGCGCCGAAGCGGCCGCAGATCGATGCGCCGAGCTACATGTGGATGGAAGGCGGCGACATGAAGATGTTCAACGTGCTCGAACTGAACGTGCGCGCGCTGATCCGGAATTCGGCCGAGGCCGGCCCGATGCGTTTCGACCTGTACGGTTACCGCAGCCAGGTCGCGCAGGGCTCGGTGCGAATGCTGCCGGACGGCACGCTGGTCGTCGACATGGGACAGAAGAATCCGCTCGCATCGCGCTGATGCGCATGCGCGACACGCATGAAAAAAGCCCGGTGGCGCTTCGCCAACCGGGCTTTTCATTTGATGCTTCGGGCTTCGTTCTTCGCGCTCAGTCGTGCTTCAGTCCGTCGATCACGTCGAGCAATGCCTGCCGCAACGCAACGACATCGACGGTGGCGCCCGGCTTGCCCGGCACGCGCGCGTCGGCGACCTGAACGTCCTGCTCGACGGGCGCTGCCGCCGCGGCACGCTCGCCGCCCGGCGAATCGAGCCGGTTGCGCGCGCCGTTGATCGTGAACCCCTGCTCGTACAGCAACTCGCGGATCCGCCGGATCAGCAGCACCTCGTGATGCTGGTAATAGCGACGATTGCCGCGCCGTTTCACCGGCCGCAGCTGAGTGAATTCCTGTTCCCAATATCGCAGTACATGCGGCTTGACCCCGCACAGTTCGCTGACTTCACCGATCGTGAAGTAGCGCTTCGCGGGAATCGGAGGCAAGACGACTTTCTCAACCGTAGTGGTCATCGTCGGTTAACCGTCGGTAAAGGGTGCGCGGCGGCCGCGCGGAGACGTCAGCGCGCGGAGTGTTACTCCGTGCCGTTTTCGACCAGCGCCTTCAGCTTCTGGCTCGCGTGGAAGGTTACCACCCGGCGTGCCGCGATCGGAATAGCCTCGCCCGTCTTCGGATTGCGGCCCGGGCGCTGCGGCTTGTCGCGCAGCTGGAAATTGCCGAACCCCGACAGCTTGACGCTTTCGCCGTTTTCGAGCGCGTCGCGGATGACTTCGAAAAACGCCTCGACCATGTCCTTCGCTTCACGCTTGTTCAGCCCGACGCTGTCGAACAGCAGCTCCGCCAGTTCCGCCTTCGTCAGCGTGGGCGTCTCGGTGGACGCCGGCGCCGAAGCGTCGCGGTTCATGGCGCTGCGTTGCGCCGTCAGGAGGGCTTCGAATTCACTCGAGGTCATGTCGTTCATATCTGCCATACAGCGCGTTAAATCAAAACTTACGATGGGGAAAAAGCCGCCCGCGAACGGGCGGACCGTCTCCTTAGCCGCGCAGACGCGCACCGGCGCGAGCCATCCGCTCGACCAGCGTCTGGATCGCCTGATCGACGACCTCGTCCTGTAGCGTGCCAGCCGCGTCCTGCAGCGTCACGCGGAAGGCAAGGCTCTTCTCGTGCGCGGCGAGACCACCGGAAGTATTTGATTTTGCACGAAATTCGTCGAAGAGTACAACCTTCTGAACGAATCGGCAGGCCTCTTCGGCAAGCGCCTTCTTCATTTCGTCGAAAAGTGCCTGAACCTCGACCGCCTGATCGACGACAACGGCGATATCACGACGGACCGGCGGGAATTTCGACACGTCGGTCGGCGCGGGCAGCGCACGCGCAATCAGCGCGTCCGCGTCGATCTCGAACATCACCGGCGCGTGCGGCAGCTCGTACTTCTGCATCAGGCGCGGGTGCAGTTCGCCGATCCAGCCGACCGAACGGCCATCGACTTCGATGCGCGCGCTGCGGCCCGGATGGAGGGCCGGATGCTCGGCCTTCACGAAGCGTGCGGCCGCGGGCGCGAGCAGCGCCTCGAGATCGCCCTTCACGTCGAAGAAATCGACCGCGCGGGTCGCCGCGCCCCACTGCTCGTCGAGCGCCGGGCCATAGGCAAGCGCGCCGACGCGCTTCGGCTGCGCATGGCCTTCCACCGCCAGCTCGCCGGCCTTCACCGACGGATCGGCGAGGAACACGCGGCCCGACTCGAACACGCGCACGCGGTCGGCACGGCGGTTCAGGTTGTGGCGCAGCACGGCGATCAGGCTGCCGAACAGCGTCGTGCGCATCACCGAAAGCTGGCTCGCGATCGGGTTCAGCAGCCGGATCGGGTTGTCGTTACCCGCGAAATCGCTCTCCCACTCCGCATCGACGAAGCTGAAGTTGACGGTTTCCGCATAATCGCGCGCGGCAAGCGCGTGACGGATGTCGTGGATCGAGCGCCGCGCCTCGTTGGTCGCGCGCATTTCGCTCGTCGCGACCGGCGGACGCGCCGGGATCTTCTCGAAGCCGTAAATGCGCGCCACTTCCTCGATCAGGTCTTCCTCGATCTCGATGTCGAAGCGGTGCGACGGCGGCGTGACGAGGAACGCGTCGTCGTCACGCTCGAACGGCAGGCCGAGGCGCGTGAAGATGCTGGCGATCTCGTCGGCGCCGATCTTCACGCCGATGATGCGGTTCGCGCGCGACACGCGCATCTTCACCGGCGCGCGCTGCGGCAGGTTCACGGACTGATCGTCGACCGGGCCGGCCTTGCCGCCGCAGATCTCGAGAATCAGTTGCGTGATGCGCTCGACGTGCTCGACGGTCGTCGCGTAATCGACACCGCGCTCGAAACGATGCGCCGCATCGGTCGAGAAGTTGTACTTGCGCGCGCGGCCGCGGATGCTGTCCGGCCACCAGAACGCGGCTTCCAGGTAGATGTTGGTCGTGTCGAGCGTGACGGCCGTGCTGTCGCCGCCCATGATGCCGGCCAGGCTTTCCACGTGGCGGTCGTCCGCAATCACGCCGACCGTTTCGTCGAGTTCGACCGTGTTGCCGTTGAGCAGCTTCAGCGATTCGCCGCGCTTGCCCCAACGCACTTCAATACCGCCGTGAATCTTGTCGAGATCGAACACGTGCGACGGGCGGCCGAGCTCGAACATCACGTAGTTCGAAATGTCGACGAGGGCCGACACGCTGCGCTGGCCCGAACGCTCGAGGCGCTCGACCATCCACTGCGGCGTCTTCGCATGCGCGTTCACGCCGCGGATCACGCGACCCGAGAAACGGCCGCACAGATCGGGGGCGGCAATGCGCACCGGCAGCGTCTCGTCGAGCTCGACGCGCACCGGGCGGATGTCGACCGGCGTCAGCGGCGCGCCGGTGATCGCGGCCGTCTCGCGCGCGATACCGAACACGGACAGGCAGTCGGCCTTGTTCGGCGTCAGCTTGATTTCGAAGATCGTGTCGTCGAGATTGAGCGTCTCGCGAATATCCTGACCGACCGGCGTGTCTTCCGGCAGGATCAGCAGGCCACTGTGATCCTCGGACAGCTTCAGTTCGCGCGCCGAGCACAGCATCCCCTGGCTCTCCACCCCGCGCAACTTCGACAGCTTGATCGCGAACGGCTTGCCGCCCTCTTCTGCCGGCGGCAGTTCCGCGCCGACCAGCGCGACCGGCACCTTGATGCCGGGCGCCACGTTCGGCGCGCCGCAGACGATATTCAGCGTCGCGCCGGTGCCGGCGTCGACCTGGCAGACATTGAGCTTGTCCGCATCCGGATGCTTGGCGACTTCGAGCACGCGGCCGACGACGATCTTCGACGTCGGCGGCGCGGCCTTGCTCAGCGATTCGACTTCGAGCCCCGCCATCGTCAGCGCGTGCGACAGTTCGTCGGTCGTCAGCTGCGGGTCGACAAAGGTTCTCAACCAGGATTCAGGGAATTGCATGGATGTCTACGTTCGAAACAGGTTAGATCGACGCCCGGGCCCCGTCGGATCGTCCGTCGGGGCGTGCGCGGGCACAGGTCGGCGCGGCGAGCGGCGTTATGCGAACTGGCGCAGGAAACGCAGGTCGTTCTCGAAGAACAGCCGGAGATCCTGGACGCCATAGCGCAGCATCGTCAGGCGCTCGAGGCCACTGCCGAACGCAAAGCCGATGTAGCGCTCGGGATCGAGGCCCATGTTGCGAATCACCGTCGGATGCACCTGCCCCGAGCCGGAGATCTCGAGCCATTTGCCAGCGTTCTTGCCTTGCTCGAACATCATGTCGATCTCGGCCGACGGTTCCGTGAACGGGAAATACGACGGACGGAAGCGCACGAGGATGTCGTCGCGCTCGAAGAATTTTTTCAGGAAGTCGGTGTAGACGCCCTTGAGGTCGGCGAAGCTGATGTTCTCGTCGATCCACAGCCCCTCGACCTGATTGAACATCGGCGAGTGGGTCGCATCGCTGTCGACGCGATACGTGCGGCCCGGCGCGATCACCTTGATCGGCGGACGGTTCATGCGCGCATAACGCACCTGCATCGGGCTCGTGTGCGTGCGCAGCAGCAACTGACGGTCGTCGGCATCCTTGCCTTCGACGTAGAAGGTGTCCTGCATCGAACGCGCCGGATGGTTCTCCGGGCTGTTCAGCGACGTGAAGTTGTACCAGTCGGTCTCGATTTCGGGGCCGTCGGCCACATCGAAACCGATCGAGCCGAAAATCTGTTCGACCCGCTCCCACGTGCGCATCACGGGGTGCAGGCTGCCTGCGCCGGCGCCACGACCCGGCAGCGTCACGTCGATCGCTTCGGCAGTGAGGCGCTGATTCAGCAGCGCGTCGGCCAGTGCCTGGCGACGGGCGGTCAGCGCGGCTTCAACCTGCTGCTTCACGACGTTGATGCGTGCGCCTTCGGTCTTGCGTGTTTCGGGATCGAGCTTGCCGAGGCCCTTCAGCAACTCGGTCAGCGCACCCGACTTGCCGAGAAAGCGTGCTTTCTCGTTTTCGAGCGTGGTGATGTCGGCAGCCTGTTCGAAGGACTGCTGCGCGTCGGCGACAATCTGGTCCAGATCCATAGATCCCATCATTTCCAACGTCATTCGGTCTTGGCGAGCGAAACTGCTCCACCAAACAAAAAAGGGGCTCGGAAGAGCCCCGTTTTCGCTGCAGCGGCCGAGACTACCGGAGCATCGCTGCAACTAACCACGCAGTGCTAATTTCGCAATTAGGCTGCAACGGCGGCTTTCACCTGCTTGACGATCGCAGCAAAAGCAGCCTTGTCGAACACCGCCATATCGGCCAGAACCTTACGGTCGAGTTCGATCGACGCCTTCTTCAGGCCGTTGATGAACACGCTGTAGGTCATGTCGTGCTGGCGGACTGCCGCGTTGATACGCGTGATCCACAGTGCGCGGAACACACGCTTCTTGTTGCGGCGATCGCGGTACGCGTACTGGCCAGCGCGCATCACCGCCTGCTTGGCGATGCGGTAGACGTTATTGCGGCGGCCGCGATAACCCTTGGCCAGGTTGATGATCTTCTTGTGGCGGGCCCGTGCGGTTACCCCACGTTTGACTCGAGGCATATTTCTCTCCTTAGAGTATCGATTGAGGGGTTACGCGAACGGCAGCATTGCGCGGACGGAGTTCAGATCGGAATCATGAACTGCCGTTGCGCCGCGCAGGTGGCGCTTGTTCTTCGTGGTTTTCTTGGTCAGGATGTGACGCTTGAAGGCTTGACCGCGCTTGACGGTACCGCCCGGACGCACCACGAAGCGCTTTGCAGCGCTCTTCTTGGTCTTCATCTTAGGCATGACGAACAACTCCAGTTTATTAGATGGCGATGGGTGTGCGGTTGGCTTGCGCCCTTGACCCGCCCTTCGAAACCCAGTCCACTTGTGTACGGCGAACTGCTTGCGCAGCCACCGTCATTGTTGGCACGCCGCCCTGACCGGGCAACGCACCGAACCACTGTCGAACCTGCGCGCGAAGCGCGCGGGCCCGTTACTTCTTTTTCTTCGGCGAGAGCACCATGATCATCTGGCGCCCTTCCATCTTCGGCATCTGCTCGACCTGGCCGACTTCCTCGAGATCCGTGCGCAGACGCTCAAGCATCCGCATACCGATTTCCTGGTGAGCCATTTCGCGACCGCGGAAACGCAACGTGATCTTCGTCTTGTCGCCTTCTTCGAGGAAGCGCACGAGGTTGCGGAGCTTGACGTTGTAATCCCCGTCATCGGTACCCGGGCGGAATTTGACTTCCTTGACCTGGATGACCTTCTGCTTCAGCTTCGCTTCGTGCTGCTTCTTCGATTCCTGGTACTTGAACTTGCCGTAATCCATCAGACGGCAAACCGGGGGAACCGCTTGCGGCGCGATTTCCACCAGGTCAACATCCAGTTCTTCCGATTTACGGAAAGCATCAGCGAGTTTTACGATACCGAGCGGTTCGTTCTCGATCCCGACCAGACGCACTTCCGGCGCAGTGATTTCACCGTTGATGCGATGCGACGACTTATCAGTAGCGATGTTACGTTTCCTCTAAAAATTAAAAAAACGAGCCGCGCTGCCAGGGCGGTTACTTGAACGAGCGCAGGTCTTCCTGCAGACGCTCAACGAAGGCATCGACCGGCATCACGCCAAGATCGACGCCGCCACGGGCACGCACGGCTACCGTTTGCGCATCACGCTCCTTATCACCCACGACGAGGAGATAAGGCACCTTTTCCAGCGTGTGCTCGCGTATTTTATAGCTAATCTTCTCGTTGCGCAAATCGGCCGTCACTCTAACCCCTTGTTTTTGCAACGTTTGGGCCAGAGACTGCGCATATTCGACCTGATTTTCGGCGATATTGAGCACAACAGCCTGAATCGGCGCGAGCCAGACCGGCATCGCACCAGCGTGGTGCTCGATCAGAATGCCGAGGAATCGCTCCATCGAACCGACGATCGCACGGTGCAGCATCACCGGCCGGCGGCGGCTGTTGTCTTCCGCGACATACTCGGCGCCGAGGCGCTCCGGCAGCATCATGTCGAGCTGCAGCGTGCCGCACTGCCACGAACGGCCGAGCGCATCCTTGATGTGATACTCGATCTTCGGACCGTAGAACGCACCCTCGCCCGGCAGCTCTTCCCACTTGAGGCCGCACGCCGTCAGCGCTTCACGCAGCCCCTGCTCGGCACGATCCCACGTTTCGTCGGAACCCATGCGCTGCTCCGGACGCAGCGACAGCTTGATGTCGATGTGGTCGAAGCCGAAATCGCCGTACACGCTCATCGCGAGTTTGTTGAACGCGATCGACTCGGCAATGATCTGGTCTTCCGTACAGAAGATGTGCGCATCGTCCTGCACGAAGCCGCGCACGCGCATCAGGCCGTGCAGCGCGCCCGACGCCTCGTTGCGGTGGCACGAACCGAATTCCGCGTAACGCAGCGGCAGGTCACGGTACGAGCGCAGGCCGTGCTTGAACACCTGGACGTGCCCCGGACAGTTCATCGGCTTGATCGCGTAGTCGCGCTTCTCCGACTCCGTCGTGAACATGTTCTCGCGGTAGTTCTGCCAGTGACCCGACGCTTCCCACAGCGAGCGGTCCATGATCATCGGCGTCTTGATCTCGAGGTAACCGGCTTCGTTCACACGACGGCGCATGTACTGCTCGACCTGCTGCCACAGCGCCCAGCCCTTCGGATGCCAGAACACCATGCCCGGCGACTCTTCCTGCATGTGGAACAGGTCGAGCTGCTTGCCGAGCTTGCGGTGGTCGCGCTTTTCCGCTTCCTCGAGCATGTGCAGGTATTGATCCTGGTCTTCCTTCTTCGTCCAGGCCGTGCCGTAGATGCGCTGCAGCTGCTCGTTCTTCGAATCGCCGCGCCAGTAGGCGCCCGCGACCTTCATCAGCTTGAAGACCTTCAGCTTGCCGGTCGACGGCACGTGCGGGCCACGGCACAGGTCGGTGAAGCCGCCGTGCGAATACAGCTTGATGTCGTCGCTCTGCGGAATCGATTCGATGATCTCGGCCTTGTACTTCTCGCCGATGCTGCGGAAGTACCCCGCGGCCTCGTCGCGCGACACGACGCGGCGCGTCACGGGCTCGTCCTTCTTGGCGAGCTCCAGCATGCGCTTTTCGATCTTCTCGAGATCTTCCGGCGTAAACGGACGCTGATACGCGAAGTCGTAATAGAAGCCATTGTCGATCACCGGACCGATCGTCACTTGCGCTTCCGGATACAGTTCCTTCACTGCGTACGCGAGCAAGTGCGCGGCCGAGTGACGGATGATGTCGAGGCCGTCGGCGTCCTTGTCCGTGACGATAGCGAGCGACGCGTCGCGGTCGATCACCGCGGACGTATCGACGAGCTCGCCATCGAGCTTGCCACCAAGCGCAGCCTTCGCAAGGCCGGGACCGATCGAGGCTGCAACCTCGGCAACTGTCACCGGATGCTCGTATTGTCGAACTGAGCCGTCAGGCAAGCGTATCGAAACCATAGCAATCTCCGTGATGCCGACAGTGGGCGGCAGACCAAACACGCGATATAAAAGTCACGCGCGAAAATTTCGCGACAAAAAAAATGCGGCCCCGCTTTCGAGGGGCCGCATTCGATACTTCACTCAAACTGAAAGGGCGAAAACGTTCCTCGACTAGCGTCGGTCCGAAAAGGTTTCGGTCAACGTTCGCGGTGTCATAACCGTATTCGCCTTGTTTGCGTTGAGTTATTTACTGCATCGAATACCCGGAAACCGGGCATTCTCAATTCGTTGGTAGGCTCGATTGGACTCGAACCAACGACCCCCACCATGTCAAGGTGGTGCTCTAACCAGCTGAGCTACGAGCCTAGAGAAGCTGAAATTATATGGAGCTGCTGTCCGTTTGGCAAGTCTTTTTATGCGGTCGCAGCAAAATAACCGTGTTCCAACCCCATCATGCCTTCCGCCCCGCCCGCACGACGCCCTGCACCTCGCCAAGCAGCGTGCAGGCGCGCTGCACCTGCGCCGAGTTCGACACCTCGACCGTGAACTGCATGAATGCCGCATTGCGACGGCTTTGCGTCTTCACGCCGACCACGTTCATCTTTTCGCGCGCGAACACTTCGGAGATGTCGCGCAGCAACCCCTGCCGGTCGCTCGCCTCGATCATCAGGTCGACCGGATAGACGGACGCGCCGCGCCCGCCCAGCACGTCGGCCGACCAGGTCGTCTGCAGTACGCGTTCCGGCGCGCGCTCGACCATCCGGCGAAACGTCGGGCAGTCGGTGCGGTGGATCGACATCCCCTTGCCGCGCGTGACGAAACCGCTGATCGGATCGGGCGGCGCCGGACGGCAGCAGCGCGCGAGCTGAGTCAGCAGCGCGTCGACGCCCACGACCAGCACGCCGGTCGACGCGCCGTGCGCCACGCTCGCGCCGCTGCTGCGTTTCTCGAAATCGGCAGGCGCCTCGGGCGCCGGTTCAGGCGGCGGCGCATCGGACAGCGCGTGCTCGACGTGGCGCAGACTGAACTCTTCCTTGCCGACGACCGAGAACAACTCCTCGGGCGACTTGAAGCCGAGCTTCGCGGCGAGGTTGTCCAGGCTGACCGACGTCTTGCCCTCGCGCTGCAGCGTCTTTTCGACGAGCGCCCGACCATGCGCGACGTTTTCTTCCTGCTCGATCGAGTTGAACCACGCACGCACCTTCTGCCGCGCGCGCGGACTCTTCAGGTAACCGAGCTGCAGGTTCAGCCAGTCGCGCGACGGCCCGCCCTCCTTCACCGCGACGATCTCGACCGTCTGGCCGTTCGCGAGCGACGTATTCAGCGGCACCATCACGCCGTCGACGCGCGCGCCGCGGCAGCGATGGCCGAGTTCGCTGTGCAGGTGGTACGCGAAATCGACCGGCGTCGCGCCCTGCGGCAACGCGATCACGCGCGCCTGCGGCGTCAGCACGTAGATGTGGTCGTCGTCGAGCGACGTCTCGCGCAATTGCGCCCACGCCTGGTCGCCCGACACCTCGGTGCCGTCCTCGACGTCATCCTTCCACGCGAGCAACTGGCGCAGCCACGCGATCTTCTCGTCGTATTTGTCGCTCGCCGAGAACTGGCCGCCGTAGCCGCGCGTGCCAGCCTCCTTGTAGCGCCAGTGCGCGGCAACGCCGTACTCGGCGAAGCGGTGCATCTCGTGCGTGCGGATCTGCACTTCGAACGCGCGGCCGTCGTCGCCGATCACGACCGTATGCAGCGACTTGTAGCCGTTCGGCTTCGGCCGCGAGATGTAGTCGTCGAACTCTTTCGGCACCGGCTGCCACAGGTGATGCACGATACCGAGCACCGTGTAGCAATCCTTGATGTCGGGCACGATCACGCGGAACGCGCGCACGTCGTACAGCTCGGCGAAATCGAGCTCCTTGCCGCGCATCTTGCGCCAGATGCTGTAGATATGCTTCGGCCGGCCGCTCACGTCGGCCTGGATGTGCGCTTCCGCCAGCTCATGCTGCAGCCGCTCGATCGCTTGTCTGACGTACGCCTCGCGTTCGATGCGCTTTTCGTCGAGCAGTTTCGCGATCCGCTTGTAGGTGACGGGATCCTCGAAGCGGAACGCGAGATCCTCGAGCTCCCACTTCAGTTGCCAGATACCGAGACGGTTCGCGAGCGGCGCATAGATCTCGAGCGTCTCGCGCGCGACGTCGGGCGGCGGGTCGATCTTCGCGGCCGCGTAGTAGCGCAGCGACTGCAGCCGCGACGCAAGCCGGATCAGCACCACGCGGATATCCTGCGCGAACGCGAGCAGCATCTTGCGCAACGCCTCGATCTGCGTGCGCCGCTCTTCCGCTGCGTCACGTCCCGCGTCGGCCACCGCATTCTGCGCGGCACGCAGGCTGACGGTGCCGAGCCGCAACAGCTTGCGCACGTCGGACACGAGCCGCGCCACTTCGTCGCCGAAACGCTCGGTCAGCTCGCGCTCGGGGTCGCTCAGGTGCGGCGTCAGCACGAACAGCGCGGCGGCCTGCATCGCGGACGGATCGACGTTCAGCGTGCGCATGATCGACGCCGTGCCTGCCGAGTGGTCGGCGAGCAGTTCGCCCGACGACAGGCGTGCATCGCCGGCCCGCTCGCGCACGAATGCGAGCACGTCGTCGAACGACGGTGCCGAAACGGGGGAAGCGGAAACGGACTCGGTCATTGCACGGCCTGGCGTAATACGGTCATCGTCGAGCGACGCTCAGCTCCGCTGGGCGGCGACGACCACGATCTCGACGAGCAGCGCCGGATCCGCGAGCTTTGCCTCGACGGTGGCGCGCGGCGGCGTGTTGCCTTGCGCGACCCACGCGTCCCACTCCGCATTCATGCCTTCGAAGTTCGCCAGATCCGAGATGTAGATCTGCACCGACAGCAGATGCGCCTTGTCGCTGTTCGCTTCGGCGAGCAGGCGATCGATGTGGCCGAGCACTTCGCGCGTCTGGCCCTTGATGTCCTGCGTGGTGTCTTCGGCGATCTGGCCGGCCAGATACACGGTACCGTTGTGGATCGCGGTTTCGGAGAGACGGGCCCCGACGTGGTGACGAATGACTGCCATGGAATGTTCCGGTCGTGAGTGGATGATGAATCGGACGGCGACACGGCCCGCGTGCCGCCGAACCGCATATTATGACGCGTTTATGCGACGCCTTCGACGAAAAACCGCCGCGCGAGCGTTATCTGGTCGGCGCTGATGAATGCCGGCGCGTGACCCGCACCCGGAATCTCGACCTGCGTCACATGCCGGCCGCGACGCATCATTTCGGCCACCGTGTCACGCGACAGCAGGTCGGATGTCTCGCCGCGCACGACGAGCAGCGACGCGTCCGTCGTCTCGATGGCGCGCCACAGCGCCGCCTCGCCGAGTGCGGCCAGTTCGGGCGTCGTCGCCTTGAACGGTTCGGCGATGCGCGGATCGTAGCGCATCGTCCAGCCGCCTTCGGGCAACTCGCGCAGCAGCGGTCCGTTGATCTCGCGCCACTCGTCGCCGGTCAGCGCGCCGAACGGCAACGACAGCGACGTCAGGTAATCGATGCCCTCCTGTTCGGTCGCAAAGCGCGGCTGCACGCCGAGATATTCGCCGATGCGCGTCAGCGAATCAGGCTCGATGCGCGGGCCGACGTCGTTGACGATCATCCGGCGCAGCGGCGAACCGGGCAGCCCCGCGAGCGCCAGGCCGATCAGGCCGCCCATCGACGTGCCGAACCAGTCGACCGATTCGACGTCGAGCCGCGCGATCAGCGTCACCATGTCGGCCACGTATTGCGGAATCGCGTAGAGCCGCGGATCGGCCAGCCGGTCGGACTGGCCGCGCCCGACGACATCGGGGCACACGACGCGATACGTATCGGACAGCGCGGCGGCGAGCCGATCGAAATCACGCCCGGAACGGGTCAGGCCATGCACGCAGACCAGCACACGCGGGTTGGCGGGATCGCCCCACTCGGTATAAGCGACGTGGTGCAGGCCGGCAACGCTCGCACACTGCACGCGCCGCTGGCGAGGAACCGGGGGATTCGCTGGAATTGTTGGCATCGTTGGCATCCTGTCGAACGGGGGCGACGCGCGGGACAACGGTTGCGACGCCCGATGCAAACGATTGTAAACCGCTTCCGCCGCACGGGTCCGCCCACCGGGCGCCGGGCAGGCGGCGCGGTCCCGCGTAATGACAAACGCCCCGCATGCCGTCGTCCGGCATGCGGGGCGTCGACACCGCGCCTGCGCGCGGAGAACTCAGGCGACCGCGCTGACGTCGAGCGGCGCGCCCGTCTTCGCCTGGATCTCGTCGGCGCTCACGCCGTCGGCGAGCTCGAGGACCTTCAGGCCGGCCGGCGTCACTTCGATCACGCCGAGATCGGTGATGATCAGGTCGACCACACCGACACCGGTCAACGGCAGGTTGCACTCTTCGAGGATCTTGTGCTGGTCGCCCTTTGCGACATGCTCCATCAGCACGACGACGCGCTTCACGCCCGCGACGAGGTCCATCGCACCGCCCATCCCCTTGATCATCTTGCCGGGGATCATCCAGTTCGCGAGGTCGCCCTGCTTGCTGACCTGCATCGCACCGAGGATCGCGAGGTTGATGTGGCCGCCGCGGATCATCGCGAACGAGTCGGCCGACGAGAAGATCGACGAACCCGGCAGCGTCGTGACGGTCTGCTTGCCGGCGTTGATGAGATCGGCGTCGACTTCGTCTTCGGTCGGCGACGGGCCGATGCCGAGCAGGCCGTTCTCCGACTGCAGCCACACCTCGACGCCTTCCGGCACGTGGTTCGCGACGAGCGTCGGCAGGCCGATGCCGAGGTTCACGTAGAAGCCGTCCTGCAGTTCCTTCGCCGCGCGCGCGGCCATCTGGTCACGATTCCAGGCCATGTCAGTCTCCTTTCGCGCGTACGACGCGTTGTTCGATGCGTTTTTCGGGCGTCGCGTTCAGCACGATGCGCTGCACGAAAATCCCCGGCGTATGGACCTGGTCCGGATCGAGTGTGCCGTTCTCGACGATCTCCTCGACCTCGACCACGGTGATCTTGCCGGCCATCGCGCACATCGGGTTGAAGTTGCGCGCGGTGCGGCGATAGATCAGGTTGCCGGACTTGTCGGCCTTCCAGGCCTTCACGAGCGCGACGTCGGCCGTCAGTGACGGCTCGAGCACGTAGTGGCGATCGCCGAACTGGCGCGTTTCCTTGCCTTCCGCGATCACGGTGCCGTAGCCAGTATTCGTGAAGAATGCGGGGATGCCCGCGCCGCCCGCGCGCAGTTTTTCGGCGAGCGTGCCTTGCGGCGTGAATTCGAGCTCGAGTTCGCCCGCCAGGTACTGGCGCTCGAACTCCTTGTTCTCGCCGACGTACGACGAGATCATTTTCTTGATCTGGCGCGTTTCCAGCAGCAGGCCGAGGCCGAAACCGTCGACGCCCGCGTTGTTGCTGATGCAGGTGATGCCCTTGACGGCCGAATCGCGCAACGCCGCGATCAGCGCCTCCGGAATCCCGCACAGGCCGAAGCCGCCCACCGCGAAGGTCTGTCCGTCGCGGACGATCCCTTCCAGCGCGGCAGCCGCGCTTGGATAGACTTTGTTCATCTGTTGTCCCTTCCTCTATGGAAACCAGCAAAACCGGTTCACGCGCCCACGTGGCCCGCAAGCCCGCCGCATCATTCTATGCATGCACGGCGATGCCTGCGTCGAGGCGCGCTTTTTTATGTCGCGGCAAACCGCCGCGAGATGCCTGAAAGGGTACGATGCGGCGCGGATGCGGCACAATACGCAAAAATACATAAGCGTTTGCCTCCGCTTGCCTGCGCCATGCCCGCTCTCGATTACCAGACTGCCTTCCACCTCGCGCCGCTCGGCCTCGTCCTGTCGCGCGATCGCGTGATCGAGGACTGCAACGACGCGCTCGCGTCGATCTTCCGCTGCGCGCGGGCCGACCTGATCGGGAAATCGTACGAGGTGCTCTACCCGTCGACGGACGAATTCCAGCGAATCGGCGAGCGTATCGCGCGCGTGATGGCCGCGAACGGCATCTACTCGGATGACAGAATCATGAAGCGGGCGGACGGCGAGCTGTTCTGGTGCCACGTGACGGGCCGCGCGCTCGACCGCACCGCGCCGCTCGCGGCCGGCGTCTGGACCTTCGAGGATTTGAGCGCGACGCGCCGGGTCGCCGTCGAGCTGACCCCGCGCGAACGCGAGATCGCCGCGCAGCTCGCGACCGGCAAGACCAGCAAGCAGATCGGGCGCGTGCTCGACATCAGCTCGCGCACGGTCGACATCTACCGCGCACGGCTGATGCGCAAATACGGGACGAACAATACGCCGGAGCTGCTGCAGCGCCTGCTTGGGCACTGAACGGCGGTTCCCGGATGACAATCGGCCGCGTAAAGCGGCCGATTCGGGAAACCATGGTTATGGGGCGTGACCGGCGCCGGCCTCACCCTGTCGACGCTCACCCGATCTTCGTCGCGAGCGCGCGCTCAATCGTGTCGCGCAGCAGTTGCGGCAGCGGCACCGACTTGCCGAGCGCGTAGTCGACCCATACGCAACGCGCCTTGCCGCGCGCATAGACGTGCTGCGGATCGTCCGCGCGCGTGAGCTCGAAACCGGTGTCGAAGCTGCTTCGGCCCGGTTTCGCGGCCGACATCTTCGCGATCACGTCGCCCGGATAGTGCAGTTGCTTGAGAAACTCCATCGACGCCGTGACGATCACGGGCCCCTGTCCCTCGCCGTTGCCGCCGGCAATGCCGAGCTCCTCGAACCACGAGATCCGCGCCTGTTCCATATAACGGAAATAGACCGTGTTGTTCACGTGGCCGAACGCATCCATGTCGCCCCAGCGGATCGGCATCGACATCTCAAATACGGGTGAATAATCGCTTGTTGCACTCATTGCAGTCTTCTTTATTGCTGAATGTCATCCGCTCAGGCGAGGCCGAAGCCGTCGTCGGCGGAGATAATCGAGCCATTGATGAACTGCGACTCGTCGGCCGCGAGCAGCAACAACAGCCCGTCGAGATCCTGCGGCTTGCCGACGCGCCGGCGCGGCAGCATCGACTGCAGCTTCTGGCCCTGCTCGGTTTCCCACAGGTAATGATTGATTTCGGTATCGATATAGCCCGGACAGATCGCGTTGACGTTGATCCCGTGGCGTCCCCATTCGAGCGCCATCGCGCGCGTCATCTGCACGACCGCGGACTTGCTCATCGCATACAGCCCGATCTGCGGGAACGCGCGCAGCCCGGCCACCGACGCGATGTTGATGATCCGGTACGGCGGCTTGCCGTTGCCGTTCGCGCGCATCATCATCCGCTTCGCGACTTCCTGCGCGACGAAAAATGCACCGCGCGTGTTGGTATCGAACACGAACTCGAAATCGGCCGGCGTCACGTCGACGAGCTTCTGCATCGTCGAAACGCCCGAATTGTTCACGAGGATGTCGATCGTGCCGGCTTCCGTCTCCGCGTGCGCGACCGCCGCCTTGATGCTCTGGACGTCGGTGACGTCGAGCGACACGACGTGCGCGGCGCCGCCCGCCGCCTCGATTTCCGCACGCAGTTCCTTCAGGCGTTCGACGCGGCGGCTTGCGAGCACGACCTTCGCACCGGCCTGCGACAGTACCTGCGCAAAGCGCTGCCCAAGGCCGCTCGACGCGCCCGTGACCAGCGCAACCTTGCCTTCCAGATTGATCGATCGACCCATTTGCACATCCCCTTTCGATGTCATTTCGCCGCCACGGGCAGCACGGCCCGCGCGGCATTACCGTAGCACAAAAATAGAACGATCGTGCTAATCTAGCCGCATGCTGTTGCGGCAAGCGTTTCGTTTCGCAGACAATACGCTCCCGAATAAAAGCATTCTAACGGTTAGAGGAACGCCAATGACCCCCGCAAGCCTCATCGAGCAATACGGCCCGCGCGAATCGATGGAATACGACGTCGTGATCGTCGGCGGCGGCCCCGCCGGGCTGTCGGCGGCGATCCGGCTCAAGCAGCTGGCCGCCGAGAAAGGCACCGAGATCGGCGTGTGCGTGCTCGAGAAGGGTTCCGAGATCGGCGCGCACATCCTGTCGGGCGCGGTGATGGACCCGCGCGCGATCACCGAGCTGTTCCCCGACTGGAAGGAACAGGGCGCGCCGCTGAACGTCGAGGTGACGGAAGACCGCTTCCTGTTCCTGTCCGAGAAAAGCGCGGTCACGACGCCGAACTGGGCGCTGCCCGAGAACTTCAAGAACCACGGCAACTACGTCATTTCGCTGGGCAACGTCACGCGCTGGCTCGGCCAGCAGGCCGAAGCGCTGGGCGTCGAGATCTTCCCGGGCTTCCCGGCCGCCGAGATCCTGTACAACGACGACGGCTCCGTGAAGGGTGTCGCGACCGGCAACATGGGCGTGGGCAAGGACGGCGAGCCGACCGAGAACTTCCAGCTCGGCATGGAGCTGCACGCGAAGTACACGCTGTTCGCCGAAGGCTGCCGCGGCCACCTCGGCCGCCAGCTGATCTCGAAGTTCAAGCTCGACGCAAACGCCGAGCCGCAGGCGTACGGGATCGGCATCAAGGAACTGTGGGAAATCGATCCCGCGAAGCACAAGCCGGGCCTCGTGATCCACACGGCCGGCTGGCCGCTGAAGTCCGATACCTACGGCGGCTCGTTCCTGTATCACATGGACAACAACCAGGTCGTGGTCGGTTTCGTGGTCGGCCTCGGCTACACGAACCCGTACCTGTCGCCGTTCGAGGAATTCCAGCGCTACAAGACGCACCCGTCGATCCGCGCGTTCNCTTCGTGGTGGGCCTCGGCTACACGAACCCGTACCTGTCGCCGTTCGAGGAATTCCAGCGCTACAAGACGCACCCGTCGATCCGCGCGTTCCTGGAAGGCGGCAAGCGCGTATCGTACGGCGCACGTGCGATCACCGCGGGCGGGCTGCTGTCGCTGCCGAAGACGGTGTTCCCGGGCGGCGCGCTGATCGGCGACGACGCGGGTTTCCTGAACGCATCGCGGATCAAGGGCAGCCACGCGGCGATCAAGACCGGCATGCTGGCGGCCGACGCCGCGTTCGACGCGCTGCAGGCCGGCCGTCAGTCGGACGAACTGAACGCATACCCGGACGCCTTCAAGCAGTCGTGGCTGTACACGGAGCTGTACCGCGCACGCAA